>JACQBC010000011.1 GCA_016194635.1 Gammaproteobacteria bacterium | reverse complement strand
CAGCGCCATCACCGACGCCCGCCAAACCCTGGTATGGTACTGGGATGCCGACCCCTACGGCACCTCCTCGCCCAGCGTCGGCCTCAACGGCACCGACGTGAATTTTACCTTCAACCTGCGGTTTCCAGGGCAGTATTTCGACCAAGAGAGCGGGCTGCATTATAATTATTTCCGCTATTACGATCCGCAGACGGGGCGGTATATCACCTCTGATCCGATTGGACTAAAAGGAGGATTGAATATTTATGGATATGTGGGTGGGAATCCAATAAATTATTTTGATTTATTTGGATTAGACCCAGCTATTGGACCATATTCACCTGGGGCCTTTCCCCCAGATCCATATCCAAATCAAGATGCAAGAACAACTCCAGTACCACCTGGACAAAATTCAATGTATCCTCCAGGTATGCCAATAGGTCCATGGGTTCCCTCATACATTATGGATGCTATAATTAGCGGATGTAAGCCGTACTATAGTGTTGGTGGTGGGCTTGCACCATTCGTAGGGAGTGATGAAATTTATCTAGGTAACTGTAGAACAGAAGTTGTATGTAAATATTCTGGAAAAATATTTAACAAGCAGGATTGGAGCGTCCATATTGGTAGTTATACAACTTATACAGCGAGTTATTCTTATATCAAACAGAGTGATGGTTGCTGTGAATAATAAATTTCATATTTGTAGTGTAATCTCACTTATCGTTTTGAGTGGCATATCTCCTTTGTCATGTTCCGATGAGATAAATAAGGGTGAAGCACATGTAACCAAGGAATCTTTACCAATAATCAGATATGAAATAATAAGCATTATAAACCCAGCGAGCATAATTAATGTCCAGGGTGATATCTATGTTTATTACAAAGGGGACTTTTCTAACTACAAAAAATTGACTATTGGGGACAAACTAAATGATCAAGATTTAATTACTCTGACAAATAATTGTATATTAACAATTCAGTCTGGCGGTGATCAGATCAGGCTTGCTACAAAAGAGGAAAACAAATCATTTAAGATTAGTATTGAATAAATGAAAGGAAGAGATCATGCAAGAGTAGCCCGGATGGAGTGTAACGGAATCCGGGGAAGGATTGATGACAATTCACGGACGAGACGTATGGACTGTTACAAGGTCCAATGCCTCAGACACTCCCGCAAACGCTGCCAAGAGCGGCTTAGCAATGGAAGCTGCATATTGGGGATGTCTGCAAGGCATGTCAGATATGTGTGACGCTTACTATGTGGGAACGGGCCATACTGTGATTGAAGAAGTTTTAGAAAGAGGCGGCCCAGAATGCAGTGAACTTGGTTTAGCTTGCCCTATATGAGTAATTAGAAATGGCTACTTTTAAAGAAGCAGTAAAACTATCAAAAGAAGGTGAAGACATACTTGCCTCATCACATCGAGAGGCAAGGGAAATTGCCAAAGCGGCGAGTGAAGGAAAGAAACGTCCAACTCGGGATCCAGCACACAGGCAAAATGAAGGACAACAACCGCACTACCATCCAAATCCTCGCACTGGGAGCCATATTTTTTATAGTATGGCAACAGCAGTTACAGTAGCAGGACATATCGATTGCGATGATTGCATCGATTCATATTTAGCTGAAGTTGTTGATTTTTTTAATCCATTAGCTATTCCTAAAGATGTCATCGATATTGTCGACGAGTTTTAATTCATGACTGTCTTTAAAATAATGTTCTCGGTTTATAACATAATATTAAAAATAGAAGATGGTGATTTAGCCTGTGGTTTTGTAAAAAATGAATATGTTTTGGCAAAGAATAAAACTGAAGCCGTGAAAAAGGCAAGTAAAAATGTACGGAAAAGGATTTCATTACACCCAAAAATTAATATAGATCCTGGCAGTGCATTAGAACTTAGAATTGATGACATAGTTGCGGGGGTATCTCCATGGAAACTCAGGAACAAGGAAAGTTTTTTGTTTTTTCCAATGTCAACTCGCGAGGACTAAATAATTGTTCCTAAACGTAGATCACATTGGGGAAACCCGGTCAGAACACAGATTTTGCTAATGTGCCGTCGGTGCTATAAATTCGTTCTGGACGTTCGCCAAAACCCAGAAGGAGATGGCGGATCAAGGGGTCAGATTACTTGAACATAGCAGGCGTAGCCCGGATGCAGTGCAACGGAATCCGGAATTACAAGGACGGTAACACTGCAAGGATGAACGGCATGACCAGGTATCGAGGTAACGGGTTGCTGACGCACGTGTGGTGATGTTACTTGGATTCCATTTCATTACCTCTGGGCTACGCAGACTAATTCCCTTAACCACCAGTGGGTCATTTTGAAATGAGCGAAGGTGGGTCAATTCCTGGTGAGCGTTGACAATTTACAACTTCTTTATAGCCACCCACCCCTTTTAAACACCTTTTTTACACCCGGGTGTCTATTATTTTCCTATGCGCCTACCTCTTACCTCGCGACCGGTGTACGGCTATCTTACCGCGCTGCTGGCCTGCGGGATAATCACTCTGATCAATATTCTGCTGACGGATTATTTTGAGCTGGCGAATATCGTCTTGTTGTATTTATTTGGAGTGTTCCTGATCGCTTGGGGCTATGGGCGCGGCCCTGCCAGTGTAGCGGCGGTTATCAGCGTTGGGTTGTTGGATTTTTTCTTTGTCTCGCCGCGTTTTTCATTCGCCGTTGGTGACCTGCAATACCTGCTTACCTTTAGTGTAATGTTGGCGGTGGGTTTGTTGACAGCGCATTTAACCGCGAAATTGCACCACCAAGCCAGACTCGCTTCCAATAGCGAGGCCCAAACACAACGCCTATACGAACTTGCGCGCGCGTTGGCGGGGGCGATTTCCTTGCCGCAAGTCAGTACCGCCTTGAATCATTATCTCGCCGGTTCGACCTATACCGCCAGCTTGCACTTATTGGACAAACACGACCACCTCGGCGAGGTATCCACTGACTATATCAATATGCAACTGGCGCGCACGGCGTTTGAATCAGGGGAAGTGATTCATAGCGAGCTGGAGGCTGATCGTGGTGTCTCCCAAGTTTATATTCCCTTAAAAGCGCCGATGCGGATCCGCGGCGTGATGTTACTCACGGGCAGGAATATCCGCCTTAATCCTACCCAACCCGAACGTGAGGTGCTGGTCACGGTGGCCTCGTTAATCGCCATTGCCGTTGAACGGCTCCACTTTATCGAGGTTGCCCATCAAACCCAATTACAAGTTGTCACTGAACGTTTGCGCAGTTCGATCCTCGCGGCGTTGTCGCACGATATCCGCACACCGCTGACCTCGCTGGTGGGGTTGGCGGATTCCTTGGTGCTTAGCAAGGAGACCATGAGCGATTTTTCGCGTTCAACGGCCGTTGTGATCCGCGATCAGGCCAAGGCGATGAGCCATCTCTTAGGTAATTTATTGGACATGGCGCGCTTACACGCCGGCAACGTGCGACTGCGTCAGGAGTGGCAATTATACGAGGATGTCATTGCCAGTAGTTTACAGCTGCTAAAACCCAGTTTGGCGGCGCACACCATCAAGGTGCACCTCGAGCCCGGATTGCCGTTGGTACAATTCGACGCCGTACTGCTCGAACGGGTGGTGTGCAATCTAGTGGAAAATGCCGCCAAATATGCCCCTGCTACCACCGTTATCGAAGTGCGGGCCTATACCACGCCGAGCCACGCCTGTGTCAGTGTGCGCGATCAGGGGCCGGGGTTTCCAAGTGATAAAATGACCCGGGTGTTCGAGATGTTCGTGCGGGGCACGAGTGAATCTTCCACGGCCGGCGTGGGATTGGGTTTGGCCATCTGTAAAGCGATCATCGAGGCCCACCAGGGATTTATTGGCGCGGAAAATTGCGCCGGTGGGGGTGGTTGCATCAGTTTTGGTTTACCTCGGGGGACACCCCCGCGGATTGAACCCGAAGTGATCGGCTGAACGCAGGTAGCGACCGTGGCGCATGACACCAGCATTTTAGTGATCGAGGATGATCCACCGATACGCCGCTTTATCAAGGCGTCCTTGGAACAAGAACACTATCGTGTGTTTGAGGCCGATAACGCTAAACGTGGTTTAAGCGAAGCCGCTACGCGTAAGCCAGCGCTGTTAATTCTCGATCTGGGGTTGCCCGATATGGACGGCATCGAGCTTATTGCTGAATTGCGCCATTGGTCGGCAATGCCGATTCTAATCCTCTCCGCACGCACCGACGAGCAGGATAAAATCGCCGCGCTGGACAGCGGCGCGGATGATTATTTGATCAAACCGTTTGGCGTGGGTGAATTATTGGCGCGGGTCCGGGCGTTGATCCGCCGCCATCCGGCCGCTCCGGATGGCGCACCGCAGGTGCAATTTGGCGAGGTCTGCGTTGACTTTATCAATCGCAGTATTAGCCGCGCGGGTAACCCGGTGCATTTAACCCCGATTGAATACCGCCTACTCAGCGTGCTGGTTACCCATCCCGGCAAGGTGATGACGCAGCGGCAACTGCTACGCGAGGTGTGGGGCCCGCAACACGGTGACGACGGCCATTATCTGCGTATCTACGTCCGTCGCTTGCGTCAAAAATTAGAGATCGATCCGGCCCAGCCGCTACACTTTCTCACTGAAACCGGCGTGGGCTACCGTTTCAAACTTTAATCGAGGTAGAAGCCGCATGTTCGCAAAAAACTCCCGCATCGCCCCCTTGGCCTTGGTCGCCTTGGGTGTTGTCTACGGGGACATTGGCACCAGTCCGTTATATACGATTAAAACGATCTTTAGCGGGGCTCACCACCCGGTGCCGATTACCCCGGCGAATATCCTCGGCATACTGTCGCTGATTGTTTGGTCGCTACTGCTGGTGATTTCGATTAAATACATCGTGTTCATCATGCGCGCCGATAATAAAGGCGAGGGTGGCATCATCGCCTTGATGGCCTTGGTAGTACGGGTGACCGAAACCAAACCCCTCGGCCGTTACCTGCTGTTGTTGGGATTGTTTGGCGCCGCCTTGTTTTATGGCGACAGCGCGCTGACCCCGGCTATTTCCGTACTATCAGCGATCGAAGGACTGGAAATCGCCGCCGACTCAGTCAAAAACTACGTGGTGCCTATTTCATTGCTGGTACTGCTGGTGTTGTTCTTGGTGCAAAAACACGGCACCGCCCGTGTCGGTGGTTGGTTTGGTCCCATCATTGTGCTGTGGTTCCTGGTATTGGGTGTGCTGGGATTATTGAGCATCGTGCAACACCCCCAGGTATTGCTCGCCCTCAACCCCCACTACGCATTGACATTTTTTAGTGCCAATCCCCGACTGAGTTTTTTCTCGTTAAGCGCGGTGGTCTTGGCCATCACCGGCGGCGAGGCGCTGTACGCCGACATGGGCCACCTCGGACGCCAACCGGTGCAACTCGCCTGGTTTGGGTTGGTGCTACCAGGATTAGTCCTGAATTATTTTGGTCAAGGGGCCTTACTGCTCGATGTCCCCCAAGCAATTCAGAATCCGTTTTATTTACTCGCGCCACGCTGGGCCCTGTACCCGATGGTGCTGCTTGCCACGGCCGCCACCGTGATCGCCTCGCAAGCGGTGATCACCGGGGCCTTCTCGTTGACGAGGCAAATTATTCAACTGGGTTACCTGCCGCGGATGCAAATATTACATACTTCGGAGGACACCGTGGGACAAATCTACTTACCTGCCATCAATTGGCTGTTGCTGTTCGCGGTTGTGGTCTTAGTAATCGGCTTTCGTTCCTCAACCGATCTCGCCGGGGCCTACGGCATCGCGGTCACCGGCACGATGATGATCACCACGATCCTGGCCTATGTGGTAGTCACTCGCATTTGGCGCTGGCATGGATTGATCAGCAGTGGCGTGATCGGCGTGTTTTTGTGGGTTGATGGGATGTTCTTCAGCTCCAATCTCACTAAAATTGCCGATGGCGGTTGGTTTCCATTAGTACTGGCGCTGGTGATTTTCAGTATCATGGTCACCTGGAAACAGGGGCGGCTGTTACTTAACCGTCGCTTGGCGCGGGATACCGTCTCGGTCGAGGTTTTTTTGCGCGGCATCAATACCAACACTATCGCCACCATCCCCGGAACCGCCGTGTTTCTCAGTCCCAACCCGCAGACGGTGCCTTCAGCCCTGCTGCACAGCTTAAAACACTATAAAAGCCTGCATCAACGCGTCATATTTCTCACGGTGGAAACGATCGATGTGCCGTATGCACCGGTTGATCAGGCGGTGAGCGTTACGCGACTGACACCCCCATTCTTTAGTGTTACGGCGCGCTTTGGTTTTATGCAAGAACCCAATTTGCCGGTAGCCCTACAAGCCTGCGAGCAACAGGGGTTAGCGGTAAACCTGGCCGATCTATCGTATTTTTTAGGCCGAGAGACCTTGATCCCCAAACTGGGATCGGAATTGGCATTGTGGCGGGAAAAATTATTTATCTCGATGTACCGCAATGCCAGCAGCGCGGCGGCGTATTTTCACCTGCCGCCTAACCGAGTGATTGAACTGGGAACACAGGTAGTACTTTAGAAAAAAAGATTGGATTAAATTCGGCCTCGGTATTGGTTTAGTAAATTTTCTCCCGGCACGGTTTGCTGTGACCGTCGGCCGCAGGGATGATGTACAGGGAAGTACAAGTGTCGCGGCAGGCAGGATGCCGTCGAGCGTACAGGGACGTATTTACAGCGAGTCACAGCAAACCGTGCCGGGAGAAAATTTACTAAAACTTTATAAACGGGGGACAGACGTACGTCTGTCCCCCTACTACCGTACTTATTACATGTTATAGGCTTTCTCACCGTGTTCGGCCACATCCAAGCCTTCACGTTCGGCTTCTTCCGATACACGTAAGCCCATCACCATTTTGATCACGGTAAACAGCACGAAGCTGACCACACCGGACAATACAATGACGGTACACACGCCCCACAGTTGACTGATCATTTGATCGTGGAAGCTATAGGTGGCTACTGTGCCGCTGACGAAATCGGGTACGCCCGACCCACCCAGCGCAGGGTTGACCACAATACCGGTACCTAATGCGCCTATGATGCCGCCGATGGCATGTACACCAAAGACATCGAGTGTGTCATCGTAACCCAGCATTTTCTTCAGGCTGGTCACGGCCCACAGACAGCCAACACCGGCAACCGCACCTAATACGATGGCGCCCATCGGGCCGGAGAAACCTGCGGCCGGTGTCACGGCCACAAGGCCGGCAACCGCGCCCGATACTCCACCCAATAAACTGGGCTTGCCCTTGATCATCCATTCCACGAACAACCAAGATAATGCTGCGCCTGCGGTGGCTAAAATGGTATTCACCATTGCCAGCGCTGCCATACCGGTAGCTTCTAAGTTTGATCCGGCGTTAAATCCGAACCAACCTACCCACAGCAAACACGCGCCGATCATGGTCATGGTCAGCGAATGCGGTGGCATGGCGGTCTTGGGAAAACCAATCCGCTTGCCGATCACAATCGAGCCCATCAGCGCCGCCATACCGGCGTTGATATGCACCACGGTCCCGCCGGCGAAATCCAAGGCGCCTTTTTGGAACAGGAAACCGGCTTTGAGATTCATCGCATCGCCCGCGGCGGCCGAGGTGTAGCCGTCCGGCCCCATCCAGAACCACACCATATGGGCCATCGGCAAGTAGGAGAACGTGAACCACAATACCGAGAAGACCAACAGCGAGGAAAATTTAACCCGTTCGGCAAAACCGCCCACCACCAGCGCCGTCGTAATCGCAGCGAAGGTTAGCTGGAAGGCCATGAAAATAATTTCGGGGATGGCCACACCCTTGCTAAAGGTTGCGCCATTGGCGAATTCCACACCCTTTTCCACGGAGACGGTAAATAAACCTTTGAGGAACAATCGATCAGTACCGCCAATAAATCTGCCCCCTTCGGTAAAGGCATAACTGTAACCGTAAATCGCCCATAGGACCGCAATCACGCAGAAGATCACGAACACCTGGGTCAATACCGACAACATATTTTTGGAACGGACCAAACCGCCGTAAAACAAGGCTAGACCTGGGATGGTCATGAGGATCACCAAGGCCGTGGAGATCAACATCCAGGTGGTATCCGCTTTGTTAACGGTGGGCGTTGGGGCCGCGGCGGGTGTCGTCATCGCAGCCATAGGGGCTGGCGCCGCGGCGGGTGTGACCTCGGCCGGTTTGGCTTCATCAGCACTGACCAGCAACGGTGACAGCGCGATGAGCATGGCCGTCAATAGGCCCCAGAATTTATTTAATACAATGCTACGCATAATGTTTATCTCCCCTTACAACGCGTCGTCGCCGGACTCGCCGGTACGGATACGCACTGCTTTTTCTACGTTGGAAACAAAGATCTTGCCGTCGCCGATCTTGCCGGTATTGGCGGCCTTGGAGATCGCTTCGATCACCTGATCCACCATGCCGTCTTTGACCACGGTTTCAACCTTCACCTTGGGTAAAAAGTCCACCACGTATTCCGCACCGCGGTATAACTCGGTGTGGCCTTTTTGCCGCCCAAAACCCTTCACCTCGGTGACCGTGATACCCTGCACCCCGATTTCGGAGAGGGCCTCACGCACGTCATCGAGCTTGAAGGGCTTGATGATTGCTATTACCAGTTTCATAACTTTCCTCCGTTAAGTGAGACCCACGGCACCGACCGTGGGCCGTATTGCCCAGCACCTGTTACAAATCAAAACTCTTGGTATACGTGACGGTGAAACGTGGATCTCCAGCATGGCCGGTTTGATCGGTCTTATCGATGGCGGCGGTAAATTCTGCTTTGGAAAACGCAACGCGGAAATGACTATAGTCTTTTATCGCCGGATCGTCGTAGCTGTAATTGCCCACGGTTAAACCCAGCGATTTATCTTTACCTAGATCGATACTGTAACCGGCGGTCAGATAGATATCATTTTTTTTGTCCGCATGACCAGGAATAATATCTTTGGCGACGGTGTAATACGCGCCTAAGACTAATTTATCGAGGCTAAACTTTCCAAATATTTCCGTGAAGTCTGCGTTATTAACGCTTGGATAGGCGTAATGGATAACGCCCGCATCAATGCTCTTGTCCTTACCTAAATTAAATTTGTAGGCGCCATAAATATCTAATTCGGTACCCGATGCACCCGCATTCGAGGTCCATGCGCCCAGCGTAAAATTATTACCAAAGTCATAATCCAAACCGCCTTGGATTGCGGCCTGATCTGTGGTTTGAGTAACACCACGCCAAATGTAATTATTGGTGGCACTCATATTGCCGGTGAAGGCCGCGGCGGACTGAGCCGCTGTACTGACTGTTGATAACGCTAATACCATACCTACCACTAAATGGGTTGTTTTCATGTTGTGCTCTCCGCTTTGTGTGTGTAAATTTTTATAGTGTTGTAGTAAAAGTACTTAATCTGACAGGGGACAAAGTGCAGTGACTATGCCAGGTTAAAAAAAGCATTGTAAACAATAAGTTACTATTATTTTGAGAGGGGCGTGCACAATAATGGTGCGCTTACAGACGGTATGGTGCCGGGAAGTGCACTAAAATGGATCGGAATACGCCGGGTACAAACCCCTAGCCGCCCGCGGGTTGTAGTCAACCCGTGGAGCGTATACTTTTTATGCCGCTTTATTTAAGATCGAAGTGTTTAGTGGCGGTGAGAAAAAACTTCTCTTTATTGGTGTAATCCTCGGAGGTAACGCTGAGGGAGAGGTCCGTGTCCCAAATTTCTTTAAAGCTGCGCGCCACACCAAAACTTATGTCGTTGATGTCGGCGCCGTGTTTACGGTTCAGCATGCCGTAGTGGCCGATTAAATAAAATTTTTCGGGCAATTCCACCTTCACTTTAAAATCGAGATAGCCATAATTCCCCGCGCCGGGGGTGGTGTCGTTACCATTGTAATAGGTGAGGCTAAAACCCTGGTAACGCGCCCCAAGGTAAACCTCGCGGTTGGCGTCCAAATTACTGTCGGTGTATTCGTACATAATGTAGCCGAGATCGAACCCCCAATTATTGGCTAACTTCAGGCTATAACCGCCATACAGATCAACTTCCAACCCTCCGCCCTTGCCGTTACCGCTGCCAAAACAATATTGATTGACGGGACAATCCAGCGTCGAGGCCCATGCCCCGGCATACAATCCGTTGGCCGGGGTGTAATCGATACCGCCTTGCAGCGCCGGACCGTTGTCGGATTGGGTAAAGCCGCGAAACACATAATTGCTGGTGAGGCTGGCATTGGCCGTCAACTCGGCGGCGTAAACCGCGGTGCTCATCACAGCCGCTGCCGCGACAATACAAAGGATTAAACGCTTAGCGACATACATCTGACAACTCCCGGTGATCTATCCCGATAGATAGGGGCCGTATCATACGAAATTTCCGCGCCACGATGAAGTCGTGAACAAAAAAATCGCGAACAACTTAGCATAAACCCTGGCCAGGACGGGTGTCTCGCCGTATCATTCACCCATGTCTTCCCCCTTCGATGAATTGATCAACAACGTGCTGCGCAACCTGCCCCAGGGCTTGGCGGAGTGGCGTGAGGACGTTAAACATAATCTTCAAGCCAGCCTTGCCGCCGGCTTAAATAAGCTCGACTTGGTCAACCGCACGGAGTTCGAGGTGCAGCGTCAGTTACTCGAACGCGCCCAGCTACAACTCAAGGTGCTGGAAGATAAACTTTCCGCCTTGGAAGAACTGGTCAGGAAATCCCCGCCCGGCAGTTCATCGTGATCACCCTAAGCCACGATTAATCATTCGCTGCCAAACTAAACACCACGGGTATATTTCTAAACCGCAGCGGTAAGCCCAGCTGGGTAAGCGTCAAATGCCGGGGCTTGGTCACAAAAAACCGCATCTCCTGCCTATCAGTGGCGGCCTTATCCAGCCGTATCTGGCAGACGTATTTATTCCGCCCGTAGAGCCGCCGCGCCTCGCGTAATACCTCCTCCATACTGAAATAGGTAAAGTCCGTCACGAAATCCATCACACACCCCGCATCGATTAATTTTAGTGCGAAGTACTATGCCAGCCCACTATGGACAAAGATTCAATCCGCTCTGACGAATAACTGGCAAGTGTGATGGATTCTGACGCCCGCAGTACGTGTCGTGGATTACTCATCGGTGTTGGAAATCTGTAGGACGCCACTGACTTGTCAATCTCCGCAAGACGCGCTATGGTCTTCACTCAAGGCCACTTAATCGCCCCATGGAAAGGACGCCATGTCTACCGCCGTTATACACACCCGCGCACAAGCGGGTATTCACGCACTGCCGGTCACGGTTGAAGTCCACCTAGCCAATGGTTTGCCGGGTTTATCGATTGTTGGCCTGGCCGATACCGAAGTGAAGGAAAGCAAGGATCGGGTCCGCGCGGCGCTGCTCAATAGTCAATTTGAATACCCGGCGCGGCGCATCACCATCAATCTTGCACCGGCCGATTTACCCAAGGTGGGCGGGCGGTTTGATCTGCCGATTGCCATCGGCATTCTCGCCGCCAGCGGACAAATTCCCTTAGACGGATTACAGCACTACGAATTTATCGGCGAACTGGCGCTCACCGGCGCACTGCGATCCGTGCGCGGTGTATTACCCGCGGCGATTCAGATTCGCGCCCAGCAGCGCACACTCATCTTACCTGTAGCGAATGCCAGCGAGGCGCTGTTGGCCAACGGCATTCATGTGCTGGCCGCCGACCATCTATTGGATTTGTGTGCTCACCTCTGCGGTCGAACAGCCTTACCCGCTGCGATTCCTGCCACGTTTACTACTATTGCGGCGCATTATTCGCTGGATTTGGCGGATGTAGTGGGCCAGCCACGGGCTAAACGCGCCTTGTTGATCGCCGCTTGCGGTGGTCATAGTTTATTGTTATACGGTCCGCCGGGTAGCGGTAAAACCTTGCTGGCGCAACGCCTGCCGGGGATCCTACCGCCGATGAGTGAAGCCGAAGCGCTGCAAACCGCGGCGATTTATTCGGTAAGCCATCGCGGCGTAGATTTGGATCAGTGGCGGGTGCGTCCGTTTCGCGCCCCGCACCATACCGCCTCGGCCATTGCCTTGGTCGGTGGCGGCTCCCATCCCCGGCCCGGCGAGATTTCACTGGCGCACAATGGCGTGTTATTTTTAGACGAGTTACCCGAGTTTGATCGGCGCGTGCTGGAAGTATTGCGTGAACCGCTGGAATCCGGCCACATCACTATTTCACGCGCCGCGCGCCAAGCCGACTTCCCGGCGGCGTTTCAATTGATCGCCGCCATGAACCCTTGCCCTTGCGGTTATCTGGGTCACCCAAATCATCGTTGCCATTGCAATGAACAACAGATCCAACGTTATCGCGCGCGGATCTCGGGGCCCTTATTGGATCGCATCGATATGCACGTTGCCGTCCCGCCGCTGCCTCTGCATCAACTGCGGCATAACAGCCCGGCCGAGACCAGCGCATTGATCCGGGAGCGCGTCTGCGCGGCCCATGGTATCCAAATGCAGCGGCAAACCAACCCCAACGCCAAACTCACCCCCGCGGAATTAGAGTTACATTGCCAAATCGACACCCCCAGCCGTGAATTTCTCGACCAGGCCATTACCCGGTTGGGGTTGTCGGCGCGCGCATATCACCGCATCCTCAAAGTAGCGCGTAGCATCGCTGATCTTGCCGTATCTGAAAATATTACCCAAACCCATCTGGCCGAAGCCCTGGCCTATCGGCAACTCGACCGTATCCCACCGCAACTTGACGCAGAATTGTAATTCAGACAAGGCGGGGCTTGCCTGCGCGACATTTACTAATGAGGCGTATGGAAAGGATACCCTCCCACCAAGACCGTCCGCCGCAGGGATGCTGCTGACGAGCCTACAGGATGTATTGACGGCGTGTCTTGGTGGGGGGACATCCTTTCCGTGTGACTCCGTAATATACGTTCGATAGATTAAATTGCCGCGTAGTAGCACATCCCGCTACCTTCCCTATCGATCGGCGACACTAAATTTTCCCGCATTGCCAAGACTGCCGTGTATTGTCACTGTGTGACATAACGGGGTTGTAGAGCCCAGCCTCCGTACAGTGGAGAAGACGGATTATATTGCGACGATTCACACGGCTGTCACTGAGTATTCACACGCATGTCACATGCCACCGGTAATTTCTAACCCTGACCACCTTGGAGAATTTTATGGCAACACCTGCCAGTACGATGTTTGAACTGCAAAACGCCGCAGCCACCGAGCGCTTCAGCGTAGTGGTTGCATCCAACGACATTGAACGACGCAGCTGTTACCGGTTACGTTACAACGTCTTTGCCAATGAACTGGGCGCTGATCTGCGCGGTTCCGAAACCGGCATCGATAAAGACGAATTTGACGATCATTGCCGTCATCTAGCGGTTTATGACAATCACAGCCGTGAAATTATCGCCACCACCCGGCTGTTGGATAATATGGGTCGTGGACACGCCGGTTCGTTCTATTCCGAAACTGAATTCGATTTAAGCAACATCCTCCATAGCCATCAGCGTTTCCTGGAAGTGGGCAGAACCTGCATCCACCCGGATTACCGTCGCGGCGCCGCCCTGGCCATGTTGTGGCAAGGGATCGCCAAGCTGGTTGTTGCTGAAAAAATTGATTACCTGATCGGTTGCGCCAGTGTACCGCTATCCCTGGGCGATCGGTATTTAGGCGCCTTAATGCAGCATGTCCGTGACCACCACTTTGCACCGCAGCACCTACAGGTACGTCCCTTGGTCGCGTTACGTTTGTTACCCGAGGAACCGGTCTTAAAAAATGTCCTTTTGCCGACCCTGCTTAAAGGTTATCTGCGGCAGGGCGCACTGATCTGCGGTGAACCCTACCTGGATGCCGCCTTCGGTGTCGCCGATGTATTCGTGTTATTGGATTGCAAACATATCAACGCGCGTTATACTCGTCACTTCTTTGATCGCGTGGGCAGCTAACGGTTGAATACACTACGGGTGTTGACTCGTGTCCTCTGGCGCGGCGGATGGTTGTGCGGGCATTTTCTCCTAGGGGTGATTAAGATTTTCAGTATGCGGATGCTTGGCGGACCCCGCTGGTATCTTAGCCCACAGGGCAGGCTGGCGATCCAGCGCTGGATGCAATACAGCTGCGCGCTACTGGGTTTGCGTATTCAGCAGTTTAATCGGCCGCGGGTTGAGTCCACCCTGTTTATCGCCAACCATATTTCATTTTTAGATATCCCGGTGGTATCGAGCATCGTGCCGGTACGCTTCTTGGCTAAACACACTGTACGCTACTGGCCGGTCATCGGTATGCTGACCCAATTAACCGGCAGCGTGTTTATTCAACGCGCAAAACGCAGTTTGATCCACCGTAGTGTCGATGCCCTGGACGTCGCCTTGCGTGAGACACGGCCGGTGGCGATCTTCCCCGAAGGCACGACGGGACTGGGTGACCAAGTTAAAAAATTTCACACTGGATTATTTCAAGCCGCCATCGATAGCGCCACGCCGGTGCAGGCCATTGCTCTACGGTATTTACGCCAGGGTCGGACGGATCGTATCGCCGCGTATATCGATAAAGATAATTTTGTGGCTAAATTGCTCGCGGTCATGGCGCAACCCTATACCGATGTGCAGGTGCATTTCTGCGCTCCCCTGTTTCCAGAACAACGCGGCCGGCAACGGTTGGCGCGGCAAGCACGCGAACAGATTGAGTTGGTATTAATGCGTGGTTAACGCCTTAAAACTTCTTGGTACACCATGTCTAACGTGGATTTATAATCAACCGATTCCAAATATAAAGTTTCACCCGCGCTGACCGCTTGAACATGCCAGGCAGTATCAATCCGCCGATAAACATCCGCTTGAACCTTGTCCTGCTCAAGTAAAAGATATTCTTGCAGAGAGCTGATGCTTTGATAGGCTACTAATTTCTCTAACCGGTCTTTCGACTTGGTGGTTTCGGACAATACTTCTACTAATAACACCGGTTGTGTTTGGTAGAGGGATTGCATATCAATACGGTTACAAACCACCATCACATCCGGATAATAAAATACGCTATCGATTTGAACTTTCATGTCCGACATGAAAACATGACACTTTCCACGCAGCTGTTCACGTAATAACGCCGTAACCGTGCCTGTAATGAGATTATGCCGCGCCGTTCCTCCGACCATGGCGTAGACACGGCCGTTGACATATTCGTGGCGAATCTCGGAGTATTCTTCGTCTTTAAGATACTCGTTGATCGACAAGTAAGGTTGGGGCATGATTTTGTTCATAACGTCAGTAACTATAGCAGGTTTAGAAGTTATGTCCTAAGCGCAAATAGAGCTGATTGCCGCCCAAATCGCGATCCTGTCCATGCGCCAAACCAAGGCTGGCCTGCACCCGTAGTTCGTACAATAGTGTCACCTCGGCATTCGCTTCCAGACCAAACCCGCTGTAATATTTATCCGGCGCGCCGCGATCCCAGGCCGCGCCGCGATCGTAAAATACCGTCCCATGGATTTGATGCAGGCCCAGTGGTGGGGTCATCCAGCCGCGTTCGACCAAACGGATCGGGAATCGGTATTCGATTGAACCGAGGCGCATGTTCCGACCCATCAGGGCCGTGTACCCCTGGTTATAACCGCGCAAGGTGTATTTGCGGATATTAAATAACGGATCCGCCGCGCCATTGAGCAGATACAGCAGGGCGTTGGTGTTGTTTTGAATACCACCGAGTTGAAATACACGGCTGGTATCGCTGCCATGGCCTTCGACATAACGCAGGCCGAGCACCTGTTGTCCGCCCAGAGAAATAAATTCGCGCCAATCAATCTTTATTACCGTACCGGTGTAGCTGCTGTTGCCAATGGCATCGCTGCTTTCCCACACCAGGCGCAGATCACGGCCGTTGTTGCGGCTCACCGATTTTGGATAACGTTGCGCGGACTGATAGGTTATCCCCAAACCAAGGATATCGTCATTGAGATCCGCGAACGGTTTTACCCCGCTGGCGACTTTTGTATCGTATTCATGATCCGTCAATGCCGCGCCATGTAACGCCCAACGGTCCTGCAACGAGATAAACGGCAGGATCACCTCGCCCACCACCGTATCTTCTAAACGATAGTGCGTCGGGTTATCCCGCGCATCTAAATAGATTTGCGATTGACGTTGCATGCCTAGGTGCAACACCGGCCAATACCGATTGTAAATATAGTCCAGACCTCCCACCGCCCAGTGATTACGTCCGTCATAGGCCAAGTCAACGCTATAGTTATGCAATTGCAGGGCGTCCCAGCCGGCGCTGACCACGCCCACCTCGGCGTGTTGTTTATCAACCAGCAAATGCGGGAACCACCAACGCGGTTGCAACCCATACCAGGGCGAGTACTCCTGTGGGGATGTTGTCGTAATTGTAGCGGGTGGTGGCGTGGGGACTGGCGGCTGTGGCTGAGTCCGGGTCTCGGTCACAGGAAGAGGGGCGGGATGGGGCAACATAAACACATCAAACCCCGAGGCGCGATAACCGATGTAATACAACGTGTCGCCCGCCCATTGGGGTGAAAACGCCCCGCCCAAGACATTGGTCAACCGTACACGCTCGCCGCTGGCCAGGTTTAATTGATAAATATTGTATACCCCGTTGTTATCCGCGCTGTAAACCAAACTCTTGCCGTCGGCGCTGAATTGCGGCTGATTTTCAATGGCGGTATCGCGGCTCAAGACCTGCCATTGGTTACGCTGAAAATCGAATTGCTCCAGTCCCCAACCGACGGATTTACGCCATAACGCGGCCACCAGGGTTTCACCCGTGGGGTCGATGCTCAGATTTGAAATCTGGGTATCGTCCGGCGCCGCCCATAACACCTGCTCAAAACCACCGTCGGCGCTTAAACGGTGCAAAGCGGATTGACCCAGCACTTGTTGCGCCGCCAGGATGTGTTGCCCATCGGCTGTCCATACGGCGTGATGATAACGACCGCAATGGGTTAAGCGGCGCAGGTTTTCACCGTTGAAATCAACACGGTATAGATCGTAATAGATCGCGGCTTGATGACAGACCTCGGGTTGAATTAATAAAATGCCTTGCTGTGGATGTAGATCTAAACGGCTGTAATCATTAACATCGCGCAGTTTACGCAGCGGTTGACCGGGCGCCTTAAGGTATAAACCGGCTTGGCTATCGCCGCGATTGGCGATAAAGAACACCCGCCCGTCGGGCAAGACACGCAACGGGCCTGCCTCGTAGCTTGCATTGGTTAAGGGTGTGCCGGCTTGTTCTCCGGCCTGGGTAATCGCCGCGAGCTGCGGTTGGAATTTTTGCTGCAGATAAAGCCCAAATTCCTCCCAGAGGGGATCCAGCGATTTTCCAAAGGTTTGTTCACTGGTGGAATTGATCCGGTACGGAATGATATTGCTGGAATAATTGGACACCAGGTCTTGAATCTTGTGATCCCCATAGCGGTCCCGCAAAAACTGATAATAATACACGCCATATAAATACGCGGTGTAGCCATAGGGCCAGCTGGCAATAGGCTGGTTGATCTGCTCCACCGGTTTGATACCGTTGGCGACCTCCATGCGCATTAACATATTAAACAGGCTGCTCTGGCCGCGGCCAATGCCACGTTGGGTATCGGTCTCCGCATAGGTGGCGATGCCTTCAATCAACCAGTGCGGCTGAAATTGATTCGGGAATAACAGCGGGTAACGACCGAAGATCTTTTGCAAGGCCGCGGGGCCGCCACTCACTTTATCCAAATGCACCACGTGCAGGTATTCGTGGGTGATTAAATATTCCCACCAGCCGTCATGGGCTTCGAGCGAATTGATATCGTTGGGGGCCGCCAGGTACATCGTAAACCGTGTGCTGGGCATTACCGTGGTAAAGCCGTTGGCGAGATCCGACTCATCGCTAATGACGATTTCGGTTTTGTCGTGCGGGGTCCATTGCAACCAGGCGCTATGCCGTTGCTGGACTCGCTCGGCGATCAAGGCCAGCCGCTGCGCGATCGCCGCCTCACCCTGATGATAATGTAAAATAAAATGCGGGCTTTCAATCGTCGCCCAGTTTAGATCCGGATCATGCGCCGCCGCTTGCACCACTGCCGCCGTTACACTCACTATTAACCCCAACAATCCACCACGCCATAACCGCATGACCGTACCCTTAGATTTTCATTGTTGATGTTGCCCACAGTCTACCGTACCCAGGTCGTAACGCAACCGTGCGATGGCAAATTTGTCCGTCACAATACTTGCCGCTATAAACGCGCGCAGTAGGCTTATTGCAAAACCTAAATGTCAAGCATCGACATTCTCCCGCCAAGCTTTACAATCCCCGGCCATGGCCGACACCCTCAATCCCGCCCAACAGCGTGCCATTGCCCATACCAGTTCACCGCTGTTGGTCTTGGCCGGCGCTGGCAGCGGCAAGACCCGCGTGCTTACGCATAAGATTGTGTACCTGTTGCAGCGCGCGCACCTGCCCGCTGACTCGATCTTTGCGGTGACCTTTACCAACAAGGCCGCGCGCGAAATGCGCGAGCGCCTGGCGAGCTTACTCGACCCGGCCAGCCGCAAAAACCTCTCGATCAGCACCTTTCACACCCTGGGCCTGCGAATCTTACGCGAATCCTTGGCAAGCTTTGGATTGCGCGCGGGATTTTCGATCTACGATGCCACCGATAGTCTGCAGTTAGTGAAGGAATTAATGCGCCGTGAGTTCGCCGATCCCGGTAATCACGCCGACGCCACCCTGGCGCAGATCAATACATGGAAACAACTGGGACAAACCCCCGCCGTAGCGCTGGCACAGGCCGCCGATGATATCCAATACCGCGCCGCATCGGTGTATACCCGCTACCAAGAGGCATTGCGCACCTATAACGCGGTGGATTTCGATGACTTGATCGTGTTGCCCCTCTGGCAGATGCAACACGACCCGTTATTCGCCACCCCCTGGCGTAAGCGTGTACGCTATTTACTGGTGGACGAATACCAAGACACCAACTCCAGCCAATACGAACTGGTCAAACAATTGGTCCAAACCCACCATGGTTTAACCGTGGTGGGGGATGACGATCAGTCGATCTATACCTGGCGCGGCGCTCGGCCGGAAAATTTAGCCCAATTAAAGCAGGACTTCCCCCAACTCAGCGTCATTAAATTGGAACAAAATTACCGTTCGACGGCGCGCATCCTCAACGTCGCCAACCAGCTGATTAAAAACAACCCCCACCTGTTCGAGAAAAAATTGTGGTCGACCTATGGCGGCGGTGACCCGGTGCGGATCTACGCCTGCCGTGACGATGAACACGAGGCGCAACGCGTCGTCTCAGAATTATTGCATCACAAATTCAGCAAGGCCGGGCAGTACAGCGATTACGCGATTTTGTATCGTGGCAATCATCAATCGCGCTTGTTTGAACGCACCTTACGCGAACACAATATTCCCTATTACCTAAGCGGCAGCCAGTCGTTTTTTTCATACACGGAAATCAAGGATCTGTTGGCCTATTTACGCTTGGTGTGTAATCCGCAAGACGACAACGCCATGCTACGCATTATCAATACCCCGCGGCGCGAGATAGGGACCTCCACCTTGCAAAAACTCGCCGAGTTTGCCGCGCAACAGGGACTGTGCTTGTTCGATGCCATGGCCCATCTTGCCTTGGAAACACGCTTAAGTGGCCGCGCGCTGCACAACCTGCGTGAATTCCATCAGTGGCTAGTCCAGATAACCCCGCAGCTCAGCCAATCGCAGGCCGATGTCGCGCTCAAACAGTTACTCCACGCATTGGATTACAGCGGTTGGTTACGCGACAGCAGCGCCGACGAGGCCACCGCCACCCGCCGGCAACAAAACGTCGACGAGTTGATCGAATGGTTTACGCACTGGGTGCGCCACGACCCCGCTACCGATCTCGCCACAGTGCTGGCGAAACTCAGCCTACAAGAACGCCTGGAGCGCGAAGACGATGAGGCGACGGGCGAGCGGGTGCATTTAATGACCCTGCACGCGGCCAAGGGACTGGAATTTCCCCACGTGTATTTGGTCGGCTGGGAAGAAAACCTGTTACCCCACCGCAACAGTATTGAGGCCGATACCATCGAAGAGGAACGGCGTCTGGCCTATGTGGGGATCACCCGTGCCCGGCAAACCCTGACCCTGACCTACGCCCAACAACGCCAACGTTACGGCGAAACCCAGGGCATTACCCCGAGCCGATTTTTGGAAGAATTGCCCAAGGAAGATATCGAATGGATCAAGGGCGACGCCGACATCGAACCCGCGGTGTTGCAACAACGCGGCGCGGCGCATTTGCAACATATCCGCGCCATGTTGAAAAAATAAAGGGACAGACCGCGGCCTGTCCCTGGGTAAACCCTTGGTACAAAAATTCTATTTACCCTGCGCCATCAGGTAATCCACCGCGGCCTTGACCGCATCATCCGCCAGCGCGGTGTTACCACCCTTCGGCGGCATGCCTTTGAATCCCTTGAGTGCATGCTCATACAAGGTAGTAGCACCCTCCGCGATCCGCGCTTTCCACGCGGCCTTATCGCCGATCTTGGGCGCACCCGCGGCACCGGTACCGTGACACGCAAAACAGGTGCCTTGGTACACGGCCTGGCCATCGACCTTACCCCCGGCGGCAGGCGCGGGCGCGGCGCCAGCCAATTCCACCTTACCCACCGGCTCAATTTGTTGCTCGATCTTGCTCACCACGGTGGGATCGATACTCACACTCGGACCACTGGCCACGACCCTGGCGGCAATGACGATAACGACGAATAACACCACTAAACCTAAAATCACGATAATCATCGTGCGCATAAACACTGAATCTTGCTGCCCCACGCTCACTTCCTCACTGATTGGGTCTACGATTGTGTCGCCCAAAAAGAACGACCCCTAAAAAATTGCGGCATAGTATATACCGGTAAGGCTCGATAATCACAGCTGCCCACCCATACTTATATATGCAAGGCTGGATAGCCTAGACGGGCCGGGCTACCCCAGGTAAGCTATCGATCCCGTGTATACCGTGACGTTAGCATAGCGCCCGTAGCTCAGTTGGATAGAGTATCGGTTTCCGAAGCCGAGGGTCAGAGGTTCAAATCCTCTCGGGCGCGCCATTCACCGGTAAGTTTCTCAACAAGTGTAACTCGTCCCCAGCGTGGTTTTCCCTCAGTGTGAGCCCCCGCACGACCTCCAGTCACTGTAAAAGTTGCTTGCGCAGCGCCGGTGAAGTCCCTAGGAGGCCATGCCGAAATTTGCTAGTATCCCCCGCGTCATTGCCGTTGCACTTACATTTTACTTAAATAATTTTTCCAAGGATCGTGTTCTCCATGTTAGCGTCGGCCCATAGGTTATCGATAAAAAATTCCTGCCGCGGCATCGTGGCGGTGCTCGCATTGCTCGGCGTACTCGCGCTAAGCGGATGTAAATCAAGTAGCGAGCCCCCCGCACCCACCGACGTCACGCTCACCGCCGGGGATGGAATATTAACCGTCACCTGGACAATGCAACCCAACGTGCAATATTGGCTGTTTTACGCCCCCGCCAGCAGCATCAGTATGGATAATTGGACGTCGCTACCGGGTTCCACTGCTCAGATGAACGTCACCTCACCGTACGTTCTGACCGGATTAACCAACACTACAATGTATGCCCTGACCATCAACGGCCGTTATGACTACGGCCCGGGTGGACCGGGGAGTCCTTCCGTCGCTGCGACACCGCGGCTTGCGGGAGATAGCTGGTCAGTGGGCACAATCGCAGCGTGCCATCCCAGCCTGCCCCACCTACACGCGGTCACCTACGGCACCGGTTTTGTTACCGTCGGGGACGGCGGGGTGGTGTGCACGAGTAACGACGCTAAAACCTGGATAGCACCTGCGGCACTCAGCGGCATTCCTCTGACCAACCCTAACCTATTTGGGATTACGTACAGTGGGCAATACGTGGCGGTAGGCGCAAGCGGTGTAATTCTCACAAGCCCGGATGCCGCCACTTGGACCGATCGCACCCACTCACTCTACAGCAATAATTTATTGGCGGTGGCCAGTAACGGCAGCGGACGGTTTGTCGCCGTGGGTGTGAACGGAACGATCCTCACCAGTGCTGATAGCATTAACTGGTCTCCCCCAACAAACTACACCGGCCCGAATATATCAACGGTTAGCTTAAATGCTATTACCTACGCGAACGGACAATTCATTGTTGTCGGCTCGGCGGGAATAATCCTCACCAGTTCGGACGGTAACAGCTGGAACCCGGCGACCACCGTTCCCTCCACGTCGGTCGATCTGTATGGCATTGCGTATGGTGCCGGCACTTACAGCGCCGTGGGATACGACACAAACACACTTACCGGTAGCGTGTTGACCAGCACCGATGCCAGCAACTGGGCATTGCCGTCCTCGACAGCGCCTTTTGGCGGCAACACCTTACGCGCCGTACTCTACGCGACGCGATTTATCGCCGTGGGCGACAATGGCAGTATCTACACCAGCCCCGATGGCGCCAATTGGAGTCCGCCAACCAATCCGCCAAGCTACCCTACCCCCATCCCCACCCTGTATGGGATCACGCATGGAAATTACGGCTACAGCGTGGTCGGGACCGGCGGTAGGTATTTGGCCGCGTATTAACCCGCGCCCTCTCATAACCCCTACCCTGTTATAGTCCTAGCGCGTCATCCACGACCGGGACCGTAGCGTGAAGGCGGCATACGGGAATATCCACCACAGCCCGAAGAAAGCAAAGTACGAATAGAGAATTCCAAACACCACATCCCAGGAACGTTCGCTGCGCAGGTAATACAACATATAAAACGACGAGACCACGCCAATCGCGATCAAGGTACGCAGCAGCGCCAGGGGATCGTTAATCGTCACTAGGATGAGTAATAACATTGCGCCGTAGGACACGGGGTAGCGCAAATTAGTAATAACGCTGTCAATGAGCGCAATCAGCATTGACTTAAACGGCCGTTTCCAGACAATGCGAAAAAAACGCAGCTCTTCGCGAATATAACTTCGATCCCAGCGTAGATACATTTTACATAACTTGGAATAGGTGATCGGCATAATGGTATGTACTATGCCGGTGCGTTGGTAGACGCTGTCGTAACCCTGGTCCAGAATATAATTGGTCAAGGCACGATCCTCTCCATAGGTCGCCCGGACCCCCATGAAATTCTGCTGTAACCATTCCTGTAATACGATTTTTACTACCGCGTTACGGTACGCAGACAAGGCGCCGGGGGTACAGTACACCGTGCCGTAGGTAGACTGAGCAGCGCGCAAGAAATCAAACGATAACATGAAACGCACATGCAACATCCGCGGAATGAGTCCTTCACGGCGGTTGTAAACCAATACCTTACCGGCCACGGCACCGACCTGTTTATTGGCGAACGGCCCCACCATCGCCAGCAATGTTTGTGGTTCAATCAAACTGTCGGAATCGATGGTCAAGACCACTTCACCCTGGGCACGGCGAAACCCTGCCGCCAAGGCTTCGCGTTTACCACGATTGTTTGCAAACTGAAGACAGGTAACGCTCCTAGGGTAACGTCGCGCGGCTTTTTGAATGTAATCCCAGGTCGCATCTTGGCTACCATCATCCACCACGATCACTTGCAAGCGGTCCCGTGGATAGTCCGCCGCCAATACCGAGTCGATGGTTTTTTCCACCATCGCGCCTTCGTTGTAAGCCGGGATGATCACCGTGAGGTGGGGCGCGTTCTCCAGGGTCGCGGCCAAAAAGGGTTTATACCTGAACCACAAGACGGTGCGAAACGACAGCATCAGCAAACCCATTGACACCCATAACAAGCTGGGACGGAGCGCGGCCTTCATCCAGTCATGGTTGAGCAAAATGGAGAGCAGCGGATCCAGCGCGATGCCTTGCAGGCTGGTGACACTGGTAAGAATCAAAACAACGGCGATTAGACTAAGTAAAAGTGTATCCCACCGATCGTGGCGCGGTTCATGTGTGGTCAGACTTTTACTGGTCATGAATATCCCTATTGCGTTTGAAGGTTAAACCCCTGTCCCCGATGAGCCTGGCTACCTTCTTTACCCGTCCCACCTTTCGGCACAAGGCCGACGGGCAGGAAGTGTTGTAGGCGCCCTCGCGGAACAGCTATTTTGCGCCAAAAGCGTGGGTTAGAGGCCCCGGCAAGGCGCAAAGTGTATTTGTTATTTATTAAACCTGGATGAAGCCGTAGTTGATATTGCGGGCGATATCACATTATTGGTTATTATCAGTGCTATCCGTTTGAGCGGATATATTTCAGGTTAAGCACTAGGACTATTACAGATTACTACACAGCTTACAATAGGGTTTACGCCATGGGATCTCGGTTGGATCGATTAGGTCAACTTGAACCCGGCAAAGCCACTGCGGGCCTGAGAACTGGCCTAAAGCATTATTGTTATTTGGCTAAAATCACGCGCGCAGGGATGCGCGGCCCGGGCCGGGATTTCACCGGCGCGGATCAACCAGTAGGTTTGCAGCCCCGCCTGTCGCGCGGCGTCTAACTCCGCCACGCTGTCGGATAAAAAAAGAATTTGCGGCGCGGCCATGCCGATGGCCTGGACAATCTTTTGATACGAAGCGCTATCCCCCTTGGCGCCGATGGTAGTATCGAAATAACCCTTAAATAATACCGTGAGATCGCCGTATTCGGTGTGGGCGAATAATAATTTTTGCGCCTGGATCGAACCGGAGGAATACACGTACAGATCGATGCCCCGCTGCCGCCAAGCACGTAATTGCGCGACGGCGTCGGGGTAAACATGTCCGTAAAATTGTTTATCACGATAGCCGGCTTCCCAGATCAATCCCTGCAAGGCTTTTAACGGCGTGATCTTTTTATCTTGATCAATCCAGGCAGTGCAGTGTTGAATCACCTCCTCCAGAGGCGCATTGGGTTGACCGACAATCTGTCGGACCTCCTTGAGCAAGGGTGCAACGGCCGGTTGCCGCAGGTGGGCCCGCACAAACCCCGCCAGGTGTTGGCGCGCATAGGGAAACAACACGTCCTTGACAAACGACAAGGAGGAAGTCGTACCCTCGATGTCGGTAACAATCGCCTGGATCATGCCACCGCGGCGAGGTGTTGATCGTAACTGGGAAATTTCGTGGCGATATCATTGCCGGTGAAACTGCCCACCCAACCTTCTGGGGTAGTAAAGAAACGGATACATTTAAAATAGGGTTTGGCGCCCATGTCGAACCAATGGGTGGTGTTCGCGGGCACGCTGATAAGATCACCCTTCTCGCATAACACCATATAGACCTTATCCTTGATGTGCAAATAAAACAGCCCGCTGCCATCGACGAAAAAGCGCACTTCAAAATCGGCGTGGGTGTGTTCGGCCAGAAATTTGTGGCGGAATTCGTCTTTCTTGGGATTGTCCGGCAGCAAACTGACCACGTCCACGGATTTAAATCCATAGTGCTGGTTCAGCCGTTCAATGGAACTTTTATAGGCTTCCAGTACTGCCGCTTGATCGGCGTCTTTAGCCAGGGATTTATCCGCGTGCCAGTGTTCAAATTGTACACCCACGGATTTTAATCGTGCCGCGATCAAGTTGACATCGCGCAGTGTCTCCGTCTTACCGCTTTTATCGTCGTTGTAAATGGTGAGTGTCGACATGTCAGGCCTCTTTGAGTTGCAATTCACAACTGAATAAATAATCGAATGCCTCCACGTAGCGCAGGGCATCCGCCACCGTCTTGCCCCAGGTGTACAAGCCGTGGCTACGAATAATATACCCAAACAACGGAGAATTCTCCCCCATATAAGCGCCCACCTGTTTTGCCAGCCGGCCAATATCTTGATCGTTATCGAAGATCGGCACGTACATCGAGGTGGCGTGGGAGATGATCCCGGGAAATACCTTCAGCAATTCATAGTCGCTAAGCCTAATAAAATCCCCCCAGCGGCGCGACACTACGGTGGCGGAACGCGGATGGGGATGCAACACACAGCCGACGTCCGGGTAACGCGCATAGATCTGGGTATGCAAGCCGGTTTCAGCCGACGGCCGTTGCGGGTCGATGGGTTTACCCTGCACGTCGATGCGCATGATGTCGTCGCCGCTCAACTGGCCTTTGTGGCGGCCGGAAACAGTAATGGCCAATGTGCCGTCGTTGAGCCGCGCCGAAAAATTTCCCGAGGTTGCCGGTACCATCCCCTGGGCGTAGAGGGTTTTACCCGCCACAATCAATTCGTCGGCGCGGTCCTTAAAATCGTTCATGCTGTCATGCCTACATTTACAATCAAGCGTGGTAGTTTAGCCGCAATTAAACCGCGCCGAAAGCAGGCGATGTGGCCTGTCCTCATCTTCACTCAGTACACTTTTACATAACCTCGCTATGCCTAAACTTATCCGGCTGTGGTGTCTGTTCTACGCGTTACCGGTACTGGCGATTGCCGGCCCGAATCCTATCGACAACCCGTGGTTTACGCTGCGCCTGGGCAGGCCCACGCCCACCGCCTTGGTCGCGTTCTACGAGGGCCGCGAATGTCCCAAGGCCATGATCGAGGCCATCCGTAACACCTGTTACCTCAATCGGTCATTGCGCAACAAGAGTGACACGATCGTGTGGCTTGACTTGGCTCAATGGCGTTTCACCACCTCGCGCGGGATATCACCCTTACTCACGCGCGCATTGGAAGCCGTTTTGGCAAACCCTACAGATTGAAACGCGTTTCAGCAACACTAGGGTAGTATACGGATCCGGTATTTATGCTGGTGCCGACGGTACTCACGGTACAGCGCGCCGTGTTGTTGTAGCCTTACCCACCAGTCCGCCAACGAATACACTTGTCGCGCAAATACTCCGATTTCATTTTCGTACAACCGGGTTGTAAAACCATACGCGGCCTGGAATTTTTTTTGGGTCGCGGCGCTATGAAAATAAGCGCAGCGGCGTAGTTCGCGCGTGGAAATAAAATTCACGATCAACAGGCCGTGCGACTGGAGGTGACGGTTCAATTGCGCAAACCATAGTCGGTCCGCGTCCTTCACCCGCACCGGCTGGCCTTGATGATCGGTAAATAGATCCTCAATGATAAGATCAAATTTAGGTCCACGGTATTGCTGTAACCAGCTGATCGCCTCGGCGTGAATAAGTTTTACCTTGGCGGCGCGCAGCCCAAAGAATTTCCGCGCCACGTACAGATGCGTGGCGTCCCACTCGACCCCTAACTGTTGGGCCTTCGGATATAACCAACCCAGCTGGCGTAACACGGCACCGCCGCCCACTCCCAGCACCAAGATGCGTTGAATTTTTTCAGGCGGTAGAAATAAACTTGGCAGGCTTAACAAATCCCACACATTGGTGGTGAGAAAACGCCGGGGGTGCCATTGCGAATGAAATACGCCGTTGCGGTATAAACGCCGGGTTCGGCCCGCACCTCGCACTTCATAGGTCGTATCCGCATCTTGACGTCGCCATACCACCGCCATGCAGTATTACACCGGGATGACCCCGGGTGCCGTCGTGTGACACGACCCTTCGCCGCGCGGGTTTAAACCCGATAGTGAAGTATTCACAACCATTCCATCAAGTAATAAATAAACTGCCCTTCCGAGGATTTCGACGGGCCCAACACCCGCGCGGCATACCGTTGCCCCGGCTGCGCGCCATCCAGCGCGGCTTGCGGGTCGGCCACGATTTCCACACAGGCCGCGGGATAACGTTGCCGGGTGGTGCGCTTGGTGGTGATCACCGCGAACTTGATTTCAGACACCTTGGTTTCGGGATCGGGCGGTACAAAACCGCGCATGGGATTTACCTGCAGCCGTAAAACCGTTAGTGTAACGAGTAATCGACGTCACGACCACGGGTTCAGTCGCTATTCAGTCTTTTCCGTACCCCTGCCTAGGTTTTAAACCACGGAGTTCACGTAACCAAATCTACCGGTTCAGATTCAATTCAGTCACCCCACCTACACTGGAAGCATCAAAACTGCAAACCAAAATGATGTGGAGAACCCTTATGAACACCGCCATCAAATCCATCAGTATTTTAGCCCTGGTCGCCAGCTCGGGTTTGGCCCTGGCCGAGCATGAGAACGAGGATAACACCTATCTTGATGCCGCCAACGTTGTCAGTGTTGAACCTATTATCCGTACTGTCGTGGTGACCGTTCCGCAACGCGAATGTTATACCGAAGAGGTGCGCACCCCCGTGTATCAAGGCGGTGGTGATAACGGCGGCAGTACCGTGGTGGGTGGCGTGGTCGGCGGCATCCTGGGAAATAAACTCAGTCATGGCAGGGGCGTGGCCACCATTGCCGGTACCATCATCGGTGCCGCCATCGGTAACGAAGTGGGCAGGGCCAACGCCACTCCGCCAAGTTATCGCGAAGATGTTTCCTATCAGGATCGTTGCACGGTACGCCAAGTGGCGCACAACGAAGAACGTACCGAGGGGTACCGGGTGACCTACCGTTACAAGGGCGAAACCTTTACCACCCGGTTACCCTACGATCCGGGTAAACAACTACGGATCCGGGTGAACGTTACCCCGATCATTTAAGCCTGCAATAATTTCACTACCGTCCCGCGGGGTGTTACTTCAACCCTGCAGGGCGTTCAAAAGAACTTAAATTGTATTAGCGCTAATAGTTTTTCAGATAATAAAGTAACTGCATCACGCGGTTGTTAATAATGGTCGTGCGATATCCACCACGTGAAAGGACGGCCGAACTACCAAAATGCTGGGGCGTCCAATTTTCAGCAATAAACTCAAACTCCGCGTCCCTATACTTAACCCAGTCGCGTTGCGATTGTTTAATTTTCTTCTGCAGATCGGGCGCCAGTTTTGGGAGTAGCGCTTGGTAAGCATT
The DNA here is from genome assembly GCA_016194635.1 of Gammaproteobacteria bacterium. GTDB lineage: Bacteria > Pseudomonadota > Gammaproteobacteria > UBA6429 > Thiohalophilaceae > JACQBC01. The sequence goes on along the minus strand of JACQBC010000011.1, from coordinate 133,648 downwards.
ATTTAGTTCTTTATCCAAAAACAATTCATAATTGGCATACGCCTTCAAACTTTCCTGCGTCGTCTTAGCTTGCTGGTGGATCGCCACTTCAAATTCTTGGGCACGTTGCTGAAACTCAGCGACATAATCTGGAGCATCGGGGTTATCGATTGCCCGGCAAGGTATAGCAACACCCAGTAGCAGCAACATAATCTTTAGTTTTTTAAATGAGTTATTCATGCCTACCACCTTTGGTATATATTTTCTGAATATATTTTCCACTTAGCATTCCTTCTGTTAAACAACTCTGTGTTGACCACACTAGCTTGATCTCTTCAAGTCTGGAGATCGCCCATTAACCGCACAAAAATCGCTAACCCTTGGCGTTGACCGGCATAGCGGTAGCCATAATAGTGTTGCCCCGGATGCAACTGGGTTAATCCCAGGTCACGGACAAACGCCGGGCTTAAAATAAGAAACGCCCGGTTATCCCTCCCTACTGTTGGGAAAAATACCTTGGGTTCGAGCAACGCCGGATTGTCGCGGGATAGGATCGCGTAGTCGAGTTCTCCCTGGATATGCGCCGATCCAATCTCATTAAATACAAAGATCATCGGGGCGAGGATCCGGTCTTGGGGTTGGAGGTGAAATTCCCGCACGATCTGTTGATGAAGCGCGATAGCCCCCGTATTGGATTGAGCGCACAACCAAAGATTAAATCCCGCATGGCTTAGGCCGTAGACCAACAGCGGCGCTAACAACCAACGGCGGAGGCGCGGTTGTCGCCAAAGCGCTTGCAAATACAGGCTGCCCGTTAAAATAATGTAAGGCATGTAAAATAACAGCAGGCCGGGGTTGGTCGCCGGGGTGATCAAAATCAGCGTCAGTTCAATGGCGCCGGCATATATCAGTAGGGATTTGGCCTGCGAATCGGTACGCAGGATGCGCCAACTCAACACGCCGATCATCACGAATAACACGGTGTAACTGGCTTCATACACGTGCAGGGTAAAGCGGTGATATTCAAACACTAGGCGGTACAAAACACCCCAGCCAGTGAATTGCCGATTGGGCACGGCGGGGTCATGCCGAAACTGATAGGCCCAGTCCTCAAATGCCCCGTGCCGGGCAACATCTAAAAAATACAATGCGCTGACCAGCATGGCCACGCCGAGAAACACCCCCACCAGGGCGTAACGCCGATTGGCCACTAACAAAACAGCCCCGGCAATAACAAACACCGTGCCGTTGAGGTGGAACAACACGTTAATACCCGCCAGCAGCGCGGCGACGATAATCGCCGATGTTTTGTGCTGGTCAATACCGTGGCGTAATAATAAATATTCGGCGAACCCCACGCACATCATCATGATTTCGGGCCGGTAGTCAAAACTAAACTGCACCACCAGCTTATTCACTAAAAATAAGGCGAGAAAGATTCCCCATATCCCCGTACCGGTAGCGCGATGGTAACGTTGTACATAATAACGGCTGAGCCCGATAAAGAGGACTAAATACCCCAGCGCGATGGCCTTGAAATAATACGCCGACCAACCGACGAGTCGAACTACCGCGGCACCTTGCCAGATATGCAGTTTGTGATACACCCATTGGTGGGTTTCGTAGCCAAGTAATCCGGCAAATAATTCCGAACGGAGGTAACCTAATTTTGCAACCCAATAGGCTTGTTCGGCGAACCAGGCGTCATCGGCGGTGATCAGGCGGTGGTATAGGGTGCTGCAAAATAACCCGCCCGCGCACAGCGCCAGTAACGTTATAAAGGAGGGCCGGCCGGCCGCGGGCAGAAAAGAGGCAACTCGTGCTGTGCGCCAACCCACAACCCTGGTTAAAGGTTCTCGGGCTCGGCAGGCGCGGCTTCGAGACTGTATTTGCCTAAGGCAATGGGGATGGAAATTTCCTTGCCCTGTTGTTGTTCGCCGACCTGAGTCACAACAAACAGGTGCAGAAAATAATGGCCCTCACTTTGCGGCAGCAGTGTGAGGTGGTGGGTGATCACCGCGTATTGCTTGAGGTCGGTATAACGCAACGCCGGGGCCGACGACACCACTTCCAAACCGTCACTGGTGGTGTAACCCAGTTTTAGAGAATTGATATCCTTGAGCGCCATGTATTCGATCTCCACATCAAGGTCTTCATTCGCCAGGGGTTTGGATTTGAAGGTGTAATTAACCCGCACCGGCAATTGGACCACGGGGGGCGGATTTGCATCGGAATCCGTCTGACTCGATGGGTTTAAACGTTGCACCAGGCCAGCGACATCGTCCGCCTTCTCTGCGAACAGACCCGACACCCAGCTACAACCCGTTTGTAACAGGGCCAACCCAAGCACCAGAACCTTGAACGTGATCCGTATCATCCGGGGTATTATGCCAAAGTTATGCCCTTCCCAGGTGAGGTGTTTGCCACACTTCATGGCCAGGGTGTATTAGTAAATGCTTATAATCGTGCCGGCTGGCTGTGTCGGGGCCAACGCTGCCGGAATTTTACCCATGTCTCCGCGAAAACCCGCCTTGTCCTCGAATGTGGCACCAGTCACGGTATTGACAGCGACGCTTGGCTTCTAATAATGGCGGTAGTTCAGTAATTGCAGGCGGTAGCCCCATGGCCTTGTTTAACGACACGGTAGCGCACAAAAAGAAATTCCTCTCAAGCGTGATCAAATCCCCTTTTGAGCAACTGGCGGCCAGTTGTGGTCCGCTTTGGAATTCCGCCCATGAATTAACCCAAAGTTTGCAACGGGATTTTCGCAGGTTGCCGCACTGCCAACTCCTATACGCGATCGACACGGCCGGTCGGCAGGTTAGCGCCAGTGTCGCGCGCAACCAGGTAGACACTACTTGGCAAGGACAGGACTTATCGGCGCGCCCCTATTTACAAGGTAATCTGCCTTATCGTGGTATGACCTTATCGGCCGCTTATTTAAGCCAGCGCAGTATGCAACCCTGTATCACGGCGTTGCAAGCCGTGCGTTTTGAAAAAATTTTAATAGGCTTCGTGGCGGCCGATTTTCACCTTAAAGAATTACCCGAGTTCTCCGCGCCGGCGCTACGTCGCTTGTTACGCCAAACGCCGATCAATAGTCACGGCAAGGCCACGCGGATCAGCAGCAGCGCGGACGACAACATCGATTACCTTAGTTATATTCTGATTACGTTGTTACAAGAACACGGTGTCTATCAGTTCATGTTACACTTTAATTCAGACCGCTGTGCGTTATGGTCGATTGCCGATCCGATGAACTATCAATTACACCGCACCGAAGACCTGTTTAAACCGGGATTTTTTGCGCAGTATCCTAAACAACCCTATTGTACCCAAGCCTGCATCGACCTGGATAAAGTACCGCTGATCCTGGCGCAATTTAAGGCGTTACGCGAGACCAACGAAACCAACCTTTTACGTTCGGCCTCGTTTAATCTTGTTAATGGCATGGTCAGCTTGTGTTTTAACAGTGATGGTACGCATTACGTCAGCGCCGAAGACTTCCTCAACCGTGAATTGCAATACTGGTTGGACACACCTAGTGTTACACCGCCACACCTAGCGGTTGAAACAGAAAACTAACCGTTATTCAAAAGGAACCCTTTGATGTCAGTGTTGCATTTTTTTTCCCCTATCCTGGTACGTCGATTGATATTCATCGGCTTGGTCGCTAGTAATGGACTTATGTCACAGGCCGCGCCGAGCCCTAGCGGTAAACCGGCAGGGGTGCAACTTGCACCGCTTACGACACCCGCTACCGCTACGACCTCTCCACCGGGCACGGCCGCGCCCGCCGCGGGCAGCGTCGCAGAATTGGCGCATAAAATTTGGATCTTCGCCAACGGTGAAAAAACCCTAAACCAAATCAAGGCGGGGCTCGGCGGGACTGAAAACCAGTTGTCGGTTTCCATCGATAAACCCATGGCCGAGAAAATCAATAATGTGCTCACCGAGGCTTTCGATCCGGTGCCGGGTTTGTTTCAAGATTACGTCGTGCAAAACGGCAAACCCGAACAATTGGCCGCGATTACCAAGTGGATGGAATCCCCGTTTGGAAAAAAGGTGCGTGAAGCCGAAGCCAGGGCCCCAGCCCTACAATACAATGAATTGGAGCGCACCGTACCCTTAAAGGAACCAAAATTTTCCACGGAACGGGAGGCCCTGTATAAACGTTACGAAAAAATCGCTTACGCCGCCAATGCCAGAATAATCACCGCGACCATGGAATTTTATACGGTGATCAATAACGGCATTAAACCGCCGACCGAACGCATGCCGCCCAAAGAACTGGAACAGACGCTGAAACTTGCCCATACCCGCATGGCGACGATCACCCAACAATTATTGCCGCATTTATTCGCCAGCACCTACCGCGATATGATCGTTGATGAATTAAAGATTTATATTAATTTCTTGGAAACCGACGCGGGCCATGCCTACCTGCAATTAACCTCCAATGCCTATGTCGCCGCGTTAGAGAAGATCCGCCCCGGTGTTTTGCTTAAACTCGCCAGTATTTTTGAAGACGAGCTGGCGGTGTTATCGCCTTATTCCAAAGAACCCCTCTCCGAACAGAAACAACGTCAACTCCTCATCACGATGATCAAACGTTTTGGCAAACCGCCACTGATCGGTGCGATCCTGGATATTCGCGGCGGTCAGATCACCATCGTGCGCGGCGGTGTACAGCAGGAAACCTTCGGCCGACCTAACCATGAATACATCAACGTCGATACCATCATTAAAGATCTGCACTTATCCAAGATCGACTTGCGCCGCTATTATCAGGTGGTGCAAAAACACGTCCGTAGCGGACAATGACTAACACTACACAGGGGAATTTTTTTATGCAACCCACTACACTCACGCGTTTTAGCACTTTACTACTCGGTTGTGGAGTGATCATGGCGTGTTCTAAACCGCTAGACACTCAACAAGCCCAATTTAAAGTACCCAATACCGATGTGGTGGTATCGATGTCCGTGGCTACCACAGCGGATAAAGAAGACGTTAAAGAACGCAATATCAGCGCCAGCGAGGGCGGCAAACAATTATTTTCCGCCAACCTTAAAGAGGGCCTTGACGGCAAGGTCAAGGCCAAACTGTATAAAAAAGATAAAGACGTATACCTGCTGGTGGATAACAACGGTGATCGTTATGATCTGAACTTCCGCGATAAACGCTTCGAGAAAACCGACGCGGCCACTCCCACCAGCCACTATGTCGGTAAGTTTGATTTTGATAAACAACGCAATTGGCAATTCTTTAACGGCAAAAAACCCTCAACCCAGGAAAATGCCCTCTCCACCGCCAGCAATGGTAATAATAATCAGCATCGCCCGTTTGGCCCGCCGTCAAAGAATTTTTAACCAGCGCTGCTTATTTATTTTGGTCGAGTTGTTTTTGTTGTTGTTCGAGGGTTTGCTGTAGCGACGTAGCCGTATCTTGCGCCTGGCGCACGGCCTGTTGCGGCGCGGTTTGCGTCCCCGGTGTCGTCGTAACGGTAGTGATACCCGCGGATTTCATATACCAGATGACAAACCCGGCCACCAGGGCTAGGCTGAATAAAATCGATATATAACGCATGGCTGGGTTCCTTAGGGTGAAAGCGTCGCAACCTGGAGCCGGTTGCGACCCGCTTGTTTGGCCGCATACATGGCTTTGTCGGCGCGCTCGAACAGGCTGCTGAGGTCTTCACCCTGTTGGTATTCAGCCAGTCCTCCCGACAATGTGATCGTGACCGGCCTGTCCTGAAAATGAAACGGGGTCGCGGCGATTCGCTCGCGTAACTTGTCGCATACCGCTTGCGCCGCGGCAAGAGGGGTTTGCAGCAGTAATAATACAAACTCCTCGCCGCCATACCGCGCGACAAAATCAGTTTCACGAATATGTTGCACCAACACCTCACCGATCACCTTCAACACACGGTCTCCCGCGGCATGCCCATAAGTGTCATTAACGGATTTAAAATTATCCACATCCCACACCACCATCGTCAGCGGAATGGCATAGCGCCGACAACGCGCAATCTCCGCCATCACCCGTTCTTCATAGGCCTTGCGATTGGGCAACCCGGTGAGGGTATCCACCACGGCCTGTTGCTGGGTTTGCTCCAAGCGTTGGCGCAACTGCGCGCTATCCTGTTCCAGCGTCTGTACCTTGCTGGTCAACTGCTGCACCAGGGCTTGGGCATTATGATAACGCTGGTCTTCGTTTTGGCGGAACACCCGCAGCCGGGTATCCAACCCGTCCAGGCGCATATCAACACTGAGTTTTAATTTTTCCAGATCCAGCATATTTTGCACTGCACTGCGGATATCCTTGATTTCGCCGCGGACCTCTTGTTCCATGGTGATGATCTGATCGTGATTGGCTTCACGCAGTTTGGCCGAGGACTGTAAACCTTGTTCCAAATCCTGCAGGCGTTGACTAAGTTGGTGAAAAAATCCGGCTAAATCCTGTTGTTGGACACTTAAGCGTTTGCTGATCTCCGCCACCACCTCGGCCAGGGCATTGAGCACATGGACTATGCCGCCAGGCTGCGCCGCCGGCTCGCTGAGCAATTTCTCGATTTCACTGACCCGCAGTTGCAGATCACTGGGTGGGTTCAACTGGTTGAGAATGGATTTAATCGTCTCCGTCATCAGCCCCGCGGCATTGCTGTCAAATGACAGTGACGCCGTGGTTTCCGCCGCCTGATACGCGACCGCAATGTTTTGCGCAATCACATCAACAATCGGTAATAAATCCTTGCGCTTGCGCGCCTTGTTGGCATGGCTTTTTAATGCGCGGAAATTGATCCGCCGTCGCGCCGCCTCAGGTAAACGCATGGCCAATTGCAATAATAAATCGCCCACCGCCGGGGCGATGGTTTTGGGTGAATCACTAAAGGTCAGTTCGCTGTCCGTATTCGGGTTAGTGGTAGTGGCGGCTTCGGCCGTGGCTTTATTGATTTCACCCGCGCCGCCCAGCTCCTCGGTGAAAGTGATTGTCGGTGCGACAACCGGGGCATCGTTACGTTTAGCGAAGATCCGCTCTAGTAATTTGAGCCGACGCGCCTCACGGTGTTCCACCGTGACACTGGTGGGTTCAGTCGTCTGATTCGGAATGGGAGCCGCGGGCGTAGCGATGATCTGTTTAAGTAACTCGCCCACCTGGTCAATCATGCCGTTGACTTCGGAGAATTCATCCATGCCATGGATTTGTTTATCAATATCTTTGTATTTACGCGCCAAGCCCTCGGGTATGGTCAGTTGTTTAAGTAACATTTGCAAGATCCGCGCCGGGCTTTTTAGGCTAAGCCGATTGGTTCTAACCTGGTCTAATTCTCCTACCTGTACACTGATGGTTTCTATTAGCGTGCGCAGCTTCAGAAAATCTTTACCATCGCGCACCTCGTTGCGCAGATCGGCCAGTGACTGGGAGAGTGGGGGATGGTTAACGTCCGCCGCCAGCGTGAGGCGTGTAATGAGATGCCGTAGTAAGCGTTCGATTTCTCGCCAGGCCTTTTCTTTGTTTTCTAGCTCACCCAGGGCCTCGTAATAACGCGTCTTCCAGCGCTGTTGCGGATCGAGGTTGTCTTTATCAACTTGGTTCATCGCAGTTATCTAGCCATGTCAGGTCGGATCGGTCGCCTGATCTAGTGTTGTGAATTTATAGCTTGAAATTGTGCTGTTGGCCACAGTCGGATTTAAGCCGCCGCCGCGCGCGTCAACTCCATACCTTCGGGTAGGGCAATCTCCATCAACAGGGGCAGGTGGTCCGAGTAGGCGTGGTCGAGTGCCATGACTTTATGGATTTTAAACTCCGGGGTGACCAAGATATGGTCAATATTGTGTTGTGGCCGCCAACTGGGGAAGGTCATGGTCGCTTCGATGGGTTCGTGCAGGCGGGTGCGGCGGAATAATACATTCATTTCTTTACTGTCGGGTTTGCAGTTTAAATCCCCCATCAAGATCACGTGGCGCAGCCCTGTGATCCGCTCACTGATGTATTCCAGTTGGCGTAAACGCGCGCGCGTGCTCAATGACAAATGTACGATCACAATCGCCAAGCTGTGTTGATCTTGGCCGTAATGCGCCACAATCGCGTTACGACCGGGGATCAGCGCCGGTAAACACAGGTCCTCAACCCGGGAGGGATGAAAACGGCTCAATAGGCCGTTGCTGTGCTGCGCGATACGCCCCAAATTACGGTTAACCTGATGATACCAATAAGGGTAGCCGGCCTTAAGCGCCAGATACTCCACCAGATTAATGTAATTACTGCGCATTGACCCGGCGTCGACTTCTTGCAACCCCACCACATCACAACCGCTCATCAATTGCGCCACCTTGTCTAAATTCGACAGGCGCTGATTATGCGGTAAAACATGTTTCCAGCTGTTAGTAATGTATTGATGCGCGAAACGGGTGCTAATCCCCACCTGCACGTTATAACTCATGATCCGTAATCGTTGACCGCTCATAATTAAACACAATGCTAGATTCTGGATGAAGGCCGGACCTACAATCAGATCGGGCACACCATCTCGCCCAGTTTTGAGGTGAGTTTTAAGTTTTCACTGTAATCTACTGGGCAATCAATAATACTCACCGTCTTGTCGGCCAGGGCTTGTTTCAGCGTAGGCAATAAATCCTCTCCGCGGCTGATCCGGTAGCCCTTAGCCCCGAACGACTCGGCCAGTTTAACAAAATCCGGGTTGGTAAAATCGACGTTGGATTTACGCCCAAAATAATTCATTTGTTTCCATTCGATCAAGCCGTAACCGCAATCATTCCAAATCAAGATCACAAACGCGGTTTTCATCCGCATCGCGGTTTCGATTTCTTGCACGTTCATTAAAAATCCGGCGTCACCGGTCACCGCCACCACCTGCCGTTCCGGGAAGGCCAGCTTGGCGGCAATCGCGCCGGGCAGGGCGATGCCCATGCTGGCAAACCCGTTGGAGATAATACAGGTGTTGGGGTACTCGCAGCGGAACATACGCGACATCCACATCTTATGCGCGCCCACATCGCAGATTGCGATCCCCTCCAGATCCATCGCGGTGCGCAGATCCCAAATGATCTTCTGCGGCTTGACCGGTACGGAATTGTCATCTTTGTGCTGGTTCATGTCCTCGATCAAGGCCGCGCGCAAGGCCCGCATTGCCGTACCCGTATGTGGACTGGCTACCTTCATGATCCGCAATAAAGAATGCTTGATGTCGCCGATAACCCCGATATTGACGTTGTAATGCGCGTCCACTTCGGCCGGTGCGCTGTCGATATGGATGATGATGCGGTCCTTGGTGGGGTGCCACAAATACGGGTGGTATTCCACCAAATCGTAGCCGACACAGATAATCACATCGGCCCGGCTAAAACCGCAACTCACATAATCCTTGGCCTGTAAGCCGGCGCTGCCCAGGGCCATGGGATGTTTAAAGGGAATAACTCCCTTGGCCATAAAGGTATTGGCCACCGGGATACGCAGCTCCTGCGAAAACTCAGCCAATTGTTTCCAGGCTTTATTCCGGATAACCCCATTCCCCGCCAGAATAATGGGGTTTTTGGCGCTGGAGATGGCCTCGGCGGCTTTATCGATACGTTCGCCTGGAGGTTCGGGAGAGTGTGGAAACCGTGCCGGCAGAGGCGTTTGATCCTCCACGTGCATCTCGGCAATATTTTCTGGAAATTCGATAAAGGCGGCGCCGAATTTCTCGGTCTGCGATACCTTGAAAGCCTTGCGCACCACCTCGGCGATGATATTGGGCGTCAATAGACGTGAAGAATACTTGGTGATAGGACGGAACATTTCCTCCAAATCCAGCACCTGGTGCGACTCTTTGTGTAGACGTTGGGTGCTGGCCTGGCCGGCGATGGCCACCAGCGGGGCGTGATCCATATTGGCATCGGCCACTCCGGTAATCAAATTGGTAGCCCCCGGCCCCAGGGTTGATAAACATACCCCGGCCTTGCTGGTGAGCCGCCCATACACATCGGCCATGAAGGCGGCCCCTTGTTCATGACGTACCGTCACGAATTTAATTTTGGAGTCCAGTAGGGCATCCATCATGTCAAGGTTTTCTTCGCCGGGGATACCAAAGATATATTCCACGGCTTCGTTTTCCAGACACCGGACGAACAGTTCAGCGGCTTTCATGGTCGGGCTCCTTGACGCGTGTTATGGTGTGACAGCTATCGGCGCGCGACACCCGTGGCTTTACCTTCACTGCGTAGGATTGAAGATAGGTAACCGAACCGGGAAAGGCAAATGCCCTCTGCGGGCGAAAAGCATCCATTACTTCTTTAATTCCTGTAAGACCAGGTCGTCAACAAGCTTTAACATAGCCTCTTCGCCACCGGCATAACGGGCCGAGGTACGGAATTTTCCATTGACAATCATGGTGGGCACGCCGTCTATTCCATAACGCTGGGTGAGGTCACGCGCTCGGCGCATTTTAGTATCCACCGCAAAAGAATGCAGGGTATCGAGGAATTGCTTTTTGTCGACCCCCTGCTCCGCAACAATCTCCGCGATTTTCTGCTCGCTGCTGACATCGCGATTCTGTTCGTGGATAGCAGCGAACAGCGGTTTGTGAATTTTTTCCACCACCCCCATTACTTCGGCGGCGTAATAGGTACGTGCGAGCAGTTCCCAGCCAGGATTGCCCTCAAAGATCACGTGGAAACGCACAAATTCAGTATTCGTCGGTAGATTCTTTTTCCAAGCGGACACTATGGGCTCAAAGTGAGCACAATGCGGGCAACCGTAGGAAAAGGCTTCCAGGACCTCGACTTTGTTTTTATGGGCGGTGGGAACCGGTGTGCCCAAGCGGAAATATTCTATGCCTTCATCGGCGGCCTGCAAGCTGGGAGCCGCCATAAAACACGTCAGTAACGCAACTGATAAAAATCGTACACGCATGGTAAGTTTCCTTCGAGTTGTGGGTATTCGAGTTGTGATATTTCAGCCTAATGCAGTTATTAGCTTAGATGCAATGATCATAGGAAGTTTCCACCCCGGTGAGCACCGCAAGACTCAGGCGATGAGCCTACCGGAATCACAGCGTAGGGGCTTCCTGGGGTGAGGGCAATAGCAGCGAATTTATCTGTACCTACACCGGGCGGTTTGTGGTAACCCGCCAGGCTTGGCTACAATACGCGCCGCCATGACCACCGAATCAAATTCCTTGCATGCCTCGCAGCTCCGTTGTGAACGTGGTAACCGCACTCTGTTCACGGATTTGTCATTTCACATCAGCAGTGGGCAGTTGCTGCAAATTGAGGGAGCGAACGGCAGCGGTAAAACCACCTTGTTACGCAGCCTGTGCGGCTTATTTGAGCCCAGTGCCGGTAATATTTTCTGGTGTCAGCAACCGATCAACGCCGATAGCATGGGGTATCACACCCAACTCAGTTATGTCGGCCACTTGCCGGGTTTTAAATTAGACCTCAGCCCCCTGGAAAACCTGGCATTTGCGCAAGGGATGCTGGGGCAACAACCCCACCCCCCCGCCTTGATGTCAGCCCTGGATAACATCGGCCTATACGGGTTTGAAACCACCCCCTGCCGCGCCCTGTCGGCGGGTCAGCGGCGGCGCGTGGCCCTGGCGCGGCTCCTCTTGACTAAGACCCCGCTATGGATTCTGGACGAACCGTACACCGCCTTGGATCGTGCCGGCACGGACAGGCTCAATGCCCTGTTGGTACAACACCTACAAACGGGGGGGCTGGTCATCCTGACTTCGCATCAAAGTGTTAATCTGCAGGCGGTCACTATCCAGCGGTTGGCGCTCCAGTAATGCGCCACGCCTTATTCACTTTACTTAAACGCGATTTGTTGTTGGCGTTTCGCCAGCCCAGCGAACTCATAAACCCATTGATTTTTTTCTTGATCGTGGTGAGCCTGTTTCCCATGGGCCTTAAACCCGAGACTCCATTTCTGCCGATGATGGGGGCTGCGGTGATCTGGGTCGCGGCGCTACTGGCCTCGATGTTATCCTTGGACAGCATGTTTCGCGCCGACATGGAAGACGGTAGTCTGGAGCAAATTTTGCTTTCCCCCTGGCCTTTACCCCTACTGGCCTTGACGAAAATCCTGGCCCATTGGTTAATCAGTGGCATTCCCCTGGTGGTGATGGCCCCTCTTTTGGGCCTGATGTTTAATCTGCCGGCCGAGGGGATCAGCGCTTTGGTTGTAACCCTGCTGCTAGGGACCCCGGTGCTTAGCCTGATCGGTGCGATTGGGGTCGCCCTAACGGTAAGTTTACGCCGGGGTGGTGTGCTCTTATCCCTATTAGTGTTACCTTTATACATACCAGTGCTCATTTTTGGCGCGGGTTCCGTCTGGGATGCAAGCCTGGGATTATCGATCCGTGGACCGGTACTCTTTATGGGTGCTATTCTCGTGTTAGCCTTAACCTTGGCACCGTTAGCCGTTGCAGGTGCGCTACGTATTAGCTTGGAGTAAGCATGTGGGTTTGGTTTCATAAACTCGGTTCACCCCCGTATTTCTATCGCCTGTCCAGTCGCCTATTACCGTGGCTCGCCGTGGCAACCTTGATTAGCTTTGTAGTGGGCACGATCTGGGGATTGTTTTACGCGCCGTCGGATTACCAACAGGCAGACACCTCGCGGATTATGTACATACATGTCCCGGCAGCGATGTTTTCCATGTCGATCTATATGGTTATCGCCGCGGCCGGGGCAGTAACATTGATTTGGCGTATTAAACTGGCCGATCTGGTGGCCGCCGCCTCCGCGCCGATCGGCGCTTCGTATACCTTTATCGCCTTGATCACCGGCTCGTTATGGGGTCGTACCATGTGGGGGGATACCTACTGGGAGTGGACTGATCCGCGCCTCATGTCGGAACTCATTCTGTTCTTTTTGTACTTAGGGTATATGGCCTTGAATGCCGCGTTTGAGGATCGCCGCCGTGCGGCGCGCGCCGCAGCGGTACTGGCGTTGGTGGGGGTGGTGAATATACCGATCATTCACTACTCGGTGGAATGGTGGACTTCATTGCATCAGGGTTCTACCACAAGAGGGATGCAATTTGCCGCGACGATTTACCCCAGCATGCGTTACCCTTTGTACTTGATGATGCTGGCGTTTGCATTTTTTTATGCGCAATTGATGTTTAAAAACACCCGCTGTTTGTTATTGGAGAGCGAGCGTAATAACAGCTGGGTCAAGGAAATGGTCACACAACATGACGCTGCCTGAGTGGATGGATTTTGGCAAATGGACGCCGTTCATATGGTGGTGTTACGTGGTCACGGCAGTGGTACTGATCAGCATTGGTATACTGTCGTATCGTAAAGAACACCGCCTGCTGCGCAATATCGCGCAGCAAAAGCGGCGTGAACATCGAGGTGCCTCATGAATGCCGTACGTCGTCGTCGTTTACTCTTGGTCAGCGCCTTGGTCATTGGTGTAGGGGTTGCCGTGACCCTGGCCCTGATGGCCTTCCGTCAAAATTTGATGTATTACTACACCCCCACCGACGTCCACGAAGGTAAGGCGCCGAGCACGCGCAGTTTTCGTACCGGTGGCTTGGTCAAACAAGGTTCCTTGCACCGTGATCCGGACGGGGTTACGGTGCGCTTTACCATCACCGATTTGAAACAGGAAATGATCGTGTTGTACAGAGGTATCCTGCCGGATCTGTTTCGTGAAGGACAGGGTATCATTGCCAACGGTAGGGTCGGTCCGAACGGCGTCTTCACCGCCAAGGATGTGTTGGCCAAACACGATGAAAATTACATGCCGCCGGAAGTTGCCGCTTCGCTGAAAAAATCCGGGGCCATGCCGCAACATGAAATGGTAAAGGAGAAAAACAAATTATGATTACGGATATCGGCCATTTTGCCCTGGTGCTAACCCTAGGTGTGGCGCTATTACAAGCCAGTTTACCCATGGCCGGTTCGTTTACCGGTAATCGCGCCTGGATGGCCTTGGCCCGTCCCGCCGGCCAAACCCAATTTGTGTTGGTGGCCATTGCCTTTGCGGCACTGGCCTACGCCTTTCTCACCGATAACTTCGGCTTGGTGTACGTCGCGCAAAATTCCAATACCCAGATGCCCTGGATTTACAAATTCAGCGCGGTGTGGGGAGCGCACGAGGGATCGTTATTACTCTGGTTATTCATTTTATCCGTTTGGACCTTGGCCATCACACTTTTCTCACGCGGCCTGCCCGAAGAATATATCGCCCGTGTGTTAAGCGTTATGGGCATGATCAGCATCGGCTTTACCTGTTTCTTGTTGTTCACCTCCAATCCGTTTCAAGAGATCTTCCCCGCCCCGCTCCAAGGGCGTGAACTCAATCCATTGTTGCAAGACCCCGGTTTGGCCATCCATCCGCCCATGTTATACACCGGCTATGTGGGCTTCTCGGTGGCCTTTGCTTTTGCCTTAGCCGCCTTGATCAGTGGCCGGCTGGATGCCACTTGGGCGCGCTGGTCACGGCCCTGGACCACCGTGGCATGGATGTTTCTCACCATCGGCATCGGCCTGGGCAGTTGGTGGGCTTATAACGAACTGGGATGGGGCGGCTGGTGGTTCTGGGATCCGGTGGAAAACGCCTCGTTCATGCCCTGGCTGGTGGGCACGGCGTTGATTCACTCCCTTGCGGTGACTGAAAAACGCGACACCTTTAAGGCCTGGACGGTATTGCTGGCCATCATTGCATTCTCCTTGAGCTTGCTTGGAACCTTCTTGGTACGTTCCGGAGTATTAACCTCGGTCCATGCCTTTGCGACGGATCCAGAACGCGGGTTATTTATTTTAATTTTCTTAGGCGTGGTGATCGGCGGTTCGCTTTCCTTGTATGCCTGGCGCGGCGGCCAGATCCGCTCCATTGGCCACTTTGAACTGTTCTCACGTGAAAGCCTGATGTTAATGAATAACGTCTTATTGGTGGTGACCGCGTTTTTCATTTTGCTCGGCACGTTATACCCGCTGATCCTGGATGCCTTGACCGGGGAAAAAATCTCTGTCGGCCCGCCGTATTTTAATCTGGTCTTCATGCTGCTCATGACCCCCCTGGTTTTACTTATTGTGCTGGGTCCGCTGGTGCGCTGGAAGGGGCAGAATCTGTGGGAAACGGTTAAAACCTTACGCGTACCGCTGGGGGTCAGCACCGCGGGTTTTGTATTGGCCCTGCTGTTGTTACCCCCCTCGAAGCACGGCCGTCTTGCCATGACCGCCATGGGCATCATGCTCGGCATCTGGGTTTTTAGCGGGCTGATCGTCAGCGTGCGGGAGAAATTTCGCCACCGTAAGTTATCGCTGGAATCGCTCAAAGCCCTGCCGGTGAGTTATTACGGCATGTTATTGGGGCATTTTGGTATTGCGGTCTTTGTTACGGGCGTGACCGTGCTCAATACCTACCAGACCGACGACGACATGCGGGTGACCCCTGGTCAACAGGTGCAAATTGGCGGTTATAATTTCCGTTTTGAGGGTGTCGCGCAACAACGCGGTCCGAATTACATGGCCCAACGCGGCACAATAAGCGTCAGCCAAGGGGATAAATACATTACTACCCTCTATCCGGAAAAACGCGTTTATATGGTGCAAACCATGCCGATGACCGAGGCGGCCATCGACGATAGTTTATTGCGCGATCTATACATTTCCTTGGGTGAACCGGTCGGCTCCGCCGGCGATGGCGCCTGGCTGATGCGGATTTATTACAAACCCTTTCAACGTTGGATCTGGCTGGCGCCGCTATTAATGGCCATCGGCGGATTTCTCGCGGCGTCGGATCGGCGCTATCGGCAACGGCAAAAACAAGTGCTGCAAGATACCGTGGTGGCACAGCAGCTCTTGGATGAATTGCTCGCCACCTCAGCAGCCAAAGGGTAACCTAAACTCATGGCCCGAAGTGTTATACCCCTCGTTATCTTTGGTTTGTTGGTGGCTGTGTTGTACAAAGGCCTATACCTGGATCCACGCGAGATCCCTTCGCCGTTGATCGGGAAGCCGGCGCCGGAATTTTCCCTTCCCCGGCTGAACGACCCGCAAGCGCAATTCAGCAAACAGATGTTGCTCGGGAAGGTCACGCTGGTGAACGCTTGGGCCTCGTGGTGCATCACCTGCCGGGATGAACATCAATTGTTACTGTCCCTGGCCAAAGAGGGTGTGCCCATTTATGGCATCAACTACAAAGACACCCGTGAAGACGCCCAAACTTATTTGAACCAATTGGGGAATCCCTATGTGATGAACGGCCATGATTTCACCGGCCGGGTAGGCATTGACTGGGGAGTGGTCGCCACCCCTGAATCCTTTTTAGTGGATAAAAAAGGCATCATCCGCTACAAACAACCCGGCGCCATCACTCCGGAGGTGTGGGCCAAATCCATCGCCCCGCTGATCGCCAAACTCAACCAGGAGCCAGGTTAATGCGTTACCTATGGCCAGTGTTATTACTTCTGCCGTTGGGCTTGGCACACGCTATCGTTGAGGTCCAGGATGTTCAACCCGACGAATTCTCCAGCCCCGAACAAAAACTTCACTTCAGGGCCTTGATCCAAGATTTACGTTGCACAGTCTGCCAAAACCAAAACCTGGCCGATTCTCACGCCTCGTTGGCACGGGACTTACGCCGTCAAATTCTGGAATTGATGCAACAGGGCAAAAGCGACGAACAGATCATTCAGCACTTGGTGAATCGCTACGGCGAGTTTGTCTTGTATAAGCCGCGTTTTGAACCCGCCACCTATGTGTTGTGGGTCGCTCCCTTTGTGGCGCTGATTGCCGCCCTGAGCGGACTCATCGTTTTGATCCGTCGCCGCGCCAAAGTCACCGCAACCTTCAGCGATGCTGAAAAACAAGCCCTGGCCAAGGAATTGAACACCCCCGCTTCTTCATCAACAAAGTAGATCCCCGATGTTTTGGATAGTTATATTAGTGTTAATGGTACTGGCCATCGGTTGGCCCTTATACCACTTACTGGAACTTAAACACAAAGCCAGCCGCTCGGCCCGCTCTTTAAACTTGGCGATTCACCGCGACCGTTTGGAAGAGCTCAAACGTGATCTCCAGGCCGGAACCCTGCTCCCGGCCCAGTTCGAGGAGGCCAAACAAGAACTTGCCGCGTCTTTGTTGCAGGACATTAAAGTCGTGCAAGCCGCGGCCATTACCATCACCACGCCGCGTAAACACCTTTACACGCTGGCCGGGGCAACAGTGCTGATCATAGCGGGCTTATCGTTGGGTGTGTTTTGGTATCTCAACTCGCAGATCATCTTTCAAGACGTCGACATCGGCAACAACACGCCGGTGGCGCAATCCGCCCAACTGCAGGTGGGTCCGCTTGAGAAAAAATTACGCAAGGACATCAATAATCCCGCCCTATGGGAATCCCTGGGGCAAACCTATGTCCAGATGGGCCGTCCCGATGCGGCTGAACAAGCCTATGCTCGAGCCTCTGCCTTGGGAGGTGAATCGGTCAATCTACTACTGCAGCAGGCCCAGGTCATCGCTCTGTCGCAACAAGGATCGTTTGAAGGGCAACCCGCGACTTTAGCCGCACGGGCCCTGGAATTGGAACCCAATAATCCCCGTGCCTTGGTATTTTCCGGCCTGGTACAAATGGAGCGCGGCCAATACGATTACGCTATTTCCTTGTGGCAACGGGCACGGATGAACATGGATGAAAACGCCCCGCAGCAGGCCAACCTCTCCGCCCTGATCGCCCAAGCTGAAAGCAAGAAATCCCAAGGTATCCTGCCGACGTCCGGAGCGGGTCAACCTGTGCCGCTGCAGCCGCCCCAGTCAGGAGGCGCGGTCAGCTCGGCGAATACCTCCCCTCCCGCGGGCAAGGCGCGTCTTGACGTAACAGTGGAATTATCGCCGTCGTTACAGAAAAAGGCCAAACCTACCGACAGCGTGTTCATCTTTGCCAAAGCCGTGAACGGACCTAGCATGCCCCTGGCAGTGTTACGCCGTAGTGTCAGTGACCTACCCCTGGTCATGACCTTGGATGACAGTAATGCGATGACAGCGGACCTGCGGCTATCACAATTTAATCTGGTGAACGTGGTGGCGCGCATCTCCCTCACCGGCGAGGTCATGGCCCAGCCCGGCGATCTCTATGGGGAAACCGGCCCGATCAACCCCAGCCATGCCACTAATGTTAAATTCACCATCAACAAAATTGTGACCGCCGAAGGCGCCTCCGCCCCCCACCCAGGGTCGGCAGCGATGGCGGCTGCCCCGCCACTGTCGGCAGAGCAGCCAGCTGCGCCTACGGGCGCGGCGGGTTCCGCCCAATTGCAGGTGCGCGTTAGCCTTGCGCCCGCCCTGGCGAAACAAGTTCAAGCCGGTGAAACCCTGTTTATCTTTGCCCGCGCCGCCAATGGCCCGCCAATGCCGTTGGCGGTGGTTCGCAAAACCGTTGCAGATCTGCCCTTGAGCCTGACCTTGGACGATAGTACCGCCATGAGCCCACAGTTACGCCTGTCGCAGTTTAACCAGGTAAAAATCGTGGCGCGGGTTTCACGCAGTGGTGCAGTTACCGCCCAATCCGGTGACCTGTTTGGCGAAATCGGTCCCCTTGACCCGCATAAAAAATCCAAGCCCTTGGCTATCACCATCAACCAAAAGGTACCCTGAGCTTATTTGAACAAAGAAAAAGATTTCCCCGTTAACCAAACAGCGGCCCGAAAGCCGCTGTTTGACTCATCACAAGTTAAAAATCGCTAAAATTAATGCAGTCCAGATACGTACGAGGCCACCGCGGCAATTTCTTCATCGCTCATCCGTGAGGCAATATCGCGCATGATCTTGCCGTTGTTATCCTTGTCTTCCCCACCCCGTATGCTGACACGAAAATCCTTCATGGTCTTTTCGACATAAGCAGGGTTTTGCCCGCTCAAGGATGGAAATTTCGCGGGAGCATTCCCTACCCCCGTGGGCCCGTGGCATCCCATGCAAGCGGGAACCGCTTTTTGTTCAATTCCGCCTCGATAGACCCGCTCGCCTAAATTCTTTTTATCCTTCTCCACGCCGCCCAAGCTGACTTTGTTTGAGGAAAAATACGCGGCGAGATCTTCAATGTCTTGGTCTTTGAGATTGGCCACCTGCTGGGTCATGATGGGATCTTTGCGTATCCCCAGCTTAAAATTATGTAATTGCAGCGCGATATAACTACTATGTTGGCCGGCCAGTTTTGGAAAGGTTGCCGATGCATTTCCATCCACGCCATGGCAAGCCGCGCAAGCCTGTGCCTTGATCTTGCCCGTAGCAGCATTGCCTACAGCACCGGCGTTAGCCGCCACGGACAGCACCCATAACACTACCATGCTACGTGAGATCATCTATTTTACCTTTGATACCATAAAATCCACCCCGGCCTTGACTTCATCATCGCTTAAATCCGCACGGCCGCCTTTTGCCGGCATAAACCCCGCCTTCCCTTGGTAACCCTTGAGAGCGTGCTCATAGAGCTTTTCCTTGCCCTCAGCGACACGGTCTTTCCACGCGGCTTTATCCCCGAATTTGGGGGCACCCGCAATCGCGTTCATATGACATACCGAACAAACTTCTTGGTATACTTTGTCGCCGCTCTTACCCGCCGCCAAGGCAGAACCTGATAACATCGCCATCGTCGCGGCCGTTACAAAAATCTTCTTCATGGTGCACTCCTCGTTGAACATCAAAAACAGGTTAGGTAATTGGTTCTATACTCCGGTCAGTGCGGTAAAACCCACCACCCTGTCCGACAGAACCCCCCAAAATTGGGGCACTTGTATACCAACTGTGACATGAACGGTCAAGCAAAACCTCCTGCACCCTCCCCGCGTGATAACCCGTTGAACCGTGCGCAGTTTTTATTGCTGTCGCCTGATCTTGACCATGTTCCACCCGATCTTGGTTTGGAAGTGGCGTTTGCCGGGCGGTCGAATGCTGGAAAATCCAGCGCACTTAACGCCTTGGTTGGTCAAAAGGCCTTGGCGCGTACCAGTAAAACCCCAGGGCGCACCCAGGCCCTGGTGTTTTTTGCCCTTGACGAGCAACGCCGCTTAGTCGACCTACCGGGATATGGTTATGCCAAAGTCTCCGCCAGTCTCAAAGCGCAATGGTCTAAAACCCTAGATAACTTTCTCAACCAGCGTCGTGCCTTACGCGGGTTGGTGTTGGTCATGGATAGCCGTCATCCGTTGACTGCGTTTGACCAGCAGATGTTGAGTTGGTGCCAAGCGCAATCCATGCCTCTGCTGATCTTGCTCTCCAAGGCCGACAAACTCCGTCGGGCTGAGGCGCAGACTACACTGGCGGGAATAAACCAATCCTTAATCGGACTGCGGCAGGTTACCGTACAACTATTTTCGATTCACGAACCATTATGGATTGAACAGGCTCGTGCAACGGTGGTGGGCTGGCTAGGATTAAATCATCAAGGCCTATAAAAGAAAAACCCCAGGTACTGGGGGAAGAATACCTGGGGTATAAAACACCCGACTTTGGGGTTCGGGCGTGTAAACTTCCCGCTAGGGAGGGATTGCGCGGGAAATTTACCACTGAAACATTCGACGTGCGGTGCATCGAAAAGTTCCATCGCTAGTACAGCGAGCACAATCATCACTACTTAAGTACCGTGTGAATACAATAACCGATTTTCTAAAATTATGAAACTATTTTTTTATTGTGCCCAATGGCACTCATCAGTGTGCGGTTTCCCAATTGTTACCAATACCGATATCCACGACTAATGGTATGTGTAAGTTAGCCGCTTGGCTCATGGCGTCACGAATGATCGTACTAATTTTATCTTCAGTATTATTAGGAACTTCAAACACCAGTTCATCATGCACCTGCATGATCATATACACCTCCAAGCCCATGGCGTGAATACTGTTATGCACGTCGATCATCGCGCGTTTGATAATATCGGCCGCGGTACCTTGCATCGGAGCATTGATTGCGGTGCGTTCGGCGTATTGCCGCCGCTGATGATTTGCAGCATTGATTTCCGGCAGGTATAAACGCCGGCCAAACACAGTCTCCACATAACCGCGCTCGCGCGCCGTGATCCGTGTTTTGTCCATATACGCCTTAACGCCGGGATAACGCGAAAAATATTGGTCAATATAATTTTGCGCGAGGCCGCGCTCAACATTCAATTGCCGCGCCAGGCCAAAGGCCGACATGCCGTAAATTAAGCCGAAATTAATCGCTTTCGCGGAGCGGCGTTGTTCATCGCTAACCTGCTCAGGCGTAATCGCAAATACCTCGGCCGCAGTGGCGCGATGGATATCTTGCCCCTGGGCAAAGGCCTCGAGCAAACCCCGATCGCCGGACAAATGCGCCATAATGCGTAACTCAATTTGCGAATAATCCGCCGCTAATAAACGATACCCTGGAGGCGCAATAAATGCCTGGCGGATCAACCGCCCCTCTTCGGTACGAACCGGAATATTTTGCAAATTGGGATCGGTCGAGGACAGGCGCCCCGTCGCCGCCACCGCTTGATGATAAGAGGTATGCACCCGGCCCGTGCGCGGATTGATCATCTCCGGTAATGTATCCGTATAAGTAGATTTGAGTTTGCTGAGGGTGCGATACTCAAGGATTAATTTTGGTAATGTGTAACTATAAGCCAATTCTTGTAAAACCGATTCGGCGGTCGAGGCTTGTCCGGTGGGGGTTTTTTCTAACACCGGTAATTGCATTTTTTCAAATAAAATCGCCTGGATCTGTTTGGGTGAACTCAAGTTAAACGTTTGACCGGCTTCACTGTAGGCACGTTGCTCAAGTTCAAGCATTTGTTGCTGTAGCCGCGCACTTTGTTGCCGCAACATGTCTCGATCGATCAACACGCCACGTTGTTCAATATTCACTAACACCGGCACCAAGGGCATCTCGATGGTTTCATAAACGCGCTTGAGAGATGGGCTGGCCTGTAATTGCGGCCATAAGCCCTCGTGCAAGCGCAAGGTGATGTCGGCATCTTCGGCGGCATAGGCCGTGGCTGGTTGAATCGCAACTTGGTTAAAACCGATTTGTTTGGCGCCTTTGCCCGTCACCTCTTCGTAGTGGATAGTGTGGTGATCCAAATGACGCAATGCCATCGTGTCCATATCGTGCCGCGCATTACTGTCCAAGACATAGGACTGCAACATGGTATCGTGCACCATCCCCTGCATGTGAATACCGTACCCCGTCATGATATGCGCGTCGTATTTGAGGTTTTGCCCGAGCTTCGGGCGTGTAGGATCTTCTAAAATCGGTTTTAATTTTCTTAATACCTCCTCACGCGCCAGTTGCGTGGGGGCACCTGGGTAGGTGTGCCCCACCGGAATATATGCCGCCGTACCCGCCTGCACACACAACGACAACCCCACCAGTTCTGCCTGCATATAGTCCAATCCTGTGGTTTCGGTATCAAACGCGATCAATGCCGCCTGATTGACTAACGTTATCCACTGGTCTAATTCTTCATGGGTTAAAACCGTACGGTAGTCGGCGTTAACCGCTTTAACCGGTGGGCTCGCGGGCGCACTGACCGTGGGGACTGGGTTGCTTGCCGGGTTGGATAACTCCGCTGTCCAGCTCTTGAATTCCAATCGCTGAAACCAGGCGCGTAAGCTTGCGGTATCCGGTGCCGTGGGCTGTAACGATTGTGCTGTCACGGGCAACGGTACGTCGCATTTAATCGTCACCAGGGCTTGGTACAATGGCAATTCCCCCAAGCTGGCGCGTAACTTTTCGCCGATCTTGCCTTTCATCTCGTTGGCATGCGCCACAACCCCGTCTAAGGATTGATATTGTTGCAACCACTTGACCGCTGTTTTTTCGCCAACACCGCTCACCCCGGGAATATTATCCGCGCTGTCACCGGTGAGGGTTAGAAAATCCACCATGCGCTCCGGCGGAATACCGAATTTATCAATGACACCCTGCCGATCAAGCAGGGTATCCGTCATAGTATTAACTAAAGTCACATGTGGACCGACCAGCTGCGCCAGGTCTTTATCGCTGGTTGAGATTAATGTGTCTATCTGCAGGGCACTGGCCTGGGTCGCCAAGGTGCCGATCACATCATCGGCTTCAACTCCGCTGACCGATAGCAACGGTAAACCCATGGCACGAATGATCGCATGGATGGGTTCGATCTGCTGTCGCAACTCTTCTGGCATCGGTGGACGATGCGCCTTATAGGGGGTATACAAGTCATTACGAAAGGTTTTGCCTTTGGCGTCAAATACCACGGCCAGCTGCGATTGCGGGTAACGCGCGCGCAACTTACGCAACATGTTGATCACGCCATAGACCGCACCGGTGGGCTCGCCTTTTGAATTGGTTAACGCGGGCAACGCGTGGTAGGCGCGAAACAAATACGACGAGCCGTCGACTAAGATCAGTGTGGGTTGTTTTGCAGCGTCTGACATGCCGATAAGCCTACCATAGGCCCAGCACAAGGAGTGTGCTCAGGGGTTGATACCTGGTGTTTTACAGCGTTGCGCGATACACTGCCGCACCTTTTAATTCTAAGAATCTATCCATGAGCCGGTTCAGTCATAACTCCACACGCCTCACCCCCATTGATGACAGCGCGTTATCGCGCGAATCATGGAAAATTTTTCAGATCATGGCGGAATTCGTCGAGGGATTTGAACGCTTGGCGCGCATCCGGCCGTCAGTCAGTATTTTTGGATCGGCCCGTACCCCGCCGGACCACCCGAACTACAAATTAGCCGTGGATATCGCCCGTACCCTTTCTGATACGGGTTTTTCGGTGGTCAGCGGCGGCGGTCCTGGCATTATGGAAGCCGCCAATAAGGGGGCGTTTGGGGGACGCTCACCCAGTATTGGGCTTAATATTCAACTGCCTCACGAACAAAGCGGGAACCCCTATCAAGACGTCTCGTTGAGTTTCCGGCATTTTTTTTCGCGTAAAGTGATGTTCGTCAAATATGCCTCGGCCTATGTGGTGCTACCCGGCGGGTTCGGCACCCTGGATGAACTGGCGGAAATCCTGACCCTGATCCAAACCGGTAAAACCCGGCGGATCCCAATTGTAATGGTTGGTAAATCCTTCTGGGCGGGTTTACTCGAGTGGTTTGGCAGCACCTTGGTACACGAAAAAATGATTGACCCCGATGATCTTAACCTGATTAAAATAGGCGAAACTCCCAAGGATGTCCTCGATGCTATTTTTGAACATTACGAAACCCGCGGCTTTGAACCCTCCGCCGAAGAAGTCGAAATCCTTTCTTATCTGTAGTCCCGCGCTGTGGCTGGCGACAGCGCTATTTACCACCCCGATCATGGCCGCGCAGCCACCGCCTCCTCCCCCGCCACCACCAAGTCTTGAGGCCCCTAATACCGATAAAATCGCCCCCGAACCCGATGTGGTGGTGCCCCCGGATCTTCCCAAAGAGTCTGACAGCCGTGAGCCGCCTAAACCCGAGGTCAACATCATTCACCGTGAGGACGCCACCGTGGAGGAATACCGCGTTGGAGGTAAGTTGCGTTACGCAAAGATAATCCCCAAACATGGCAAGCCCTACTATATGGTGGATACTGACGGTGACGGTACCCTCGATACCCGGTATAACGACTTGGAAAATCCACCGGTGAATCAGTGGATTCTAATGGAGTGGTAATGTGGATAACTGTGTGGACAGTCCCACGCTGCCCGAGCGAAGTAATTACTTACCTTCATACCAACCACGATTATGATGAGGCCATGACATCAGTATCTTGTTTGCAATCAGTAAGTTAGCACGTAAATAACTT
Source organism: Gammaproteobacteria bacterium (assembly GCA_016194635.1). Taxonomy (GTDB): domain Bacteria; phylum Pseudomonadota; class Gammaproteobacteria; order UBA6429; family Thiohalophilaceae; genus JACQBC01. Next base: position 108,924 of record JACQBC010000011.1, on the reverse strand, counting down.
TTTTTGTAGCTGCTATTAAATTTCTACCGTGTATCTTATTGATTTCATGGCGGTGTGTATAAGTCAAGTCTAAAATACGGTTTTAATTAATCCCAGCTCAGGGTCCCACCGGTCTGGTACTCGATCACCCGGGTCTCAAAAAAGTTTTTTTCTTTCTTCAGATCAATCACCTCGCTCATCCAAGGAAAGGGGTTACCCGCGCCCGGATAAAGGTCTTGTAAACCGATTTGCTGGCAACGGCGATTGGCGATGTACTGCATGTAGTCAGTGAACAAGCCCGCATTGAGCCCCAACACACCGCGCGGCATGGTATCAAACGCATAACGCGTTTCCAATTGGGTCGCGGCGTGGATCATGTCACGCAGCTCTTGCTGAAAGTCCTTGCTCCATAACAACGGATTTTCCAGTTTTATCTGGTTGATGACATCGATACCGAAATTCATATGCATGGACTCATCGCGCAGGATATATTGGATCTGCTCGGCGGTCCCCGTCATCTTATTGCGGCGGCCGAACGCTAATAGCTGTACGAAACCAACATAAAAAAAGATCCCCTCGAACACCACGTAAAACGCCACCAAGTCGCGCAACAATCGCTGATCACTCGCCGTATCGCCGGTATGAAAATTCGGATCGGCCAGGCTTTGTGTGTAGGGTAGGGACCAGGCCGCCTTGTTGTGAACCGCGGCGACTTCGCGGTACATATTGAAGATCTCGGCCTCGTCCAGACCGAGGGATTCGATAATATATTGATACGAATGGGTATGCAGCGCCTCTTCAAACGCCTGGCGCAGCAAATATTGCCGGCATTCCGGGTTGGTGATATGACGGTAGACCGCCAGTACTAAATTGTTGGCGACCAGAGAATCGGCGCTGGCGAAAAACCCCAGGGCGCGTTTAATGATTAAACGCTCATCATCGCTCAAACCCTGTGGATCCTTCCAGGTGGCGATATCCGCCGACATATTGACCTCGTTGGGCATCCAATGATTGGCACAGGCATCCAGATATTTTTGCCAAGCCCATTGATATTTAAACGGTACCAATTGGTTTAAATCCGCGCGACAGTTGATGATCCGTTTATCATCGACGCGGATCCGTGCCGCACCTAGGGCCAGCGTCTCCAATCCGCTCGCGGCGGCGATCGCGTGGTTATAGCTTGTAGGGTATGTTGGGTTGACCACGCCGCTGATTTGATTATTCTCTAACATAATTTATGACTCCTAAAGAATTCATTGTCGAAAAACTTTCTTGTGCGGTTCCTTCACCCCCCGAGGGAGAACGGATTGCTCTTTGCGGGAAGCGTGGATCAGATGGTATGCCTCTTCCTCAATGAGAATCCTGCACCCGCTGAGCATACTTCATTGGCAAACCTCACATTCAGGGTTATCAATGCTGCACAGCGGCACCGCGTTGAGCGCAGTGTCAGTAACCGTGGATTTTTCAGCATGGGTCGCGGATTTACTGCGCAGGTAATAGGTGGTTTTCAAACCCGACTGCCAGGCCAATTGATAGAGGGCATCGAGTTTTTTGCCGGAGGGCTGGTTGATGTAGAGATTCAGGCTTTGCGCCTGGTCCAACCATTTTTGACGGCGCGCGGCGGCCTTGATCAACCAAGCCGGATCGACCTCAAACGCGCACTTGAACAACTGTTTCACCTCCGCCGGGCAGCGGTCGATCGACTGCACCGAGCCGTCAAAATATTTCAGATCATTTATTATTACTTCATCCCACAGGCCGCGCGACTTCAACGCGCTAACGAGGTAGGGGTTGATCACCGTAAACTCGCCCGACAGATTGGATTTCACGAACAGGTTTTGGTAGGTGGGTTCAATACTCTGCGCCACACCGCAAATATTGGAGATCGTCGCGGTCGGCGCAATTGCCATGCAATTGGAATTGCGCAGTCCATGGGTTTTTATACGTTCGCGCAATTCCGCCCAGTTAAAATCTCCCGAGGCTTGCCGGTCCACTTCTATAGGCTCACCGCGTTCCTGCTCCAACAATGCCAACGAATCCAAGGGTAAGATCCCCTGGCTCCATAACGAACCGGAGAAACTGCTGTAACGGCCGCGTTCTTGCGCCAGATCGCAGGAGGCTTGCAAGGCAAAATAACTGATCGCCTCCATCGAATAATCCGCGAATTCCACCGCTTGCTCGGATTCATACGGCAGTTGTAGCTGATATAACGCGTCCTGAAACCCCATCAGCCCCAAACCCACCGGGCGATGCCGCAGGTTGCTGTGGCGTGCTTGTGGCACGGAATAAAAATTAATGTCGATCACGTTATCCAACATACGCATGGCGGTACACACACTGGCTTGCAATTTTTCTTGGTTCAAGCCGTGGGCATCAACGTGGTTGGCCAGGTTGATACTGCCCAGATTACACACGGCGATTTCCTGCTCCGAGGTATTTAAGGTGATCTCGGTGCATAAATTCGAGGAATGCACCACCCCCACGTGTTGTTGCGGCGAGCGTAGGTTGCAGGGATCCTTGAACGCCATCCAGGGATGGCCGGTTTCAAACAACATACTTAACATCTTGCGCCACAGCTGCAAGGCCGGGAGACGTTTAAAATTTTTGATCCTGCCTTGTTCGGCCAAGTGTTCGTAGGCAAGATAACTTTGTGCAAATGCCTTACCCACCCGATCGTGTAATTCGGGAACTTCTTGCGGTGAAAACAGGGTCCAGCCGGCGTCGGCCCGCACCCGCTGCATAAATAAATCCGGGATCCAGTTGGCGGTGTTCATGTCGTGGGTGCGGCGACGCTCGTCGCCGGTGTTCTTACGCAACTCTAGAAACTCTTCAATGTCCAGATGCCAGGTTTCCAAGTACGCGCAGACCGCGCCCTTGCGTTTACCGCCTTGATTCACCGCCACGGCGGTGTCATTGACAACTTTCAAAAACGGCACGACCCCTTGCGACTTGCCATTGGTGCCCTTGATATGCGCGCCCAATGCGCGCACCGGCGTCCAATCATTGCCCAAGCCTCCGGCGAATTTAGACAACAAGGCGTTATCCTTGATACAAGAATAAATACTGTCCAAATCATCGCGCACCGTGGTGAGATAACAACTGGAGAGTTGCGGGCGCAAGGTCCCGGCGTTAAACAAGGTCGGGGTGGAGCTCATGAAATCAAAGCGCGAAAGTAGGTTGTAAAACTCAATCGCACGCGCATCACGATCAATTTCATGGATCGCCAGCCCCATCGCAACCCGCATGAAAAACGCCTGCGGCAACTCGAAGCGGATTTCCCCCTGGTGCAGAAAATAACGATCGTATAAGGTTTGCAAGCCCAAATAGGTGAATTGCTGATCGCGCTGCGCCACTAACGCAGCAGCGAGCCGCGCGAGATCGAATTCTGTTAACCTGGGGTCCAGCAGTTGCAACTGCACGCCTTTATGAACATAGGCCGCGAAATATTCGGGGTACTCTTGCTGCGAGCGCGGTTGAGTGGTTAAGGTCGGCGTGCCATGGACAAAACCCAACGCCTCGTGACGTAAGTTATCCAGCAATAGACGTGCGGTGACAAAACTGTAGTTGGGTTCGGTTTCAATCAACATCCGCGCGGCCAACACCAACGCCTGTACTAATTCGCGCGCTTGCATGCCATCATAAAACTGCGGCCTGGCCTTTTGCACTATCAGCTCTGCGTGCACATCGGCCAAACCCTCGCAGGCCTCGGCAACCCGCTGCTGCAGCTGTGCCTCATCCAAGGCGATGCGTTGACCATCGGCCAGAGTAATCTGCAACAGCTGTGGCGGAGCTTCAGGCGCCGCCTGGCTCGCACGTTGCCGGGCGCGTTCGTCGCGGTACAACACGTAGGCACGCGCTACTTTGTGTTCTCCGGCGCGCATCAAGGCCAGCTCAACATGGTCCTGAATATCTTCGATATGAATATGCCCACCCGCCGGGCGATGCCGCACCAACGCCTCCATGACCTGGGCTACCAATGCCGTTACGCAGTCGTGCACACGTCGACTCTGCGCGGCGTGCCCTCCTTCCACGGCGAGAAAGGCCTTGGTCAGCGCCACCATGATCTTGCTGGCGTCAAACGGTGTCACCTTGCCATTGCGGCGAATCACCGAGTACTCCGTGTGGGCGGGGGTTAAGGGTGTTGCAGGCGTCTGGGGATTTAACGTTTCAAACGAAGCAAGGCGGGCCGTAGCCACTGTAGCGTGATAGTGATTCTCCATGACGGCTCCTGAAGGTTTAAATCAATCATGCACCGGCACGGAATAGCAACGGGAAAAAGCCCTGCGGGGACAGCCGCAGCCTTTTATCCCATAACCTATAGCGCGAAGGCACGGGGCATTGCGCTTGCAATGCGGTTTGCCTGGCAGGTCTTCGGACTCAGGGGCGGTGTTACTCGTTACTACAACGGCGGCTTCCCATTCGTATCGAACAGTGCCTAGGCGTTACCGCCCATGCCGTTTTCGTTCCCCAATACCGCTGCGCGTCAGTTCCGGATTCTCACCGGATTCCCTCTTGCGTACCCCAACATCTTGGGGTTGTACCAGAGCTTATACACAAGATAGTGCGATTCTGTCGGTTTGGCAAGATCAATCTGCGAGCAGCTTGATACCCGTTAGATGTTGCGCGCAGACCGCGCGCGCCACGGCGACGAACGCGCTTAAATACGGGATCTTGGCTTCGGGTTGGCGCACCCCACAATATAACCGCGCCCACACCCCACGCCGTCCCAACGGTTTACCCACCAGTTGTCCCGCCTGCAGCAGGGTTTCCTGCGTCACCCAATTCGGCAAGCTGGCCACCCCACGGCCGCTGGCCACCAGCTGTAAGATCATGAGCGTAAGCTCCACCTGGCGGAGTTTGGCGGGTTTAATGCCGGCGGGGATTAAAAAATAGCGGTAAATATCCAGCCGTTGCTGTTCAACCGGATAGGTGATGAGGGTTTCGCTGGACAGATCGGTGGGTTTTATGAATACCCGCTTGGCGAGGGGATGCGACTCGGCCATGAACAACAAGGATTGATAATCAAATAAGGGAAAGAATTGCAGGGCCGCCTGCGCCGTGGTATCCGAGGTGATCACCATATCCACTTCGCCGGATAACAACGCACTGATCGGGTTAAAACTATGCGCCATGGTGAGATCCAGCTGTACCCCTGGCCAAGACTGGCGGTAGGCATCGAGGGTCGGCATCAACCATTCCACACAGCTATGGCACTCAATCGCCAGATGTAAGCGCCCGTGGTCGCCGTGCGCCAGGCGTTTTAAGTCCAGCAATACTCCATCCACTTGGGGCAAGACCCGTTCCGCCAAGCTGAGTAGTTGCTGCCCTGCTTGACTCAGATGCAAGCGCCGGCCGGCACGATGAAACAACTCGATCCCCAGACGTTGTTCCAATTCCTTCACTTGATGGGATAAGGCCGACTGGGTCAGGTGTAGCCACTGGGCGGCCTTGGCCAAGTTGCCCTGATCGCGCAGCGCCACGAGGGTACGTAGGTGTTTGAGCTCAATACTCATGAAATTTTTTCATCGTTACCGTGAAATAAATGAGATTGTATCAACTATAAAGCTCGGTCAAACTCTGTGCAACCGCCTACCTGTTATCTTTAGAAATCATTGATGGAGTCCGCTATGAGCATTGTACATAACCTTGGTTTTCCCCGTATTGGTCAGCAACGTGAGCTCAAATGGGCCTTGGAGTCTTACTGGCGCGGTGAGATCGACCAGGCTGCCTTGCTGCAACAAGGCGAAAATCTGCGTCAGCAACACTGGGCACAACAGGCCCAGGCGGGGGTGGAGTTGTTACCGGTGGGGGACTTCTCCTGGTATGACCACGTGCTGGATACCAGCGTCATGCTCGGGGTGATCCCACCGCGTTTTGCACAGGATGATCAAGCCCCGGTCGATCTCGACACTTATTTTCGCATGGCGCGCGGACGGGCGCCGCAAGGCACCGATAGCCGCGCCTGTGAAATGACCAAATGGTTTGATACCAATTACCACTACATCGTGCCGGAATTCGCCCCCGACCAAGAGTTTCGTATCGCCGATAGCCGTCTATTTGATCAGACGCGGGAAGCGCAGACCCTGGGTTATGCGATCAAACCCGTGCTGTTGGGACCGTTGAGCTATTTATGGCTGGGAAAGTGCAGCACCACGGCGTTTGAAAAACTTGAGCTGGTGGATCGGCTAATTCCCATTTACAGCGAAATTCTGCACCGGCTCAAACAACAAGGGGTTCAATGGGTACAGATCGACGAACCGATCCTGGTGCTGGATCTCCCCCTGGCCTGGCAACGCGCGTTTGCTACGGTGTATACGCGTTTATCCAACGTCGGCGCGCGCATATTATTAGCCAGTTATTTTGGCGAGTTGGGTGATAATCTTCATCTGGCGGTACACCTGCCGGTGGACGGGTTACATATCGATCTGGCGCGCGCGCCGCAACAGTTACGCACGGTCGCCGATCAGCTGCCCATCTATAAGGTATTGTCCGCCGGGATTATTGATGGTCGCAATGTCTGGACCGGTGATCTGCACTCCCTGCTGCAACAACTAAAACCCTTACAAGAGCGCTTCGGTGAGCGGTTGTGGTTAGCCCCGTCGTGCTCCTTGTTACACTGCCCGGTGAACCGCGATAATGAAACCGCGCTCGACCCCGAACTCCTCTCCTGGCTGGCCTTCGCCGTGCAAAAACTGGCGGAATTAAACCTATTAAAACAGGCCCTCGACCAGGGTGAAGCGAGTGTTGCCCCCGCCTTGGCGCACAACCAACGGGTCATCACGGCGCGGCGCACGGCGGCGCGCATCCACCACCCTTCTGTACAGACGCGGCTGAACACGATCACCGAGGCCATGGCCACGCGCCATAGCGGTTACACCCAACGCGCCGCGCTGCAACAACAGCTGTTGGGCTTACCGTTACTACCTACGACCACGATAGGGTCCTTCCCGCAAACCGACGAAGTGCGTCACGCCCGCAGCCAATTCAGACAGCAGCGGATTTCTCAACAGGACTACGAAGCCGTTATCAAGCAACACATTCAACACAGCGTCATGAAACAACACGACTTTGGTCTCGACGTCTTGGTCCACGGCGAGGCCGAACGGACCGATATGGTAGAATATTTCGGTGAACAACTGGCGGGGTTTGCCTTTACCAGCAACGGTTGGGTGCAAAGTTACGGTTCGCGCTGTGTTAAACCGCCGATCCTGTACGGGGATGTGTCCCGCCCTAAACCCATGACGGTCGAGTGGAGCCGTTACGCCCAGTCCTTGACCACCAAACCGATGAAAGGCATGCTGACCGGCCCGGTGACGATCCTGCAGTGGTCGTTTGTGCGCGACGATCAGCCACGGCAAACCACCTGCCAGCAGATTGCACTGGCCTTGCGCGATGAAGTCCGCGACTTGGAAGCCGCAGGGATTAAAATCATTCAAATTGATGAACCGGCGTTGCGCGAAGGGTTACCGCTGCGCCGATCCGCCTGGCAGGACTACTTGCGCTGGGCCACCCAATGTTTTCGTCTTAGCGCGGCCACGGTCGAGGATAAAACCCAAATCCACACCCATATGTGTTATGCCGAGTTTAATGACATTATTGAGTGGATCGCCGCGCTGGACGCCGACGTGATCACGATTGAAACCTCGCGCTCGCACATGGAGTTGCTCAACGCGTTCAAAGCCTTCGCCTACCCGAATGCGATCGGCCCCGGTACCTACGATATTCACTCCCCGCGCCAACCCACCCAGAGCGAAATAAAAACCCTGTTGGAAAAAGCCACGGCCTATATCCCCGTGCAACGGCTCTGGGTTAATCCGGATTGCGGCTTAAAAACCCGTCGCTGGGAAGAAGTCGACAGCGCCCTGCGCAACATGGTCGCCGCCGCCAAGGAAATGCGCGCTAACCTAACGCAACATGCCAGTGGATGATATTCCCTTGCCTTGGTATTAGTGACACTACCCTCTCCCGATGGGAGAGGGTAGTGTGAGGGGAGGTTCACTTGAAGGTAATAAATAAACCCGAGGTCCAAATCTTGGCGTCGTCGATCTGGCGCGCGAACACATACACTGGGCGATGACCGTGCGGGCCGTTTTTTGGGCTGATCTCGATCTGTCCGGTGACCTCGCGCGGTGCGGGTGTTTCGCTCATGCGTTCCAGCGCCAGAAACATCTCGACACCGGGGAGATCGTATTTTAGCTTAGCGCCGGCGAGTAGCTCGGCACCGCTAATTTCCCATTCGAACCGCGGGCAATGCACAAACGGATTACCCTTGAGTGGGTCACCCACCTTGACGTAGCCGTCGATCGTGCCCTCGACGCGGATCGTCGCGGTCTTGAGCTGCGATACATCGATCTCGATGGTATCGATATCACCGTAGGTATCACTCTTAAAACCGATCTGCGTGGCGCTTTGCCGCCAGCAGGTTTCTTCCATATGCTCGAATCCCCGGCCGGTGAAATTATTGATCACCGCATTGCTGATGGTGATCGTGCCCTTCCACACCGCCCATCGGTAACGGTCTTTGACGCGCGCCCCGCCCCAGCGTAAACGGATTTTACGCTCGGAGTAGCCTAGTTCTTGTTGCAGATCACGCCGCCAGATTTCGCCGGTGTGATCAAACGCGACGATCTCATCCCAGCCCGCCTCGCCGAGGAAACGGTAATCCAGCCGTGCCGGACCTTGATGTTCAAATTCGTCACCCATGAGTTGCTTGCCGCAACGCACCACGCCAAACGTGCGCTCACCGGTGGAAGCAAAGGTGTGGCGTTCACGCAGGGCCTTGGCAATCGCCTTACGGGTTAATGATGGCGCGATCACACCGGAGATCCCACCCTTGGTACCGAATACCGCTGTCCCAGGCACACCGCCGCCGCAACGGCCACGGTGTTCGTCACCCGCCATCGACGCGCCGATCTTGTAACCGCGCTCCATGGCCTCTTGATACAGCCAGCCGAAATGTCCCCAGGAGGAGCCGATTTCGATCAAACGCTCCAGCTTGGGGTAATGCCAATCCAAGATACAACGCCGTCCACCGACGTGCGGAATCAACAAATGCCCCTCGGGATCGTTGGCGTAGGCCGCCCAGAGTTCTTCCAAGGGCCAGGCCCCCGGCGACACCGATCCGGATTTCATGTCTTCGTTCCATTCCACCGAACGCACGTGTTCGCCGCTTTTTAAAAATGGAAACTCGGGTTCGTTATCGTGCAAGAACACCACGTTATGATCACCGCCGGCGCAACTCGAACCGCACCACTCGGTACCGGGATAGGCCACGAAACTGCCGTCTTGGGTGATTTGTCTGATCAACTTCACGGTTTGCTGCCAGCGCTCGGTGGTGATGTTGAAATCGTTGTGCGCGAACGCCAATACGTCCAGGCCGGTGACGTCGCGCCCATAGGTTAAATTGTAGGTGGTCGAATTGGTGCCGATGGTGTCCTCGGAATGCACGTGTAAATCGCAATAAAAGATCCGCGGCACATCCAGGGATTTGTCGATGGTGACATAAAAGCTCTGGGGCTTGACCCAGGGGTGTTGCGGTAAGCTCGCGCTGATCGCCAGCTCCCCGGCCGTAGTCGTGGGTAAATCCTCCAACATTACCACCGACCACCCCTTGGCGGCGAGCGTGGTGGTTTTCTGGTAACAGGGCTTGCCGTTCAAGCTGGCGTTGATAGTAATCGTATCGGCGCGGTCCCAGCAGGTATTGCCCCATTGATCCTCGGCGCGGATCCGCAGCGGAAATTTCTCACCTTGTTTGACAATACGGGATGCCGCGAACTGCAGCTGGGCGGGGGCGCCGGGAACGATTTGCACGATTAAATCGGGATTCACCGCCGCAAAGCGCGAGGTTCCCAGCGGGTCGACGTAACAGCGAAAGCGGAAGTTCTCTTCCACGAAGGTTTGCACGCGGGTGCCGGCGCCGCCAAAACGCCGATCACCTAGGCGAATAATAATGTGATCACCGGCCTTCAAAAAACCGTCGAAGGTATCGACGATGATCGCTTTTTGAAACGGACGCTCGTGGCCTTTTTGATCAAACCGGACTTTTAAATATTGCACGGTCGCGGGCGACTGACCAGGTTGCAACGGGCCGGCGTGATATTCGGCGCTGACATAGTTGGCCCCGGCCGGGTCGGTGGTTTGAAACAAGGCCCAGTCCGAATAAAACCGGAACGTGGCCTTGAACCAGGAACCGTCGGCCATACCGGCCGCGCCCAATTCATAGTCGATCACGATCTCTTGCCACGATCCCGCGACGATCGACTCCACGTTACAGTTCACCTTGCCTAAAAAAGGCAAGTCTTTGCTATGTTGATACAACCCCAGGGGGGCGGTGTAATCACCGAGCTTGGCTTTAAGCTCGGTGTCAGACATTTTTTTCATTGCGACTACCTTTTTTTGTTGTTACTAAATCAGAAGGGCATGGGTGCAGTTGGATTCCACAACGGAATACCCATAAACGCATACCACGGCGCCATGATACAAATACCGTAGGCAATCGCGATCAACACCGATACCCAGCCAACCCGCGCATAATCCACCATGCTAAAGGTACCGCTGCTGTACGCGATCACCGCCGCCGTGATCTGGGTGGGCAGCAGATAGGCAAATGAATCGGTATCGGACACCAACATCGTAAAGGCCACCGGATGCAGACCGAGCTTGGGGGCGAGCGCCAATAGGATCGGCGCGAGCATGGTGATGGCCGCCACGTTGGATAACATCCCCAGGCGAATAATGTGTGTACCCACCATCAAGATCAGCAGGGTCAACCACCAGCCATGGCCGGCGGCGATCGGGTGAATGACATCGGAGAGATATTTAGCCAGTCCCGAACTCGACATGGCATCCGACATCGACAGGGCGCCGCCCAACAACAAAAAGGTGCCCCAGATGGTCCGATCCTGCAATTCCTTCCATTTAAAACCGAATAATCCAGGAATAAAAATGATCGCCAATCCCAGCATCGCGGCATTGTGAGATTTAATCCCGTGACCCTTCCATGCGCCAACACCGTTTTCGGTAACCCACAACAGCGCCACGATAGCGAACACCAATAAAATCATCCACTCGCTCTGGCTGGTCTTGGGTAATTCATTATATTGACGCTGCACGGTTTCAAATCCGCCGTGCACGCTGACCTTGCGGGTCTTAAAATAATGTTGCACCCACCACTGGGTAATGACAAACATCCCTAGATAAGGCCACTGCAATTTGAACCAATCAATGTACGAGATATGCACCGCCAACTCGGTTTCAAACAACTGTACCAACACAAAATTGGGCAAATGCGCCGTGATAATACACATGCCGCTGATCATCGAGCCGTACACCAGGGTTTGGATCACGATGGCTTTTTTACCGTTGCGTTCTTCCGGCGTATCGCCGAATAATTTCGTAATACCGTTAATCACCGGCAACAAGGTTGCCGCTCGTGCGTTGGCAGCGGGAATGATCAACGACAACACCATGTTGACCGCGAACATCGCCCAGATCACCCCGTTGACGGTCTTGACCTTCATCTTATGTAACAATGACAAGGCGATGCGCCGATCCAAACCCGCCGCTTGCATGATCGCGGCGAAGATAAACGCGGCCAGACACAGAAACACCACCGGCGTACCAAAACCCTTGGTGGCAATTGGAAATTTATCCACCCCGTGGGTCAACACCAACAAGGCCGGGATCAACATGCCGGAGATTCCGACGGGTACGGCCTCGAAGATCCACATGATGCAGGCCCACACCATCACCGCCAGAGTGGCTTTACCAGGCGCTGTCATACCCGCCGGTAGTGGCATGAGGTACAAAATATAGAAAAACACCGCCCAAGCGAGCGCAAAACCAATCACCGTCTTGCGTGGGGTTCGACCTGAATCACGAATATTGGCGGCAAAGCGCCCGAAAAACGTTGTACTGGCTGCGACAGTTTGATCAACCATGGTTGTAGTTCTCCGTTTGTTGTTGATTAGGGCTGCAATAGATTTTTAGATGTGCGGCTATTTTAGGCCGTCGGTACTGAGGCTGATGAGCAGCACACCGATGACGCTGTCACCGCTTTTGATCGGTGCCGCGATTTGCACCGTGTCGATATTGGTACTGGGGTCGGGTTTGGATTCAGGCTGTTGCCAGAGCTTGCCGTCAAAGGCTTCATCAAAATTGGGTTTGCCCTTGCCGATGTAAACCGCCGGCATCGAGGTAAACGCCACCCGCTGGCTTTTATTGCCGGACACCACGATTTTGTTGATGCTCTTCGCATCGGCATTTAACCATTGCGTGACCAACTGACCGGTGGGGTTGGTGATAAAACCGGTTACCAGGGGATCGGTTTCTTTAAGCTCGCGCCACTTGGCGTTACCCAAGCCCGTGACGGGGCCCGCGGTGTTGGCCGCCTGAACCGCTTGTACCAGCGCGGGAGTTGCCGCCCACTCGATGGCCTTGGTCTTGTAGGCATCAATTTTCTTTTGCATGACCGGGGTGATATCCCCGGCTTGCGCAAACGACATCCATCCCATCAGTACCGCGGCACACCCTTGCCCAGCCCAGTTCTTGCTTTGTTGCTGCATGCGTTGCTCCTCCACCATCAGTATGTTTGTGTAGTATTAATTTTGCGTTTCCGTGTGCCCAGTGCCTTGTTCCAAAATTCAGGTTGGTCAACCTGGGCCTCGCTTCTCCCTACAACAGCAGGTAGAGGGATGAGAGGCGGACAGGCGTGCCCTTTACTTGGAGCAAGTCTAATCCAGATTCTTGCCCACACCCCCACTATACGAAAAATCTTCGTAAAAAGGCTATCGGCCGCCTGACAAGGTCCGGGATTAACCTGCGTTAATGCACCGCTAAGCCTATGCACATAATCTTATGAAGGCCATTACCGAGTCGGGCAGGAACTTCACTGGAAAACTGTGATTAGTGTTGTCCTCGGTTGGCAGTTTAATTGACCGTTATCTCGCCTCTGGCGATATAATTCACCGCAGGCGATACTGCGCCCCACCCGCGAGGCAACGATGCAAACCCCTTGGTTTATTCCACCGTCTGATTTTTGGGGGCGGCTTTCCGGATCCGCGCGTGCAGTGTGCAGCGAAACCGGCCAGCGCCACAGTTATAACAAGGGCCAGGTGATCTTTCCCGCCGGGGCACCCGCCGATCATGTCTATATTCTGCTGGACGGCCGTACCAAAATTTATGCGCTCTCAGGCTTGGGACGGGCGGTCATCTTGTGGTTCTGTTTTCCAGGTGAGGTGTTCGGCCTAGCGGAGGTTACCCGTGCCGCGCGGCGCGAGGTGTATGCCGAGGCCTGCGCCAAAACCACCGTACTGGCGATTCCGCAACGCGCTTTTATGAGTTTGATTGAGGCCGAACCCACATCCGCCACATTATTGATCGAACTGCTGAGTTGTCGGATGCGCGGTTTGACCAGTATGTTGGTAAATCTCACCAACGATGACGTTACCACCCGGGTGGTCAAATTGTTGGTGCGGTTGCGCGCCCGTTATGGAAAAACCCAGTGCGATGACGTCAGTGTAATCGACATTCCGCTGACCCACCAGGAAATCGCCGATATGATCGGCACCACCCGTCAATCGGTGAACGCGGTGCTCAATGAACTCAAGCGTCAGGGATTGCTGACCATGCAAAACCAATACATCCAAATCCACAGCGAACAACAACTGTATCATATGATTAACCAGTTACAATCCACAGCCGACGATCACCCGCAACCGGTGTAATGATCCAAACAGAGGTGCAGCGATGAACGATAAAATCACCAAACCCGATAGCGAATGGCAACAACAACTCACCGAGGAGCAATTTCGCGTCACCCGCCAACACGCAACCGAGCCGGCCTTCAGCGGTAAATACTGGGACTGCCACGAGCAAGGTAAATACGTCTGTGTGTGTTGCGGTGAGCCGCTGTTTAGCTCCGCGACTAAATTTGACTCCGGCACCGGCTGGCCGAGTTTTTTCAAACCCCTGGGGGTTGATGCGATCGCCACCCACGAAGACTCCAGCCACGGCATGCGCCGTGTCGAAGTGCATTGCAAGAAATGTGGCGCCCATTTAGGCCATGTGTTTACGGACGGACCGCAGCCCACCGGGTTGCGCTATTGTATTAATTCCGCCGCCTTGGATTTAAAAAAAACTTAACCGGAGTTCTATGCGTTACCTTGCCTCACTGTTGTTATTCAACGCCTTGTTCAGTTACGCCAACGCGGCCGATAAACCCTCGCGCAAGGTAGTGAAACTGCCGGGCATGATGCAGGAACAGCTGCTTGCCAACATGCGCGACCATCTACTGGCGATGCAAGAAATCCAACTGGCCCTGGGCGCGGCGCAATTCGACACAGCCGCGACACTCGCCGAACAACGTTTGGGAATGTCGTCGCGGATTGCGCACGACGCCAGCCGCATGGCGGCCTACATGCCCAAAGACATGCAGGTCGCCGCCACCCAGATGCATCAAGCCGCCAGTGAATTCGCCAAGATCGCACAAGACAGCGCGCTGCAGGGAGATGTCAAACCCGCGGTCCGCGCACTGGCAAACATTACCGCGCAATGTGTCGCGTGCCACCGCAGTTACTGCGTGGAATAAGCGCACCCCAGCAAAATTCATCCAGCGTGATTTATCCGCGCTTGTCAAGCCCTGGTAAACGGCTAAAATTTTTCCACGAATTTATTGTGCTTATCAAAAATAATCTTACAATCAGCCCCTTGCCCTACATGAGTTAAAGCCCCGCCTGAGAAAACAACAATAACTTCATTTAAAAATATATTTGTTTTATTTTAGGCCCGTGCGTGGAAAGCCCTACCTGCTTCTGCCATTATCGATGGCATTCGCGGCCGGTGTATCGGATCAATAACACCTCTGTTCCGCCTTCCTAACACTAACAACATAACGAATAAACAAACGAAATGGATCAATGTTTCTTGCGTCTGCAACGCCGTCTCGCGGTCATTACCGCGCTGAGTTTTGCGCTAACACCGGTGGTGGGTTATGCGATTGCGGACCTGTTTCATATGGTCGATGTCGCGCGACTCCTACACAGTCCACTGGGAATATTAGTAGTAGGCGCGCACTTACTGTTGGGCGCGGGCGTGGCAGCCAGTTTCTATCGCTTTAGTCTCCCCTTACAACTGTGGCACCACACCCACGGTTTTGGGAATCCCCTGCCCGATGGGCTCCAGCAGCGACTGCAAAGCTTTACAACCCGTTATTGGTCGTTTTATCTGGTTTATGTGTTGCTGATCTCTACCCTGCAGCTTTATAGCGAACCCACTCGCGCCTGGACCCTCACTCCCGCGCTGTGGAATTTTATGTTGTTGCAATTGACCATCGCGGTACTGGTGGGCATGCCGGGGTATTTATTGTGCTTGTCGAACCTCGGTCAGCTCAACCAGAGCATGGGTATACCGCACATCCAAGTGAGCTTGAAAACCAAGATGTGGTTGATCGGCGCCTATCTACCGATTCTTACCACTGCAATGTTAATCAAATACCATTGGTGGCGCACCGGTGTGCTCAATAATGAACTGATCGTGGCCTGGACATTAACCGTGTTGCTGGAAATATGCATTACTACCGTGGCGATCCGTAGCTTGCACCAAGCACTTTTGCCGGTGCAACAAGTGATCCACGGCAGTGGTGCTTCGAGCTACCTGCAATTGGCGCAACAACTACGCCCGCACTCGCTCGACGAAATCGGTTATCTGGTGCAAATGTTGGGCCGGTTGTTTCGCCGCTTGGTTGATCAGGAATCGCATGTCAGCGCGATTGTCGATCATGCCGCCGAGGGGATCATCGTAGTGGATGCCCAACACCAGATTGACTTGTTTAATCCCGCCGCGGAAAAGTTGTTTGGCTTTTCTGCGCAGGAAATTCGCGCTAAACCCCTGCGTTGGTTATTACCCAGCCTGGATCTCGATAGCCACGATGATCACCGCAATGAGGTTAACACGCCCGTGGCCCACGAATCCTATGGACGCCACCGCAACGGCGCGTCGATACCGATGTCCATTCGTATTAGTCAGATACAACGTAATGGACAGCTGTTTTACAGTTTGCTGGTGGCGGACATCTCCGAGCGTAAAGCAGCCGAACGCTTGTTGCTGGAAGCCGAATCACGTTACCGTAACCTGGTGGAAACCGCTCACGACCTGGTGTGGAGTATCAACCCGCTAGGGCAATGGACCTATTTGAACAAAGCGGTGATTTCCATCTACGGTTATAACCCCGAGGAGATGTTGCACCGCCACTTCGTCGAGTTTCAAGCCCCCGAATCGGCGGAACGCGATGGTGCCGCGTTCGCGCGCCTGCTTTCCGGCAAGGAGTTGGTACAATACGAGACCATTCACTTGGACAGCCAGGGTAACGAGCGGTATTTGAGTTTTAACGCCCGGCCGTTGATAGCTGAAGACGGCGAGGTCGTCAGCATCAGCGGTACCGCGCGCGATATTACCGACCAGAAAAAATTTGAGTTGGAGCTGACCTACCAAGCCCAGCACGATACCCTCACCGGGTTGTATAACCGCAGTTATTTCCAGCGTGAACTGGATCGGGTTATTGCCCGGGTGGTACGCAGCGCCGACGAGTGCGCCTTGGTTTACCTGGATCTGGATCAGTTTAAGTACGTCAACGACACCGTTGGTCACGCCGCCGGTGATCGGCTGTTGATTGAATGCACCGAACTGCTGATTAATAATATCCGTGAAGGCGATCTGGTGGCGCGTTTCGGCGGTGATGAATTCACCGTGTTGTTATACAACATCGACCGCAACCATGTCATGACGGCCCTGGAAAATATCCGCAAGGTGTTTGAGCGTTATCGTTTTCTGGAGGCCAGTCAAACCTTTATTGTGACCTGCAGCATCGGCGCAACCATGATCGATAGTCAAACCACCTCGGCGGAAACCGCCCTAGCCCAGGCCGACCTGGCCTGTAATGTCGCCAAGTTACAAGGACGTAACTGCGCGCACCTGTATAGCGCGGAGGATAATGAGCAAAGCGCGATGACCGAAGACATCGGTTGGATCGCGCGGGTGCGCGATGCGATCGATAATGATCGCTTTGAGCTGATGTATCAGCCGATCTTTGCCGTGCACGACCACAGTATCTACGGGTACGAGGTTTTACTACGCCTACCCACCACCGATGGTAAATCGATCATGCCCGGGGGGTTTATCCCGGCGGCGGAGCGGTTTGGTTTGGTGCATCGCTTGGATCGTTGGACGGTAACCCGCGCAATGCAATCCCTGGCCGAATTGCACCAAGCCAACCTCACCACCCGCTTTGCGATCAACCTCTCCGGCCGTAGCTTTGATAATTTAGAATTACTCGATATTATTCAAGGCATTTTACGCGAGACCAACCTCAACCCCTCGGCGCTCACCTTCGAGGTTACCGAAACCGCCGCCATCGCCAATTTACAGTCGGCGCGCAAATTCATCGGCCGCCTCAAGGACCTGGGGTGTTTGTTGGCATTGGATGACTTTGGTACCGGTTTTTGCTCCTTCACTTATCTGAAGCACCTGCCGGTGGATACCCTGAAGATCGACGGCTCCTTCGTACAGGGCATTACCCAGGCCAAGGTGGATCAAACCATGGTGCAATCGATCAACCAAATCGCCCATGCCCTGGGCAAAACCACCATCGCCGAATTTGTCGAGGACCACCACACCTTGGAGGTCTTGCGTGAAATCGGTGTCGACTATGCGCAGGGTCACTACCTGGGTAAACCGCTCCACAACCTACTCATTAATGTGGGGCACGAACATCCCATCCGCCACTCATTATTGGCCTGACATGGTATCCGATCCTCCAATCGTGGGAATTCTGCTTGCCGCCGGTAGCAGCCGGCGTTTTGGTAGTAATAAATTACTCCAGCCGGTGTTGAACGCCACCCCTATGGCGCTGCAGGCGGCACGCAATTTATTACACGCCCTGCCCGAAAGTATCGCGGTGGTGCGTCCGGATGATCACGCCCTGCAGCAACAACTGGCCTCTACTTCCATAAGCATTATTACCAATCCCCACCACCATTTGGGCATAAACAGCAGTCTGGTGTGTGGGCTGCGCGCCTGTCCAGAGGCGGCTGGCTGGGTAATCGCCTTGGCCGACATGCCGTTTATTCCGGTGGATATTATCCGCCAAGTGGTACAGTGCTTGCGCGATGGCGCGGCGATCGCCGCACCGCATTATTGTGGTCAACGCGGACACCCGGTTGGTTTTTCAGCGCAATGGCGCGCGGAGTTATTGCAATTGCAAGGGGATAACGGTGCCCGTGCCATCGTGCTACGTCACGCCGATCAACTGCAGCGCATTGAGGTCAGCACGGCACAGGTGTTGATCGATATCGACCAGCCCGCGGATCTTAAAAACTCCTTTGAGGCCCTCTGCGATACGAAAATGTGATCGGCCCAGCATTAAATCCTGTTTTCGGCACTTCCCATTCCGCCCCCGCTAGCAAATCATGCTTGCTATCGGCTACAGGAAGAGTCTACAACGGATTATGCAGGAAACAGTTTATCCGCCCACCCGCACTGCGCCGGCTATACCCGCCAGGGTAAACAAGTCCGCCACCATGGATACTGGCTGCGCGCAACAACTCTCGCGTACAAAACTGACCGCCGGCCAGATAGCGGAACTCAACGCCTACGATTTTATGGCCCACCTGGGTAAACAGATCATCAATCCAGGCGGCAAAACCGGCCGCGACCAGATGCTCGCGGCGCTGGTTATTCCGCCTACCGCGCGGCTGTTGGAAATCGGTTGTGGCACGGGGGTTAATGCCTGCTATATCGCGCGCACCTATGGGTGCAATGTAACCGCAGTGGATATTTCCACGTCCATGGTGGAACGCGCGCGTAACGTGATCAGATCAGCGCACTTGGAGAATAACGTGTTATGCCACTACGCCGATATCAATGACCTGCCGTTTGTGGACAATGAATTTGATTTTATCATTTGCCAAGCGGTATTAATGTTTGTCGATCAACCCGCGGCGCTAACCGAGGTCAGGCGCGTTTTAAAGCCCTCCGGTCAATTCGCCGCAGTGGAATTTAACTGGCGCGTAATACCCTTGCCCGCGCTCCGCGACAGCACCTACCGGATCTGCGGCTGCCACACGCTCAAGTTTCACAGCAGCGCCGGCTGGTTGGATTTATTTAAGGCCAACGGCTTTAACCACACCGAACTTATCCAACAACCGTTTCGCATGTTGCGTATTGCAGGGTTTTTACGCGACGAAGGATTCAATAGCTTAAAAATTCTGGCGCGGGCGTTAGCGCGCTGGGCCAACCTAAAACGCATGATGCAAATTTGGCGACATTTCTCGCGCCATCAAGATTATATTGGTTATGTGATCTTATCTGGACGAAAACCCTAACCAGCGGTCAACCTAGCCGCTGTTTTGCTGTAACAGGTGGTGGTGCTTCTTGAGGTGAATCAACAACAACGAAATAGCAGCGGGGGTGACGCCGGGGATGCGCGCCGCCTGGCCGACGCTGGCGGGTTTGATGCGTAGAAATTTTTCGCGTACTTCATTGGATAAGCCATTGACTTGGTCGTAGGGAAATTCCAAGGTCAACGGGGTTGCTTCGTGGCGGCGTTGACGTTCAATTTCATCCTGTTGCCGATCGATATAACCGGCGTATTTGGCCTGGATCTCCAATTGTTCGATCACCCGTGGATCCGAGATTGGATCACCCGCCTGCGATAATTGCATAAGCGCCGCATACGAAATCTCGGGGCGGCGCAATAACTCCCATAACCTCGCCTCGCGGCTTAAGGCTTGACCAAAGATACGTGTCACTTCTTCGGACGGGACCCGATCCGGGTGAATGACCACCGATTGCAGCCGGCTGCGTTCACGCTCGATGGCTTCGCGTTTTTCACTGTAAACACGCCAGCGTTGCTCATCAACCAGCCCCAGCTCGCGGCCGATTTCGGTCAGACGCAGGTCGGCGTTGTCTTCGCGCAGCAACAGCCGGTATTCGGCGCGCGAGGTGAACATGCGGTAGGGCTCGGTGGTACCGCGGGTAATTAAATCATCCACCAACACCCCCAGGTAGGCCTGATCGCGGCGCGGGGTCCAGGGCGCTTTATCGAAGACATACAAACCCGCGTTCATGCCGGCAATCACACCCTGGGCCGCGGCTTCCTCGTATCCGGTGGTACCGTTGATCTGCCCGGCGAAAAATAATCCCTGGATATATTTGGTTTGCAGCGAAGGCTGCAGGTCGCGCGGATCAAAATAATCGTATTCGATGGCGTAACCGGGCCGGGTGATGTGCGCTTTTTCAAACCCCTTGATGCTGCGAACAAATTCATATTGCACGTCAAACGGCAAACTGGTGGAAATACCGTTTGGATACACCTCGTTGCTATTCAAACCTTCCGGCTCCACGAAAATTTGATGCGCGTTGCGATCCGCGAAACGCACCACCTTATCTTCGATGGAAGGGCAATAACGCGGACCGACCCCCTCGATCACCCCGCTATACAGCGGTGAACGATCCAGACCACGACGAATCAGCGCGTGGGTTGCCTCGTTGGTATGGGTGATGTGGCAATCGACCTGCCGGGGATGATCCGCCGCCTTTCCCAGGTAGGAAAACACCGGTAAGGGGCTATCGCTGGGTTGTGAGGCCAGGGCGGAGTAGTCGATACTCTTACCATCGATCCGCGGCGGCGTGCCGGTTTTCAAACGCGCAACCCGTAACGGCAATTCGCGTAAACGCTGCGACAAGGCATTGGCGGGGGGATCACCGGCACGGCCGCCGGCGTAGTGGGACAAACCGATATGGATGCGGCCCGCGAGAAAGGTGCCGACGGTCAGCACCACCGCGCGCGCGGCAAATTTTAATCCCATTTGGGTGACCACGCCGACCACCCGGCCATGATCCACGATCAGATCATCCACCGCCTGCTGGAACAGACGCAGGTTGGGGGTGGACTCGAGCACCTGCCGCACCGCTTGTTTATACAAGGCGCGGTCCGCTTGGGCGCGGGTAGCGCGCACCGCCGGACCTTTACTGGCATTCAAAATACGAAATTGAATTCCGGCTTTATCGGCGGCACAGGCCATCAGCCCGCCCAGGGCGTCAATTTCCTTGACGAGATGACCCTTGCCGATACCACCAATGGCTGGATTACAACTCATCTGGCCCAGGGTCTCGATGTTATGGGTAAGCAAGAGGGTGTTTGCGCCCAGCCGGGCCGCCGCCAGCGCGGCTTCGGTACCGGCGTGGCCGCCGCCGATGACGATAACGTCGAAGCTGTCTTGGTAGTGCATTGCCTTATACCCTGGGTGGATGTTTCGGAAGCGGTATTGTACGTCGGGGCGAGGACCGCGGCCATGGTCTGGCGTATTCTGTCCAGCCTCTCGGTAACAAAACCGCAGCCAGTTTCAAGAGCGCGATCACACAATTAAACCCCGACTTGACCCAAGCGTCCCCGTGCTGATTGTTTTCACTTTTTAAAACAATAAGATATCTATTTTAGACAGCGCTATTTCGCGGTTTAAAGTCCGAGCCTGCCCTAACGATAACCTTACAATGCACATGATACCCCTCACCTGCTCACCCCAACCTCACACGGGAAGCCCATGTCTACTCTGACGCGGATCCTGGTGGTAGATAACAACCCGCTCAACGTTGAGATCATTAACCAGTGCTTACAGCGCGATGGCTACCGTGTCATACGTGCCGCGTCCGGCCCCAGCGCCCTGGCTTTGATGCAACAACACGACATCGACCTGGTGTTGTTGGATATCCTGCTGCCCGAACGACAAGGTTATGAACTACTGCAGCAGCTCAAGACCGACGTCCATTTGCGCCACACCCCGGTCATTATTATTTCCAACGCCGATGATCAGACGACCATCGCCCACTGTATTGCCAGCGGCGCCGATGATTACCTAACAAAACCCATCAACGCGGTGTTATTGCGCGCCAGGGTAAACAGCAGCCTGGATAAAAAACGCTTACACGACAGTGAAAGTCATTATCGCCACGAACTTGAGTTGTTCAATTCGCGCCTGCAAGCAAAAATCCAGGCACAGGTGAACGAAATTGTCTCGGCCCACCTGGGAGCGATCTTTGCCACCTCCAAATTAGCGGAATCCAAAGACCCAGAAACCGGCGCGCATTTAGAGCGTCTGCGAGTGTTTTGCAAATTACTTGCCGAAGACCTGGCGGGCTACAAACAGTACGCCGCTGACATCGATCAAGAATTTATTAACTGCATCTATGCCGCCAGCCCCTTGCACGATATCGGCAAAGTCGGTATTCCCGATAATGTATTGCTCAAGCCGGGCAAACTGGATACCCAG
Organism: Gammaproteobacteria bacterium; assembly: GCA_016194635.1. Taxonomy (GTDB): domain Bacteria; phylum Pseudomonadota; class Gammaproteobacteria; order UBA6429; family Thiohalophilaceae; genus JACQBC01. The sequence continues at coordinate 86,623 of JACQBC010000011.1, read as the reverse complement.
GAGTGGGTCGTGATGCGTCAGCACACGATTATTGGGGCCAACACCCTGCGCGCCGTGGCGGAGAAACATCCCGGCAATGGCTTCATCCAGATGGGTATAGAGATCGCGGAGTGTCATCATGAGAAATGGGATGGAAGTGGTTATCCGCATGGCTTGTGTGGGGAAAAAATACCTTTAGCCGCACGGATCCTGGCACTGGCGGATGTCTACGATGCCCTGACCTCGGTGCGTTGTTATAAAGCCGCCTTCTCCCACGCGCAGAGCCGTCAAATTATTCTGGAGGGTGCCGGCAAACATTTCGACCCCGCCATTGTGCAGGCATTTTTACGTTGCGAACGCGCGTTTATTGACACCAAACAGCGTTATACGGATGACGCGGATGAAGTACACGTCCCGCTCGAACCCTCACGCTTGTTACGCGCCTGACAAACGTCGGTTGATTCTGGCTAGGGACACCCTTCCTTACCTCGTAACACTTCCGGCCGAGCGACCGTGATACGCATAGCTCGATCTAAAATCGAGCATGAAACTACCGTGTTTTACCCACAGGCTGTAACAACTTGTGACAAAATACCAAGGCGCTCGCTATTGATTAGCCTTGTTATCACGACTAGGCTAAACTGCGAGCTACATCACAATTCTGGTCAATCACACCATGGCACGGCCATCGATTCCCGGTCCCACCTCCTACCCGTCAATGTCGCTCGACGCCTCCGTTTTTAGTGATTGGCAACTAATTTGCATTAATCATTACTCCAACAACCACCTAACCCTGGCACCCCATGGAAAAATTTGACACCCACCCTGCCAGCATTGACAAATGGTTGCATAATCTTCCTCTGGGCAGTACCGGTGAAACCGCGCGACAACTGTTTCAAGCCCTGCGCACGGTCAATGCCATGGAAGATATCCCGGTTAAGAACCTATTCCATTTTATGGAAGGGATCGCGCCACCTCTGCGCTTGGTGCTAACCGAACTACACAAACACTACGCGGGCAAGCCCTTACCCTTGTCACCCAAACGGCGCAAAGTCGCTAGTTTGTATTCACAATTATTAGACCTCGCCATCGCCGGCAACCAGCGCGTGATCACCTCCAGCGTTGAACTGGTACTATTCGGCTGGAAAAAGCTCGTAACCACCGCCGTGCATCGCATTTTGTATTATCACAGTTTAATGTTGTGTAACTACAGACTCTTATATTTACCCTTACCGCGCGGCGGCTGGCAACAACTCTACATGCTGTACCAATTAATTGAAAAACATGAACTGCTCGACAGCAAAGTCGCCTGCCTGGTCCAGCCCAGCGTCAAAACTTCCTTACTCGACGAGTATAAAAAATTATTACTGGTGAGCATGCTCGCGCCCAATTTATTCAAGCTCAAAGAATTGCAGTCGATTTTAAATACACTGAATCAGTTTGCGGCGCATACCACGCTGGGTCCCGATCAACCTGGAACCTTGACCCATGTCTACGCCTTTTTAACCGATCTGGATCTGGCGCCGGGTTTGTTTACCGGAACCAACCCCGCCACCACCGCCCAACCCCAGATACGTTATTTTGATGTAACACCGTTAACAGCCTTTATCCAACGACAAATCACCCAATACGCGACCCAAATCAGCGGCGGCGGTTTCTGGCAAGATCCGAGCGCCAACCGCCGCACCCTGCTGGTGTTACTCAACACCTGGGCGCGCCCACCGGCGCGGGACGGGGAACGGCGGGCGATCAACGGTCAGGTCGAACTGGCCGTTGGTACCAGCGCGATTCATTACCTCCTCAACGAAGGCCGCGACAAACCTAAAACCGGTAGCGTGGTGCCGACCACCCCATCGATCACTAAAAATAAAATTCAACAACGCTTGACGGTGGCAAAAACGACCACCCTGGATACACCCAGTGATTTTAATTCAATGGGCTTCGCCACCGATCGCGAAGGTGTCCAGGACGTGTGGAATACAGCGTATTTTGAACCCGAACCGCCCCCGCCTTCGTGGACCGAAAGTATTTCCATGAAAGCCTATAGTTATATGCAAGTAAAAATTATTAACGTCAGTAAAGGCGGTTATTGCATCGCGATTCCGCAAGAAGGTATCCAGAATATCCAGGCGGGTGAGTTTGTCGCCTTACGCGGTAAAAACGCTACCTGGCAGCTGGGAGAAATACGTTGGATGGTCTGCCCCAGCGTGGGGCCTATTCGCGCCGGGATAAAACGTTTATGCCAACAGGTTTACCCCGCGCAATTAAACATTTCGTCCCCGCAACAACAGCTCGAACCCATACGTTGCTTGCTGGGTGAGAGCGGCAGCGCACAGTTAACCCTCTTCATGCCGCTACTGCCCATACGTATGCAAGGGCTCAACGTGGCGATCAACTACAACGGGCATAACCATCACTTCGTATTCGATTCTGCCACCAGCGTCGATACCTTACAGGGGTTTGCTTATCAGATTCGCCTACAAAATGAGGCACCTCCCCCTGCTCTACCTGGGCTAGCAACCGCAGCGGTGCCGGATAAGTTTGCCCAGGTGTGGAGCAGCCTTTGAGAGTGATCGGGTTAGGCAAGCTTTAACTTGTCCTGATTGAAGATCTTCTCAAACGTGAACTGGTCGTTTAAAAATTCAATCAGCGCCTTTTTAGCTGCAGGCTTGCTAAGGTAGGGGCCCTGATCAGGACCACGACGAATCGCAAACCACCAATCTCCATCCACGCTATAAAACCGTCCGGTCCGAAACGGTACCGAACCACCTTCACCAAAACGATTACGTGTTTGCATAACCTTAGCCTCTTGCCAGTGGTAGGTAGTCAACACTATCGCCGCGACCACACACTGTCATTCAGATAAACACCGGCTTGAGGCTAATAATTCTACTGATTTAAAGATGCCGGGGATCCCCGATCTTTCTGTAAGAGTCGGCTGGCGCAAGCCGGGGTTATTTTTGTTTAGAACGCATGCAATCCGTCATAAAATGCCGGCGCTGATCGCCTTCAAGCTGTTGAGTATCGGCGGATGTATGGCAATCCCGGGTATAGTCCCGCTGCTCCGGTTTTTTTATCCAGCGAGCGGTGGTCCCTACATTCGCGCATGAATGTAGCGCGTGCCACCCTTTTCAATACGCGGTGACTGGCTTGTTTATTACACTCAGCACTGTGGTGGTGTGGGGTGTCTTCTGCTTAACGACCGATTCAGCCGCAAAAATGTTGAAGCTCACCAGTAGCACCACGAACCCTCTTAATTTCATGTTGACCTCCGATGGCAGATGATTTAAATCGCCGGCTATAGCCGGCTTGGAATCTACATTCACTTAAGCTTAGGATTATTTTTTGCGTTTCCCCCTTGCCAGTTCTCTAAATGTTCTCTATGCTAGAGAACGTATGGAGAACATTAACGGATTGACCCCTACCGAGCTGAAAATACTGAGTTTTATCCGGAGCTTCATGCTGCGTCACGGCCATGCCCCCACCCTCCTGGAAATTGGCCGGGGACTTGGCATGAACTCCAAAGGCACGGTACACCGTTATGTGCAGGCCCTGGTGAGTAAGGGACACCTGCACCATACCGAGCGCGGCTGGCGCGGCATTCGACCTACCGATACCCCACTGCCCTCGACCCTCCCCTTGGTGGGTCGAATCGCCGCAGGCCACCCGATCGAGGCCATTCCCCAACGTGATGACGTCACGTTGGGGGACTGGTTTCAAGAAGATCGTTATGCCTTAGAGGTAAAAGGCGACTCGATGATCGATGCGGGGATTCTCGATGGAGACATCGTGATCGTCAAACGTCAATCTTTGGCGCACGACGGTGATATTGTGGTTGCTATTATCGACAATGATGAAGCTACTCTAAAACGTTTTAAACGGCTTGGCCCGGACAAGATCACGTTAATTCCGCACAACCCCACATTGTCGCCGTTTGTTTACGCGGCGCAGCGGATTCAAATTCAGGGAGTAGTGATTGGCCAATTACGCCGTTACGAATGAGGTGCGTGATTACCGCTAAAATACACCGCAGCGGCGGGGCTTGCCAGATAACCGCGCAGACCGATGAGATAAAACACCGCTAACAACGCGCTGGTCACTAAACCTGCCCCTGCGTAACTGAATACCGCTTTAATCGTCAACATAACCTGCAAGCCCTGTAAGATCGCCAACCCATACAATAACACCCGCCCAAATCCCAGCAAACGCCGTGCGCGCCACCACACAATGGCCTGCACGGCAAATAACCCGGCGAAGGTTAGCCACGCCACGTAGATCGCCAGGGGGTGGTTAATCCGCAGCTCCGCGCCCAAGACCGCCCATAACAGCGGATACAGTACCAGCAGCGTGACATTGATCGTGGAAATGAGCTTAATTCCGGCGGGCATCAGGTTGACTTGTTAGGCGGGGGGTTGATTTTTTTAAGCAAGGCCGCTTCGTCCGCGATCGCTTTTTCAAATTCATGATCAGGGTTTAAGTCCGTCTCGGTTTCCGCCGCCGCCTGGCGGCGTTTATACACGATGCGCGACATGATGATACCGACCTCATAGAGCAACCACATTGGAACGGCCAATAAAAATTGCGACACTACATCCGGTGGGGTTAGCAACATACCCACGATAAACGCCACCACGATCATATAACGCCGTATTCCGGTTAACTGATCCGGCGTGACGATGCCAATCGCGACGCACAACACCGTGGCCACCGGCACTTCAAACACCGCGCCAAACGCCAAAAACAACCCCAGCACCAAATCCAAATACTCGGTAATATCAGGCCGCACCTCCACTCCCGCCGGGGCGGCGGTCGCGAAAAACCTAAATATCAGCGGGAAAACCACGAAATAGGCGAAGGCCATGCCGGCATAAAATAATACCGTGCTAGAGAACAACAGCGGTAACGCTAAACGTTTTTCGCGTTGGTACAACCCCGGGGCGACAAAGGCCCAGATTTGATACAACAAATACGGGATGGCGATAAATACCGAACTGACCAAGGCCAATTTCATCGGAATAAAAAATGACGATGCCGGCCGTGTCGCCAACATCTTCACACCCGCCAGTTGTTCCAGCATCGGCATGGCGATCAAGGTGTAAATTTTATCTTTAAAATAAAACAATACACAAAATATAATCACCACCACCACCACACTGCGAATCAGACGATCACGCAATTCGCCCAAGTGCGAAAAAAAGGACATTTCGCCGTCGGCGGGATTAGTGTTCGGATGGTTGCTTGCCATGCGGATCAATTGTCGTGGTTACAACACTGGCCGCGGCTGGCGGGGACATGACTGGATTTAGCGTTACACCGGCGGTGTTTTCATGTTGCACGGGAGGCTGATTCGCATCGAGCGGATCAACAAGGTGTTCCTTGTGCGCGTAGTGCTGGTTTTCTTCGCCGGGGCTGGGTGGGGGCGAATCCAAGGTTTTTAAATCCACCTGCGCCTTTAGCGCCGATTCGGTTTTGGCAATTTCATCTTCGATATGATATCGCCCGGTGTCGATGATACGCTTGATCTCGTCCAAGCCGGCATTGCGTTCGATCGCATCACGCACGTCTTTTAAGCGTAACTCACGGTCAATGTCTTGTTTGGCTTCGTTGACAAAACGCCGGATCCGACCAATCCATAAGCCGGCCTTGCGTGCTACCACCGGCAGTTTTTCCGGCCCTAAAACGATCAAGGCAACCACTCCGACCACGACCAATTCCCAGAAGCCAATATCAAACATAAAGCAGCGCCTTAAGGATCAACACCGTAAGACTAGGCTTGCTTATCCTTATCTTTTTCTTTATTAACAACCTCACCCTGGTACACATTACCCGCCGGTTTCGATGAATTCTCACCGAGCTGTGATGGGGGTTGGGTGGTATTGGGCGGCTCTTTAGATTCAGACTCACCCTCGCGCATGGATTTGCGGAAATTTTTTAACGCGTCACCCAGATCCGAGCCGATCGATTTAAGCCGACTGGTACCGAACAATAAAATAACGATAATCAATATCAAAATTAACGTGACGGGTGTGATTGCGCCCCAGATCATGACGTTCTCCTCTCGTGAAGTATCCCTATTCTACCCCAAAACCCCGCGCTTAACTGCCCCGCCGGGCTTTCTCGTGGATACCCGATTCCCCAAAGCGTTGCGCCAATTCCGTCAAGATTAATCCTGGCTTAAGCCCCTGCTGCGCCAGCAAGACCAAGCAGTGGAACCACAGATCCGCCATTTCGTGGACAAGTTGGGCCTGATCCCCGCCCTTGGCGGCGATCACGGTTTCCGTGGCCTCCTCACCGATCTTTTTCAACAGGGTGTCCAAACCCTGATGATACAGCTTGGCGACATAAGAGTTCGCCGGATCAGCCCCCTTGCGCTGTTCCAGTACGGTGGCCAGGGCTTCTAAAATATCAGACGAGGTTGGCATATTTTTAGTTCCTAGTGGTAAATATCCTGAGGATCTTTGAGCACCGGTTCGACACTCACCCATTGGTCGGCTTGTAATTGCTGGAAGAAACAGCTTTTACGCCCGGTATGGCAGGCAATGCCGCCACGTTGCTCCACCTGTAATAAGACCACATCGTTGTCACAATCCAAACGAATGTCTTGCACCCGTTGTTCGTGGCCGGATTCCTCGCCCTTGCGCCATAATTTTTGCCGCGAACGCGACCAGTACACCGCCTTACCGGTTTGCACCGTCAGCGCCAATGATTCGCGATTCATCCAAGCGAACATCAGCACCTTGCCGCTGCCCGCCTCTTGCGCAATCACCGGCACCAAACCCTCGGCCGTCCATTTGATCGCATCTAGCCATGTAACCGAATCTGTCATAGAAATATTTACCTCAATACCATGATAAGGCCGAGTTACAAATACATCCCCCAACATTACACTCTGTTGTATGTCAAACCTAGGTATTTATTCTATTGAGCATTGACACGCAATCTCGCGGGACTGGTTGCGGGGGGCGTGTGGGGTTGTGACCGTCGGCCGCAGGGATGCGGCCGTCGAGCGTACAGGGATGTATTCACAGCGAGTCACAACCCCACACGCCCCCCGTAACCGGTCCCGCCCTACTGTCGTCGTACCCTAAGACTTATAACCGCACCTCAATCCCCGCCTGCTGCATCCGCTGTTTCGCCTGCTCAATGGTAAATTCTCCAAAGTGAAAAATGCTCGCCGCCAACACCGCATCCGCATGCCCCTGGAGGATTCCTTCGACCAAATGATCCAAGGTCCCGACCCCGCCCGACGCTATCACCGGCACACTCACCGCCTCCGCGATCGCCCGGGTTACACCCAGATCAAACCCGCTCTTGGTGCCGTCGCGATCCATGCTGGTTAACAAAATTTCACCGGCGCCAAAACTCACCATCCGCCTGGCCCATTCCACGGCGTCCAAGCCCGTGGCTTTACGCCCGCCGTGGGTGAAGATTTCCCAGCGACCAGCTTGTCCGGCTGGACTGACTTTTTTGGTGTCGATGGCCACCACAATACATTGTGAGCCGAATTTTTCCGCCGCCTGTTGCACGAAATCGGGATTAGACACCGCGGCCGTATTTATTGACACTTTATCCGCGCCAGCGTTGAGCAGGCGGCGGATATCATCGGTATTGCGGATCCCGCCCCCTACGGTCAGCGGAATAAATACCTGGCCGGCGACCTGCTCCACAACCTGTACGAGGGTTTGACGATTATCGGAGCTGGCGGTGATGTCTAGAAAGGTTAGCTCATCGGCGCCTTGTTCATCGTAGCGGCGCGCGATCTCCACTGGATCACCGGCATCGCGGATGGCAACAAACTTGACCCCCTTCACCACACGACCGTTGTCGACGTCTAAACAGGGAATAATACGTTTGGCCAGCGACACGTTAGTTTCCCGCCTGCAGCTGATCCGTCAATTGCTGGGCTTGGGCAAAATCCAGCGTGCCTTCGTAAATCGCCCGTCCAGTGATGGCCGCGGCGATACCCTCATGGGCCACGGCGCATAACGCACGAATATCCTCTAAATTGGTGATACCGCCGGAGGCGATGATCGGGATATTCACGGCGCGCGCCAGGTTGACCGTGGACTCAATATTGACACCGTGCAACATGCCGTCGCGGTTTATATCCGTGTAGATAATCGCTTCAACGCCGTCGTGCTCAAATTTTTTCGCCAGTTCAATCGCGGTGATCGCCGCGAGCGTGGCCCAACCGTCGACGGCGACCTTGCCGTCTTTGGCGTCGATGCCAACAATAATCTGGCCGGTGAATTGCTCGCACAAACCGCGCACGAAGTCGGGGTCTTGCACGGCCTTGGTGCCGATGATGGTGTAGCGCACGCCCATATCGAGATAGCGCGCCACGCTAGCCGCATCACGCAGACCGCCGCCGACTTGTATAGGAATATTCGGGCAGGCGTTTACGATCGCCTTAATCACCGCATGATTAACCGGCGTGCCCGCAAACGCACCGTTGAGGTCGACCAGGTGTAAACGCCGCGCCCCGGCGTCCACCCATTGCCGCGCCATGGCCACCGGGTCGTTGGAGAATTCGGTGCTATCCTCCATCCTACCTTGTCGTAGACGTACGCAACGGCCGTCTTTTAAATCAATCGCGGGAATTAGTTGCATAATGCGCTCGAATCAAACCCTACCGTCCCAAGCTAAAAAGTTTTCGTACAGGGTGAGTCCCGCGCGCTGGCTTTTTTCCGGGTGAAACTGCACGGCAAAAATATTAGCCCGCGCCAGTGCCGCCGCAAACGGTATCCCGTAAACACAACGCCCGGCAACCAAATCCGGACTGTCGGCCTGAACATAATAACTGTGTACGAAATAAAACCGGCTGTTGGGCACAATCCCACGCCATAAAGGATGATCAGCGACCTGGGCCACTTGATTCCAGCCCATGTGCGGCACCTTCAAGCGCTCACCGTTGCCAGCACCAGAAAGTGTTGCACCAAAAAATTTTACGTCGCCTGGCAACAGATTAAGCCCAGCGACGCCCTGGTTTTCCTCGCTAAAGCGCATTAATGCCTGTAATCCCACGCAAACGGCCAGTAACGGTGTCCCTTGGTCGACGACCTCGGCCACGATCTTGTCTATACCCAAACGACGAATTTCTCCCATGCAATCGCGAATCGCGCCCACTCCGGGTAACACGACGTGATCGGCTTGGCGGATAACCCGATGATCGTGGGTTACCTCGATACGCGTCGCGACCGGGGCGTGTTGCAAGGCCTTGGCCACGGAATGCAAATTCCCCATGCCATAATCAATTACCGCCACGTGTATCATGCCGACGATCCCGTATGTGTACCCAATAAGTGTCGCGAAATTAGCGAACGTTATCCTTCAAACCGGCTTTGGCAACCGCCTGCAGCGTTGTTGCAGATCCGTACGCGTCTGCCACCTCGGACCCCGTGCAGGATTATCTTTCACATCTAGCCCGGCATGGACTCGCGGCCGCCACCAATGGTGTAGACCGTACTACAAGGTCCCCTTGGTCGAAGGCGTAACACCCGCCATGCGCGGGTCGAGTTCCACTGCCATGCGTAGCGCCCGGCCAAACGCCTTAAAGATGGTCTCCGCGATATGGTGGGCATTTTTGCCGCGCAAGGCGTCGATGTGCAAGCTGGCTTGGGCATGGTTAACAAATCCCTGAAAAAACTCATGGATCAAATCCACGTCGAACTCCCCCACGCGACCGCGTGGATACTCGGCGTGGTAGCTCAAACCAGGGCGGCCTGAAAAATCAATAACCACCCGCGACAGGGCCTCGTCAAGCGGAACATAGGCGTGGCCGTAGCGCCGGATCCCCTTTTTGTCCCCCAGGGACTGGGCTAGCGCTTGACCCAAGACAATACCTACGTCTTCGACGGTGTGGTGGGCGTCAATATGCAGATCCCCCTGGGCAGTGACGTCGATATCGATCATGCCGTGGCGCGCCACTTGGTCGAGCATGTGTTCCAAAAAAGGTATCCCCGTATGAAACTGGCCCTGACCCCGCCCGTCAAGGTCGACGCTCAAACGGATCTTGGTTTCTAGGGTAATGCGTTCAACGCTGGCGCGGCGTTCTGCCATGGTCATTCCTCTGTGTTTAATGCCCGCCCCGGGCAGGACAGGGGTATAGCCCAGATAAGCCCCGCTATTATACCGCGTGACCCTTCTGGTTGCGGGCTTAAATAACCACAATATATAGGTTTCTTTCTCGCAGGTGATTGGTTACAGTAACCCTCCCAACCGACCCCGGTCCCACCGCGAATTTGCCATGGTCAGTCCCGTCGTTGAACTTGCCAGTGTGCGCAACCTGTGCCAACAGTGTGGCCTCTATAAACTCTGTTTGCCGGTGGGCTTGGGCAAAACCGATCTGGACCAGTTGGATCACCTTATTAAACGGCGGCGGTCCATCCCTAAGGGCGACTACCTGTACCGCGCGGGCGAACCCTTCACGCTGTTATACGCACTGCGCTCGGGTTCCGCCAAGACCTTGCTGCAACACAGCAGCGGCATGGAACACGTGATTGGATTCAAATTGCCCGGGGACTTATTGGGACTTAGCGCCATCAACGGTAACCACTATACCAATTCCGCCATTGCCCTGGAAACCAGCAGTGTCTGTGAAATACCCTTTACGCAACTGGAATCGCTCAGCCGCACTATTCCAGGTCTACAACACCATGTTTTGGAACTGATGAGTCGCGAAATTCAGGCCGAACACGAGAAGGTCGCGGTATGCAGTAAACTTTCCGCCGAAGCCCGGTTGGCCAGCTTGTTACTCACCTTGTCGGATCGGTTTCACCAACGCGGTTATTCCGCGCAAGAATTCAATCTAAGCATGTCACGCAGTGACATCGCCAACCTGCTGGGCTTGGCGGTGGAAACCGTTAGCCGGCTATTCACGCAGTTTGAACAACAACAACTGCTGCTTGCGGATCGTAAACATATCAAAATTCTCAATATGCACACCTTGAGTACCCTGGTTGAAATGATCCAATGACGCTATGGCCAGGCTTGTTATAAACCTGGTGAAAATGTGTTTCGTCACTGGGATCACACCAAGAGATCACATAAAATATATAGTTAATTGTAGGCGACAAGTATTCCCATGCCCTTAATTGATGACAATCATTTTTTAGAACCGCATACCGCCAAGACAATCAACTATCTGGCTATCGATGAATTGCTCCGCCATTGCTACATCCGTCAATTTCCTAAAAAAGGCGTTATTGTCAATACCGGCGAAACCGCCGATTCCTTGTTTTGCTTGATTAAGGGATCGGTCAAGATCACGGTCATGGACGAAGACCATAACGAAGTCGTATTGACCTATTTGAACCCAGGGGATTTTATAGGCGAAATTGGCCTGTTTTATCGTATCAAACACCGTATCGCCTCGGTGCGCGCCCGCACTCCCTGTGAAGTCGCGGAAATTAAGTATGAACACCTGGATTACTTGTTTAAACACGATCTCAAGGAATTTCACGCCGACATCTTAAGCGCGATCGGCTTGCAATTGGCGCAACGCCTGCTTAAAACCACACGCCGTATTACTCAGCTGGTGCACATGGACGTCAGCGGCCGGGTGGCGCGAATTATCTTGGACTTATGCCGTGAACCGGGGGCGATGTCACACCCCGAAGGTACCCAGATCCATGTGTCGCGCCAGGAGATCGCCCGCATGGCCGGGTGCTCACGCGAAACGGTGGGACGGATCCTGCGTCAAATGGCCGAGGACGGCATGGTGGATCTAAATGGCATGGATATCGTGATCTACCATAGCCGTTGATCAAAATTTTTATTCCACCACGTGCAAGGCGCGTAGATCATTATATTCACTGTCTTGGGCCGCTTCGATCGCCTTGAAGCTGATGCCCTCCAATAAGACGCGGCCGCGCGGGTCGGCGGCCATGTCCAGCATGGCCTTTTGTATGCGTTTCACCACGTCAGCGGGTACGCGTGGAAGCGCGGCGAACGCATGCGGACTGAAACTGTCCGAGGTCCACAAGACCCGCAAATTATCCCGAAATTCCGCCGCAGTGTTATTAAAGGTACGCATCACCCCGCCCCCGGCGGCGAAGCGGCCCTTGGCCACATTGCGGTAAACCGAATCGTGGGATGAAACATACCGTGGCGTGAATTCGATTTTGTTATTATTAAAATACGAACGCGGGATCTGATTGGCGGCAAAGGCGTTGGATGGAAAAGCGATTTCCTGTTTGGCCAAATCTTTTAGTTCGCGATAACTGCTGTCCTTGCGTACCACCAAAATACCTTGTAGGCGCGCATCCTTGGCCTTGGCAAAGGCGCGGTAGCCACTCGTCGCGCTGTATTTGGTGTAGTGGTAAGGGTTCATATACGCCAAATCGTATTTGCCATCCAACAAGCGCTGTTCATAACTGGGAATATTACGCGCGGTGGCAAATTCCAATTTATAGCCGGTTTTTTCCTGCAAATAGGCCAACACCGGCACCCATTGCTGGGCGAGTTTACTGCCTGAGGCCTGGGGCACGATCCCAAAGGTATAGTGTTCCGCGGCGATGGTTGCGGTATTCATCATTAACATTGCCATCCCGCTAATCCATAAAATTTTGGCAGTGTTGACTACATTGCTCATGCATACTCTCCAAATGATTAACATCAACGGCTAATTCGTAGCGTATTTTTTCATTAATTGCGCCTCCACACTTCCGATCACGTCATTCTCGGAATAGGGCTTGACCAGGTAGGCATTAACACCCGCCTTGCTGGCCTCACGGCGGTGTTTATCGCTGCCACGCGAGGTGATCATGACAATGGGGAGATTACGCAATGTTTTAGTGGCGCGCACATAGGTGGTCAATTCCAGGCCGTTCATACGCGGCATTTCCATATCGATGAGCAATACGTCCGGTGAATGCGCCGACAACATTTCGATGGCCTCGATTCCATCACGCGCGGTAATCACCTGGTAGCCCGCGTCTTGCATGAATTCACTCAGGCTGCGGCGAACACTGACGGAATCATCCACCACCATCACCAAGGCCGACCCCGCATGAACACCGCCAGTGTCGGCCGGCTCAATCAAGGGCCGCAGCAGCTTGCTGAAGCGGATATTTAATAAACCGGATAAGCTAATCACCGGCGCGACGCGTCCGTCGCCCAATATGGTCACACCCTCTAATCCCGGGATCGGTGCTATGTACTGACCCAGTTGCTTGATAATTAAATCCTGCGTATTCAGCACGGCCTCGACCAAGACCACGCAGAGTGTATTATCTTCGGTTTTCACCAACAAAGCCGGCCGCCGGTTCTTTTCCGTGGACAAATCCTGGCGCGGCATCGCCAGCAGGTCTTCTAGATAATAAGCCGGGTAGATCATTTCGCCACTGGTATAACGCAGTTGACCTTCAAGCACACTCACCATGCCCATCTCAGCGTGCAGGATCCGCTCAATCCCATGGTTGGACAGCGCGAGTACTTGGTCGCGCGCCTGCACCATGACCCCGTGCAGGGTGATGAGGGTGATTGGTAAACGGATTTCAATCAGGGTCCCGGTGGTCCGCGTTGATTCAACGCGAATATGGCCTTTCATCGTCGCGACCTGAGTAAACGCGACATCCATGCCGATGCCGCGCCCTGACACTTGGGTGGTCTCCGCGCGGGTGGTAAAACCGGGGATAAAGATCAGCCGCGCTAATTCCTCATTTGAAACAGAGGCAGTAGCGCTAATAAGTTGCTTGTTGATAGCGACACGACGGATCGCGGCATAATCCAAACCACCCCCATCGTCCTGACAACGGATCAGAATATATTCACCCTGACGAGCAAAACTCAACTCGATTCGGCCTAGCGCGGGCTTGCCAAGCGCCAAGCGAATTGGTGGGTTTTCGATGCCATGGTCAACCGCGTTACGCAGAATATGCATTAAGGGATCGGTGATACCGTTCAAGATATCCGTATCCATCAAGGTGGATTCGCCGCTGACAATCAACTCGGCTTGTTTGCCGGTGGCGCGGCATACCTGCCGCGAACTGCGTTGCAACCGCGCCAATACCGTCCGCACCGGCAACATCCGGGTTTTCATGGTGACTTCGTGGGTATCTTTTTGGGTACGTCCCTGGTGATGGACTAAGCCTTCGATATGGCGTAACCCATCTTCGAGGGTTTGGGTAATTTGGCGAGTATCGCTGGCCGTTTCGGTTAAACGCCGAGTAAGAGTATGCAATTCATTGTACTGGTCCAACTCTAAAGCATCAAACTCGGTTGTGGCATCGCCGCTAAGGTGCTGCGGTAGGCCGCGGATATCCACCACCTGTTCAAGTTCAAATGCCAATTGTGAGAAGCGTGCGTTTTGTTCATAGAGGGATTTATTCTGCAACAATACCTGCCGTAGACTTTCTTGCAATTGACTGGTGAGGATCATGGACTCACCGACTTGCCGCAGGATCTCATCGATGGTCGGAAGCGATACCCTCAAGGCCGTCTGCGCCGACGCGCTATCCTGGTTATCCTGGACATCAATGGCCATATCGGAGGATAAAGGCTCGGCGTCCTGCACGGTTTGGCTGGTGCTGGGTAGGCCGTTGAGGTCGATCTGATTGGCCCAATCCAACACCTGTTGTAATACGCGTAGCGACTGTTGCGGCGCAACGCTACCGGTTCCGAGCAATTCCTCCGCCATCATCTCCAATACATCAGCGGCGTCTTGCAAGGTACCGGCCAAGGGATTGGCGGGGAGTTGTTTATGTTTACAAAAAGCCGTCAAGATATCTTCGATGTGATGGGTTAAATTGGCGATGCCGGCAATACCCGCGGTGTTGGCGGAACCCTTCAGGGTGTGCGCCACGCGTTGTGCGATTTCCACGTCGCGCAACGTGCCTTGCCCACTGATGATACGGCCAATCGCGCGCGAAAATTCCGCGGTATGTTGCGGCAGTTCATGCAATAGGCTGTCCAGTAACTGTGGATGCACATCGGCCGGCACGGCCAGCGACACCTGCGGCAAGTCGGCGCTGGTTGGGCGCGGTTGCGGAACTACCTCGTCGAGGTTAATCTCCGGCGCCTGGAGGTCGTGGGCTAATGCGACTAAGTGTTCCTCTTTCAATCCCAAGAATTCCTGGCCGTTATAACAATGCGCCACCAGATCGGTATGGTTAACAAACGGGTTGTGAAGATAATTCAAAACATGGGCCGGCCATTCCGCGATCCATAACTGGGCCGAGCGTGTTGGCTTGATGACCTGATTATTTTCAAAAACCTGTTTTAGATAGGTTAAAAACTTCTGTAATCCATATAGGCCCACCGAATCCGCAACGGCGGCATACCGATCCAATAATTTGGCCAATTCCGTTAGACCTTCCCGGCGTTGAGTTTCGGGCTGAAGAGGATTATAGAGATTTAAGCTAAGCTCGGTTAATTGTCCCAGCGAATTGTTAAACTCAGTGGCGATCAGTTTGATCAATTCATGATACTCCGGCGGTACCCGCGGCGGCGGCGCGGGTTGCGCTGGGTTTAGACTTGTATTCTGCATTGACGTGGCAGCGGTTGGCTGGTCCGCGACGCTACACAACAAATTGCGCAAGATCAGCAGTTCCTTGTCCGCCAGGCGCGCACCCCAGGGTAATTTATTCAACGCCGTGATAATGTTATCGATGATCAGCGGATTACGCGGGGAGCGGATATAATCGCTAACCGCACCGCGGAACAACGCCAAGCAGCGCCACTCGGTTTGGCTCAGCGCAACGTCATTCTTGGCACGAACCCGCAGGCCGTCGAGGAACAGCTGGATGATATCCATCAAGCCAATCATCCCGTGCGAGAGGCACGACATACTGACCAGTTCCAACCGTTCTGCGCATTGACGTAACACCCCGGCCTCCAGACCAGGCCCGCCCTTGGCGGTTTCGTAGCGTTCCAATTGCTCTGCACATTGGTGTTGTAATACCCCCGCGGTTAGATCAACGCCCTGGGTCGCAGCAGGACCGGTCAGCATCTCGATAGCACTGATAAATTCAGCCGTTAGCGGTGGCACTACGATTTGATTTACAACCGTGCTGACCGGGTCATTACGTATTGTTCGCGATTGAGAACTGTTCGTCCGCCCGGCCGCCAAGTTTAGTTCAAGCGCATGCGTCAGCGCATCAAGCCGATCAAGTAGCTGCGCTTGCAATTGATCATCAAGATAATTTAACAGCAAGGTTGGCCATTGCTGCAGCGTGTCGCGCTGTTGGATGACAACACCCTCAGGGGCGGCGCTCAATAACTTTACCGCGTCGTGCATACGCAAGCATAGTTCTTGTACTTGCTCCAGGTCACAACGTCCTGCGGCCAGGGCACTGCGGGTTATGTGTTTTAAATATTTTTTCAACCGCTGCGGATAGGATGCCGTCCCCGCGGTGGAGCCATCACGGACGGAGGTCATCTCCTCCGCCATGGCACGCAACTCCGTTTGCAGAGCAACTCGCAATTCTAGTAACGTGCTCATAGATTGTACCGCTTAGGACACCTTGCGTTGCTCAAATTCGCTGGATAATACCTCGGCGTTTTGCATCAGCTTGGTTTTTTTCTCCGTGCTGTAGCCGGGTAATTGGAAAACCTGTACCGCCTTGAGCAAGCCCTTGGCGTATTCCACCAGCCGTGTGGTGATGACCGATTGTTGATCCAGTTGCTCACTGGTTTTAGTGGCGCTTTCATGGATAAGCTGCGCGCGTAGACGCAGTTCACTGCTACGCTGCGCCTCTTTGGCGGAGCTTTGGGCGATCTCGCGCACCGACGAAACCAGGTTCTCCGTGGTTAACTTGGTATTGCGCATTTGTTCTCCCGCTTGCTCGGCCATCCGGGTACCTTCCACGACTTGGCTGATAACATTGTTCATCGTGGTAACGGTATCGGTGGTTTCCACTTGAATGTTATGCACCAAGGTGGCGATCTGATGGGTGGCGTCGCGGGCGTTTTCCGCCAGGCGTTGCACCTCTTCAGCGACCACAGCAAATCCTTTACCCGCCTCTCCCGCCGAGGCGGCGTGCATACTGGCGTTCAACGCCAGAATATGGGTGCGCTCGGAAATACTATTGATCAGGTTAACCGCGCGGCTGATTTCTTGCGAACGCTCACCCAGGCGCTTGATGCGTTTTTCCGTTTCATGGATGGTATCGCGAATGTGATTAATACTTTTGACCGTTCCGTCCACGGTTTCCAGCGCCGTGTGGGTGGACTGGATGGCGTTTTCCGCGGCCTGATTGCCCGACTTGGCCAGTTCGGCGATATGGGTCATGGCATCCACCGCCTCGGATAAGGCATTGATGGTCTCCAATACATCGCGCTGCTCATCGTGGGCTACTTTGATCACGGTATCCGATTGGGACTTAACCAGAGTGGAGGCGCGCGCCACTTCCTCGGAGATTCGTCGCACCCCTTGCAACACCCTGGAGGTCTCGCTGGTGAGCTGATTCAAGGCATCCGCCACCGGTCCAGTGACATCTTCAGTGACCGGTATTTTAACGGTTAAATCACGTTGACTTAATTTAGACACCGCGTGTAGCAGTGCAATAACCGAATCGTTTAATTTTTCATTTTCGCTTTGCGCCTGAACCAAGGTGGCGACCTTGTCCTGCAACAAGTTGTCAAACGCAGACCCCAGCTGGCTTAATTCGTCTTTGCCGAACATATTGGTCCTCACCAGATAATCCCCGCTACTGACCTTGGCGACCGTGGTTGATATTAATCGAATTGGTTTGACGATGGAGCGATAGATAAAATATCCCAGTAGGCTTGCAATCCCCAAACCGCCGAGCATGGCGATGATACTCCTGTTCAGATCGGTTCGGCTTTGTTCAATCGCAGTGCTAAATAACTCCTCCGACACCATTTGCTGTTCATTAACCCGGTCGTTCAACTCGGTGAGAAAGGGGCTGACCAGCTTGGGCAATTCTTTATCGATGTAACTGGATAATTGTTGTTGTTCGTGGTTCGCGATCAGGCTGTCTAATTTTTCGAACGCGGTGATTACTGATTTATATTCATCGCCGAGCGAGGCTTGGATCTCATCCGCGTCTTCCTTACTACGATCCTGCTTGTATTCGTTCCAGTTATTGGAAAACAATGAGCGCCCCGCGATTAACGTTTCACGTCCGGATTCCAACCCAAGTTTACCGCTGCTGATTTTGTTCGCGGTTTCCAGCAGGTCGCTGCGCACCACTTCGTTGAGTTGATTTAACTTGACTTGTTCGATGACGTTTTTATTTAAAACGCTGGAGGTGTTGGCGGCAAAATCCAGACCCAACAAGGCCGTTACGCCAAAAATAATCAATACCACGGTTTGAATGCCAATCAGCAGTACCAGACGTGGTCCAATTTTAATTTTGCGCAGCATAGACTATTTTCCCTTGGTTGAGATTGCGGGTTTATATTCCCTGTTATTATCGTGTTGCTTTAGATGTCGAGTGAGCGCTTTGACATCGAATTCAAGCCAGTCCCCCTGCTCGGTACGTAGTCCGGGATTTACAAATTCAAATACATTGGCATTAACCGCGCCGATCCGGGATTGCGGTTCTGCTTGGGTTAAGGTCTTGGGGATTTCGTCCACTAATAACGCCAGCGCGGTGTTACCCTTACCGGCCACCAACACATACTCACCCTTGGCTGAGGTCATGGACACCCCTATATATTTGGATAGATCCACCACGGGCAGGATATTACTGCGTTGATTGATTACCCCATGTAACCAATACGGCCCATTGGGAATTTTATAAATCGCGGGCTGCACCAGAATTTCCATCGTTTCGGTTTTCTCTAACACAAATTGAAACCTACCGATTCGATAACCAAAACGCGTCTCATCAACGACTGACGCGCTAGGAGCGATCTTTGCGGCCTGTTTCGCGCCTGCGCAGAGTTGATCCCCTGTGGCGCTAGGTGTAGGGCTTGTACGTGACTCCGACATGGCGGGAAGTAAACCTTGCTTTAACTATTAAAAACACGAATTTGATCGATGATCTGTTCGGCGGTAAAGGGCTTGGTGATATAGCCCTTGGCGCCTTGCATCTGGCCCCAGAGTTTATCGGCTTTTTGACCCTTGCTGGAAATGAAAATAATCGGAATGTTACGCGTGGCGGGGTCATTGCTCAATTTGCGGGTGGCCTCGTAACCATCCATCTCCGGCATCAAGATATCCATAAAAATGATATCAGGCTTCTCGTTCTTGGCCAGTTCCAGTGCCTGTTTGCCATTGGACGCACTGATCACACTACAACCGATGTTGTGAATGATCTTTTTGATATTGCTCAGTTCCGCAGCGGAATCATCCACTACTAATACTTTATTGATCGCCATATTTCATCTCCTAACAACATAACAGGTTACGCGTTTATTACCACATCTTGGATCTTCAGTTTTAAATAACTTGATACCGTGGTTTGAAACGTCACTCGGCCCACCGGCTTGACAAGATAAGCATCACAACCGGACATCGTGCCTTTTATTTTGTCACCGGGCCGGGCCTTACCGGTGAGCATAATCACGTGTATATTGGGTTGCGTTTGTTTTATATGTTTGCAAATTTTAAAACCATCGCCATCGGGTAATACCACGTCTAAAAAAGCCACATCGAACCGGTATTTTTCGAGTAATTGATGGGCTTGCCCGGCGCTGTCGGCAAAATTCATGTCCGCCTCAAATAACGCCAGCTCCAGCTCAATTTGTTTGCGTACCGAGGCACTGTCATCAACCACCAACACCCGCGGTTTATAACCCGGGCCAACGGGTTTAGCGGTCTCGGGCAAGGGGAAATTAAGCAGATTGGAATGGACATCTTGGTTGGCGGGGTTTTCCAGCACCTCGTCTGCCACGATTGCCAATTGCGACGCCTCTTCTTCTGAAATGCTAAATTCAAAGCAGCGGGCAGGTTCCGTATCCCTGGCGGTCGCGGCGGGTGTTGGCTCCGGCTTGACCTGCCTCCGGCGTTGCGCAATTCCCGTGTCTTCCACATAACGCTCTAACACCGCTAATACGCGACTGGCTATCAACGGCCGCACAATATGATAACGCCCCTGTTTGTCGGGGAGGGGCGTATCCACCAGCTCAATGGCGCGGCTACGCATGCCGGTATCAGTTAACGGTGGGCGCTGGTAGATCACAATATCCTCCGGGCGGTGATTGTTCGGCTCCGCCATGGAGAAGACGTAGCGCGACCCCTGGCAACGCTGCGTGATAGAAAAAATTAATCTTGTGATCAGTTGTTCGGTTTCCGGTACATTTTCCAGCCGGACCCGATAGTGTTGTTGTGTTGGCATTGCGATCAATTTACTCCCAAAATTAAGGGTGGGAAGGTTACCTTTAGGCAACATATCGGCCCTTTCCTGCCCAAACTAATTGCCTTAGAAAAATAATGTGAGCCGATTCAAAGATTTTAGTCGGTTTTCGAGACATCGAGGTGAATTCTACTAGCATAATTTACGCGGGTTGCCGCGCTAAAACTGTATCAATATTATGGTTAATAATTGTGCAAGATGGCATACCCTAGCCTAGTTGGAACAATTTCGACAAGCTAAACTAAATTTGTCAGGTTGATCACATTCTACGCATGTAACCACAAGGTATTCGTACCGATACTCTCAGTTCCGTTTCCTCCGCCAGTCTCGTGGTAATTTACAACGCATGACAGCCCTACCCATACCGATTCAAGTTACCCCAGCGGGGATCAGTGGTCAGGATTTGATTATCCTTACCACGGCGCTCAAGTTACTGTCGATGGAGGGCATTCACTACCAGCTTAGCTCCGACCAACCCCTGTCGAATGCCCACCTGATCGTGTTAGACGCGGACAGTGATGCCAGTAAGCAAGCACTGCGGCAAAGCCGGCCCGGGCAAGTAAAATTGGTTATTTCTTCCCGCCCGGCCATGGCAAAAAATAGTATCGGTCTACAACGTCCTATGGACTTGGGCAGTCTTAAGCAGGTATTGCGCCGCTTGTATGACAAACTACAAACCCAGCTGCAGGCACAACAGCTGTCCCGCCAGCAGAACGAGCCCCCTAGTCGGGTTGAGGAACTCAAAGGCAGTATTTTCAATTTGCTCTACGAGACCAAGGCTAAACAACGCATCGTGCATTTGTTAACCCAGGGCATCCCGGACGTCTTCATCGACGGGATTAACCGCTGCCTAGCCACAACCGCCACCGATCTGCAGCTGCAGCAATTGGTGCGCACCCCTATTCATGAAATTTTTATTGACCCGTTAAATCCGCACAGTTTTGCGGTACACAGCACCGAAATGGCCATCCAATCGTTACACAACCTGCTCTGGCTGGCGGGAATTGGGTGTTCACAAGGCAAGATCCTGCCGGGCCACGCCGTCGATATACCGGTCAAGTTACGCGCCTGGCCTAATTTCACCCGCCATACCTTTATCGCCGAACACCTCAAACTCGCCGCCGTACTGGCCAAACAGGCCATGACCTTGCGCCAGTTGTCCACCGTCACCGCGCTGCCGCTTAGCGATGTGATCAATTTTTATAATGCCGCCTACGCGGTAGATCTGATTGAGTTTAAACGCCCCACCGCCGCCGCACCGTCGAACACCGCCGCGCCGTCCAACCCCGAAAAACAAAGTCTGTTTGCCAAGATTGCCAAACGGCTCAGTATCAAGAAGATCTTTTAAGCCCTGGCCATGTACAAAATCATTTTTACAGGCCCGGTGGGCGCGGGTAAAACCACCGCGATTGGGGCGATCAGCGAGACTCCGCCCGTTGCCACCGATGTCCCCTGCAGCGATGATACGCGCGCCATCAAAGCTACCACCACCGTGGCGATGGATTACAGTTATATCACCCTGGAAGATGGTACTCGTGTCCACCTCTACGGCACGCCAGGACAGGAACGTTTTAATTTTATGTGGGAAATCTTGGCTCGCGACGGTATTGGTTTGATTCTATTGATCAACCGTGACCATCCAAACCCCTTGCAGCAATTGGATTTTTATCTCAACGCGTTTAGCGAATTTATAACCCAAACCGCAGTGGTGATTGGATTGACCAAATCGGATCTACAGGACAATAACGACATCACAACATTTCAGGACCATCTGTATCAACGTAACCAAATATTTCCAGTCTTCGATATCGATGCGCGCAGTGCCGACGATGTTAAAATTCTGGTGCACGCCCTGCTCGCCGTACTCAATCAATAGAGGCCTCCACCATGCAAATCATTAAAGATATAATCGAAACCCTGCAAAATAAAAGCCCCAACAAAGTCATCGACGCTTCAACACAATTTAATCAACAACTGCAGATCATTTTAAAATCCCTATTACAAGCCACCGACAATATCAACGCCGCGCTGATCAGCAGCGCGGACGGTATTGCAAAATCTCAGGTCGCGGCGAACCCCATGGACGAACACCGTTTCGCCGCCATGAGCAGCGCCTTATTGGCCTTGAGTGATAACCTGTCCAAAGAAGCCGGCAAAGGCACTGCGGAAAATGTCCTAATAGAAAGCAAGCAAGGAAAAATATTTATCCTGCACGCCGGCCCGCATTTATTGTTAACGGTATTCACCCCCGCGGCTGCAAATCTGGGCATGGCGTTGGCGCACGCACGTCAAGCGGTACACCAGATCAACGCGTTGGTGGAGGCCCTCACGCCCTAATCCGAAGATATTGCAATTCATTCTGAATGGCCCATACTGTCACGGAACAATTTTGTGACTGGCCGAACCTCCATGCCAAATTTAAATGACATCTGCAGCGATATCGTGGCAGCAGTGGACTATGCCCACGCCGCGGCAGTCATTGACCAAGACTCGGGTTTATTGCTTGGGGTTGCGAATAATGTCGCCTATGTCACCCAAACCTACCTCGACGTTGTGGCCGCCAGCGCGGTAGACATGTTTCGCGGCAAGGCGGTGCAAACCGCCGAAAAGATGATCGCCGAGTTACGCGGCGAGGCACCGTCGCGCCTGATCCAAGAAATTCAATTCACCACCCACAGCACGTTTCATTTCATGACGGTGGTTCCCGCCAAACCGAATCTGCTGGCGGTACTTATCGCCGGTAAAAAAATCAATCTGGGCATGGGCTGGGCCAGTTTGCGCAGCCGCCTCAAAGAAATTGCCGCCGCCAGTCCGTAACTACAAACCCTGATGGACTGAAATATTTGCACTTGGCAAACACGAATATACACCCCCTCATCCTGGTGTTTTGCCGTGGAAGCAAGGCGGGATAACCCGCTGGAGATTTTTCACTAACGATGATTTGGGCTGTTCGATACTTATTGGATTACCTTAAATCCAAACTGGATATGCACCGGCGTTTCCATGATGATCTTCACCGCCACAACGCGGTAGTGTTGCCCGGCCACCTGGACGCGAAATTGTTGCGCCAATCGAAACACGTTAAACTCGAATAATAAACTTGCCGGTTGGTTATGGTCTTTGTCACTGGGGAAATATAAGGCGTTATAGATTGTGGGATCGTGTACCTGTCCACCTTCTAATTGACAAGTCACCGCGATGGGTAGGTTATTCAACACTTGCACACCGATGTACGCCTTGGAATCCTCATAACGCAACCAGCGGATAATTCCCGTGTTAACCAGCGGTTGTTGCTGCTCGGACAACTGCTCTACCACCGAAATAATTTCCCCCACTGCGATTTTCGCTTGGTCGGTCTCCGCCGCGACAAATAACCGGCCGGTCGGTGTGGTATTGCCTACACGCCACATGGACAGCTCGTGTTCGGCCTCAAAAGCTGCAATATCACGGACTTCGATACCATTACTAGACTCCACCGAGGTGTCAATAAACCGATCTCGATTTTGCAAGTAATAACACGATGCTTCTAACCCATAGGCAACACGTGCTTGTTCTTGGCAGTGTTTGCGCGTCACGCGCTCTATACCCCCGTGCTGTAAACTGTGGATGAAAAGCCGTAATAATCGCAACTCGCGCGCGCGACCGGAGTCAACCGCTACATTTTTTCCTTTATTCACCTGGTCAATAATACGCAGTATGGCGGGTTTGATATTCAGGACGCGTTGTGTCGCCTGGCCGCCCTGCCGTGGTTGGTGTTGACACACCTGTGGTCCATGGTCTTCGCTGAAATCCAGTGAAAAACACAGCGACTTGTCCTGCTCCGGCAAGCCGGTGAGTAACTGGCAGGAATCGGTATATTCCTCTAATAACATGAATAATTCGTATAATTGTTTGCCGTCGTAGCCATACGGATCAGCGGCAATGATCAACATGATCTGTTTATAGATGCGTTGTATGGTCGCCGATTGGGCTATTCCTTTCACCGATGCGATACTGTGGTTTTGTATCTGGTACCGCTCCGCCAAATGGTACAATTGATGTATTTCGAGAATCGCCAACGGCGGTGCTGGGCGATGTTCACGAAAGGTATGCAATAGCGCGTTGGCAATTAACTCGATGGCGCGGTATATGGCGAGGTGGATCTCTGATCGGTGGCTGTTTTGATCAACCGCGTCATAAGCGCCCTTTACTATTGACTTATAGCCATTGGCCAACTCCAAATACACCCACATAATATCATCGGATAATTTGCGTCTCTCGGTAAAACTCAATGGCAAGGATCGTAGGTGTAGTTCATCGTAAGTAAATAATAAGTTCTCAAACGCGGTATGATACGTTTCCAAGAGTTTTAAGCGCGTACCAGGTTCGATACGCAGTTCATTCAACGGCCGCAGTGCGGCGATTAATTTTTCAACCGTCTCCACCGCTTTATCGATCGGCAATTGCGCAAGCCATGCCTTGACCCGTTTCGGATCACGTTCAACGGCAGGATTGTCCGCCGAGTGTTGCGCCGGCACCGTCAGTAATAACATCTCTTCACCACTCCGATGGCTAAACAAACTTCTGATTGATTTATTTTTATTGAAAATGGGTAAAAAATAAATCGATCGGTTTTTTTGATGGCTGCCGGTGTCGTAGGTAGCCCTTCAATAACACGCATAAGACTATTATCCACGGGTTAATGTATATAATTTATACAGCGGCTGAGGGAACAGGGTGATCAGTTTTATATAGGTTATTTCCATACAAACAAAACAATAGCTTAGGAATGTTTTGTTGGATATATCGCCAGTATACACGATAAAAAATCCTGATTAAGAACGTGGTCATGGCAAAAATCATGTACCATTTTTGTGATCAAACCCGCAGAATTCATTTAACATTAAAATATCTGTAACCGCGTGCCGTAACTACCATTAATTAAATTGCAGGGAAAAGCAACGCGTGTGTCATGACGGATCTTTGTTTTGCATAAACAAAGGATAGCATTGATGACTGATGTACAGCAGCAGCCTGCACCGGTAATGTCGCAGGCCGATATTTTTCCCCACCATAGCCACGTAACACGTGATATGCGTAATCAGCAGGTTGGTCACCGCAGCGGTGTCATCTGGTTGACTGGCTTATCCGGGGCGGGTAAATCCACGATTGCCACTCAGGTTGAGCTCGAATTGTTTCGAGAAGGTTTCCTGGTATCGGTGTTGGACGGAGATACCATGCGTTCGGGTTTAAATTGCGACTTGGATTTTACCCGCCAAGCGCGTATGGAAAACCTGCGTCGCGCCGGTGAAGTGGCGTCGTTATTTGCTATGATGGGGTATATCGTTCTTGCCACTTTTATTTCGCCGCATCATGAAGGAAGGCGTTTTGTTCGTAATATTGTGCGTAAAAATTTTCATCTGGTGCATGTGCGTGCGAGCTTAGAAGATTGTATTCAGCGTGATCCAAAGGGTTTGTATCAAAAAGCTTTATCCGGTGATATTGCCAATTTCACAGGTATTAGCCAAGCTTATGAGGAGCCCCAAGATGCGGAGCTGAAGATTGACACCACCTCCCATACGTTGCCACTTTGCACCGCACAATTAAAAAATTTCATTAAAGATAACTTTCTCTTAACTTAAAGTACTACTGGACAGCAACATGGATAACGTAGCGACAGCGGAAAAAACACCGGTGCCCCTCAAGCCTTCATTGTGGTTTTTATTCAAAACCTTTGTCGCCATCGGCAGTGTTGCTTTTGGCGGTTTCATGGCCTTGATCTCGGTGATTGAAAACAAACTCTCAAAAGAACATAAGCTGGTGGAACACAACACCATGCTGGATGCCATCGCGCTGGCGAATTTACTGCCCGGCCCACAAGCAGTGAATGTGGTGGCGTTTTTGGGTTATCGCTTACGCGGTCCGCTCGGAGCCTTCCTGTGCAGCTTCGCGGTGATCTTACCCACCTTCATTTTGATCATGGTCCTGAGTTATTTGTATTTTCGTTACGGTGAGATCCACGCCTTGCAGAAAATATTCAATGGGTTTATTCCCGCGGTCGCTGCGATCGTGATCAGCGTGGTGTGGCGCATGGCTAAAAAAACCGTGCGTGCCCCCCGAGATGCCGGGTTGGTTGTCTTGGCATTCGTAGTACTGTTGCTCACCCCACTGCAGTATAAAATTTACGCCACGTTTTTAATCATTGTGTTGTTTGGTTTTATCGGCTACCAAATCTCGCCAACATTAGCCGCAGGCCCCGCCAACAATGAACCGTTGCAGGTATTTTCTAAACTCCGGCTTGGTATTGTCGTCAGTGCGCTGGCGACGTTATTGTTGCTGTGGTTTTTACCCCTGCCCCTGGAGCATAACAGCCTATTGTTTTTTAACCTTACCGTGGCCAGCATGAGTCTGATGTTGTTTGGAGGAGGTTATGTTTTTATTCCCGTGATCGGCAGTGTGGTGGTATTGCAATACCATTGGGTAACCCAGCAGGAATTTACCGATGCCATTGCCATGGGTCAGATCACCCCCGGACCTATCCTGATCAGCGTCGCGGTGATCGGCTACAAATTGCACGGTTGGTGGGGTGCGTTGCTGGCGACTTTCGCGATTTATACCCCTCCCGCCGTATTAATGGTGACCGCCTCGCAGGCCCTCAGCTATATCAAACGTTCCAGCACAATTCGCGCCGCGATGCACGGGATTCACTGCGGGGTGATCGGTATGATCGCCATGGCGGCTTTAGTGTTGCTACAAACCGCGCTGCCGCATACCTTAACCTTGGCCGCCGTCTGGCCCACCGGATTAATTCTGGCGATGTCTCTCATCGCGTTATTACGCTTTAATTTGGATGTTATTTGGATCATACCGCCGGCTGGACTGCTGGGTTATTTACTGTATTAGTCACCTCACGAGGTAATCGGCATATGCAAGCGATATTCATGGTGGGCGAACAACGTTCGGGTTCAAATTTATTACGGTTGATCATGAATAGTTCCAACGAAATCGCCGCGCCTCATCCACCGCATGTATTGCAAAACATGATGCCGTTGATCGCGTTATACGGTGATTTGAACCAACCTGCCAGCATGGATCGATTGGTAGATGACGTGTGTCGGCTCGTGGAAAACAATCCTGTCCCCTGGGAGGGGATTGAACGGTTTGATCGTGCCGATGTACGCCGGCGTTGCACGGAAAACAGCTTGATTGCCGTGTTTGGCGCGGTGATGGGTATTTATGCCCAACAGCAGCGCGCTAGCGCCTGGATGTGCAAAAGCATGCAAAATATTCGCTGGGCGAAAGGGTTAAACAACTATTTTGTAAAACCGAAATTTATTTATTTGTGCCGCGATCCGCGCGATGTCGCGTTGTCTTTCACTAAAGCCGTGGTGGGGGATAAACACCCGTATTTTATTGCCGGCAAATGGCTGGAACTACAAGAACTTTGCCTGGATGCCGCTAGCTGGTTACCACGCGATCAATTTATTCGTATCAAATATGAAGAATTAACCGACGCTCCCGAACAAACGGTCAGGCGGCTGTGCGAATTTCTAGGTATCCGTTTTGTTCAATCGATGTTGGAATTTCACCGTAGTAACGAGGCCAGTCGTACCGCTACCCAAAGCACCTTATGGGAAAACCTAACTCGCCCCGTCATCAAGGATAACAGCAAGAAATTTTTGCGTGACATGTCGCCAGAACACATTGGCATTATTGAATCGCTCTGTGGTGAAGTTATGGACCAACTGGGTTACCCGCGGCATCTTATCGCCGCGGGTGCAGAATTATCCTTCAGCAAGGCCCAGCTCGCGCAATTTGAAGTGGAAAACGAACAGGCCAAAAAAGCCATGGCCGACAAAACCGACCCTGCCGATTTACAGCGCCGCCAGCGCCAACAGAGTGTGCTCAAAAGTATTAAAGAACTGCACCCCGCCGCACCGGCTGGCTAACAGCACCGAGCCAAAATCCGATCTTACCGCACCCGCGGTATCGGTGGTTCCTTAGGACTATATTATCGTTATCCAACTTGCTGTTGTGGACAACACGTCCTCGCCATCTTGGTTCAAGATATGTCTACTGATCTACGGTTCGGATAATCCCCGATATTTATACTAGTCGTTCACCCGTTATAATTTCATCCATGTATGTTGTAAAACAAATGTTGTTAAATCCCAATAATTGGTGGCGTGGTTTAGTGAGGCCACTGCGATGGTTATGGATATACCGCGGTCATGCCCCGCAACCACCGCCTTGGTTATGGCGTATTTTCATTTATCTATGGCGTATCATGCTACTGATTGCGCTATTGGACGCGGCCTATGTCTGGACAATCTGGCCCGATTTTGATTCGCTGCGTCGCGGCCCAATCCCTAAGTCGCATTTTATACAGGCCTATGAACTGGAGGCACGTTTTGACGACGATATGCCCCGACTCAAATGGCAGCGGATCCCCGCCCAATCGATCCCCGCGTTTGTTAAACGTGCGGCCATCGTGGGTGAAGACGCACGTTTTTATAGTCATAATGGGATCGATACCGAGGCGATCGCCGATGCCCTGGACAAAAATTTAAGTTTGCATAAATGGAAATACGGCGGCAGTACAATTTCACAACAAACGGTTAAGAATCTGTACTTTTCCTCGGATCGAAGTCTGCTGCGCAAATGGCACGAATTGTTGTTTACCTTGGGAATGGAACACAGTTTAAGTAAAGAACGTATCTTAGAAATATATTTAAACATTGCTGAATTTGGCGAAGGGATCTTCGGTATCGAGGCCGCCGCCCAGCATTATTACAATACCTCGGCCGCCAACCTGTCCGAACGCCAGGCGGCAGAACTTATCGCCACCTTACCTGCACCCAAAAAAGATAATCCTACGATCCACAACAAAGCCTTTGTCCGCAAGGCCAATGCCATTTACCGCTGGATACAACCGGGGGCAGGCACGGGTGACTGAGAATATCGGCATTTTATTACTGTTACTACATTAATATAGCCTTGTAATTTATTGATATTTAAAAATATTAGTATTTCACAGAAAAATCAATTGCAAATGATAACTGTTCTCATTATCATTATGACTGTTGACATAGTAACCAGTCGAGTCTCTTCCCATGCCGTTCAAAACCACGATTACCCTGTTTGCTTACCTCGGCGCGGCAAGCGCTTATGCCGCTGAAATACCCAGCTTTGAACTTCAACTTCAGGACCATCAATTTTCGCCCGCTGAAATAGTGATCCCGGCCAATACCAAGGTCAAATTCGTGGTGAAAAATCTTGATCCCACTCCTGAAGAGTTTGAAAGCCATCTTTTACACCGTGAAAAAGTCATCCTGGGCAATAGCCAAGCCGTGATCTATATCGGCCCGTTGGCGCCGGGAACGTATCCGTTCGTGGGTGAATTCCACGAGGCTACGGCCAAGGGCAACGTGGTTGTAAAGTGAGGTTGGAATGTTAAGCACCCTTGTTATTGTATTTCGTGAAGTCCTAGAAGCCGCCCTGATTATCAGCCTGATGCTCGCCGCCACCCGCGGTATGTTAGGCCGGATCCGCTGGACCCTAGCCGGTTTAGCCGCGGGTCTTATCGGCGCGGGGCTGTTGGCTTTATTTGCTGAACACATCAGCAATGCCCTGTCTGGCAGAGGTCAAGAAATCCTGAACGCCGGGATCTTGTCCGCGGCGGTGATCATGCTCACCTGGCACCTGGTGTGGATGCGCAAACATTCCAGTCAGATCAGCCAGCATATTCGTCGTGTGGGTGCCGCTATTATTGCCGGTGAACAAGCGCCGACCGCCCTGGCCGTTATCGTGGGGCTGGCGATCTTACGGGAAGGCAGCGAGCTGGTTTTATTCTTGTACGGCATTGCCACGGCGGGTTCAGACCGCGCCACGATGCTGCTGGGTTCCTTAATCGGTGCCGGCAGCGGTGTGTTGATCGGCGTGGTATTGTATTTTGGACTATTGCGTGTCCCGTTACAGCAATTATTCCGCGTCACCGGTTGGTTGATCATATTATTAGCGGCGGGTTTGGCTGCACAAGCCGCCGGCTTTCTGGTTCAAGCCAATATCGCACCCGCCCTGGGCAATCAAGTCTGGGATAGCTCGTTTATCTTGTCACAACAAAGTGTCCTCGGTCAGTTTCTCCACATTACCCTAGGCTATTTGGATCAACCCATGGGAATTCAGCTGTTGGCCTACGGCCTGACGATCATTGTCATTCTGATATTAACTCGGTTCGTAAACCCGCCCGCACCTACAACTACGACGCGCACCACCTCAAAAGCCGTGGCCATGATGGTGCTGATCCTGTCGGGTAGTTTAAGTTATCCCGAACCGGCGCAGGCAAGCCACAAGGTGTATTCACCGCGAGTCGAGGCCGGGGAAATCGAAATTGAAATGCGTAGCCACCGTAGCTTTGACAACGACACGAGCAAAGATGCCCAGGAAACCACTAAACTGGAAGTCGGTTACGGATTCACCGATCACTGGTTTAGCTCGGTGGTAAGTGAGTACGAAAAACAACCCGGCGGTGCACGCGAGCACAGCGCCACCGCGTGGGAAAATATTCTACAGTTGACTGAA
The DNA here is from genome assembly GCA_016194635.1 of Gammaproteobacteria bacterium. GTDB lineage: Bacteria > Pseudomonadota > Gammaproteobacteria > UBA6429 > Thiohalophilaceae > JACQBC01. Next base: position 55,820 of record JACQBC010000011.1, on the reverse strand, counting down.
CAAGGTGAAGCTTGGGTGGATGTCGGTGTATACCTTGAATATGAACACCCTACAGCGAGCGGCGGCAGTGACGCCCTTGAAACCAAATTACTTTTGGAAAAAACGCTTGGCAAATTCGTGCATACGGCAAATATAATTTTTGCCCGCGAAATCGGCAGCAACGCCCGTAATGCTACTCAAGTAGAATATGCCTGGCGCACGAAATATTTATACACCCCGATCCTGGAGCCGGGGTTTGAAATCTACGGGCAAATCGGCGAATTCGGTCATCCGCTACCCGCCGATCAACAAGATCATCGTCTTGGGCCGGTACTATACGGTGAAATCACCCAATCCAATCATAGTAAGTGGAAATACGAACTGGGTTATTTAGTGGGTATTTCCACGGCCGCACCAAACGGAACGCTCAAGGTTACAGTGGAATACGAATTTCGATTCTAGATCCGCTTGCGTAGCAAGCTATTTTCCGCGCTATGCCCTCAAGCCCATTATTACCGTGCACTCACCGCTGGCGACCTGACAACAGGACGCCGATGGCCCTATATTTAAGTTGAGCGTTGAGCGGTTGACAGACCGTCGCTTAATTACGCGTTGTAGTTTCCACCCGTCGCCAATCGCTGCCCTGGCGCTCGACTTCAAATCGGGCCCAACGGGCGAATTCGTCGCGTGAATTGATCCCCGTGCTGGTCTTTTCATTGCCCGCGACAACACGGTATATTACCTGCTGGTGATCGGCGGATTCGTCGACGATGCGTCGTACCGACCAATGTTCCCCGCCATTAGTGAAGTAGTGTCCTAGTACGATGTGATCTGGACTGAGATGCCGCTGTTTGGCATGGGCCTTAGCCAGGTGAAACAGTTCCACCAGGTCGTCGTCGTTGATGTCCACCACGATATCCATTTGTTCAATCGCCCGCACGACATCGGCGCGTTGAATTTCATTAGCATCCAACAGCGAGCCGCCATGATGGCGGTCGCGTGCTAGTAAATGCTGCAATCCCTGCGGATAACGGCGCGTCACAAACGGTAGGTTAAATACCACGGCCACACCTAGAATGATAACCACATTGATCAACACCGGCTCCATCAGATATTGGTAGCCGAGTGCGTGTAAGCTGGGGGAACCAATCACGAAGCTAAGCGCAGTGGCGCCGCCGGGGGGATGAATACAACGCAAATAATGCATCGCACCAATCGATAAACCCACAGCCAGTCCCGCGGCACTGGGCAGGTGTGGGATCCACCGATAACACGCCACACCGATCAAAGCAGACAGCAGGTGTCCGCCTGCCACCGGCCAGGGTTGGGATAATTTACCGTGCGGCACGGCGAACAGCAACACCGCCGAGGCACCCATAGAAGCCACAATCAACGCGACACCCCAGTCATGCACCACGCGTAAATTGATGTAAATGATCAGACTGATGCTGATAAACCCGCCCAGCATCGATAACCAACGTTCACGATGGCTAACGCTATCAAGGTCAATCCCTAATACATCCACCAAAAAATGTTTAGTCTTCTGATTAAGCATTACGCGCAACGGTTAACGTGATTGTAAGTGTCGATTCTTTAACGCAACATAGTGCTGTGCCGAGTACAACAACCGCTCATGTTCGGTTTGGGTTAAAACCCGGATCCGTTGCGCCGGACGCCCCCTCCAGAGATAACCGCCCTCCAGCCGTTTACCGGCCGTGACTAAACTGCCCGCGGCGATCAGGGTGTGCGGTTCAATCACCGCCCCGTCCATAATGACCGTTCCCATGCCGATCAAGCAGCCATCACCGATCTCGCAACCGTGCAAAACTACCTGATGGCCGACCGTGATGTCATTACCCAAAAGGGTGGGGTATCCTCCGGGGTGGTAATCACTGTCGTGACTGACATGCAACACACAGTTATCTTGCACGTTGGTGCGCGCCCCGATGCGGATCCAGTTAACATCCGCACGCACCACACTAAAAGGCCAGATCGAACTGTCCGCGCCGATCTCCACCGCGCCCACCAGCAGGGCCAAGTCATCGACATAGGCGCCGGCACCCAGCTGGGGATGACGTTCTTCAAAGGCTCGAATGGTCATTGGGCTACTATACCGTAACCCTAAAGTCATGAAAGACCAGGCCGATGAATTCCCCATACTTTCAGTCTGAGCACAACCCCAATGCGCACTAATCAACCTGTTACAAATAAGGAAATTGAGGTACCGGTGGACTCGCCGATTATGTCCACGGCCGACCCGCAGGGTAAAATTACCTATGTAAATCAAGCTTTTATTAACATTAGCGGGTATTCCAGGGATGAACTGATGGGACAACCGCATAATCTACTCCGCCACCCCGACATGCCGGCGCTCGCCTACCGTGATCTGTGGAACACGATTCAAGCCGGGCGTTCGTGGCTGGGGATCCTCAAGAATCGGTGCAAAAATGGCGACCACTACTGGGTGAGCGCCTTTGTGATTCCGATTAAACGTGACGGCACGATTGTGGAATACCAATCGGTGCGTACCCGTGCCGACCGCGCCGACGTTAACCGCGCCCAGGCCCTCTATCAACGTTGGGCTAGCGCCAGCTCGGCGAAAACCCCCAGCCCCTCTGGGCTTGGATCAATCACCCCTAAACTGCGGTTGCTGACCGGGACAGTGTTACTACCTGTCCTGCTCGGCCCCTGGCTCACCGGTTCGTTAGATTTTATTTGGGCAGCGTTATGGTACGGCGCTACGCTCGGGTTGCTGCTGCTGGCACAGGCGCGCTGGTTAAAACCCCTCAATACATTACACCTTCACGCCCGCGCGGTGGCACACAATCCCCTAGTGCAATCAATCTACACCGGCCGGGATGATGAATTCGGTGCCATCCAGTTCGCATTCAAAATGCTCCACGCCCAAATCAATGCTTTATCAACCCGCGTCGGCGATATTGCGCTTAATTTGGCGGCTACGGCCAATGACATGATCAGTACCATCGCACTGACCAACCAGAGCACCGCCCACCAACAACGCGAATCGGGTAAGTTGGCGCAGGCCATGAACGAAATGCTAGCCACCGCGGAGAACGTCGCACGCAGCACCCAGCAAGCCTCCGACGCTGCCAGCGATGCCGACACACACGCCACCCGTGGTCGCGAGGTCGTGCAACACACCATTCATTCCATCAACCAGCTCGCCGACCATGTCGGCCAATCTTCGACGGTGATCCACCAATTGGCCGAAGACAGCCGCAACATCGGCAGCATCTTGGATGTTATTAAGGGTATCGCCGAACAAACCAATCTGTTGGCCTTAAACGCCGCCATTGAGGCCGCGCGCGCTGGTGAACAAGGCCGAGGTTTCGCGGTGGTCGCCGATGAAGTGCGATCCCTCGCCAGCCGCACACAGCAATCCACCCAAGAGATCAGCACCATGATCATGCGACTGCAACACGCAGCCAAGTCCGCCGAGCAAGCCATGCAGCAAGGCCATGACAGTGCGCAGCAGACCGTGCAGCAAGTCACCGTCGCCGGCGATGCACTACGCAGCATTACCACCGCCGTGGTACAGATCAAGGACATGAACACCCAAATCGCCAGCGCCGCCGAGCAACAAACCGCCGTCACTACCACGGTTAAACACAACGTGGACTCGATTAACGAAGTCACCGAACTCACCTGCGAAACCCTCGCCAGTGTTGATCAGATCAGCAATAGTATGAGCCAAATCTCAAATGTACTGGCGGAACTGGCGGTGCATTTTGGGAAGCACGAATAACTTTCACCCCACGGCCTGATGCGTTACACTAACGCGCATTATTTTCCGCGCCCCTACTGGTGAACCCATGTCCGATGGATTAAATCTCAATAGTGAATTATTCAACCAGGTGTTCAACACGATCACCCAGCACGACGAACGCGGTCGCGAAGACATGTTGGTCAACCTGCAATACCTGGCGGCTATCGCCGGGTATTTTTGCGCGGATTATCCCGGGCCCAAAGAAGAACGCGAAGAGTTGCTGGCCCACTTGGCGGAGTTAATGAAACATATTTGCGACGATCGTATCGCCAAACGCAAACCGGAAGTTGCCGTGACGACTACTATACAAGTCCCCAGTACCACTCCAAACACCGCGCCCACACCCGCCAAAGGCAAAAGCACCCCCACCGCCGATCCCGCGGTTGGAATTTGGCAACCGGAATAACCCTGCGTCACCGTGTCAACGCGAGCCTAAGACTTTATCCTAGGGTGTCGTTACCTGTTGGGGTGACTCGCCGTAAATACATCCCTGTCGCCCACGGTCACCCCAACAGGTAACGACACCCTAGGAAAAAGTCTTACACCCGCAACACCAAATCGTTCTCTAGTGTTTCCACCTGCTCACGTAAGATCATCACCTGCTCTTCCCAATAACGCGCGGTATTAAACCAAGGGAAATGCAGTGGAAACGCCGGGTCTTGCCAGCGGCGCGTGAGCCAGCCGCTGTAATGCAGCAACCGTAAACCGCGCATCGCCTCAATTAATCGCAATTCGCTGTAATCAAAGTCGGTAAAGGTTTCATAACCGTCTAAGATAGTACGTAACTGTTTGGTCATCTCGTCACGCGTTCCTGATAGCAACATCCACAGGTCTTGCATTGCCGGACCGGTACAACAATCATCCAGGTCGACCATGTGCGGTCCGGCGTCGGTCCATAAGATATTGCCCGGATGGCAATCGCCGTGCAATCGCAGGGTGCCAGCCCCGATGGCCTCGAACCGATCCGCAATCGACCTTAGCAGGGCTTCAGCAACTTGAAAGTAATTATGCTGCACATGCCCGGGGACAAACCCGCTGGCCTGGATAACCTCTAACGCGGCACGCGCATAATTGTTTACGGTTAACACGGGACGATGTTCAAAACGTTGTAACCGTCCCACCGCGTGCAAACGGCCCAACATACGCCCAAGTTGTTCTTGTACCTGGGCATGCTCCAATTCAGGTGGGCGGCCGCCGCGGCGTGGGTAAAGCGCGTAGCGAAAGCCCGCGTGTACGTGCAAGGTCTGCGTGCCGATCACCTGCGGCGGAATCAACGCAATGCCCTGCGCCGCGAGTTCCAGCGCAAAACCATGTTCTTCTAAAATAGTCGCATCCGACCAGCGCCCCGCGCGGTAAAATTTTACGACGCTGTAGCCCGCGGCTTCGAGCTCCACTTGATAGACACGGTTTTCATAACTATTGAGCGCGATAAAACGTCCGGTGGGTTGCAAGCCCATGGCGGACAGTGCGTCGAGGATCACATCGGGGGTAAGTCCCGCGTAGGGGGTTGCATTGGGTGCAGCGTGGTCGTCATTCATCGCCGTCCATGGTAGCCGATCTAACGGTGCTGTGTATGGCCATTATTCCAGGTGTCTCCGCCCGCCGCAGGGGATCCCACCGCTCGATATCGGCTGTCACCTGCCAGACGGAGATTTCTCTTCGGTGGGGTAGTATGCAGGCGCACAAGGTCATTGCAACGATCGGGCCCCTCACATCATTAATCGTGTGGGCACGGACTTGGGTATATAGAAATGGACGGGGTTTTACAGCGCCCAGCGGACTTATTTATGTTTATGTATTTTAAATTGGTATAATGAATTGGGCATGTCGCATCCATATTAAAGTAGTTTGGCATCGGGTACGGCATGGCGCTGGTAATACCGTTGGGCGTGCGACTCGTCTCCTAAGGTTGTAGCAATACTACTATCGTTGTTAAGATGTCACGTGGCTACGCGCACCAGCCCTCTAACAATCTAAAATTTAAGACTGCAGTAAGAAACCGCATTTTGAAGGTAAATATAAGCATCCTATGAATCAAAAATCCTCTGATCTAAACCCTTTGTTAACCTTTACTGATCTGCCGCCCTTTTCACAATTACAGCCCGATCAGGTAGAGCCCGCAATCGATACGCTGCTGGCGGCTAATCGTCGCTTGATCACCCAGCTCAGCGCGGCCAATACTGCACCGACCTGGGATAACCTGATCCAACCCTTAGAAGAAGCCAATGATCGCTTGAGCCGAACCTGGTCGCCGATCAGTCACATGAATTCGGTCGTCAACAGCGACGCCCTGCGCGTCGTATATAATTCCTGCCTACCCAAAATCAGCGAGTATTACACCGAAATAGGGCAAAACACCGCACTATTCCACGCCTACCAGGCGATTAAAAACCACCCCGCGCAATTCGCCCAACTGTCGCTTGCACAACAAAAAGTAATCGACAACGCCCTGCGTGATTTCCATTTATCCGGCGTGGATTTGCCGAGCGAACAGAAATTGCGTTATAAAACCTTGGTACAGGAGTTATCACAACTCAGCACCAAATACGAAGAAAACCTGCTCGATGCCACCCACGCCTGGCATAAACACATCACCGACGCCACCCTATTGCAAGGTTTGCCCGAGTCCGCGCGCGCGCAGGCACAACAAGCCGCCCAGCAAAAACAACTCACCGGCTGGTTATTCACGTTGGATTTTCCCTCCTATCACGCGGTGATAACCTATGCCGATAACCGTGCGCTGCGTCAAGAGATGTATACCGCCTACGTAACACGTGCGTCCGATCAAGGCCCCAACGCCGGGCAGTTTGATAATTCGCGGCTGATGGAAGAGATCCTGGCGCGCCGCCATGAATTGGCGCAGCTGCTGGGTTATGCCAATTACGCGCAACGCTCGCTGGCTACCAAAATGGCCGCCTCGGTTGAACAGGTGTTGGATTTCCTGCATGACTTAATCCAACGTTCCCTGCCCGCCGCGCGCCGCGAATTTAGTGAACTCGAAACCTTTGCCCGCGATCACCACCCACTGACGGCACTGGAATCTTGGGACGTGAGTTACTACAGCGAAAAATTACGCCAGCACCAATACACGATCAGCGATGAAGAGCTTAAGCCTTATTTCCCCGAAACCCGGGTCATCCCAGGGCTGTTTGCCATTGTTGGGCGTTTGTATGGGATCCGCATCACGCCGCTAAGTAACATTGACCGCTGGCATCCAGCGGTACGTTTTTATGAAATCCGCGATGCCGACAATCAGTTGCGTGGGCAATTTTATCTAGACCTGTACGCCCGTGAAAAGAAACGCGGCGGCGCTTGGATGGACGACTGCCGCGGGCGGCATCGCCTACTGAGCGGCATGCTGCAAACCCCGGTGGCCTATTTAACCTGTAACCTCAGCCCGCCGATCGGCGAACAACCGGCATTATTCACCCACGATGAAGTCACTACCTTGTTTCATGAATTCGGGCATGGCTTGCATCATATGCTGACCCAAGTGGACCCCTTGGCGGTGTCTGGAATTAACGGAGTGGCCTGGGACGCGGTGGAACTACCCAGTCAGTTCATGGAAAACTGGTGTTGGGAGGCCGAGGCCCTGCCACTGATCACCGGCCACTACCACACCGGCGCACCTCTGCCCACGGCATTATTGAATAAAATGTTAGCAGCGAAAAATTTCCAATCCGCGCTGCAAATGCTGCGGCAATTGGAGTTTTCACTCTTTGATTTACGCCTGCACGCGGAATATGACCCGGCGCGCGGCGGGCACATTCAAGCGATCCTCGATGAGGTCCGGGCGCAAACCGCGGTAGTACGCCCGCCGGCGTTTAATCGTTTCCAACACGGCTTTTCGCATATTTTCGCCGGTGGCTACGCCGCCGGGTATTATAGTTATAAATGGGCCGAGGTTTTGTCGGCAGACGCCTTTGCCAAGTTTGAAGAAAATGGTATTTTTGACACACAAACCGGCCGGGATTTCCTGCACACTGTGTTGGAACAGGGTGGTAGCCATGAGCCCATGGAATTGTTCATGCGGTTCCGGGGACGCGAACCCCGCATCGATGCGCTATTACGCCACTCCGGAATCGCCCAATAACCCATGCAAGACGGATCCTAATTCAATGACGCACATAACTCTTCGGCACTGCTTCGCGGCCGTGTGTTTATTCATGCTAATGAACAGCGCCGCCAACGCTGAAACACTTTACGTTACCGACCGCATTTTGCTGGGGGTGCATCAAATGCCTAACGAGCAAAGTCCGGTGATCATCAGTATCGTCAGTGGCACGCCGGTGAACGTGTTATTGCGCAATGACAACTTTCTGCGGGTACGCACCCCCGATGGGCAAGAGGGTTGGGTCAGCAGCAAATTTTTAAAAAAGGAAAAACCCGTCAGCGCTGAATTAGAGTCGGTGCAGGCGCAGTTGGCCGAGGAACAAGCCGCCAACAACAAACTCAACTCCGAGTTGGATCGCGTCGAGCGTGAACTACAAGTGCATCGCGATGAGGCCTCCAACGCCAAGACCACAATCAAGGAATTAAACGACGCCCTCAAGAAAAGCAGCAACGCGGAGCCGATCCCGCCCAATACCGAGGAAATCACCAAGGCCAAGGCCGAGATCGCCCGCCTGCAGGATAAGCTCGCTAAACTGGAGGTTGAAAAAAACACTCCAGCACCTACCACCGCCCAGCCGCTGGATCTCAGCAGGCAATTGCAACAACTGGACGGTGACAACCAAGCCCTGCGGGTACGGATTGAGGCCGCCGTGGCCAATCTCAAAGGGGAAAAAGTTCCTACCAACGCCGAACTCGCGGCTATTCGCCCCAAGTTCCCGTTTTGGTATTGGTTGATTATGCTGGTAGTATTGACCCTCGGCGCGACGGCCGGTATCTATGGTTATGATTATTTTTCCCGCAAGCGCCACGGCGGATTCCGGCTGTAATGAAGATCGCCACATGGAATGTTAACTCACTACGAGTACGACTACCTCACTTATTGCAATGGTTGGCGCAGGCACAACCGGATCTGATCGGCCTGCAAGAAACCAAACTCAACGACGATCAATTCCCTCACGCCGAATTCACCCAAGCCGGTTACCAGGTCATTTTCGCGGGACAAAAAACCTATAACGGTGTCGCCATAGTCGCGCGCGCAGTGCCACCGCTTAGCGATATTGAAACCCAATTACCGGCGCTTACCGAGGATCCACAGCGGCGCCTGATCACCGCCAGTTACGGTGATCTGCGCGTGATAAACGTCTACGTGCCCAATGGTGCGGAGGTGGATTCCGATAAATACCACTACAAGTTGCGCTGGTTGGCCGCGTTACACGCTTACCTGCAACAACAATTGCAACGCTATCCCAAGCTGGTGGTAATGGGGGATTTTAATATTGCTCCCGAGGATCGTGATGTCCACGACCCCAAGGCGTGGGAAGGATCGGTGCTGGTCAGCCCTGCCGAACGAGAGGCGTTTACGGGTTTATTAGCGCTGGGGTTACAGGACAGTTACCGGCTGTTTGACCAACCCGCGGGAGGTTTTAGCTGGTGGGACTACCGCGCCGCCGGGTTTGTCCGCAACCACGGTTTACGCATTGACCACCTGCTGGTCTCCGCCGCCCTTGTTCCCCACTGTCACGCGGTGCGGATCGATACCGCGCCCCGCGGTTGGGAACGTCCCTCCGACCACACCCCGGTGCTAGCCGAATTTGTCTAACCCAACCTAGCCCTGTTTAAGCTAAAGGAAGCTGCCCATCTATATTAATACACGCTGAGCAACTCGCGTTACGCCCGGCAGGCCCGCCGACAAAATTGTGCAATTATTACTGAGTCACATGGAAAGGATGCTCCCCAACCAAGACACGCCGTCAATACCTCCCTGTAGACTCGACAGCAGCATTCCTGCTGCGGACGGTCTTGGTTGGAGGGTATCCTTCCATACGCTCACTAGTAAGTGGCTTAGTGACGCCGGCTTTATAGCATATGACGATGTGTTCAATACAGCGCTGGAAAATCCCATCGTACTGACCTGAAGTTGAAAACGAATTCATCTAAAATCGGGTCGTGCCACCGCCGAGCACACCCAAAAACATAAACGCCAGGTAAGTTAATTCAGCTTTGAGTATACTTAGGCGCGGATTTTTGCTTACAGGCCCCCCATGCACTATCGTGATCTGCGCGATTTCCTTGCCCAATTAGAGCAACGCGGTTTACTCAAACGCATCAGTCAGCCGGTGGATCCAAAATTGGAAATGACCGAAGTCTGCGACCGGGTACTGCGCGCCGCCGGGCCTGCGATCTTGTTTGAGTGTCCCAGCGGTTTTAACATCCCGGTATTGGGCAATTTATTCGGCACCCCCGAACGGGTCGCCCTGGGCATGGGCGCGGCATCGGTGGACGCTCTGCGCGAGGTGGGCCAGTTATTGGCGTTTCTCAAAGAGCCGGACCCTCCGAAAGGACTCAAAGACGCTTGGGAAAAATTGCCGATCTTCAAACAACTCTTGCACATGTCACCCAAGTTAGTGAAATCGGCCCCCTGCCAGCAACACGTTTTAGAGGGTGCCGCGGTGGATTTATCCCACTGGCCGATCCAAACCTGCTGGCCGGGCGATGCCGGTCCGTTGATCACCTGGGCCTTGGTGGTGACCAAGGGACCGCATAAAGAACGGCAAAACCTCGGCATTTACCGCCAGCAGGTGCTTGGCAAAAACAAGCTGATCATGCGCTGGCTGCCCCAACGCGGCGGCGCACTCGACTTTAAGGACTTTTGCGCGGCCTATCCGGGTCAAGCCTTTCCTGTCGCGGTGGCGCTGGGCGCGGATCCGGCAACGATTTTAGGCGCGGTGACCCCGGTGCCCGATACTCTTTCTGAATACGCCTTCGCCGGGTTATTGCGCGGGGACAAAACCGAACTGGTCAAATGTATCGGTAACGACCTGCAGGTACCGGCCTACGCTGAGATTGTCCTGGAAGGTGTGATCCATCCGGGCGAGATGGCGGCCGAGGGGCCGTTCGGCGATCACACCGGGTATTACAACGAAGTTGAACCTTTTCCGGTGTTTACCATTGAGCGTATCACCCATCGCGATAATCCTATTTACCACAGCACCTATACCGGACGCCCACCGGATGAGCCCTCGGTATTAGGACGGGCCCTCAACGAAGTGTTTATACCGCTACTGAAAAAGCAATTCCCCGAGATCGTGGATTTTTATTTGCCGCCCGAAGCCTGCTCGTACCGGCTGGCGGTGGTCAGCATGAAAAAACAATTCCCCGGTCACGCCAAGCGGGTGATGTTCGGCATCTGGTCGTTCCTGCGGCAATTCATGTACACCAAATTTATTATCGTTACCGATGACGATATCAATGTGCGCGATTGGCAAGATGTGATCTGGGCCCTCAGTACCCGGGTTGATCCCGCGCGAGATTTTGTGCTGGTGGAAAACACCCCCATCGATTATCTCGATTTCGCCTCACCGGTCGCCGGACTGGGCAGCAAGGTCGGCATCGACGCCACCCATAAAATACCCCCCGAAACCCAACGCGAGTGGGGTAAGCCGATTGCCATGGACGCGGCGGTAAAACTTAAAATCGATGCCCTCTGGAGCCAGTTCGGACTTTAAAGGGGTGCGGGTTGGCCTCCCACGCAGGGCGACGTACTTATTAAGGGGTGGTTTTCTAATCTTTAACGGTGTTCATCCAGCCCCGGCTAAGCGATAATGCCCGGCTCTTCGCCACCACGACGTTATGAACTATCAGATTACCTTACAGCCGGGACAGCAGCAATTTAGCGCCCACCCCGAAGATACGGTGTTACACGCCGCGCAGCGGGTGGGGATCGATTTACCGTATGGCTGCCGTAACGGTTTGTGCGGCATGTGCAAAGCCCGCCTGCTCTCCGGACAGATCCACTACCGGCAAGAGGCCGCGGGATTAACCGAAACAGAACGCGCGGAACACTATATTTTATGCTGCTCCGCGCAACCGCGCTCGGATTTAACTCTGAGCATCGCTCCAGTCAGCCCGGCCAGCCCCTTTCAAAAACGCCGCACCCCGGTGCGGGTTGAAACTATCCAACGGCTCAATCACGACGTTTTACAAGTTAAATTAAAACTGCCCGACAGCATCCGCTTCGCGTTTCACGCCGGGCAGTACATTGACTTTATCTTGAAAGACGGGCGGCGGCGCAGTTTTTCGATTGCCTCCGCGCCACAAGACAGTACGCATATTGAATTGCATATTCGCCATATCGACGGCGGGCGGTTTACCGGCGAAATATTTGATCATATTAAAGTCGATGATCTGTTTCGTATCGAGGGGCCGCTGGGATCGTTTTATCTGCGCGATACCTCCGCCCGCCCGGTGATCCTGATGGCCGGGGGAACCGGGTTTGCGCCGCTCAAAAGCATCATTGAGGACAGCCTCGCGCGCGGCATCCCGCGCTTGTTGTACTTGTATTGGGGCGCGCGTGGACTGCGCGACTTATACCAGCACGCACTGGCCAGTGACTGGGCAACACGTCATCCCCAGATTCGCTACATTCCGGTGCTATCCGAACCCGATCCCGAGGATCACTGGCAGGGACGCACCGGTTTAGTACACACGGCCGTCGCCGCCGACTTCCCGGATTTAAGTGGATACGAAGTCTACGGCTCAGGCCCCCCCGCGATGGTCTACGCCGGTCGCGACGCCTTTATGCACAACCATTTACCCCGGCACCAGTACTTCTCTGACGCGTTTGAATACGCCAACGATTAATCCCTGGTCCATGACCTCTTGCTCAGCTATTTAAACCCGGCTCTAACAGTAGCAATTATCTCTCCTATACTGAATCACGGAGTCACCTCCTCCACGGCGCGCTAGTTGTTATCCTAACCGGGGCGGGGAGCACCGATCCGGCAGGGGCTCGCCGCTTGAGAGCCGGTATTTAGGTGCAACAATAACTCCAGCATGCTCTCATAGGAATAGCAGGTCATGGCGACAGCGGTTCAACTAAAAGATGTTGTCAACAACATCGACGAACTGGTTTCACTGCCGGCGGTGTTTGTACGACTGAATCAATTGATCAATACCCCGCACAGCACCGTAACCCAACTGGCCGAGGTCATCGGTCAAGACCCAGGGTTAACCGTGCGCTTGCTGCGCCTGGCCAACAGCGCCATGTTCGGCATGCGCGCCCGCATCGATACCATCAGCAAGGCCATCGCGGTTATCGGTATCCAGCGCCTGCGCGATCTGGCCTTGGCGAGCGCGGCGGTCACGGCGTTCGAGAAGATCCCCAACAGCCTGCTGGCCTTAGAGGATTTTTGGATGCACAGTATTCGCTGCGGTTTGGCGGCAAAATTCCTCGCCGAACAAGCCAAGCTACCCCACAGCGACACGCTGTTTATCGCCGGGCTGTTACATGATATCGGACACCTCATCATGTTTAAGCGTATCCCACAACAATCCCAACAGGCCCTGCAACGGTGTCTGGATAAATCCGCCAACGCTAATTTGTTCCTGATCGAGCGGGAGTTACTGGGTTTTGATCACAGCATGGTTGGCGCAGAATTGGCGCGTCATTGGCAACTGCCCGAAGTGCTGATCGAAACGATCCGTTATCACCACCAACCCACCCTCGCCACAACCTTTCCGCGCCAAGCGGCGATTGTGCATATCGCCAATAGCGTGGCGGTGAGTACGGAATTGAACAGCCCGCTTGTGGAAAGCGATACCGCACCCGACATCGACCCCGCCGCCTGGCCACTGTGCCAGCTCGGCCCGGAGATTATCGCCCCCACCGCCAAGGCCGTCCGGCAACACGCCGACAATTTGCGGGCGGCGTTGTTGTAACGTTGGTTCACGTAAAAAGGGACCCTGTCTACTTAACATGGGAAGCAGGTCTGGAATCCGTTTGCGATTATCCTCGGCAGTAACTAATGATATTCGCCATACCATACACTGATAGGCTGAATGACCACGAGGTACGGCGAGGTGTACCACAGTTCAGCGGTCGTCTTGCCCGGATCAACCCGGCCATCGGGACGGGGCATTTTCACGACCCGCTGTTGAAACTCCTTAATGGCCTGGACAAGTGTGGTCCATCCATTATTCTGTTCACCGCCAGCAGTGGGCCGGAGGAGGTTTGATGCCGGTTCAATAGCCGTTGAACGATCACGATGTCACGGGGAGTATTTACCCCGCCTCGACCGACCGAGTGCTTGATTTTTTCCATGACTCCCTCTCCCTACCAGGGCGGTTAAACCGATGTTGCTAAAGGCTCGGAATCGCCCAAAACGTCCGTTGTCGTTGGCTATCCCGGCTGACAATGTGTATACGAAACGCCCGCATCTCGTCAAGGATCTTCATCAAAATACATGATGCGCCGGAGCCGGTAGAGTAGTACGTGAGCCGATTATCACCTTACGCGGTGACAGCGCCTTTTCAAGCGGAATCACCCGACTACTCAAATCGACAACACCGACTGCACCTGTGGTGTCACGGTGATCAGGTCGTCGAGTTTTTCTTCTTGGGCGAGGATCAGTCCTCTGCGGTAATACTCCGCGGCTTCCTTGGGTTGGTTCAGCCGGTCCATCAACTGACCCAATTCACGCAGGGTGTCCGAGCGCGGCTCCAGTCCCAAACTGGTATCTAAATAAGCACGCGCCTTGCCCCAGAGTTGGTGGCGATAACACAAGCGTCCCAGGGTTAATAACAACACCGGGTCACGCTCATTGCCGTTTAACCACTTTTCCGCCGTCGCCAGTTGTTTATCGCTTTCCTTGGTAACGATAAGACCGTATAGATAAATCAAGTCGCGGTCGTAACCACGTTTGAGGGTTTCGCGCACGACCCCTTCGGCCATGCCCTGTTGCTCTAAGGCCATCAAACAGCGCGCGTAATGCCGCGCCATGTCCACGTTTTGCTGCATGCGGCGGGTCATGGCCTGCCATAGATCGGTAAGTTGTTTGACATTATTGTGCTGGGTCGCCAGGGTTAATAATTCGCGATAGACTTTTTGCTCTAATAAATTTAACTGCTGCTCGCCAAACACTTCGCGACGATGCAAACTCGGCAGCAGGGCGCGCAACTCATCCCAGTTGCGCATCGCCTCGTAGGCGCGCGCCAATAAAAATAACACCTGCGGATGCAGCGGTGACTGCTTGTGTAAGGGTTGTAAGTTGGCCAGCGCTTCTTGTAATTGGCCGGAGAGCAATTGCATTTCGGATTTCGCCAAATCCACCGCAAACGATGACTCGGCGGTGGTGTGTTGCGCCAGGCGGTAGTATTCGTCGCGTTTGTCGGCACGGTTTTGTTTGTGGGCGGCACGCGCCGCCGCCAGGTAATTTAATAAGGGCAAGTCGCTGTCGTAGGCATGGCGGATCAAAAACCGCTCGGCCTTTTCCCAGTTGCCCTCGGCGAGCTGGATCAATCCGCGCAAGGTGTCGCGGCGCGCGCGCTCCAGCCGTTGACGTTTACGCCAACGTTTGAGCGACCCCGGCATGCCCCACAACCCGGTCACGACATATATCACGAGCCATAGCACCGCGAACCCCAGCAACAACGCTAATATAAACAACGTCAGGCTCATTTCGACACTGTAATGGCCGTGCCCAAGCAGCACATAACCGGGGTCCTGTTGCAGGTACAGGGCCAATGCCGCCGCCAAGGTTAACACCGATAGAATACTGAACAACCACCTCATCGTGCGGGGTTCCGGCGGTTGGGTATGGGCGGGGAAGCTTTTGCCTGTTGCTGCTGGTAATGGGCGATCGCTTGATAACTGCGGCTAAGATCCGGCAAACTCGGCGCGATATCGATCTGCGCTAAGCGTTTTAAATTGTCCAGCGCCGCCTGGGTGGGTTTAGCGTTTTTATCAAAATAACGCTGGACCCATTGGATCGCAGTATCGATACGCTCCTTATAGACCGGCGCCTCACCGCTGAGCAATGCCAGGCGCGCCTGCTCCAATTGTAGACGTAAGTTTTCGGTGAGAAAAAACCGTTGTTCCGGCGCCAATAGCGCTCTAACCGGTTCGTCGTGATTTCGGATCACCACCAGCGATTTGAGATCTTGCCAGATCGCCGCCGGTACCTGTGACCAGGTTTCGATCTTGTGCGAAGCCGGCGCGGTGGTGGTTGGCGTTTGCGAGCGCGCCGCGGGATCGGGGGTCAATAACGGTAGTCGGCCCACGTCATGGGTTAGACTGGATAAATTCAATGCTATCCCCACCGTGTCGACGCCGGCGGCGTTGCGTAGCGCCTGCAGATCTTCCGCAATCGCCTTGCGTACGTTGATGACGGCGGGGCGTTGAGAGGCACGTAGACGTTCATCGGCGCTTTGCAGGGCCTTGCTGGCGGTGACCACATCGTGGTTAAACGTCAGTTGCTGACTGGCGATTTCAATCAAGTGGTCGGCTTCTAATACTAACCAGTCATCTCCCGCGGACTGTTCATGTTCGAATAACAGCGCTAACTGTTGCGCGGCATCCGTATCCGCCTGTTGCAGTTCTTGGAAACGTTGTTGAAGGGTTTGCTGTTGTTCAGCGTTGTGCTTTTCCCAGGTGATTTGTTTTTCTTGCAATTGCAGCAACAAACGGTGATCGGCGCGCAGCCGCAGATACGCCTCCCAGCCGCCGTAACCCAGCGCGGCGACAGCCACCAGCAGCCCCCCTAAATAGAGGGCTTTGTTGCCGCGTTCGGGGCGGCTCGCTGCACTGATTTCGTCCGGGGCCAGGCTGGGTAAGGATTTATCCGTCACGGCTACTCCTTAAAGTTAGCGGAGGTAGAAGTTAATTACAGATCCGAATGATAGCCTGCACTACGGCTTCATCACTGGCATTGTCAGCGACCTGTGGGGTAAGTGTAAACCCCAGCGACTGCGCCAAACCCACCTGGCGCGGGTGCACCACCACCAAGGGACGCGCCATCACCCAGGCTTGGTGCTGCGCTTGGGCTAATGCCGCCAGGTGACGTAATGCCTCGGCGCTGCTGATCGCAATAATATCAACCTCCGCTTGGCCGGCGGCGTCGCACAATGCGCCCAAGTGCGCGGCGACGGCTTCACGGCGATACACCTGGGCATAGTCAACGCGCGCGCCGCGCCGACGTAATTCCGTCGCCAAGGTTTCTTTGCCACCTTCGCCACGCACAATCAACACCGCCTGCCCGGCGACCGCGTATAACGCCGGCAAGGCCAACAAACCTTCACTGGAGAAATCCTGTTCAGGCACGTGATCAACACGGCCCCGGTGCGCAACAATGGCCGCCGCGGTGGCTTGACCCACTGCAGCTACTACAATGCCGGGCGGCAGCCCCCCCGCCGCCTGGATAAACGGCCAGCCCTGGTATACCGCATTAGCACTGATAAAAATAAGCCATTGATAGCGCGCTAAATGCGCCAGTGTTTCCACCGCGGGACGTGGATCCGAAGGAGCCACGATAGTGAGCAACGGCAAGCATCGGCACTGCCCGCCCTGTGACTCAATTCCTTGGCAAAGTCCGTGCGCCTGCCCCACAGGACGCGTTACCAGGACGCGAATCCCCGCCAGCTCAAGGCTCGGCACGCAGCGACTCCAGGATGGCGAAGGCTCCACGCGCAATCAGATCGTCGGCCAATACCTCCCCCAGTTCGTCGCCGTGCTCGGGCGGCCCGGCAATTTCAGCGCGCAGCACGGTGCGGCCATCGAGGGTTCCCACCAAGCCACGCAATAACATCACCCCATGTTCAATCTCCGCATACCCTGCAATAGGCACCTGACAACCGCCTTGTAAACGCCGGTTCATGGCGCGCTCGGCCCCGACCCGTAGGGCGGTTTTAGGGTCGTGCAGGGGACGGATCAGGGCATTAACCCGATCATCAGCGACGCGGCATTCGATCCCCACCGCCCCCTGACCGATGGCGGGCAGGCTGATCTCGGGCGCCAAGGACTCGCGGATCCGCGCCGCAAACCCCAGGCGGATTAAACCCGCGGCGGCCAGGATGATCGCATCGAACTCACCCTGGTCGAGTTTTTGAAGACGGGTGTTCACATTGCCGCGCAAATCAACAAAATGCAGATCCGAACGCTGGGCACGTAATTGGCACTGCCGGCGTAAACTGGAGGTGCCGACCTTGGCCCCGGCCGGCAACTGCGCGAACCCGGTGTAACGGTTTGACACAAAGGCATCGCGCGGGTCTTCGCGGGTACAGATCACCGGCAGGTGCAATCCCGAGGGTAATTCGACCGGAACATCCTTCATGGAATGCACTGCGATATCCGCGTCACCGCTCAGCAATCCCTGTTCTAATTCCTTAACAAACAAGCCCTTACCGCCGATTTTTGCAAGCGGGGCATCCAAAATCTTGTCGCCCTGGGTGGTCAGTTTGATTAATTCAATCTGCAGGCCGGGGTGGCGGGCACGTAAACGGTCCGCCACGTCATTGGCCTGCCACAGGGCCAGTTGGCTTTTTCGGGTGGCGATACGGAGGGTTTCAGGCATTATTTATGTGGATATAAATTATAATAAGTGAACTTGTTGCAGAATTGTGTCAACCAAGCCATATAATACACGAGTTCATTTACCGAAAAGGGGGGTTCAATGTCCATGCGGTTAAGTTATTTACTCGTCCTAGGCGCCGTCCTTAACGTACACCCAGGTTACGCCGAGGAGGGCGATCTACCACCGGTCACCATCGTCGCCGCCAGCGATCTACACCATGACGCCAGCATCGTGCAGCAACGCCACCTGCCTATCTTGCTGTACTTCGCCAGCGATTACTGCGGGTATTGCCACATTGTCGAAGAAGAACAGATCAAGCCCATGTTGCGCAACCGCAGTTATGATTCGCGGGTATTGGTGCGGCGGGTGAATACCACCGGCTATGATCAGATTGTGTATTTCAATGGTAACCGTATGAGCGCGGATCAACTCGCCGCGCACTATCACGCCCCGATGACGCCCACATTAATTTTCGTAAACGCCGATGGCGATGAAATCGCGCCGCGTATTGTCGGCGTAAGCTCGCTGGATTTTTACGGCGGAGATCTCGACGAGAGCATCAATACCGCGTTAAAAAAATTGCGCTCAACGACGGCATTGTCACAGGCTCCCTAACCCCCAATACGTGAAATAGTCGCCGCTGTATTCTCGGCGTTGGTTTCTTGTTGCGTGATATAAAAACCGCTTTGCTTGTGCGCCCGCGCCTTGGATTTATACATCATCATATCCGCGTCTTGAATCAGTTCCAGCGCATTGTCGTAACGTTCAGGGCCGACACTCGCCAGACCGAAACTGACCGTGCAGCCCTCGATATCACAACCGCGCAGCGCATCAATGATACGTTCGCACACCAGACTCGCCTCTAACATCGACGTATGCGGGAAAATAATCGTAAATTCGTCGCCGCCCACTCGGCAGGCAATATCCGTTTGGCGGAGCTTTTCGCGAATAATATTGGCGAGCGTACATAAGACCTTATCCCCCACGATATGGCCCTTGGAATCGTTCAGGCGTTTGAAATTATCGATATCCACATAGGCCAGCGCCAAGGTTTCCTTGTAACGTTCGGCGTGCGCCAGTTCGTGGTAAAGATATTCCTGAAACGCGTTGTGATTCCATAAACCGGTAAGCCCGTCGCGGCGGGATAATTTTTCTAATTCCTGGGTGCGCGCCACGACCTGTTCTTTTAGGCTCTTGGCGTAATCTTCCGTCTCTTGTTTGGCCAGGCGAATTTCAGATATCAAGCTGGCGATGTAAGTATCGAACACAAACCCAATATCCAGGATAAACAATTTTCCCAACGCCGCCTTGAGCACCTTGCCCAACTCGCTAGCGTTGATCTTGCCCGTGTAGTCGTCGATGCAATCACAAATGGTATTTTGTAACGACCACACCGCCGAGACATACAGCTTGGGTGGCACGCCGATCTGTTTGTGCACCTTGCCGATACGCAAGCGGCGGTTGATGTATTCCGAATCGTAATAACCGTCGAACAACTCCAACACGTAGCGGCGCATCGCGCCGTGCAATCTCCCCAGGGTATCGGTGTCACCGATCAATAAGGCGATTTCACGGATCGCGGTTTGTTTGTCATAAAACCGCTGCACAATCTCTTCAACGTGTTCGGCGATAAACACGCGGTGGTGACGCAAGATTTCCGCATCGCTGGCCTCGAACCCGACCAGGGCCTTGCGTTGCTGAATTTCTAACTCCGTGATATGCAGCTGTTCCGCGAGTGTTTGATCCACCAATAAACGTGCCATCGTGTGCTTAGCCCCGTGCAGAATCCACAATCTTTGTATGAGGTATTATTTGCCTAGTGGTAATTGTGATGGTAGCGGCAATGTAAACACCAATCTTTAGCAAACAGGTTAACTTGTCACAATTGTTTCAATGTCTTACGCGCAATCGGTAAGTTACATGACGGATGTCGAGACTTTCATTGCTGTTGTAAACAGTGACCGCCGAAGGCTAGACGTCTGAAATCACAGGCCCTCCGCAAAGCCTGTTTTTTAATTCGGTAACGATCGCGCGCGGATTTTTTAATGGTTCCGGTGATACCTACATATTAATGAGTCGCATGGAAAGGATACCCTCCCACCAAGACACGCCGTCAATACCTCCTATAGACTCGACAGCAGCATCCCTGCGGCGGACGGTCTTGATGGGAGGGTATCCTTTCCATGTGACTCATTAGTATGTTACATCGAGCAAAAATCATTTATGAAACTAAGTAAAAAATACCGGCGACAATTATTGTGAATATTAAGCAGCACAAGCCTCAGTTAACCCTTTTTCTGGTAGCGTATACATTCAATATCATTTACTCGAGACATGGCATGCAGCGTTATACAAGGGCACCACAAGGTAAATTTTTTCTAACAGGGTGTCTTAGCCTGTTATTGACCCTGCCTGTCTCGGGTTGCAGCCACGCTGACACCGTGCCTTCCACCAATCCCAATACACCTATCGCAACACCTGACGGTAAAACCTACCTCGCCTTGGAGCGTTTTGATACTAAACAAGGCGCGTTTGAATTGGGGATCGCACCTTGCACCGCTGAAGGCTGCGCATTTGAGGTGCGCTGGCTGGAAAAGAACAAACCGGTTGCAACCATCGCGCTCCCGATCCTCGCGGCGGACCAAATCACGGAAAAAGAGCAAACGGGTTTTGATTGGGGCGCGGACCCTGGCCTGTATGCCTGGGGTACCGGGATGGAAAACAGTTATGTGTCCACCGTGGGTCGGCTTGTCAACCTCGACAGTGAAACGGTGGGATTACTGGTCACCCAGCTGTACGGATTTGACCATTTAAAACGATTACACCGATTGATCGTTCCGCGTAATGGCAAGTTGGTGTATTTATGGGAATTCACCGAAAGCCCCGGTTACAGCACCAGTGCCGCGGTTGTTGCGCCCCCGTTTGGGATCACACTTTTTTATTTTACCTATCACTACGAAGAATCAAACGCGGATCGACTTTCAGTTACACATCTCGTACTGAATAAAGATAAGAGTGAACTTGTTCCGGCATCACCAGGACGTGTGGCGGCCGCGCTACTCGTGGGCGATTTTGATTCAACCAACCGTGCCTACAAACATCGACAAGCGGATTCGGGCCGTTGTTTCTTTCGATACTATGTACTTGCGTCCGATTCAATCGCGACCCTTCCTAGTGGCCATAGCGCATTAGCACGTGTATTCATGCGCCGCGAAGAAGCGCAAGCGGAACAGCAACGGCTTATTCAATGCGGTGTTACATTAACGATGTCGGTCGTGGATATCTTCTCTTCGCCCATGTTGTACCAAGACAAGGAGTAATCACGACGGTGGATATGACTACTACCGTGGGTGCATTCTCAGGTCCCTACAACAAAGCATCAAGCTCGCGACATAGTTACACTTTACGATGTATAGACCTTTGAATAGAGACCTTTGAATGGCTTAACACTTAGTATCCCTGTGGGTTTGAGTCAAAGCCTGTATAAATTATTGCAAATGTTAAACAGTGCCCGATGTCAGGTCATCTTTTTTCTGGTAGCGTAGGCGCCGGATGGTACCTGAGGCACCGCATGGAGCATTTTACCCGAACACCGCAACGTACACTTTTTCTAACAGGGTGTCTTAGCCTGTTATTGACCCTGCTTGTCTCGGGTTGCAGCCACGCTGACACCGTGCCTTCCACCAATCCCAATACACCTATCGCAACACCCGACGGTAAAACCTACCTCGCCTTGGAGCGTTTTAATACAAAGCAAGGCGCGTTTGAATTGGGAATTGCACCTTGCACCGCTGAAGGCTGTGCGTTCGAGGTGCGCTGGCTGGAAAAGAACAAACCGGTTGCGGTCATAGCCTTACCGATCCTCGCCGCGGATCAGGCAACCAAGAAACAAGCGACTGATTTGGCTAGCGGGGCCGATACGGGTTTATACGCTTGGGGTTCTCGGGCTGCTTGGATGGACGATAGTTCTGTGTCAACCGTTGCACGACTTGTTAGCTTGGATACGGACACAGTCGGCTTGCTGGTCACTCAACGTTTTGGTTATGAATATATCAACCAATTACACCGGCTGGTGGTCCTACGTGACGGTAAACTGGTATTTTTATGGGAATTTACCGATGGTCGTGATTACGTTTCCAGCTCCGCCGTCGTCTTGCCTCCGTCAGGGATCACACTTTTGTACCGGCAGTATCATTACAAATCATCCGAGCCGGATTCTATCAGGATAATGCGGTTCATTTTGAACAAGGATAAAAATGCACTGGTACCTGCTCCAGTGGGGGTGGTAGCAATGGCGCTCGTCGCAGGCGATTTTATATCCTCTGCTGCCGCGTACAACAGCCGAGAAAAAGATGTGAATCATTGTTTCAGATCATATGATGTTTACTCATCCGATTCAATTACGAACATCCCCAAAAACCATAGCGCGTTGGTACAAGTATTCGTGCGCCGCGAAGAAGCGGTAGCAGAAAGGCAGCGTCTTATTCAATGCGGTGTTAGATTAACGATGTCGATCGTCGATATCTTTTCTTCACCCACGCTATACCAAGACAAGGAATAATCAAGATGGTGGATATGACTAATACCGTTGGTGATCTGGGAAGCAATACTAGCGAGGACGTGGCATTGGTCCAATTAATGCTGCGGGTGGTTAAAAACGCGAAAGGCCAACCCTATTTTAGTGAAGATTATAATGGCACTTATAGTCAAGCCCTGAAAACGGCTATCCTGGCGTTTCAGCAAGATCAAAAATTGGTGGCAGCGAAAACATCGGCGGCGGCGGGTTTGGCGGAAAAACCAGGACTAATCGGGCCAGACAGTAAAACATTAACAGCCCTCGTTAGTCAACTCCCCGCCGAACTCAAGAATATCCGTATCGCTCCCGGTACGAAGACCATTTATCTGGAAGGAAACCAAAGTCAAGCAGAAAGATCGGCAGCCCTGATTCGAAGTAACTCCAATCTGAATGCGGATTTTCGTGAGAAGGTGGCTCAGCTTGTCAACACCATGTACAAAAACCATAAAATCGCGCTCAACGTGGTACCACAAACCGGTTGGCGGCGAGATTTTGCCGCCCAGGCAGAGGTTTCTAAAAAGACTAATGCTGGTCCGGGCGAAAGCCCACATCAATTCGGAAGAGCGGTAGATATTGGCTTTAAAGATTTCAAATGGGTTGCCGGTGATGGCGCCATCAATACCGACTCTTTTGGGCTGGATACCCGAGGCATGCCAGAAGCAAGGCGGATGGAACTGTGGGCAGCACGTAATGCTATTGCTTATAAACAATTGGGGCTGTTTAAGACCAATAAACCCTTCGACTATATCCACGTACAAGGCTTTGCCGATGAAAAAGTAGGTTGGGGTAAATCACTCGCCAAATTACTCGAAACCGTCAGTCCCGCCAAGGCAAAATGGTCGCATGCGGGCAGAGTGGCGGATAAAAATGTTTATAAGATAGACCCAGGACTGGGTACCGCGCTGAGCGTGGGCACATCCACCCAAATGTGGAACGGTGCGGCGCCCATTAACAAAGCCGAGTTGGTCAAAGCGTTAAATGCCAAGCTTACGGCCGATCCCAATTTTTCCGTTGAGAAATTTTTTGGTGTAACACCACCCCCGGCTGTTTCTCCTGCGGATAAGAAAACGGATACCAAAACAACGCCTGCGCAAAAAGCCGCGCCGCTCAAAGAAGCCGACGTTAAAGAAGACTACATCAAATTCTTGCAAAAACTCATCAAGACTGAAATGCAAACCGCCGATCAAAATTGGGATGCATGGGTGCCCACCAAGTAGCCGGCGGATTAGCTATCGTTCTTTGTGGTGCTGGTTTGTAAACGCGATAACCGCCGCAGGGCTTGTTGCTGTTCGCGTCCGGCCGTTGCTGTAAGGCTGGCAAGAATATGCTGTTGCTTGGTTAACAAGCGTTCGCGGTAAACGCCGGTTTTGTCGTAGGCCAAGCCTTTGGCTATCGCGTTGAGCGCGGCGGAGGGATTGGCCTGCTGGAGCAGTGTATAGGCAAGATTCAATTGCGTGCGGGGATCGTCGGGATCAATCCGCTGGGCCTCCTGATAAGCGGTGTGGGCGTCCGCGGGTCTTTCCATCACCCATAACGCATCGCCGAGGATATTCCATAACCACGCGCTCAAGTTTGGGTTTAATGCGACGGCGCGTTGCGCTAGTTCGAGCGCGGCGGGCGCATCCTGGATGCTAAAAAGTATAAATTCGGCAATCTCCCCCAACAGCCGCCAATTACGGGGTTGTTGTTCGATGGCCGCGCGGTAATGATCGAGCGCCTCGCCATAGTGGCCGCTGGAAATCACGGCGCGGGCCTGCTGGGCCGGGGCATCGAACGCATTGATGGATTCGGCGGCGAAGCGGGCATGAAACAGTTGTTCGGTTGCGGGCAGCGATCGGCGCGTGAGGAGCCGGGTATGGATGGACCGCTGCGCGTCACCCGGCGGCACGTGGACCTGCAGCTGACGACTTAAAGCAAAGTGTTCCAGCAACGGAAAATTGATGCCGATCGCACTGGTCACCCCAAAACGTTGGCTGACACCGTGATGGGCCTGTTCGGTTTTTTCCGTGGCCCCGTAATCATTAACCAGCATAAAACCCGCCTCGTCCAGCAGGGTAGCGGTGTGTTCCAGCAAGGCGAATGCGCCGTAATTGAGCACGACGTTCTGCGCATCGCCGCCCCAGGCCATGGCCTCCTCGCTATAGGGGATGGTGCGTGTAACGGGCAAGAACCGCGTTTCGTAATCAAACAACACCATTAAATCTTCCAGTTTGGCGCGGTCGGCCGGGGTATCGCTGTGTACCAGCGCGAGGATCTCGTTGCCCGACAACCGCGTATGTTCGGCGAGCAAACCGCTATCGGCGGTCAGATAGGTTCTAACGTTTAATTCTTCGAGGTTCCCGTCACCCCGCCGCACCACGGCGCAAGGCAATACATCGAGCAGATAGTTACAAAACGCGGCGCGTAACCGAGGTAAACTCAAGGTCTGTCCCTCGACCGTGGTGAGCGACGGGATCTGCTCGGCATGGCAGATGGCTGCAATCACCCGGCCGTCGTGATCGGCGAACAGACCGCGCTCTACCCAGTCGCGGACGGTTTGCGGCGAGGCATCGGTGACATAATAGGTTATTCGCTGGTAGTCATCGGTGGCTTGTTGTCGACACAATTCACGCAACGCGTCGAGAAAATAACGCGCGAACAAACCGCTCCCCGCGCCGTATTCCACGATGTTGATCGGTCCGGCGAGCGAGGCGTTTTCCCGGCAATGGGTAAACATGACGGCCGCCGCCAGCGCCGAGAGTAGCCCATCATTGTTGATGAGAAAAGGCACCTCATTGCGGACAAACGGCCGCAACCCCATCCTCCGCCAATGCAGTGCGCCGATGTCCCATTCCAGTGAAAGGCCCGCGGGCCTAAAATCCTGCAGCAGCAACCTGGGGTCGGCGACTTTGCTGATTATCTCCCCGGCATCTACGTTACTGCAGGTGACGCTAAGCCGGACGATTAATTCCTTGACGGACGGTTCCGGGGGTGGTGTCACTACCTGTGTCATGATTATTTTCGTCCGTGTATAAATTTATGGACGTGCAGAGTACTAAATCTCTCTAGCCGGATCAAATGTACTACTGTGGTTTTGCTGGCGCATTTTCCGCTTATAACTGCTTCAGCGCCTTGCGCACAAACGGTAGGTGGCGCCGGCTGACATCGAGGGTTTCATTGCTGTCTTTAATCCGCACCCGGCAATGACTTTGGCCATCACTCTCCAGCGCCGCCACATAGTGCAGCGCGACCAAGGCATTGCGATGGATCCGGATAAAACGATCGGCAAATTCCTTGGCGAGCATTTTGAGCGAATCCTCCACCAACAACTGGCCCTCCGCATGGCGCACGCTGACGTATTTGTCTTCGGCTAGAAAATACCGAATTTCATCGATAGCGACCAACCGTAATTCACTACCGACACGCGCGCTGATGTGGCTGCGTTGTGTCGCGGTGGGGAATTTGCTTGCCTGGGTGATATCCTGGGTGACCTGTTGTAACTGTACGCGATTAAGCCGCTTGGCGGCGTCGAGGGCCTTCGCCAAACGTTCCTGGCGGATCGGTTTGAGTAAATAATCCACGGCGTGGGTTTCAAACGCCGCCAAGGCATACTCATCGTAGGCGGTGGTAAAGATAATCGCGGGAGGCACGGCGAGCTTGATCAAATGTTGCGCTAACTCTAACCCGCTCATGCCGGGCATGCGAATGTCGAGCAGCGCCACGTCGGGGGTTTCGCGCTCGCACACCCGCAGCGCCTCATTGGCATTTCCCGCCTCGTAGAGCTTATTCGCCCCCTGCAGTTCTTCAATCAGACGGCGCAGTCGTACCCGCGCCGGTTGTTCGTCATCAGTGATCAAGATCTTCATCGAGTTTGTTCCGGTAGGGTAGGTGTAATTCCACGACATAACGGTCGGCATAGGGCTCAACCTTAAGCCCCGCGGTTTTGCCGTAAACCGCCGTGAGCCGCTCACGAATATTCTCCTGTGCCATATGATTACCACCGTTGGCCACGGCGCGTTGTTGCTCGCAGGGATTTTCAATCTGCAGCCGCAGGTTATTGTTTTGCAACCCCGCGCGGATGTGTATGGCTCCACCCGCGCTTAAGGTTTCAATCCCGTGGTAGATCGCATTTTCAATCAACGGCTGTAGCACAATGGGAGGAATTAGCGCGTCCTTGGGGACGTCTTGGATGTCCCAGTTCACTGTCAACCGTTCGCCCAAGCGCAGTTTCTCGATATCAATATAGCGCTCGCACAGATCGATTTCCTCCCCGAGGCTATGAAACGGCCGGGCCTCGCGCAGGCTGACGCGAAATAAATCCGACAGGTCTTCGATGGCGTTCTCGGCCTGGGCGGGATTGGTGGGGATTAAACTGGCGATGGTATTCAAGCTGTTAAATAAAAAATGCGGCCGGATACGCGCCTGCAATGCCTGCAGCCGGGACTGGGCCTCGGCCTTGACATTACGTTGCCAAGCTTGCTGAATATAAAAATAACGCATGATAGGCCCGGTGACCAACGCCGCCACCGTGCCATTGCGGATTAAAAAATACCAATGGTTGGCGCCCAGGCTCAAATCAAAATACAACAATTGAAATCCGATTTCGCTCAGCAGGGTCACCACCAGCAGCACGATTACATAACTCAGTAACGAGGCCCATAACGGCGAAACCCGGCACAGGTAACGGCGCATCCGGCATAACAGCCCGCTGCTGCTCAACACACACCATTGTACAAACAGCGAGATCATCGCTGTTTGTTTCCACAACTCACTGCTACCGGATTCGATACTGATCAGGGCCAGGATAAAGGCGAACAGCTGCGCCACGATCACCACCGCAAACACCATGCGTAGCGAACAGAAGTCCGGCAGGAAACACTCGTCGATTACACGGGCAGGTGCGGGCATCGCCACTCCGGGTCGGGGATTTTCCAACTCATATCAGGTTTCATTACCATAGCCGAACAATACCCGCTTGACGAGCAGAGGGTGTGCGCCGTGGTGGAAAATCGTTATACTGCGGCTTACTTTTCTGGAATTGTAGCGCTTACCGTGAACGACGACACCACCAAACCCTGGGCCGGGCGGTTTAACGAACCCACCGATGCCTTTGTCGAGGCCTTTACCGCCTCGATTGGTTTTGATAAACGCCTCTACCCGCACGACATCGCCGGCTCCATCGCCCACGCGCGGATGCTCGCCAAGGTCGGCGTGCTTACCGCCGCGGAGCGCGACACGATCATCGTTGGCCTGGAGGGGATTTTAGCCGATATAAATAGCGGTCAGTTCGCCTGGTCGGTGGCCTTGGAAGATGTGCATATGAATATCGAGACCCGTCTGACCGAACGGATCGGCGCGGTGGGTAAAAAACTCCACACCGGCCGTTCACGCAACGATCAGGTTGCCACCGATGTACGTTTATACCTGCGCGATGAGATCGATGCTATTGCCACTGAAGTGCGGCGCCTACAAACCGCGCTACTGGATCTGGCCGAGCCGCACTGCGCTACGATCATGCCCGGCTTTACCCATTTACAAACCGCCCAGCCGATCACCTTCGGGCATCACCTGCTGGCCTGGTTTGAAATGCTGCAGCGCGATCAACAACGGTTGCGTGACTGCCGCAAACGCGTCAACGTCATGCCCTTGGGCGCGGCGGCGTTGGCCGGTACCACGTATCCTATCGATCGCCAGGAAACCGCGCGCCTATTGGGATTTGAGGCCATCGCCGAGAATTCCCTGGACGCGGTCAGCGATCGCGACTTTGCTATCGAGTTCGCCGCCTTTGCCGCCGTGCTCGGCATGCACCTATCGCGTTTCGCCGAAGAGTTAATCTTGTGGAGTTCGGCGCAATTTCGCTTTATTGATTTACCGGATCGCTTCTGCACCGGCTCGTCAATCATGCCGCAGAAAAAAAATCCCGACGTGCCCGAGTTGGTGCGCGGTAAATCCGGCCGCCTGTTTGGTAACCTAATGGCCTTATTAACCCTCATGAAAGGCCAACCGCTGGCGTATAATAAGGACAACCAAGAAGATAAAGAACCGCTGTTTGATAGCATCGATAATGTAAAAGGTTGCCTGCGGGTATTCGCCGATATGCTACCCCATGTCCAGATCAACCCAACGGCGATGCTGGCGGCGGCACAAGGGGGATTTTCCACGGCGACGGATCTGGCGGATTATCTGGTGCGCAAAGGCGTGGCGTTTCGCGATGCGCATGAAATCGTGGGCCGGACGGTGCGCTATGCAATCGAGACCGGCAAGGACCTAGCGCAGCTGAGTTTGGCTGAATTGCAACGGTTCTCCTCGCAGTTGCAAGCCGATGTCGTTGCGGTATTGAGCGTAGAAGGATCGGTCGCGGCGCGCAATCATCTTGGCGCTACCGCGCCCGCGCAAGTACAAGCGGCGATTAAACGCGCGCGCCAGCGGATGGTGAGTTAAACACCGCTGCGAACGGGCGAACCCTTATAGCACTGTCTTCTGATTTAAAATCCTATGGGCCGTGTACTAGCGACAATCAACGTTGAACCTTGGTGGTTGCCGAGAGCCCGGCCGCGGGCGACCGTCGGCCGCAGGGATGCGGCTGTCGAGCGTACAGGGAGGTATTTACAGCGAGTCGCCCGCGGCTGGGCTCTCGGTAACCACCAACCGTCCCCGGATCGTGATTTTTTAAGTAGAGCGCCCAGCGGATTTGGAAATCTATTTCGCTGTTTTACACCGCGATTTTTTGCGCTGGATTAGCATCCAGGTGTTGACGGGCGCGTTGCATCAATAATCCCACATCCTCCCCGCGCCGCCACTGCGCCATGCCAAAATCGATCTGCAGGGCTTGTTTGGCGTTTGGCCGGGGGATCTTGCCGATCTGTTCTAAAATCTTGCCGCACAGATCCACCGCGGCTTGTTCGGTGGTCTCCGGCATAATCAACATAAATTCATTTTCGGCATACCGGCCAATGACATCGGCCCAGCGCATTTGATCTTTTAAACTTTGGCCGATGGCGAGCATTAAGCCATCCGTCGCCGCCACACCGCAATGGCTGCGGTACTCATCGATATTCGCCAGACGCAACAACATAATCGACATGGGATTACCATAACGCCGGCTGCGGGCGGTTTCCTGTTCTAAATGCGCAAGCAAGCTGCGCCGGTTGAATAACCCGGTGATGACGTCAGTAGGCTGCATTTCGGTGAGTCGGTGCAACAACGTGTCACGCTCCACTGCTAATAAGTGCAATGAGGTTACATCGTTACAGTAATATATGGTATTGGCACCCAACCCGGCGGCGATGCAACTCACGTGGGCCACAGGATTGTCGGCAGCGGTTGGGGTGACAACCAATTCCTCGCGCAATAAACGTTGCACATCCGCAGGCAACTGCTCGTGTTGTTTACCCACCAGCTGCGCTGGGGTTGCCCCACAGAGTTGCGCAAAGCCGCTATTGCACCAAACCAACTGGCCGGTATTGTCCAGCAGGGCGAGGGGATTGGGTAAGTTATCCAAGAAGCGTTGCACGAGCGAGGTATCAAGATGCTGTAGCATGGACCCCTTCCTAAACTAGGCAGTGTGCCTGGGAGTGGTATCGGCACTCCTTACCAGAACTAAAGCAACCCGCGTCAAAATTTTCACTTACCCCACCGGGGTAAACCGGGCTGACGTGTTATTGACAGCTTAAGGATAAATCCCCGCCAAGGTCAAGTCCGGCATGAAGATTCTGTGATCTCCCGCCGATATCTTGGGAATGTCGCGCCACCCGTCCGATGACCCCGCCCTGCTGTTGGATTTCAAGGAAATCAAGCAGCGCTTTGTCTCCATCAATCAAGCCCGGCTGCAGCGCGCCAAGGCGGACATGCGCCTGCGGCAATTGGATTTTATCGAATTATTACCCTTACTCTTTCACACCAACCACCCCCTGTTGCCGGGCTATGTCAACAAAACCACCGCGGCCGGTATCCCGGAATACACACCCAGCGCCAAAAGCCTGCAACTTGCCAAGCGTATCGCTAAAAGTTTTAGTTTTAAACAACGCGTCTATCGCCGCTACCCGATCCACGCGCTGTATTTAATGGGCAGCACCGGGACCATCGCTTACTCCAGTGAAAGCGATTTTGATATTTGGGTGTGCTACGACAGCAACTTATCTGAAAGTGAAATAGCCGCGCTGCAAAAAAAAACCGCCGCCATTGAAAAATTCGCCGCATCCCTGGAAGTCGATGCGAGTTTGTTTTTAGTCGACCCCGAACGGTTTGCCCAGGGACAACACGGGCAGCTCAGCAGCGAAAGCAGCGGTAGTGCCTTGCACTTTTTATTATTGGAGGAATTCTACCGCACCGGATTGTTGTTGGCGGGACGTTACCCGCTGTGGTGGCTGGTGCCGCCCGAGCAGGACGCTAACTATGCGGCGTATGTCGCGGACATCAAACACAAGCGTTATATTCACAGCCGCGACCATATTGATTTTGGCGGCTTACAACATATCCCGGCCGAGGAATTTTACGGCGCGACCCTATGGCTGCTGTTTAAGGGAATTAACTCGCCGTATAAATCCATTATCAAAACTTTATTAATGGAAGCCTATGCCAGCGAATACCCCGCCATGGACCTGTTGGGCACGCGGTTTAAAAAGGCTATTTATCAGGGTGAAAACGAGATCAACAAACTCGACCCCTACTTGATGATGCTGCACAAAGTCGAGCAGTATTTGCAAAACAAGCCCGACCTTGAACGGTTGGAGCTGATCCGGCGCTGTTTTTACTTTAAAATAAATGAAAAACTCAGCCTGCAGCAGCCCGATGAAGAATCCTGGCGGTGCAATTTACTCACCGAACTCGTCCAGGCGTGGGGCTGGAGTACGAGCCAATTATTTATTTTAGATAGCAAAGATAATTGGAATATTCCGCGGGTGATGCGTGAACGCAATGCGTTGATCCATGAAATGACCAGCAGCTATCGATTTTTGTCTGATTTCGCACGGAACAAATCCGGCTTGGCCAAGATCAAACCCGCCGACCTAACCACCCTGGGCCGCAAGTTATACGCCGCCTTCGAGCGCAAGGCTGGCAAAATCGAGATTATTTACCGCGGCATTACCCATAACCTCTATGCGAGCCATCTGTCCCTGCACCAACTCATTGACCCAGAGCAACGCGAGTTTTGGGTGGTCTTCAGCGGTGTTGTGAATCCCGCCGAAGTGGCAACCGCCACGCCGCTTAAGCGCGCGCATAACATTGTTGAGCTGATCGCCTGGTGTTATTTTAATACGATCCTGTCCAGCACCACCGTGATCAATATTCATACCCTCCATTCGGTGCTAAGCGACAAAGAAGTCGCTGCGATTGTCGCTAATCTGGCTAAATCCTTCGACGCTATTTTGTTGTCGCGGGATAATCTCGCGGATTTACGCAAACCGGCGTATATCTGCCAAGCGCTGACCCTTGTCAATGTCGGTGTCGATCCGTTTAGCGCCCACACGCGCCGCGGCGAACACCTTACCTCCAACCGCACCGATTCGCTGCGGTTTGGCGGGCGCTTGGAAAATCTGACCTTGCGCATCGATCAGATCATCGTCACCTCGTGGCAAGAGGTACTGACCAGTCATTTCGTGGGGATTGAAGGCTTATTTCAGTGCCTGCAGGCGTGTATGGCCTGGTCACCGCCGTCCTCCGCGCAACGCCCGGCGGAATTAAATGCCTGCAGCTATTCCAGTTATCGCGGCGACGCGATTGCGCGGCGCTTGGAAGAATTGTTCAGCAGTGTTTACGATTGCTTTTATAACGTCAACTATTTTCCCAATAGCCGTTACATCATCGCGATTGAGTGGGATTATTATATTCTCGGCCTGCACGACGACACCCTGGTATGGTCCAAGCTAGGCACTATCGACAAGTTACGTCTCTACCTCGCCAAACCCTCGACCGTGTTCCGTCACTTGGTATTTGATCCCAGCACCCAGCACGATGACATGGCGGCGTTTTTATACCGCTACAACGGTCCGGGGATGGTGCAATGTTTTATTCATATCCAGGCTAACCGCGCCATGGCCTACATCATTGATGAACGGGGTTCGTATTTTACCCAAGAAACGGATTTTTATGACGCGTCCACCCTGATAAATCACTATCAAGGCTTTTTCGCCAACATCCATCGACGCATGCAATTTTTCAATAATCTATCCGCTTCGCGCAGCAAACCCCCATTGGTCGAATTTTATTTCTTGAATAAAGACGTCTTAGGCCGTTGGCAGGTGATCGAACACCGTCACAGCAATATTTTTAAGCCCGCCAATTTCATTAGTTTATTGGTTATCGTTGACTACAGTGGCGAATCACTGTCGCTGCGGATTTATTGCGAAGATCGCGAATTCTCCAGCCTCGAGTACGGTACCCAGCTGTATCCGCAGGTGGCGCAGCATATGTTGTCGCTGCGCCAGGCGGGGGATAAATATCCGATCTACATCACCGATATTGACCTCCCGCGCAGTCTGTTGGGCGAGGAATTGCTGGATGTCCAATCCATCCATTATCTACGTTATAAGCGCGAGATCGAAGACGCGTTATACCAGGCCATCCATCAATCCTAAAATAACCACGGCGGTTAACCACCCGCCCTTATCCAAAATGACACACATAATCGAGCAGACTGGTCACCTCAATCTCAAACGAGGAATTGCCCGGCACATCAAAACTTTGGCCGGCGTGAAAATCCACCCACCCGGTTTGATGGGCGAGCTTCACCCGGCACTGCCCTTGCGTGAGATCCACCCGTTCGGGGGCCTGGGTATTAAAGCGATAGGTGCCGGGTAACATCACCCCCAGGGTTTTCATTTCACCTTGTTCGGTCATCACGGTGCGGCTGGTCACCCTGCCCTCATGATACACATTGGCGTGTTTCTTGATCTCAACGTTCTTGAAGCTCACCCCGATCCTCCTCATTCATCATTTAATTGCGCGCGAAGCGCCCGCGTTTTGCCGCTAACCGCTTCACACTTTCCAGCCGCCGCCGAAGCCTGCCCCTTGCCAGGGCAAGACGGTACGGGTTGCGATTAGAGCATAAAATTCATGCCTGGCCTATGCAAAGTTAGTAATCACTACTATCTCTTTCGGCAATAACCCCGCTCTTTGCCACCTATTTATCTTGAATTATAATGCGCCCACATTCGCCGTAACCCTGGCCGGGCTTCGCGCAGCAACGAACCTGGCCTGTTTACCGGCATGATCAGCAAGGAGTTTAGCGGTGCCCTATACAGAACAACGCGTCTTGTCGGTGCGTAAATGGTCGGACAAAACGTTTAGTTTTACCACCACCCGCCCACACAATTTTGAATTCGAGAACGGCGAATTTGTCACGATTGGCCTGCGACCGGAAGGTAAGCTTATCGCCCGCGCCTATTCGATTGTCTCCACCAACGATACCGATCATTTGGAATTTCTCAGCATCCATGTCCCCGATGGCCCGCTGACACAGCGTTTAGCCCAGATCCAGCAAGGCGACGGGGTGTGGGTCAACAGCAAGGCCACCGGTTCGCTGACGCTGAAATATCTACAACCCGGTCGCAATCTTTATCTGTTATCGACCGGCACCGGTCTTGCACCCTTCGTGTGTTTGATCCGCGATCCCGACGTGTATAAAACCTATGAGCGTGTGGTGTTGGTCCATACCGTGCGTACCGCGCACGAATTGGCCTACAAAACCGAAATAGAAGCGTTAACCTCCGAGCGCTTGTTTTACGTGCCGACCGTGACCCGCGACAACTTTCCAACTTCTGCCCGTGGCTCGGATCTATTTTGCAGCGGTGAATTGTTTAACATGCTGGGACTGCCCACCGCCGACCCCGCCGACGATCGCGTCATGCTCTGCGGCAACCCCAACATGAACCGCCAAATGACCGACTACCTGAAACAACACGGCTGGGTCATGACCAATCACAGCGGCGTGGGTAACTTTACGGTGGAAAAGGCCTTCGTGTTGCACAATGACTAGCGACTATGTTTTCCAAAAAATCTGTCACTGCGCACACCCGACGCCCCGCCTTGCGTACAACCCGCGTAAGCGCGGGTTGCCGCTGATCTCTAAACGAGATCAAACAAATCACACCTTAGGCAGGGGCTTCCCGGGAAGATCGTAACTGAACGTCACTAACACTGATTCGCCGACCGCCAGGTAACTGCCCTTGCCGGTAATACCCAGCAACTCGCCGGTGCCGGATCCGTCGACAATCGACCAGGTGCTATGCGCGCCATCACTGTCATAACTACCGATATGTTGAATCACAAAACTACCGGGCTTGTCAGCCACTTTTCCTTTCACCAGTTCCAAGCCGACAAAACTTGCCTTGTCGGCGGTGGAATACGCCATCAGAAATTCAATTGTGCCCTCGCCACTGATGTCGCCTTGATACACTTGCAATACCTTCGCTCGCGTAAGTCTGGCTCCACCCACAAACTCCTGATAGCGCTTTTCTTCCCAGCCGGTGATTTTAAACCTGCAACATGCTTGTATGCTCATAAATCACATCCTTAAATCTAGAGGGAGATGACCTTAAGTATTTTCCCCCTCAACAAGGCTTGCGGCAACAGGTTGTCCAATGTTTTGTTGTTGATCAAGCGGGAACTTTTATTATGACGTTTCTTAACTGACGGTTAAGTCATGTCAGTAACTTCACTCCCATAGCGCTACGAGGACGCCGGGGAAAACATTAACGGTATCTCAATAAACACACGCTTACGGCATTAAATATTAACGTGCGTAGTACCTACCACGTCTTGTACGGTAGAAACTTACCATTCATCGTGAGCTTGACACGATCACCCTTGGGGTCGGGAACTTTTTCGATGTGCATCGAGAAATCAATGGCGCTCATGATGCCGTCACCGAATTTCTCGTGGATGATCTGCTTGATGGTCTCGCCATAAACAGCGACGATTTCATATAAACGGTAGATCACCGGATCGGTCGGCACCCACTTATCCCAGCTCTTGTGCGGGAACTCCTGTAGCGCGGCC
Organism: Gammaproteobacteria bacterium; assembly: GCA_016194635.1. Classification (GTDB taxonomy): domain Bacteria; phylum Pseudomonadota; class Gammaproteobacteria; order UBA6429; family Thiohalophilaceae; genus JACQBC01. The sequence goes on along the minus strand of JACQBC010000011.1, from coordinate 20,041 downwards.
GATACCTCGGCCGGTAAAGCAAGCGCCGCGCACAACTTGTCGGCGTTTTCCTTCGGCATGCTATTCATACCAAGACACGCCGAGGTGGTGAACTCCGGCGCCAACCCGGCGTGCTCGGCAATCTGTTCCCAACGCAATTGTTTATCGGCCTTGGCCTTAAGGATAACGTCAGTCATCGCGGTCTTTTTCATGCGGTTCTCCTTCAAAAGGCTGCCGTATATGACGGCCCCGGAACACGGGGCGGCTGGTAGGCCCTCTGCTGATTGAACACTATGAAGCAAAACATAGACCCGCTGCGCGAGCTGAGATTCCGCGGACCCGATCCTAAAAATCCCCAGGCCACTGACGGATTTGCCGAGAACCGGCGTCGAACCGAAACTGAAAAACCCGGCACCACCTGCCTACGCTGGTGCGGTTAGCGAACATCCGCACCAAAGTCATGCACAAAGCAGTATCCACCCGGGTTTGGCAGGAAAGACCCCGCGTCAAAAAGTGAAACGATTGTGAACTCCGCGCCCGGGCACAAGGTGGCTTGCCCTGGCAATGAATTAAAATATTTGCATTGGGGACGCTGCCCGCAGCAGATGTACTCAGCCGTAACGGCCGGTAATATAGTCCTCGGTTTCTTTACAGGCGGGGTTGGTGAATAAAACTTCGGTCTTATCGTATTCCACCAGCCTGCCTAAATACAGAAAAGCGGTGTAATCCGAGACCCGCGCCGCCTGTTGCATATTATGCGTCACGATCATGATCGTATAATCGCTTTTGAGTTCGGCGATCAGCTCCTCGATCTTGAGCGTTGAAATCGGGTCCAGCGCCGAGGCCGGTTCATCCAGCAATAACACCTCGGGTTTAACGGCGATGGCGCGGGCGATGCACAGCCGTTGTTGTTGTCCGCCCGACAATTGCGTACCGTCGCGATGCAGCAGATCCTTGACCTCGTTCCACAAGGCGGCCTTGCGTAGGGCCCACTCCACCCGTTCACTCATCGTATGGCGCGGCAGGCGTTCATACAAACGAACCCCGAAGGCAATATTTTCATAGATACTCATGGGAAAGGGCGTGGGTTTTTGGAACACCATGCCAATCCGCGCCCGCAAACGATTAAGATCATAACGTGGGTCTAGAATATTCTCACCGTCGAGCCGCACCTCGCCGCTGGAACGTTGCTTGGGATACATCTCATAAATGCGATTGAATACCCGCAACAGGGTTGACTTACCGCAACCCGATGGGCCGATGAACGCCACCACCTGTTTTTCTGGAACGCTAAGATTGATCTTATGCAAGACCTGGGTATCTCCATAACAAAACCCCAGGTCGCTCACCTCGAGTTTTTTTGGAAACACCGCCGGCTCGACATCGGTCATGGTTATCATAGTGCTTAGGTTGTTCATAGGTGTAGCTTGAAAAAGTTATGCTGAAAATCGCGGTGGACGCAATACACTGCGCGCCAGAATATTTAGCAACAATACCCCGAGGGTTATGATCAGCGCCCCCGCCCAGGCCAATCGATGCCAATCCTCGTACGGGCTCATGGCAAATTGGAAAATGACGGCCGGTAAATTCGCGATCGGCTGATCCAAGGAGGTACTCCAGAATTGATTATTCAGCGCGGTGAATAACAACGGCGCGGTTTCCCCGCTGATGCGCGCCACCGATAATAAAATTCCGGTCAGGATCCCGGCGCGCGCCGCGCGATAGACGATCATCAAGGTAACCTTCCATTGCGGCGCGCCCAGCGCGGCGGCGGCCTCGCGCATGGTGTTGGGAACCAGGCGCAACATGTCTTCGCTGGTGCGTACCACCACCGGCAGCACAATAATCGCCAGCGCGCCAATCCCCGCCCAGGCGGAGAAATGCCCGCTGCGCCGCACCACGATTTCATAGACAAACACACCAATAATGATCGACGGCGCGCTCAACAGCACATCACTGATAAACCGTACCGTGGCGGCCAGGCGCGAGTCGCGCCCAAATTCCGCCAAATAGGTGCCCGCCAATACACCGATCGGCGCACCGAGCAGCACCCCTCCCAGGGTCAAGATCACACTGCCGACAATTGCGTTGAGTAAGCCACCGTTACTGCCCGGGGGTGGGGTGATTTGGGTAAACACACTGACTTGGATCGCCGGCATCCCCGAGCTAAACAAGGTCCATAACAACCAGCTCAACCAGAATAAACCGACCCCCATCGCCAGCACGGCAAACGCCATCGTCACGAGGTTGGTGGCGCGGCGTTGGATATACAAAAGGCGTGACATGTTCATGCGGCGGCCGACTGCAATGATTTGGCCCGTAGCCGCGAGAGCAACAGGCGTGCCGCCCCCAGCACAATGAAGGTGATAATAAATAAGATCAAGCCGATCGCGAATAACGACGAGAGGTACATATCACCCACCGCTTCGGTGAATTCGTTGGCCAGGGTGGATGAAATCGTCGCCCCCGGCATGAATAACGACGGGCTGATGTCGTGCGCGTTGCCGATGACAAACGTCACGGCCATGGTCTCGCCCAGAGCGCGGCCCAAGCCCAACATGATGCCGCCGATCACCCCCGCGCGGGTATAGGGCAGTACTACCTTCCAGATAACTTCCCAGGTGGTCGCGCCCAACCCGTAAGCGCTTTCCTTGAGCACCGCGGGCACCAGGGCAAACACTTCGCGCCAGATGGCGGTAATAAACGGCGTGATCATGATGGCCAGGATTAACCCGGCGCTAAACATGCCGATACCCATTGGCGGCCCATCGAACAGCATTCCGAGCAGCGGCCAGCCGGCGCTGTGTTCGGTTAACCAGGGTTGGGCGTGCTCCGCAAACCACGGCGCGAAGACAAACAGTCCCCACATGCCGTAAATAATGCTGGGAATCGCTGCGAGCAACTCGATGGCGATAGCGGCGGGCCGCTTTAACCATGGCGGCGTCAGTTCGTTAATGAACACGGTAATACCAAAACTCAACGGCACCGCTAATAATAAGGCCAGGAAGGACGTGATGAGTGTTCCAACAATCGCCGGGGCGGCGCCGAATTCCTGCGTCACCGGATTCCATTGACTGCTGCTGATAAACCCGATCCCAAATTTATGCAGCGCCGGGTACGCGCCTAGCGCCAAGGCCAGCAAGACTCCCATAACGATCAGAAAGGTTAACCCGGCGGCGGCACGCGTGAGAAAACGAAAGATCCCATCCACCATCGCGTAGCGTGTCACGCGTGCGTAATGTGGATGTCTTGCTGCGGATACAGGTATGGATAGGCTCAACACTATACTCTGCTATGTTATTAAAAACGCCACACGGCGAACGACCTGGAATGCCGAGTACTACCGCAGCCTCATCGCTTGCCTGTGGCGATCATCGGAACTTTATTGAACCATGGCGCTTTCCCAAACATTTTTTCCGGCGCTGTCTTTGATGTCTTGTTGCCACGTCGACTCCACCAGCTTGATGACGTTCGCGGGCATCGGTATGTAGTCGAGTTTTTCCGCCATTTCACCCCCGTGGTGATAGGACCAATCAAAGAACTTCAACACTTCACGGCCGGCATCGGGTTTGGCTTGGTTTTTATAAACCAAGATGAAGGTCGCGCCGGTGATAGGCCAGCTGTCTTTGCCGGGTTGATCGGTCAGCACCATAAAAAAGCCTGGGGCGTGTGCCCAGTCGGCGTTGGCGGCAGCGGCTTGGAAACTGGCGCTGTCGGGTTTGACAAAATGACCGGCGTGATTTTGCAACAATGCATAACTGATCTTGTTCTGCAGCGCATAGGCGTATTCGACGTAGCCGATGGCGCCTTTAATGCGGCTGACATACGAGGCCACACCCTCATTGCCCTTGCCACCCACACCGGTCGGCCAGGCCACAGCATTATTATTGCCAACCTTTTCGGCCCATTGCTTGCTCACCTTGGTCAGGTAATTGGTATAGATCCAGGTGGTCCCCGAGCCGTCAGAGCGGTGTACTACCGTAATATCTAACGCTGGTAACTTGACCCCAGGGTTGGCCTTGGTGATGGCCGCGTCATTCCATTTTTTGATCTTGCCCAAATAGATGTCGGCGAGTAATTCCGCGGGTAATTTTAATTCGCCGGTCTTGATACCGGGCACATTAATGACCGGGACCACACCGCCCATCACCATGGGAAATTGCATTAAACCACTGGCGTCGAGTTCTTCGGGTTTTAAGGGCGCATCGGAAGCACCGAAATCCACCGTCTTGGCTTTAATTTGTTGAATTCCGCCCCCTGAACCGATCGATTGGTAATTGAGCTTAACCCCTTTGTCCTGGGCATAACGCTCGGCCCACTTGGCGTAGATCGGGTAGGGAAAAGTGGCCCCGGCACCGTTTATTTGCGTGACCGGTTCGGCGACAACCGTTGACAAAGCACCGGCAAGAACCAATACGGTACCCGCCAGTACACCACGGTTGAATAACTGCGACATAGGATTCTCCTCATGACAATACATTGTTGGTATGGGAGTAAACTATCAACCGAGTATGACATTGGTATGACATTGCTGGCGTATACGCAGTTTAAAACAGCTCTCTGCCTAAAGCAGCACTCCGCCATCTGCGCTTGCTTAACAATAAGTTAATAACCGCAAGGCCCTGCGCAGGGGGTTTTCTAAGACGAAGTTACCCGAGACTGCTTTTAGCGTAGCCGGTGGGGGATTTCATAAGGCGGCAGCTCACGTGGACAAGTGAAATACTCTTGCCCACCGCTGAGCATGCCATGGCCGAACTCGGGTTTATCTTACGGGTTTGAGTACGGTGAGCTGCTTTGTAAATTCATGATTCTTTGCAAGGCCTGGATATTTATTTTCAAATCGCGGCTTGGTTGCCGCGGCATCATCCTTTACATTCAACGTAGCGCGGGTGCCGGAGGCCATAGACTTGATCTCACAATCAATATCACCAAATATACGTGACTTTGTTTGGTTGAATCTCGAACCCCTTGGTTTTGTCGAGTAGTAAATAACTATTTCCGATCATCAGGCTTTCCCATTGGTATTTTCCGATGGGTAGTGAAATGACTTTCAGCTCGTCGGCCTCGCTCAGCACTAACTCAATGCGGCTAAAATTGCTACCTCCCTCCGGCCGGAATCGAAACCTGAGATCGGGTGTAAGAATATTTTTATACCCTTCGTAATTAGAGTGCACAGCCGTGACAAGCACTCCATGTTTTTGATCCACGGCGGCGGTGTCTGAGATGTTTCCCGCCGCCAAACAACCTGAGAGCATTGCGATGGCGGCGAGCACTAATATTCGCGGTTGGGTGGACGGTAAGGAGGGCGTTAGCGTCATACTGTTACCTCTAAATTGATTTAGGGTTGCTAGATAACCAGAGTTTAAAAATGCTGGTCGTGAGTAACGGCCTGGTGCTTCAGGTCGATTGCCTTACGCATCCAGTTGTCCCCAAGCGTTTTACTTTTATCGACACCTTGGCCGGTGTTATACATGTGTGAAATCTCCTGCACCGCCTCCCAATCACCCCGACGTGCACCTTGGTTGTACAGATCCATCGCTTTCTGATAGTTCTGCGCAACCCCCTTTCCTTCTTGATATGCCTTGGCGAGAAAGAACAGGCCGACGGAGCTGCCTCGATCCGCCGCCTTTTGAAACCATTTGACCGCCTCGGCGTTATCGCTTACCAAGCCTACGTCTTCGGCCCCTGGACATTTAATAATAATTTCCTGGGGCGTGATGTTGATGGTTTTGATTTTTTCATCGCCCTCGCGACGAATGCTCAGCATGACTTGTTTGTCCTTGCTCGCGCGTATCTGATCAATAACGCCCTGCACACCTAACTTTAAGGCATCATCAGTATTGATACCGACAAGGATATCGCCCACCAGCAACCCCGCATGTTCTGCGGGGCTATCATTCTTCACCTTGTTAATTTGGAGACCATTTCCAGTCTCATGCAACCTGATGCCGATCCCGGTTATCGTGCGATCCGGGCCTTGGGTGTATAAAAACCCCATGTTAACCAGTGCGGAGGGGTCAGCCTTTTCCGCGGCAAGCTTTAGCCACTTGATTGCCTCGCCGCAATTCCAATACGAACCCTTATCGTCCCAGTAAATCCGCGCGAGATTTACCTGCGCGCCAACAAAACCCGCCTCGGCGCCAGCCTGATACCAATGAATCGCGCGTTCCATGTCAGCCCACCTCTGCCGGTAAATTTGCTTTAAGTATTTGTTAGCCGGTTCCTCCGCTACCCCTCGGCGTCGCATCAGCCACGAAAGGGTCTGCATTTCTTCGTCCCGCGCAATGAATCCCTCGGTGTAAAACTTTGCGACCAGATAATCGGCCTGCCCCTCGTCCGGAACACGCATACCCGAATACCAGTAAGCGGCTTCGATAGCATTGGGTTCTGTTTGGATACCTTCCGCATAAATGAATATCAAAGTGTACCGAGCCACGGCGTGTTGTTGCTTCGCTGCCTGACCCATCAGCGTGACCGCTTGGTTAAAATCCTTAGGGACTCCTTGCCCGTCAAAATACAACTGGCCTAGGGCAAACTGGCCTCTGGCACCCCCATGTGCTGCAGACTTTCGATACCAGCGTGCCGCTTCCGCACTGTCTGGCTCCACACCCCGTCCGCCCAGGTACATAATACCGATATTCTCCGCCGCGGTACGTCCCGTCGGTTTGTCAAGGTGTTCCGCCGCCTTCGTAAACCATTTGAGCGCATCAGTGTAGTTCTTGTAATCAACTTCGTAATGGTAACCAAGGTCCAACTGCGCCTCTAGATAACCCTGCTCAGCCGCCTTGAGCATCCACGGCATGCCTTCTTCCAGATTCATTTTTCCACTTTGAACTCGCAGGTAGATATCCGCAAGTTCGTATTGCGCGACCCTGTTGCCTTGGGCGGCGATTGGACGCAAAATTGCTATCGCTCCGTCCGCATTGCCACTAGCGACGGTTCGTTTTGCTAAATTGATATCCAGTGTGGCGCAGCCTTGGATGGCAAGACATGCAAAAAACCATACTCCAAACCAAGCTCCGCGCATCGCTATGAAACCGGGTTTTTTCTCGTTTGTTATGTTTTTCATACGCTCAAGGTTGACCCTATCCCATTCAAAGCTCAAGCAGTTTATCTGCAATCAATTATAAAATCCGCGCCTAGTGGCTATATGTTACGTCAGCCACACACTACTGACTATTTCACGCCGGTTTTGGCATTTCCAGCCTGGGATAATAACGAACCCACCATCGCCGAGAGATCGCCCATGTTCGCCGGCACCACCGTGACGGTGGTGCTCTTGGCGATGAGCCCCCACTGCTGTACCCATTGCTGTCCGAGTTGGTAATACAGTGCATCGGCACCGCCTTCCCCGGCCACCGCCTTGCCGATGTCAGATATCGCTTTAGCCGTTGCCGCGGCTACCGTGGCGATCGCCTGACCCTGGCCGTCAGCGCGCAAGATGGCGGACTGGCGTTCGCCTTCGGCATTGTTGATCTGGCTTTGCTTCTGGCCTTCCGATTGGTTGATGGCTTGCTGACGATCGCCCTCGGACTTGGCAATCGCGGCGCGCTTTTGGCGCTCGGCGGTGAGTTGTAGTTCCATGGCGCGCTGGATCTCATCCGGCGGTGTGAGATTGCGGATCTCGTAACGCAGTACTTTTACGCCCCAACTGGTGGCGGCTTGGGTGAGCACATCCACCACCCCTTTGTTGAGGGTATCGCGTTGCGACAGGCACTCATCCAGCGCCAGCTTGCCGACTTCGGCACGCATCGTGGTTTGCACCAGCTGCACCACCGCGGTAATCACATTGCTGGTGCCGTATGCGGCGTTGCGGGCATCGGTGATTTGGTAGTAAAGCACGCCGTCTACCGAAAGCCGGGTGTTGTCCTTGGTGATGCACACCTGCTCGGGCACGTCCATGGGGATCTCGCGCATGTCGAATTTATAGGCCACGCGGTCGAAGAACGGCACGATGATCTGCATGCCCGAGGTCAGTACATCGCGGAATTTACCCAAGCGTTCGATCACCCAAGCCTGCTGCTGCGGCACAATACGCACCGCGCGGATGATCATAACCGCCGCCCACAGGATGATAAGTAAACCCACAATTGAGGAAATCGTAATGTCCATAAAAATGCTCCTTAATGCTAACAGGGTAAATATTTTTTCAGCCAATGGCCTTGATGCGCAGCCGTGAACCGTTACGCGCCACTATTTCGGCACGCATCCCGACCTGTGGCTTGCCCCCACCTTCCCATACCGCTTCCCACAGCGAGTCGCGGTACCTCACCTTGAGATCACCGTTATTGTCCTCGGCCACCGTCACCAGCGCACCCCTGTCCATGTCATCCAGGCCGCTGTTGCTGCGGCCGGCCTGCATGCGCAGACGCAGCAGGTGCACCAGCGGCAGTGCAATAACCGCCGCTACCGCGAAGACAATCGCCGCCTGCCACCATGTGGACGTATACACCCAGGTGTAAAGCGCGGTGCACAAGGCCGCGAACGATAATCCCGCCAGATAAAAAGTGAGCGTGACCATTTCCATAACCGCCAAAATGATCCCGGCCACCAGGTACGCCAGAGACAACCAATGTTCCATGCGAGGCTCCTGGGTTAGAATATTTAGAATATAACTTGGTTTTGAATACGTGTGTTAAGCCCAGAAACATCTTTGTGCATATAAAAACTGTAGATCACATTCGCGGCTAGACAAAACAACGACGCTAACACAGCTCTTCAAATGGCGCGCACTCCTATAACTATCGCAACACCGATCCCACGCCGATTCATCTTAATTCTTTTACTTTTTTAAAGTCAATTAGCCTAGGGCTCAATCTTGGTTCCCAGCACTTGCAGGAATTTAGCCAGCCAATCAGGATGGGCGGGCCAGGCCGGCGCGGTGACCAACTTGCCGTCCACGTGGGCCTTATCCACGGCGATATCGACATACTTGCCGCCCGCACGTGTGACATCCGGTCCCACCGCCGGATAAGCGGAGCAGGCTTTGCCTTCAATGACCCCGGCGGCGGCCAACACCTGAGCACCGTGGCAGATAGAAGCAATGGGTTTGTTGGCTTGCGAAAAGTGCCGCACCATCTTTAACACGGCCGCATTCAAGCGAATGTATTCCGGGGCGCGCCCACCGGGGATGACCAGCGCGTCGTAGTCCTCGGCCTTAACCTCTGCAAAACTCGCATTCAATGTAAAGTTATGGCCGGGTTTTTCGCTGTAGGTCTGGTCCCCCTCAAAATCGTGTACCGCGGTACGTATCTTCTCACCTGCTTTCTTGTCGGGACAAACCGCATGGACCGTATGCCCCACCATTAAGAGCGCCTGGAAGGGCACCATCACCTCGTAGTCTTCCACATAGTCGCCCACGAGCATCAAGATTTTCTTTACACCCATAATGAACTCCTTACTTTATTGTAATCCCCCGCGCCACACCGCCCGGCCAACCCAATCACTACTGCAGTAATTCGATCATTTTCATAAAGCGTCCCTTCTGGATCCCGCCGGCAATTTCTTTTGCCTTAACGACATCGCCTTTTTGCACGGCAGGAATGATTTCGGTTTCACGGGTGTTTTTGAATTCCACCCACACGCTGGCGGCTTGTTTCGCTTTAGGATCATCCGACAGCGCAGCCAGCTGCGAATCTACTTCATCACTGGCGTTATGAATTTCACCGATCAGGGCATCTTGTGCCTCTTTTCCTTTTGTATCGATCAACACCACCAGTTTTTCGCGTGCGGTTTTCAACGCGGTCACAGCGTCAGCCTTGCTGGCAGCAAGGCTGGTCAGGGAGGTAAGTGCGAGCGCCCCGGTACACAACATTAAAGCGAGTGTTTTTTTCATTGTTTAAGACTCCTTGTCTTAGGTTAGTATGAAACAAAAGTGTAACATACGAACGACAAAGCATACCACCTTGTCGTCGGTCATGGGTGTTCTGGTTATTCTTAAGCGCGGTTATGCTTATGTTTTTCATAAACACTAAAATATATAGGGTGATATTCCTGTTCTGATCCATACGATTTGTTTTTATTCATACCACAAAGTTAACGCGGTGCATTTCTGTTCTGCATCCACCTGTGTCCGTATTTTAATGCGGAATACACCATGAACCGGTGGAATATTCGCAGCACCTTTAATTACCCAGACCTCAGCTGTCGGTGACTCACCAAACTCCGCAACGCCATACTTTCCTTCATTGATGCTGGTAACACCACATGAAGAGAGTAACCAAGTGAACAAGGCGCTTGCATTTAGGCCGGTGTGGTCGATCTTGAAATACAAGATCAACACACGACGGGGTACTCTGCTTTGTTTACGAACAATTTCGTTGGGTGGATTCGCCGCGCAGGTCTACACGTGCACCGTCATCCTCACAGCGGCGCGACGGGAATACAGATCTCGCACTCAAACATGCCTGTCTGTGGATCATGGCCAGCGCCTTTGGGGTAGTGCTCGAAGGCGGGACGGGCATCGAGTTGCAGGCCGCTGGAGGTAGCCACTCCCTCAGCATTTTAGCCCAGGCAGCGCCGACCTCTGCCACGCTGCCCTTGAAGCGCAACACGGCGTACCGCCCGCCCGCGATCGTTGTCTTGAAGGCATGGCCGGCACCGGCGAAATCCGCTGCAACTTCGGCGCAGGCATCGTAGCGACATTGCTCCGGCGCTGTAATGCTGGGGTCATCATGGCTAATGCCATAGCGCGGCTGATCAAACAGATTGTGTGTCGCCGCCCATGGATAATAGATGTCCTGCCAGAACCGCATAATAGGCTCGCCGTACGGGCCGAGGTGGCGAAGATAGGCAATGGTCACGGGCGGCCGGTCTATTAGTTTCACTTTCATGCGATGGAAATGAAAGGGAGAAAAATGTGCGACGGCCGCCAGCGCCTCCAGGTTCAGTGGCCCATCAAGATGGTTGTCGATGTGTTCGATCACGTTGTGCATCCGGGTTGCATACTCGGCACGACTATCAGGGGATGTCATTGGACACCTAACCCTGCCGCATCCCGCGCGGACCACGAACCTAAAACGAGTCGCCTGTCATAACTCGGTGCTCGGTTGGGGGCATAGTTAGGTTGCACGGTTCAATGCGCGGCGTATTTGTTCACGGGAGTCCTTCGCGTGTTGCGATATATTACTGAGTCACATGAAAAGGATACCTCCCCACCAAGACCGTTCGCCGCAGGGATGCGGCTGTCGAGTCTACAGGGAGGTATTGACGGCGTGTCTTGGTGGGGGGGTATCCTTTTCATACGCCTCCTTAGTAGACACATTCTTGTAGTGCTCCCTCAAGGCGGCGGAATAGAGGTTGGCGGGAGGGGGCGGTTGGTACGTAAACTAAAAACCATATTCGCGCTCGACGCGACAAACACGAACCCGAAACGATTTATACCAATCTTTGGCCCGCTTCTGGGTTTGGCGGTGGGTTGTATTTTCCTTCCAAGGGTCTATTTCGTGTCGCGCAGTTTCAAAACCAAGCAACCCCGGCTGTTTCGAGGCGAGCGCTAACATGTGTTTCGCTGCCTCACTGTAGCCGTCATCGCCACCGGTTCGGACCGAGCTAAAGATGACGGCGTAGTACGCTGACGGGGGTGTTGTCGCGAGATCTGCCATTCACATGCCTTTATCTATTCAATCCAAAGTTAAGCGGCGTCGCGCCTGAAGCAGGGTTTGAATACGCACTCAAGGCATTACGAATAAAGGCTTGCCAAATATCGTTTGGCGCCCAAACCTCTCGCATTGGATGGACCGAGGCCTCCTCGCTCTGCTCCAGACACAACCTCCGGTAGAGATAGATAAAAACCGATACACGTTTGTTCATTGCGCAATGTACCCAGATTTTTCTGCCATCAAACGCCTTGAGCGCACCGAAGAATTGCGCCAACTGATCAAGCTCGGGTTGCTCCCACTCCACGGGAATATGGATGTAGGTAAGCCCTTGACGCGTGACCAACTCAGCTTCCGCGGGTAGGGCGTTTGATGAAGTAGGGAGGGCTAAATTAATCACCACCGCGATGCCAAGCGCGGGCAGCCGCGTAATATCTTCCTCGCTCAGTTGAGCGGAGGTCCACAGCCAGTCGAAGACTTGATGGGTGTTGGCAGCGTCCATTTACATTTGTGGCTTTAGCTTTCTCATGGTGTTGTTCCTTTCAAGTGATATGCTTTTAGTTCAAGGGCATTGCGTTTAACGAGACGGTAGGAAAAACTGATCTTCATTCATTTTAGTACAGAGGATTCTCTAGCCGCAACATTGCCACGGGTCGCCAAAAAACCAAACTGCCGCGCCGCTTACACGGATTTCACCACTTCTCGCAGTGTGGCCAGGTCGGCAACCGCCAATTTGATTTGTTCTATACAACTTACCAGTTGCGTTGCCGAACGCACGGGTAGTGCGCGCAGCATATCCTGTCCACCGGCATCATTGTCGACCCACGCCTGGGTCTCCACCAGCCATTGTTCGTTGTCCCAGAGCAGGTTCACATGGAGGTCGTACTCGCGCGCCTTGGTCGTCTCGACGAGGAAGCCCATGCAGAGACTCCCGCTAAACACGGTCGCCGTGCTGCCGTTGAGGATTGTAAAAGGGCGGCCACTTAGGTTGAGGAAGGGCCGCGCGCCCCTGATTCCGGCCTGCACAAAATGATCATGGATCGCGTGTAGCTGTGTCATGCACTCTTGCAGACACTCTAAAAACGTGGCAACACTCTTACACGCTTGGTCCATGGCAATCCCCTGCTGCGTAACGTATCTATTGTTGTATATAAACCGGGTTTTCGTATTGTGGTTAACCCTCTTGCATGAAAAAGGGACAGTCCTTGCGGGCTGTCCCTTGAATGGCCGGCGACAGAATTAATTCCGTCGCCTTCGTTCGCCGGCTTACAGGCTATAGTACATATCGAATTCCACCGGGTGGGTGGTCATGCGGATACGGGTGACTTCTTCCATCTTTAACCCGATATAGGCATCGATCAAATCGTCGGTAAAGACACCGCCTTGTTTTAAGAAGCCGCGATCTTTGTCGAGGGCCTCGAGCGCCATGTCGAGCGAGTGGCACACGGTGGGCACCTTGACGAGTTCTTCGGGTGGTAAATCGTACAGGTTCTTGTCCATGGCTTCACCGGGGTGGGTCTTGTTCTTGATACCATCCAAGCCGGCCATCATCATCGCGGAAAATGCGAAATAGGGATTGGCGGTCGGATCGGGGAAGCGTACTTCGATACGACGGCCCTTGGGATTGGCGACCCAGGGAATACGGATCGACGCCGAACGGTTACGCGCCGAATAGGCCAGCAGCACCGGGGCTTCAAAACCCGGCACTAGACGCTTGTAACTGTTGGTGCCCGGATTACAAATCGCATTCAAGGCGCGCGCGTGTTTGATAATGCCGCCGATGTAGAACAGCGCGATGTCGGACAACCCGGCGTATTTATCCCCGGCGAATAGGTTGGTGCCGCCCTTGGCTAGGGATTGATGCACGTGCATACCCGAACCATTGTCGCCTACGATGGGTTTGGGCATGAAGGTGGCGGTTTTGCCATAGGCGTGGGCCACGTTGTGGATCACATATTTCTGGCGTTGGTTCCAGTCGGCACGGGTCACCAAGGTGTTGAAACGGGTACCGATTTCGCACTGTCCGGCGGTGGCCACTTCGTGGTGGTGCACCTCGACCTTCACGCCCATTTCTTCCAGCGCCAGACACATGGCGGAGCGGATGTCTTGCAGTTGATCTACCGGAGGCACAGGGAAGTATCCGCCCTTGATGCCGGGACGGTGACCCATGTTGCCGTTTTCGAATATTTTTTCGGTGTTCCAGCCTGCTTCTTCGGAGTCGATTTCGCAAAACGAGCCGCTGATGGAGGAGCCCCAGCGCACGTCGTCGAAGATAAAGAATTCGGGTTCGGGGCCGAAGTAGGCGGTATCGGCAATGCCGGTGGACTGTAAATAGGCTTGGGCACGCTTGGCCAGCGAACGGGGATCGCGTTCATAACCCTGGCCGGTGGAGGGCTCCAATACGTCGCAGGTTAAAATCAGGGTGGGCTCGTCCATGAAGGGATCCATGACGGCGGTATCAGGATCGGGCATGAGGATCATGTCGGAGGCTTCGATGCCTTTCCAACCGGCAATCGACGAGCCGTCGAACATCTTGCCATCCTTGAAGACCTCGGCATCGCATTGGTCCGCCGGGACGGACACGTGTTGCTCCTTGCCGCGGGTATCCGTAAAGCGGAAGTCCACGAATTTCACGCCTTTGTCTTTCATCATTTTTAAAACTTTATCTGACATGTATTCCTCCAGGAGTGTCTTTTTTGAGTCGCACGCCCCAAGGGGCGGCATGAAAATAGCCGTGCTTGTTCAGTCAGCAGAAACCATGCCATACCACAAGACGTTGATAGTTATACAAAATCAGCTTGGGTGTCCCACAGTATGCACTATAATAGTGCCGTGCAACAAGGGACGGCACCGGCGCGGAGCATCAGTGAAAATACACCACCACCCGCGCCAGGGTGACCACTGAGCGCGCCGCCTCGGCAAATTGCTCCGCCAGCTGTTCGGCATTAACCCGTGGCTGATTCTCTAACAGTTGCCGCGGTAATACCAGATCCACCTGCAATTTTCCGTTGGCATAATGCAGGGTGATATCCTCATCACCCAAGGCCGCGCCCGCCGGGATACTGGCCCAAGCCTGGCATAACTGAGGAACCAACACATGGCGTAAGGGCAGGTGGATACTGGGGGCGGTGCGTTCATCGTCCTCGGGATCGACATGGACCATCACATCATCCACCTCGTCAACCTGGTTGATCACCTGTTGCCGTACGACCTCACTGATATGATGGCCTTCTGAAACACTGATGGTACTGCTGACTTGGATGTGCACATCCACCAGCGCCTTGCCGCCCATCGAGCGGGTCCGTAACACGTGCAGAGCTTTGACTTCCGGCACGGCGGTGATGGCGTGTTCGATGGCGTAGGTTTGTTGCACGCTCAACCCGGTGTCCACCAGTTCCCGCAACGCCGCCCAGCCCAGGCTGACACCGACCTTCATCACCATGATCGCGACAAGAATGGCGGCGAAGGCGTCAAAATGGCCAAACCCCAGCATGCTGCCGCCAATCCCGGCGGCCACGATCAAGGATGAAATCGCGTCCGAACGGTGGTGCCACGCATTGCCGCGCAACATGTTGGAATCGTAACGTCGCGCCGTGCGCATGGTGTAGTGGTACAACACCTCTTTCACCACCAAGGTCAGCACGGCTGTCACTAAGGTGGCCGCGCTGGGTATGATAAAAACATCGTGCGAGCTCAACCGCATCCCACCGCGGATCGCAATGCCCACCCCCACGCCGAACAGCGCAATACCTAAGATCAAACTCACCGCCGTTTCCACCCGCGCATGCCCGTAGGGATGGTCGGCATCTGCCGCCTTATGGCCGTGGATGACCGCGAACAACACTAATATATCGGTGATCAAATCCGACAGCGTATGCAACCCGTCCGCCACCAGTGCCTGTGAATGCCCCAGGGTACCGATCACCGTTTGCGCCCCGGTTAGAACTAAATTCCACACCATGCTCACCACGGTGACGCGTTTGCTGGCCCGTAGGCGCTCGGGATTGCTGCGATCTAAAATGCTACGCTCGATTTGGTTGCTCATTAGGCTAATTTACTTCTCGTTAGCTTGAATTAATCCAGTGGGGGAGTGGGCTGTGGATTTTAGCCGAGGTTGGTACCGGGAAGTTACGACACGCGTAAATACGTCCCTGTAGCTCGGCGGCCGCATCCCTGCGGCCGACGGTCGCAACTTCCCGGCACCAACCTCGGCTGCACCGTATTGTCCGACCATGTATAACCTGTATTGCATACGTAGTAACCCCATTCGAACTTCGACCGTTGCCCCCGCTGTTCACGGTCTGCAGCGCAGTGGACTAGCATATTGTTGTCTCAGGAACAAAGTGCTATCTGCGAAAGTTATTTAGATTTCAGGCAATCTCCATTGAGTTGACTATTGCACCTCGATCACAATTCTTACCTCGCCTGCGTCTTGCTCGGTGCGCAACACTTTATGTCCATTAATACGGCACCAGGCTGGGATATCGCTTAATGCCCCCGGATCGGTACAAATCACTTCGAGCTGATCCCCCGGCTGCATGTGTTTGACTTTATCTTGGGTGCGGATCACCGGTAACGGACACAACAACCGCCGCGCGTCCAACTGCTGCGAGCTCAAATATACCACTCCGGTGGAATCTGCTCGCCACCCAGGGGTTTTACCTGCAGTTGTTGCGACTCGCCATTGTGACGCACCACTTGCAGTGCGACCTGTTCGGCCTCACGGCCCTGACCAAAACGCGCGGCGATTTGCGCGGCCAATCGTAGGTCCTCGTCACTGACCTCGCCATCGATCAACACCAGCGGCCCACGGTGACTAATACTGCGCAACTGGATAAATTGTTTACGATACCCCTCAAGAAAATTATTCTCGCCTTCCTCTCGGCCGACAATCATTTTAAAATGCGGCCGGGGACGGATATGCCGACCCACCTTCAATAACATAATGTCATCCAGTTCATACTCGCGCGCACCGCGCGCCTGCCATAAGTCCACCAGCTTGCGTGAGTAACTGGCATCGGTGAGAAAACAGCAACCCCCCGCCGGGGTGGCGTAGTCTTTAAAACCATAGCGTGCCGCCAAGGCCATTTGCGGTTTACGCGAACGGCCGTTGAAATCCAGCAACGTGTCGCGATCGATCCAGCCCTCGCGTTCGGGCAGGGTAGGGGCTAAATGTTTGGCGCACAGGGGCCGCAGCAGGCGATCTCCTGCGCCGGATTCGCGTTGCACCACCGGCATGGTATCGGCGCGTTGTGACATCGGCCGTTGACCGATCACTTCGCCGGTAATAATAAAATCAAAGTCATTGGCCTGTGCCCATTCCAGCGCCTTGCCCACCATGAAGGATTTACAATCCAGACAGGGATTCAGGTTGGCGCCGTAGCCGTGTTTCGGATTTAGCAACACCTGTTTATAGGGCTCGATCACGTCGATGATGTGAAGTTTAATTCCCAGTTGTTCGGCCACCCACAGGGCATTGTTGCGTTTGGGCTTGGGGTTATCACGCTGACGGATCGCATGGGTATGGCCCTCGACGCAAAAACCGGTGAAAAAATTCAACCCCTCGACGTGGATGCCCTGATCCAGCACCAGCTTGGCGGCCAGCAACGAATCCAAGCCGCCCGAGATGAGGGCCACGGCCTTGCGTTGCGCGGGGGAGGGGGTCGTATTCATGGGTTATCGGTCTTCTCTGAGGTCGCTCTCGACGTGACACTATATTATATGGCAATCGCGGCCCGTCCATCCCTTCCTTTTTTGAGATAGCCCGGTGTGACTGGCTATAACAACCTCGTCTTGTCGCGACAAACCGCCGCAGAGTATGGTGGCATCCCTCAGGAGGCTTTCGCCCCGCGCCCGGCTATTGAATTTGAAATCGCATTGATGCCAGACTTGCCGCTCCAAAAATGACTTTGCGAACCCCCTCGTTTACGACAATCCCCCCACCCCTTGGAATCCACTTCCGGATTTATTCGGCAAACCGGCCAATACAACACGCGGCGGCCGTCAGCCGCAAACCGTAATGGAAACCGTGGTAAAAACCATGGCGCGCAGCGTGACCAGATCACTACTATACGATGCTAGTGATGTTTGAATTTAGCTGCCTGCAATTTTTATTTGGCTAATCCCTCTACCTGTAACGCGCCTTGCACAAAAGGTAGCGCCGCCACCCGTTCGCGGTAGGCGATTAACGTTGGCCAATTCTGCAACGGGACCGCACAGCCCTCACTCCAACGCAGGGTGGTAAACAAATACGCGTCCGGCGCGGTAAATTGTTCGCCGAGTAAAAAATTCTGCCTGGCTAGGGTTTCGGATAATAAATCAAACCGCTTGCCTAAATTCGTGCGGATGATCGTCTTGGCCGCTTCGGGCATGGCGGGATTAAACAACGGGCTGTAACCTTTATGAATTTCAGTGGCAATAAAATTTAACATTGCCTGCGCACGGTACCGTTCGCGCGTGCCGGCGGGAGGAAACAACTGGTGTTGCGGCGCCAAGTCGCTGAGGTATTGTAAAATGACCGCGCCCTCGGTGAGCAATTCCCCGTCATCGAGTAACAGGGCGGGCACATAGCCCTTGGGATTGATCTTGTTGTAGTCGGATCCATCCTCCATTTTTCCGGTGCGTATATTCGCCTTGACCAGTTCAAACGGAAGCTGTGAACGACGCAGCACGATGTGCGAGGCGAGGGAGCATACGCCGGGAGAGTAAAATAATTTCATTGTTGCGTCCTTGGTTGCAATGTTAAGCTCATCATACTTGGATTGCGCTTAATCGCCAGCGCGCCATCGCCGAGTAAGCCCTGGGCTATCGAGGCCACGATTAAAAATACCGGATATTCCCAACCCCCGCCGGGATTGCTGAATACCCAACCGTTCGCGACATGTACCGAAGCGGCGCCGATCAGTATCGGAATTAATAACAACGCTGCCCAGCGGCTGTAAACACCTAACAGGATAAACACCCCGCCGCCGATTTCCAACACAAACACCGGCCACGCCAGAAAACTGGGCATGCCGTGGGACGCTAAAAAACCGGCGAACCCCGGCAGGGTAAAAACCAGGTATTTTAATAAAGCATGGCTGATCCACATGCTACCCACTCCTAGGCGTAATACCAGGGCGGCGTAGGGGGCGAATCGTGCGTCGATCATTGGGCTCTCCTTGTGGTGTGTGGGAAGTAATGCCAATATAGTTGGCAATTCCGCAATGAAAATAGGCATATATGCAAACACCTATTGCAAAAACGCCCATGAATATCGCCTGGGATGATCTTCGCCTTATTTTGGCCCTGATCCGCGGCCAAACCCTGGCCGGGGCAGCGGAGCAACTCCATGTCGATACCTCGACCGTGTTTCGGGGGGTACGCGCCATAGAACAACGCCTACAAAACCCCTTGTTCGAGCGCTCGCGCAAGGGCTACACCCCCACAGCCCTGGGTGAACGGCTGGCGCAAACGGCGGAGCGCATCGAACGTGAAATGTTGGAACTCGAAACTCAGCTCAGCGGTTGCGCCGCCGCACCCACTGGCAACTTGCGCGTCAGCACCACCGACACGGTGTTGTATTACCATCTATTACCCGCGCTGCCACAATTCACCGCGCGTTACCCGCAGATCCATTTGGAGTTGGTCGCCTCAAATCAACTGGTGAATTTAAGTCGGCGCGAGGTGGACATGGTGATACGCGCCACCACCACACCCCCTCAACATTGGATCGGCCGCTGCTTGGGAAAATTGCCCTACGCGATCCATGCCGCGCCCGATTACTGGAAGCACCATCAACACCTACCCCTGGATGAGCATCTATGGTTAGCGCCCGATGATTCGTTTGGTGAACACCCGACGATCCGTTGGCGACGGCAACATTATCCCAAGGTTGTACCGCGTTATCGATTTAACAGCATCTGTGGATCCTGACCCACCCGGACCTGCGCAACCTGGTGCGCGTGCGCGCCTTCATGGAATTTTGTCAGGAGATCTTCGCGCCGAAACTTCCTGAATCTTGACTTAAGATACAATCGGGGTATGATTTTGTGCGCCATACAATCCTAATAATAAAGGCTATTACCACCGAGGGTACGCCGCATGATACGGAAAATTGGATTACTGGTCGGGAATAAACCGGTAGGGGTTGCTAGAACCTGGGCGTACCCGAACGGCGACTCTCGTGTTCATTTTCGTATCCCCCTTTATCATTTAACCGTGTCGGGCCTTCTGGATAACAGCACGCCAGATCAACGTGTCTTTGACGTGTTGCGCTTTGGCGTGACAAAAGAGGCGTCTAAGACCCAACCCCACGTGGTTGGATTGGCGGAGCTACAAACGCACACTATTCAGTCCTGGCAGCCCACGTATAAAGTACACAGCGCGGCAACGGCTGAAATTGGCGCGTGGCAGGTATATGCGAATTTTCTTATTCATGATGGCCCGGATGAGCCAACATTACTGCCGGTATATGCCACGATTGG
>JACQBC010000010.1 GCA_016194635.1 Gammaproteobacteria bacterium | reverse complement strand
GCCGACGACGTTGAAGGCTTTATAGTCTTTGTATTCGATGCCGTGGGTAAGATCGCGCAGGACGGCGTCGTAGGTTTGGAGGTTGTCGACGCCGGCGGCGGTGAGGGCGTCGAGGAGGGAAATGTGCATGCAGGGGATGGGGTTCGCATCGTACAACGTCTTCGGCGCCCCTTCATAAACATACGAATCGGTGTCGGGGTCGAAGATTTCGGTTAACTTTAGGTCATAAAGTATGGGTACCGGGACCTTGAAGGTCAGGATGTCTCCGGTTATCCATAAGTCATTTTCCAGATGTTCACGATGCGTTTTCTTAATGTAAGCCGCCGGATAGTCACCCTCTCCTACCATTACATAGTGCGCCATATTTATTGACCCTCGACTTTGACGAGACTGGGTGTCGACCTTATAACTGTGGTTCCCACTCTCCATGGCTGCGTTATCATAGCAATCACCGCGCTTGCGCATGCTACAAACAAGCCCGTGTTTTGTCAGTAACACTTGACAATCCGCCGAGCAGTACTGGCTCCCGCGGTCGCTGTGGGCGATAACCTCCCGTGGGAATTTTCGCCGGAACAAGGCCCTCCGTAACACCGTGATTACCAAGGCGCGATCAATCCGAGCACTCAGGGCATAGCCCACCACCAATCTCGAATACACATCCAGGACCACCGCCAAATACAGCCAACCCTCGTCGGTCCAGACATAGGTAATGTCGCTCACCCATTTCTGATGCGGCGCCGACGCCTCGAAGTCTTGCTTCAGCAGGTTGGGGGCCACCGGCAACGTGTGATTCGAGTTAGTCGTGGTTTTGTATTTGCGTTTACCCTT
The DNA here is from genome assembly GCA_016194635.1 of Gammaproteobacteria bacterium. Taxonomy (GTDB): domain Bacteria; phylum Pseudomonadota; class Gammaproteobacteria; order UBA6429; family Thiohalophilaceae; genus JACQBC01. Next base: position 300,618 of record JACQBC010000010.1, on the reverse strand, counting down.
GGCCTGCAAGCCCAGTGTCTGCATCCGCGCCGCTCCTTCTCCCAGCGACGCAACATCGTGGCCTTGAGCTTCACTATTCGCCCCGCCTCGGGGTAGCCTTGCCGGAGGGCAGGCACCACCGCTTCCGGTTTGAATTCGGGGGTATAGCGCTTTCTGGTTTCTTTCATTTTTCACCTCCGGGTTATAGTATTCATTTTCTCCTTTCGAGGTGTCTACTATTTCGGGGGAAGATCATTATACCCGTTAGAGCGAACCTGGTCAGGAACCGTTATTGGGTGTAACCGCGGTTGGGTGTGACGCGCTGTAAATACTTCCCTGTACGCTCGACGGCCGCATCCCTGCGGCCGACGGTCACACCCAACCGCGGTTACACCCAATAACGGTTCCGAATTACCGTAAAGAAAATTATCTCTCATCACGCGGCCCCTTTCCCCTGTTGTTTAGTCTGCAGTTCCAAAGCTTGGGTTACCAATGCGCACATTCTTTTAAAGTATTGATAACTGTTATTATCAACTTGACAGGCGCTGGTGTGGCGATCCACATAAAATATACCAGCGGCTTTACCCTGCACAAAGATCGACATTGCCATAAAACTATTAGTACCTAAAAGTTTTTGCGTTTCGAACGGGATCATCGGCCAAAATTGCTGGCGGTTACCGTCGTTGATGCAAATGGCTTGGGGTTTTTGCAGCAATTGATAAAACAGCGTGCCAGGTTTTAATTTAACTTCAAAACGGTTGAACACCGGATCATTATCCGATCCCACCACCAGACGGGGATGCAGCCTATTATCATCGGCGTCATAACCGGCGAACACCACACGGTTTAATCCGATCCCATCGTGCATACCCTCGGCGGCTAACCTCAAGATCTCCTCTAGATGGGTTTTTTGCTTGAGGGTTTGTTGCAGCGACAACATGGATTGTTTGATTAAATTCAGTTGCGGGATCAAACAAATAGCTGCAGTGTGTGCTTCTGTGATAGCGGAGTTTTTATTGATAGTAGTGGTTTCAACGGGGATTAACAGCAATAAACTGGCGGTTTGTAACACGCCGTCGTAGTGCGTGATCCTGGCCAATTTAACCGCCAGGGCATGGGATTCAGAAATAATTTGGTCCAAGGGTAAGTTCAGCCATTGCGCGGCTTGTTCTTCCACTTTACGGGTTTTTTCGCTATACCAATCGATCGCCGCACCCCGTGCGAGTTGTACCGCGAGCATGATGCCGTAGGCGCGGGGGTGTTGGGCATTTTCTCCATGTAAGGCATCGATCACCAGACTGGGTAAACCCCAAGCCTTGGCCAGGCCCATGGATAATTGATCCAAGGTAAAGCCTAATACTAAGTATTGGGCTTCTTCCGAGGCGATATTTTTTTCCGCGCGCAGCTGAAAGATTTCTAATAATTTTTCCGGTGCGTACATCGCCAGCACCATTTCGCCTAGAAAATGCAGTTGGGTCGCGACCGAAACTTCATCGGGCGTCATATCGTGCCGCTGTTTGGCCCACACCACCGCTTGCATGCTGGCATGGTAGGCGCGACAAAAGGTGCGCAACAATTGCTGGCGTGCGCTGGGATTGAGGCTTTTGTGGATTAACGGCAGTTGCATCGCCATAGCGGTAGCGGGTTGGGTTCCCAATAACATCAGGGCTTGTTGCACTGACGTGACCTCGCGTTGTAATTTATTTTTACCCTTGCGGTTACAACTGCGAAACAGTTGGACGGTCAAGCCGGGGTCTTGTTCGATGGCATCCACAATGGCATTGAGCGGCAGGTCGTCGAGCTGGCTCAATTTGCGCAACAGATCCACCGAATGGGCCATGATCGGGAGGGGCTTACCTTCTGCGCGATGTACCCAATCTTTGATCGATGATTCCACGGCCGGTTAGATATCCTGTAAATAGTATGGTTATAGCGACGGAATAAGCCGCAAGCTGTTAAAAATTATCGGATTACCCGCCAACTACTTTAGCCATAGTGGCGAGCCACCAAGCAACCCGGCGGCTTAAGTTTGCGGGCTGGCAGACGATAATTCACAGAGGAATTCACGGTGTTTTCACACAGGGATCCACACCTTCATGAAATTGATCATAGGTCTTATTATTGTTTTTGGCGCAGTGTTTGGCGGCTTTGTGCTGTCACAGGGCCAACTGTTGGCCTTATTCCAGCCCTTTGAATTGCTAATCATCGGGGGTGGCGCCCTGGGTGCTTTTGTGATCGCCAATCCCAACAAGGTCATCATGAAAGTGCTCAAAGGGGTTCCTAGTTTATTGGGAAATTCAAAATACACCAAGGCGATGTACATGGATTTGTTGACCTTGATGTTCAAGATCTTTTCCAAGTCGCGCAAAGAGGGTTTGATGGCGTTGGAGAGTGATATTGATGAACCCAAGCAAAGCGAGATCTTCAAACAATTCCCCAAGATCTTGGCCGATCACCACGCCATCGATTTTATTTGCGATTATCTGCGTTTAATGGTGGGCGGCAACATGAACGCCTTTGAACTGGAAAACCTCATGGATGTGGAATTACAAACCCATCACCATGAAGTGATTGTTCCCAGCGGTGCCTTACAGACGGTGGCGGATGGCCTACCGGGGTTTGGTATTGTCGCGGCGGTGATGGGAGTGGTGATCACCATGGGTTATATCAGCGAACCGCCTGAAGTGCTCGGGCATCATATTGCGGCGGCCTTGGTAGGGACCTTCTTGGGAATTTTGCTGGCGTATGGATTTGCGTCTCCGATGGCCAAGGCGTTGGAATTTCGGGCTGAGGAAGAGGGTAAGTTTTTTGAGTGCATTAAAATATGTATCATGAGCACTCTTAATGGTTATACACCGCAGATTGCCGTGGAGTTTGGCCGTAAGACCATCTATAGCCATATCCGCCCCAGTTTCGCCGAGTTAGAGACCCACATTAAGGGTCAGAAGTAACCTGCTGACACCGCGCTGGCGGCATTGCGATGGAAGATAAAAAACAGCCGATTATTGTCAAGAAAATTATCCAGGCGGCGCACGGGCACCACGGCGGCGCATGGAAGGTGGCCTATGCGGATTTTGTCACGGCCATGATGGCGTTCTTTTTGCTGATGTGGTTACTCGGCGGCACATCCAATCTGGTCCGCGAAGGTATTTCGGATTACTTTCGTAATCCGGCAGGCCCGCAAGGCCCCGGAGGCGCCAGCACCAGTATGATCAAAATGGGCGGGGCGATGGAAGTGCCGCGCAGTAATCTCAGCAAGCGACAACCCAGTGATGAACAAAAAAAGTCCTTTGAACAAAAAACCAATGTTGACGATAAGAACGCGGAAGAAAAACAACCGCAGAAAAAATCACTGGTCTCCGAAGAAGAGAAAAAATCCGATCAAAAGCGCTTAGACGAGTTATTGCAGGCGTTACAGCAAGCCATCGAAAAAAGCCAGGCGTTACGCCCATTTAAAGATCAATTGTTATTGGACGTGACCTCTGAGGGCCTGCGTATTCAAATCGTCGACAAGGAAAACCGACCGATGTTTGATCTGAGCAGTGCCATCCTAAAATCCTATACGCGGGATATTTTGCACGAGATAGGCAAGATCATTAATGCCGTTCCCAACCGCGTTAGTATCAGCGGGCATACCGATGCCACTAAATTCGCCAGTAGTTATATCTATGTGGAATACGGCTCATTCGAGGAACGCCGTGTCTACAGTAATTGGGAACTGTCCGCCGACCGCGCCAACGCGGCACGGCGCGAACTGGTGGTGGGGGGCATGCACGAGGAAAAAATCGCCCGCGTTGTGGGGTTGGCTTCGTCCGTATTGTTTGATAAGGCCAATCCGTTTAATCCGATCAATCGTCGGATCAGTATTATCGTACTCAATAAGGAAACTGAAGCCGCGATTGGACTACACGCGGATCAAGCCGGGGTTAAGCCCAGCGATATTCCGCAGCGGGTTAATCTCGGTAAAATCCCGCCCTAGTTATTGGTCGGCGCGCATGGCGAGATAACTCGCATAGCGTTGGGCGGAAATCTGTTGCTTGCTTAACGCGGCTTTAATCGCACAATCGGGTTCGTGTACGTGCGAACAATCCTGGAAGCGGCATTGGCCCAACCAGGGACGAAATTCAATGAAGGCTTGCGCCAGGGTGGCAGGAGATGCCGGCGGGAACTGAAATGAGCGTACCCCCGGTGAGTCGATGATATGTCCGCCCGTACTGAGGTGATAAAGCTCGCTGTGGGAGGTGGTGTGGCGCCCCTGCTGCGCGGATAACTCGCCCACCCGGGTGGTTGCGTGGGGTACCAGGGCACGAATCACCGACGATTTTCCCACTCCCGATGGGCCCACCAACACCACCGTGTCACGGCCAATCTGGTTGAGCAAACAGGCGATGCCCGTGCCGTGATGCGCACTGAGATAGAAGAGGGGGTAACCCGCGTCGGCATAGGCCGCAAAACCACTCTCGATCGCGCTACGTTGCGGCGGGGTGAGCAGATCTACTTTATTAAACACCACCACTGGCTTGATAGCGGCAATTTCACAGCCGACCACGTAACGGTCGATCATATCGATTTGCGGCGCGGGCTGGGCCGCGCTCACAATGATGACTTGTTGAATATTGGCGGCCAGCAGCTTGGGGGTGTTGGTTTTACTCCAGGTAACCAATTCACCTTGACGTGGCAACAAGGCGAGGATGGTGCCATACCCCTGGGCTTGAGGCTGCCATCTGACTTTATCACCACAGGCGATGGCGGCGAGTTGTTGGCGTGGAATACAACGCAAGCGTTGACCTTGGGTATCTTCTACCAGGTATTCCTTGCCGTGACGCGCAATGACGATGCCGGTGTAGATGTTTTCCACCGCCGGCATGTTCAATGCAACAATGCGTCGATTTTAGCGGCACAAATAAAATCGTTGATCGACAACCCACCCACGGAGTGGGTGTTATACCGTACCCGACCGCGATTGTAGCCAAAGCTGATGTCGGGGTGGTGATCTTCGCGATGTGCGATCCACACCACCGCATTAACGAAGGCTTGAGTTTCATAATAATTCTTGAAACGAAATTCTCGCTCAATCGCCAGCGGGTTGGTGATTAACGTCCATTGATCAATTTGTAGCAGTAAGCGACTGGTTTCATCCACCGACAAGGCGGCCGAACCCTTGGGGATCGGTTGGCAGCGTTGCTGGATTAACGCGGTCATTTACTCGGTTTAAACTTGTAGTAACTGTTATTCAGGTAGTCAGCCACGGCGTCAACCTCTTGATCCGTCCAGGTCAGACCCATATTGCTTTTACAGCGGGACACTTGGCGGGTCAGCCCCGCGAAATCCTGAACACTGCGATCCTTGCGGGTATAAATTCCGCTACCGTCACCCCCCTGCATGCGAGCGTGGCATTGAATGCAGTTAGCATCATGCAGCGCTTTACCGTCAGCGGCGAGGGACATCATGGGTATTAATAAAAGCGGTAGCGCTAAAACCATCACACTAGATTTCCGTTGCATCGAAGTTCTCCTTACGTTGTTGCAAGTTTGGATTGCAGATAAGCCACCCGCACCGGGGCGGGTGGATGACTCTCGTGGAAGGCCGAATACCAAGGATCGGGTGTCAGTGTATTGGCGTTTTCTTCATACAATTTTACCAAGGCGGCGATCAAATCCGCCGGATTGGTCTGACTGGCGGCAAAGTCATCGGCTTCAAACTCATGCCGACGGCTGAAATACGCAAACGCGGGCTGCAAATACACGCTAAACACCGGCATGACCATTACAAATAGCAGCAATGCCAGCGGCAACGATACCTGTTTGACCCCCAGTCCGGTGTAAAACCACGGCTGTTGTGCCAACCAACCCAGCAAGGCAAAACCACCCAGCATTAATAGCGCGCTGACCAGCAACGATTTTTGAACATGCCGATGTTTGAAATGGCCCAGTTCATGCGCCAACACTGCTTCAATCTCCTCGGGCCGCAAGTGTTTGAGCAAGGTATCAAAGAACACGATGCGTTTGTTTTGCCCAAAACCGGTGAAATAGGCATTGCCATGAGTGGAACGTTTGGAGCCGTCCATGATAAAAATTCCACGGCTGGTAAAGCCACAGCGTTGCAATAAGGTATGGATACGTTGTTTGAGTTCATTATTATCCAGAGGGGTGAATTTATTGAATAACGGCGCCAACACGGAGGGGAAGATCCACATGACAAAAAAACTAAAAACCATCCACACTACCCAAGCATAAGCCCACCAATATTCTCCGGCGTATTGCATTAACCAGAGTATGGCGGTGAGGATCGGGCCGCCTAACAATAACGCCAATAACAGCCCCTTGAGCTTATCAATGATATAGAGCGCCGGGGTAGTACGATTGAATCCGTGAGCTTGCTCGATCCCGAAGGTGGAATAAATTCCGAACGGCAATTCTAACAAACTGGAAATCAGTAAGGTGCTGAGGATCACCACCACCCCTAACCACAGGGGATGGGGCAGCACGGTTTGCCAGGTTTGAGCCAAGGCTTGTAGGCCACCCCCCAGTGTCCAACCAAGCAAGAGTATGGTGTTATACAGCAATGCCCAGCGGCCCAAATGGATCTTGGCAATGGTGTAATCCGCGGCCTTGTGATGCGCCGCGAGGGGAATCTTCTCCGCAAAAGCCGGGGGCACCTGTGCACGGTGGGCGTGGACTGAGCGCAGTTGACGTTGGTACAACCAGGCTTGCAGCCCCGTGGCCAAGATCACGGCGAATAAAAATACGACGCTGAATACTTCAAACCCTGGCATGCCTATTCCTCTTGACCGCGTAGGAGTGGAGAGTAGCCTCTGTTACAATTTCAGGCAAGCTACTCGATAGGAAGGGATATGCCCCAAGACAGTAATAACCTCATATGGATCGATCTGGAAATGACCGGTCTGGACACACAACAAGATGTCATTATTGAGATTGCCACGGTGGTGACGGACAGCCAACTCACCCTGCTCGCCGAGGGCCCGGTAGTGGCGATACACCAGGCGGAAGCGGTGCTGGCGCGGATGGATAGCTGGAATCAACGGCAACACGGCCAATCCGGATTAATCGATAGGGTTAAGGCCAGCGGGGTTAACGAACAACAGGCCGAACAAATAACCCTGGATTTTTTGAGTCAATATGTCCCCGCCAAGGCCTCACCCATGTGCGGTAACAGCATTTGTCAGGATCGGCGTTTTCTGGCCCGCTGCATGCCCAACCTGGAAGCCTATTTTCATTACCGTAATTTAGACGTCAGTACCTTAAAGGAGCTAGCCAAACGTTGGGCCCCCGCCGTGAGCAAGGGGATAGAAAAAAAATCCGTGCACCTGGCGCTGGAGGACATCCGTGAATCGATTGAGGAGTTGCGTTATTACCAAGAGCATTTTTTACGGGTTTAATTTCTTGAAATAAAGACTATAGGGTCTGATGGATGCAAGGCTTTTAGAACAGCTGCTGTGACCTTGCGTTTTGTTCAGAGCGTGCGGTCCACGCATGTGGCGTCACTGGATCAGCAGCACGTCTCCAGCAGAATAAGCATTAAATTCCGGCGCATACATGGATTGAACAGTTGCGGAACCAATCCGGTATTGCCCAGCCATAGTGGCACGCAAACGGTATTTAAACATATACTCACCCGCTGGCAGCTTCGAGAAAAAGAAATTCGATCCGCTGTCACGAATTTCCTCATACCAAGATGTTCCATATTCCCAGTGATAGCCTGAATTAACGTTTTCGGGTTCAAAACCAGCAGCCCTGGGATCGCGTAGTTGTACATACTCGGATTCATGTTTTGATGTTAGCGAAATATGCACCTCAATTTGGTCACCAATAACAACTTTTTCTCCATCAGTAAGCGGTTTTAAAATCCATTCCTGGCCCTTATTTTCACGTTTATAATATTTCCTGCTCACTAAAAAGAAATCTCCTTGTCCGGTTTTCGGCAATTGCTCGGTTGAGAAATGCCAAACAGCGGAGGCACAGGCAAAACCCGGGGTTGATTTTTCCACGATGATTTGGCTGTGCTTAACAGGATTAATCTGGTCGCCGGGGATAACTATTTGATCAATTTTTCCTGTGTATTTGTTCGGATCGAGAATATAATCCACACGTTGTGTGCCTAAATCGACACGCAGGATTTCTTCCGTGCCAAGCACCTGGGTTCGCCGCAAATAATAGGCTAAGGCGTATATCGCCTCTGCAGTGGCCTTGGTGGATTTCCACTGATTGAGTTTTTTATTCAAAAATAACCACTGCACCAAGCCAGGGAGTTTACTATCCGATGGGTTTAACTCCATTAGCACGCGAATACTAAATGCATGGGATTCGATGTTATCCTGATACCACAACCAACTGCGATCCTCTGTTGCCCAATAGGTTCCAAGCGCTTCGCTGCATTGAGCTGAGTCCATGACACTGTCCCAAATCAATTTCGCATCCGCTTCGCGGCCAATTCGTTTAAGCGTCAAGGCTAGATAACCTTTTAACAACGGTGAATGTTTTTTCCAATGCTTGAAGCTAAACTGAAGCAGGCTGGCATGGTAGTCTTGTGTAAATAAATTCGCGCTCCAAGAATCGTCGGGATATAGGCTGACGGCATAGTTAACTAACGTAATGTATTCCCAGCAACAATCTAAACTCATGGCATGACGGAAATGCTGTTCTAACCAAGATTGGGTAAATTGCCATGCCTTGACGACCAAATCTTTAGGAATATCAATATCGAACTCCAATGCCCGCCCCATGCCCATGAGTAAATACAACGTCATATAATTATCGGCAGGGCCACCCTGGAACCAGGGAAACCCTCCAGAGGGAAGTTGCAGTTTGGTTAATTTCTGCAGGGACTGGTTTTTTACATCTGTAACGATACGAGCATCGAAAATATTCAATATATCGTTGTTATCAGTAAGCCCACCTTGTGCCTGTTGCAACCAGGGACTTTCTTCTAGCGTCATACGTCGATTGGGATCATTTTGAATCAAATTTTCCAATGGTGTGTTCCGGTTTGAGATTTCCTTTGCCATGGCAGCGACGCTCGGAAATCGATCAAATATTGAATGTACTATCCCAGTAGAAAAAAACCGGTTGAATGTTTGTTCAATACACTCATAGGGGTAATTAATTAAATACGGGAGCGCAGATAAGACACTAAAAAACAATTGTCCCTCGATATTAACCACTAGTTTTTCGTTGATGCGTGAAGGGTCCGAATTATCCATAAGGTCGGGAAATTTCATGATCTTTTTATCGACCTGGTTTAAGCTTATAAAGTTCGATCGGGACAGGTGAATTCGGCTCGGTAGTACCGGGAAAGGGCGTAGTTCCCCGTCGGAAAACGTGCCCGCTGTGGCGGTTACCTTGAAGGCGTAGACACCGATCTTATTGGGTGCTTGTATTTTAAAACTGACAGAGTCCAAGCCATTTTCTTTTGCGGTGAAGTTTTTCTTTGCTAAATTTGTAGTTACACCAAATTGTTCTAAAATACTCTCGCCGCTATCGAGATTTTGTATATCAAAACCAACTTCTCCGCTGAGCTCGGTTTGGCCCGTGTTGTTAATAACCACTTTAATATACGCCTTATCGCCTTCGCGCAAGAAACGTGGGGTATACGGCCGAACGATGAGTTCTTTTATTGTTTTTGCTTCTTTTAGAATAGAGCCGCCACAAAAATCTTTAGTAATGGCGTGGGCATATACGTTCCATGATGTTGCGGAATCCGGAACTTGAAATTCAACGCCGACGGTGCCATCGGCTTCTAAAATCAAATGCGGGCTAAAAAACGCCGTTTCTGAAAAATCAGTTCGTAATTGTGGCGCAGCGCCGGGTTGGTCGGGGTTCTGCCCAAACGGAGCGCCGTCGTCAACTTTATGACAACGGGGTGCTGTTTCAGCATCGTCATGCATCGTGAGTGGGTCCATACGTTCCGAATCCGCTTGTGCATTCACCGTGGAGTCAGCAGAGGATTCTTCTGGCGAATGTTCTCTTAACTCGAATGTAGTCTCTTCGATAGTCGATCCACCTCGGGTTCGGTATAAATAATTAAGATTCCTGTCTATTGCTCGCGCGCCAGGTCCACCGATACCATAATTATAAATCACCGCGAAATCGTCTGCTTGCAAGCGGGGATAATCGGTTAGTCCGTGAAAATATCCAAAAAATGTTCTGCCAGTTTGTGGGAACAAATTAAATCCCCATTTCCCTGGATTGGCATCACTGTGAGGGTATGAATTGATTGGAGTTTGTGGGGTATGGTTAGTAAACATGGCTAAACTGCGATCATGCATATACGCGAGTACTTCAACGGTATTTTTAGGCAGAGTGCCGCCATTATAGTCCTGGACTAATATGCGCAACGACTGTTTTGTGCCAGGACGGATTTTATCACGAAAGCTGACAAATTTTAATTTTAACTCTTTATTATCCCACGGCACATTAACTACGTTTTCCTGTCGCATCGGTTGATAGTCGCGGATCCCGAATAATCGAAAACTCATACCTCCACGGTCATTTTCCCTAATCGGGATAGTGATGAATGCAGGGTCTTTATTGGCTTCAATATATTGAACAGAAATTCTTTCATCGTATTTATACGTTTCGAGGGTTAGGCGTTGATTGTTTAAACCAGTGTGGATAAACAATTGAATATTTTCGCCAACCTTGGCGGTAGACTTGTCAAGAAAAAATAACAACGGGAGATTAATTCTTGGTTGGTTTGAAACGGGTAGAAAACTCTGTGCCATTTTAAATATTTCCCCATGGGCATCTTTTGTTTCATAATAAATGCGGTATACACCGTCCTGTATTACCGGGTTGACACGTATGGCGGCATGTCCATCGACGTTATGGACAAGTTTTCCTTGTTGTATAACTTCACCTTCGTCCCAGAGCGCTGAAATTCTTTGCCAATCGAAATCGCCATGCCATCGTTCCGATGTTTTGTCGCCTGGTAACACGTATTTATCTATGGCAGCATAGGGATCGATGATCTTTGTGTTGTGTAACTCCGCGGGTAATAACGTTTGCGTAGGTTGGATCAATCGGATTACTTTAAATTGTGCGTTTCCGGCTATGGCCTTGCCGTTTAATGTGGTAAGTTTTGAGGTCACGTTAATAGGGTCGGCTGATTGTACAAATGATTCCGTAATGCTGAAGTTCGCCTCGACCGTGACCCATCCGGCGCGATAATCACCCGTGGCGGTCCGGGTTTCACCGCCTTCGTCTGTTACATCCACTTGAAGATTGAAATTGTATGAAATGGAAGTATTCTTAGCGGTTTGTTGATCAGCTTCCGGTAAGAACTCAAGCTCAAAAGTCCCGTCAGAATTAATCAAGCAAGAGCCTTGAGCCACGGTTTGACTGCCCGAATTAAGATTTATCGCCCATAACCCCCGCCACCCGCAATACCAGTACCAATCGGGCAGATGATTCCGCCTTAAAACACGCTAGTTAATCTTGCCACTGCTTACCGGTGATCCAAAATAGTATTTAGCCTCGCCTCTTAGTCTGGCTGAGTGATTCAGACGTATTTCGTCCGGTGCCTCGGTTACACTTACCTCGAAGGTGGGTCGTTTATATTCTTCAACTCGTATGCCTGTGGTGCCATAATAGGGAGCATTAACCCGTAGGTTCCATTGTCCTAAAAGCCGACCTGTTGGAATAATAAATTCACCCGAGCCGGTTCCATAAGCGTTTAATTTAATGCTTTGTTGGCCCACCACCTGATCATTAGGATCATGTAGATTTACGTCGAGGATCGTTCCTTGCTGGAGTGTGCGAAATGCACCCGATTTTCGTATACCTTCATAACCAATTATTTTCCACAATATTTTTTGACCGGGCCGATAAATGGAACGATCTGTAAATAGTAAACTTTCTTTCACATCCTGCGGATCTTCATTTAGAATATAATTTATATTATCTTTTATGGAATAACTTCCTTGTTTCCCCGCCAAGATAAAATAATTCAAATGTCTATTAGTAGTTGGGCTAATATTGAATTGCGCGTTACCATTTTTATCTGTTTCTTTGGTATTAACCACGTGCAGGTTTTGCTCCCGCTGACAGGAGTAAAGTGTTATTTTAACCTCTGGTTGAGGTAAGCCAGTTTCGCCGTTTAGTACCTTGAATTCGTATGTTGCTTTATCGGGTTTATCCTCGATTAAAACCAAATCTGAAATAAGCAATGTGACGCCACACAGGGAGTTATTTTCAGGATAAAAATCCTCGCGCGTAGAACTTACAATAAAATACATACCATTTTTATTTATAGTTGGTATTATTACATGCCGGTGGAATGCATAGTCTAGAGTAGGTTCTAGGTTCTCTTCCCAAGTAAAAATCGGCGCATTCTTATTTGAACTAATAAATTCTCTTGGATTCCTAATCACTCCAAATTGAGAAGTAAATTTTTTATTTAGCCATTTTTCCAAATTCAACTCATAGGCGCGAAAATACAGCTTTGAAATATTTTTGTATTTAACCAAGAGTGATTTTTTCTGTAAGCCATCCAGAGCCATGCAGTCCAGACTATATTTTGGATGTTCAATAACCTCAATAGTTACCGTGCATAATTTGGCGCCGTGACTCAATGGATAAGCCTCAATTCCCAGCGCCGCAGTGTTTTTTGCTTCGATTAGTGCGCCGGGTTTCTTCTGCTGTTGAATTAATTCGGCCAACAGGGCTTGCCCACGCGACCACCATTCATGTTGTCGATTATACTTTTGTAGGTTACTAAGTGTCGTAATTAATTCTTCCCTGATACCCGAATCGTGCGCATGGCCGTGCAAGTAATCAATCAGAACATATTGCGCTTCTAACGCGGCAGCCGGTCTATTGTGGAGTAGGTGAAACTTGCTATGCTCACTTAACCAATAGGCGAGTTTTTCCAGCGGGTGGGTGTTTAATTTATCTATGAGCACAGGCAGTTTTCTTGGCTGGTTGGCCAATGCCTTAATATTTACCTTATACACTTCATTGGCTGCTTGTGGTGTCCAATATTTAGAGTCTGCCAGATGCTTGACTGCGATATAGGTGATTGCATCGCGTAAGACAGGACGAATCTGCGCGGGATAGTTATTACAGATAAAGAATTCCCGATAAAACTCCGGCATTGCTTGATTCATTAGCGCTTGGTATGAAATCGCATTTTCAAAACAAGCCATTATTTTTTCCGAAATCTGATCTCGGGTCCATGCTTTTAAGTCTATCGTATGTGCCGAAACGGTTTTTTCTCGACGGTTAATTTCTCGATGGTACACTTCATAATATTCCATTAGAGTATGGGCAAAAAATAACTCGACTAATACCTTTTCAAGAGTCTGTTTCGGCCATTCCTGTCCATGCAGGAATCGCACCGCCGTCTCGTAGCCATGTAAGCCGATCTGCAAACGAGTACAACGCACCAGGCCCTGTGAAATTATGTCTTGCTGGTTTGTGGCGCGCGCATCGGTTTGGCTAAAGATTCTATTTCGGCCCATAGGCGTTTTTTATTCATTTTATTTGGCTCCCTGTTGCACAAGAGTTTATTGGGATCCAGCGTTGATTGGTAGTGTGAAAAGTGGTTGCTTCCTACCAAAACTGAATAAACCCTGCACTTTTCAATTATTTTGCAATCGGTAAAAGTGTGAGCAATTGTATATTTCACCTCCGACCGTGGGCCGAAGGTTCGGTCGCTTGGAACTGCGGCAACCGGGACATAGTGGACTTAACTTATGATCTAGGTGCTGGCTTAACCATGGTAATCCCGAGGTGTTACGGGGAGTAAGTCAGAATCTCGGCAAGTCAATTTCAATCTAACCGTCAAAGGACTGGCGCCGTTAAACCCAACTTCGATAACCGCTTGAAATAACAGAGCCTCTGTAGCGGGAGTTGGCCGTGGCATATGATTTGCACTCATGCCCTCAAACCGAGGAGCATGGGCATGGTCAAGGCCGAAGAACTGGATCTGGATACCACTAAAACCACCGCGTCATCCAAGAAGGGCGGCAAGTGGGTAGTAATTATTATTGCGGCGGTATTATTAATAAGCGGATCGGTGTTGGCGGGATTATATTTTACCGGACATTTAGGGGCTGGCCGGGAGAATGGAAGCGACGCAGAAAGCGATGCGGCGACGGACCAAGTACCGCAAAAAAAACCGTCGTTGCCCGTGGCGCAGTTTCTGGATCTTAAACCTGTTTTTGTCAGTAATTTTGAAGACCCTTCCGGCGGCGCGAGTTATTTGCAAATCGATATGCAGTTAATGGCGCGCGATAAGCATGTCTTGGATGTCGTCGCGCAACAGATGCCGGTGGTGCGCAATAATATTTTGGTGATCATGGGTAGCCAGAAATACGCGGTGGTAAAAACCCGCGCCGGTAAAGAACAACTACAACAATCCATCCTGGAATCAGTACGTAGCGTGGTGGCCGATGCTGCCAAAGATCAACTCGGTGCCGGAAAAGACGCGGAAAAATCCAAAGACAAGTCCAAAGACAAGGAAAAGTCGAAATCCAAATCCAAACAAAATGCAGGGCACGACGAACACACTGCGGCGGCGACGGTCGAGGCCGTTTATTTCACCAGTTTTATTATGCAATAGGATACACCATGGCGGTTACTGATTTACTTTCGCAAGACGAGATTGATGCCCTGTTACACGGGGTCGACAACGGCCAGGTCGAAACCGAGGCCGAGGCGCAATATGATGGCGTGGCGCGCGCATTTGATTTTGCCAGCCAGGATCGAATTGTTCGCGGCCGGATGCCGACCTTGGAAATGATCAACGAACGGTTTGCTCGGCATTTCCGCATCAGTATTTTTAATATGTTACGGCGTACCCCGGAAATATCCGTCGCCGGGGTGCAGATGATGAAATTTTCTGAATATTTACACAGTTTATTCGTGCCCACCAGTTTGAATATTGTCAAGATCCGTCCGTTACGCGGCTCGGCACTGTGTGTAATTGATCCAAAACTGGTGTTTATTACGGTGGACAATTACTTCGGTGGCAGTGGCCGTCACGCTAAGATCGAAGGGCGGGAATTTTCCCCGACCGAGGCGCGCGTGATACAAATCATTCTCAATCAGGCGTTCAAGGATCTAAAAGAAGCCTGGGCTCCGGTATTACCCGTCGAGTTTGAATTCGTCAATATGGAAGTCAATCCACAATTCGCCAATATCGTCAGTCCCACCGAGGTGGTGGTGGTCAGTAGCTTCCACGTAGAACTGGAAGGCGGCGGTGGAACTTTCTATGTGGTGATGCCGTATTCCATGCTCGAACCGATCCGCGAAATACTCGACGCGGGGGTACAAAGTGATCGCTCCGAACGCGACGAACGCTGGACAACATCGTTACGCGAAGAAATAAAAGCCGCCGAGGTAACCTTATCGGTCGCGTTGGCGCAATCCTCGCTGCGATTGGTTGATCTGTTGAGCCTAAAAGAAGGCGACATTATTCCGATCAATTATCCCGACCTCATTACGGTGGTGGCGGAAGACGTACCGGTATTTCGTGGTGTTTACGGCGTACACAAAGGCAGCAAGGCGGTGAAGATCCACGAGCTCATTGAGCGGCCAAAAATCAGCGGTGATAGTCATGCCCTCGTGGCATTAGGAGTAAAATTATGAATCCGAGTGATGTAACCACACCCAACGATTCCGCGGTGATGGACGAATGGGCCTCAGCCTTGGCCGAAGCAAGTGGTGGCGGTAAACCCACCCCGACGCCCGCCGGGCTGCAGACGCTTGTCGATGAAGGATTGCGTTCTAATAATGAAGATATCAATTTAGATGTCATCCTGGACATTCCAGTCACGATCTCCATGGAGGTTGGCAACACCAAGATCAATATTCGCAACCTACTGCAATTGAACCAGGGGTCGGTGATTGAATTGGATCGGATGGCGGGAGAACCGCTGGATGTCAAGGTGAATGGCACCCTGATCGCCCACGGCGAAGTGGTGGTGGTTAACGAAAAATTCGGGATTCGATTGACGGATGTTATTAGTCCAGCCGAGCGCGTGAAGAAGCTCCGCTAGTCAGTTGCGCGTGATACTGCAAGTTGACACAACAGTCGCACATTAGGTAGGTCACTATGTTACAACGTATTTTAGGGTCGTTGGCCTGGCTGACGACAGCGCCAGTTATTGCCCAAACAGCCGCGAATCCGAAAGGCTCGACGCTTACCACGGGGGTGGGCGTGGGTGATGTTGTGCAGATGTTGCTGGGCTTGGCGGTGGTATTGGGGATCATCTTCGCCATGGCCTGGGTGATCCGTCGCATGGGCCACGTACCGATCCGGATGCAGGGGTTTATGAAAGTATTGGGCGGTGTTTCGATCGGGCAACGCGAGCGCGTGGTTTTAATTCAAGTGGGCGATCAACAATTACTGATCGGTGTCGCGCCAGGCCAGATCCGCACCTTGCATGTATTAACCACGCCCGTGACTGGCGAGGATTCTGTTCTACCGCTATCGGGAAAATCCTTCGCCGAAAAATTACAAGCCATGTTAAAGAGTAAGCCGTGATGAATGCATATCGTAAACATGGCTGTTTAATCCTGCTGGCCATGGGGCTGGTGCTGTTATCCTCGCAAGCGGTTGCCGCGTCGGCGGATCTTCCGGCGATTACCGTAATCAGCGATGGCAAGGGGCAAACCTATAGTTTGAATATACAAATCGTCATCTTCATGACCCTGCTGACGTTATTACCGGCGGGGTTGATGATGATGACGGCCTTCACCCGTATTATCATTGTTTTGTCTATTCTGCGCCAAGCCATTGGCTTGGCGCAAACCCCGTCCTCGCAAACCCTGGTGGGGCTGGCATTGTTTCTAACCTTCTTCATCATGGCGCCGGTGTTTGATCAGCTCAATCAAACCGCCTTGCAGCCTTATATGCAAGATAAGATCAGTTTGGAACAAGCGATCGAAAAGGCCAAATTACCCTTGCGCACCTTTATGCTGGGCCAGACCCGCGAGGCGGATTTACAAATGTTCTCCAAGATCGCTGGACAAACCCAACTCCAGAAAGCCGAAGATGTCACTTTTACCATCTTGGTGCCGGCGTTTGTCACCAGCGAATTAAAAACCGCGTTTCAAATTGGTTTCTTATTGTTTATTCCGTTTCTAGTCATCGATCTGGTGGTGTCCAGTGTGCTGATGTCGATGGGTATGATGATGTTGTCGCCGATGATTATCTCTTTACCGTTCAAGATCATGTTATTTGTGTTGGTCGACGGCTGGAATATTGTGATGGGTACCTTGGCCTCGAGTTTTTACGTGTAGTGAGGTAATCAAGATGACGCCTGAAACCGTGGTGAGTATTTTTCAGAAATCGCTAGAAGTGACATTGCTACTGTGTTTAGTGGTGTTGGTGCCGGCCCTAATCGTGGGTTTGATCGTCAGCATGTTACAGGCAGCGACGCAAATCAATGAAATGACCTTGAGTTTTATCCCCAAACTCATCATTACCGTGTTGACATTGATGTTCGCCGGTCCCTGGTTGCTGCGGGTATTGACGGAATTTACCCAAACCCTGTTGCACGATATTCCTTACATCGTGGGCTAGCATATGGTGATACAAGCCGAACAGATCACCGCTTGGGTCGGAAGCCTATTATGGCCGTTATTCCGTGTCGGTGCTTTGTTAATGGTGGCCCCAGTGTTCGGCGCGCGGGTAGTGCCGATACGCATTCGCATTGGTTTAACCTTCGCCGTGACAATCATGTTATTGCCCTTACTACCTACGACTCCGGCGCTACCGGTGTTTAGTTTTGCCGCCATGCTGACGATTGCCCAGCAGGTGCTTATCGGTGTGATGTTGGGGTTTGCCTTACAACTGGTGATCTCGGCGGTGGTTACCGGCGGTCAGCTCATCGCTATGCAAATGGGCTTGGGGTTTTCCGCCATGGTTGACCCGCAAAACGGCACTCAAACCCCGGTGGTCAGTCAGTTTTATTTGATGATCGTGGTGTTAACCTTTTTATCCTTGGGCGGGCACTTGGTGATGTTTGAAGTTCTATTGGACAGCTTTCGCAGCATGCCGGTGGGCACGGCCATGGGCGCGGCGGGTCTGTGGAAATTGGTCAACTGGGGTGGCACGGTGTTTTCCGGCGCGGTCGGCATGGCCTTGCCCGCGATTGCCTCGTTGTTAATGGTGAACTTCGCCTTCGGCATTATGACCCGCGCCGCGCCACAATTAAATATCTTTGCGATCGGCTTTCCGCTCACCTTGTTAATTGGATTGGTAGTGATCATGGTAACCCTGCCAAGTATTGTGCCGCATGCCAACACCTTGTTTAGCGAGGTCTACCATCTGATGCGTGATCTGGTCGCGGAGGCGCACTAATGGCGGAAGAAAGCGGCCAGGAACGCAATCAGCAGGCGACCCCACGACGACGTCAACAGGCACGTGAACGCGGCCAGGTACCGCATTCGCGCGAACTCAATACCATGCTCATGTTGTTAGGCGGAGGGGCAGCCGCGCTGGTCTTTGGCCGCAAGATGATCGCCGATTTAGCGGAATTATTCCGGGTCAATTTTTCTATTTCGCGCGAATCCATGTTTAATTCCCAGGTGATGGTAAGCGCGTTTGCCGATGCGATGGTGTCGATGTTGTGGATTGTCGCGCCGTTTTTAACGGTGATGGCGCTGGCGGCGATTGCCGGCCAAGTAGCCATTGGTGGCATTGCCTTTAGCGGCGAGGCCTTGAGTTTTAAATTAGAAAGACTCGACCCGGTTCGGGGTATGCAGCGCGTATTCTCCGCGCAGGGATTTGTGGAATTATTCAAGGCAATGGTGAAATTCCTGCTGGTCGGGATGGTGGGGATTTTTGTGCTGTATTATCACAGCCAGGAATATTTTTCATTGGCGGACGAACCGGTGAATACCGGCATCGCCCACACCGGCGAATTATTGATGTGGGGTTTTATAGCGATTGCGGCCTCGATGATCATCATCGCGGCGGTGGACGTGCCAATGCAGTTGTGGAATTACAACCAACAATTAAAGATGACCACCCAAGAGCTTAAAGATGATACCAAGGAGAGTGAAGGTGATCCCGGCGTGCGCGGCCGAGTTAAGAAGATGCAGCGCGAGTTGGCGCGGCGGCGAATGATGACCGAAGTGCCCAAGGCCGACGTGGTGGTCACCAACCCGGAACACTATTCCGTGGCGCTGCGTTATGATCAAAAGAAAATGAGTGCACCGATCGTGGTGGCCAAGGGCACGGATTTGATCGCGCTGCAAATCCGCGGCCTTGCCCGCGAACACGCCGTGCCTATTTTAGAGTCACCACTACTGGCGCGCGCACTGCACCACACCACCGATCTGAATCGCGAAATTCCCCAGGGTTTGTATTTGGCGGTCGCCAAGGTGCTTGCCTATGTATTCCAACTCAAGCGTCAACCCTATTGGCAGCGTAAAACCGGCTTGCGTTTGGACGACGTCCCGATCCCCGATGATTTGCGCTTTGATGCGTAGTAAGTGAGGTAGTTATGGCTCAACCCGTGGTTTTATCCCAATCCTTGCGTCAATTCAGCCGTATCGGCTTGGGCGCACCGCTATTGATGTTGTTAATGATGGCGATGATCGTCGTGCCGATGCCGCCGTTCATGCTCGATGTGTTATTCAGTTTTAATATTTCCTTGGCCTTGGTGATCTTGCTGGTGACTGTTTATACCCGCCGGCCGTTGGATTTTGCGATGTTCCCAACGATTTTGTTGATCACAACGTTATTGCGTTTGGCCCTGAACGTGGCCTCGACCCGAGTCGTGTTGCTCGAAGGCCACACCGGTACTGATGCGGCCGGCCAAGTGATTAAGGCGTTTGGTGAATTCGTGGTGGGGGGCAATTATGCCGTGGGCATCGTGGTATTCATGATCTTGGTGATCATTAACTTCGTGGTGATCACCAAAGGCGCCACGCGCATTTCAGAAGTTAGCGCGCGCTTCACCTTGGATGCCATGCCCGGCAAACAAATGGCGATCGACGCGGATTTAAACGCCGGTTTGATCAACCAAGACGAAGCCCGCCGGCGGCGCGCCGAGGTCAGCGCCGAGGCGGAGTTTTACGGTTCGATGGACGGTGCGAGTAAATTCGTGCGCGGCGACGCGATCGCCGGTATCTTGGTTTTAATGATCAATATTGTGGGCGGACTCGCCATCGGTATCTTGCAACACAACCTCAGTTTTGCCTTGGCGGCGCGCAATTACACCTTGTTAACCATCGGCGACGGTCTGGTGGCGCAAATCCCCGCGTTATTACTTTCCACCGGGGCCGGTATCATCATCACCCGTGTGTCCAGCGCGCAAGACATGGGCGAGCAGGTCATCAGTCAGTTGTTCGCGCAGCCGCGATCCCTGGCGGTCACCGCGGTTATCCTGGGCATATTGGGGGTGATTCCGGGGATGCCCAACATTGCCTTTTTGAGCTTGGCGGGCGTGTGCGGCTACGGGGCGTATTTTATTGACCAGCGCCAGGCGCGGCTCAAACGCGAACAGACTAAACCGGAAGATAAACCCGCAGCCACCGAAAGCGCCGAATTGAGTTGGGACGATGTGCAGCCCTTGGACGCGGTGGGTTTGGAAGTTGGTTATCGATTGATCCCCTTGGTGGATAAACAGCAAGGCGGCCAGTTGATGCCGCGGATCCGCGGCGTACGTAAAAAATTATCCCAAGAGCTAGGCTTTTTAATCCCCGCGGTACACATCCGCGACAATCTCGATCTGGCTCCCAGCGCCTATCGTGTCAGCTTGATGGGCGTTACCGTGGGAGAGGCCGAGGTACATCCTGAGCGGGATCTCGCGATCAACCCCGGACAAGTGTTTGGGGTCGTGCAGGGCTTGCCCACCCGCGATCCGGCTTTTGGATTAGAGGCGTTTTGGATTGAGCCGGTGCAACGCGATCAAGCCCAGACCTTTGGTTATACCGTGGTGGACACCAACACGGTGATCGCCACCCACATGAGTCAGGTGATTAAAACCCACGCGCATGAATTATTGGGACACGAAGAGGTTCAACAGATCCTCGACAAGTTATCCAAGCAGGCACCGAAATTGGTGGAGAACCTCACTCCCCAAACCCTCTCGCTGGGGGTAATCGTCAAGGTATTACAGAATCTACTGATGGAAGCTGTCAGCATCCGTGATATCCGTACCATAGCCGAAACCTTGGCGGAGCACGGCGGCCGCAGTCAAGACCCTGACGTGTTGACCTCCGCCTGCCGCATTGCCTTGGGCCGGTCGATTATCCAACAAATCAATGGGCTGGCTCCGGAATTAGCGGTGATTACGCTGGATCCGGCACTGGAACAGTTGTTGCATCAGACCCTCTCGGCAGGCCAGGGCAGTGAAGCGAGTATCGAACCTGGTCTGGCGGAACGACTGCACAGTGCCTTGCTCAAGTCGGCGCAGGCCCAAGAGCAGGTTGGCCACCCGGCGGTGTTGATTGTATCCGGGGTGTTACGCCCGATGCTGGCCCGGTTTGTACGGCATACGATTCCGACGTTACAGGTGCTGTCGTATAACGAAATACCCAGTGACAAACAGATTAAGATTGTCGCGACCGTGGGTCAACATGCCGCGGTGGCACACCGCTAGTACCACCAGCACTGATGTACAACGAGGTTGGCAATGAAGATCAAACGTTTTTCTGGAAGCGATATGCGCCAGGCCATCCGCAAAGTCCGCGATGCCTTAGGAGCGGACGCGGTGATCCTCTCCAATCGCAAGGTCGCTGAAGGGGTTGAGGTGGTTGCCGCCATCGACTACGATGAAAGTCTGTTCGACGAAGTGCCCAATACCGGACTAACAGCCGAGACTAACACATGCTCCAATGTTCAAGCACCGGCCGAACAGCGCAAGGCGGTGTATGACGACCTGCGTTATTCCCGCGATGTCCCCGTGGTAGCCCCCATGACTGCCGCACCCCGCGTTACACCGGCAACACCACCACCCGCTAACATCGAAGTTAATCTCGCCACCGATCCCACGTTGAATAAAATGCAGGCCGAATTACAGTCGCTGCGCGGTTTGTTGGTCAACCAATTGTCGGGCTTGGCTTGGGAAAATGAAAGCAAATATCACCCGATGCGGGCGCGGATCCTACAACGATTTATCGCCATGGGATTAAGCCCGCAACTGGCACGCGAGCTGGCCGCGATCAGCGAAGAACAGACTGATATCGAAAGTAACTGGCGCCGCGGCTTGGGTTCGCTGGCGCACCGCTTACCGGTCATGAACGATGAAATTCTCAACCAGCAAGGGGTGGTGGCGGTGGTCGGCGCCACCGGGGTCGGTAAGACCACCACCGTCGCCAAGTTAGCCGCGCGTTATTTATTGCGCCATGGGCAAAAACGGGTGGGCTTAATCACCACGGATAATTATCGTGTTGCAGCGCACGAACAATTGCGCAGTTATGCGCGCATCATGGGCGCGCCGCTGCGCGTGGCTACCGATGTCGATAGCTTGCGGGAAGCCTTACAAACCTTTCGCGATCGCGACCTGGTATTAATCGACACGGCCGGGATGAGCCAACGCGATATGCGTTTGAATGAACAGTTCAATTTATTAAAAAGCGCCGGGCATCGGCTACAGGTATTTCTTGCCCTGGCGGCGAATAATCAACGCACGGTGCTCAATGATGTGACCCGGGCTTTTAAGGCCGTGCCCCTGGCCGGCTGTGTCTTGACCAAGGTGGATGAAACCACCAGTTTGGGCGGAGCCTTCGCGGTGGCTATCGAGAATCAATTGCCAATTGCCTATTTGAGTGATGGCCAACAGGTGCCGGAGGATTTGCACCCCGCCCGCGCCCACGCTTTAGTGAGCCGTGCCGTGTCCATTATGCAAGACGTTGGGGTTGGATCGAAGGATGATCCAATCTCACAACTGATCGGCGGGATGGTGGTACGTGCCCATGGGTAACCTACAAGTATTAGATCAGGCCACCGGACTGCGGCGCATGCGGCAACCTCACCCGGTGCGGGTGATCGCGGTGACCGGTGGTAAGGGTGGTGTGGGCAAGACCAATGTTGCGGTCAACCTGGCCATGGCGATGTCGCATACCGGTAAAAAGGTATTGATTATGGATGCCGATCTGGGCTTGGGTAATATTGATGTGCTCTTGGGTTTGCACCCACACGCTAATTTACACCATGTGATCACCGGTGAGCGTACCTTGGAAGAGGTCATTATAGACGGCCCGGCGAACGTCAAGGTTATTCCCGCCGCCTCGGGTATTCAGAACATGGCGCAATTGTCATCGCAAACCCATGCCGGATTGATCACGGCGTTTAGCGAATTAAGCCAGGATTTGGACGTGTTGATTATCGATACCGCGGCGGGGATCAGCGACACGGTGATCAGTTTTGCCCGCGCCGCGCAGGAACTGGTGGTGGTGGTCACGGATGAACCGGCGTCGATTACCGATGCCTACGCCATTATTAAATTGCTCAGTCGTGATTACGGCGTATTTCGTTTTCATGTGGTGGCCAATATGGCCCAGAGTGCCCAGCATGGGCGTGAGATCTACGCAAAAATTATCAAAGTAAGTGATCGTTTTTTAGATGTTGCGCTAGACTATATGGGTTACGTCCCAGAGGATGAGTTCCTGCGCAAATCCGTCAAGAAACAGCGCGCCGTGGTCGAGGCGTTCCCGCGCAGCAAATCATCCCAGGCATTTGCTAGTTTGGCGGAGAAGGCCAATAAGTGGCCGCTGCCGGGTACAGCCGGCGGACATCTCGAGTTTTTCGTGGAGCGGTTAATCCAAACTAACACGTCAAAAATAGGAGCGGTGTCATGAGAGGGGCAGCAATGTATGCAGCACAACAATCCATGTCGATGCCCAATGCGTTAATTGAAAAACACGCGCCGTTGGTGAAACGGATTGCCTGTCATTTGATTAATCGCCTTCCAGCCTGTGTGCAATTGGAGGATTTGATCCAGGCCGGGATGATCGGCCTGCTCGAGGCCTCGCGCAATTACGACGAAGGACAAGGCGCCAGTTTTGAAACCTATGCCGGGATTCGGATCCGCGGCGCGATGCTGGATGAAATCCGTAAAAACGACTGGGCGCCGCGTTCGGTGCACCGCAAGGCGCGTATGGTGGCGCAAGCGGTGCGTGATATTGAGCATGTCCAAGGACGTGATGCGCGCGATACGGAGATCGCCGCGTCGTTAGAGATCTCCTTGGAAGAGTATTACAAAATTTTGCAAGACAATAGCTATCATAAAATCCTCAGTGTTGAAGAATTATGCATCGGCGAAGAGTCCATTCTGGACAGTATTTCGGACAATGCGCCGGGTATCCTCGACGGGCTGCAGCGGGAAGACATGCAGCGCGTCATCTCCGAGGCAATAGCCTCACTTCCAGAACGGGAAAGGCTGGTCATGGCGTTGTACTACGACGATGAACTCAACCTGCGTGAGATTGGCGCGGTCATGGGGGTGAGCGAGTCGCGGGTGAGCCAAATCCACAGCCAAGCCGTTATTCGCCTGCAGGCACGTATGGCCAACCGTTTGAAAGACGGCCAGTAAGTTAAATCTTTTCTATTCACGTCCGATAGTAGTGGTGTGTCTCGACTGACACACTTGGTCAATTTGTCTGCTGTGCTGTGGGTTGGCCGCAGACAGTGATGGACAGTAACTGTTGGAGGGATGTCGTGGATAAGCAAATGAAGATCCTCATCGTGGATGATTTTTCCACGATGCGGCGGATTATTAAAAATTTACTGCGTGATCTGGGGTTCCAGAATACCACCGAGGCCGATGACGGCACCACCGCTTTGCCCATGTTACAAGGCGGCAGTTTCGATTTGTTGATCACCGATTGGAATATGCCCGGTATGCAGGGGATCGATTTACTCAAACATGTGCGCGCCGATCAAAAACTTTCCAGTTTACCGGTGTTGATGGTGACCGCCGAGCAAAAACGAGAACAAATTGTAGAGGCCGCGCAAGCCGGGGTGAACGGCTATATCGTTAAACCTTTTACCGCGCAGACCCTCAAGGAAAAACTCGATAAGATATTTCAACGTATTGAAGGCGGCTGAGTCAGGGGCTGAACATGTTAGAAGACAAAAAATTTATCAGCAATGAAAGCATTGCACGCGCGCGGGATCTGCTGGCCACCATGGAACGTGGTGATGAGACGGGCGCCAAGGATGTTATCGATGACCTCACCCATATCCGTGAGTCGGTGTTATACCTGGAAATGGGTAAACTCACCCGTGAATTGCACGATTCGATCACCGCGTTTGGGATGGACGAACAAATCAGTAAATTGGCGGCGATGGAGATCCCCAATGCACGGCAGCGTTTACGCCACGTGATCGAGATGACCGACCAAGCGGCCAACCGTACCTTAACCGCGGTAGAGGAATCCTTACCGATATGCAACGGCTTGGAATCGCGTTCGAGTACCTTGCAGGGCGATTGGCAGCGGTTTAAACAGCGTAAATTAGACTTGAACGAATTCCGCGCGCTAGCCACTCGCTTGGATGAATTCTTTCAAGAGAATACCAGTGATGCCACGCGTCTGCGGGAATCACTCAATAATGTGTTAATGGCGCAAGATTTCCAAGACCTAACCAGTCAGATCATTAAAAAGGTGATCACCTTGGTGGAAGAAGTCGAGTCTAATCTGGTTGGTCTGATTAAATTAACCAGTGGCAAGGCGCCGGACCCAGCCAGTATCAAAGCCGATACAAAGGACGATAAGGAATTGGCCGGACCGGTAGTGCCCGGGGTAAATCAGAAAGGTACGGTATCGGGTCAAGACGAGGTCGATGCGTTATTGTCGAGTTTAGGATTCTAGCGGCTAGATAGGCAAGTAAAGGAAAGACGGTTGTGGATGACGAATTATTACAAGATTTTCTAGTTGAGGCTTCCGAGATTCTCGAAAAGCTCAATGAGCAGTTAGTGGAGTTGGAGCAACGCCCAGCCGATCGCGAACTGCTGAACGCTATTTTCCGTGGTTTTCATACCATCAAGGGTGGTGCCGGGTTCTTAAATATCGATCCCATGGTCATCGTATGCCATCGTTCTGAAGATATTTTTAATATGTTGCGGAATGGTGAGCGCCAGGTTTCCGCCGAGCTCATGGATGTTATCTTGCCTGTGTTGGACGTGGTGAACGGTCAGTTCGAGCGCTTGCGGGCGGGTGAAACACCAGAAGCGGTTGACCCCGGTTTGATCGCTAAGCTTGAAGTGATTATCAAAGGTAACGCCGCACCCAAGGCCGCGGCGCCGGTTAAACCTAAATCCCCTAGCGCGATAACGCCGCCCGCCACACCGCCGACCAACACCGAATTAGATTTTACAGACGAAGAATTTGAATCACTGCTTGACGCGCTTGGAAACTCGAGCGGTAGTATGCCCACCTCTAGCCCGCCGGCGAGTCAGCCGGGTACGGGAACGACGGCGCCGAACTCCGACATCAGTGACGACGAGTTTGATAACCTATTGGATCAATTACACGGCAAGGGGAAATTTACCGGTCTACCCAAGCCCGAAACGACCCCGGTAGGTATTACCCCTACGACAGAAGCGGCAGCCCCGGCCGATGTTAACGATCAAGCCGCGGCAAGCGAAAGTATTTCCGAGGATGAATTTGAAGCCTTGTTGGATCACTTGCATGGCAAAGGCCAGTTCAAGGCGGAAATAATCCCGGCGACGACGCCCGCGCCGCCACCGCCCGTGCCGCGCGCAAAACCCGTTCCCAGTGATACTACGCCGGCCTTGGTTGCTGATAAAGATAAGGATAAAGATAAAGACAAAGCGGCTGCGCAAGATACCACCGTACGGGTCGACACCAAACGTTTAGACGACATCATGAACATGGTGGGAGAGTTGGTATTAGTGCGTAATCGCATCGAACGCCTGGGTGCGTCGATTAATAACGAAGAGATGGTCAAGGCCGTGGCCAATCTGGATTTGGTGACAACCGATTTGCAAATGGCGGTCATGAAGACCCGTATGCAACCCATCAAAAAAGTATTCGGACGTTTTCCACGGGTGGTGCGTGACTTGGCGCGCAGCTTGAAAAAAGAGATCCGTCTGGAAATGATCGGTGAAGAAACCGATTTAGATAAAAATTTAGTCGAGGCCTTGGCCGATCCCTTGGTGCATTTGGTGCGCAACTCGGTCGACCACGGCATTGAAATGCCGGATGAACGGCTTAAATCGGGCAAGCAACGCGAAGGCACGGTGGTGCTCACCGCCGCGCAGGAAGGCGATCATATTTTATTAACCATCGAGGACGACGGGCGCGGCATTGATGCGCAGAAGGTCCGAGCCAAGGCGATCGAGAAAAATATGATGGATGCCGAGACCGCTACGCGGATGAGCGATAAAGAGATCTTCAACTTGATATTTCTACCAGGGTTTTCCACCAAGGATCAAATTTCCGATATCTCTGGCCGCGGTGTTGGCATGGATGTGGTAAAGACCCGCATTGCCCAGCTCAATGGTTCAGTGGAGATCGATTCCACCCTGGGAAAAGGTTCGCGTATCAGCATTAAATTACCGTTGACCCTGGCAATCATGCCGACACTGATGGTACAGCTTGATCGCCAGCAGTTCGCCTTGCCACTGGTTAATGTGAATGAAATATTTGATTTGGACCTCACCAAGACCAACGTAGTGGATGGGCAGCTTGTCGTGGTTGTACGTGGCCGTACCTTGCCCATCTATTATTTGCGCCGTTGGTTGATTAAAGGCAACAGTGCCGCGGGTTTACCCAGGGAAGGTCATGTGGTGGTGGTGCAAACCGGCACCCATAAAGTGGGTTTTCTGGTGGATCAACTGATCGGCCAAGAGGAAGTGGTGATTAAACCCTTGGGTGCGCTGTTGCATGGGACGGCGGGTTGTTCAGGCGCCACCATTACCGGTGATGGCGGGATCGCCGTAATCCTTGATGTTCCAGGATTGATGCGGCGTTATGCGGCTCATCGCTGATGTATATACACAATGTCCAGTCACTCATTCGTAACCCGGTCTCGCCCCGCAAGGAGAGCTCTATATGACCATACGTGTCTTAGTGGTGGATGACTCGGGGTTTTTCCGCCGCCGTGTCGCGGAAATGCTTAAATCCGATCCCCAGTTAGAAGTCATTGGCACCGCCAGCAACGGTCAAGAAGCGATTGACCAGACCCTGGCGCTGCGGCCGGATGTGGTTACCATGGACATCGAAATGCCGGTGCTGGATGGAATTGCCGCCACCCGGCGTATCATGGAAAAACGTCCGACACCGATCATCATGTTTTCTTCGTTAACCACTGATGGGGCGCGTGCGACCTTGGATGCCTTGGATGCGGGAGCGGCGGATTTTCTTCCCAAGCGGTTTGAAGACATTTCCAATGATCACGCCGAAGTCAAACGGTTGTTATGCGAACGGATCCGCGGCCTTGCCCACCGACCGGTGCAGGCGCGCAGTGCCCTACCTGCCGCAGCCCAGGCAAAAAAAACCTCGCCCGTTAATAACAAATCCGTTGAACCCAGCGTCACTGCAAAACCCGTTGCCACTCCCAAAGGTGATATTCGCTTGGTTGCGATCGGTACGTCGACCGGAGGGCCGGTGGCCTTGCAAGAAGTTTTAACCAAATTACCCGCGAACTTTCCCGCGCCGCTGTTATTAATCCAACACATGCCGGCTTCGTTTACCCCTTCGTTTGCACAACGACTGGACAGTTTGTGCGCCATCAACGTCAAGGAAGCCCAGGACGGGGATGTGTTACTGCCCAACCATGCTTACCTTGCTCCCGGGGGCAAACAAATGCTGGTTGAAAAACGCGGCAACGACACGCTGGTGCGGGTGATCGAGGCCGAGCCGCGTCAAACCTATAAACCTTCGGTGGATGTGACCTTTGCCTCGATCGCTAAACTATTTCCACGCCAAACCCTGGCGGTGGTCATGACCGGCATGGGGGCCGACGGCCGTGAAGGCGCGCGGTTGTTAAAACAAAATGGTTCGCGGATTTGGACCCAGGATGAGGCCAGCTGCGTGGTCTATGGCATGCCGGCGGCGATTAAAGAGGCCGGCTTGAGTGATCGCGAACTGAGTTTACGCGAGATCGGCCCGGCGCTTTCCCTGCTTGGATGATAACCCATGGACTTTCTCAGCCTTATAGGTTTACTGCTCGGGGTGGCGGCGATTTTGGCCGGGCAGTACTTAGAAGGCGGGAATCTATCTACCTTGCTCAATGGCCCGGCCATATTGATCGTATTAGGCGGAACTTTTGGCGCGGTAATGCTGCAGTCGCCGCTACGCACCTTTCTACGCGGTATGCGTATGACAGGCTGGGTTTTTGTGCCGCCAAAGCTACAAACCGAACAGGCCATAGAAAAAATGGTTTCGTGGAGCAATATCGCCCGCAAGGAAGGTTTATTGGGCTTGGAGAATATTGAAGAAACCGAAACCGATCCCTTTACCCGCAAAGGCTTGCAATTATTGGTCGATGGCAGCGAGCCGGATAATATTCGCAACATCATGGACGTGGATATTACCACCAAGGAGCATCACGACCTCAGCGCGGCGCGGATCTTTGAAAGCATGGGTGGCTATAGTCCCACCATTGGGATCATTGGCGCGGTGCTGGGCTTGATCCAAGTGATGGGAAATTTAAGCGACCCGAGTAAATTAGGCGGAGGGATCGCGGTGGCGTTTGTCGCCACGATCTACGGCGTGGCGTCGGCCAATCTGGTTTTCCTGCCAATCGCCAATAAACTCAAAAGCATTATTCACACCCAAGTGCGTTATCGCGAGATGATCGTCGAGGGCGTGGTGTCGATTGCTGAAGGCGAAAACCCACGCAACATTGAAACCAAGTTGCTGGGATTTATCCGATGAACGCCCGCCGCCAGCGTCGCGGTCCAGCCGCTTCTTCCGATGAGCATTCCAGCAAGGATCGTTGGCTGGTTTCATACGCGGATTTTATTACTTTATTATTTGGATTTTTTGTCGTGATGTATGCCATTTCCTCGGTTAACGAAGGTAAGTACCGGGTGTTATCCGATACCATGGTGGCGGCCTTTAACACGCCGCCGAAATCACTTGAACCGGTACAGGTCGGAAAACCGATTGAAAATTTTGCGCCGCAACCCGATGCCTTGGGTGTCCCCAAGCCCATCCACCTTGAACCACCCAAGCCGGTGGAACTACCCTCCCAACACATGATCAAGATCGCCGAGCAGCTAACCGCCAGTCTTAAACCGTTAATCGACAAGGATCTGATCAAGGTAAACCGCAATAATCTTTGGGTGGAAGTAGAAATCAACACCAGTATTTTATTTTCCAGCGGCAGCGCCGACATGGAAGAGGAAGCGTTTGCGCCCTTGTCGAAATTGGCGATGGTAATAAAAGACTTGCCGAATTATGTTGACGTGGAAGGACATACTGATAACTTCCCGATCAAAAACGCCGTCTATCCTTCCAATTGGGAGTTGTCAGCGGCACGCGCGGCCAGCGTGGTGCATCTATTCGTAAAACAAGGGGTGGCGCCGGAGCGTTTGTCCGCCATCGGTTATGGCGAATACCGGCCGATCGGCGATAATAATTCGATTGACGGGCGGCGCGCCAACCGCCGTGTGCGGGTGGTGATCCTGGCGGATAAAAATGCCCGGCGGGTGGCGAGGATTGAAGGTCAGGAAAACTCGATTAACGCAACCCCCGCTGCCGCATCACCGTAAGGAGTAACCCAGTGCGTGTGTGGGCGTCGGCAAATCAAAAAGGCGGGGTAGGTAAAACCACCACGGTGGTGTCATTGGCGGGATGGTTAAGCCTGCAAGGCAAACGTGTGTTGTTGGTCGATTTAGATCCACACGGTTCGCTCAGCGCGTATTTTGGTTTTGATCCTGATACGCAACAGCCCAGTTTATATCATTTATTTCAACAACCGCCCACGGCGGTGGCTAAGATCATCGTCGACACGCGCTTTGAAAACATTAAATTGATTCCCGCGTCCACCGCGGTTGCCACCTTGGATCGGCAATTAGGCAACCAAGAAGGCAAGGGGCTGGTGTTACGCAACGCCTTGGTGACGTGTTTTGATCGATTTGATTATTGCCTGATCGATTGCCCGCCCATCCTCGGAGTATTAATGGTGAATGCGCTGGCGGCGGCGGAGCATTTACTGGTTCCGGTACAATCCGAATTTCTGGCCATCAAAGGTTTAGAGCGGATGGTGCGTACCTTGCAAATGATCATGAAATCGCGCAAACAAGCCTTGGCCTATACCGTTGTCGCCACCATGTTTGACCGGCGCACTCGCGCGGCGCACGAAAGTCTACAGTTATTGCGTGAACAATACCCCGAAATATTATGGCAAGGCGTGATCCCGCTGGATACCCAATTCCGGGATGCCAGCCGGCAGGGGCTACCCATACCCTGTTTCCTCCCCGCCAGCCGTGGCGCACAGGCGTATTTGGCTTTATTGCAACACTTAACAGCCGAGGTGCAACCCCAGACACCCTCCCAACCCAAGGTGCTCAGTTCATGACAGCCCCCATCCAAAAACTGGTCGAACAGCAACAAGCCTTGGATGATTTTTTTGAATCCTTGATGCGTGATGTGCAAACCTATGCTGAATCAGCCACCGAGCCAGCCGCGACGCATTATCCCCCGGCCCAACCCGTCCGTCCGCACGCCACGCCATCACAAACACAGGTGGTTACGCCTGTATTAAAACCCCTGGCTATACCGTTACCACCCATTGCACCACCTTCAGATATCACACCGCCGGTGGTTACCGTCCCCGCTGCCACACCCAAGGTAATAGCCGAGGCCGCGCCCGCACCAGAACCCTTACCCGCCTGGGCGCACGGTTGCTTCCAGGCGTTATTATTTAAAGTCGCCGGATTGACCCTGGCGGTCCCGTTAGTGGATCTGCACGGCGTGCTGGAATGGCAAAACACCGCGGTAACCCAAATGCCCGGTCACATCGATTTTTATTTGGGTTTGATGCCGTATCTTGGTCGCAACGTTGCCTTGATCGACACCGCGCGACTGGTACTGCCCGCGGATCGATTACGCGATTTAGCCGTGGATGTGCCGCAGCAACGCATCACCCGCATCGTGCTGATCCAAGACAGTAAATACGGGTTGGCCTGTGATGCCATCGACGAGGTCATCACCCTCAAGCCCGACGATGTGCGTTGGCGAACGTCAAGAACCCAACGTCGTTGGTTGGCCGGTACCGTGGTAGCGCATATGTGTGCCCTGATCGACGCTACGGCCTTTGCGCAGATGTTGGCGGATAAAATGCCGGTCAAGGCGTTCCGAGAATAACCCCGCGATCGCGTAAGCCTCTATGTCACCCTCGAGGGGCCGTACAGGGACAGCCGTTCTTAAAGAAACGTCATTCATCTGGCATAGGAAATGCACTTATCCACCTGGGAACGCGCCGTGACCGTATTTTGACACAGGCACTCGCGACCGACATGCCATTAGCAGGAGACCAACCATGGGCCAAGCGGCGGTAAATATGAGTGACAGCGTCATCCAATGGGTGACCTTTTTCCTCGATAACGAGAAATACGGCATCAAGGTAATGCAGGTACAAGAAGTCCTGCGCATGACCGAAATCGCTCCTGTCCCGGGGGCGCCGGATTATGTGCTGGGGATTATCAATCTACGCGGCAATGTGGTGACGGTGATCGATACGCGTAAACGTTTTGGTTTACCCGAGAAGAAACCCGAGGACGCTACGCGCATTGTGATCATTGAAGCCAATGACCAAGTGGTCGGCATCTTGGTGGACAGTGTCGCCGAGGTGGCCGAGTTGCGCGCCTCGCAAATTGAATCCACGCCGAACGTCGGCAGCGACGAAAGTTCCAAATATATCCAGGGAGTTTCCAGTCATGGCGATGAGTTGCTGATTCTGGTGGATGTGGATAAATTACTTTCCACCAACGAATGGCGCGATGTGGCCTCGTTATAACCTAGGGTAGATACAACCATGGCCGAGTCAGCGTCATTTACACAACGTCAGGGCCGAGGCACGACGCGTGCTGCTCAGACACTACCCGCCTTAGATGTTTTGGCTAGCGCTAAACGTGCAGATCAACGGCGGGTCGTTCATAGCGAACTTCACCAGATTATCGCGGTGCCCGCGGTTAACCATATTGACGAGTACGCCTAAATGTCAGCGCTGAATGCACTGTTACAACAGCTCGCACCACTGCTAAGCCCATTGCCGCTCTGGGTATGGGCTAGCAGTGTATTGTTGCTACTGCTACTGGTTTGGAATCGTGGCCGCGCACGACGTCGGTTCCGCCAAATGCAAATTGAATTAGATCGGATCCGCAATGAAATGCGTGCCATGACCACCGCCGCGGTAGGTGTTGGCGGCAAGGTACGCGAGATCGAGCGTCAACAGCGGCAACTCAAGCAACAACCGCCGCTGGCCATTGCTCCTGTCAAGCCGGTGTTCACGGAAAAAGCCAAGCCAGAAAAAACATTGCCGCAGTCCAGCCCTACGGTAGTGAACTTCCGGCCGATCGCCGATGATTATGCGGCACACCCTTACGACTATGCCATCCAATTGGCACGGCACGGCGCCAGCGTGAGTGAGATTATTTATCAGTCCGGCATCAGCCACCACGAAGCCAAATTGATTCATATGCTGCACGCGGTGGGAAAATCTGCATAATCCGGCACTGCCGATCCCTTTACTACTGAGTCACATGGGCAGGATACCCTCCCATCAAGACCGTCCGCCGCAGGGATGCTGCTGTCGAGTCTACAGGGAGGTATTGACGGCGTGTCTTGGTGGGAGGGTATCCTGCCCATGTGACTCAGTAATAATTCACACGATTCCGGTTCAAGTTTGATCGCCGATGGCGGCCAGGTGTTATTTATAAATTGATGCACCACACCCGCGCTA
This sequence comes from Gammaproteobacteria bacterium, assembly GCA_016194635.1. Lineage (GTDB taxonomy): Bacteria > Pseudomonadota > Gammaproteobacteria > UBA6429 > Thiohalophilaceae > JACQBC01. The sequence goes on along the minus strand of JACQBC010000010.1, from coordinate 266,784 downwards.
TCCAGCAAACTCCGGCGCACGCCAGTTGGCGGGAACCTTGCCCTTGAGTAAATACGCGAAGGCAATCACCTCGGCCACGGCCAGGTACAGGCTCTGGGGTATCTGGTCGCCTAATTCGATGTTGGATAATAGTTTCACCAGCTCGCTGTTTTCTTGTAACGGCACACGGTGCCGGCGTGCGATCTCTAAGATTTGTTGCGCAAGATCGCCACTGCCCTTGGCGGTAACACGCGGGGCTTGCAGCTCATCGTATTGCAAGGCAACGGCCAAGGTGACGGTGCGTTCACTGCCAGGGTCATTCATACGCGTTCATCCACCGAGGTATTAGAATAGTGACTGGGTTTTTGGCTTGGCCCTGCTTTGGGTACACCGGTTTGACAGTGTAAATGCTGTACCCGTAATCCATTGGCCTGGAGCCGCGATTTGAAGGTATCGACATAATCATTAAACAAGGCCACGGTGCGTTCATGGCTGGCCCACCAATACGTGGAAATCGTGTGCTGCTGTAAACTGATTTGGACCCGCATCGGACCCAAACCGGCCAAGTCGAACGCCAACATCACTGTCCAGCCATGACTGGGTTTAGTGGATTTTTGTTCGTGGCCGTCCGGATGAATACGAAGATCAAATAAATCGACCCCCTGGCCGTGGCGTACCGGCAACTCCAGCAACCAGCCGCTATGCGCCGTATCGGTTGTAGCCATTTGCAATTGATGGGTTTGCATTCGCGCCAGGACCGCCTCGGTTTGTTGCAAAAATTGCGTGAGCCCGTGTTCAGTGGAGTTTAGTAGGGTCGCGGAAGCAACCGCGCGTGCTTGCGCCTCGGGTAGGTTCGGATGAGGCGCCGGGGCTACTTCCCGCGCATGAGCTAATGCGGCGGTAGCCGCGCTGCGTGGCGAGATTTCAACGGAGGGGGTAAGCGTTGAAGCAGCCGCAGGGGAGGGGCCGTGGTTTGTTGCAGTGAGGTTTTCGCGTAAGGCGGAGGCCAAACGCAATAAACTGGCGCGTAGATCCAAGCCCACCGCACCGGAGGTGTTTTCACTTTGATGGGCTATATTGCCTTCTAGGAATACGCCACTGTGTTGCAGCGCTTGTTTGATGGCCAAGGCGGATTGTAATTGCGATTCTTCGGGTAATTGCCGCCATACCAATTGGAGCAGTGCGCGTACCTCTGAAGGTAATGCTTGGAGTACGGCCGCCGTGGCGGGTTGATTCAAGACCGCCACTGTGGCGTAGAACGGCGCCGCGGGTTGTTGTTTATTCAAAGCTAGCTGCAACGCGGTTTGTAGATTCATTGCGGGCGTAGTGCTGCGGGTAAGTTTCAACAGGGGGGCAGCCGGGTTGGCGTCCACGACTTCCAGTTGCAGGGTTTGCCCAACCTGTGCCGGAATCGTTGCTGGGGTACGCAACTGGATCCAAGTACGATTACCTTGCGCATCCACCAGCGGCGCGGGAAGTTGTAATAAAAGGTGGTTGTCTTCCAGAGCAGCTACCATCACTTCAAGTTGCTGGCCCGGCTGTAGCAGGGCCAGCAACCCTGACAATTGCACCAGATCCACGGCGGGGCTGGGGGACTGCGCGGTGCTCATCCCGCTAGGTGTGGCCACCACCGTAGCCACAATACCGGGGGTGGGGGCTTGAATACTGGTCGGGCCTTTAATTTCCATGGGCAAGAGGTCGTTAGGGTTAAAGTGTCGTCGGCTACCTGCCGAATAGTAACGGGATACCCCCAATAGCGTCCGGTATCAAACTAACTTCAAGGCGTGGCTCACATCCCCATGAACTGGTACATCCGTAAGCAAAACAAGATCAGTGGCCCGTTTCCCCTCAAACAGCTGCAACAATCGATCTTACTCGGGCGCTTGGCCCTGGCCGATGAGGTCAGCAAGGATAAAACCCAGTGGCTGGCGGTCCAGCAGGTCGCGGAGTTAATCCCCGCTGTGCTCAAGGCCGACAACACCGACCCGGTCGCGCGCGAACGTTTAGCCGCGGCGCGGCGTTGGGCGGATGAGCGGCGTAATGAACGCCGCGACAGCTCCGAGCATGAGCGTATCGGACCCGGGCGCCGTGAACCCGAGGGTTATAGTGAGTTGGAATATCGCTTTCAGCGCGAATCCACCCTGGTATTGATCAAAAAACAGCGTGAACGGATCTTTGGAGGAGTGGTGCTGGTGGTGCTGGTCCTCGGCGCGGCGGTGTTTGCCGGGCTAAAATTTATTCCAACGCCGGTAAGCGGCGCACAGTGCAACGCCAAACCGGCAGCGGCTGTAAATTGGAGTAACTGCAATTTACAAGCTCTACAGGCCATCAAAGCGGATTTGCAACATTCCCAACTCATGGGCGCCAACCTCGCTACCGCCAATTTATTCGGTAGCAATTTAAACGCCGCGAATATTTCTTACGCGATATTCTTCCAGGCCAATCTAAGTTATGTTGAGCTGCAGAATGGTCAGGCCAAGGGGACGGATTTTACCGGGGCTGATTTGACCAATGCTAATTTGAGCCATAGCGATTTAAGTTATGCCAATTTTAAATTGGCTAAATTGAATAACACCCATCTCGAAGGCGCCAATTTAGCGCACGCAATTTGGATCGATGGAGTGACGTGTCTGGCGGGATCGATTGGCAAGTGTGTAACAAAATAAATGCTGTTCTAATGTTGTCGGAGTGGGAATATTATTTAATATCCTCTACACTATAACGCTGAAATCGAATCGTGTCCGACCAATGATCCGCACCCAGCCCAGCCTTGATTTTTAAATGCCGCACAAATTGAATCGGCGCGGGTAAACTTTCCCATACCGAGGGCAGGAACGTACTGTGGTGCTTACCCTCTGCCAATACTAATCCATCGATTCCAGGTTGGAGTTTTTCCAGCAAATCGGCTTCGTCGTTAACCAGGAAGGAGTGTGGCGGGCTAAGTATCGAGAGGTGATATTCCAATAGTGGGAATTCCCCGCCGGTAAGATTGCTAAAACGGGGATCACGGAATGCCGCCGCGAAGGCGTTGTGTGCCACGTCTTTAGCCAAGGGGCGGCTCGCGGTGAGGGTACCGATACAACCCCGCAGTTCCCGATGCAACTTTAACGTAACAAAACTGGCGCGTGTTTGACGTAAGGTGGTGTTGTAGTCTTCTAAGGTAATCGGTAAGGCTTTGCCATGTTTTAAACCGTAGCGGATCGATTCGCGGGCGATACCCAGTAATAATTCGCGCTCGGCGGTGGTATACACGATTAATACACCGCGTAGGCGCCGTAACCTACAACCCGATCACGGGGTCCCGCGGTGTCACCGGAATTGCGCAAATCCAAGGTAGTGATCTGCCGTTGATGATTACGCGCCAGCTGTAATAAACCCTTGATCGGATCACGCCCGCACGCATCTTCATACGCAATCTGTTCCAACGCCAGGGCTTCAATCGCGGCACTGGTGGCGTGGTCGCGTTGTTGCGCGCTGCAGTATTCATGGTAATGACTCAGATCAGAGCTGATGACGATCAGCGACTGCTCATCTTCCCAAAACCGCTCTAACACAGCCGCAACCTCCTGCGCGGTCGCGGCGCCGACAAGCAACGGCACCAAGGTGAAAACCGCGAAGATTTTCTGTAGAAAGGGTAGGTGTACCTCCAGACTGTGTTCATTGGTATGGGCGGCATCCATGTAGTTAACGTAGGGCAGGGTTAGCAGATCCTGGATCGCGGTTTGATCCAAGGGGATCAGTCCCAATGGGCTTGCAAAATGCGTCGCACGGCTGGCGGCTACTCCCGCGACATGGGCCCGGTGGGCGGGGCCAAGTAATACAATCCGCGAAATTTTCCCGCGTAATGCAGACACCTGAGCATAGGCGGTCGCCGCAATCGGGCCCGAGTAGATATAGCCCGCATGCGGAGCAATAATGGCTCTAGGTGTGGGACTGGGTGTAGGCCGGGATTTGACCTCGCCCAACAAGGCGCTGAGCATGGCCTCTAATTCAACGGGGTCTTGCGGATAAAACAGCCCTGCCACCGCGGGCTGGCGAATATCAGTACTTAGCATATTGATTTCCTTGAATAGTGATCCATGCTAGTAAGGGATCCCATAAATTGCAGAGGCCACATTTAGTATAACCGCTGTATTTAGTGTCTGCGAGTCAGTAGATTCATTTAAATTCTTGTAAGGCTAAACGACTGATTTTATGTCCGATGCTCCAATAGATACCAACACCGCCCGGTCCGTGGGTTATTGGCATCCGCTCGAGGATGGCCGGCTACAGTGTGATATGTGCCCGCGTTTTTGTAAATTACACGATGGGCAGCGGGGTCTATGTTTTGTACGGGGCCGGTTAGGGGCTACCCTGGTATTAACCACCGCGGGCCGTTCCAGCGGCTTTTGTGTCGATCCGATCGAGAAAAAACCCCTCAACCATTTTTTGCCGGGCACCCCCATCCTGTCGTTTGGCACGGCGGGCTGTAACCTTGCGTGTAAGTTTTGCCAAAACTGGGATATCAGCAAGTCGCGTCAACTCGACACCCTCGCGGATCGCGCAACGCCGACGATGATCGCCCAGGCGGCAAGCAACATGGGTTGCCAAAGTGTGGCCTATACCTATAACGATCCGGTGATCTTTCATGAATACGCCATTGATGTCGCCATGGCGTGTCATGCGGTGGGGATTAAATCCGTGGCGGTCACCGCCGGGTATGTTACGCCAGAGCCGCGTAAGGAATTTTACGCGCACATGGATGCCGCCAATGTTGATCTGAAAGGTTTTAGCGAACATTTTTACCATAAAATCACCGGCGGGCATCTGGCGCCGGTATTGGATACCTTGCAATATCTAAAACATGAAACCCAGGTGTGGTTTGAAATCACCACCTTATTGATCCCGGGATTGAACGATTCCAACAACGAATTGGAACAGCAAGCGCAATGGATCCACGATCATCTCGGCGCGGAGGTGCCACTGCATTTCACCGCCTTCCATCCGGATTATAAACTGCGGGACATCCCCGCTACGCCACCCCAAACCCTAACCCGCGCGCGTACCATTGCTCTGCAACAGGGCTTGCGTTATGTCTATACCGGCAATGTCCATGATCACTCGGGTGGCAGTACCTATTGTCATCACTGCGGTGAAGTATTAATCGGGCGCGATTGGTATGTGTTGAGTGAATGGAATCTTGCCGCCGATGGTCACTGTCGTAAATGCGGAACCCGGTGCGCTGGAGTGTTCGCTGGGCCGCCGGGAGACTGGGGCGCGAAACGTGTGCCGGTACGCTTGGCAGGAATGCCTGCTCCAGCATTTAAATAAATACCATCATCAAAGCGTCATAGCGGTGGGCTAGTTCCAGTGAGATTTAGCTAGAATGAAGAGTGTTTCCCAATCATTTCGTTAATTAAAAAGCCCGTGTTATCCTGTTGCAGGTTGCCGGATTCCTCAGGTGCGAGTGACTCGCCGTGAATACCTCCCTGTAGGCTCGGGGGCGACATCCCTGTCGCCCACGGTCACTCGCACCTGAGGAATCCGGCAACCTGCAACAAATCATTGGAACAGCTTGATGCTGATCACAAAATTCACACATATCTAGCCCGGCAGTACCGGGCTAGATATTAACGTGCAAGTTATTTCTTTATCGTTCGCACAATCGGGCAATTCACGATAATACCGGCTTCTGGTCCAACCTGCAGATCACCACTGGCCTGCAATTTTTGAATCGCGGCGGTTGAGCGTACCAGCGGATAAGCAGTGCGGGATGGGTTGGTGAATTGCAACGGCACCACGTCCCACAGCGGACTGTATTGTGGATCGGTATTGGTTGGGCCCACGACGCTTGGGGTGGAATCCACAATATTGTGTTGCGCGGGATTAGTCTTGCCAATAAACGGGAAAATATCCGCTTCGGCACCGCTGGCATGCGTGGCGGCTAATTTGGGCGCGTAGGTGGTACCATCGGTGGTCGCCACCCCTTGATCGGAGGCCTCGGTATTGATGTAGAAGATCTTTTTATCATTCACAAAGCCGATAATCAGCGGTAGGGTGATGGTGCTGGTTTCCGCTTCATTATCATCTTCAATATTGATTGCGATCGCACTGGGCAAATGTCCCCAGGGGGTGACCACAACAGCGCAATTGATCACGATATCCGTGAGCGATAGTTCTACCATGCCCGCATCCCGTGCGGCAAGAATCTCGGCCTCGGACGCTAATTGCTTTGCTGGGTAGCCGGTTTTCCAGGTCACCAAGGTAAGACGCCATAAGGGGCTGTAGTCGGTGTTGGTGTTATGCGCATTGACGGGGTTGGGGACCGAGTCAACCACGTTGGGTTGACTAAAGTTGGTGACGTGAAAAATATCCGCGGTCGCGCCAACCTGGATTGCATTAACCAGCTTGGGTACGAAGGTGGTGCCGTCCGCTGCGGCAACACCTGCATCCGAGGCTTCGGTATTGACGTAGTAGATCTTGTAACCGTCATACAAGCCGGTGACCAGCGGCATGGTAATTTTCGGGCCCGCTTGCGCTATACCGGTGATAGTCAAAAACGCTAATGCGACAAACAACGCCCCGTGGCGTGTCATCGCTGCAATTTTCCTTGCTTGAAACTGATTCATATCGATCTCCTAGTGGGTTGAACGAGGACGCACCTTACAAGGCAATTGTCACGAAAGTATCACCACGTCAATTTTTTTCACCCCGTATGGGGTCTTGCGAATCCAAACATCACATAAATTAAGAAAACACCAAATAGGCGGTAAGGTTGGTCCTGGTGTGGCGGTCCGATGTGATAATTTTGTGAACTATTTAAATTACGATGGTGTAATGCAAGCACATTCCAACCCGGTACAAGCGCTGTTAATTGTTGAGGATAATCGTGATATCGCCGGGCTGGTGGCGCTACACCTACGCGATGCCGGTTATGCGGTACGGTTGGCCCATGATGGAAGGGAGGGGTTGTGTTGCGCGCAAGCCACGGCGTTTGATTTGATCCTGCTGGATCTGATGTTGCCTGGTATTGATGGAATCGATATCTGCCGACAACTGCGTCAACAACAAAATAACACGCCTATTCTGATGTTGACCGCGCGCAGCACCGAAGTCGACCGCGTATTGGGTTTGAATGTGGGCGCGGATGATTATTTAACCAAGCCGTTTAGCATTCATGAATTGCTGGCGCGGGTAAAAGCGATCTTACGCCGCGTGCAAGTCAGCCGCGACAATCTGCATCTTGAAACCAGCCGTGATGATAACCTACGGGTGGGGGAGATTGAAATCAATCGGCAGGGGCGCAGCGTAAAGAAAGCCGGAACATTAATCGATCTTACCGTGCGGGAATTTGAGTTGTTACTGCACTTCGCGGTACACCCGGGCCGGGTTTATAGCCGCGCACAATTACTGGATAACGTATGGGGCCACGGGCATGATGGTTATGAGCATACGGTGAATTCACACATCAACCGCTTGCGTGCCAAAATCGAACCGGACCCAGCCAACCCGCGTTATATTTTAACGGTGTGGGGGGTGGGGTATAAGTTTACTGAGGCGGTCGCGGCGTCGTGAGGGCCTGGTTTTTCTCGGCCACGCTCTATAACAAGCTCGCGCTGGCCTTATTCTTGACATTGCTGGGGGTTGGTCTTGGCATGTTTATGCTGGTGCGCTATACCACGGTTCGGTATCAACAAGAGGTGTCGCAACAATTAAATGCTTCTTTGGCGGCGCACATTGTTACTCAAACGGAACTGTTTAAATTCGGTAAGGTGAACCATCAGGCCTTGCAAGAGATCTTTCATATGATGATGGCGATCAATCCTACTATCGAAGTGTATCTGGTTGGCGCAGAGGGAGAAATACTGGCCGATGCCGCGCCGGAGCATAAAATCCAACGCCACCGCTTGAACATGGCCCCCCTCTTGGAATTCTTGCGAGGGAGCGGGGTGTATCCGTTGTTTGGTGATGATCCACGCGCATTGGCGAATCAAAAAATATTTTCGGCTGCGGAAGTTAACATCAATCAGAATGAAAAGGCCTATTTATACGTCATTCTGGGGGGAGAAGAATACGACAGTGTTGCCGCGTTATTACAGGGCGGTTATGCGCAACGTTTGGCGGGCTGGGCCCTGGCGGGCAGTTTAATCGTCGCATTACTCTTTGGATGGCTGCTGTTTTTCTTTCTGACCCGGCGCTTGGTCTTGCTCAGCCATAAAATGGACAGTTATGCGGAGTTACAAGTTACTCCGGATGCGCGCGAAGATTGCGCCATCCGTTTTTCCGCCAAAGCAAAACCCGGCGATGAAATTGAGCGGCTGGGCAGAAGTTTTAATACCATGGCCGATCGCATTGACTCCCAACTGCAGACGCTGCGCGGCACCGACGCCAAGCGGCGCGAGTTAATCGCCAGTGTCTCGCATGATTTACGTACGCCACTGGCATCGATGATGGGTTATTTGGAAACATTATTACTTAAAGACAGCGAATACCCAACCGAGGCTCGACGGCGATATTTGCAGATCGCCTACCGCCATTGTCAGGATCTGGCTAAATTGGTGGCCGAACTTTTTGAATTGGCGCGGCTGGAGTCGGTTGAAACCTTGTTAAACATCGAACCCTTCTCGCTGGCCGAATTGGTACAGGATGTCGCGCAAAAATTTCGTCTCGCGGTGTCCAAACGCAACATTGTTTTGCACACCGAACTGGGCAAACAAGCGTCGTTTGCCTACGGGGATATTGGCCTAATCCAACGCGTGCTGGAAAATCTTCTCGAAAATGCGCTGCGCCATACACCACCCCAGGGTCGGATTACGCTGTCGTTGATTCCAGGGCGGGACAAGATTACGGTGGGGATTTCCGATACGGGTTGTGGAATTGCGGCGCGGGATCTGCCGCATGTGTTCGACCGATTTTATCGCGCGCAGCAACATCGCGGCGATAGTAAACAACACGCCGGTCTTGGGTTGGCGATTGCCAAGCACATCGTTTCCCTGCACGGCGGTACCATCAGTGCCTCCAGCACCGAACAGCGTGGCACCACGGTTAGTTTTTCGATCCCCGCGCATGCACCGTAAAGCCGCCTATACCGCAACACAAGACCGTGTCAGTAATCCCAGACCCAAGCGATAAATCTATTTCCCGCAGCGTAATATTAACGTAATCTAACCTAGATCGAGGTAAACTATGTGGCGTATTTTCAGTGTAATCGTACTCGTAGCGAGTATCACTATGTTGTATGTCAGCCAGAATCACGCATCCACACTTTCCCCGCCGGCCGCCCCGGATATCCAGGGTGCCCCCTGGTTTAATACGCAGCCGCTTCGCCTAGCCCAACTCCGTAACCAGGTGGTCTTGGTGGAATTCTGGACCTACGGCTGTTCAAACTGTCGTGCTGTGGAACCTTATGTCAAACAGTGGCAGCAACGTTATCAATCGCAGGGCCTGACGGTGATCGGGGTGCATACCCCAGAGTTTGATCACGAGCGGGTTGTGGACAATGTCGCGCATTATCTTAAGGCACAGCAGATTCAATATCCGGTAGTGATGGACAATGATTTTGCGATTTGGAAACGTTATAACAACCGTTACTGGCCCGCCCTGTATTTAATCGATAAACAAGGACGGCTCCGTTATCAGCATGTCGGCGAGGGTGATTATGCGATAACCGAACAACAGATACTTCACTTGTTAAATGAAACAAAATAACCTTTTCATGTAATGATTACTGTATGACGCCTTCCCCGTTAGGGGGAAGGCGGGGGCACAGGGGACATCCTATACTTGTTTTTTTAACGCGGACCGCTGCCTAACCATGGCATTCTCGGCTATTATTCCCAACCAAATGACTTTGCCGGGAATGTTATATGCCTGAATCCGTTATCCGCATTGGAATTATCACCGTCTCTGATCGTGCCAGCCGCGGTGAATATCAAGACCTCGGCGGTCCCGCGATCCACGCCTGGCTGACGCAAGCCCTGAGCATCCCCTGGCAAGCCCTCACGCGGGTGATCGCGGATGAACAAGCCGTGATTGAATCCACCCTGCGCGATTTATCCGATAAAGAACGGTGTTGTTTAATCGTCACCACCGGTGGCACAGGCCCGGCGCGGCGTGACGTCACGCCCGAAGCGACCGAGGCCGTGTGTGATAAGATCCTGGATGGTTTTGGTGAGCAGATGCGCGCGGTCTCATTGAACTACGTGCCCACGGCGATCTTGTCACGCCAAATCGCCGGGATCCGGGGCCAGTCGTTGATCGTTAATCTACCGGGCAAACCCTCGGCGATTGCCGATTGTTTAAACGCCGTGTTTCCGGCCGTGCCGTATTGTATTGATTTACTCGAAGGGCCGTATTTGCAAACCCACGAACAGGTGATCAAGGTGTTTCGACCGGCGCATGCGAAAAAACCGGGTTGATGCAGCATTCGGATTTATATAATTTAATGTTAATCACAAACGCCAAAACCACCCGCGACTATGTGCAATGGGCGGCGGATCAATTCACCGCGGCGCAGTTGTATTTTGGCCACGGGACCGACAATGCGTGGGACGAGGCGGCGTATTTAGTTGCGCACGCCTTGCACCAGCCCTGGGATTTCGCTGGGTTTAATGTCGATGCGCCGCTGAGCGCGCTGCAACAGCAGGCCATCGAAATGATCGTCGCGGCGCGGATCCAACAACGCTTGCCCGCGCCCTATCTTACCCACGAGGCCTGGTTCGCGGGGCTGGCGTTTTATGTTGACCAACGCGTGTTGGTGCCCCGTTCACCGCTTGCAGAATTGATTTTGGATCAATTTCGTCCCTGGACAGATCCTTCGCGGTTGCAACAGGTATTAGATATTGGCACTGGTTCGGGCTGTATCGCCTGCGCGATTGCGTATTATCTACCGGGGGTGCAGGTCGATGCCTGCGATATTTCCAGCGACGCCTTGGCCGTGGCGCGAATCAATATTGACCGGCACGGACTCCACTCGCGCGTGCAGTTATTCCAATCGGATCTGTTGGATCAGGTTCCACCCAAACCCTACGATATTATTATTAGCAATCCGCCCTATGTGGATGCCCGGGACATGGGTCAATTACCGGCTGAATTTCAGCGTGAACCGGCCTTGGGTTTAGCGGCAGGAGGGGACGGTCTGGATTGTGTACGACGGATCCTGCGTGATGCCGTGGAGTATCTACACCCCCAGGGGCTGTTGATCGTTGAGGTAGGCAATTCGGAGGCTGCGTTGCAACACGTCTTTGCCGAGGTGCCCTTCACTTGGCTGGCGTGTGAACAGGGCGATGACGGGGTGTTCTTGCTAGAGGCTGTCCAAGTGCGGCACTATCACGATCTTTTTACAGCAGCACTCACGGAGGCACACACATGAAACGTCCTAAGACCGCCGAGGCTTATATCGATCTGCTTAAACAAGCGGTATTCGAGGTGGAAGAATTACAGGCCTCGTTTGAATTCGATGCCGAGGGCATGGGCGGGGTCACTGATTTTATCGATGAGTTGACGCGGCAGGTCAAGGCCGTGTACCAGAGCATGCAAGCCGGGACCTATGAATTTAAAGACCAAGACCTGCCCTTCATGGCAACCGTGCGGCGCAATGACGGGGTGTTCTTACCTTTTCGGGATCTGTTGAACTTGATCAACGACACCCACCGCAATGGCTTGGAGGTGGACGGCTAGTTGCGCAGGATATAAGTAATGAGTCGTCGATGCTACAATAGCGGCACGAGCATGAATCGAGCAACGGCATGTCTGGAAACACCCTAGGTAAATTATTCTGCGTCACCGGTTTTGGTGAGAGTCACGGCCCGGCGATTGGTTGTATTGTCGACGGCTGTCCGCCGGGTTTAGTGCTAAGCGAGGCCGATCTGCAGCATGACTTGGAACGGCGCAAGCCTGGTAAGACCCGCCACACCACCCAGCGGCGCGAAGACGACGCGGTCCAAATTCTTTCAGGGGTGTTTGAGGGCAAGACCACCGGCACACCGATTGGCTTGTTGATCCACAATACCGACCAGCGCTCCAAGGATTACACTAATATAAAGGATCAGTTCCGGCCCGGGCATGCCGATTATACCTACCAGCAAAAATACGGGCGACGCGATTACCGTGGTGGCGGTCGCTCCTCCGCGCGTGAGACCACCATGCGGGTGGCGGCCGGGGCGATCGCCAAAAAATATTTAAAAGAACGTTACGGGATCGAGATCCGCGGTTATATGGCGCAGTTGGGGCCGATCAAACCCGAAAAATTCGACTGGGAGGTGGTGGAGAATAACCCGTTCTTTTTTCCCGATGCGGATAAGGTCACCGATCTGGAAAATTACATGGACGCGCTGCGCAAGGAAGGGAATTCCATCGGCGCGCGGATCAATGTGGTCGCGAGCCGTGTATTTCCCGGCTTGGGCGAACCGATCTTCGATCGCCTCGATGCCGACATCGCGCACGCGATGATGAGCATCAACGCAGTGAAGGGCGTGGAGATCGGCGCGGGCTTTGCCAGCGTTGAACAAAAGGGCACGCAACACCGTGACCTGATGACGCCGCAGGGATTTTTAAGTAACCATGCCGGGGGTATCCTCGGCGGCATTTCATCGGGACAGGATATCTTAGTGAGTATCGCGCTCAAGCCGACCTCCAGTATTCGTCTGCCCGGTCAGAGTGTCGATGTACACGGTAACCCGGTGGAAGTGATCACCACCGGCCGACACGACCCCTGCGTCGGCATTCGCGCCACGCCGATCGCCGAGGCGATGTTAGCGATCGTGATCATGGACCATGTCTTGCGCGACCGGGCGCAGAATATCGATGTAAATTCCTCTACCCCGGTTATCCCCGCCAAGTTCAGTTAATGCCGGGTTTCCCCTTGCGCATTGTGTATCGTTAGCTGACGCTATATGCCCTACTGGCGTCTGTCGGGGTTTTACTTTTTCTATTTCGCCAGCATTGGGGCCTTTGTTCCGTATTGGAATCTATACCTCAAACACCTCGATTTCAGTCCAACCGAAACCGGAATTTTCATTGGCACCGTGATGCTCACCAAGATCATCGCGCCCAATATCTGGGGTTGGATCGCCGATCACACCGGCAAACGCATGGCGATTGTGCGCACCGGCTGTTTATTCGCCGCGCTGAGTTACACCGGTATTTTATTCGGCCAGCAATTTTTGTGGATGTGGGTGGTCATGGTGTGTTTTAGTTTTTTCTGGAACGCGGCCCTGCCACAATTTGAAGCGACTACCATGAATCATCTGGGCGAACAGCCGCAGCATTATAGCGGTATTCGTTTATGGGGGTCGGTGGGGTTTGTCATCGCGGTGGTTGTACTGGGGTATGTGCTTGAACATTGGACTTCGATTGCCACGTTGCCGTGGTTTGTGTTGGGTTTATTAATCACCATCTGGTTATCGAGTTTATTAGTACCGGAGACCGCCGCAGGGCATTTATCCCTCGACCATGAACCCTTGCGAATAATTCTCCGCAAACCCGCGGTGTTGGGATTGCTGTTGGCCTGTTTCTGCATGCAAGTCAGCCATGGACCTTACTATGCCATCTATTCACGTTACATGGAAAGTTATGGCTATAGCGTCGGTACCATCAGCGAGTTGTGGGCAATCGGGGTGATCGCCGAGGTGGTCATATTCATAGCGATGGCGAAACTTCTCAAACACTACCATTTATCACAGCTGTTAAGCTTTAGTTTACTCATTGCGGTGCTGCGTTGGTTATTGATTGCTGTGATTCCAGAATCACTCCCCATCATGGTGTTCGCACAACTCCTCCACGCCGCCAGCTTCGGAATTTACCACGCCACTGCGATCCGTTTAATCCACCAACACTTCACCGGCCGACACCAAGGCAAGGGACAAGCACTGTACAGCGCGATCAGTTTTGGCGCGGGTGGCGCGGTGGGAAGTATTTATAGTGGGATCGTGTGGGACTATTGGAATCGACCGATGATTTTTATTATCTCGGCGGGGTTTAGTTTGTTGGGGGTGTTTTTTATACGGTATTACACCCATCAGGAAATACTAATAAATAAATCTTGAATAAAGTTTCATCATGGTTCGCTCTGAAATATAGATGAAACAAATGATTTTGTAGTTTAATGAGATATACAAACTAATAGCAGCTTGCATTTTGCCGATTGCTATTTTATAGTTAAAGTGCCGAATGAAAGAGATTGCTAATATAACGGCTGCGATTTTTAATAATCGAGAATAGGGAGGAAGAGCAATGGATGAGTTTCTTGGTAAGACATCTGTTTGGGGAGTACGTGGAATATTTTTCGTTGGTTGCCTATTTTTTTCGCTTTTAATACAATCAAAAACAGCATTTGCTGCCACGATCTGTTCTGATCAAACCATCCCAAGTGGTCAAGTTGTTGTCAAAATCACTCCTAGCGCGACCTGCGTCAAAACTAATCTTTCCTATACAACCGCACCTATCGCACCCGGTGTCTATGCCTGTGCGGTCGGTCAAATTCCATCAGGCTATGCAGCAACAACGGCCCATGTTGACACCGGTTCGTGTTACGGCTACTACCAATACCAACTCTATACGCTGAGCAATGGACTATTAATTTGCGCCATCGGCAATAATGGTTTTGCGCCAAGTGGTTATGTTGTCACGTCGATAGGCGTTAATTTGCAAACCTGTGATATCTACCGACAATACCGTATAGCATCCCCTACGGACGGAATGAATATTTGTGCTACAGGCGGTGTGCCAAGCGGATATGTCGTAACCTCGGCAAAAGCCGACCAAATCAATACCATTTGCCTGGATTCCTTAAATTTCACCATTCGCGCACCCGCGAATGGAATGAAGGTTTGCGCCTTTAATGGACCTTCCGGTGTACCTTCGGGTTATGTTGTTACGTCGGTCGGGGTTGATACGGCCTTATGTAATATTTATGATTTTTATTACCTAGGCAAACTCAATGGAACAGCGATGTTTATGTGTTCCGTCACCGCTGTGCCCAGTGGCTATACTGCCACCGACTATGGTTTAGCAACACCTTGTTTATCGGCAGTACATTCGTACCATAAACTTTATATCGCTCCTATTGTAAATCCACCTCCGGTTGGGACGCCCATAGCGGCATTCTTTGTACCGAACGCAGGTATGGTAAATCAACCTGTAACGCTGGATGCGAGCGGTTCAACTGATCCGCAAAATGGAACCCTATCCTACTTTTGGGATTTTGGTGATGGGGTGACGCAGACGACAACAATGACAGTTGTACAACATGTCTATGTGCGTTCAGGAACGTATACAGTGAGCTTGGTGGTGAATAATGGTGTTGTGAGTTCTGCACCAGTGTCTCATTCGATAGCGATTAAGGATTATTCGTGGTTGATTCCAATAATAAATTTACTACTGAACTAAATATATAGCAGCGCTTGGGTCTTTTATAAGACTAATATGGGAGTGATTGTTTATGGAAAAATAATAATCGCAATAATAGTGGCATGGGGTCTATTTTTATAGCTAAAGCAGTACCAAAAATAGATCACTTTACTTTAACCGTAAGTAGGAAAATTTAATTCGTATAGTCATATCAACCGATGGAGAGATACAAATGAACAATCAAGTTAAAAGTGGAACGGTAATGCAACGAGCAATTCTGATGATTATACTGACATCGATCATAGCACCTGTTCTTGCAAGTGGGAGCACGGGAACGGTTGACGCTATGACAGCACACACGGGCGATGCGATTCTATTCTCGGCAGGTACTCATACCGGCAAACCTACTTGTTCTACTGCAGGTGAGGAGTGGGCCATTACACTCTCAACTTCGGCCGGGAAGGCTATGTACGCGCTGCTACTATCGGCGCAAGCGCAAGGCAAAACTGTTACAGTGGTAGGTGCTGGTTCTTGTTCTGTATGGCCTGATAGAGAAACGGTTTTGCGGGTATCAATTGGCCCGGCATTGTAATGGTAGTAGATTTATTAAAAAATATTGGCTGCGGCTCTGCACAAATTAAGGGAAATTTCTGACTGGGTATTTTGGAGGAGTTGAAATGAAAAAATTATATAAAATCTTTCTATCCACACCTTTTCTGATTGCAATATGTGCCAATGCAAAATTTGGCATTGAGCTTCACGAAGGGCATGAGGTTGTTGCAAACCAGGTATTGGTAAAGTTCAAGTCAGGGATAGTGTCCAAAGCTGCTGCGACAGAGGATATCAGGAAACAAGAAGATATTGATTCGGATGAAGATATTGGTGGAATTGGTGTGCGTAAGTTTCACTCGCGTTCGATTAATGTCACGCAGTTGATTGAACGTCTGAAAGTACGCCAAGACGTTGAATATGTAGAACCTGATCATGTTGTGTATGCGGTTACTGTACCAAATGATCCTAGCTTTTCAGTATTATGGGGTATACAAAATTCGGGGCAAGTAGTTAATCTAAAGGCAGGCATTCCAGGGGCTGATGTTAATGTGGTACCAGCGTGGTCTTACACAACAGGTTCTAAAGCAAATGTAGTCGCTATCATCGATACCGGGATTAATTATAATCATCCAGATTTGGCTGCAAATATATGGACTGCACCCAATGCTTTCCAAGTTCTTGTTGGGGGCACAGTATATGCCTGTGCAGCGGGTACTCATGGATTCAATGTCATCACTAAATCTTGCGATCCGTTTGATGATAACAGCCATGGCAGTCATGTGGCTGGAACGATCGGTGCTATAGGCAATAATGGCTTGGGTATGGTTGGTATTAATCAAACTACGAGAATGATGGGGCTAAAATTTTTAAACGCATCCGGCTCTGGTTCTGTTTCTGATGCAATTACGGCCATTGAATTTGCAATTCAAGCTAAAACAATACTTGGTGTAAATGCAAATATCCGTGTATTAAATAATAGTTGGGGGTGTCTTGGAAATGCTTGTTATTCAGCATCGATGGAATCAGAAATAATTCGTGCCAATTCATACGATATTTTATTTGTGGCTGCGGCGGGTAATAATGGTAATAATAATGATCTTAAACCTTTTTATCCTGCTAACTATGCCTCTCCAAACATCATTTCTGTCGCGGCGATTGACAATCAAGATCAGTTCGCTTCTTTTTCTAACTATGGGCGTAACACGGTTCATTTAGGTGCGCCCGGTGTGGACATATATTCTACGATGCTGGGTAATACATACGGGTATTTGAGTGGGACATCTATGGCAACTCCTCATGTAACGGGTGCTGCCGCACTTTTACTATCAAAATGCCAACTGAATACGAGTGGTATTAGAAACGCTATTTTAAATAATACAGTATCCATTTCAGCATTATCAGGTATAACTATGACAGGTGGCAGACTTAATGTTAATAGCGCGTTGCAGAGTTGCCTACCAGTAATAAAGTATGATTATCTACCGGTGATTATTAGTTATATTCTAAGTTAGATAGAAACTTATAATGTATGGATTATCTGGGACATGTATGAAAAAGAATGTCGCTTTTAGAGCAAGCTTACTGCAGAAGCTAACTATGATGATGTTATTCATAACATCGTCTATAAATCGGGTGGTTATATATTGATCGAAATATAATCTGTGCTACGCTGATGCGGTGTATCACGAGGCTGTCACATGAGTAATCTAACCATCACAACCGACGATGAAGTCTTAAAACAGGCCAGAATGTGTGCCTTAGCGGAAGGTACTTCAGTCAACGCGGTATTACGCGACTATCTGGTGGCCTATGCTGGTATGAAGCAGGATAAGGATTCAGCTTTACAACGAATTTTATCTCTATTGAATGCAGCCCAGGCAAGCCGCGGTAACCAAACCTGGACACGCGAAGAATTGCATGAACGTAAGTAATACACTACATGCAGTCATTTTTTGATACGAATATTTTAGTATATTTATTTGATACTGTTGCGTCTGATAAAAAACGCCGGGCGCAATCCCTGTTTACTGCAGCTGCGCAACGTAATGAGTTTGTCATTAGTACTCAGGTGTTGCAGGAATTTTATGTTGTTTCAACCCGTAAGCGCGCTGTACCGCTAAGCCTCAGCGAAGCGGAACAAGTCGTTCGTGACCTTGCGCAATTTTGATAGTAAATATCGATGTGGGCTTAATCCTCAGGGCTATTCAATGGCAACAACAGGCCAAACTTTCCTTTTGGGATGTGTCAATCGTTCAGTCCGTGTTATCCGTAGGCGCGACCACGCTGTATTCAGAGGATATGCAACGTCAACAAACGATAGATGATTTAACTATCATAAACCCCTTTATCGAGTAATTAGGGTAAATAACCTCAATGCAACCCCAACCCCACTAGGTTCTAACGTTAGTGGTTGACATGTAGTTTGTACCATATTTAGAATCGATAATTAAAGTTTAAATGGATTAATGTCTCCCCAAGGATAATAAAATGGCAATAACAGTAATTCCTGGCACCGCGAATATCATAATTACTCACGCGCCCAGTGTAACCGCTCCTACTTTTAATAGGGGTGGTGTGGCTAATCCGGTGACCTCAACCGTAAATTTTGGGTCACAACATATATCAGCAAATGGTTCTGTAAGTGTAACGGGAAACCCAGGCGATAGTGCAACTGGTTATACATGGGGATTCATTCAAGCTCAATATGTTGAAACAAGCTGGGTTTATTATCATGGACGGAGTAATAATGATGGAAGTGTATTTCTGCAAAGAGCATGACCACCTGCAACGACCCTCGATTTACCGGCGTGTTAACTGCCCTCCGTTACTAAAAACTGCAATCAGATTTTTCACCAAGCGGTGGCTAATCCAAATCGACACGAAAGTAGCATATGGTCAAATTTCAATGTGACATAATTATGCGGATTGCATTCAGATTTTTACTCTACAATATTTATGGAACCTCAACGATTCTAATCCTGTGTATAGTTGGGTGTTCCGCACTTGCAAATCAAACTGTTGAGAAAGCGTCTCCAATTTTGATAGAGAATATAGGTAAACCCGGCGCATTTAAGGTTACAAATATTGGCACGAGTTCAATAAAAAGAGACAAATTTAAGTAAGCTTACCTGCCAAGGCTGCGACATTTTTTAGGGATGGGCCATGCGTATGGCGTGAACGTGCGGTAGAACGCGTAGTACCCAACACACTTATATTTCTATCTGGACTGTGCCGCTATCCATGCTACACTGATGTGGCAACAACAGGCTAAATAACCCATGCAACCCCAACCCCACGATGTGTTGATCATAGGCGGCGGTATTTCCGGCAGTGCCTTGTTATTTTTGTTGGCACGCTATACCGATCTAAAATCGATAGGGTTAGTGGAGAAATGCTCGCATGTGGCGGCACTCAATTCCCACGGACGCAATAATAGCCAAACCCTGCACTGCGGTGATATCGAGACCAACTACAGCTTAGATAAAGCGATTAAGGTCAAGGCGGGGGCGGCGATGACGGCGAATTATGCCTTGAAATCGCCACGGCGGGATCAGTTAATCTATAAGTATCCCAAAATGGTCTTGGGGGTAGGGGAGCAGGAATGTGAATTTCTACAAAAGCGCTTTGAGGCATTTAAACCGCATTTTCCGCAGATGCTGTGCATGGAAAAAGACGGTTTGGCGCGTGTCGAACCGAATTTGGTTAAGGCGCGCACCGAGCGTATTGTTGGGTTGGTTACCGAGGATCACTACGACACGGTCAACTTCCAAGCGGTAGCGGACAGTTTTATCCGGGATGCCACCGCGGTGCCGGGTAAAACGATTTCGACTTATTTGAATACCCGTGTGACACGTATTGAGCAGCACGATAAATTATTTTGGGTGGAAACCGATCACGGTCCCTTACAGGCACGCTTCGTGGTGGTGTCGAGCGGCGGGCACAGTTTATTGTTCGCACAACGCATGGGCTACGGCAAGGAGTATGCTTGTTTGCCGGTGGCGGGGAGTTTTTATTTTTCCCCGCCGGTGCTTAATGGCAAGGTGTATACCATTCAAAAAGAAAAACTGCCGTTCGCGGCGGTGCACGGTGATCCGGATATCCTGGTACCGGGCAAGACCCGCTTTGGGCCCACTGCGTTGATTTTGCCGATGCTGGAGCGTTACAATTGGGGAACGGTGCTGGAGTTTTTTGAAACCTTTAGTTTGGGTAAGGGGGTCCGTGGGGTGATGTGGGATTTATTTAAAGACAGTGAGATTCGCGCCTATATGTTGCGTAATATCCTGTTTGAAGTTCCAATCGTGCGGGAGCGATTATTTGTCAGCGACGTACAAAAGATTGTGCCGTCGATCAAGGCCAGTGATCTGAGGTTCGCGCAGCGCGTAGGCGGCGTGCGGCCGGTAATGATCGACAAGCTCAATCGCAAGTTGCACCTGGGCGAGGCCAAGATCAATCCGGGTGCCGGGATTATTTTCAATATGACGCCGTCACCCGGCGCCACCAGTTGTTTACAAAATGGCGAACAGGATATGCGCAGTATTGCGGCGTATCTAGGCTGTCAGATTAATGAGACGATGTTAGCCAATGAACTGAAAACTGATTAGGACTGTCTGCTGTTCCATAACTCCTTCTCCCTAGGAATTTGTGCTTGAAGTGTAGAAGACAGGAATGGTAGGCTGCACGATTTCTACAAGTAATTTCTAATTTTATATCATTGTGAATCGCAGTGCGTGCCTGTATCCTCCCGCGTTGTGACACGCGTGAATACATCCCTGTAGCTCGGTGGCCGCATCCCTGCGGCCAACGGTCACAACGCGGGAGGATACAGGCACGCACTGCGAAGAAAGATGCGTGTGCACCTGAGCCCTCTAATATATTCATATGACCCAACTTTTCCTGTATTGCCGCCCCGGATTTGAAACCGAAGTTGCGTTGGAATGCCAGCAGCACTGTGCGGATGCGGGCGTGTCCACCACCAGTTATCCTGGTTATGTGATCTGCCAATCCGAGATGCTGATCGATGGGATGCAACAGGATTTTGAACAGTTTATTTTTGCACGCCAATGGTTCGAGGTCCTGGCGCATTTGACCGACTTGAATACCAAGGATCGGGTGAGTGCGATCGTTGGTGCCTGTGATGCGCTAAAGGTGCGCGTGGACGAGGTGTTTATTGAAACACCGGATACGGATCTGGCCAAGGTGTTGTCGCCGCTGTGCCGAGGAATAAATAAGCCCCTGTTGAAGGCGTTGCAGGCGGCAGGTAAGCTGCAAGCTAATTCACCTTGGCGTTTGCACCTGTGTTTTACCGCAACCAACGAAGTATATATTGGTGTCGCGGATCGGCGCAACAGCTCGCCCTGGCCACAGGGGATTCCGCGTTTGAAGTTTCCACAAGACGCGCCGAGCCGTTCTACCTTAAAACTCGAAGAGGCTATTGTCAGTCTGATCGATCCAAAATCGCATTTGAAGGTGTTTGATCCTGGCCGACGCGCGATTGATCTAGGCGCGGCCCCCGGCGGCTGGACCTATCAATTGGTTAAGCGTGGCTTGTTGGTGATCGCGGTGGACAACGGCAAGATGGACCCAGTGCTGATGGCCACCGAGATGGTGCAGCATGTGCGCGCCGACGGGTTTACCTATAAACCGCAACGGCCAGTGGATTGGATGGTGTGCGATATCATCGGCCAACCGATCCGGATTGCGGAGTTGGTGGCACGCTGGTTTGCCAATGGTTGGTGTCAGCATTGTATTTTTAATCTTAAATTACCGATGAAACAACGCTTTGCCGAGGTACAAAAATGCTTTGCGTTAATCGATAAACAACTGCAAGCCAAAAAGACTCAGACGCGACGCATTGCGAAACAGCTATACCACGACCGTGATGAGATCACGGTGTATATCCATAGTGAATAATGTTGCCCCTTTGCGAACACCCTGCAGCGCCTTCTCCCCGAGGCAGAAGGTAGGGATGAGAGGGCGCGGTTACTTCTTCAAGATAGTTAATTAGAATTGACTTTGGGAGTGTTAATTGTGCTGTATTTTTTTTGGATTGTGTACCTAAGTCTAGGCGTCGGGATATTTTTGGTTCAAAAACGATTAATCTTTTTCCCGCCGCCACGCAACACC
Organism: Gammaproteobacteria bacterium; assembly: GCA_016194635.1. Lineage (GTDB taxonomy): Bacteria > Pseudomonadota > Gammaproteobacteria > UBA6429 > Thiohalophilaceae > JACQBC01. The sequence goes on along the minus strand of JACQBC010000010.1, from coordinate 244,803 downwards.
TTGCTATACTATCATTGGAAACACAGTGAGTTTTTCATTCACAATAATAATGTAAAATTACAAGCGTGGAGGATTACCAACGTTACCAGTAAGAAGGATGATTCGATTCTGTATTTTGGCGGTAACGCGGAGGATGCGGTTTATAGTCTGGAAATGGGGCAGGATTATGCGGTTAAAAACGTTTTTTTCATTAACCTGCGTGGGTATGGTGAGAGCTCTGGAAGCCCATCCCAGCAGGGGTTTTATTCCGACTGTCTGGCCGTGTACGATTATATCACTTCGCATTTTGAAATAAACCCGGACAATTTAATTCTCATGGGGCGTAGTTTAGGTGCGGCAGTGGCTATTTATGCCAATTCACAACGCAAGGCCAAGGCACTTGTCGCGATCACGCCTTTCGACCGCATTTATTGTCTTGTCCCGAAGCTGCTGCGTTATTTTTTTCCAATAAAGTTACTGCTACGTAATACCTTTGACAATATCAAGTTTATTCGTCAGGTGAACAATCCGATATTAATTATCGCCGCATCGGATGACGAAGTTATTCCGTTGGCGCGCACTAAGCATCTCATTGAGAGAAGTAACCAGAAGATTAGATTAGAAATTATTCCCCAGGCTAATCATCAGTCAATTCTTGAAAAGACCGCCACTTACAGCATTATCAATAACTTTATCGGCATGGGCGAATAACTGCATATTGCCCACGATGGGTTGATTCGATTTCAACCCGCATCTGTTTGGGATTGCCATAAGCTGCGACCTAAGAGGGTAGATCCTAGTGAGAGGGTGATAATGCCAGCGATTCCAATAATAATGGAGAAGAACGGTCCGATCGCATAGACCAAGGCCCCGATAAAGATCAACAACGCGGCGCTTTTTGGGAATTCCGCTGCGCGATACAAGGCCGCGCAAAACAAAATAATTCCTAGAAATATACTTATTTCTGCCAGGGTTCTAAACGTCATGAACAAGGGATTGTTCCTTATCACGCTATCACTAAATAAAAACACCGACGCGGGATTATTGGCAATGATCGGGAATAAGAAAATCTCCCACGTGACTTTACTCGCTTGTAATATATAGGCGAGCATGACGAAGATATAGCCCATGAATCCCAGCAGTCCTGCCTGGCGGCGCATCCGTGAATAGACGGCGGTATAACCAAAGATCGTAAACAAAATACCCAGCAAGGCTAGGCTGGATATCCAGATCCAGTGGGCACTGGTGATACGTAGTATAAAATCATGCGGGTTGTTTTGGATCGGAAGTAACAGGGGGATGGCGATGGCATAGGCGGTCAGTAATACCGAGCCGAGAATAAGCGCGATTGCGCCTAATTTTTGTTGGGTGTGTAGGTTCATTCAAACAATCCTACCACCGCGGCGTTGCAGTGGCAATGTTTGCAGTGTTTAATTACTTCAATCGCGTTTGAGTATAAAACACTGATGAATCTTAGGATTACGTTCAAAATCCTCGGGGAGGGTCTCGGCGCTGATATCTTTTATTGTAACCCCGGGCAGGCCCTCGGCATCGAGTTTAAATTTACGTAAATTCGTCGAGAAGATTACTATGCCGTCAGGCGCGAGCATTTTTATGACATCCGTTAACAGGGCCACATGATCGCGTTGGATGTCGAGCGTGGTTTGCATTCGCTTGGAACGCGAAAAGGTCGGCGGATCGATAAAGATCACATCATAACGGCGGAAGGTATTGTCACCCAACCAACGGGTGACGTCGGTCTGGATAAACTCGTGCGGCCTGCCTTGAAACCCATTGAGTGTCATATTGCGTTGTGCCCATTCTAAATAGGTGTTGGACATATCCACCGTGGTGGTCGATTTCGCCCCCGCTAGGGCGGCGTAGACACTGGCGCTGCCGGTGTAAGCAAATAAATTCAGGAAATGTTTAGCGTTAGCGCGATCAAAAATCAGTTGCCGGGTTAAGCGGTGATCGAGAAACAAGCCGGTATCCAAGTAGTCCATAAAATTCACCAGGAATTTTCCGGGGCCCTCGGCCACTTGGTGAAACTCAGCGCGCTGTGCCAGTTTTTCGTATTGCGCGCCGGCTTTTTGTTGACGGCGTTGTTTTAGGAAGAGTTGCGCGGTGGGGACTTGCAACACCTCCGCCGTCATCGCCACCGCCTCGGCCAAGCGTTGATGGGCTTTTTCAGGGTCGATGGTTTTAGGGGCTTCATATTCCTGCAAATGTACATAGAGGCGATCGCTGTGATAAAGATCGATGGCCAGATTATATTCCGGCATGTCGGCGTCGTAGAGACGGTAACAATAGATGTTGTTACGTTGCGCCCAGGCGCTATATTTTTTAATATCTTTGCGCAGGCGATTGGCAAACATCTCTGCACTGGCGCTAAAGGTCTTGGGCGCGCGCGGCTTGGGGTTGTCGATTGCGTAGTGGGCTTCACTGACGATGTAATGGAATAATTTGCATTCGATCGTGCCGTTATACAGGGCGTGTTTGCGCTGTGGCCGCAGGCCGACATGCCGTCCCATATCGGGATTACCGGTAAAAATCGCCGCGCGCCAATTGGGAAAATGCTGTTTGAATTGCTGGCCGAGGGTCCGATACAACTCGGGTAAAGTTTCTTGCTCTCCCATGCGTTGACCATAGGGTGGGTTGACCATTACCAGCCCGGCGGGCGAGTCTTCGCCACGTGTATCGACAAGGTCACGGTGGATAAACTGGAGGTGGTTTTCCAGACCTAGGCGCTTGGCATTATTATGCGCACTGCGTACCGCGGTTTTATCCTGGTCGTAACCGACAATCCGTGGCAGACGTTCGAGTCCAGCAGCGCGGCGTTGTTGCGCCTCTATGACCAGCGCTTGCCAGCTATCGCGATCATGCTGCAGCCAGCGTAAAAAACCAAAATGTTCGCGTTCCAAGCCGGGCGCAATATCCGCGGCGATCAACGCGGCTTCAAGCGTGATGGTGCCCGAGCCACACATCAGATCAACAAAGCTGCCACCGTGGGCGGCGATGTTGGGCCAGTCGGCGCGAACCAACAGGGCGCTGGCGAGATTTTCTTTTAAGGGCGCGGCCACGGGGTCCATCCGGTAGCCGCGACGATGCAGACTCTCGCCGGATAAGTCGAGGCTGAGCGTAGCGATATCGTGGTGCAGATACACATTGATACGCAGATCGGGTCGCACGGTGTCGATACTGGGGCGTTCGGCATGACGTTCGCGCAGTTGATCAACGATCGCGTCCTTCACTTTTAACCCACCAAAATTACTGTGCGTGATGGCGCTATTGGTCCCAGCAAAATCCACCGCCAAGGTGCCATACGCGGTTAGGTGTTGATCCCACGGCAGGCTGCGGGTTTGGTCGTAGAGGTCTTTGGCGCTGAGAACCTCAAAGTTGTGTAAAGGCAGCAATACACGACTGGCCAGGCGTGACCATAAACACACCCGATAGGCCATGACCAACAGACCCTCAAAATTCACACCGGCGCGGGTGAGTTTGATGTTGCCCGCGCCCAGGGTGGCGAGTTCTTGCGCGAGCAGTTCTTCTAGACCCTTAGGACAGGTGGCGAAAAATTTTTGCATGTGAAGTTTTTGTGTATGAATTCTATGTGACGACGGATGCGAGGCAATGCTGTTTGGCTTAGCCGTAGACCTGCAGCATTCTACACCCGTGGGAAATTTTTCTAGTGTATTTTTACGTGCGTAGAGTTCCATGTTTTACACTGTCCGATTGATCTGCGGGGTTGATTTAATCATTATTAATCACTATGATTCAGATTGATTTTTAAAATGCAGAGGTGGGTGATGAGCACTAAAGTCCTGACGGTACACGTTCCGTTGTTGCTCGCGCAGAAAGTCGATCAAATGGCTACACGATTAGAACGCTCACGTGGTTGGATCATGAAACAGGCCTTATCCGCCTGGATCGATCAAGAAGAAGAACGCAGTCGCATGACACGCGAGGCGTTGGCCGAGGTGGATGCTGGCCAGGTCATCGACCATCAAGCGGTACAAGCATGGGCAGACAGCTTAAGCACCGACCAGCCGTTGCCTACGCCGCGTTGATAACACTGCAATGGACAAGCAAGGCGCTATCCGATCTGGCGCGTCTGTATGAATTTTTGGCTGCAGTGAATCGATCGGCCGCCGCACACACCGTGCAATCACTCGCTGCGGCACCAACCAAACTACGGACGAATCCTCGCATCGGCGAGAAGCTTGAAGAATTTGAACCGCGCGAGGTGCGTCGGATTCTCGTTGGGCAGTACGAACTCCGCTACCAGATACAAGATTCCGTTATTTATGCGCTGCGGCTGTGGCATAACCGCGAATCGCGCTAACCTCGATGTATTTCATTGCGCAATAACGCCTGCATCTGCAGCGCTGCATTCGACAGCGTTCGCCCGCCGTGCCAGACAATGCCCAAATCACGCTGCATGTGCAAGCCGCGTAACTGCACGGCCTTAATATCTTTACTCAGCATCGAATTCGGTAGCACACTCCATCCCAGCCCCACGCTGACCATCATTTTGATCGTTTCCAAATAATTCGTCACTAAACCAATTTTTACCTGCAATTGATGTTTATTAAAGGTTTGTTCAATCACCTCACGGGTGAAAGTACCGTGGGCGGGCAGAATGGCTTTGTGCTCCACGAGTTGGGGAAATCCAATTTTAGGTTGGTGGATTAAAGGATGGGTTTTGCCAATCACAATAGACAAGGGATCGGGCCAGATGATCTGTGCGCGCAAGCTGGGGTTGTGTTTTAAGGGCAAGGTTACAATGCCTGTTTCCAGATCACCGCGTTCAACCGCGCGACAGGCTTGTTCGGAATCCATGAACTGAATATCGAGTTCGACATCGGGGAAGTGTTTGCTGTAGTTGCGTAATACCGGTGGCAGGCGATGTAATCCGATGTGATGGCTGGTACCGATACGCAATAATCCTGCGGTTTTGCCCGACAGGTTTTGCAAGGCACGGCGGCTGTCTTCGATCTCTTGCAAGATGCGTCGGGCACGCGGCAGCAGCGCCTGCCCCGCCTCGGTTAAGGAAATTTGCCGGCCGATGCGGTCGAACAGGCGTGTGTCCAATTCGGATTCCAACAAGGCGATACGTTTGCTGATGGCGGGTTGGGTGAGGTATAACTTAGTCGAAGCAAGCGAAAACGAGCCGGTATCGGCAACGGTGATAAAGGCGTGTAAACTGGCGATATCCATGTATTACTTATAGTAATGCAGATCATGAAAAATATGAATTTGTTTTATCCGAAAAAATGCGATATTTTTACCTTATGCAGACACTCTACGATAAACTTTGGAACAGCCATGTGGTGCGCGATAACGGCGATGGCACCTCCCTCATTTATATCGATCGGCATTTAGTCCATGAAGTGACTTCCCCGCAGGCGTTTGACGGTTTGCGCCTGGCAGGGCGTAAGCCCTGGCGCGTGAGCGCCAACCTGGCTACGCCCGACCACAATGTCCCCACCACACAACGCACTCAGGGCATTGTGGATCCAATTTCACGCTTGCAAGTGGACACCCTTGATCAAAATTGCGCGGAATTCGGCATTACGGAATTCAAGATGCTGGATGTTCGCCAAGGTATCGTGCATGTCATTGGCCCGGAGCAGGGGGCTACCTTGCCGGGTATGACCGTGGTGTGTGGCGACTCGCACACCTCCACCCACGGCGCATTTGGGGCTTTAGCGTTTGGCATCGGTACCTCGGAAGTTGAACATGCGCTGGCCACGCAATGTTTAATTCTGAAGAAAGCCAAATCGATGTTGGTACAGGTTGATGGCAAGGCGGGCAACGGTGTTACGGCCAAGGACATCATCCTCGCCATCATTGGCAAAATTGGAACCGCGGGCGGCAGCGGGTATGCGATTGAATTTGGCGGCGAGGCGATTCGCGCCCTGTCGATGGAAGGCCGCATGACGTTGTGCAACATGGCGATCGAAGCCGGTGCGCGCGCGGGCATGGTGGCGGTGGACGCTAAAACCATCGACTATATTAGGGGACGTCCGTTTGCACCCCGTGGTGAGTTATGGGATCGCGCGCTGCACTCCTGGCACGGGTTGACGAGCGATGCGCAGGCCACGTTTGATAACGTGGTGAGCTTAAACGCCGCTGATCTTAAACCGCAAGTTACCTGGGGCACCTCGCCGGAGATGGTGATCGACATCGATGCCAACATTCCCGATCCGGCCACATTCAGCGATCAGGTTAAACGCGAGGGGGCTAAGGCGGCATTACGGTACATGGGATTAGCACCCAATATCCCTATTACGTCAGTTGCCTTGGATAAAATATTTATTGGTTCCTGCACCAATGCGCGGATTGAAGATTTGCGCGCCGCCGCGGTGATTGTACAGGGTCGTAAGGTCGCCAAGAACATTAAGCTGGCGATGGTAGTGCCGGGGTCCGGTCTCGTCAAACAACAGGCCGAACGCGAAGGCTTGGATAAAATTTTTCGCGCCGCCGGGTTTGAATGGCGTGAACCGGGCTGCTCGATGTGTCTGGCGATGAATGCGGATCGATTAGAGCCCGGCGAACGCTGCGCCTCCACCTCGAACCGCAATTTTGAAGGCCGCCAAGGCCAGGGTGGTCGTACCCATCTCGTCAGCCCCGCCATGGCCGCTGCGGCGGCGGTGTTTGGTCGCTTTGTCGATGTACGTGAACTTGCCACGTCCCCTCTCCCATGAACCAGAGACAACGCACATGCAAAAATTCACAACATTAACCGGTCTCGTCGTACCTTTGGATCGCGCCAACGTTGATACCGATGCGATCATCCCCAAACAATTCCTAAAATCGATCAAACGCACGGGGTTTGGCCCCAACCTGTTCGACGAATGGCGTTATCTTGATCACGGTGAACCTGGCATGGACAACAGCAAACGCCCGATCAACCCCGATTTTGTGTTAAATCAAGCCCGTTACAAAGGCGCACAGATCTTGTTGGCGCGTGAGAATTTCGGCTGTGGTTCCTCACGCGAACACGCCCCCTGGGCCCTCTTGGATTATGGGATCCGCGCGATGCTTGCGCCCAGTTATGCCGATATTTTTTATAATAACTGTTTTAAGAATGGGATATTGCCGATTGTCGTCGATACTAAAACGCTGGAGCAGTTGTTTCGAGAGGTTCAGGTAACGCCAGGATATCCGTTAAATATCGATCTGGCCGCGCAAACCGTGGTGACACCCTCGGGACAGAAAATCAGTTTTGAGCTGGATGCGTTTCGCAAGCAGTGTTTATTGAACGGCTTGGATGATATTGGCTTAACCTTGCAGCATGTCGAGGCCATTCGTGCCTATGAGAGTAAGCGTAAACAGGAAGCACCGTGGTTATTCAGTTAGGGAGAAAAGGGAATTTGTAGGTCGGGTTTATAGCCGTTAGGGCTACTGCAGCCCGACGCCTGAGGTTTGCAAAATAAACGAGAACGAAAAGTGACATGACAAAAAAAATTCTAGTACTTCCTGGTGATGGCATTGGACAAGAGATCGTAGCTGAAGCGGTTAAGGTCATTACGATCCTTCAGCGGAAGTTCGGTTTGGATGTCAGCCTGCAACACGATGTGGTGGGCGGCACGGCCTATGATCAAAAAGGATCGCCCTTGCCGGAAACCGTATTGGCTAAAGCCAAGGCGGCGGACGCGGTGTTATTAGGCGCGGTGGGCGGGCCGCAGTGGGAGAGTTTACCGATTGCGCTGCGCCCGGAAAAAGGTCTGTTAGGGTTACGTTCCGGCTTGGGATTGTTCGCTAATCTGCGCCCGGCGTTGTTATACCCGCAATTGGCCTCGGCCTCGACATTAAAACCCGAAGTGGTCGCGGGCTTGGATATTCTTATCGTGCGCGAACTCACCGGCGACATTTATTTTGGCCAACCGCGTGGCATCCGCCGCTTGCCCAGTGGCGAGCGCGAAGGGTTTAATACCATGGTGTACCGCGAGAGCGAGATCGAGCGTATCGCCCGCGTGGCGTTTGACAGTGCGCGGCAACGCAATAAAAAAGTGTGCTCCGTCGATAAGGCCAACGTATTGGAATCAACTGAACTATGGCGCGAGGTGGTTACCCGGGTTGCGAAAGATTATCCCGAGGTACAACTCTCGCATATGTACGTCGACAATGCCGCGATGCAATTGGTGCGTGCCCCCAAACAATTCGATGTGATCGTGACGGGTAATATGTTCGGCGACATTCTGTCGGACGAAGCCTCGATGTTGACGGGTTCCATCGGGATGTTGCCCTCGGCCTCGCTCAATGAACGGGGTCAGGGGATGTACGAACCGATCCACGGTTCGGCGCCCGACATTGCCGGCAAGGGCATCGCCAATCCGCTTGCCACCATTCTGTCGGTGGCCATGATGTTGCGTTACTCCTTGTCCCAGGCACCGCTGGCGGATCGCATTGAAGGCGCGGTGCGTAGCGTCTTGGACCAAGGTTATCGTAGCGCGGATATTTATACACCGGGTATGAAGCAAGTCGGCACCTGCGCGATTGGAGATGCGATCGTGGCCGCGTTGTAGATCTGCTCTATTTCCCCCTCACCCGCGCTAAAGAGCAGCGGCTTCCTCTTCCCCTGAGAGAGGGTTGGGGTGAGGGGGTTAACTGAGCAGGTTTGAACAAATTCCTAAATTATTTTTGAAGAGGAAAGGTTATGCTGAAAGTAGGACTGATCGGTTGGCGCGGTATGGTGGGCTCGGTGCTGATGCAACGCATGCGCGAGGAAAAAGATTTTGATGTGATTGAACCGGTATTTTTTACCACCTCCCAACCCGGCCAAGCCGGTCCGGCGATTGGCAAAGCGGTGGCGGCGCTTAAAGATGCCAAGAATATCGCCGGGCTGAAGAAGATGGACATCATCCTCACCTGCCAAGGCGGTGACTATACCAAGGAAATTTATCCGCAATTACGCACTGCTGGCTGGAAGGGGTATTGGATCGACGCCGCCTCGACACTCCGCATGGAAAAAGAGGCGATTATCGTGCTTGACCCGGTTAACCTGGGAGTTATACAGGACGGGATTAAAACCGGGATTAAAACCTATGTTGGTGGTAATTGCACTGTGAGCTTGATGCTGATGGCGCTGGGGGGGTTATTCCAGAAAAATCTAATTGAATGGATCACACCGATGACCTATCAAGCTGCTTCGGGTGCGGGTGCGCAAAATATGCGTGAACTGATCCAACAAATGGGCGCGATCAATCATGAAGTAAAAGTCCTGCTCGATGATCCCGCTTCGGCTATTTTAGAAATTGATCGCACCATCACTGATTTCCTGCGCAGCGATCGGTATCCAATTTCAGCCTGGCCGGTCCCCTTGGCGGCCAGTTTAATCCCCTGGATCGATTCGCAATTAGAAACGGGACAATCGCGCGAAGAATGGAAGGCCCAAGTAGAAGCCAATAAAATTCTCGGAACCCGCCAGGTGATCCCCATTGACGGTTTGTGTGTGCGGGTGGGGGCGATGCGCTGTCATAGCCAGGCACTGACCATCAAACTGAAACAGGACGTACCGTTGGATGAAATCCATGCCATCCTGGCGCAAGCCAACGCGTGGGTAAAAGTCATCCCCAATGATCGTGAAATCACCATGAAAGCGCTTACCCCGGCCGCGGTCACTGGCACCTTAACCGTCCCGGTAGGTCGGTTGCGTAAACTCACCCTGGGTCAGGAGTACCTATCCGCGTTTACCGTGGGTGATCAGCTGTTGTGGGGCGCCGCCGAGCCCTTACGCCGGACCTTGCGTATCCTCATCAATCGCTAATTTCTTTAAACCTTAATATTTTCGGCCAGGGTGCGCGTTATAATAGGCGCACGATGGTGTTGTGTTTGCGTGTATGAATGATTCAATGTCGCTAGCTGTGGTGGGTGCCACAGGACTGGTCGGGGCCGCGGTAGTCGATCTCCTGGCCACACGGCAATTTCCACTGAGTAAACTATTTTTAGTCGCCAGTAGTGAATCGGTGGGCTCCACCGTGCAATATGGTGGTAAGCATCAGCGGGTGATCGATCTTGCTAAGTTCGATTTTGCGCAGGTACAACTCGCGATTTTTTGTGTTCCTGCCCAGGTCGCCGCACACTACGTGCCCCTCGCACGGCGAGCGGGCTGTACGGTGATTGATCATTCTTCCGAGTTTCGGCTCGACCCATCCGTACCCCTGATAATCCCCGAGATCAACGCCGATCTTTTGGAAACACAGACACCCGGGATGTTGATTGCCTGTCCAGAGGCCGCCTGTACCCAACTGATTTTAGCGATTTATCCAATATATCAAGCAGTTGGTATTAAACGGGTGGATGTGACGACTTGTTTACCGGTGTCACATATTGGTCGAGCAGGGGTTGAAGAACTCTCGAATCAAGCCATAAGCTTGCTAAACTTAAAAGAACTCAAGACCACGTATTTCCATCAACCTGTCGCTTTCAACCTGATTTTACAAAGTCCGCAGTCGCCAAACAGGGCTGCGTTGAGTGAGGACGGTATGCTCGAACAGACCCAAAAAATACTCCATGATACGACCTTTACCCTTGTTTCCTGGCAACTCCAAGCGCCGGTATTTTTTGGAACTTCTCAGGTTTTAAGTATTGAAACCAGAGGAAAATCTCCTGTAAATGAAGTGTATGGCTGGTACCAGGATAAGGCCTACAGTGAGGTTAGTCGCAGTGACGAGCTTAGCCCTTCGGCCGTAACGCATGCCGCCCAACAAGATGGGCTTTATCTTGGTCGGGTGCATGCACTCCCCTTACCTCTGCAAGGTGTGGGAATGTGGTCTGTGGCCGATAATATTCGCCGCGGCGCCGCCTTGGGGAGTGTTCAAATCGCTGAAATTTTGGTAAAAGGTCATTTATAAGCTATAGTTACACAAATTTTATAAAGGGTATTCGAGGTTTTAGGACCAACTCCATGAGCCAAAAGCTGATTTTGGCCGTTTTGCTTTGGAAGCGGGAGATATACATGCAAGCGTGGGCAAAAAAAAGCAGTAAGATTCTTCTCGGAGTGATAGCCGCTGCCGTGCTGTTGTCGCCTGGTTATCTGAATGCCCTGGGGTTCGGAAATATCAAGGTGAAGTCCGCGCTCAACGAGCCCTTAGACGCGGAAATCGAATTGCTCTCGGCGAACGATGACGATATCAAAGATCTGGAAGTAAAACTTGCCTCGCGCGAGGCGTTTTTGCGCGCCGGTGTGGATCGATCCAATCAACTCACTCAAATCAAATTTAATATCGTTAAACACAGCGGTAAATACATTATCAGTCTAAAAACGGGACAACCGGTTCGTGAACCGTTTTTAAATTTCTTGTTGGAAATGAATTGGAAAAACGGCCGAATGCTGCGCGAATACACGGTGTTGTTAGATCCACCGGATCGGCGTGCGTCCCAAGTGGCTGAAACTCCTGAACCCGCTCCTCCGACCGTGACAGCGCCTGAACCGGTTGCGATTGCGCCTGCTGCGGCGCCTGAACCCGTGGTGACCGCCCTGCCGCCCGCGACGACAGAAGTGGCTAAGACCGAACCTGCACAACCTGCTACCCCTGCCTCCGCGCCTGAACCCGTGGTAGTCAAACCCGAACCAGAAGCCGCACCTGCCGCCTCTGCGCCTGAGCCCGTTGTTGCCGCAGAACCTGTAAAACCTGAACCCAAGGCTGGCAAAAAAGCTAAAAAGGGTAACAAGAAAGGCAAGAAAGCAACTACGAGCACCGACGAGAATAAACCCGCCGAGACTCCAACCACCCCCGCTGAACCAGCAAAGGCGGTCGAAACCACTCCTGAGCCTGCAGCTGCAGCTCCCGCCAATGGCGGCACTGAAACAGCACAAACTCAGCCTGATCTTTTTCCACGGCTACCCTTGAATAGCAATAATGAGGTGGATACCAAAGCCTTAGAAGATTCTATCAAGCAATCGCAGGCAACCCACAAAGATGAGGTTGTTAGTACCGAACCCACTCAACCTACGACCCCTACCCCCACTCCCGCCGTGGAATCAGCCCCTACGGCATCAGCGCCGGCACCGTCCGAAGCGCCGGTGGAGAGTAAGACGCCAGAACCTACGGCGACTCCGCCTGAACCAAGCACCCCTGAACCTAAGTCAGTCTCCAGCACGGCACCGGCCGGCTCATTGGATTATGGGATTACCCGTAAAGGGGATAACCTGTGGAGTATTGCGACTAAGCTCAAACCCAGTGACGAAGTGACTATTTATCAAGTTATGATGGCTTTGCAGCAAAGCAATCCGGAAGCCTTTGTAAAGGGTAACGTACACCGACTTAAACCCAATCAAGTCATGCGTATTGAGGACCCGCGTCTGCTCACAGCGATGACTAAAGAACAGGCGATTAAACGTTACGAAGAGCAGACGAGTGAATGGAAGGAATTCCTTACCCGGGTTGGAGCCCAGATACCGCGCCAGGCTATTGTCGCCGGTGACACAGGCACAAAATCCGCCACCGCGACTACCCCGGCTGGGGAGCTGACCCTAACCCCTCCTAATGGCGAAGGTGAAGGCGTGGGCAGTGGGCAGAGCGATAAATTAGCCAAAAAACAAAACACCGAACAATTGCGCAAGCAAGTGCAAAAAGCCGTGGCCGAAGTCGACACCGAGCGGCGCAAGAATTCCGAACTTGCGAGCCGGGTCGAGGATTTAGAGAAAGAACTCAAGCGTTTGGAAAATTTGGTCACCGTTAAAGACAGTGACTTGGCCAATTTGCAGCATAAGCTAGACGAAGTGCAAAAACAGCGTGCTGCACTTAGTAAAGCCGCGCCCGAAAAACCCGCGGTAATTGAAACCGAAACCGCCAAAAATGAAGTAAAACCCGAGGTTAAACCTGAAGTTAAAGCCGAGCCGGTAGCCACCCCCACGCCGGTTATTGAGCAGGCTAAACCCGCAGAACCACCTGTTACCCCGGCCCAAAGCCAACCCGCGCCCACCGAGGTAGCACCGGTAACCACCGTTCCGCCGGTGATGGCACCACAACCTCCTGCGGTGGAACCTGCCACCGCACACACCGGTGTTGAAGCTGTTAAACCGCAAAAAGATACTGGGATCTTAGCCATCATTAAATCGACGCTGGCGGGTATTGGTTTGTACCTCATCATTGGCGGCGTTGTTATCGTGGCGGTCCTGGTACTGTTGTTCCTGTGGATACGCGGTCGCAACAAAGTGCATTTCCAAGAAAGTATCCTGAAGGGTGGGACTGGCGCGGATTCGCAATTAAACAGCTCATTGACCTCGGCGCCGGTTTCAACCCAATCCAGTTTAATGACCGGGGGAGAATCATCGTTCTTAAGTGATTTTGCGATTAGCGGGGTCAGTGCGATCCAGGCGGAAGACTCTGAAGTTGATCCGTTGACCGAAGCCGATGTATTCATGGCCTATGGCCGTTATGAGGCGGCCGAGGAACGGCTCAACGAGGCTATTAAACACGATCCAAAACGGGGTGAATTACGCGTAAAAATTCTGGAATTGTTCGCCACCACCAAGAACAAAAAAGCCTTTGAAAATGCGGCTGAGGATTTTTATGCCACTCTGGGCAATCAGGCCGCAGGCAATCCTCTCTGGCAGAAAGTGGTTTCTATGGGTTCTGACATCGCCCCCCATAATCCGTTATTTAAAGGGGCGGTGGGTGGCGGTGGCGCGGCCATGAACTTCACCAATACCTCAAATCTCAATGACAGCAAGGTGATGGATATCGGTTTAGATACCGGTGCCTTTAGCAAGAGTGATTTCGCCGCGGCGGTCACCAGCAAGCCCGCCGGACCTCCCTATAGCGATGGTTTAGATTTTAATCTCAACGCCGAAGATAGAACCAGGATTCCTCCTGCCAAGTCTGCGGTGGGTGCAAGCACCGAAGACAGTAGCCTGGAATTTAATTTGGACTTCGGTAACGCAAGCGCTTCTCCCGCAAGTAAACCCAGCGGGGTTACCCAGGACATGGATTTTAACCTTGACTTAGCCAAAGACGAGGAACCCACAGCCACCGATCTTAAATTCGCCAATGCGGATAATAATGACGAACTGGATTTTGATTTGGAATCTCCCGGCCCAGGTGGCGGTAACCGTCCTACACTGGAGATGAATCTCGACGCGGCGGATTCAATCAATTTGGACATGCCCGCGGGTGGGGATGAAGTGGGTACTAAACTCGATTTGGCCCGCGCCTACATCGACATGGGAGATCCAGACGGTGCGCGCAGCATTCTTGATGAAGTCATGGCGGAAGGCAGCGAAGGTCAGAAACAAGAGGCGCGTCAATTGATCTCGCAGATCGGTTGATGTCCCCGGGCAGGACCGCCACTGGGATGAAACCTGTCAGGTTAGCATGCGCATTGCCCTGGGTATCGAATACAACGGTGCAAATTACTGCGGTTGGCAACGTCAAACGCATTGCGTTTCAGTCCAGGCGACTGTCGAAAAGGCTTTAAGCCAGATCGCGGATCATCCCCTGCAAATCATTTGTGCCGGCCGTACCGACGCCGGTGTCCATGCCCTGGGCCAGGTTATCCATTTTGAAACGGCCGTAGAACGCGACACCCGCGCCTGGGTATTCGGGGCCAATGCTAATTTACCCGCCGATATCAGTGTGCTGTGGGCCAAACCGGTGGCTGATACATTTCATGCCCGTTATTCCGCATTGCGGCGTGGCTACCGCTATGTCATTTTAAATCGTTCGGTACGTCCAGGTTTATTGCAACAGCGAGTAGCTTGGGATTACCGGTCCCTAGATGTATCACGGATGCAGCAAGCCGGCGCGTTTCTTGTGGGGGAACATGATTTTTCCTCGTATCGCGCCCAGACCTGTCAAGCCAAAAACCCCGTGAGAACGGTGTCGCGTCTAGAAGTACAGCGGCAACACGATGTCGTGATCATCGACATTGAGGCCAATGCCTTTTTACACCATATGGTGCGTAATATCGCTGGGGTATTAATGACGATCGGTGCGGGTGAACAACCGCCGTTGTGGGCGAAACAGGTATTGGAACGTCGCGATCGCACCCAAGGCGGCATTACCGCCGCGCCGCAGGGATTATATTTTATAACTGCCTATTATCCAGTTGAATTTGATCTTCCCGCTGTGGGAATATTAAAATTATTGTAGTGAGTTCGCCGTTTAAACATGCCAACCCGAATTAAGATCTGCGGTATCACCCGCGTAGAAGACGCCCTGGTCGCGGCCGAGGCCGGTGCGCATGCCATCGGTTTGGTGTTTTACCCGCGCAGTCCCCGCGTCGTGACCTTGCCAGTAGCCAAAACCATTGTCGCGGCATTACCGCCGTTTATTAGTAAGGTGGGTTTATTCGTTAACGCGACATTAGACGAAATTAACCCGGTATTAGCCGAACTAAGCTTGGATTGTTTGCAATTTCACGGCGATGAAACCCCCGCGTTTTGCCAACAATTTTCCCGCCCCTACATAAAGGGCATACGAATGTTACCGGGTATCAATCTACACGCCGAAGTGCCGCGTTATGCCACGGCATGCGGGGTGTTGCTGGATACCTATGATCCCAGTTTGTATGGCGGTACCGGGCATAGTTTTGATTGGTCGTTGATACCTCCTGATCTGCCCAAGCCCGTAATCCTGGCTGGGGGATTAACTCCGGATAATGTCGCGGCTGCCATACGTCAGGTACATCCCTACGCGGTGGATGTCAGCGGGGGGGTAGAAGCAAGCAAAGGGATTAAGGATCACGCTAGAATACGCGCTTTCATCCATGAGGTGCGTAGTCTTGACGGCAGTTAAGCCCCAGTTATCCCAGCCCTATCAACTTCCTGACGCCCGTGGGCATTTTGGTCCCTACGGCGGCCGTTTCGTGGCCGAAACCCTGATGGGTCCCATTGAGGAATTGACCCAGGCCTACACCCTAAGCCAAACCGACCCGGCGTTTTTAGCCGAATTAGATGCGGAATTGCGCCACTATGTCGGTCGGCCCTCCCCCCTGTATTACGCCAAACGCTGGAGTGAACGGCTGGGCGGCGCCAAGATTTACCTCAAACGCGAAGATTTAAACCATACCGGTGCCCATAAGGTGAATAACACCGTCGGCCAAGCCCTCTTGGCGCGGCGGATGGGGAAAAAACGCGTGATCGCCGAAACCGGGGCCGGTCAACACGGGGTGGCCACGGCCACCGTCGCCGCGCGCTATGGCATGGAATGTGTGGTGTACATGGGGGAGGAAGATATCCAGCGTCAAGCCATGAACGTGTTTCGCATGAAATTACTCGGCGCCTCGGTAGTTCCAGTCAGCGCAGGGTCGAAGACGCTTAAAGATGCCATGAACGAGGCGATGCGGGATTGGGTAACCCATGTGGATTCGACGTTTTATATCATTGGTACGGTTGCAGGTCCGCACCCCTATCCAAGGATGGTGCGGGATTTCCAAGCGGTGATTGGGCGTGAGGTTCGCGAACAAATGATGCAGCGGGAAGGCCGTTTACCCGATGCCTTGATTGCCTGTGTTGGAGGGGGCTCCAATGCCATCGGCTTGTTTTACCCGTTTATAGACAATACTGCGGTTGCCTTTTACGGGGTTGAAGCCGCGGGTTACGGTATCGCGACCGGGCAACATGCCGCCGCACTGGGCGCCGGCAGACCGGGGGTGTTGCACGGCAATCGTACCTATCTTATGGAAGACCGGGACGGTCAGATTATTCCCACCCATTCAATATCCGCCGGTTTGGATTACCCCGGAGTGGGTCCAGAGCACGCCTGGTTGAAAGACACCTCGCGAGCGCAGTACGTCGCGATTACCGATGATGAGGCCTTGAGCGCGTTTCACGATTTAACCCGTACCGAAGGGATTATGCCTGCTCTGGAATCCAGCCATGCCCTAGCCTATGCCACCCAACTGGCCCCCACCTTGCGCGCGGATCAGCTCATCGTGGTCAATCTATCGGGGCGCGGGGATAAAGACATTCATACCGTGGCGCAGCGCGAGGGCATTACCCTATGAGCCGGATCGCGTCGCGTTTTGCCGCGCTGCGAAAAACCGGGCGCAAAGCATTGATCCCCTATATCACCGCCGGTGATCCCGCGATTGCCGTGACGGTGCCGCTGCTCCACGCGATGGTCGCCGCGGGGGCTGATATCGTAGAGATCGGTGTGCCGTTTTCAGATCCCATGGCCGAAGGGCCGGTGATCCAACGCGCCATGGAGCGCGCCTTAGTGAATCAGGTCTCGTTAGCCCGGGTGCTGGCGATGGTGTACGAATTTCGGCATACGGATACGACCACACCGGTAATATTGATGGGTTATCTCAATCCGGTGGAGGTAATGGGTTACACGGCTTTCGCCAGCGCTGCGGCTCAAGCTGGGGTGGACGGAATATTACTCGTGGATATGCCGCCTGAAGAGGCCGAGGCATTATTAATTCAGACCCGTGGGCAACAATTGGATATGATCTTTCTGGTGGCGCCTACCACCACTGATCAACGTATCGCCCACATCGTCGCCGCCAGTAGCGGGTTTATTTACTATGTTTCACTCAAAGGGGTGACCGGGGCAGGGCATCTGGAGAGCGGCGCCGTGCAACAACGGGTGCTGCGGATTAAAACCCAAACCTCGTTACCGGTTGGCGTAGGATTTGGTATCACCGATGCTAACGCCGCACGGGCGATTGCCCAGGTGGCCGATGCCGTGGTGGTTGGCAGTGCCCTGGTGAAACACATCGAGGCCCACCAACACGACATACCCGCCATGCACAAGGCAGTGACAAAATTGCTGCAAGAAATGCGTAATGCCATGGACGGGCTCACCCAACAACCCTCGGTCGCGGGTATATAACCCGCCGAGAATGTAATAGACTTAGGCCCTATGAACTGGTTTACCAAATTATTACCCACCAAGATCAATACCGAAGGCGCCAAGCGCACCAGCGTCCCCGAAGGCCTCTGGACCAAGTGTGATGCCTGCAGTGCAGTGTTATACCGTGCTGATTTAGAACGTAATTTTGACGTATGCCCAAAATGTAACCACCATCTGCGAATCGATGCACGCCGTCGGCTGGACAGTTTTTTAGATCCGGCCCCGCGTCTGGAAATCGGCGACACCCTCAAACCGGTGGATGCGTTGAAATTCAAGGACATCAAGAAATACAAGGATCGCCTCCAACAAGCCCAAAAATCCACCGGTGAAAGCGATGCCCTCATCGTGATTAAAGGCCAGGTCAAGGGTGTGCCCCTGGTGGCCGCGGCCTTCGAGTTTAAGTTCATGGGTGGATCGATGGGATCGGTGGTTGGCGAGCGCTTTATACGGGCGGTCAATAGCTGTTTGGAGCACAACCTTCCCTTGATCTGTTTCTCCTCCAGTGGCGGGGCACGGATGCAAGAAGCCCTGTTCTCGCTGATGCAAATGGCCAAAACCGCCGCGGCCCTGACCCGGTTACATAAACGCGGTATTCCCTTTATCTCGATCTTGACCGATCCTACCATGGGCGGGGTGTCGGCGAGTCTGGCCATGTTAGGGGATGTCCACATCGCCGAGCCCAACGCCTTGATCGGTTTTGCCGGGCCACGGGTCATCGAGCAGACGGTGCGTGAGACCTTGCCAGAAGGTTTTCAACGCAGCGAATTTTTGTTGGATCATGGCGCTATCGATATGGTGGTCGACCGGCGTGATCTACGCGATCGTACCGCGAAGATCCTCACTATGTTGACACGTCGGCCGGCGGCATAATTTTCACTGGTGCGTTTTACCACCCTTTCTGACTGGCTACAGTGGCAAGAAACCCTCCACCCCGCGGCGATCGACCTGGGTTTAGAACGTGTCGCGGCGGTATGGCGGCGCCTGTACCCGCGACCTTTTCCCGCTACTGTTATTACCGTTGCCGGCACCAATGGCAAAGGTTCCACGGTGGCGATGCTAGCGGGAGTATACCGGGCCGCGGGTTACCGGGTCGCGACCTATACTTCACCCCATTTATATCGGTATAACGAACGTATCGTCATCAACGCCGCCGAGCTAGACGATGCGTCCTTGTGCCGCGCGTTTGAAACCGTTGATCAAGCGCGGGCGGATACTAGCCTGACCTATTTTGAATTCGGTACCCTTGCCGCCTTGTGGTTGTTTAGCCAAGCCACGCTTGATATTGTGATTCTGGAAGTGGGTTTGGGAGGGCGGCTGGATGCTGTGAATATCCTCGACGCCGATGTGGCGGTGATCACCGCGATTGATTTGGATCACCAAGCCTGGTTAGGCGCGGATCGCGCCGCGATTGGCCGCGAGAAGGCCGGTATCCTGCGTAGCGCGCGCCCTGCCGTGTGCAGTGATCCGCAACTGCCCGCCACTGTTGAGGCCTATGCGCAACAAATTCAAGCGCCCTTATTTCGTTTAAATCATGAGTTCCATTATGTTGGCAGCGGTGCGCATTGGCGTTGGTGGTCCACACAACAGCAACGTCCTGGTTTACCCCGGCCTGCGTTATCAGGCCCGCACCAATTGCAAAATGCCGCCGGTGTCTTGATGGCGGTTGAATTATTGCAAACCCGATTTCCGGTCAGCCAAGCCCAGTTACGCGAAGGATTATTGTCGGCGCGGGTAGCGGGTCGATTTGAAATCCTGCCCGGGACGGTCACCACGGTATTGGATGTGGCGCATAATCCCGCCGGGGTACGCAGCTTGGCGGCGAGTTTGCGGGAATTTCCACGTCCGGGTAAAACCTTCGCGGTGTTTACCGCCTTGGCGGACAAAGATATCGACAACATGATCTTAACGCTCCTGCCCTTGATTGATGCCTGGTATATCGCCCCTGCCATGACACCGCGTAGTCGCAGCGCCGCTGAATTGCAGCAGGCGGTCTTGCGGCATCCGGTTAAGGGCCGGGTTGTGGTCGATGCAACGATATTGGCCGCCTACCAACATGCCCATCGCGATGCTTGTCCCGGTGATTGCATCGTGGTATGCGGCTCGTTTTATGCCGTAGCGGAAGCCTCCGCCCCGCGCGTATAATTCCGCCCGCCGTTCTCCACTGCCGGATTAGTATTTAATGGACAAAGATCAGATAAAAAAACGCATCGTGGGCGCGATCGTGTTGGTGGCCTTAGGGGTAATTTTTATCCCAATGTTATTGTCGGGAGATAACGACAATACCCGGCTGTGGGGCACGAATATTCCTGAAAAACCTAAACCCCTGCAAACCTTGGCGGAGCGGCCTATGCCGAGCATGCCCACCCCTCCACCCACCCCCGAGGCCACGCGCAATCTTGTCGACTCGGCTTCAAGTGTCCCCCCGGCCGGTACGGCGGCGGCGCCTATTAGTGAAAACCCGGCGATCACAGCCTCGCCCGCCGCACCGATTATCGCCACCACCACGCCGTCTCCCAGCGTAACACCCACCCCCGCGTACGAACGCGCTTGGGCCGTGCAGGCGGGGAGCTTTAACCGACAGGCTAACGCGCTTAGCCTGCGTGATAAGTTACGTAAAAAGAAATACACCGCTTTT
Source organism: Gammaproteobacteria bacterium (assembly GCA_016194635.1). Taxonomy (GTDB): domain Bacteria; phylum Pseudomonadota; class Gammaproteobacteria; order UBA6429; family Thiohalophilaceae; genus JACQBC01. The sequence goes on along the minus strand of JACQBC010000010.1, from coordinate 224,382 downwards.
GTTGAATCTATCAGGGCGGGGACTAGCACCACGTACCGGGTACGGGTGGGGCCCTATCTACGCCGCAGCGAGGCCGAAACCGAGGCAGCCGCCATCGAGAAATTAATCAAAATCCGAACCGTGGTACTGCCCCATCCATAACCGGGTGTAGTCGCGCGCTACATTCTGTTAGAATTCACTTTTACCGCAGCGTTGGTGAACACATGACGTGGGTTGATTTTCTTATCATCGGGGTAGTGCTGGTATCCGCGGTGATTGGGCTGGTGCGCGGGTTTGTTAAAGAAGCGCTGTCCATCGTGGGTTGGATCGCCTCATTGCTGATCGCCTGGCAGTTTACCGATGGACTTGCCAATCTACTCTCAAACTGGATTAAAACACCTAATCTACAATTCTTAGTGGGGTTTGTTACCCTGTTTCTGTTGTCAATGCTGATCTTTGCCTTGATCATTTTTTTCGCCACCAAACTTATTCAACGTACCGGATTAACCGCCGCGGATCGCACTATTGGAATAGTGTTTGGCGTGCTGCGTGGTGTATTCGTCGTGCTGCTACTGGTGGGGGTGGCGGGATTGACAACCTTACCTCAGAGTGATGGCTGGCGCGGATCGTTGACCGTAAATCGGTTTCAGACATTAACGGTGTGGCTAAGCGGGTATTTACCGGCGTCGATAGCGAAGAATTTTATATATAGATGATGAGTGTTAGGCGAGGTTGTTATGTGCGGTATTATCGGCATACTGAGTAATGGTCCGGTTAATCAATCCCTGTATGACGGCTTAACCGTATTACAACACCGTGGCCAAGACGCCGCCGGTATGATGACCGGTGACGGTGACGTCATGTACCTGCGTAAAAGCAATGGGCTGGTACGCGACGTATTCCATACCCGGCATATGTTGCGCCTCAAGGGCAATATGGGGATAGCCCATACGCGTTATCCCACCGCCGGGTGTTTTTCATCGGCGGAATCACAACCGTTTTATGTCAATTCGCCGTTTGGTATTGCGCTGGCGCACAACGGTAATCTGACCAATGCCGAGCAAATCAAGCGCGAGTTATTCGCCACCGATAAGCGGCATATCAATACCAGCTCCGATTCCGAGGTATTACTCAATGTCCTCGCGCACGAGTTGCAGCTGCTGGTGATGAATAAACTCAATGTGGACCCGAACGATCTGTTCGCCGCGGTCAGCCGAGTTCACCAGCGTTGCAAGGGCGCTTACGCGGTGGTGGCGATGATCGTCGGGCGCGGCATCCTCGCGTTTCGCGATCCCTTTGGCATACGGCCGTTAGTGATCGGTAAACGGATCACCGAAACCGGTACGGACTACATGGTGGCCTCGGAAAGTGTCGCGATTGACGTGTTAGGTTATCAACTGGTGCGCGACGTCGACCCGGGTGAAGCGGTGTATTTTGATACCAATGAGAAGATGTACACCCAGCAGTGCGCCGATCATCCTATGTTATCGCCGTGTATCTTCGAGCACGTCTATTTTGCGCGGCCGGACTCGATGATGGACGGTATCTCGGTGCATAAGGCCCGCATGCGGATGGGCGAACATCTCGCTCGTAAGATTCAGCGTTTGTACCCGCAGCATGATATCGACGTGGTGCTGCCGATTCCCGATACCAGCCGCACCTCGGCGTTACAACTGTCGTATACCCTGGGGTTGAAATACAGCGAAGGGTTTATTAAAAATCGCTATATCGGCCGCACCTTTATCATGCCAGGGCAGACCCAACGTAAGAAATCCGTGCGCCAGAAACTTAACCCCATCAATTTAGAATTCAAGGGCAAAAACGTCTTGCTGGTGGATGATTCGATCGTGCGCGGCACGACCTCGCAACAAATTATCCAAATGGCCCGCGACGCCGGAGCACGCAAAGTGTATTTCGCCTCGGCCGCGCCGCCGGTGCGTTTCCCCAATGTGTATGGTATCGACATGCCGGTCGCCAGCGAATTGATTGGTTATGGCCGGGATGAAGAGCAGATCGCCAAATTTATCGGTGCGGATTGGTTGGTTTACCAGGAACTGGCTGACCTGATAGAAGCGGTGCGTAAAAAGGCCAAGAAATTGATCACCCGGTTCGACGCCTCGGTGTTTGATGGTGATTACGTAACAGGCGATATTACCCCGCATTATTTGCAACAACTCGAAATACAACGCAACGATGCCACCCGCGCTAACGATATCCAAGCGGGTGACGCCGAGGTGATGGAATTGTATAACAGCGCCTAAACCCATTGACTTACCCGCGGGGTTCTTCTAGGATTCTTCCATGCGCCGATTTGATATCAGCTTGCGGGCGCTTAATAAATACCGCTAAAGCGTGCCCTGGAGCCTGCTTTAGCGTAAGCGAAGCGGGTTTTTTTGTGCCCGTCGAATCAGTCAACCGCTAAAGCGAGGCACTATGGACAACCATGATTACCAATTTGAGACGCTGGCGGTGCGCGCCGGTCAAGTACGGACCGAAGAAGGAGAACACAGTGAACCTATCTTCTTAACCTCCAGCTATGTGTTTCACACCGCCGCCGAGGCCGAGGCGCGTTTTAAAGGCACCCGCCCCGGCAATATTTATTCTCGATTTACCAATCCTACCGTGCGCAGTTTTGAAGAACGCTTGGCGGTATTAGAAGGCGGCGAGTCCTGCGTCGCCACGGCCTCGGGGATGGCGGCGATTTTGAGTACCTGTTTAGGGTTACTTAAGGCGGGCGATCACATCGTCTCCTCGCGCAGTATCTTCGGGTCGACGGTGATTTTATTTAACAAATACCTGGCGCGGTTCGGAATCAGCGTGACCTACGTGTCGCAGACCGATACGACCCAGTGGCAGCAGGCAATCCAAAAAAATACCAAGCTGCTGTTTTTAGAAACCCCGTCCAACCCCCTAATCACAGTAGCGGATATTCAGGCTATCGCGACTATCGCCCATGCGCACGGGTGTTTGCTAGCGGTGGACAATTGTTTTTGCACCCCGGCGTTGCAACAGCCACTGAGGTTAGGCGCGGACATTGTGATTCATTCCGCCACCAAATACATTGATGGCCAGGGCCGCTGCCTGGGAGGGGCGGTGATTGGGGATAAACAGCGCGTCGGTGAAGAGGTGTTTGGGGTGATTCGTACCGCGGGTCCGAGTATGAGCCCGTTTAATGCCTGGGTGTTTTTAAAAGGACTAGAAACCTTGTCGCTGCGGATGCAAGCGCATAGCGCGCGCGCTTTAGAACTGGCGGTGTATTTGCAATCGCACCCCGCGGTGGAAAAAGTCTACTACCCCGGATTACCGCAACACCCACAACACTTGCTGGCACGTAAACAACAAGCGGCCTTCGGCGGGGTGCTGGCCTTTGAAGTGAGAGGGGCCAGGCGTGAAGCCTGGCAGGTGATCGATAACACGCGGCTGATCTCCATCACCGCTAATCTGGGCGATGCCAAGAGCACTATTACCCATCCCGCCAGTACCACCCATGGCCGGCTGAGTGATGCCGAACGCGCCGAGGCGGGGGTGCGTGAAAATTTAATTCGCGTGGCGGTAGGGTTGGAGGATATCCGTGATCTTAAAGCCGATTTGGACCATGGACTTTTAAAAATAAATTAATCAAACGGACGATCAAGGTAGATGGGCGCAGGTTAGATCATCGTTACAAGGTCTGTACAAACTGGATGAACTCGTGTTGCGGTAGCGGGCGGCTGAACAGGTATCCTTGATACGCATGGCAGCCTAGATTCTCCAGAAACTTATGCTGCGCCTGGGTTTCGACCCCTTCGGCGAGAACGCTCAAGCCCAGACTCTTCGCCATGGTGGTGATGGCGGTGACCACAATGGCCGCGGCATTGTGATCGGGCAGGTTGGTGACAAACGATTTATCAACCTTGAGTTGATCAAGTAATAAACGTGTCAAGTAGGAAAAGGAAGAAAAGCCGGTGCCAAAATCATCAATCGAGAAATGGATGCCTAAATTTTTGAGTGCTTGCATTTTCTGAATCGTGTCATTGACATTTTCCATTAACAAGCTTTCTGTCAATTCGAAGATCAAATGTCCCGGATCGGCGGCGCTACGCGCCAACAGACATTGAACTTGATCCACAAAGTCGGTCTGTGAAAATTGTCGGGCGCTAATATTCACCGACAACAGCAGATCACGGGTGTGCTCATGGTGCGACCAGCTATTCAATTGGGCGCAGGCGGACTCCAGTACCCAGCGGCCGATGGGCAGAATGAGTCCGGTTTGCTCCGCCAGCGAAATAAAATCATCGGCATTGACCAAGCCGCGCTGCGGGTGCTGCCAGCGCAACAAGGCCTCGGCGCCGATGACGCGTTGCCTGCGGTCGAGTTGTGGCTGGAAATAAAGTCGAAATTGTTCGCGTTCGAGCGCATGGTAGAGTTCATTTTCTAACTTGCTACGTGCGTCGATAGTGGCTTGCATGGAGGGATCATAAAAGCGCACCACATTGCGGCCTTCGGATTTGCCCTTATAAAGCGCCAAGTCGGCGTGTTGTAGTAGAGTTTCGACGGTATCCTGGGTGCAAAACATGCAGATACCGATACTGGTGGTGCAATGAAACTCAATACCGGCCAGGACAAAAGGATGCGCGATACTGATAATTAGTTTCTCTCCAATACGTTTTGCGAGCAGCGCGGCTTTTGCGGCATCCGTATTTAAATGCTCCACGATCATAACGAATTCGTCACCCCCTAGGCGTGCCACCGTATCGCCCTCACGTAAACTCAAACGCAGGCGCTGCGACACCTGTTGTAGCAGCACATCACCGATGTGATGGCCACGGGTATCATTGAGTATTTTAAAGTTATCCAAATCTAGAAACAGAATCGCGCCGTAGATACCACTGCGGTGGCTGGCGGTCAGCGCTTGGCTTAATCGGTCTTGCAGTAAACGCCGGTTGGGGAGATGGGTGAGTGGATCGTAATAGGCAAGGCGGTGGATTTCTGCGGCGGCCTCGCTCTGTTGGGTGGTATCGGAAAATGCTCCCACATAATGGGTAACGCAACCCTCCGGCGTGGTGACGGCGGTGATGGTCAACCAGGCGGCATAGTCTTCACCGTTTTTACGCCGGTTCCACACCTCGCCCTGCCAGTAATGGGTAAGCTTAAGTGACTGCCACATGGTTTGATAGAAGGCCTTGTCATGGCGGTGGGATCGCAACAAGGCCGGTGTTTTCGACACCGCTTCGATCGCGCTATAACCGGTCAAGATAGTGAAGGCTTGATTGACGCTGATGATAACACCTTCGGCATTGGTCACCATCATGCCCTCCTGGGACTCAAAGGCGATGGCGGCGATGCGCCGTTCCTCCTCAGCGCGTTTGCGTTGGGTGATGTCGGAGATGGCGATCCTCACCACCGAGGGATTGTACGCGGTGTTAATCACAACGCATTGCAACTGCGCATCAAACACCGAACCGTCAGCGCGTTTTAATAGCAGTTCGTAATGGTGTTTCTGCTCGACACGATTTTGCCAGAGCAGGCTAAAACCCAGATTCCAGCGTTCTTGCTGGGACGGGTCGATGAAACTGACGAAGCGGTGGCGTGCCAACTTTGATCGCTCTACATTCAGTAACGACGCCACCGCCAGATTGGCCTCGATGACCAGGCCCTCGGTCGAGAGCGTGATATAACCCACCGGGGCGAAATCATACAGATTCACGTAACGATCACGCGATTCCTCCAGCGTAATATGGGTCTGGCGGAGCAATTCATTTTGCATTTCCAATTCAATTTGATGGACGCGCAGTTCATGTAGGAGGTCGTCGTTGTCATGCGGTGGCGGGATCGGTGTCTTGCCCAGCCGGGCCATGGCGGCTTTACGAAGTGTAAGTTTCTTGCTCGAGTGTTTACGCATCGACGCTGTCCGAGTGAACAACCTTGTCGAGGTCTTGAATCGCCAGCAGGATAAAATCGGCTTGACCGTTATCGGATTCGATGCGACGTGCATTGAGCAGCATCCGGCGGCGCCCGATGCCGGGGAATTCGTGTTCGACCCGATAGGCGTTAAACGATTGATCGCGCGGTAATATGGTTTCCAGTAACTCGCGTAGCTGCGGGATGTTCCACTGACGATTTCCCAGTTCATAGATAGGGCGACCCAAGGTATCTTCCGGCGTTACCTTGAATTCCCGGTAGAACCACCGACTGGCACTGACAATCGTCAAGTCACCGTCCAGCACCAGCAGGGATTCGCGAATCGTGTTGACGATACCCTCGGCCAGCTCGCGGGCACGCTGCCCCGCGATATCGGCGGCAACCCGCGCGCTGATGTCGGTGAAGATCAGTACCACACCTTTGATAATATTATCCAGGGTTCGATACGGCTGGATGTGGGCCTGATACCAGGTGCCGTTTTCGCTGCGGATCTCGCACTCGTAGGGGACGAGGTTATCCAGGACAGCCTGTGCTTTGGCAATCAGTTCATCATGTTCGAGTGTCGACTTAATGTCCACCAACGGGCGTCCGATATCCGTGGCGATCAAATGATAGATCTTCACGGCATCACGTGAATAACGCCGAATAACCAACCGCTCATCGAGAAAGATGGTCCCGACGTTGATATTATCGAGCAGGTTTTTCATGTCGTTCTGCATGCCCGCGAGTTGTTCGATCTTGATCTGTAATTCGGAATTTACCGTGACTAGTTCTTCATTGATCGATTGCAATTCCTCCTTGGAGGTTTCAAGTTCTTCATTGGTGGATTGTAATTCTTCGTTGGTGGACTGCATCTCTTCGTTGGCACAGCGCAATTCCTCGTTCGAGGCCTGTTGCGCCTCGATGGTAGCCTGCAGGCTCACTCGGGTATAGGCCAACTCACGTTCGAGCGATTCATTTGGTTCTGGTTGTTGGGTATTGGGTTTGCGTTTATCGCGTTTTGGTTTGAGAACGTCGGTGTTTAATTGATCTTGAAAACTCAGGATCAACATGGTCTCACCGGAGTCTGGATTGGGAACATGCCGCACGCTGAAGTTCACGGACAGAATTTCGCCGTTGAACTTGATTGCGACGTGTTGGCCTAAGGTCGGTAATCCTGCCTGCGCCGCTTGCATGGCGGCACGCAGCTCGATTTGCAGGCCCTCACGCGCCATGTCGATCACGTTGAGCGAGGCCTGACCAGGGGACGGGCGTAAATATTTTCCGGTATCACCGTAGACGTAGAGGATATTGGCTTTGAGGTCGGTAACGACCGAGGCTGGGGCGTAATATTGCAACAACATGTGTCGGGTCAGTTCGGCGAAGTTGGGGATCTTGGTTTTTTTGACACTTTCGGTATTTACCTTGCTACCGCCATCCATGGCCCAAGGCATGCCGCTGGTCATGACACTGCGCGTCGATGCGACGGAATGGGTAGCCCGGTAAAATTTCCATTTGCGATTCTCCACGGTGAATAATTCGACGTAATCGCCGATGCTCTCAGACGGCGACAGAAACAAAATTCCGTCAGGCTTGAGGGCATAATGAAACGACGGTAACAAGCGATTTTGCACTTCGGGCTCAAGGTAGATCATCAGATTGCGGCAGCTTAATAAATCGAGTCTAGTGAAAGGCGGGTCTTTAATCACGTTTTGGATGGCAAACACCATCATTTCACGGATCTCGTTTTTGATCCGATAACCGGCCTCGTCGTTGAGGAAAAAACGCCGCAGGCGCTCCGGTTCGACATCTTGGGCAATATTGAGCGGATAAAGACCGGCGCGCGCCACCGCAATCGCCTCGTCGTCCAGGTCGGTGGCATAGATTTGAAATTTAAGCATCCGATTATTCTCGTCGATGATTTCGCGGAGCAAGATAGCAATCGAATAGGCTTCTTCGCCACTGGCGCAGCCCGCCACCCAAATACGAAAAACATAGTCGTCGGGTTTGTCTTGGATCATTTTTAGCAAGATATCTTGTTTCAAGATTTTGAAGGCTTCTGGATCCCGAAAAAAATTCGTGACATTAATCAGCAATTCTTTAAACAGAAATTGGATCTCCAGTGGGTTGTCTTTAAGATAGCGGGCGTAGTGCTCCGTGTCCTCAATACCGTGTTGCATCATTCGCCGCTCGATGCGGCGGCCGATGGTGCTTTTTTTATATTGCGAGAAATCGTGGCCGGTGGTGGTGCGCAACAACATCAAGATGCGGTTCATACCGCTCATATTCCGAGACTCCGTCGGTAGTGTTAGTTGGAATTTGGTGGTGTGGTTTAAATTATCCAGCAGTGCTCGGGGCATGTCTTCCACCACCAGCACTTGGGTGACATAACCCGCACGAATGGCGCTGCTGGGCATGCCATCGTACTTGGCACTGGTCGGTTCCTGCGCCAGTGTGATTCCACCGGCGCCAAGGATGGCTCGCAGACCCAAGGTGCCATCGGTTCCCGTGCCGGACAGGATGATGCCAATAGCATTCGCGCCCTGATCCTCTGCCAGTGAGCGTAAAAAAGCATCGATGGGCATGCGTAACCCGCGCGGCTTTTCCGGCAGGCTCAACTGCAATTTGCCGTGAAAGATGGCCATATCGCGATTGGGTGGAATGATATACACGCGGTCGGCGTCGACCTGCATTTGATCCGTGGCCTCGACCACCGGTATCGAGCTGGCGCGTTGTAAGATCTCACCAAGCAGACTGACGTGCTCCGGGTCGAGGTGCTGCACCAGCACAAAGGCCAGGCCACTTTGCGCGGGGACCTGGCGGAAGAATTGTTCGAAGGCCTCCAGACCACCCGCGGATGCGCCGATCCCTACGATCGGCGGACTGGGATTCTGAGCAGGTGGTATTTGCGTAGTCCGATCAGAAGGGGAGTTAAGCGCTGCGGCGATCTTCGGCGACTTGGAGCCGGATTTTCCCTGGGCCTTCTTGGTTGCCACGAAAGTTCCCTTGTCGCACCGGGCGACTCATCAGTATCAGGATGCAATTTCAGAGATAGGTAGAAAATTTGTGTGTGTTTTTGATGGCATCGATATATGAAAAATCACATACAATTACTACATGTAAATAATAATACAATTTATCCGCGCAAAGCTCCTGACAAACCTGCTAAATTTTAGGTCACATGCTTCAATTTTGATAGCAGTAACGGATTGTTTCAGTGTAAATCACGCGGCTAGTTATGGAAACCGATATTTTTCTTTGAGCAATTGGCGTGTTGCGTTATTGATCGGCAGGTGTGAAAACTCTTGGCGGGTGACCCAGCGGGCTGCACTGGCATCGCTATTGGCACTGGGCGTGCCGCTGAGATATTCGGCCTCTAAATCCAAGATAATGTAATGCCAACGAATATTTTGTTGTGCATCGGGCGCGATGATTTCAAAGTGATACACCACTTCTTTGGCGCGTATGCGGATCCCGGTTTCTTCGAGGATTTCTCGCTCTGCGGCCTGTTGCAAGGTCTCACCCAGGTGTACCTTACCACCCGGGATCGCCCATTCGTTAACACAGGGGGGGGTCGCGCGTTTTACTAATAATACGGCATCGTGGTGCAACACGATGGCACCCACGGCCAAGGTCGGTTGTGTGGTGATGGTCATGCACTAATTAAAAAAAGAACCCGGGGCGTTAGTATAACGTTACCCGGGTTGTAGTGGGGGGATGAATCAAGTTTGTAGCTGATGAACCACCTGTTGCGAGATTCGATAATTGCGTCGCAGTAATAATATTGCCACGCCGCTGACAAGTAACAATAATCCGGACAATAACGCTAAACTGTCCGTGCCGATGCTAACCGCAGCCGCGCCACCACTGACATATAACCACGGATAACTTTCGTAAATGACTTTGGGTACACGCATCGCACACCTCCTTAAATTGCGGGTTTAAGAAGAGGCTGCCCAGGAGAACTTTGGCAGACAAAGGAAGATGCTAAACTCTTGCACGCAGTTGTAGAAATGTCAAATTCATCACAGTATGAAATGTTTGGTACACTTGAAGCGATGATTAGCTTCAGTGTCTAACTCAATGAATTCCCACCATATCCAATCCCTGCGATATCAATTGTTAAATTTTTATTCAGATTGTTTACAATCCGTGAATGGCCAGAGTGTTGTAAGGGACTATCGACAAAATCATCCCTTGATGTTTGCAACGTGCCGGGTAGTTGCGATCGGTAAGGTCTTGGCGGCGGTGGCACGGGTGTGGGCGGCGGCGCAGATCGCGCGGGGGCCGATTATTACTAAGCCCGGCCATTCAGCACAGTGGATTTACCCGACATTTTTACGGTCCTGGAGTCAGCACACCCCATTCCTGATCAGACGAGTTTAGACGCGGGCGCGGCGCTGTTAACTTTCATCGGCCAGGCGCCCAAAGATACAGCGTTTTTATTTTTGATCTCGGACGTTCCAGGTGATCAAATTGAAGCGATCGGCTCGGGGTTGTTGCTGCCGGGATCGATTTTTCAGACAGAAGACATGGTGTTACTGGATTGGATCCGTCACGTCCAATCCATCGCCCGGACTCCGGTCAACCCACGGCACAGCATGAACGTACTTCCACCTTCAACCCTTCTCGCACTAACCAACAGGCTTGCGTGCGCATCGCCCAACAGGCCCGTGCACAATCGATAGCCGTGTGTTGTTGTGGGGCCCTGCAGGGGGATGCGCATCGAGCAGGAGAAAGGATTGCACAATGCGTGCTGGACGGGTCGACAGGGTTATATATTTTGGGTGGTGAAACGACACTGACCTTACCCTCTCAACCGGGCTGGCCGCAGCCCGAGTGATTAAAGGCCGTGAGGATGTCGCCCTTCTTGCGGGTAGCACTGACGGTACCGACGGGCCGACAACTGTCGCCGGTGCTGTTGTGGCGCGGCACGATAGCGCGGTTGAATCGCGGGATTTGATGCGGCACGGGCGTTGCGGCAGGCCGATGCGGGATCTTATTACAGGCCACGGGTGATTTGATCGATACCGGCCCAACCAGGACCAATGTGATGGATGTGATCATCGCGCTTAAATTTAGTTCTATTCCTAAAAATGCGCGGCAGTCGCCATTGCTATACGGGACGGTGGTATCACCGCTTGAATTTGTTACACTACTGCGATGACGTTACTAGCGCTGCATTCCCAAGCCCAGGGCGCATTACTCGAATGCGACCCGGCATTAAAATATGCCTTAACAACCCATTTACGGCAACGCTGGACCCGCGGGGAGCTGTCGCGCGAAACCCAAACACCCGCGCACCGCATAACAGTCCCCGGACAACCGCGGCAACTTGCCTTGGTGGCGCCGCGTGAACTGCAGCGACGTAGTCTGCATACACCTCAAGGCTACGCAGCGTTAATGCATTCCCTGTGTCATATCGAATTTAATGCTATAAATTTGGCATTGGACGTGTTGTACCGGTTCCGGGATTTTCCAGCGGAGTTTTATACCGACTGGTTGCAAGTGGCGGCCGAAGAGGCCTATCATTTTTCACTGTTACGCGATCACCTGGAGGGTTTAGGTTATAACTACGGGAGTTTTCCCGCGCATAATAGCCTGTGGGAATTGGCGCTGATAACCGATAGCGATCCCTTGTTACGCATGGCATTAGTCCCACGGGTACAAGAAGCGCACGGCCTGGATGTCACCCCCGCTTTGATCGAGAAGTTTACCAAAATCGGCGCAACCCAGGCGGTAAGGATCCTTGAGCGCATTCTGCACGACGAAGTCGGGCATGTCGCGGTGGGTAATCGCTGGTTTAATTTCTTGTGTGATGGCAGAGGATTAAATCCATTGCAGACATTCCAACACGTATTACAGCGGTATTATCGAGGTACATTACGCGGACCGTTTGAGCTGGCGCTGCGCAAGCAGGCGGGGTTTAGTGACGCGGAATTGGATTATTTTAAACAAGTAGGATAATGATTTATGCGCACTGCTAGGAATAAATTGTTGGGAATAGTATTAATTCTTTCCTTGGGCGCGTGTCAACAACATAGCGCCGCCATGCAACAGGTGTATTTTATCCAACAAGAAACCGGTATTGATCCTTATCGGGTGAGGATGAGCGTCAATAAAGATTTCTTGCGCATCGATGACGTGGGCGATGCTACGGGGTATGTGTTATACGATCGCGTCAAGAATCGGGTGTACAGTGTTAATCACACCTCGCGTACCGTCATGTTGATTGAGCCGCGGGTTAATCAACTGCAACCCCCTTTCGCGCTGCAACATACCGAAGTGGAGCAGCCTCCGTTAAAAGATTCACCCAAGATCAACAACACCAGCCCCCAACATCGTCAGTATCTCACCAATAAAGAAGTCTGTATGGACGTGATTAGCGTGGACGGTTTGTTACCCGATGTGGTGAAGGCCCTCAGCGACTATCAGTTGGCCTTGGCCGCTGACAGCGCCAGTACGTTTTACCAGCTGCCTGCCGATATGCAAACACCCTGTGACATTTCCAATAGCACGTTTTCACCGGTGCGGCAATATTCGCACGGTTTTCCGATACGCGAATGGCGTCCGGACGGTTACGCGCGCACCTTGGATGATTATACCGAATCGGTACCGCCGGTCGCCGACATGTTTGTTATTCCCAAGGAGTATTTCGCCTATACCGTGCAACAGTTTCGTGATGGCCAAGTGGATTTGCAGCAGCGTAAAATATTGACGCCGCCACAAGTACAGGCAACTACCAAATAGTGGTTGGCAGCCTGGCTACGGGGTGTAATGAACGCATGTGTGAACCGGTGTGGTGACTCGCCGTGTATACGTCCCTATAGTCTCGACGGCGACATCCCTGTCGTCGACGGTCACCACGCCGGGTTCACATCCGCTCTGGAAATTTAATATTCAATGCGTTCCACAGCTCGCCCTTGGATAGTTTGTTTGAATAGCAACGTCCTCTAATGATTGAATGTTATTAATTCACAACCTGCCGGGCTGCAACGTAGGTAATACCCCCGGTTTTCCCAATCGCCGAGCACAATACGTTTTGCCGGTTTTGAATCCAGCGTGAAGGTGTGTATTGCCGGACGGTGGGTGTGGCCGTGGATGAGGTGATTCACGTGGTGCTGACGTAAGGTGTTTTCGACGGTGGTTTGATTGACATCCATGATGTCGGCGGATTTGTATTGGGTTTCGGTTTTGCTCAGCTGACGGTATTCCTGCACCATGGCCAGCCGTTGTTGGGGTGTTTTGGCGAGAAACTGGCTTTGAAATTGCGGGTTACGTACCATCGCGCGAAATTGCTGGTATCGGGTATCGTCGCTACACAACACATCGCCGTGCATCAAGAGGGTCTGGGTGCCGTACAGCGATAGAAGGCTGGGTTCGAGGAGGAGTTGCGCACCGGTATCCGCGCAAAACTGCGCACGCATCAAAAAATCCCGATTGCCATACATGACAAAGACGGGGATGGTTTGCGCGGTTAAACGGCGGATCGCCGCCAAGGCGGGTTGGTAGTCGGGCAACACCATATCGTCACCCAACCACACTTCAAATAAATCGCCCAGGATATACACTGCCTCGGCGGTGTGGGCGATATGGTCGACAAAATAGTCAAAACGTCGCTGTAATTGCGGTTGTTCACCGCGTAAATGCAGATCAGAAATAAAATACGTGGTCATACCTGCGCATGGACCTAAGCGTCGACGATCTCCATTTTTTCAATAATTACATCCTCGCGCGGCACGTTTTGATGATGACCTTGGGTGGTGGTGGGTAATTTACGAATCGCATCGACCGTTTCAATGCCCTTGGTCACTTTTCCGAACACGCAATAGCCCCAGCCGTCGGAACTGGCCGAACGATAATCCAAAAACGCATTGTCGACCAGGTTAATAAAAAACTGCGCGGTGGCGGAATGGGGTTCGTTGGTGCGCGCCATGGCAATCGTGCCGCGTTGATTTTTCAGGCCATTGTCCGCCTCGTTTTTAATTGCAGCACGCGTCGGTTTATTTTTCATCCCCGGTTCCATACCGCCGCCTTGGATCATAAAACCGTTGATGACGCGGTGAAAAATGGTGCCGTTATAAAAGCCCGCTTGTACATAGTCCAGAAAATTTTTGACAGTAACGGGGGCTTTGACCGCGTCAAGACTCAATTCGATAACACCATGATTAGTTGTGATGCGGACCATAAATTATTTCCCTGGTTTTTTGGTGGGTGGCAGTGCGGTAGCGATGCGGCTAACATTGGTTATGATCACTGGGGTTTGGGGCAGGTCGGACATAAACGGCCCTCCCTGAGCGGTGGGGAGTTTACGAATGGCGTCCACCACTTCCATGCCCTTGGTAACTTTACCAAAGACACAATAACCCCAGCCGCGCGGCGTCTCGGCGGTGAAATTTAAGGGCGTGTTATTCGCGACGTTGATATAAAACTGGGCGGTGGCCGATTGGGGATCGGCGGTGCGCGCCATCGCGATCGTACCCCGATCATTCTTTAAACCGTTATTGGCTTCGTTCAGGACGGGCGCGCGGGTTTGTTTTTGAGTGTAATCGGGAGTAAAGCCGCCGCCTTGAATCATAAAATTATCAATCACGCGATGAAAAATGGTGTTGTTGTAGAATCCCTCATCGACGTACTGCAGGAAATTAGCTACGGTTTTTGGGGCTTTGGCGGGGTAGAGTTCCACGACAATTTCCCCAAGGGTAGTTTGGATTTTCACTTGGGGGTTGGGTTCGGCCTGGGCCAAGGTCATGGTCGCCAAACAAAATACCACCGTGCTCAAGAAGGATTTGCTCAAATTCATACGAATTCCTTGCGGTTGGGGGAATAGGGCGGGGTATTTTGCGGGAGACAACCGCTTTGTGCAAGACGGGAATTTCCGTTAGGCTAGGGGTTATAACAACACTTTCGTAATGATGTCATCCCATGTTGCAAATTTTTAATACCTTAACTCGCCACAAGGCCGTGTTTGTTCCCTTGGACCCCACGCGGGTGCGAATGTATGTCTGCGGTATCACCGTCTATGATTTCTGTCATGTGGGTCATGCCCGTATGATGGTGGTGTTCGACGTGGTCTACCGCTACTTGGTACATTTATTCGGTTCGGCCCAGGTTATTTACGTGCGTAATATTACCGACATTGACGACAAAATCATCAAGCGTGCCCACGAAAACCAAGAAGACTACCACGCCACAGCCACGCGTTTTATCGCTGCGATGGATCAAGATCTGCGAGCCCTTGGGGTATTAACCCCGAGCCAAGAGCCGCGCGCCACGGAATTTATGCCGCAGATCATCGATATGATTGCGGTGCTCGAACGCAAAGGCTTCGCCTACCGCGCAGCCAATGGAGATCTGTATTACGACGTAACGCGGTTCGGCCCTTATGGCAAATTAGCCGGTCGACAGCTCGACGACATGCAAGCCGGGGCCAGGGTGGAAGTGGGCCCGGCCAAGAAGAACCCGTTCGACTTTGTGTTGTGGAAGGCCGCCAAAGCCGGTGAACCCGCTTGGGATTCTCCCTGGGGAGCGGGGCGACCCGGTTGGCATATTGAATGCTCGGCCATGTCGGTGCAGTGCCTGGGCGAGCATTTTGATATTCATGGGGGCGGACGCGATCTGCAATTCCCCCACCATGAAAATGAAATTGCTCAATCCTGCGCGGCCACCGGCGCGGCGTTTGTCAACGTATGGATGCACAACGGTTTTGTGGAAATCGATAAAGAAAAAATGTCCAAGTCGTTGGGCAATTTTTTTACCATTCGCGAGGTCTTGGCAAAATACCCCCCGGAAGTATTACGTTACTTTATTTTAACCAGCCATTACCGCAGCCCGTTGAATTATTCCGACCAGCAATTGGATGCGGCGCGCGCGGCCTTAACCACCTTGTATACCGCGCTACGCGATATTAATCCCCGGGTAAGCACGCACCTTGATACGAGTTTCCGGCAGCGATTTTTCGCCGCACTGGACGATGATTTCGCAACCCCCGAGGCATTGGCGGTATTATTCGACCTGGCGCATGCCATCAATCGATGCCGCCACAGCACCCCGCAAGAAGCGGCCGGGTATGCCCATGAACTGCGTTCCTTGGCCGGGTTATTGGGGCTGTTGCACGCCGACCCCACACGGTTTTTGCAAGCCGGCGGGGACAACCGCTTGGACGATGCGATGATTCAAGCGCTGATCGAGCAACGCATCGCGGCGCGCAACGCTAAAAATTTCAAACACGCCGACCAACTGCGTGATCAACTGTTGGCCGCGGGGATTGTTTTAGAAGACGGCCCCACCGGCACCACCTGGAGGAGGAAATAGAATATGCGCAAGCATTTGCGGGGTTATGGCGTGGTGAGTTTACTCCTGCTACTTGTAATGGTTGCACAGGCCGAGCCGTTGCGGGTCGATTCCAAACGGGTGATGATTAAAAATACCTTTGCGCAAAATTTGTTGAAATTAAATGCAGAGCTGCTGGCACAGCATAAGATCCGCAAACAAACCCGCGTCGGGGGATATGCCAATTATCCGGAGTTTTACCTGGAGGACTCCAACTACGACGCGAATACCGGGAAACTGATCAGCGTGGTGCAGTGGGAAAAACAACAACCCACGAATTTACATTCGCTGGAGGTGTATCTGTACGATGCCCAGGGGCGGGTGATCCGCGATTATTTAACCTCGTATTTACCCAATGCCCGTCATGCTCCGGTGCAAAATCTCATTAGCCTGCATGTGTACAACGGTGACTATCACGCGTTTCGTACCTTTGATGCGTTTGGTGTGCGCACCTATGAACGTTGTGAAAAAGGCAGCGAGATTGTACTGCAACTGGATGAAGATGAAATCCACGATGCCATCAAGAATCACAGCCAACAACTCGATTCCGAGCCGTACCTCACTTGCTTTAAACATCTTGAAGTAGCGGCGGATAAATACTTAATACCTAATTGAATAACCATTCTAATATGGCAAGCAGCTTAATTTAATTTAGCATCGCTAACACCGTTTCAGCGCTGCAGGTCATAGGCTAACAAGGTATTTTGTAACAAGGTCGCGACCGTCATCGGTCCTACCCCGCCGGGAACCGGTGTAATCCAACTGGCGAGTTCGCGCGCGCGGCTAAACTCCACATCGCCGGATAACTTGCCATCCGCTAAACGGTTGATACCGATATCAATCACAATAGTTCCTGGTTTAATCCAGTTCCCCGGAATGATCCCGGGTTTACCCACCGCCACGATGACGATATCGCTGCGATTGACGTGGCCGCGCAGATCGCGGGTTTCGCTATGGCAAACCGTGACCGTACAACTCGCCAATAACAACTCTAAGGCCATGGGCCGGCCAACATGATTCGATGCGCCAATCACCACCGCATTTTTCCCGCTCAAGGCAACACCCGTATGCGCCAGCAAGCACATAACGCCGTAGGGAGTACAGGGACGCAACACCGGTAGCCGGGTAGCGAGGCGACCCATGTTATACGGGTGGAAACCATCGACATCTTTGTTGGGGTGGATAGCTTCGATGATGGTTTGGGCATGAATATGGACAGGTAAAGGCAGTTGCACCAAAATACCATCGACACTGTCATCGGCATTAAGACGTTGGATGAGTGCTAGTAATTCATGCTGGGTAGTCGTGAGCGGTAAATCGTAATCCAAGGAGCGGAAACCCACTTCGTCACAGGCGCGGCGCTTGTTGCGCACGTATACCTGGGAGGCGGGGTCATGACCGACCAATACCACCGCCAGTCCCGGTGCACGCCCCAGTATCGCCGTGCGTTGTTTGATAGTGGCGCGTAATTGCGCGGCGAGGGCTTTACCATCGAGAAGTTGGGCGGTCATGCAAAGGCGGGCTTATGCTGTTATCCAGTAGCTATGATCGCATGTGTCATCTGGCGCGCCAAGTCACGCTGAGTGAATTGACCCGATAGGGGTAGACGGGTATCATCGCCGACCTTTACGGGGTATAGCGCAGCCTGGTAGCGCACCTGCCTTGGGCGCAGGTGGTCGGGGGTTCAAATCCCTCTACCCCGACCAAATTTTGTAATGCAGACTCGGCGGCGGATGTTGTAGGGGCTTGAACTAAACTGGGTCTGGAGTGAACCTACGTTTTGGGTCCCGGTAGCTCAGTTGGATAGAGCAAGAGCCTTCTAAGCTCTAGGTCGGGGGTTCGATCCCCTCCCGGGACGCTCATTGCGAATGCAGACACGGTAAACCTTAGGTTGGCGGAAAGCGCGGGGGCTGCGATCGAACCCCCGACGTAATCAACAAGGTGGGTTCGACGACTCGCGAAAGCGAGTCGAACAGCACCGAAGGTGCTGGCCCGCAAGGGCGAACGCGGAGCGTGAGTATCCCCTCCCGGGACGCTCATTGCGAATGCAGACACGGTAAACCTTAGGTTGGCGATTAATTCCACTGGTTTGTGTCTAGTCGCCAGGGGAAGACAACAGTAGAATCTGTTGCTGAGATACCTAATAACACGCTACGCGTGGACTAGAACGGGTTTGATGGTGGCTGTAGCTCAGCTGGTTAGAGTCCCGGATTGTGATTCCGGTTGTCGTGGGTTCGAATCCCATCAGCCACCCCAATTTTTGATTTAATTCGGTTGCCATTGGGGTAGAATAACCGCCCTTTCCCACCGGAATACGTGGGTCGTTAGCTCAGCTGGTAGAGCAGGAGACTCTTAATCTCTTGGTCGTAGGTTCGACCCCTACACGACCCACCATATACTATGTTATTTGCGCCACCATCAAAATAGGCTCACCTTGCTGCGAAATCATGCGCTGGATCTCACTGACGGTTGATTCGTCATTCCATTTCCCAATCGTGCATGTTATTTAATTCCTACGAATTTATATTTCTGTTTCTACCGATCACCCTGGGGGTGTTTTACATCCTAGGTGCGCGTGGACAGCAGAAGGTCGCGCTGGCGTGGCTGGTGTTGGCATCGCTGTTTTTTTATGGTTGGTGGAATCCACTCTATTTAGCGTTGATTGTACCTTCGATCGTAGTGAATTATATCTTGGGTGTTTCGCTTTCGGTGCAGCCACGCCGCTGGGTCTTAGTGGGCGGGCTGGCGGCAAATCTGGCGGTACTGGGTTATTTTAAATACGCCAATTTTTTTATCACCACCCTTAGTCTCGCGACAGGTTCGCAGTGGGTGATCGGCAGTATTGTCTTGCCCCTGGGTATTTCGTTCATTACGTTCCAAAAAATCGCCTATTTAGTCGATGCCTATCGTGGTGAAACCCGGGAGTATGATTTTTTACGTTTTTGTTTATTTGTGACTTTTTTTCCGCAATTGATCGCCGGGCCAATCGTGCACCACAAAGAAATCATTCCGCAATTTCGCCGCCGTGGAGTGTATCACCTGCGTCCTGCGCGGCTGGCCACCGGGGTTTCAATCTTTGTGATTGGGTTGCTCAAGAAAGTGCTGATCGCAGATGGGCTGGCGCGGTTTAGTACAATGGCCTTCGATGCGGTCACCCAGGGCATCGCCTTATCATTCTTTGAAGCCTGGCGCGGTGCATTAGCCTATAGCCTGCAACTGTATTTTGACTTTTCCGGATATTCCGATATGGCCCTGGGCCTGGCCTTGATGGTGGGGGTACGGTTACCGCTGAATTTCAATTCGCCCTACAAGGCGGTGAATATCATTGATTTTTGGCGGCGCTGGCACATGACGCTGTCGCGGTTTTTACGGGAGTATGTGTACCTGCCACTGGGGGGAAATCGCCGCGGTAAGCCGCGCCGTTATCTCAATTTAATGGCCACTATGTTGTTGGGTGGGTTATGGCACGGAGCGGGCTGGACTTTTGTGGCCTGGGGTGGCCTGCACGGTATCTATTTAGTTATCAATCATGCCTGGCAGGGGTTACAGCAACGGTGGGGGAGGTCAGCGGATACCTCCTCGCGTCTGGGGCGCTTCGTAGGGCGATGTATCACCTTTAGCGCCGTCACGGTCGGCTGGGTGTTTTTCCGTGCCGAGGATTTTAGCAGTGCTCGGCGGATGCTCGCAGGCATGGCAGGTATCAACGGGGTGATCTGGCCGCAGGCGGATCGGGCCGCGCTTGGTCCACTGGCGGATCTGGTCAGCGCCTGGGGATGGCAATTTCAGCCGCTGCGTTATTTCGACGGTAGCGGCAATTTAATCATGATGATACTGATGGTGTTGTTGGTATGGTGGCTGCCCAATACGCAACAAATTATGGCGGCCTATCGGCCCGCGGTACAGCCCGTGAAAAAGATCCAATGCTGGCCACGCTGGCGGATGTCGACCGCCTGGGCGGTAGTCATCGCCATCGGTGGTCTGGTGGCCGTATTGCGGTTATCGCACGTTAGCGAATTTTTATATTTCCGGTTTTAATGCGGATGGCGCTCCGTTATTTAAGAATATTTTTCGGACTCTGGCTGGGAATGTTAGTGCTGATTGCCGCGTTTAATGGGTGGATTGATCCCTATGACATGTTTCCCAGTCCTAAAATCCAAGGGGTCAATGCTAACAAACCCGAGGCCGACGTCCGGCAACGCCTAAGTAAGGCCTACGGAGTGAGCCGCTATGACCCTGAAGTGTTGATCCTAGGCACCTCGCGCGGTTTAGCCATCGCCCCGCACCATCCGGTCTGGGAAGGAAAAAAAGTCTACAACCTGGCCCTGGCCGGAACCTCGTTATTTGAATTGTACCGTTACCTGCAACACGCCGATGCCCAGCATACGGTGAAACAGCTGATCTGGGGTTTGGATTGGTTTGAATTCGCGGACAATATTACCAGCCCGGAATTCGTTGACGCACGCCTGCGGGTGGCCGCCGACGGTTCACCGCGGGCATTCAATATTAAACAATACCTAAGCGATGTGGTGCCCAGTTTATGGTCCTTCGAAGCGCTCAATGCCAGTGTAGGTACCTGGAAGGCGCAAGCGGGTAACGCTGATCTCGCGGCATGGGCCGCACAGCGCCATTACCAGCGAGTGCGCGATCGCGGTGGTAACCGCGCGATGTTTCGTGATTTTGAAAATCTGGTCATGGCGAACGAATCGTTTGAGCCGCGCCGAACCATAAATTTATCCGCAGGGCAGGGGCCTGGTATGAAGACCCTGCGGGCGATCGTGCGTTACTGCTATACACATAACATCGAAGCCAAGTTTTTTATTTCACCCTCGCATGCGCGTTTGTGGGAACTGTGGCGATTAACCGGCGATGAGCAAACCATCGAAGCGTGGAAACGTGAACTTGTGCAGGTGATCAGCGACGAGGCCAAGGCATTGCACCGTGGTGAATTTCCGCTGTGGGATTTTAGCGGTTATAACCCCGTGACGATGGAGAAGATCCCCGCGTTGGGTGATGTTGAACAGCAGATGCGGTGGTATTGGGAGGATTCACACTATACCGAAGCATTGGGGTATTATTTAATCGATACGCTGTATGCCTACCAGAGCCGCGCGCGATCGCGCATACCGGGATTTGGGATAAAGTTAACCGCCGCTGCCCTCGATTCTCAGCTTCGTCAGATTCGCATGGCGCGTTCGGATTATCTTCAGCAAGCACCCAATGAGATACACGAGGTTGAAGAAATTTATTCTCAAGCCAAGGCATTTCATGCCCAGCGGTATCATAAAAATTAACCAAAAATAGTTAACTCATTGTTTAAGAAGATATAATCCACAATCAGAGATAAATCTATCCGCTGCAGGTATTGATTCATCCAATGGCTAAAAGTCTGCCCTATTGCTGCGGGGTATTTTATAATCCGCCGCTTGTCGCTCCGCGAAAGTGGCGGAATTGGTAGACGCCCAGGATTTAGGTTCCTGTGGGGCAACCCGTGAGAGTTCGAGTCTCTCCTTTCGCACCAGTTTTTTTAATTGCAACTGGGTAGTGTTACGCTCCATCAACAAGACAGTGAGGAATGGATATGCAGGTTTCCATCGAAACGACCGGTCAATTAGAACGTCGCTTAACCATTACCGTGGAAAATGAGAAAATTGATTCGGCGATCGAACAACGTTTAAAAAACCTGTCCCGCACCGTCAAATTGAAAGGTTTCCGTGCCGGGAAAGTCCCTCTACAGATGGTCCAGCAATACTATGGATCCCAGGTACGTAAGGAGGTGTTGGGGGATGTGATGCAATCGAGTTTTTACGAAGCGATCCAACAACAACAGCTACGCCCTGCAGGATACCCGAGCTTTGAAGCCGCAAATACCACCACCGGTGAAGGTTTTAAATATGTCGCCACCTTTGAAATCTATCCGGAGCTTCAGCATATTAATAGCGGGATCAATGTTGAGAGGCCGCTGGCGACTATTACCGATAGCGATGTGGACGCGATGATCACCACGATCCGTGCACAACACCATACCTGGGAGGAGGTCGCGCGCCCCGCCGCATTGGGCGATCGGGTGGTCATGGATTTCAATGGAAGTTCAGAAGGCAAGCCGATTGCCGGTGGCCAGGGCAAGTCCTATCCCGTTGAGCTGGGCAAGGGGCGGATGATTGACGGGTTTGAAACCGGTTTGGTGGGGGTGTCCGCGAATCAGGAGCGGCACTTGGACTTAAATTTTCCGGCGCAGTATCACGCCAAGGAATTGGCCGGTAAGCCGGTCAGCTTTGCAGTCAAGGTATTGCGGGTTGAAGCCTCGATTCCCCCGGCCGATGACAGCGTATTAGCCAAGCGCCTGGGTGTGGACGACGCTAATGTCACCACCATGCGCAGCGAGATCCGCCAAAATATGCAGCGCGAATTGGACGCCGCTTTGTTATCCAAACTCAAACAAAATGTCATGGACGGCCTGCTGGCGGTCAATCCTCTGGAAGTGCCTAAGAGTCTGGTGGAAAACGAGGCGCAACACCTAGCGGAACAAATGGCTGAAAATTTACAACGCCAGGGCATGCCCAAAGAGCAAATCAAGCTGCAACCAAGCTTTTTTACCGAACAGGCCAAGCGCCGTGTGAGTTTAGGCTTGCTGCTCGCCGAGGTGATCCGGCAACAAAAACTGCAGGCGGATAAGGCCAAGGTGCGGCAGAAAGTCGAGTCGTTAGCAGCGCCTTACGAACGCCCTCAAGAAGTTATCTCATGGTACTATGCCGATGCACAACGGTTGGCAGAAATTGAGTCTGTGGTGTTGGAAGAACAGGTGGTCGACTGGATCCTGACCCAGGCCAAAATCACTGAAAAAACCTTGAGTTTCAATGAGGTAATGAATCCACAGAAATAAGCTGGAATTGGAACCCTACCAACGACGTTTAAAGGAAGCATTAGCGTGACCGATAGAAGCACTATGAGTAACTGGCCCAGTACAATCCATAACCAACTTGTTCCCATGGTGGTAGAACAAACTGCCCGTGGTGAGCGAGCCTATGATATCTATTCCCGGCTATTAAAAGAGCGGGTGATTTTTATCGTCGGTGCGATTGAAGACCACATGGCCAACTTGGTCGTTGCCCAATTATTGTTTTTAGAATCGGAAAATCCGGATAAAGACATCAACCTTTATATAAATTCCCCCGGGGGTTCGGTTACATCGGGGATGTCGATATACGACACCATGCAGTTTATTAAACCGGACGTCAGCACCATGTGTATCGGCCAAGCGGCGAGCATGGGTGCCCTGTTGCTGACCGCCGGCGCCAAGGGTAAACGTTACGCATTACCGCATTCGCGCACCATGATTCATCAGCCCTTAGGCGGCTTCCAAGGCCAGGCTTCGGATATTGAGATCCATGCTCGTGAAATTCTCCAGATCCGTGAACGATTGAACGATGTACTGTCCAAACATACGGGCCAGCCCTTAGAGCGTATAGCACAGGACACCGACCGGGACTTTTTTATGAGCGCGGAGGAATCCGTTAAATACGGGTTGGTCGACCAGGTACTGGTTAAGCGGTTGCCTACCGATAAGCTCAAAGCGTGATGGGTAGCAGGTTCCATTTCGACTATGCTTATTATGATAGTTGGCGAATCGTGCTCTAGATGACTTGAAAAACCGGCCGGTTAACTGCATGGTGCTCAAATGCATAATCGGTCAGACGAGGTGCGAGAATGGCTGAGAATAAACAGGGTTCAGGTGAAAGCGGCAAGCTGCTGTATTGTTCGTTTTGCGGTAAGAGCCAACATGAAGTACGCAAACTGATCGCTGGCCCCTCGGTGTTTATTTGCGACGAATGTGTGGAGTTATGTAATGACATTATTCGCGAAGAGGTGCAAGAGCAGTCGTCGTCATCGTCCGGTAAAAAGTTACCGACACCGCGCGAAATCAACGCGATCCTCGACGAATACGTAATAGGCCAGACCGAAGCCAAGAAAGTTCTGTCGGTAGCGGTTTACAACCACTACAAGCGCTTGGAAACCACCCAACGCAAAGATGAAGTCGAGTTATCCAAGAGCAATATACTGTTAATCGGGCCCACCGGCAGCGGTAAAACATTGCTGGCGGAAACCCTGGCGCGTTTACTCAATGTGCCCTTTACCATTGCCGATGCCACCACTTTAACCGAGGCCGGTTATGTCGGTGAAGACGTTGAAAATATTATCCAGAAGCTGTTGCAAAAATGCGAATACGACGTCGAAAAGGCCCAAACCGGTATTGTGTATATCGATGAAATCGACAAGATTTCACGCAAATCCGAAAATCCTTCGATCACCCGCGACGTATCGGGCGAGGGTGTGCAGCAGGCGCTGCTTAAATTAATCGAAGGGACGATTGCCTCGGTTCCACCGCAAGGCGGCCGCAAACATCCGCAACAAGAATTTTTGCAGGTTGACACCACCAATATCTTATTTATATGCGGCGGGGCGTTCTCTGGCTTAGAAAAGATCATCCGTAATCGCTCTGAAAAAGGCGGTATCGGGTTCTCGGCCGAAGTACGCAGCAAAAGCGATAAACACATCAATGAATTACTCCATACCGTCGAACCGGAAGATTTAATTAAATTCGGTTTGATTCCAGAATTTGTTGGTCGTTTGCCGGTGCTGGCAACTCTGGAGGAATTGGACGAACTAGCCTTGGTCCAAATTCTCACCGAGCCGCGCAACGCTATCACCAAGCAATACCATAAGTTGTTTGAAATGGAAGGTGTTGATCTGGAGTTTCGCACCGAGGCCCTGCGGGCGGTCGCGACCAAGGCCAAGGAGCGCAATACCGGTGCTCGCGGCCTGCGTTCTATCTTAGAACGTGTATTATTGGATACCATGTACGAATTGCCCTCGGCTGAGGGTTTGGAGAAAGTCGTTATTGATGAATCGGTGATCTTGGGTAATAACAAACCTTTATTTATCTACGAAGGTACTGATCAGCTCAAGGCCTCGGCGGATGATCGCTGAGTGTAGATACCCCTGTTAAACGGTGGTGATCTTCACACGGCGTGACTGGCTGATTGAAATGCCCGGTGCCTGACCCTATGTCGGGTGAGTCGTTCGCTAACCATAGGAATCTAACATGTCCGAATCGGAAATGGTCACTGAACCCGTCAGCAGCATTCCTATCTTACCGTTGCGCGATGTCGTCGTTTACCCGCACATGGTGATCCCGTTGTTTGTTGGCCGTGAGAAATCGATCAAGGCCCTCGAAGCGGCGATGGAAGGGGATAAGCAAATATTACTGGTGGCGCAACGCAGCGCCTCGGAAGATGATCCCAAGCCACAAGATATCTACGATATCGGCACGGTTTCCAATATCCTCCAATTGCTCAAGTTACCCGATGGCACGGTCAAGGTATTAGTCGAGGGTAATCGCCGTGCACGAATAGTGAACTTTATTAATGGCGAGCATTATTTCACGGCACAAATCGTCGCTATTGCCGAGAAGAACATTGTCGATCGTGAGGCTGAGGTGTTAATTCGATCGTTGACCTCGCAATTCGATCAATACGTCAAGCTCAATCGTAAGATACCCCCGGAAATTTTGACCTCGTTGTCCAATATCGACGAGCCCAGCCGCTTGGTGGATACCATCGCGGCGCATATGTCGCTCAAAATCGAAGAAAAACAGAAGGTATTGGAAATCGCCGATTTACGCGAACGTTTTGAACATATGATGGGCGTGCTCGAATCCGAGATCGATTTATTGCAAGTTGAAAAGCGCATTCGTGGCCGCGTCAAACGCCAGATGGAAAAAAGCCAGCGCGAATATTATCTAAACGAACAAATGAAAGCGATCCAGAAAGAACTCGGTGAAATGGATGACGTGCCGAACGAGATCGAGGAGTTGGAAAAGAAAATTGAAAAAGCCGGCATGTCAAAAGAGGCCAAGACCAAGGCCAAGGCCGAGCTGCATAAACTCAAGATGATGTCGCCGATGTCGGCGGAAGCCACCGTGGTGCGTAATTACCTGGACTGGTTAGTCAATGTGCCCTGGCGCAAACGTACCAAGGTGCATCACGATCTCGCTATCGCCGAGACGGTATTGGATGAGGACCACTATGGTTTGGACAAGGTAAAAGAACGTATCTTGGAATACCTTGCCGTGCAACAACGCATGAAAAAACTCAAAGGCCCGATTTTATGCCTGGTGGGTCCACCGGGCGTGGGTAAGACTTCCTTGGGGCAATCGATCGCGCGCGCCACCAATCGTAAGTTTATCCGCATGGCCTTAGGCGGAGTGCGCGACGAGGCTGAAATTCGTGGACATCGTCGTACTTATATTGGGTCGATGCCGGGTAAGATCGTGCAGAATCTCGCCAAGATAGGCACGCGTAATCCGTTATTCTTGTTGGATGAAATCGATAAGATGGCCATGGATTTCCGTGGTGATCCCGCCGCGGCGT
Organism: Gammaproteobacteria bacterium; assembly: GCA_016194635.1. GTDB lineage: Bacteria > Pseudomonadota > Gammaproteobacteria > UBA6429 > Thiohalophilaceae > JACQBC01. Next base: position 197,764 of record JACQBC010000010.1, on the reverse strand, counting down.
TATTGGAGGTATTGGATCCGGAGCAAAATCACACCTTTAATGATCACTATCTGGAAGTAGATTATGACCTGTCGGAGGTGATGTTTGTCGCCACCTCCAATACGATGAATATTCCCGCGGCCTTGTTGGACCGGATGGAAGTCATTCGTCTGTCCGGTTATACCGAAGATGAGAAAATAAATATCGCTATGCGTTATCTCATCAAAAAGCAGATGAAGAACAATGGGCTCAAGGAAAGCGAGATTGAAATTAGCGACGAGGCGGTGCGCGATATTATCCGCTATTACACCCGCGAGGCGGGCGTACGTAATCTGGAGCGTGAAATTGCCAAAATTTCCCGTAAGGTGGTCAAGGCGATAAGCTTAAACCCGGATCATGAGAAGATGATTATCAAGGCCGCCGATCTCGAAAAATATCTCGGCGTGCAACGGTTTCGCTTTGGACGCGCCGATGAAAAAGACCAAGTTGGTCAGGTTACCGGGCTGGCCTGGACCGAGGTCGGTGGGGATTTACTGACTATCGAAACTGCGGTAATGCCGGGCAAAGGTAAACACAATATCACCGGTCAACTGGGCGATGTGATGAAGGAATCGATCCAGGCGGCATTAACGGTGGTACGTAGTCGCTCCAAAATGTTGGGGATTGAACCGGATGTATTTGAAAAAAATGATATCCACGTGCATGTCCCAGAAGGTGCGATTCCCAAAGATGGCCCCAGTGCTGGCATTGGTATGTGTACCGCCTTGGTCTCGGTTTTAACACGTATACCAGTACGCTCGGATGTGGCCATGACCGGTGAGATCACTTTGCGAGGGGAAGTATTACCTATAGGCGGGCTCAAAGAAAAGTTGTTGGCGGCGCGCCGTGGTGGGATTAAGATCGTGTTGATTCCTGAGGAAAATAAACGTGACCTTACTGAAATGCCGGACAATGTGAAAGCGGATTTGGATATTCGCCCGGTAAAATGGATCGATCAGGTATTAGAAGTGGCTTTATTACATCCACCGCAACCCTTACCTGACAAGCCGGAAGTAAAAAATCTGCCGACGGCGGAAAAAACCGATGCAACTGCGACGACTAGCCCGATCCGTCCACATTAGTCAAGAACCTTTATGAAAATAATTGCCAAACACTGTGCTTGACCCCGTAAGGGGTCATTGGTATAAGTTGGCCCTTCAATCTTCCAGTGTTGCGCGTTGAGCGACATCTTCCTGAAAATACCGAATCAGATAAAGGGGAATTTCCGTGAATAAAACCGAGTTAATTGATGCCGTTGCCGAAGGTGCAGATATTTCTAAAGCCGCCGCTACCCGCGCGGTGGATACCGTAATTGAAAAAATTACTCATGCGCTCAAAGCAGGTGAACAAGTGATTATTGTAGGATTTGGTACTTTTGCGGTGAAGCAGCGTGCCGCGCGTAAGGGCCGTAACCCGCAAACAGGCGCAACTATCGATATCCCAGCCTCAAATATCCCGGGCTTTAAGGCTGGCAAAGCGCTTAAGGATGCCGTAAACTAGCGCGCCTTTCGGGTGCTTAGCTCAGCTGGGAGAGCATCGCCCTTACAAGGCGAGGGTCGTAGGTTCGATCCCTACAGCACCCACCAATTCCGGCCAGCGGCGGTCTGAAATTCTCTATCCGCCAAACCTCAACGGATATATTTCAGGTACTCATGCTGGGTGGAGATAGGTATTTGGAGCGGTAGTTCAGTTGGTTAGAATACCGGCCTGTCACGCCGGGGGTCGCGGGTTCGAGTCCCGTCCGCTCCGCCATATAACGACAGGGCGCGGCTTCGTGAGAATCTGCGCCTTTTTTGTTTGGGTAAACTAATAACAGGTGTTCGGTGTTTATGTTGCAAGTCATCCGTGAACATACCCAAGGAATCATCGTCTGGATCATTCTGGGTTTGGTGATCTTGTCATTAGGCTCGTTCATTCTCTACGGTTATTCACCAGAATCTTCCAAGAACTATGTTGCCAAGGTGAATGGTGAGGCGATTAGCCAGAACGAGTACCAACGTTCTTACAGCCAGTTTCAACAGAATATGGGGGCGAATTTTTCTTCTGATCCTCAATTTCTGGATTACGTTAAACACAATATCGTAAATGGATTGGTAGACCGTGAATTGATCCATCAACAGCTCGATGCCGCCGGTTTCCGCGTGGGCAACGCCCAGTTAAATAAACAAATCGAAACAACGCCCTATTTTCTCGATACCACTGGAAAATTCTCCGTTGATACTTATCACCAGGTACTGCAACGGGCCGGTTTATCACCGCAGGCATTTGAACAACAGATAGCCTACGATTTTTCGTATCAGCAGTTACGGCAAGCGGTGGAAAGCAGCGCGTTTGTATTGGGTTATGAAGTTGCCGAACAAATGCGTTTAGAGGGCCAGGAGCGCGATATTGGTTATCTCACAATACCCCACGCTAGTTATTTTCCCTCGGTAAAGGTTGGCGTTGATGAGGTTCAAAATTATTACGCCGCACATACCAGCCAATTCATGACCGAGGAAGCGGTTAAAATTCAGTACATCGAACTTGCCGCGCAAGATCTGGCGCAAAAGGCGCAGGTTAGTGACGCCGAATTAAAACAATACTACGACGAGAATAAACAACAGTACAGCAAGCAAGATACCACCGCTGCTGAGAAAAAAATTAAGGAAATCGAGGCGCGCGCGCGTAACGGCGAGTCGTTCGCCAAACTCGCCGAGGAATTCTCGCAAGACCCTGGTTCGGCCAAAAACGGCGGCGATTTAGGATTCTTTGGCCGTGGCGCGATGGTAAAAGCATTTGAAGACGCGGTCTACAAACTCAAACCCGGTGAAATAAGTAAACCGGTGAAAACCGAATTTGGTATCCACTTGATCAAGCTCGAAGAGATTAAAGGGGATCAACGCCGTGCGCGGCATATCTTGATTAAGGCCAGTACTGTTACACCGGAGTTTAATGAGATCAAAGAGAAGGTGCGCCAGGATCTACAGGCCCAAAAAGCCGAACATAATTTTTTTGAGCTGGCGAATAAACTCGATAATTTAACCTATCAAAATCAAGATTCGCTGGAACCTGCCGCGGAACAACTGGGTTTGAAGGTTCAAGAATCCGAGTTTTTTACCCGCCAGGGTGGACCGCAGTTGCTGCATAACCCGCAAGTGATTACCGCGGCGTTTAGTGATGCGGTTCTCAAGCAAGCTCAAAACAGTGAGGTGATCAAACTCAGCAGCGACCATGTTTTGGTGCTACGGCTGAAGGATCACCGTCCGGCGCAACAAAAGCCATTAAAAGAAGTAAGTGCCGGCATCGAAGTACAGTTACGCAATGAAAAATCCACCGCCGAAGCATCAACCCAAGCCAAGGCGTTGTATGCAAAATTACTCAGCGGTGCGACACCGGTATTGGCGCCCGGGTTAACCTGGCAACGACCGGGTTATATTGGTCGACACGAAACCGCGGCGGACAAGGCAGCCGCAAAGGCGGTTGTGGCCGAAGCCATTCGTCAGACGGGGTTCCGCATGCCCAAACCCGTCAATACCGCCACACCCGGTTATAGTTTGCAGCAGCTACCGAATGGGGATAGTGTGATTGTCGCGTTGTACGGTGTGCGTGATCCTACTGGGGATATACCTGCGGCGACCCGCGAGGCGAAATTGCATCAGCTTGCCCAAACACAGGCGCAGGAGGATGTACAGGCATTATTGAGCTACCAACGTAAACACAGCGAGATTGAACTGAACCTGCCCAAGAACGCGGAATAAGGCCAGGTATCCATGGCGGGTTTACGCTTGTGGCGCGGGATTTAACGGCCGCATGCCGACGATGTTATAGCCGGAGTCAACATAAACGATCTCGCCGGTGATTCCCGCCGCCAGGTCTGAACACAAAAATGCGGCTGTATTACCCACATCCTCAATGGTCACGTTGCGGCGCAGCGGTGCCGCCTGTTCTACCTCATCGAGCATACGGCGAAAGTTACTGATTCCGGCGGCGGCGAGGGTTTTAATCGGCCCCGCCGAGATGGCATTAACCCGGATACTGTCCGGACCAAGGGAATAGGCCATGTAGCGCACATTGGCTTCTAATGACGCCTTGGCCAGCCCCATGATGTTGTAATTGGGCATGGCGCGTTCAGCCCCTAAATAACTTAAGGTAAGCAATGCACCGTTACGGCCTTCCATCATATTTCTACCCGCCTTGGCCAAGGCGGCAAAACTGTAGGAACTGATCTCGTGGGCGGTGCGGAAACCCTCGCGGGTCACGGTATCCAGATAATCCCCTTCCAGCTCTTCACGGGGCGCAAAGGCCACCGAATGTACTATGATATCGAGCCCGTCCCAATAGTTGTCCAAATGGTCAAATACCCGTTCGATTTGTTCGTCACTGCTGACATCACAGGGTACGATAATTTCCGAACCCAGCTCGGACGCCATCTTTTCCACCCGCTCCTGCAGTTTTTCATTTTGATAGGTAAAGGCCAGTTCAACACCTTCGCGTTTCATGGCTTGGGCGATACCCCAGGCGATGGAACGGTTACTGGCCAGTCCGACGATCAAAGCGCGTTTGTTTGCTAAAAAGCCCATGCGGTTTCCTTTGTTGAAATTTTGCCCAGTTGGTATTGAGCGGCGGCTCGTATTATATTCGTCACTGTAACAGAACAAAACTCACTATTTAACTAGGGTGCTTATATCACAGGGTGATAGCGCGTGGTTTTATTCTTATTTCGCAATGAGCTAGAGAGACTCCCATGAGGCAGGTTATCCGTGCACTCGTGCTGTTCTTTTGCAGTAACCTGAGCGTGGTGGCGCAAGCGACACCTTCAGCAGCGCTAGGGTATTTACCAAAGTATCCGGTTAATTATACTCATTTTGATTATGTGAACCCCGCTGCCCCTAAAGGTGGAACGCTGACCCTGTCGGGTTTTGGTACTTTCGACAGTCTTAATCCTTTTATCCTGCGAGGTGTATCGGCGCAGGGTTTACAGCAATTGGTGTTTGAATCCCTGATGGTGCAAAGCCTGGATGAGCCGTATAGTTTATATGCGCATGTGGCCGATGACATCGCCTTGGCAGCGGACGGGTTGTCGGTCACATTCCGGATCGATCCGCGAGCCCGTTTTTCCGATGATTCCCCCGTACTGGCGGAAGATGTGAAATTTTCCTTTGATACGTTAAAAAGCGACAAAAGCCATCCACAATACCGTTTCTATTGGGCAGACATTAAATCCGCAACGATCCTGGGTCCACGTCTCATACGGTTTAATTTTGTAAAGCGGAATCCCGAATTACACCTGATTGCCGCCCAGATACCGATTTTCTCACCCCGTTGGGTGGGTAAAGAGTCGTTTGATAAACTTAGCCGGGTAAAACCGTTGGGCAGCGGTCCTTATGTGGTGGAGGATTATCACCTTGGCAAGGATATTACCTACCGTCGCAATCCTCATTACTGGGCAAGGGATCTGCCTGTGCGCCGCGGCATGTTTAACTTTGACCGTATCATTTTCAAATACTACAAAGACGAAACGGTGCGTCTAGAAGCCTTCAAGGCGGGTGAATACGATTTTGTGCTCGAGAATCATTCCAAGATGTGGGCACGCGATTATACCGGTCCGCAGTTTGATTCGGGCCAGATCCGGCGTGAGGAATTACCCCACAAAAATAACGCGGGGATGCAGGGATTTATATTCAATCTGCGACGGGACTTATTCAAGGATAAACGGGTACGTAAGGCCTTATCCTTGGCGTTTGATTTTACCTGGTCAAACCGGAATTTATTCTACGGACAATACGTGCGCTGCGACAGTTATTTTAGTAACAGTGAATTAGCATCCGGCGGTTTACCCCAAGGCGCTGAATTACAATTACTGCGAAAGTTCGCAAACCAATTAGAGCCGGAGATTTTTACCACCGTATGGAAACCGCCGAGTACCGATAACCCGGGGGCGTTGCGGCATAATCTTATCCAGGCCAAATTATTGCTGGAGCAAGCGGGTTGGCACGTTGAAAACGGTAGACTCAAAAATGCTAAGGGGGAGGTGTTTGAATTTGAATTTTTATTGGACCAAAAAGGCTTTGAACGGATCATAGGGCCCTATGCCTATAATTTAAAGAAACTTGGTGTTGAAATGCAGTACCGTAGTGTGGATGTTTCTTTGTACGCAGACCGGTTGCGGCAGTTTGATTTCGATATGACCGTGGCGCGTTATCCTCAGTCCATGTCCCCCGGTAATGAACAATATAATTTTTGGGGCTCACACGCTGCGGATCAAGAAGGTTCACGCAACCTTATCGGTATCAAAAATCCTGTAATCGATAGCCTGATTGACGCGGTGGTGTTTGCCCCTGATCGGCAGAGGTTAGTCACCGCCACGCACGCACTGGATCGTGTACTGTTGCACGGCGAATATTTGGTGCCTAATTGGTATATCAATAATCATCGGGTCGCTTATTGGAATAAATTCGGCCGTCCACAGACCTTGCCATTATATTACGAAGCGGATGATTGGGCGTTGATGAGCTGGTGGGCGCTTCCTACCCCTCTAAAGGGAGAAAAACTTTAAGTGGCCCGGTATATTCTTAAGCGTTTGTTGTTGATGATCCCGACGCTATTTGGGGTGTTGCTGGTAACGTTCCTGGTGACACAATTCGTGCCTGGCGGACCGGTGGAACAGTTGATCAATAAAATTCAAGGACAAGCCGTCCAAGGCGAGTCTGCGGGGGGCGGAAGCAAAATTTACCGCGGCAATACAGATCTTGATCCGGAAAAGATACAACAACTGAAAGTGTTATATGGGTTTGATCAACCGGCCTACCAACGGTTTTTTACCATGCTAAGGCACTATCTAAGTTTTAATTTGGGGGAGAGTTATTTCTACCAGCAATCGGTGATGGATCTGATAATTTCAAAATTACCGGTATCCATTAGCTTGGGGGTTTGGACTTTTCTTTTGACCTATCTTATCTGCATACCCCTGGGTATTAGCAAGGCGGTGCGCGACGGCAGCACGTTTGATACCGCCAGCAGTACAATTATTTTAATTGGGTACGCTATTCCGGGGTTTGTGCTGGCCATTTTCTTGCTGGTCTTGTTCGGCGGGGGTAGTTTTTGGGATCTGTTCCCCTTGCGCGGTCTAGTCAGTGATAATTGGAACGAGTTAAGTTGGTTTGGTAAGCTATCCGATTATCTTTGGCATATCACCTTGCCGGTGATTTCGCTTACTATCGGTAGCTTTGCCATTGTCACCTTGCTTACAAAAAATAGTTTTATAGAAGAGATCCGCAAACAATACGTGCTGACCGCACGTGCCAAGGGATTGGCTGAGAGCACCGTGCTTTACAAGCATATTAGCCGAAACGCCATCATCCCGTTGGTAACCGGATTTCCCAGTGCGTTTATCGGTGCGTTTTTTACCGGTAGTATTCTCATTGAGTCAATTTTTTCCTTGGATGGGTTGGGCCTGCTTTCGTATGAAGCCATCCTGCATCGCGATTACCCGGTGGTATTGGGAACCCTTTATCTGTTTACCTTGATTAGCTTGTTCGCAAAATTACTCACTGATATCTGTTACGTAGTGGTTGATCCGCGTATTCAATTTGATTCCTTGGATCAACAACCACGATGACTGAACCGGCAACGTTACCCTCACCTCCCGTTACCGGCCGTGCCTGGCGGCGGTTTAAAACCAACCGTCGCGGTTATGTGAGTTTATGGATATTCGGAGTTATATTCATCTTGAGTTTGTTCGCTGAAGTGTTGAGCAACGACAAACCAATCGTAGTTTATTATTCAGGCAGCCTGTATTGGCCGGTAGTCAAGCGTTATCCCGAGACGACCTTCGGGGGAGAGTTCGCGACCGAAGCGGATTATAGCGATCCTTATGTACGTACATTAATAAACTCCGGGAAAAACTGGGCGTTATTTCCCCTCAACCGGCATAGTTATGACAGCATAAATTATTATGCGGCTCATCCGAATCCGGCGCCGCCGTCGGTTGACAATCTACTGGGCACCGATGATCGTGGCCGTGACGTGTTGGCGCGGCTGATCTACGGTTTTCGCTTGTCGGTGGTATTTGCCTTAGTGTTAACCGCGATTGGTGTTGTTGTAGGCATACTGGCGGGTGCTGTACAAGGCTATTTCGGCGGACGCCTGGATCTGTATGCGCAACGGCTTATGGAAATATGGGGTTCGATGCCGGAGTTGTATTTGTTGATTATTTTCGCTTCGCTGTTTCAACCCAGTGTAGTGTTGCTGATTATTCTACTGTCGCTGTTTGGTTGGATGGGGCTGGCGGATTATGTGCGGGCGGAATTTTTACGTGGCCGCGGCATGGATTATGTGATCGCCGCCAAGGCGATGGGTGTCAGGAATCGGGACATTATGCTGCGGCATTTATTACCCAACAGTATGACACCGGTGATTACTTTCCTGCCGTTTCGCATCAGCGGTGCGATTCTAGCGCTTACCAGCTTGGATTATCTTGGTCTGGGGGTGCCACCGACCACGCCCAGCATCGGTGAACTGCTGGCACAGGGCAAGGCCAATATCGAAGCATGGTGGTTGTCACTAACCACGTTCAGTGTATTGGTCGGAACGCTGGTATTGTTAATTTTTATCGGTGAAGCCTTGCGCGAAGCTTTAGACACACGACGGGGTTGAAGTTAAACGAATGAATACAGCAACCACACCTTTACTGTCAATTCAAGATCTAAGCATTTCCTTTGGCCGTGAGAATCCCGTCGAAGTCGTTCATAGGGTGAGTTTTGATCTATATCCAGGCCAGAAGCTCGCGCTTGTGGGTGAGTCCGGTTCGGGAAAGTCTGTTACGGCGTTATCGATTCTAAATCTTCATGACATGGCTCAGACGCGTTATCCCTCAGGACATGTTTATTTTGCCGGGCGTGATTTATTGCAGCTTGCGGAAGCTGAAATTCGTCGTGTGCGCGGTAGCGAGATTGCTATGATCTTCCAAGAGCCCATGACATCATTGAACCCCGTGTATCCCATTGGCATGCAGCTGCTCGAACCCCTGATGTTACATCAAGGTCTCGATCGTAATGCCGCGCGGCTGCGCATGCTTGAATTGTTGGATCGCACCGGCATTGTCGAGCCGCATAAGCGATTTGACGCTTTTCCGCATATGCTTTCCGGTGGGCAGCGCCAACGCGTGATGATCGCCATGGCCCTGGCGTGCAGTCCTAAGTTGCTCATCGCTGATGAGCCCACGACCGCGCTCGATGTCACGATTCAAGCTCAAATCCTCGAATTGCTCGAAGCACTGCAACGCGAATTTGGTATGGCGGTATTGATGATTACGCATGATTTGAATATGGTAAGGCGATTTGCCGATCGCATTTGTGTCATGCAGCAGGGGCACTTGGTCGAACAGGCGGATGTTGGAGCGTTGTTCAGTGCTCCGCAACATCCCTATACCCGTCATCTGCTCGACAGTCAGCCGCAGCGGCGGGTACAACCCGTGGTGAAATCTACACCACTGCTCAGTACGCAGCGGTTGAAGTGTATCTTTCCTATCAAAGCCGGTTTATTGCGTCGCAAAGTGGGTGAAGTGCGTGCCGTGGATGAGGTAACACTCGCCGTTCAGCGCGGAGAAACACTGGGTATCGTGGGCGAGTCTGGCTCGGGTAAAACCACCTTGGGGATGTGTTTGTTGCGGCTGCAACACTGCACGGGGAGTATCGAGTTTGATGGTAATGATCTACAACAATTAACCCAGCGTCAGCTCCGTCCTTTACGGCGTAACTTCCAAATCGTATTTCAAGATCCTTTTTCCTCGCTGTCACCCCGCATGACGGTAGAACAGATCATCCGTGAAGGCTTGGGAATACATTTTTCACGGCAGTCGGCCCAAGAACACCGGCGGCGTGTCCTCAAGGTACTGACCGAAGTGGGTCTCGAGCAGGACATGTTATGGCGTTACCCGCACGAGTTTTCTGGCGGGCAGCGTCAGCGTATCGCGATTGCGCGTGCGCTGGTTTTGGAGCCAAAATTAATTTTGCTGGATGAGCCCACCAGCGCCTTGGACGTTTCAGTGCAGAAGCAGGTATTGGAATTGTTAGTGGATATTCAGAACCGGTACCATATCAGTTATATCTTTATTTCCCATGACCTCAATGTGATACGCGCCATGGCGCATCGTATCGTGGTACTGCAGGACGGGCGCGTGGTGGAACAGGGAGAGACGTTGGGCTTGTTTACAGCGCCACAGCAAACCTATACCCGCAAACTGTTACAGGCTTCCTTGTGGCGCTAATCCGAGTTTATACCTTAACCCGATGTTTGGGTGACATCGACATATAACAGAATTTTCTGGCCGATACGTAAACGCGATTTGGTGGCGAGTCGATTCCAGCGGCGTACTTGATCAACACTGACATTGAACTTGCGTGAGATCCGTGCCAACGAATCCCCACGGCGTACACGATAACCGATGCGTTGCACCATGTTGCGCTCATCGGGGATTAAAATATTGTCGATTTGGGTAAGGCTCACCGGCTCGGCTTTATGGCGCTGAGCCTGCGACCAAATAACCAGGCTTTGTCCGGGCACGAGTTTGTCGCGTGGGGCCAAACCGTTCCAGCGTGCCAATTGTTTAACACCGACGTTGTGACGGCGCGCGATACTCCACCACGTATCACCGCGCTTCACCGTTTGGGTTACCTTTACACCGTCGTTTTGCGGGGTGTTCTGTAATTCATTCAACCGCTCGGTGGCGCTGAGTTTGTAACTCGCCAGGGCTTGGCTCGCGACCGGCACCATCAGGCTTTGATTGTTACGCAGTTTGTTGCTGGGCAGTTTATTAATGGTCTTGATCAACTCGGGTGTGGTTTGGTAATGGCTGGCGATCAGTTTAAGGGTATCGCCTTTTTTAACTTGGTGGCGTACCCACTGTAAGCGTTTTTCTGCCGGGTACTGGGCCAGGTTCAGGCGAAAGGTTTCAGCATTTTCGATGGGCAATAACAGAAAATGCGGCCCACCTGGCGCCGTGGCCCAGCGGTTGAAACCCGGATTGAGATGATAAATGGTATCCAGTTCAATCTCGGAAAGTTTTGCAACCAGCGCTAAATCAATTTGGGAATCCACTTCCACCCGTTCAAAATACGGTTCATCGGCAATCGGATTAAGATCCAGCTTATACTTCTCCGGGTTGGCGACGATCTTTTTAAGCGCCAGCAGTTTAGGCACGTAGGCGCGGGTTTCACGCGGTAATTTCAACGAAAAGAAATCCGTGGGCTTATGTTTGCGTTGATTGAGGCGAATCGCACGAATCACGTTATGGCTGCCAGAATTATAAGCGGCTAGCGCTAACAACCAATCACCATTAAATTCATCGCGTAACGCTGATAGTAACCGAATCGCCGCGTCGGTAGAGGCATAAATATCACGGCGGCCGTCGTACCACCAATTTTGTTCCAGGCCGTAACGCTTGGCGGTGGATGGAATGAATTGCCAGATCCCCGAGGCCCGGCCGTGGGAATAGGCAAACGGCTGGTAGGCGCTTTCCACGATCGGTAGCAGGGCAATCTCCAATGGAATCTTTTCTTTTTCAAGTTTATCCACGATGAAGCGCATGTAGGGACCGGCGCGTTCCACCACCCGATCTAAATACTCTTCATTGCGCACATACCATTGCAGCTGTTGTTCGATCCGCGTGTTGTCGAGATCCGGCATCGCGAAACCCGCGCGGATCCGATCCCAAATATTGCCGGGGTCTTCCGCGGCGATATCCAGATTGGGACTCAATGCGTCGTTGTTTGACTGGGATGTTGCGCTAGCGTGATCCTCACTGGCGGGAGTAGCCGTGTGGTTAGGCGCAACTGCAGTGGCGGTTGTATCCGTTGTATCCATAGCCGCTGGAGTGGCTACGGCTACGCTTACCGCTGGAGTTTCGGTACTGATCTTGGGAGGTGGTTCTGTGGTGAGGGTGGCACAACCCGCTAATGGCAACAATATAGTAATTATCAATACGTTACGTTTCATTTTTCACTTCTTGTTCAGGACCCTGGCACATGGTAGAAGTAAGCCGTCAGGCGGTCAAGTCTTGTGCAAGCCTTCCGCACCAATCTTGATAAGTTTGTGGTATCCGTCATACTCGTCGGCCATGGCATGGATCCCCCGTAAAAAACGCTTTAATCGTTGTGAGCCACTGCACAAAATCTGGCCGGCTTTACAAGCCTGGTACCGTACTCCTTTAGGGTTGGCGTTGGCTCATCACGAGCGAGAACTGGTACAAACGGCTGTGGCTAATTTATTCGGATATTTTTTGGTGCAAATTGGCTGGCTGGATAGCGCCGACTGGTTAACCAGCAGTCGGATTTCACAGCGAGTATTGATTGGATTTCCAGGAACCGAACCCGAGCACCATCCGATCAGCCTGATTGCCGAACCACACCAACTTCCCCTCCAATCCGATAGCATCGATGTTGTGGTGCTACCGCACACCTTGGAGTTCTCACATTACCCGCATGAAGTGTTGCGCGAAGTTGAACGGGTGTTGATCCCCGAAGGGCACATTGTATTACTGAGCTTTAACCCCTGGAGCCTGTGGGGCGCGCGGCGTTACCTGCCGTGGAAGCGATTGTCACCGCCTTGGTGTGCGCGTTTTCTCGGGACCACTCGGCTCAAGGACTGGCTAGCCCTGCTAGGTTTTGAAGTGTTGACCAGCCGTGGTTATTGTTACCACCCGCCCTTGCAAAGTGAGGCCCTGCTGGGCCGTCAGGGCTTGTGGGAGCGGGTTGGGCAGCAGGTCTGGCCGATTCTAGGAGCGGCCAACCTGTTGGTGGCGCGCAAGCGGGTGACTACGCTGACCCCTGTGCGCCCGCGTTGGGCACCGAGTTTAGTGCCTGCCGGCCTGGAGCCCTACCAGAATCGTCCGCGGCCCCGTCATGGCTGAGGTGGTGGACATCTTCACCGATGGTGCTTGTTCCGGCAATCCGGGACCGGGGGGCTGGGGTGCATTACTCCGCTACGGCGATCATGAGAAACAGCTGTATGGGGGGGAAGCGCAGACCACCAATAACCGTATGGAACTGATGGCCGCGATTCACGCCCTGGAATCCCTGTCACGGCCCTGTGTGGTGCGGCTGACCACCGACTCGCAGTATGTTAAAAAAGGTATCACAGAATGGATTGGAAGCTGGAAGGCGCGCGGCTGGCGCACCGCGGACAAAAAGCCGGTTAAAAATCTCGACCTGTGGCAGCGTCTGGATGCCGCAGTGGCGCGACACCAGGTGCAGTGGCACTGGGTACGGGGACACAGCGGGCATGTGGAGAATGAGCGGGTCGATGCCTTGGCGCGCCGTGGGATCGAGGAGTTACGGCGTGACTGAAGCATAGCGAATAACCGGGACAACGCATTCGCTACGCACTGACGCAACAACCATCAAGGGCCTGAGGAGAACCAGTAATGCGACAAATTGTACTAGATACCGAAACCACAGGACTGGAAGTACGCGAAGGGCATCGGATCATCGAAATTGGGTGTGTCGAACTGATTAATCGGCGTTTGACCCAGAATCGCTTTCATACCTATCTCAATCCGGATCGCCACATCGATGACGGTGCGATCGAGGTACACGGAATTAAAAACGAATTTTTAGCGGATAAGCCCCGGTTTGCGGAGATTGGGGCGGATTTATTGGCCTTTGTCCGCGATACTGAAATAGTGATTCATAATGCCACGTTTGATCTTGGTTTTCTCGACGCGGAGTATATGCGCATTGATGCGGCCTGGCCCGGTATCCGCCACTATTGCAAGGTGGTCGATACCTTGCCCTTGGCGCGGCAGATGCACCCCGGACAAAAAAATAACTTGGATGCGTTATGCAAGCGCTACAACGTGGATAACACCCAGCGCAGTTTGCACGGGGCCTTGCTCGATGCGGAGATACTAGCGGAAGTGTATTTGGCTATGACCGGCGGCCAAGCCAAGTTATCCTTAGAGGCATCGGCGCCACAGGTTGAACGTCCCCAGACGAACACTCCCCGTCTGCACCGTTCAGCGCGGCTGCGGGTGATAGCGCCCAGTCCCGCGGAATTGGCGGCCCATCAGCAACGCCTCAGGACGATCGCTAAGACCTCGGGCGGGGAATCGGTCTGGCAACAATTAGAACTAGAACAGCCCTCAGCCGTTAAACCCTCTGAATAAAGTATTTAGTGGAGCGTGGTTAACCCCAAATGCACGCCGATGCTAGCGGCGTAACCTAAGGCGATGGCCCAGCTCCAACGCATATGCGCCCCGAAGGTGTAGATCCCCCGGGCCTGCCCCATCAAGGCCACTCCGGCCGCAGAACCTATCGATAAGAGTGAACCGCCAACGCCCGCGGTTAAGGTCACTAATAACCACTGCTGCAGTGGCATGTCTGGCTGCATATTCAAAACCGCGTACATCACTGGAATATTATCCACAACGGCAGACAATACACCGATGCTGATATTGGCCCAGGTTGGACCGAGGTTGCCATACAACACCAGGGATGACCAGGCCAGATAACCTAAGGCCCCCAAGCCACCGACACTCAGGACAACCCCGTAGAAAAACAACAGGGTATCCCACTCGGCGCGTTTGATACTGATGAAGATATCAAATGGACGGTAGCGGGGTTTGAAATACCTCGCGAGCAGTTCAGGATCGGCTGCGGCTTGTTGCGCCAGGCCGGGGATGGTTGGGGAAGCCAGTTCAGCGCGGCGCAGGAAAAAACCGTATATTTTTAGTAATCCAAGCCCGGTCATCATGCCCAGCACCGGCGGCAGCTGTAACACCTGATGCAATGCAACCGTCAAACCGATTGTGCTCAGGAATAACAAGACTACCGTATAACCACCTCGCAGCATCTGAATTTTTTCACTGGAGACTTGCGGCCGTGCACTGGGCACCGCCAGCGACATCAGCAGCGCCGGGATCAGCCAATTCACCAGTGCGGGCAGGAACAAGTCAAAAAACTCAAAGAACCCCACCTTGCCTTTTTGCCAGACCATCAGCGTGGTGATATCCCCGAAGGGCGTGAAAACGCCCCCGGCATTGGCGGCGACAACCAGATTGATGCTGGCAAGCACCAAAAATTGCGGTTGGTTATCGGCCAAGGTGATGACCACCGCGAACATAACCAAGGCGGTGGTGAGGTTGTCTGCGAGAGGGGAAATGCAAAATGCCAGCAACCCGGTGAGCCAAAAAAGACTGCGTAACGACAAGCCGCGTGTCACCAAGCTGCTGCGTAGGGCCAGAAAAACCCTGCGTTCTTGCAAGGTGTTGATGTACGTCATGGCCGAAAGTAAGAACAGCATCAATTCGGCGTATTCTTCCAATGTGCCGCGGAACAACTGTTGCGCTACCGGTCCCTGTCCGCTCGCGGTATAGGCCAGGGCAACGCAGATCCAAA
This sequence comes from Gammaproteobacteria bacterium, assembly GCA_016194635.1. Taxonomy (GTDB): domain Bacteria; phylum Pseudomonadota; class Gammaproteobacteria; order UBA6429; family Thiohalophilaceae; genus JACQBC01. The sequence continues at coordinate 182,375 of JACQBC010000010.1, read as the reverse complement.
TAATACCGGCGGAAATAATCATCGGTTTGGATTTGCGTAACTGCAGAAATTCCTCACCAATCACGATCAGATAGGCGAGCCCAAAAACCACCAAGGCTAGAATGGCATAACCGCTACGGGTGTGATCAACTGGGAATACTTGATGGGCATAACTGCTCTGAGATAGACCCAGGAGTAATGCTAAGGGAATGCGGTTAAAGCGTCGTAACATATGACCTCACCATTATCAGCGGTAAAAGCCCAAGGAGTTTTACGTGGGTATAGAATACTAGCAAAATTTTATACAAAACATTAAGTTATGGCGGATCATAGGGTTTGTGTGTTATCAAATTTTTCACAGTTAAAAAAGATTAAAGAATTCCAGGGCCGCGCCGAAAACCTTGTACGGTTAGGTTATGCAGCTGGTGTTTTTCTCGGTTGCTTGATGATTCCTCCCCTGCGCAGAGATGCGCAACACACCCTTGCCCTGCCCCCAAAGCAGGGCGTTTTTTTGCCTGTCATAGCAAACCTATGTTGTGAATAATCCGTTGCAACGATTCTAACTCTTGCGCGATGACTGGATTTTGTATCAGCGCCGGGTCGGCGGTTTTTAATTGTTGGACGATTCTGCGCGCCGTCTGGGTGAGCTCTGGGAATCCAAAGGTTTCAGCGGAACCCGCCATGGTATGGATTAAACGGTAAAATTCGTCGTAACTGGCTTGATCGTTACTATCGCCGTGCAATAGCTGCCACAAGGTTTGGATACGCGCGAGCCGTTGCGGTAACGCTTCACAATAGGATTGGCGTACCGCGGCAATTTTCGCTTGGATATCGTCTTGGTAGGGGGTCATGGGGTTAATTGTCAGGCGGGTGATGGTTATAGTTGTTGGCTGGCGTTGTGCGCAAGCGATTTGAGGGTGTTTTCTAATTGTAACCGTTGTGGTTCCAGATCCTCCGCCAGTATGCCCTTGGGTATAGTCACGGCGCAACCAATGTCGATCGCGATGCGCGCAAAAGGTTTGGGGATGATAAAACGATCCCAGGAGCGTAATTGCCAATAACGATCCGCTGCGTAACTCATGGGCAGCAAGGGTGCCTGGGTGAGTTGCGCTAGAAGAATATCGCCCAGCTTAAATACCTGCAACGGCCCTTGCGGACCATCGGACGTGGTGACGGGGCAAACCGATTGTTTTACGATCAGTTGATACATAGCGCGCAGCGCTTGCGCGCCGCTGCGAGTGGTAGAACCGCGTATCACCTGTGCGCCCCAGTGCTCGGCGATTCTGGCGGGTACTTCGCCATCCACCGAGGGACTGATCAGAAATCCTAATTTAACCCCGTGGGATAACAGGCGGCGCAAATACTGCGCACAGATGAAATGGTGTTGGTGCCAATAACAGGGGATAAAAGGTTTACCCTGGGCGGCTAACGTTTCCCAGTACGCCTGTCCCTCAATCTTGACGATGCGGTAGGTTGACCACAACAGCCGGAGTAGTGCGCGCAGCAGCGGTGTGGCAATGGCATAAAGCCAGCGTCGTGGCCAGGTCAGGGTGCGCATGCGGGCTTAATCGATTCTGGTTAAATGTTCAGGGGGAGAGGTCTGTAGTAAACTGGTGGGATTAGTTTGACGGATCCACCGGATTAGGGCAATCACCAGATAGAAATCCCATGACGTTGATCACCACTCCCTCTACATTACCTCCCGGCCCGGCCGAACCCTATGACATGCAGACCAATGCGGCCAGCTTCGCGCATTTGAGTGATTGGGTGGGGTATGGAGACATCCTTTATATCAAGCCGCAGCAACGCAAGGCGCCGACCTTTGTGCTGAATCACCCGGACTATGTCAAACATGTTTTGGTTGGCAATCACGCTAACTATCACAAGGGCGTGGGATTTGAACGCGTCAAAATGTTATTGGGCAATGGCATTATCGTCAGCGATGGGCCGTTCTGGCGGCGGCAACGGCGTCGGGTGCAACCGGCATTCGACCGCAGTGTTATCGCCGGGCTGGCGGATGAAATCAAACACATCAACCTGCGATTGTTAGCGCGCTGGCAGGATTCGGCCAGGAATCATGAGGTGGTAAATATTACGGCGGCGACCAACGACTTGGCCCTGGAGATCGTGTTACGCGCCATCTTCAGTGATGATTTTGATCGTTTACTGGCGGAACAGGGCACTAACCCATTTGCCTGTTTGGTTGACGACAACCGTCGCGATCTTAAACTGGCGGTTAAATTCCGCGCCTTGACCAAACTCGTGGCCGAGGTGATCGCGCGCCGCCGCCAATCAAAGCGGTCCAAACAGGATTTTCTTGGGATCATGCTCGCCACAACCGATAAAGACAGCCGCAGCGCTATGTTGGATAAGGAACTGATCGACGAAGTGATGACCTTGATCGTTGCGGGTTCAGAGACCTCGGCCACAACAATGAATTGGACCTGGTATGTACTGGCTGTCTATCCTGAGATTGCCGCGCGTTTTTACGCAGAAATTGACGCGGCAAGTTTTTCCGCTGCCCCCGAGTATTTACATTTGCCGGAATTAGATTACAGCCGCCAAATTATCGAAGAGGTACTGCGACTTTATCCACCGGTATGGTTGTACAGCCGCAAGGCGCTGGGCGAGGATAGGCTTGGCGACTATGTCATACCCGCGGGCGCGGACATATTTATTTCGCCGTATTATTTACACCGCTTGCCGCAGTTCTGGCCCCAGCCGGAGTTGTTTGATCCTGCGCGTTTTAGCGAGGCGGCGATCAAGGCGCGGCATAAATTCGTTTATATTCCTTTTTCTGCCGGGCCGCGCCGCTGTATCGGAGATTTTTTCGCCTTGGTCGAGGCGCAATTACATTTTGGGCTGATGGGCAGACACTTTCGCATGGAATATCTGGGCGAGCGAGTTGTAGAATTGGCCCCGGAAGTTAATTTACGGAGTAAACACCCTCTTATGATGCGCATTCATGAGCGTTAATCAATGAGTCATTATCCCACTTTAAGCGCCGCCTTGTTGGATCAAAAACAGCGAGATCGGCAGATCCTTTTTATCGAGGGTAAACACGATCAGCGTACGCTGGGTTACGCGGAACTGTATGACCGGGCCAGTATGTTGTTGTTTGATTTCCAAGAAACCGGGATGCGCGCCGGCGATCAGCTGATTATTTTACATAAAAACAACCAAACGTTTATTGAAGCCTTCTGGGCCTGTGTCCTGGGCGGGATTATCCCGGTACCCGTGGCGGTGGGGATCAACGATGAGCACCGCGGCAAATTATTCCGGATCTTTAATAAACTCGAACGACCCCATTTGTATACCAGTGAAGATACTCTTGAACGTCTGCAACGTTATGCCGAACAGCACAACTTACAAGAATCGTTGGCTGTGTTACGGCATAAAACCTTATTGGCGAATTTAATCCATGCCCATGGGCAACGCGGCCGGATACATAACGCCACCGCCGCGGATCTGTGTTTTATTCAGTTTTCATCCGGGTCGACCAGCGAACCCAAAGGCGTGATGCTGAGCCACGCCAATATTATCAACAACCTCGAGGCGATTGCGGCCGGGGCTAATTATACATCCGAGGATATCAGTTTAAGTTGGATGCCCTTAACCCACGACATGGGTCTGTTAGGGTTCCACTTAAATATGATCGTGGCGGGCATGTCGCAGTGTTTGATGCCGACCGATTTGTTTAGCCGCCGCCCCTTGTTATGGATGGAAAAGGTGAGCGAGTGCAAGGCCACCGTGACCTGTTCACCCAACTTTGGATATAAACATTATTTAAAAGCCCTGGGGGATAAAACCCTCGACGGCCTGGACCTGTCGCGGCTGCGTGTTATTTATAACGGTGCCGAGCCGATCTCGGTTGAGTTGTGTGAACAATTCCTCAGCGCTATGGCAAAGTATAAATTACGCCGCAACACCCTGTTCACCGTATACGGCTTGGCCGAGGCTACCTTGGCCGTCGCGTTTCCGCCGGTTGGGCAGGAATACCGTAAAGTGTTCCTGGATCGGCACGCGATGCGGCTGGGGGATAGGGTGCGCATTATCAGTCATGATGATCCGAACGCAGTGGGCTTTGCGATCGAAGGCCGGGCAGTGCGGGATATGCAGGTCAAAATCACCGCTCAAGACAACCATTCTTTACCCGCCTTTGCCATAGGGCAGGTGCAGATCAAAGGGCCAAGCGTGACACACGGTTATTATTTGGATGAAGAATCCAATCGCCAGGCGTTAACCGCGGAGGGATGGTTAAACACCGGCGATTTGGGTTTTCTCACCGAGCAGCACGAATTAGTCATTACCGGCCGGCACAAGGACATTATTTTTGCCAACGGGTTGAATTATTACCCGCATGATATTGAAGCCGTGGCCTTGCAACTGCCCGAGCTTGAATTGGGTAAAGTGGTTGCCTGCGGCGTGCGTCGGGATCGTGCCGACGCCGACGAATTGATCCTGTTTGTACTGTTTCGTGCCGGGCTCGCGGATTTTGTTGGGATCGCGCGGGATATTACCCGCCATGTGAACCAACAAACCGGTTTGGAGGTATGCCACGTGATCCCCGTACAGCGTATCCCCAAAACCACCAGTGGCAAGTTACAACGTCGGCTACTCGGTGATGGCTACGCGCAGGGTGAATACGATGCGATTTTGGCGCAACTGCAGCTACTGCTATCAGAACAGTCCCAGCTAACCGGCATGACGGGGCTAACCGCGAGCGCACAAACGATCCTGCAACTATGTCACCATACCCTACAGCATAATACCCTTGCGGCCACGGATAATTTCTTCGAGGTGGGCATCAGCTCTCTAACGCTTACCGAAATCCACCAGCGCATTGACGAGATTTACCCGGGCGTAGTTGATGTGACGGATTTATTTGAATACCAAACTGTTATTGAATTGGCGCGGTTTATTGACAACAAACTACCCGGCGCGTGAGAACTTACACGGTTTTGTCGCGGTGTAGGCGCGCATACTTTTACTCCACACCAAAACCATAATTTTCTGATACGCGACGCGGCCTTTGGAACTCGATGGGGGGGATCATGTCACACACCTGCTGAGGTAACGGGTGCAATATTTAGTTTGGTTTACCCTATTATAATGTTCAGTGGATCTACCCCAGAATATTTCCCATTTGCAGTGATTGTCACCGGGTTGAACGCGATGAATATGACCAGAAATGCGCCTATACCGAATCCAAATACTGAAGTCACGTTAGTCACTCGATCGCGATGGAGGGACGCTTTTGCCGTGCTCGCGCGTTGGCAAGTGTGGCTGCTGTTGGTGTTTACCGGCGTCATTATCTACGCCGTGCTAACCAAATCCGCTGCATCATTAAACCGTGCTGCTAACCACCCCAACGGGCCCGTGCGTGCGGTACCGGTAAGGGCGGTGACGGCAACGGCAGGGGATCTGGAGGTGTATCTTGACGGGCTGGGATCTGTGAGCCCCATCAGTGTGACAGTCAAAACCCGGATTGACGGGCAGCTGATGAAGGTTTTGTTTCGCGAGGGGCAGACGGTCAAGGCGGGAGATCTATTGGCGGAGATCGATCCACGGACCTACCAAGTTCTGCTCGATCAGGTTCAAGGACAAATGGCGCGTGATCAAGCCTTACTGCAGAACGCCCAGCTCGACCTGGCGCGCTATACCCAATTATTTGCCGAGGATTCTATCGCCAAGCAACAATTGGATACTCAGGCCTCCTTGGTGCGGCAATACGACGCGGCGCTAAAAGTGGATCAGGGTCAGATCGATAATGCCAAGCTGCAACTTACCTACTGTCGGATTACAGCGCCTTTGAGTGGGCGTGTTGGTTTGCGGCAGGTGGATCCGGGCAACATGGTTCACGCGGGGGATCCAAACGGGCTGGTGATTATTTCGCAGCTGCAACCGATCACCGTATTATTCTCGATCCCGGAAGACAGCCTACCGGCGGTGATGAAGCAATTACAACGAGGCAACCGATTATTGGTAACGGCCTTCGATCGCGCGGGCAAGACAGTGCTGGCGACCGGTAAATTGTTAAGCGTGGATAACCAAATTGATCCAACCACCGGCAGTGTCAAACTCAAAGCGCAATTTTCCAACCTTGACAATAACCTCTTTCCGAATCAGTTCGTGAACGTACGCCTGCGGGTGGATATTATTCACAATGTCACGCTTATTCCCAGCGCCGCGGTGCAGCGCGGTACCCAGGGGACGTATGTTTACGTCGTCAAACCCGATGCCACCGTTACCCTGCGGCCGGTGCAACTGGGCCCAACCCAGGGGGAGAACGTCGCCATCCGTAGCGGTATAACTCTTGGAGACAAGGTGGTTGTGGACGGTGCGGATAAACTGCGTGAGGCCGCGCCCGTTGAGCTTATTGCGCCAGAAGCAATACCCACCGCGAGCCAAACCCCGGTACCCAACAACACCGCGTCACAGCGCCGCGCGGATGGGCACCACCGGCGCGCGGCACCCGCCGATACACCTTAGCGGATCCGCGCGTGTGAATCCTTCGCGTCCCTTCATTCTGCGGCCGGTCGCCACCTCACTGCTCATGGCCGCCATTCTACTGGCGGGCAGCATTGCATATCGGTTGTTGCCGCTGGCCGCGTTACCGGAGGTGGATTATCCGACCATTCAAGTAGTCACCCTTTACCCCGGCGCCAGTCCCGACGTAATGACCTCCTTGATCACCGCGCCGCTGGAGCGTCAATTCGGCCAGATGCCGGGGCTGAACCAAATGTCCTCGACAAGTTCCGGCGGCGCCTCCGTGATCACCTTGCAATTCAGCCTTGATCTCAGTCTCGACATCGCTGAACAAGAAGTGCAGGCGGCGATCAACGCGGCGGGTAACTTGCTGCCGGTGGATCTGCCGATGCCACCGATCTACAACAAGGTCAACCCCGCCGATGCCCCGATCCTGACCTTGGCGGTGACCGCGCCAACCTTGCCGTTACCGAAGGTTGAAGATCTCGTCGATACGCGTTTGGCGCAAAAAATTTCACAACTGCCGGGGGTAGGACTGGTGAGTCTAAGCGGTGGACAACGGCCGGCGGTCCGGGTGCAGGTTAATCCGAACACCCTGGCAGCCTATGGAATGAGTCTTGAGGATCTGCGGTCTGCTATCGGCAACGCCAATGTGAACCAGGCCAAGGGCAGTTTCGATGGCCCGAGCCGTGCGTCCACCATCGATGCCAATGATCAACTCAAGTCCGCCGACGAATATCGACGGCTGATCGTCGCCTTCCGCAATGGCAGCCCGATCCGTCTGGGAGATGTGGCCGAAGTGGTGGAGGGGGCCGAAAATGCGCGGCTTGCCGCCTGGGCCAATACGACCCCGGCGGTGATTATCAACATTCAACGGCAACCGGGCGCCAATGTCATTGAGGTGGCCAACCGTGTCAAACAATTGTTACCGCAGCTTCAGGCGACTCTGCCCGGCGCGGTGAGCCTCTCCCTGCTCACTGATCGGACGGTGACGGTTCGTGCTTCGGTCAAGGACGTGCAGTTTGAATTGTTCCTGGCGGTAGTCTTGGTGGTGATGGTGATTTTCCTGTTCTTACGTAATCTCTCGGCCACGGTCATTCCAAGCGTGGCGGTGCCGCTGTCGTTAGTGGGAACCTTCGGGGTGATGTATTTGGCCGGGTTCAGTATCAACAACCTCACGCTCATGGCCTTGACCATTGCGACCGGTTTCGTGGTTGACGACGCGATCGTGATGATCGAGAACATCGCTCGCTATATTGAGCAAGGCGATTCACCGCTCCAGGCTGCGCTCAAAGGTGCCGAGCAGATCGGTTTTACGATTATATCGTTGACCTTCTCGTTGATTGCGGTGCTTATCCCCTTGTTGTTCATGGGGGACGTGGTGGGTCGGTTGTTTCGTGAATTCGCCATTACCCTCGCGGTAGCGATTCTGATCTCGGCCTTGGTTTCACTGACGCTGACACCGATGATGTGCTCCAAGTGGTTACGTCATATCCCCGACGCACAACAGGGGCGGTTTTATCGTGCCAGTGGGCAGTTCTTTGATAAGCTGATTCAGCGCTACGCGCGCATGCTCACGTGGGTCTTGGATCGCCAAGCGGCGACGTTATTGGTCGCAATCGGCACCTTAGTGCTTACCGTACTGTTATATATGTTCATACCCAAAGGATTTTTTCCGGTACAGGATACCGGCGTGATCCAGGGTATTTCAGAGGCCGCGCAATCGATTTCGTTTGCCGCCATGGCCGACAAACAGCAGGCACTCGCCAAGGTGATTCTCCAAGACCCCGCGGTCGAAAGCCTGACATCGTTTATTGGTGTTGATGGAATTAACAGTACACTCAATAGCGGACGCATCATGATCAACCTCAAACCCTTGTCGCAACGCCAGATCCGCGCCGTGGACGTGATCCGACGTTTGCAGTCGAAATTGGCATCGCTGCAAGGCATTTCACTTTATATGCAACCGGTACAGGATCTTACTATCGGTGATCGGGTCAGCCGCACGCAATATCAGTTCAGCGTCGAGGATGCCAACGCCGACCAACTCAGTGCCTGGGTCCCCAAGCTTGTCGAGCGGTTGCGCCAGTTACCGTCATTGGTTGATGTGACGAGTGATTTACAAGATCAGGGACTGCAGGCGTTTATCGAGATCGATCGCGATACCGCCAGCCGCTTCGGCATTACCCCGGCCGCCATCGACAACGCTTTATATAGTGCTTTTGGCCAGCGGCTAATCTCCACGATCTTTACCCAATCTAATCAGTATCGGGTGGTGCTTGAAGTCCAACCCGGATTGCAGCAAGGACTTGACGCGTTAACGAATATCTATGTGCCTTCGGCGAGTGGTCCACCGATCCGTTTGAGCACCTTCGCACATGTCAGCGAACGGCCAACGCCGCTGCTGATCAATCACCTCGGCCAGTTTCCAGCCGTCACGATTTCATTCAACCTGGCAGCAGGGGCGTCGCTCGGGGAGGCGGTGGATGCCATCCATTTGGCGGAACAGGGCATCGGTTTACCGGCGAGTGCCCAGACCAGCTTTCAGGGGGCGGCGCTGGCGTTCCAATCGTCGCTGGTCAATACCTTGCTGCTGATACTGGCCGCCATCGTGACCATGTATATTTTGCTCGGCGCGCTTTATGAAAGTTATATCCATCCTATCACTATCCTATCTACCTTGCCTTCGGCCGGGGTGGGGGCGTTGTTGGCGCTGCTGTTGTCGGGTAACGATCTGGGGATTATCGCCATTATCGGCATCATTTTGCTGATCGGTATCGTCAAGAAGAACGCCATCATGATGATCGATTTCGCGCTCGATGCCGAACGACGGGAAGGCAAAACCCCGCGTGAGGCGATTTACCAGGCGTGCTTGCTGCGTTTCCGGCCGATCTTAATGACAACCTTGGCGGCGTTATTAGCCGCGTTGCCGTTGATGCTGGGCCGTGGCGTGGGTTCTGAGTTGCGGCAGCCGTTAGGTATCACCATGGTGGGCGGCTTGCTGGTCAGTCAGGTACTGACATTGTTTACCACCCCGGTGATTTATCTGGCCTTTGATCGGCTCGCACGGCGTTTTAGGGCGCGTCAGACGGAGGCCGTGAGCAGGTCGGAGTTTAAGGCAGCGCCTCCATGAATTTTTCCGCGCCCTTTATCCATCGCCCGGTGGCTACAACCCTGCTTACCTTGGGCGTGACGCTGGCCGGGGTGGTGGCGTTTAATCTGTTGCCGGTGGCGCCGTTACCGCAAGTTGAGTTTCCCACCATCGTGGTGCAAGCCGCATTACCAGGGGCCAGCCCTGAAACCATGGCGGCCACGGTCGCGACACCGCTGGAACGATCGTTGGGTCGAATCGCGGGGATCACGGAAATGACCTCGTCCAGTTCACTGGGTTCAACCCGGGTAATCCTACAGTTTGACCTTAACCGTGATATCGATGGCGCCGCCCGTGACGTGCAGGCGGCAATCAATGCCGCGCGGACTCTGTTACCCACGGGACTGCCGAGCAATCCAACCTACCGTAAGATCAATCCGGCTGATGCGCCGATCATGATTCTGGCGCTAACTTCAAATACGATGACACAGGGCCAGATGTACGATGCGGCCGATAGCGTCATTGCGCAGAAATTGTCGCAGCTGCAAGGTATTGGGCAGGCGCAGGTGGGTGGCAGCGCCTTGCCCGCGGTACGGGTGGAATTAAACCCGCAGGCACTGAATAAATACGGCATTGGGTTGGAGACAGTGCGTAACGCCATCACCGCGACCAACGCCAATCGTCCCAAGGGCGCAGTAGAGGACGGCGACCGCCACTGGCAGATTTATAGCAATGACCAGGCCAAGAAAGCCGCGGAGTATTTGCCGCTGGTGGTAAGTTATCGTCACGGCACGGCGGTGCGTTTGTCCGACGTCGCGCAGGTGAACGACTCGGTGCAGGATCTACGCAACGCGGGTTTGGCCAACGGCAAACCGGCGATACTGGTGATTTTATACAAACAGCCCGGCGCCAACATCATCGAAACGGTTGAGCGTGTCCGGGCTTTGCTGCCGGCGTTGCGCGCTTCGATCCCCGCGGCGATCGACCTCACGATCCCGCTTGATCGTACATCTACTATCCGTGCTTCGCTGCACGATGTGGAACGCGCACTGCTCATGTCGACGGCCTTGGTCATCTTGGTCGTGTTCTTGTTCCTGCGCAACGCGCGCGCGACCTTTATCCCGAGTGTGGTGGTACCGGTTTCATTGCTCGGTACCTTTGGGGTGATGTATTTCGCGGGGTATAGCCTGGATACCCTATCCCTCATGGCGCTCACCATCGCCACGGGATTCGTGGTCGACGATGCGATTGTGGTGCTGGAAAATATCTCACGACACATCGAAACAGGCATGGCGCCACTGCAGGCCGCGCTTCGTGGGGCGCGTGAGGTGGGATTTACGGTGTTATCGATGAGTGTCTCACTGATCGCGGTGTTTGTTCCGATTCTGCTGATGGGGGGTATCGTCGGGCGGTTATTTCGCGAATTCGCGGTAACCCTATCGATCGCGATTCTCGTGTCGCTGTTGGTATCGCTTACCACCACCCCGATGTTGTGCGCGCGGTTGTTGCGGCCGGATTCGGCCCGCGTGCACGGCCGTTTTTACCGCAGCAGTGAACGCTTGTTTGCCGGGTTACTGGGTTATTATGAACGCTCGCTGACCTGGGCACTGCGGCACGGTCGTTTCATGGTGTTACTTCTTGCCGGTACGGTTGGCCTGAATGTTTACCTCTATGTGATCGTTCCTAAGGGGTTTTTCCCGCAACAGGACACGGGACGGCTGATCGGCAATATCCAGGGTGATCAAAGCATTTCTTTTCAGTTGATGCGCCAGAAGCTGGCCAGTTTCACTGAAATTATCCACCAGGACCCGGCGGTCGAAAACGTCGTCGGTTTCACCGGTGGTTCGCGGGTGAACTCGGGATTTATGTTTGTGTCACTCAAGCCGCTTAAAGAACGCCAGCTTTCCGCGGATCAAGTGATTGCCCGGTTGCGGGGCAAGCTCGCCCGTGAACCCGGTGCAACCTTGTTTTTACAGTCAGCCCAAGATATTCGTATGGGTGGGCGACCGAATAATGCGCAATACCAGTACACATTACAAGCCGACGAGATCGATCAACTCCGCGTCTGGGGGCCGCGTATCCAACACGCCCTAGCGCAATTGCCGGAGCTGACGGATGTGAATACCGATCAGCAGGACAAGGGTTTGCAAACAACCCTGGTGGTTGACCGCGACAGCGCTGCGCGCCTGGGGGTGACGCCTAAATTGATCGACGCGACCTTGAACGATGCGTTTAGTCAGCGCCAGGTTGCCACGATTTACAATCCCTTGAACCAGTACCACGTGGTGATGGAAGCCGCGCCACAATATTGGCAAAGTCCCGCTGCACTGAATAGTGTTTACGTCACGACCGCCAGTGGCGTGCAAGTACCGCTGGCGGCGTTTACACACTACGAAGCTAGCAATGCACCGCTGGGCGTGAATCACCAGGGCCAGTTTGTGGCGAGCACGGTGGCCTTCAATTTGCCGCTTGGGGTTTCGCTCTCGAGCGCAACCCGCGCGATCCAGGATACGCTCGATCGTATCGGTGTGCCGACGTCGATCCATGGTAGTTTCCAAGGCACGGCGCGTGCCTTTAAAGATTCGCTCGACAGCCAACCGTGGTTGATCCTGGCAGCTCTGCTGACGGTTTATATTGTGCTGGGCATGCTATACGAGAGCTACGTGCATCCGATCACCATTCTTTCCACTTTACCGTCGGCAGGGGTGGGGGCGGTGCTGGCGTTATTGGTGTTTCACATCGAGTTCAGTGTTATTGCGCTGATTGGCGTGATTCTATTAATAGGCATTGTCAAGAAGAACGCCATTATGATGATCGACGTTGCCCTCGATGCCGAACGCCGCTTCGGCCTGCCGCCGGAGCAGGCGATCTTCCAAGCCTGTCTACTGCGGTTTCGACCCATCATGATGACGACCCTGGCGGCATTGCTCGGCGCGATGCCGCTGGCGATTGGGTTTGGGGAAGGCGCGGAGCTGCGCCGTCCGCTGGGGGTCGCCATTGTCGGCGGGCTCATCGTGAGTCAATTGTTGACGCTCTACACCACGCCGGTGGTATACCTGTACCTTGATCGTTTTCGTCTCCGCTGTCTACGTCTCTGGCACCGCGGTTCGGTAGAGCAGACCACGCACGCCAGCGGTTACCATCCACCCAAAGGATAGGATCCTTACCAAGGTAAAGTGATGAAACAGAAAATTAGACGCGGTACCGAACTAGCCGTGACCCTGGTGTTACTCAGCGGCTGTGCAGTCGGTCCAGATTACCTACGACCGCCGCTTGATACCCCGATCGTTTTCAAGGAGCTGGAGGGCTGGAAACTGGCGCAACCGCTCGATCAAACCCTCCGCGGTAACTGGTGGGAGCTGTTTAACGATTCGCAGCTCAATCGCTTGGAGGCGCAAGTGGAGATCTCTAATCAAAATCTTGCCCAGGCCGAAGCACAGTACCGTCAAGCACGGGCGCTCGTATCTACAGCCCGTGCGGGTTATTTTCCAGTGATAAGCGCCGATGTCTCCGCAACCCGTGCACGCGCCAGTGGGACGACAGCGGGCAAAGTCAACAGCACCCATACCGTGTCGCTCGATGCAAGCTGGGAAGCAGACCTCTGGGGTCGGGTGCGCCGCACGGTTGAAGCCAGCCAAGCCAGTGCCGAGGCCAGTGCCGCGGATCTCGAGGCGGTGCGGCTCAGCGTACACGCCGAACTGGCGCAGGATTATTTTCAATTGCGGGCACTGGATGCGCAACAGCACTTGCTACAAGCCACGGTCGCCGATTACGAAAAATCCTTGCAACTGGCCCAGAATCAATACCGGGCGGGTATCGTGGCCAAGGCCGATGTGGTTCAAGCGGATACCCAGCTCAAAACCACCCAAGCCCAAGCGATCGACCTGAGTGTGCAACGTGCCCAACTCGAACACGCGATGGCGCAATTGGTGGGTAAAGCGCCGTCGAGTTTTTCACTGCCAGCCTCTCCTTTATTGATTAGCACCGAACCTCCGCCGATCCCGGTGGCGTTACCCTCGGCGCTGCTCGAACGTCGCCCGGATATCGCCGCCGCGGAACGGCGGGTGATGGTTGCCAATGCGCAGATCGGTGTGGCAAAAGCCGCCTATTTTCCCGCCCTCAGCTTATCGGCGGTCGGCGGTTCTCAGGCGACGGATCTGGTGCGTTGGTTTAGTGTGCCGAGCCGATTCTGGTCGATCGGACCGACACTGGTGGAAACCTTGTTCAACGGCGGCTTACGACGCGCCCACACCGAGGCCAGCATCGCCGCCTACGACGCCACCGTGGCGAGTTATCGGCAGACCGTGTTGAATGGATTACAGGAAGTCGAAGACAATCTCGCCGCGCTACGGATCTTGGAACAGGAGGCGCAGGTACAAGATCAAGCGGTCCAGTCAGCGCAACAATCGGTTCGGCTGGTCACCAACCAGTACAAAGCGGGCACGGTGAGTTATTTGAGCGTGATCACGGTGCCTGACCCCTGCCGTGTGAAGGCAGTGCTCTACCCCTGAGCTAACCGCCCAATCGTGGCTGATCATACCCTATCATTTTGATTTGAAACAGTTAAAATACCCCACTTGATGCACCCGCATCCCGATCGGAAATCGAGTCCGTATGACCGTTAGAACCCGTTTTGCTCCCAGTCCCACCGGCTATTTACACATTGGCGGGGCGCGCACGGCCTTATTTTCCTGGTTATATGCCCGTAAGCACGGCGGCAGGTTTATTTTACGCATTGAAGACACTGATTTAGAACGTTCCACCGCCGAATCGGTTAACGCCATTCTGGAGGGAATGACCTGGTTGGGATTGGATTACGACGAAGGCCCGTTTTATCAAACCCAACGCTTTGACCGTTATAAAGAAGTTATCCAGCAATTGCTCCAGCAAGACAAGGCCTACCTCTGTTATTGTTCTAAGGCGGAACTCGAAGCGATGCGCGCAGCGCAAATGGCGCGTAAGGAAAAACCGCGTTACGACGGCCGCTGTCGTCATCGGCAGGGCCCGCCGCTGGTCGGCGCGCAACCGGTGGTGCGGTTTAAAAATCCGCTCGATGGCCAAGTGCTGATCAATGATGTGGTACGTGGTAAGGTGGTTATCGCCAACGGTGAGTTGGACGATTTGATCATCGCGCGTTCCGACGGCACCCCCACGTATAATTTTACCGTGGTGGTCGATGACTATGACATGAAAATCACCCATGTCATTCGTGGTGATGACCACCTGAATAATACTCCGCGCCAAATCAATATTTTAAAAGCCATGGGCGCGCCGATACCTGTATATGCACATCTACCGATGATCCTGGCGGAAGACGGCGCTAAACTTTCCAAGCGTGTCCATGGAGAGTCGGTCAGCGTGATTCAGTACCGCGAAGAGGGTTATTTACCAGAAGCGTTGCTGAATTATTTAGTGCGGTTGGGTTGGTCGCACGGTGATCAGGAAATTTTTACCCTTGATACCTTGGTGCAATTATTTGAAATCAATGATATCAATCACTCCGCCTCGAGTATCAATAAAAGTAAATTGCTATGGCTGAATCAACATTATATTAAACACGCGACTCCAGAACACATTGCGCGGCATCTGAGTTATCATTTTACAAAATGGAATATCGATCCCAGCCAGGGCCCGGATCTGCTCGAAGTGATTAAAGTACAACAAGAGCGCTGTAAGACCTTGGTTGAGATCGTGCAGGCCAGCGCCTGTTTTTACCGCCCGCTTAGCCACTATAATCCAGAGGACGTGAGTAAATATTTTAATGCGGATGTGGTGCCGATGTTCCTGGCGCTGCGTGAGAAATTGCAGGCACTGACGCCTTGGCAGAAAGAACCTATCCACCAGGTGATTAAAGACACGGCCGAGACCTTGGGATTAAAAATGGGCAAACTCGCGCAACCCTTACGCGTGGCGGTGACCGGAGGATCGGTGTCCCCATCGATCGATGTAACGCTGTATTTGCTGGGGCGCGATACAACCCTGCAACGTTTGGATCAAGCCCTGAACTACATGGCCGTCGGTGCCTAGGACACGCTCAAGCGTATGAACGACACCAGCAATAATCCTCGCCCCAGCAACTTTATTCGCCAAATCATCGACGCGGATTTGGCCAGTGGCAAAAACGGTAGCCGGGTGGCAACGCGTTTTCCGCCCGAACCCAACGGTTATTTGCATATCGGACACGCCAAGTCCATCGTGTTGAATTTTGGCATCGCACAGGACTATCACGGCACGTGTAATTTACGCTTTGATGACACCAATCCGGCCAAGGAAGACATTGAATATGTCGAATCGATCAAACAAGATGTGCAATGGCTGGGTTTTAAATGGACCCACTTGTATTACGCCTCGGATTATTTTGATAAGTTATACGATTTTGCCTTGCAATTGATCAAACTCGGCAAGGCCTATGTGTGCGATCTCTCCTTTGAACAAATGCGTGAATACCGCGGAACATTGACCCAACCCGGTAAAGACAGTCCCTACCGTAATCGCTCGGTGGCGGAAAATCTCGGCCTGTTTGATCGTATGCGTAAGGGCGAATTCCCCGACGGGTCGCGCGTGTTGCGCGCCAAGATCGACATGGCTTCGCCCAATATAAACCTGCGTGACCCGACGATTTACCGCATCAAAAAAGACGCCGAGCACCACCAAACGGGCAGCAAGTGGTGTATCTATCCCATGTACGACTATGCCCATTGCTTGTCGGACATGCTGGAAGGCATCACCCATTCGCTGTGTACCTTGGAGTTTGAAGATCATCGACCGTTATACGACTGGGTATTAGACGTATTAAAAGCCCCTTGCCATCCACAACAGATCGAATTCTCACGTTTAAATCTGGAATATACCGTGATGAGTAAACGTAAACTCACCGAGCTGGTGCAAAAAAAACTTGTCGACGGCTGGAACGACCCACGTATGCCGACGATTGCCGGTTTACGTCGACGAGGATTTACCCCCGAGTCGATTCGTGATTTCTGTTTGCGCATCGGTGTCACCAAGGCGGATAACATCGTCGAAATGAGTTTACTCGAAGATTGTATCCGCAATGATCTGAACGAACGCGCGATTCGGCGTATGGCGGTGTTGCATCCACTCAAGGTCCTAATCACTAACTACCCCTACGATAAGGTTGAAAGGTTAACCGCGGCCAACCACCCCCAAAAAGCGGAATTTGGTAACCGTGAGATTGCTTTTTGCGCGGAAATATTTATTGACCGCAATGATTTTATGGAATCTCCGCCGAAAGGTTTTAAACGCCTGATCCCCGGTGGCGAGGTGCGCTTACGTTACGGCTATGTGATCCGCTGTGATGAAGTCATCAAAGATGCCGGCGGTACCGTGCAGGAATTACATTGCAGTTATGACGCCGCCACCCTTGGTACCAACCCGGTGGGCCGCAAGGTCGCGGGGGTGATCCATTGGGTCTCTGCCCGGCATGCCATCCGCGCCAAACTACGCCTGTACGATCGGTTATTCATCGTGCCCAATCCCGATGTCCAGGGCAGCCGCGAGAATAAAGACTATACCGCGTACCTCAACCCTGACTCACTTCATATAAATAGTGTGGCGGTTCTTGAGCCCGCCCTGGCGAATGCGAAGCCGCAGGATCGCTTTCAATTTGAACGTGAAGGGTATTTTTGTTTGGATGAGCAATCCCCGGACGGCGCTCCCCTGGTCTTTAATCGAACCGTGACATTGCGCGATACCTGGGCTAAAAGCGACAAGTAGTTGATCGATAACACATTGATAATACAAAAGAAAAACTTTCAGGGGGCTGTTTTAATTCTTGACAGGACAGCATGCCTCGCGTAGAGTTCGCGTTCCGTTTTTTCGGGGCTATAGCTCAGCTGGGAGAGCGCTTGCATGGCATGCAAGAGGTCGCCGGTTCGATCCCGGCTAGCTCCACCAATATTTTTCTATGATGCGTTTTGGACGGATGGTACTGTACCTCGGCCTGGTCTTGATTGTGGTAGGACTTGTGGTCGGATTCACGGTGATGTTTATTAGCCGTGATAACCGTGCAATACCATGGTTGGGTTTAATCCCAATGGGCTTTGTCAGTGTACTAACAGGATTGGTCGGAATTTTGTTAGGTGAACCCACTGATAAAGATAAGTAAGTGTACGACCTGCGTCCCCATCGTCTAGCCGGCCTAGGACATCGCCCTTTCACGGCGGTAACAGGGGTTCGAATCCCCTTGGGGACGCCATTATTACGACTATTACGACCGGCATGTCACCCCCCTGACGCACACGTCTGCCGCAGAGTATGTACTACCTCTATCAAATCACGTTGCGCTTGCAGTACGGTATCAATCGGTTTGTAGGCAGCCGGTGCTTCATCGATCATCTCGGTATCCTTATTGTACGGTTCGGTATCAGATCAAGGCACGCCAACTTGGCTTGCGGTTGCCGTGCCTTGAAGCGTTGCCCTTCACGCGCCGTTGCGGTTCCAACCCATTGTTTTGTGCTCAACGATAGCGGAGTCAACAAGCGGAAATCCACCGCCGGTACTGCACCGTTACCGGTCATCTGGAACGCTTCGAACTCGCGTACCAGATCCGGCAGACGGGCGTCACCTGCCTCAACCTTGCCAATCAAGTAACCGTACAACGCTTCACGGATCTGATCCTGTGGACGTGGCCGTTGCCAGCTTGATCACGTCCGCCATCGAGGGCGACTGACCGACGGCGTTGATCAATTACCGCGGGCTGGCCTGCGTGATCCACTGCGCCACCAACCGCTTCGGTGCCGAACCTAGCGAACGACGTCCAAACACATTACTACGGATGATCTGCACAAAGTTACGCAACATCGCGGCGTTGTTGATTACGCGCGGGAACACCTTTTCCAGCAATGCCACATCCCGCACGCTCAATGCCGCTGCCAGAAAGGCCGGTATGTCACGCATGAAACCACGCTCACGGGCCAATACCGCAACTTTGCCAGAAACAACGGCTCTAGCGTCATCGCCAAGTCACGCAGACGCTCAACATCCATCACTGCGTCGGTGTAGTAGGTGCTGTTGAAAGTACCCAGCAGGGCGTAGTTCACCAACGCAGCCTTGTCGTTGATCGCAAAGGCTACCCCACCAGTTATGTACGATATCCGCCGCACGACTAGTAAAAAACTTCTTGTTTGCCACTGGTTATCTCCTTACTTCTTTACTTCTTTTAAATCCACAGCCGGTCGTGCTTGGGACAACGATCCAGCAAAAAGCTCATCTGATCAGCGAGGATCCGCCGCTGCCCAACGGTGAGCAATAGGTATTCCTCGTAGCAGGGCTCGTACGGCACGGCAATCAAGTTCATCCGCGCCTGCTCCGGCGTCTGATCACTCTTGCGAGCGTTACACCGCCGGCAGCTACTTGCCACGTTCTGCCAGCTATGCTGCCCACCACGTGAACGCGGAGTCACGTGATCTATCGTCAGATCCCGCTGGTGAAACTGTTTACCACAATACAGGCACAGATTCGCATCACGCCGAAACAAGGCTCGCCGGATCAATGGTGCACGCCGGCCCAGCAGCACATCCCGCGAGAACCCATGGGTGAAGATCACCGGGTGCAGTGCCAACTCTGTTCGAGCACCTGTCGCACCGCACACTCCCCCGCGGATCCGCAGTGAGGGATCGCCCAAGGTGTACAACACCTTATCGGTGGCATACAACACCACGGCATCTTCCCATTCCAGCCAACCAACCGCACTGCCGTTAACATCAGCGCGCAGCACCAATATCGTGAGTGTGCATATGGTTCGGCGTTGTGAGAAGTTTTATCAAAAGCCCACAGGCTGGATGGATGAGCAGCATATCGAACATGATCCGGTGTGCCAGGCGTTTCCAGCGCAATTGCGTGAGTTGATGGAGATCTATTCTGATTTGGATGAAATGCGGCGAATTGAATTGTTAAACCAGGCGAGAAGACTCATCTCTTGATGATTCAGTCACTCCGCTAGTAATTAAGTAAAGCAATAGCATTAAATAGGTTGTCATGGAAGTAAATAAAGATTGACTGGGTAAATTACTCCTGGTCTTGTCATTGGAAGCTTTGAAAGCTATCGTTGATACAACCAACCACCAGAACTCCTTGATGGCACGTATGGCCGTAACTGGAATATTTAATAAATTGAACCAACTGATTTATGATTGCCGATCGCATTGACTGTCCTGTTGGGTGGCGATCAAACCCGGCGCTCATTTGGTTCTTAAGTGAATGTCTGTTGCGAGGATTGTTGGCCCAGCCCATTCAAACTGAATAGGCGAGCCATGCTTGTGGCGTTGCTTCAGACTTTATCAGCCGATGAACTTAGGATGGTGCGAAGAAACAAAATGAATCGTTACTCTGTGTTCTATTAAAGATAAAATTATTAAATCGACCTTGTATATTCGATGATTTCACCTATAATATGCCTCCATGAAATCGAACAACGCAGCATTTTTGAGTACGCCAAACGGTATCACCGCCGTGGTAAGCGACCGCGCATACATTTTGGTGTTAATAGACTAGCCTTTTAGTTCAAATACTTAGGAGGCGAGTCGCACGATCGGCCTCCCACATAAAAACCCTGGTAGGCCAACCCCCACCGGGGTTTTTTTATGGGTTTTGTAGGGTTCGTCATGAATGGTTGCGTGATAAAAGCGAGTCAATTATGAGACAACTACGACATTTACAGATTAATCGTCGTTCAGTGATACGAGGTCGCGGTTTTACTAAGGCTAAGGGTTATGTGTGCCTTGGCGTTTTCCGTGCGGCCGCAGCCATTTCAGTGGTATCCACGTAGCTTTCCAATATTGATTGGCAGGAAGGTTACGTTCATGGCCTTCCAGTAAAGACACCCTGGCAGGCGCGAGTTTGTCAGGGTGTTCTTTTTTCAGGAAGCGAAATATACTGAAAAAATATAGTGAGATAGTGTATGGATATCCGACGTTTAAGAAATATTGGCATCATTGCGCATGTAGACGCAGGCAAAACCACGTTAACGGAACGCATTTTGTACTTCGCGGGGGCAAGTCATAAGCTGGGTGAAGTACACCACGGTACAACCACAACCGATTTTGATCCGGAAGAACGTAAGCGCGGGATCACGATCTATAGTGCGGCGACATCGGTGTATTGGCAAGAGCATCGGATAACAATCATTGATACACCAGGCCATATTGATTTTAATGTTGAAGTGAATCGAGCCCTGCGAGTTCTTGATGGTGCCGTAGTGGTGTTTGACGGGGTTGCGGGTGTGGAACCTCAATCAGAAACCAACTGGCGGCTGGCCGATCAATACGGTGTACCGCGGTTGTGCTATGTGAATAAGCTGGACCGCGCCGGTGCGGATTTCTATCGGGTTGTGAACATGATAGAAGAAAGACTGGCGACCAAGGCGTTGGTGTTGCAACTGCCAATCGGTTCAGAGGAGGCATTTGTCGGAATAGTCGATCTGGTTAATATGCGTGCCGTGTATTGGGATACCGATCCAAAGGGTGTGCAATATCGTAGCGCCGAGATCCCTGCACAGATGCAAGCCAATGCGCAGCACTATCGCGAGTTATTGCTTGACAAGGTGTTGGACCAGGATGACGTGGCATTGTCTGCCTATCTGAGAGGGGTGATTCCCGAACCACAGGTGATTACGCAATGTATTCGGCAGGTAACACTTAACAGAAAATTTGTGCCTGTGTTATGCGGTTCGGCCTATAAAAATAAGGCCGTACAGCCACTGCTGGATGCCGTTGTGGCTTATTTGCCATCGCCAATGGAGGTGTCGGCGGTAAAATGCGTCGTTGCGGCGGGAGAGGCAGCGGTAACACGCCACAATGATGTGGCAGAGCCATTTGCCGCTTTGGCATTTAAAGTGGTCAACGACAAATTCGGTGCATTAACCTTTTTACGCGCCTATAGTGGTCACATTCTTGCCGGGACATCGGTAGTGAATACCGTCACGGGCAGGAAAGAGCGCATTAGCCGTATCTATGAAATGCAGGCGGATAAACGCCTAGAGCGGGAAGCTATCTCGGCGGGTGATATCGTGGCCGTGGTAGGCTTGAAGTATACGGTGACGGGCGATACGTTGAGCGATCCTGATGCGCCTGTTGTATTGGAGCGCATGGTATTTCCTGAACCGGTGATTGATGTGGCCTTGGAGCCCAAGACAAAATCTGACGAAGACAAGTTATTGCAATCCTTGCATCAACTCGTCAAGGAAGACCCTAGTCTGGCGATTAAGGTGAATCAGGAAACAGGGCAGACAATACTGTCAGGTATGGGCGAGTTGCACCTGGAAGTGAAAATAAACCGCCTGCTCAATGATTTTGGGGTAACGGCCAACGTAGGTGCCCCGCAGGTTGCGTATCGCGAAACGATAAGTAGACCGTGCGAGCTGACCTATCGGGTGAAGAAGCAGGGAGGCGGCCCGGGGACATTTGCAGTCGTAACAATGCGTTTTGAACCGTTGCCTCGTGGCGTTGGTATTGAGTTTATAAACAATGTTGTGGGAGGTGAAATACCCAAGGAATATATTCCAGGTGTGGAGAAAGGCATACGTGCCGCTGCGCGCTCGGGTGTAATTGCCGGGTATCCCTGTGTCGACTTCAGGGCCACTTTGTTGGGTGGTGATTATCATGAAGTGGACTCATCAACATTTGCGTTTGAACTCGCGGCGCAGGGCGCCTACCGGCAAGGGATGCAACAGTCGCATCCGATCCTGTTGGAGCCGGTTATGCGTGTGGTAGTGAACACACCGAGCGACTATCTCGGTGACTGTATCGGAGATCTGAACCGCCGTCGCGGTAAAATCATCGGTCAGGATGGGTATGAAACTTGGATAAGTGTTCAGGCTCATGTGCCTTTAGCGGAGATGTTTGGCTATATCGGGAATTTGCGCAGCTTAAGCTCTGGTCGCGCCAATTTTACGATGCAGTTTGAGCATTACGATAAGGTGCCAGCGAATATCGTTGAAAATATTAAGAAGTAATATTTTAACCCACAGGTGATTGCGGCCTGTGGGTTTTTTCAATTATTTTCAGAATATCATGATCAAGTGCTAAGGTTTCATTGCCCATGGCTGTGCGTTGTTGGCGATTCATATTCATTCATCGTATGTTGCAGTATCAAGACATAGAGAATTTAGATGAACCACTCAGCCTAGCGTTCTTGCTGGATACGCGCGATACGTTGACAGGTGGCTTCCCGGCTGCCCTAGCGGTTATTGAGAAACATCGCGCGCGGTTTGAAGGAAAACTCAAATTAAGTGTGCGCTTGGATTCTGGAGATTTGCGTGCTCAGTTTAAAACTATAGCCTCTAGCTTGCGGCAACGGTTTAGCAATAGCGCATCAATGCCCAGCGTTATTGTCGAATCCGGTTTGACGGCATTGGACGTGGCAAACTTTGAACGTTTGGCGCGAGAGTTCGATTTTAATCCGGCCAATGTGCTTTATGGCATTGGCAGCTACCTGGTGGGTGGGATCAATCGCGATTTTATTTCCCTGGTGTACAAGTTATCCGCATTTGGCGGGAACGCATCAGATCATGTGGCATTGGCGCGACCAACCATGAAATTTGGTGATGAACCCAACAGTGGCAAGGAAAGTTATCCCGGTCATGTGGAATTGCTGGAGAAAGCGAGTGCACAAGGGATCACGCGGCAACTGGCGCTATCGAAGGAGATGTTGCGCTTACGTCTTGAAGGATGGCAGTCCTTGTATATAGATTTAATTAAACAAGTTCGTCCTGCACAGTTATATAGGTTTGTAAGGAAAAAAGATAAAGATCTCTTTTTTCCGCTCAACCAAGATGAATACCCTGCTGTGAACGCCATTAATAGCTCGGCCATTGAGTTCGACCAAGGTTCCTCGATCGTACACTATACCTATGATGCCGGGACTATGAATCGAGGCGAAGGGACGATTCTGGTGGCAGCAGAATCTGTTATCTAAACTGGACACGGTTGTGGATTACCGGCTTGTATTACCCAAGTTAAGAATAATGGTAAGCTCCTCTATGAAACTAAAAAATAAGATTAAGGATGCTGATAGATGCGCTAGCTTGTTTACGGCCGCAACTCGATCAAGAGCATGGTGCGTTCAATGGTCAATGGTGTGAGTATAGACTCGCGTGTAACCGAAGGATAACGCGCTGTCACGTAGGCGGCCCAGGCGTCGCGGAACAGCAGCCAGGCACGCTGGGTGGACTTGATGCCGGCCTGTGTAACGGTACCGTTATCATAGTCCTTGGCGTGTTGTATCTGGCGGTATACGGCGTTGAGTTCGGCATCGGCTTGTCGGAAAGCAACATGGGTTCGAGCGGGTAGTTTACCTTGCTCAAGGCGATCGAGCATATCGAGGAGCTGTTGCTCCAGTTTTGCGCGTGCCTCAATGGAAAATTGCGCGCGTGCGGTACCGGATTGGTCCACCTCGATGTCGCTGTGGCTTTCAAAGTACTGATTAGCGGTTTGACGTAGCCGTTCATAGGCGACGTGTTGAGTGTCCGTCAAACGATGCACGATCGCCGCAATCTGGCGATCACGAGCAACAGCAGCAATGCGTTCGTCATGCGCGGCGCAGTAGCCGCTCATTAGACCGCTGGTGATGTTATCGCACAAGTGAAATGGTTTGCCCTGCCAGTGGGGTCGTTTTCTCTCACGTAAATTTTCAATGCGCGACTGCATTTCCGCCTCCGCGCCACCGTATTCGCACGCAAAACGTATTGCCAGATCGAGATTACGCTGGGCACCGATCCCATTGGCATATATGGTCATGAGTATTCCAGAACTGCCGAAGACCTCCTCGTCTTGGGTTGCGCGTTGGGCGTACGCGCAAAGGCGTGCTTGCCTTGGATCCGCCGGTATTCCGATACCGTAGTAAAGCGCCTCCGCGTCGCATTCTTTTAAGGCGGTCCTTTGTTTGCCGCTCGGCAGATCGGCCGCTGGCAGCGGTGTTTGGCTGTGGTTTTCACACACGGTTTGCCACTCCTGCAGCGGTTCGGCAGCGAGTATGGTATGTGCGATCAATGCGATCGAAACAGATAATAGTACGGTTAGGATGTTGGCCGGATGCGGGTAACTCATAGAACTCCTAAATGGTTTGTTGGCGTACTGTGGTTCATGCGTATTTTGTTAAGCGGAAAAAAACTATTCCGTTACACCACAGTAATATAACAAAGTTACCGTGCATGATTCCATAAACTAATGAGAGGTGAGCGCATGCGATTTTTGAAACCCCCCTTGAGTTTGGTGCTGGCCGTGAGTTGTGCAACGGGCGGCTATGCCGCGACCACCGATTATACCAGTTTGCATGGCGCGGACATTCGGCATGTGCTGTTGATCAGTATCGATGGTATGCATGCGCTGGACTATGCCAACTGCGCGGGGGGTATCCCGACGGTTAACGGTGGTGCCCCGTATTGTGCCCACTTGGCCGCGTTGGGTGAGCATGCGGTAAATTATGTGGCGGCCTCCACCTCCAAACCGTCGGATTCCTTCCCCGGTGTGCTGGCCTTGGTGACAGGCGGTTCCACTCGTTCGACCGGGGTGTTCTACGACGTGAGTTATGATCGGACCCTGTCGCCGCCCAAGGCCAGTAACGCCATCAGTGGTTTGGCGGGCGGGGACTGTCCGGGACAGAAGGGCACCCAGGTTATCTATGACGAGTCCATTGATATTGATACTTCCCGTGTTGATGCAGGCGGAGGCATCAATCCGGATTACCTACCGCGCGATCCGGCGAATAACTGTGCACCCGTGTACCCACATCAGTTCTTGCGTGCGAACACCTTGTTTGAAGTGGTGCGTGCAGCAGGGGGTTACACCGCCTGGACCGACAAGCATCCGGCGTATGATCTGCTCAAAGGGCCTAGTGGTAACGGTCTGGACGATTTTTACGGGCCCGAGATTAACTCTAGCGTGGTGGCTCTGCCGGGGATACCCGGTTGTGAAACGGTGGCTGATCCCACGGCCACCGGTGCGTGGACCGATAGTTTTCAGAACATCCAGTGTTACGACACGTTGCACCTCAAGGCGGTCTTGAATCAGATCGATGGTAAGACGCACGATGGTAAGCCCGCGCGTGTCCCGAGTGTGTTCGGCGCCAACTTCCAGTCCGTCAGTGTCGGCCAGAAGCTGAATGAAAAATCGCTTTCGCAAACCGGTGGCTACCTTGACGTCACGGGCACGCCCAGTGCCGGTCTGCTGAACGAAATTGAGTTTGTGGATAATGCGGTGGGGAAAATGATCGCAGAACTTAAACAACGCGGCCTATACGAATCAACCCTGATCATTATAACCGCCAAACACGGCCAGTCTCCCCTTGATCCGAAAGCCTTGTTACGCATCCCCGCCGACAACAAATCGTTGCTCGCCCCCAGCGATGTGGTAGGTTCGCTGGCGGCAGCCTCGATGGAGGATGATGTTTCCATGTTGTGGCTGGTCGATCAAGGTCAGACGGCTAACGCGGTGGCGATGTTGAGTGCGGATCCAGCGGTATTTGGAGGTGGCGAAATCTTCGCGGGTAAGTCGCTTGGACTGATCTTTAATGATCCAACGACCGATTCGCGTTCACCCGATATCTTGGTAACACCCACGGCAGGCGTGGTGTACACCGGGGGAACTAAAAAGCTTGCGGAACACGGCGGCTTTTCCCACGATGATACCAACGTAGTGCTGTTACTGGCCCATCCTCGGTTTGAATCGACTACGATCGCAAGCCCCGTGCAAACCTCGCAGGTAGCGCCGACTATCTTAAAAGCACTTGGCCTCAATAGCGGGGATTTGAAAGCGGTACGCGAAGAATATACGCAAGTGTTACCCGGATTTAACCGGCCGTAAAAGTATGACGGCCGATAATCAAATGTTGTTGTAATGCCAATGCGGTGGCTGTCCGTTTGAAGATGGCCGCCGCTTTTTCTAGGTTACGGCACGAATCCAGCCACACCATCAAATTCGATCGACACACCGACCAAGCACCTTTTCACTAAGAAAACATAAGTTTGAACAAGGTATGCCGCGTTAGAATTTTTATTGATTATTGCAGGTCAAGACACCGTTCATCAAACTGACATGATCATCGCGTATGATTTGCCGAAGAATACCCCATCACGCGCGGCTTGAATGCGGTGGGTGAGAGATGATGTAAATATTATTTAGGGGGTAAGGTATGCGCGTATTTTCCGCGGTTGTTGTAAAACGCCTTCCGCACGTAGTGCTCATGCTTGGGTTATTATGCCCGGTTCTAGCGGTAGCGTCTGGTCCTGGGCAACAATTACCGGCATTCGGAGTCGATATGCTGGCCTTGCCGGCACACGATATTACTGATCTAAAATTCCACGATTTTTTTAAAATGCCGGTTGGATCGCGCGGGCTTCGACCCACCGAAAAACTCTTGCAGCTAGACGGTAAACGCATACGTATCCTCGGTTACATGGTTAAACAGGAAGAACCCCTGGACGGTATGTTTTTACTGACAGCGTTACCGGTAACCATGGGTGACGAAGATGAAAGCCTTGCCGATGATCTACCGCCGGCCACATTGTTTGTGCACCTGCAGAACACTGGTCAACGCCTCCCTTATGTTGCCGGTTTGATTACACTTACAGGCGTATTAAGCGTGGGCGGTCAAGAGGAGGGCAACGGCCGTGTTTCTACCGTGCGGCTGTTATTGGACCAGGGGACAGCGGAGGAATTGATGCTCGGAGTAAAGTCCAATTTACCTGCCGATAAGCTTTAACAAAGTTGCTCAGAATTTCGCAACAGTGATTCAATCTAGCAGCAACAGCAACCGAGGAGAGAAACAGTGTTTGACCCTATCCCAGCCCGTAAGTATTTGAGCTTGATCATAGCTACCGTACTTGCTTCGACCGCAATTGTCAGTTGTGCGGCGCCTAGCGTGTTGCGTCTAACACCTCCAAGCGAATTATTTGCATCCGGCAACGCCGCGCCGGTGATTGCGCGATTCCTCCCCGGTCAACGCTTTGATTTGCAAGCAACGCTACGACCCGATACAGGCGCCACGATCACCGGTTTTCAATTTGCAGTGGATGGCAAGACCCTACATGCAAAACCAGGCACCACCAGTATGGTCACGACCGGTTTGGTCAGCGGCCTGCCAGCAGGTACCGCCGTGGTATCGCAACGCGCTTATGCCAATACAGCTCCCGGTGTGCATGTGCTGACCGTAACTGCAACTCAAAGCGACGGACAAACATCCACCGCCAGCGGCAATTTTGAAATCGTCGGTATTACCGACGGCGGTCGCGTCGCGAAGAACATCATCATTCTCCTGGGTGACGGCATGGGGGCTTCCCAACGCACGGCGGCACGCATCATGGCGAAGGGTTACGCGCAGGGCAAGGCCAAGGGTCTTCTCGCCATGGATACCTTCCCCTATACCGGCATGGTGATGACCGCTTCGCTGAATTCCATCGTTACCGATTCCGCGCCTGGCATGGCGAATTATGTCAACGGCAACAAGGCCAACAACAATCAAGAAGGTGTCTTTCCCGATGATACCGTGGCTGCCTTCGATAACCCACGTATCGAGTATCTCTCCGAATATCTGCACCGTCTCCAAGGTAAATCGCTCGGCATTGTCACTACGGCCGATGTATTTGATGCGACACCGGCCGCCAATGCCGTGCATACGGCCAATCGCGGCAATGGCACCGGCATCGTGGATCAGTATCTGGATGATCGTCAACTGACCGGGCTGAGCGTGCTCATGGGTGGTGGACGTAAATGGTTTTTGGCGAATCCTAGCGCGGTTCCACAAGGCGCCAATGGATCCGCGCGTAGAAGTTCGTCCGATTATATTCTTCCCAGTGATATCGTTACCGCGTGGGGAGCGGCCTCTGGCGCGTTGGATGCCGGCCGCGATGTGATCGGTGATTTCCAAGCGGCCGGTTTCACCTACGCCGCCGATAAAGCGGAGTTGGACGCGGCGGGTGTGCCTGATAAACTGCTCGGTTTATTCGCCTACTCCAACATGAACGTGGCGATGGATAAGATCGGTAAGCGTCGTGGGGTATCGACGATTGTCGATGACTATGGTTTTCCCGATCAACCGATGTTGGACGAAATGACCGACAAGGCACTGCAGGTGTTGGCGAAAAACCCCAAGGGTTTCGTTGCCATGATTGAAGGCGCGTCCATTGACAAGCAAGCGCATTTGATGGATTCCGATCGCTGGATCGAAGAAACGATAGAGTTTGATCGCGCCGTGCAAGTGGCTAAAGACTTTGCGATCGAACATCCGGATACCTTGGTTATTGTGACAGCGGATCACGAGTGCGCCGGGGCCGCCATCATTGGTGCCTCTGTCGTCAGCAATGGAACCCTGCACAGTTACGCGGGCACCGGTCAAGGCACGCTGCGGGATAAAGTCGTGGGTACCTACGACGCCGCCAAGTTTCCAAAATATACCCTGGCGGCGGACGGTTATCCTGTCAGCACCGACGTCGACAACAAGATGTTGATCGGTTACGGCGCCAACGCCGATCGTTACGAAGCCTGGGTGACCAACGAGCGCCCGACACAGGATTCACAACAACCGTTCGTCGCACAAGCCCCGTTGAATACCTATCCTGCTAATCCCGCCGTGCGCAATGCGTCCAACGGTTTCCTTATCACCGGACAAGTCAGTGGTGAACAAGCGGTGCATACCGCGACGGACATCCCACTGTCCGCGTACGGCCGTGGGGCTGTATTTTTCACCGGCGTGATGGACAACACCGATGTGTTCTTTAAGCTGGGCCAGGCTGCGATCGGCGGTGTGCGGCACATTGAGGAAGACAACTAAGCAAAGCGGCAGGCTGGGTGCGCATACTCGCCTTACATGCCAGCGTTTCAATCATAGAAACGCTGGCGTTTTCTTTGGTATTTTTCGATAAATGACATTAATGTTGCATATAAATGTAACATAATATTCATAGTGGCTTCGTATTATACCCGCCTGTGTTGTAAGCCCCCGAATCAAAAGACCTAAATAAGGGATGTTGCGTTATTCATGTGTAATACCTTTCGCCTACGAACTGTATTGAGCTTGCTGGCTTTGATTCTCGCACCGCCGTTATTGATGGCGGCGGAGATTACCGACCTACCCGCGTACGCGGTGAATCCAGGCGATGTGTTGACCATTCAGGTGTGGAAGGAACAGGACCTTCAGACCGATGTCATCGTGCGCCCGGACAGCGGCATTTCCTTTCCACTGGTAGGTGACATGAATGTGCACGATATGAGTGTGGCGCAAATCCAGTCGGAGATTGCGAAACGATTAAAAAAATATATTCCAGATCCATCCGTGACCGTGGCGGCGAAGCATTTAAGCGGTAATCGAGTTTATATTATCGGAAAAGTCAAGAATCCAGGTGTTTTTCCGATGGAACAATATGTTGATGTCATGCAGGCACTAACCTTGGCGGGCGGGCTAACGCCATACGCTTCGGCCGGCAATATTAAAATTCTGCGTCGAGATAATGACAAGCAACTTGTATTAAAATTCGATTATTCGGATGTTGAGAAAGGAAAACATCTTGATCAGAACCTGATACTCAAGAGCGGCGATGTGATTGTGGTACCTTAGGCCCCGTGGGATTTACATATTCGCAAGCGGGTTTGCTGTACAGCTGGTTCTTGCAGGGACAGTGTTAGTGTGGATAAACCCGCTTAAGGCCGCCGATTGGGCGTTCATACCCACCGTGGATCTGCAAGCGGTTTATGATGATAATCTATTTCTCACCACACAAAACGTTACCAAGACCTGGAGCTCTGTTATTGCTGCTTCGGTAGATTTAAGCCGTAAAATGGAAAATACCAGCCTGGATTTAACCGATAAAATTGCGTCACGTCACTATGACTATAACACGATGCTAGATAGAAACGACAACTACATTACGCTGGCGTATGCGTATAACGGCGAGCGTTATGCGATTAACGCCAATGGCGCTTATGCGAGCGAAAGCACGCTTACCTCGGAGCTGGCGGACACTGGTTACATCAGCGTCGTTCGAAAAGTGAAGCAATCGACCTTATCACCGTCATTCACCTATCAGCTGTCACAACATAGCGCTATGCAGTTAAGCTACGACTATCTGAAGAAAAACTATGACGCGCCGATTACGGAGTTCGCCGATTATACTAACCAGATAACATCGGCTAATTATAGTTACTCCCTGACTGAGTCCCTGCAGCTGCAAGCTATTGCTACTCGTTCCGAAGTTGACATTCCAGAGGGGGCTTATGGCTTTGTGGGCGCAAGTCTGTCCACGAAAACGGATAATTACCAAGCAGGTCTAAGCTATGATTATGCCGAGGATATTGTTTTGTCGGCGCTGTACGGAAAACGCACCAGCCTGGACGAGCTTAAATACCTGGGTTATTTGCTGGGGACGGCCAAAAGCGAAGGTTCTACCTATAATGTATCGCTGACTAAAACGCTGGATCGGGCCACGATCAAATTCCAAGTGACGCGCGATTATTCACCGGCGGGAAACGGTGTGGTATACGACACTGATCGCGCCACTGTGAATCTGCAATATCATGTCACTGATAGAAATAGCGTAGGCCTGGATATTGTCTACACCAATCAGAAACCCGGGGCGTCGCGGTTTATCACGGTGCATCGTACTTATTACAGTGTTCAACCCGGTTATACCTGGCAGGTATCTGAAAATTGGTCGTTAAACGCGTATTATCGTTATAGTTATCAAAAATATAACACCGATACCGATGCCGCCAAATCAAATCTGATATCATTGAGCATGAGTTATGTTTGGCCGTATTATCACTTTTAATCGAGCAACAGGCTGAAACATGGAAAGATTTCTGTATATACTCCGGCGCCGCATCCGGCTTTTTAGCCTTACCACGGCCATTGTCGCCGTGGTTGCGATCATTATTGCTTTGTTGATCCCATCCATATACCGTTCGAGTGCCATTATCTTGATCGAACAGTCGGGTATTCCTAGCGATTTGGTAAAGTCTACGATCACCAGTTTCGCTGACGAACGGATACAAGTAATAAGTCAACGTGTCATGACAACCTCGAACCTCACTGACGTACTAAAAAAATATGATCTGTATAAACATGAACGCGATATCAAGACACGCGAAGAAGTCATGGACATCATGCGCAAGGACATTAATTTAAACATGATCAGTGCTGATGTAATTGATCCACGTAGCGGCCGTCCCAGCCAGGCCACCATTGCCTTTAAGCTGACGTATGATAATCACTCGCCCGACCTGGCGCAAAAAGTCGCGAACGAGCTGGTGACCCTGTATCTAAACGAAAATTTGAAGTCGCGTACTGAACAAGCGGCGGTGGCGACCGGATTCCTGGATCAAGAGGCGGCAAAACTCAAGAAACAGATAAACACTTATGAAACCGAACTGGCGGATTTCAAGGTCAAGAATTCGGGAAAACTACCCGAATTGACGGATCTGAATTTCCAGTTGTGGGAGCGTACGGATCGGGAATTGATGGAAGTCGATCGTCAAGTCCGTTCCCTGGAAGATCGCAAAATTGAACTGCAAGCTCAACTTGAGCAACTCAGTCCCTCCGCGACGATCTATTCTGAAAATGGCGAGCGTATCCTGACACCACAAGGCCGGTTGAAGGCGCTGGAAACCAAGTATATCAGTGCCGCGGCGGTATACGGCAAAGAGCATCCGGATCTCGTGAAGATGCGCCGGGAAATCGCCGCGTTGCAACAAGACGTCGGGATGAGTCATCGCTCCGCCAAGGAACTTAAACAACAACTGGTGGGATTAAAAGCAAAACTGACCGAAGACCAGCAGAAATACACGCCCGATCACCCCGATGTCATTAAACTTAGAAAAGAAATCCACGAAATCGAAGCCCATCTTGCCGCAGAACAAGGAAATAAGGAAGATCAGAACGAAACAGCGGACAACCCGGCTTATATTGAACTCAAATCACGTCTGGACAGCGCCGAGGCCGATCTAAAGTCGCTTTATGAGAATAAACGCCAATACAAAGAAAAACTTGCCGAGTACGAGAATCGAATTGTTAATACGCCAAAGATCGAGCGTACCTATGTGGCGCTGACCCGTGATTATAAAAATACCGTGGAAAAATACCAAGAAATCGTGGCCAAGCAGACTTCCGCCAAACTCGCCGAAGAGCTTGAAAAAAACAGCAAGGGTGAGCATTTCTCGCTGATTGAACCGCCGTTGACTCCTGAAAAGCCGTATAAACCTAACCGCACGGCGCTCATTGTGCTGGGGTTAATGCTGGCATTGGGCGCCGGTTTTGGCCTAACAATGCTTAAGGAAAACATGGACAAAAGCATCCACGGTGATGGCGCGTTACAGGAGATTTTCGGTGAACTGCCCTTGGCCATCATCCCCTACATTGTCACCGACGCGGAACGCCACAAACAAAAACGCAGGTTAACCTATTCGCTGATTGGCGCGGCGGCCAGTGCGGTTGTTGCCATGATAATGGTCGATGTACTGTTTATGCCGTTGGACGTATTGTGGTTTACAGTGCTGCACAAACTTGGATTATAGGGTGGTATCGATGGAATATATCATTAATGCATTGCAACGCGCTAAAGGCACGATTAGACCAAGAAAGCCCCCCGTTCGGCCGGTGCTAAATAAAGAGACCAGTGAACCGAGCAGCTATACTCTAACGCGCGTTTTTAAAACCGTTCCAGCCTACCTACACGAAAAACGTGTCATCAATCCTTTAACGCACAGTAGCATCTATGATGCTTACCGTTTATTGCGTACCCACGTTTTACAACGCCTGCGAGAGAAAAATTGGACCACACTGGGTGTTACCAGTCCGGCGATTAACAGCGGCAAGACCCTGACCGCCATCAACCTGGCGATCAGTATGGCCATGGAAGTCAACCAGACGGCGCTGCTGGTGGATCTGGATTTGCGCCAACCCTCAATCCATGACTACTTCGGTTACCTGCCGGAACTGGGGTTAAGTGATTATATCCAGTCTGAGTCTAGTCTTAGTGAAATCCTGTTTAATCCCTCGCTTGAGCGCCTGGTGGTATTACCAGGAAGAGTCCCGATATTAAATTCATCCGAGACATTGTCAACGCCACGTATGGTGAATTTGTTCGCTGAACTTAAGAATCGCTACCAAAATCGCATTGTTATTTTCGATTTACCACCGTTATTGTCAGCGGATGATGCGCTGGTATTTTCATCCTATGTCGACGCGTTTTTACTGGTGGTCGAGGATAACAAGACCCAGATTGACGATATCGCGCGTGCCAAGGAAATGTTGAAGCATGCCAATGTGATCGGCAATGTGTTGAACAAATCCACTATAACAGCACGTAAGTAGCCGCAAGGCATCAGCCCTGCATGAAGTCCGTGTACACAATGCTCGGCGTTTCACTGGGCTTCACGATAACGCTGGCCTTCGCGGAATTTCAGCCTGTGACACCGGTTATCCAAGTACCGAAGGCGAGTCTACGTGCTGAAGAGCTGGCGATCATTGTTAATGACAATGATCCCGCCAGCGTTGAAATTGCCGAGTATTACCGCCGCCGACGTCATATTCCTGAAAAAAATACCATTCATGTGCGAATCGATCCAAGCAACGTCAATCTACCGTCAACATTATTTAATCAGCTGTGGCCGGTGGTAAAACAACAAACACCGGTTTATGTGCAAGCCTATGTGCTTACCTGGACGAAACCTTACAAGGTGGACTGTATGGGGATTACAGCCGCGTTTGCGTTTGGGTTCGACCCGCGTTATTGCGCCAGCGGTTGCCGGATGACCGCGGCCAATCCCTATTTTTCCAGTCAGAGCAAATATCCTTACGATGATTATAAGTTTCGTCCTAGCATGATGCTGGCGGGAAAAAATTTGGCGGAAGTCAAACGGCTCATTGATCGTGGTATCCACGCGGATCACACCTATCCGCAGGGTACGGGTTATCTATTGAGCACGACGGACGCATCGCGCACGGTTCGTGATGTCTTGTTTGCTAAGATTAAGCAGGTGTACGGCGGGTTTTTACATATCGAAGCGCTTAAGCAGAACTATATTACCGGAAAAAAAGACGTTTTATTTTATTTCACCGGAAGCAAATTTGTGAGCAAGCTGACCAGTAACAACTTCCTGCCCGGCGCGATCGCGGACCATTTAACATCCAGCGGCGGGCAACTCACCGACAGTCAGCAAATGAGTATTTTAGAATGGCTGAGCGCTGGGGCAACCGGCAGTTACGGCACGGTGGCGGAACCTTGCAATATTCCAGGAAAATTTCCCAACCCGGCCGTTGTGATTGATCGTTACATTAATGGCGAAAGCTTGATCGAGGCGTATTGGAAAAGTGTCGACATGCCAGGGCAGGGTGTATTCGTGGGGGAACCGCTGGCCAGACCCTACGGTGATTATCAAATGCATTGGGAGGGTGATGATTTGGTCTACACCACCTGGGAACTCGTACCTGGCGAGTATGAAATTTTGGGTGGCCAGACCCTGCTGGGGCCGTTCACGCCATTACCGGGAGTACAGCGTATCAATCCTGGACAAAATACCCTGCGCTTCAGCCATTCACAGCATCTGGTGTATCGGTTGGTTAAGAAATTGGAGTGAACCGCAACCCGGGATCACGTGGTAATGCAACTTAATCGACCAGGGAATGATTATTGTTATCCGAGGGTGGGTATGTATGTCAAATATATGACAACCTGCGATGGGTTATCCGGGAATCGTTCTTTGTGTATGACAAAAGGCTAATTTGCAACAAAAGTACAACATTTACTATTTATAGTAGCCTTCTATCACTGTTAAATAATATAAAAACCGTCTGCATATAGTATATGAGGCCCAGGCTGTGTACACAGGAAAGGAAACAATTTGCGTCGTAGGCCTGGGCTATATTGGCCTGCCGACTGCCTCGTTGCTCGGCACCAAAGGTTTTCACGTCCACGGGGTGGACATTTCCAAAGATGTCGTCGATATCATAAATCAGGGAAAGATCCATATCGTTGAACCTGATCTCGACATCCTGGTGAAATCCGCCGTGCAATCCGGAAAACTTACTGCCTCCTTACAACCCACAGAAGCGGATATTTTTATTATCGCCGTCCCAACACCGTTTAAAGACGGCTACCAACCTGACTTATCCTATGTTGAGAGGGCTACTCGCACCATAGCGCCTTATGTTCGCCCCGGAAATCTCGTCATTCTCGAATCGACCAGTCCTCCCGGCACAACGGAAGAGGTGGTAGGAGAACAATTACGCCAGGCCGGTATCGACATTGATACCAGTGTCTATGTCGCGCATTGCCCGGAACGCGTGTTACCTGGAAAAATATTACGAGAATTGATCGAAAATGATCGTATCGTGGGCGGTCTCAATGATGCCTCGACCAACAAAGCGGTGGAATTCTATAAAACCTTTATCAACGGCGAGGTATTGGCAACGGATGCCCGCACGGCGGAAATGGCTAAACTGGCCGAAAATACCTACCGCGATATCAATATTGCCTATGCGAATGAATTATCCATGATCTGCGATCAAGAAGGCATCAATGTCTTCGAGATGATCCGCATGGCGAACCGTCACCCACGCGTCAATATTCTTAGTCCTGGCCCAGGCGTTGGTGGGCATTGTATCGCGGTGGATCCGTGGTTTATTGTCGCGCGAGCCCCCGAGAAAGCCAGGCTGATCCGTACCGCACGCGAAGTTAATAATTACAAACCAAAATGGGTATTAGAACGCGTCGCAATGAAGGCGGAGAAATTCAAACGCCCCGTCATTGGCTGCTTGGGGATCAGTTTTAAAGCGGATGTGGATGATATACGTGAATCACCGGCATTAGAGATCGTACATGAGTTGATGCAGATGAACCTCGGTGAGGTGTTAATCAACGATCCAAATATTAAGAAGTGCAATGGATTAGAATTAATCGATTATGAAGACGTATTAGAGCGGTCGGATATCCTGTTATTGCTCGTCGACCATAAGCAGTATAAAAAACTGCGAGCAACGGATCTGAAAGAAAAAATCCTAATCGACACACGCGGTGCGGTGTTATGACACTACGGGTGATGTGTGTTTTCGGAACAAGACCCGAAGCTATTAAAATGGCGCCGGTCGTTAAGGCGCTGCAAGCCCAGAGCGGGGTTGAATCACTGGTCTGCGTCACTGCCCAACACCGGCAAATGCTCGACCAGGTGCTGGAATTATTCGCTATTACACCGGATTTTGACCTCAATATCATGTCCGCCGGGCAAGATTTGTTTGATATCACCAGTCGAGCCTTGCTGGGCCTGCGCGATGTATTACGACAGGCAAAGCCGGACCTTGTTTTGGTTCATGGCGATACCACCAGTTGCTTTAGCGGGGCACTAGCGGCCTTTTATGCAGGCATTGAAGTCGGCCACGTTGAAGCAGGGCTGCGAACCGGCGATCTCAAGGCGCCGTTCCCCGAGGAGGCCAACCGTAGCCTGGTGGGTCGTTTGGCAACACTGCATTTTGCGCCAACACACACCGCCAGAGAGAATCTGCTCAAGGAAAATATTGCGGATACGCGCATATATGTTACCGGCAACACCGTGATTGATGCATTGTTGTATGTGCGTGAAAAAGTGAGTAATTTTCCTGCGAGTTACTGGGAATCTATATTCGGAACTAAATTTTACGATGCATTCACCAACCCACAGTTTAAAAAAATATTGGTGACGGGGCATCGCCGCGAAAATTTCGGTAATGGATTTGAAGACCTGTGTCAGGCCATTCGTGACATGGCCGTGGCACACCCGAACTGGGTAGTAGTATACCCAGTGCATCTGAATCCGAATGTGCAAGAACCGGTTAATCGTATCCTTAGTAACCTACCGAATGTATATTTACTCAAACCACAAGAATATGCACCGTTCGTGTGGTTGATTAATCAATGTGACGTCATCTTAACTGATTCTGGCGGTATTCAGGAAGAGGGTCCGGCGTTGGGTAAGCCTGTGTTGGTGATGCGTGATGTAACTGAGCGACCTGAGGCAGTGAGTGCAGAAACAGTAAGATTGGTTGGAACGAACAAAGATAAAATTAAACATTCAATGGAATTGTTGTTGGTCAATGATTTGATATATCAGAAAATGAGTAATGCACATAACCCCTACGGAGATGGTACTGCTGCTAGAAAAATTGTTAAAGCTATCGTCACGGGATTAACCAAGGTGTATTTAAATGGCGAACAAAAAAATGTCGCCTTTAACTAAGTAACAAAGAATGTACCAGTTTCCCCAAGCAGTTGATAAAATGTTATGAAATTATCTTATATATGATGATGATAAAGACACGCAAAAATGAATAATATTTATACAAGTGGAGAATACCTAGAGACAACTCAGACTTGGCACGTCGAAGATTCTCCTTGGAAGTCAGAGCAGATACTTAAGATAATGATAAAAAATGGTCTTCACCCGAATACCGTCGTGGAAGTTGGATGCGGTGCAGGGCAAATTCTAACTGAGCTTGCTAAGCAAACCTGCCTGAGTGAGGTGCATTTTAGTGGCTATGATATATCGCCTCAAGCGATCGAAATTAGCAAAAAAAACGTTGGCAACAATA
This sequence comes from Gammaproteobacteria bacterium, assembly GCA_016194635.1. Classification (GTDB taxonomy): domain Bacteria; phylum Pseudomonadota; class Gammaproteobacteria; order UBA6429; family Thiohalophilaceae; genus JACQBC01. Next base: position 144,253 of record JACQBC010000010.1, on the reverse strand, counting down.
TAAACTTTATATGTCAAGATTTTATTTCAGATGAAAATATTAAAGATATAGATTTATTACTTGCGATTGATGTATTTGAACACATCCAAGATTACATAGGGTTTATAAGTATATGTAAAAATAAGGCAAATTACAAAATATATCATATACCGCTCGATATACATGTCTCCGCTGTCCTGAGAAATTCTTTTCTTCGTAGTCGATATTCCAAAGGGCATCTACATTATTTTACAGCTGATTCTGCAATTGCTACGCTTAAAGATACAGGCCACGAAATAATCGATGCTATATATACAAATGCTTCATTTTGGTCTTTTAAACAGAACCCATCTATTAAAAAAGCAATTGCAAATAGTGTTCGGTGGGGTATGTCAAAGATAAGTATTCCGCTCGCGGCAAGAATACTTGGCGGGTATTCACTGCTAGTGATTGCAAGATAATCAATTATGAAGTGCGATGTGTTTATGGGATGTTTTAAATTGCGTCTAAAAATTAGACATTATAATTGATATATTAAGCTGAAAAATACTGTATCAAAGTTAACTGACGATATAGATCATGAATCAAATAAGACGTAGCGCAACTTGGGTTATGACGGGTACTGCATCGCAAGTATTATCGCAGATTGTTGCGATTATAGTCCTTGCTCGTCTTTTGACGCCTCATGAATTTGGCGTGGTTTCTGTTGCTGTTCTTATAACACAGTTTTTACTCGTTTTTTCTGAATTCGGTGTAGGTCTTTATATTGTCCAACGTATAGATTTAACTGATAATTTCATTAGTACTTCATATTTTATGGCATATTTTCTCGGCATTGTTGTTGCCATAGTGCTGTATACCAGCGCACCCAGTATGGCAGTAATTTTTAACATTCCAGAATTGTATGCCGTATTACGCGTCTACTCACTAATGTTTTTAATTCAAGGCGTGTATGTTGTGCACGATGCACTTATAAAGCGAGAAATGGACTTTAAGTATCTTGCTAAAGCGGATTTTGTAAGTTATTCAATTGGATATGCCGGTGTGTCGATTGGATTAGCTTGGTTAGGCTTCTCTTATTGGTCTTTGGTTATTGGTCATTTGTGCCAGACAGTTATCAGATGCGGTATTATTAGACTAAGTTCTACGAAAATACAGACTATTAAACCAAGTTTTACGGAAATGACACGTATAGTCCGTTATGGTCTTGGACAAACTCTGTCGAGATTGGCATGTTTTCTTTCTGCCCAAGCGGACGGTTTTATTATCGCGTCGCGCTTGGGGGTGGTCGCTCTTGGAATTTACGGTCGCGCGAATCAACTTATAACCATGCCTTCAGGCCAACTAGGGCAAATCTATGACAAAATATTATTTCCACATATTTCTAAAATACAGAATGAGTATAAACGTTCCGCAACAACTTATCTAATTGCGCTTACTGGGATTTGTTTACTCAGTATACCGTTAAGCGTGTTGGTTTGGCTTTTAGGTGAGAAGTTAGTACATATTATACTCGGGGCGCAGTGGGTCGCGGTTACAGAGCCGTTGCAAGTTTTAGCCTTAGTTATGCCGTTTCGATTAATCTTAAATGTGTCGGATCCTTCGGCACGCGCATTCGGTAAGACCTATAGCCGCGCTTGGCGGCAGTGGATTGTAGCTTGTATAGTTATTGTTTTATCACTAATACTCAGTAAATATGGTCTGACTGCGGTAGCTTGGGGTATTTTCGTGGCAGCGGTAATGGACGCAGTCTTGATGATGTGGTTGTGTATTGCGGTGATGAAAATATCAATATTTGAGTTGGTATCTAGCATATTCCCGGGTGTTGTCGCAGGTTTACTGGTTGCGATTGTCGCTTGCATTGTAAAATATATGCCTGGTCCTTGGCAGAATAATGAACTTATGAGTTTATTAATCGCAGGCCCGTTATCTTTGATTACCGTTGGAATGTTTGTATATATATATCGGATTAAGGTGTGGTAACCAATGCTTTATTCTCGTAGAAGGAAATTTATACAAACATTATGTTCCACAGCATTTATACCGATACTACCTGGCTGTAGAGTAACCAATTATGTAGATCCACGAGTAAAAACATTTGAGTTCGACATATCAAACTATAATGCGATATTACTACCGCGTGAGCATGGCCAGTTATATCGTCAACGGCAACCATTATACCGACGCTATCCTTCGCGTGAACATTGTATGCAGATGGCGGCGTTCTTCAATAATAATGAAGGTGTGCTTGTGATTGCGAATGATATGAATGGTGGTATTTCCGATTGGGAATTAATACCAGGTGTACTATTAAGAATAAGATTTTATGGAAACTTGCCAGAAGTCCAGGTTTACAAAATAGAGCCAACGATCGCTGCTGCTGCCGAAAAATATCGTCTCTGGGCGGCTAACCAATTCTGGGTTAGAGATCGAAAACGGAATGCACCTCGTTTAAATTTCATCTCGGTGGCTTCAAGTAGTTCACTTTTGTTGGAAAAAAAACACCTTGATAATATCGTCAATATGGTGCAAGGCCCGCTTGGTGTTTGGTTTACGCAATGGCGAGAACACCCGTTTGATCGCATGTATCCAGATTATAAACCAAAGGAACCAATAGAATTTCAACATTTTTTAGCTGATCTACTAAAAAGAGATATATTAGCTCTGCCATATATAAATTCATTATTATGGGATGAAAATCAATCCGTGTTTCACGATAGTGATATGCAATCCGCATTGCGAACTAATGAAAACACAATGGTAAAATACAATAAAAAATTAAATTTCCTATATTACGCATGTCCATTTTCTAAGGAATGGCAAGACTGTATCCTCAATGCGCGCAATAGTTTGATGGATTCAAATTATGTATTATCTAGCGGAGTATATCTCGATATGTTAGCGGCGTCGGCACCCATGCAATGTTGGGCATACGATCATGGACATGAACCCGGTGATGGAAACGCATGGATACACGGATTACGTAATTTGTTAAAACAGACGGCAGGTAGGATAATGGTCGAAGGTTGCGCGGAAGTATATCTAGATCTAATCGATTATGCTCTTATGGATCTTTATACTCCACAACTTGATAGTGTACCGCTGTGGTCGTTGGTTTACGGTGACTTAGTCCAACCCGTTGGATGGCGATTACCGTCAGGGATAGATGCGGTACAATTCAATAATATTGTTAAAAGAGCGAAGACCTACGGTGTCCTGGCATTCGCATCACCGTGGATGACTTCTGAAGCTGAGTCAGATCTATTGGTGCGCGGATTAATTAATGCGCCTAACAATTTCCATGGGTCCACTCAAACTAATAATATACTATGAGCACTAAGGCAATAATGCTACCTTATCAAAAAAAATCTGTTTTATACCAACGTCGAATATTTTCTTATTCTGTATATAGAATAAGCAAAGAAGGTGCATCCTGGTTCCAATTTTTACTAGGATTCTTCATTCTAAGTATATACACGTTTTTTTTTAGTGAAAATCGTTCGATTCTGTTTGTGACCAGCGCCTGGTCACTCGGGGCAATCTGTATCATATTCGTATTAGCTGAACGACCGCGGGACACACTGACACCCGCTAAAATAGCAACACTCCTCTATACGGCTAGTTTTTCAATTGCGCCACTTTGGTTAGCAAGTCTTGGCGCATATCACATACCGTATTTCGGTCGGGATGTGGAATCGTTACTTGGTATAACAGCGGCTATGACTGTGTTAGGGTATCTATTTTTCTTGCTGGGTTATTTTATAGTTACTAGAATCCGGAATAGTGGTCAAATGTCACAAGTGTTACTAAGCCAACGTCAAACTCGATATACCATCTTCTGTGCGATGGTATTGGCGGTTTTGGGTATGACTTCATATAGCGTGCTCGTAATAAATTCCGGCGGATTAGGTCGGCTTCTTGGGTATTCTGGTGGGCGTGCTGATATTTTCGCGGGTGTTTATGGAGGTTGGTTTTGGGGAATACATCTATTGTTCGCCGCTTATGGGTTATTCGCAATTGTCGCTATACAAAAACACCCATGGTTGTGTCTGATCCTGGCATTGTGTTTGGCAGTGGCTTTCACCCCGTTACAGGGCCGTGACATCGTTGTTGCACCAATATTCTGTTGGTTACTTTTTTATCATGGTTTGCATAAACCATTACGATGGAGAAATGTCCTGATAGGAACTTTAACAATCATATTATTGGGTTCACTGGTTGGGGCGTTTAGGAGTGGAAATATCCGTGATGACTTTGGTAATTTCTTATCTACTTTTATTGATCGTGCAGGTTACCACTTAACAGAAGTAATCAGTCAAAATATTGAGCAGCTTGATACAGCGATGACTTCTGTTCGATATATAGAAAAGGGTAACGCTACCCTTGGCCCGATGGTTTTGATGGCGTGGGCAGAACCATTGGACAGGGCTTTATTGGGCGATATTATACCAAGCATCGACTCAAGTGTATTTATTGATCTGTTATTGATACCCGAGCATAAAGGTTGGAATACTGCTACAAGTCCATCACTGCCGGGGGAACTTTACTTATCGCTTGGATGGTTTGGAGTTATCATAGGGATGACAGTTTACGGATCTGTATTTGCACTATTTATGCGATGGTACGATACACGCGGACGTAATCCTATTTTATATGCCGCTTACCCGTTTGTTGTGTTTATGGTTTCAAAAATGATTATTGATGGAACACTTCAGGCTTTTAGACCGATACTTGTATTAAGTGTAGTGTTAGTTTGCACAATATTTTCACCATCAAATAATGAAAACAAACATATTAAAGTTCGTTATGCGTAAAGAAAAATCATTTCTTCTCATACCAAACCATTCAATAGTCATTAAGGGTGACTTTATCTATATTGAAGTTGCTGAGCTTGATTTACTGCGTGTTGTGCGTAGCAAGTATACAACAATAGGTATTACAGGATTCTTGACAAGCAAGAGTATAACAAGTCTTACAGGGAATGTTAAAATATCAGACGTGAAACTGCATAAAATTAATGATATCGAACACGCACACTCACCGTTGATTAAATATTTTAACTATATGCGTGCCATATTCATAATTCCATTTATAATTGGAAGCTACGATTTCCTATATATTTTTTCTCCAGGCTATAATGGAATGCTCGCTGCATTTTGGGCGAAGTTATTACGAAAACCGTATGGAATTTATATTCGTGGCACTTGGTTGGATCGGAAGTCAAGAACACCGGTATGGTGGCGGTTGATGTTTCGTGAAGCTCGATTCATGATTGTGACAGGCGAAGCATTCAGACATAAACTGTTAGAGTATTGCCACAATGTGGAAAACGAGATTCCGTTAACCGCACATAAGCCATATCAAATTGATATTAATGAAATAACTGGACGGCAAATAAATCGCATTTTATTCGCAGGGCGCCTGAACGAATCGAAGGGTGTGCATGATGTAGTGCGGGCAATTACAGTATTAAAAAACCAACGTTTTGACGTTGAACTACTTATTGCTGGTGGTGGAACTGATGAAGAAATTCAAGAATTAAATAAACTTCAAGATAAGCTGGGCGTACAAAATACTGTCACTCTATTGGGCCATGTTGATCCTATTGTTTTGGGCGAGGCATATAAACGCTGCGGTATTTTCGTGCTCCCTTCATACTATGCTGAAGGGTTTCCACGCGTGTTATACGAGGCGATGATGTATGCCAACGCGATAGTGACCTGTGAAATGCCAGGAACGGAAGGTTTCTTAATCCATGAAGTGAACTGTCTGTATTGTAAACCATCAGATCCAGGTGATCTTGCGGCATGTCTGCGTCGACTGATTCAGGACGAGGATTACGCTTCTAAGTTGGGCCGTACAGCACGTGCAGATGTTGAACGTGTATACGCGACATTCATCGACGACTCTCATGCAAAGCAACTTCTGAGAAAACTCGGATGAAACTATAGAATTTGTGGAGAAAGAGCTATGGGTATTGATATGCACGGGTTAAATTTTCTTAATTACGCCAGGAAATACCAAATTTTCGGTGAAACTGTCACGATCGGCCGGCAAGGCATACACGTGATTGAGCCTCTAATTCGGAAGATGTTTGCCACTAATTTAGACTATAAAAATCAAAAGTATTGTGAAAAATTACTAATAGAAAATTACGGATCGAAAACCGTTGATTCAATTGATAATTCAGATTTTGAAAAAGCCAGCATCATCCACGATATGAATCAGCCGCTACCCGAAAATCTCCTCAACAAATATGATACCGTTATTGATAGCGGATGTTTAGAACATATATATAATACCTCGCAAGCATTAAAGAATTGTTCACTCTTGTGTAAGCCAGGGGGGCAAATATTACATATACTACCCGCAAATAATTTTTGCGGACATGGCTTCTGGCAGTTTTCGCCAGAGCTGTTTTTCTCACTCTATTCTCCTGAAAATGGATACGAAAATACAGAAGTATTTCTGGCGGAGCTCTCTAATACTAAAAAATGGTATCAAGTAAAAATGCCTGGTAATGGAAATCGTGTTAATATTATATCACCAAACGAAACATACGTTTTAACCAGGACGGTTTTAAAAAATGCAAATTTCTTGCACAATAGTGTTCAACAAAGCGACTATGTGTACGAATGGAATAGAAATATTCTTCGAGATACTGAAACAAGATCAGAAAGAATAGGAATATTTAAAACTATAAAGAATTTTGTGTATATGTATAGATTACTCTCTCCAGTTTATCATTCATATAAGCGCTTTTGGTTTATATCAAAAAACAAACTGAATCGTAGAAATCCAAATCTCATAGAAATACATCTACGATCCAATTTTTAATTAGCAATGTTGGATTAAGTTTTAACCCAGTAGTTAACTGACAGGCTCGAAATGGCGTGTATGTTAAATGATGGTGGTTATCAAGAATCTGTGCGCTCAGATGTTATTGTCAGCATGGCAAGGTGAGACTCAAAGACTATGAGAGTTGCGATAATTGCACACGCTCTTGCTGTTGGTGGAGGTGTAAGAGTTGGGCAGGAACTTATAGCAAGTTTACAACGCCATGCTGCTTCAGACCATTACCTGATTACTATTCCTGAAGGAAAAGAGTATGAACGGTATATTACCACTGGGCGAAATACAAATATTTACACATGTAAATCAGGGCTTAATAAACTACGACGATGGTTGTTTGATGAATTTATTCTTCCGGATGTGATTAATGAATTTAAACCGCATGTGGTATTCGCGCTCGGTAATCGTATGGTTTCCAGAGTAAAAGCCCCGCAGGCTATGTTACTTCAGGACGCTCATTTCGTGTATCCATCTAGTCACTACGGTAAAGAATCGTTCTTGATACGGTGTATGGTCGAATTACATCGAACACGTTTAAAGCGTAATTTAAAAAAAGCGAGACTTACATTTTGTCAAACAGATGTGATGGCAAGTCGATTAGTAAAAGTTTATCATGGCTGCAGTAAAATCGCCATCTGTCAAAATGGTACAGATAATTCTGTAAATATTATTAACAATTCAATTGATTATCCATCGGAATATGAAAATTTTAAAAATAAAATACGACTATTATTACTGACAAGATACTATCCGTATAAAAATATAGAAATATTAATAGAATTATTTAGATTTCATAAAAATGAAATGCGTGATGTGGTGATATTTATAACAATTGATTCTAAACAGCATAAAAATGTGCGTAACATATTGCATACAATTAAAAGATATCAATTAGAAAATCAGCTGGTCAATATTGGTCCATTGCCAAGGGAGAGATTGGGATCGTATTACCGTAATGCGCATGCATTGATTTTTCCAACACTACTAGAATCATTTAGCGGTACCTATATTGAGGCAATGCAATACGATTGCCCAATTTTAACCAGTGATATTGATTTTGCAAGAAGCATTTGTCATGATGCCGCGCTGTATTTTAATCCATATAATACTGAAAGCATAAAAAATACGATTCAAAAATTTTGCACTAGTCCTGAATTACAACAGGAATTGAAATTACTTGGTAAAGCTAGGCTAACGAAGTATATTTTGGATTGGGACAGTATTGCTGCTGCAACGTACAAGGAGCTTAACTCAATAGCGTTGGATGTTATTGGTTGACTGAAGAGATAATGTACTTTGAATTTGTGCATCATTAATCGTGAATGTTATTCACTATAAATAGACATTGTAAAAGTAGGAAAAATGTGTGGCATAGCAGGATTTTCTGGAAGCTTTGACGAGTTACTATTATCGCGCATGGCGTCAGTATTACAACATCGAGGCCCTGATGATGGCGGCCATCTCTATTTTAAAGAAAACAACCTCGGTTTAGCCCATCGTCGATTGTCTATTATTGATTTATCTGCGCATGGTCAACAACCAATGTGGGATGAAAATCGACGCGCGGTGATTATTTTTAATGGAGAAATATATAATTATGTAGCATTGAGAAGAGATCTTATTTTGAAAGGATATATATTTCGCAGTGAATCCGATACAGAGGTCTTAGTAAATGCATACCTATGCTATGGCCATGATGTACTCTGTAAACTAAACGGAATATTTACATTTGCAATATGGGATTATGAAAAACGCGAATTATTCATCGCGCGCGACCATGTCGGGGTTAAACCATTTTATTATTCGCTAACGTCAAAAGGATTTATCTTCGCAAGTGAAATGAAAGCAATCCTTTGTGACGAAAGTGTATCTTCGGATCTTGATTCAAGTGCTATTTATTACTATCTCACACACTTATGGTGTCCTGCTCCAAAGACCATTTTGTCGCAGGTTAAAAAACTGGAGCCTGGTCATGCAATGATTGTACAAGAAGGGCGAATTAGTAAACACTGGAAGTACTATGATTTACCCTATGATCAAGAAATTAGTATAATGTCAGAAGATGAATCGATTCTAGCAGTACGTGAGGCGGTCGAACAGGCGGTGCAACGCCAGTTGATCTCTGATGTGCCAGTAGGTGCATTTTTATCCGGTGGACTAGATTCTAGTGCGGTTGTCGCGTGCGCCAAAAAAATAATGAAAGACGAGGTGTTGCAATGTTTCACGGTCTCATTCGAAGAAAATATCCATGACAAAGAAAATATGTCTTCGGATCTTATGTATGCGAAAAAAGTAGCGAAATATCTCTCGGTACCATTAAAAATAGTTCATGCGGATGTTAGTATTGTAGATCGTCTGGAAGATATGATTTATCACATGGATGAGCCCCAGGCGGATCCGGCCCCCATCAATGTTATGATTATCTCTGAATTGGCAAGACAAAATAATATTAAGGTCCTGCTATCAGGGGCGGGAGGCGACGATATTTTTACTGGTTATCGCAGACACTTTGCTCTTAATATGGAAAGAACATGGGATTGGCTGCCACAAACTATTCGGAATAAATTAAAGCTATTGTCTTCACACATCCCTGTAACTACAGCTATGGGTAGAAGACTTCGTAAATCATTTGAATATGCCGAGAAATCCAGCGTGGATAGGCTTATTAGTTATTTTCTTTGGATAAACCCAGCTGGCATCGAAAACATATTATCAGAGCCTGTCATGCAGGATGTGTATAAAGAAATACCATCTCGATCATTGCTAGAGAGCATTACGGCATTACCAAACACAGTGTTACGATTAAATCAAATGCTGTATCTGGAAGGTAAATATTTTCTGCCTGATCATAACCTAAACTACACAGATAAAATGAGTATGGCACACGGGGTGGAAGTCCGTGTTCCATTGCTGGATATAGATCTGATTTCACTTGCGGCCAGAATTGATCCGAAGTTAAAGCAAAGAGGTACTGAAGGAAAATGGATTTTCAAGAAAGCCATGGAAACCTATTTGCCTCGTGAGGTGATTTATCGGGCCAAAGCGGGTTTTGGGGCGCCACTGCGTTATTGGATAACCCATGACCTGAAAGAGATGATTGGAGACTATTTATCTACTGCTTCAATTAACAATCGCGGTATATTCAACGCCGCTGCCGTAAGACGGCTGATTGAAGAAAATGCCAACGGCAAGATTGATGCCGCCTATTCAATCTTCGCCATGTTATGTATTGAGCTATGGTGCCGACGTTTTATAGACGCACGCAGCTCTTTTCTACAGGAATCGAGGGTGGCGTAGTCCTACGCGAAGATTGATGCGGTTTATTTCTAGCGTCTAACAAACTGTTTTATTTTATTGCCTCTATTAACATGAAGAGCCCGTGGTTCGGCAATACCGACTTGATAAAACGGCGCGGCCAGATACGTCTTGCCGCTGATAACAGCCAACTTCGATGGCGCTGACCGGCGGCGGATTCCAATAAATCACCGTGGGTCAATACCGTATGGATTTTAATATTGCTAAATCGTCGGAATAATATCCGTGCTTGCCCCAGGGTGTAGGCTTTAGTTCCAGGGCTTTCCAGGTACTTGGCATATATAGCATTCAGGCCAGTCCATGGTTGAGCGGTTAGAAGAGCATAACGCAGCCAGAGCATATAACCAACCAGCGAATACTTGTTATAGATCATAATTCTGGCGGCGCCGCCATACCGTAGGATACGCCAAACCTCATCAATGGCCCGGTCAGTGTTAGGCGAATGATGTAATACACCCCATGAGTAAACCAAGTCGTAGGATTCGCTGGTAAAGGGTAGCGATTCCGCGTCAGCCACCTGTAAATTAGATTCCAACCCAAACAGGTTGAGACGCTTGCGCGTATGTTGCACCGCCCGTTCGGTCAAATCAATTCCAGTCAAACGCGCCCCGGCCTGAGCGAATCGCTGGTGGTCAGCTCCAAGTCCTATGCCGATTTCTAAAACGTCCTGGTTACGAGTCTGGACGAACTGCGCAAAACTTTCGATATACGGTTCTAATTGGTAGCGTTTGCGCATTTGCGCTAGATAATCCGATTGTTCGGTGCCGCTTAGATACAATTGCTCGCCGCATGACGCTTCATTCCAGAAATCATAAACTTGTTTTTTCGCCACATCCATGCCGCATAATATCGTTACTTACATGCGCGTACAAGTAGCGAGTCGCCAACCTGCTGCGCTTTACACGTTGTCCATGGGTTCGTATATTTTTCATTTAAGCATGTATTGGCGGTGTTATTTTTAAACGATTTTGTAACATCCATGGGGTATTGTTATTCGTCACCAATAATGATGTCACAAAAATGAAACAAATCCTTCAGCACTTGGGTAACGGTACGACGGAAATAGCGGATATTCCCTGTCCAAGCGTTAAACCCGGCCATCTATTGATCCGCAGCACAGTATCACTCCTGTCCGTTGGGACCGAGCGTATGTTGCTGGAGTTTGGTAAGGCTAGCCTCATCAATAAGGCGCGCCAGCAACCCGATAAAGTTAGGATGGTATTGGATAAAATCAAAACAGATGGTTTACTCCCGGCGATCACTACAATACGCAACAAGTTGGATCAACCGATTCCGATGGGTTATTGCAACGCCGGTATTGTCCTCGAGGTCGGCAAGGGTGTCGAAGGTTTTAAAGTTGGCGATCGTGTGGCTTCTAATGGCAAACATGCCGAGGTGACCATGGTGTCCAAGCACCTGTGCGCCCGGATTCCGGATACTGTAAGCGATGAACACGCGACGTTTACCGTTATGAGTGCCATTGCCTTGCAAGGTATTCGATTGGCGGCGCCAACATTGGGCGAATCGGTGGTGGTAACCGGCTTGGGCTTGATTGGGCTCCTAACCGTGCAGCTGTTACGAGCACAGGGCTGCCGGGTACTGGGGCTGGATTTTGATCAGGACAAATTGCGGCTGGCGCGCGCGTTCGGTGTTGACACCGTGGATTTATCGATAGGCCAGGATCCGCTGATGACCGCCCAGGAATTTTCCCGGCAACGCGGCGTGGATGCGGTGATTATCACCGCATCCACCCAAAGCAACGAGCCGATACATCAGGCCGCGCAGATGTGCCGCAAACGCGGCCGGATTGTGCTGGTCGGGGTGGCCGGGCTGGAATTATCCCGCGCGGATTTTTTTGAGAAAGAATTGACCTTCCAAGTATCCTGTTCCTATGGTCCGGGCCGTTACGATCCGGCCTATGAAGAAGCCGGGCAGGATTATCCCGTGGGGTACGTACGCTGGACAGAACAACGCAATTTTGAAGCGATACTCGACATGCTGGCGGATAAACGTCTGCAAACCGATCGACTGATTACGCATCGCTTTGCGTTTGAAAATGCCACGGATGCGTATGCGTTGGTATCGGATGGTCGGTTTTCCTTAGGGATCTTGCTTGAATACCCCTCCGCCAAGCAGTCACCGGAGCTACCGCTGCGCGAACAGACGCTGAGACTCCATGTGGAGAAACCACACACTGTCGCGCCGCCATCGGGTGTAGTGATCGGGTTTATAGGTTCTGGGAATTACGCATCACAAGTATTAATTCCCGCTTTTAAGGCGACGGGCGCCATGTTGCAAACGGTGGCTTCCAGTTTGGGTGTTAGCGGTGTCCATGCGGGTAGAAAATACGGATTTTATAAAATAACAACCGACGCCACGGAGATTTTCAATGATACCGCAATCAATACCGCCGTCATTACCACACGGCACGACAATCATGCGCATATGGTGTGCGAGGCATTAAATGCAGGCAAGCATGTATTTGTCGAAAAGCCGCTGGCGATTACGCCGGCGCAACTGGATGAAATTATAATCGCCTATCAACAGACCAGGACGCATGAAAATCCACCGTTACTGATGGTAGGTTTTAACCGCCGTTTCGCACCGCAGATCCAGAAGATGCAAATGCTGTTGCAAGGAGTCAGCGAACCGAAAGTGTTTGTGATGACCGTCAATGCCGGTATGATTCCGTCGCAGCACTGGACCCAGGACAGGGATATCGGCGGCGGCCGTATTATCGGCGAGGCATGTCATTTTATCGACTTGCTCCGCTATCTTGCCGGCGCCGAGGTGGTTAATCGCGGCGCTATGATACTAGGGCCCAACGCAGGCTACGGCATTCGTGATGACAAGATGACGATTACTCTGCAGTTTGCCGAGGGCTCAATGGGCACGGTGCACTATCTGGCCAATGGCCACAAGTCCTTTCCTAAAGAACGCTTGGAAGTATTCTGCGCCGGTCGTATCCTACAACTCGATAATTTCCGTCGGCTGCGCGGTTATGGCTGGCCGAAATTCACGAGTATGACATTGTGGCGCCAGGATAAAGGCCAGAAAGCTTGCGCGCAGTCTTTTGTTAACGCTGTCAGCCAGGGGCAGCCGTCTCCAATTTCCTTTACCGAGTTGATCGAGGTTAGCCGTTTGAGTCTGGCATTGGCAAACCCGCTTTAACCATTTTCATAAACGCGGTGCCTACGATACTCAACCGGCTACTGTTGTACCTGCGTAGCGCGGTGTATCTTAGACCCAAGCAAATGATGTATCAGATCTGGCGTCGTGTGCAACCGGCATATCGTCCGGTGGTGGCAACAGGGTTAGTCCGCTTGCGTACCGGTGTAAATTTTATACCGGCCATGGACACTCCCCAGCCACAACCCAAGCCGTATGAATTTAGGTTTCTTAACCGATCGCGTATTTTCGCAAACGGTGAAATAGATTGGATCAGTCGGGATATGCCCCGGTTGTGGCGTTACAATCTGCATTATTTTGATTATTTGCAGGAGGCAGGACATCGTAAAGCGGAACTACCGCAGCTGATCAATCACTGGATTGAACATAATCCCCTCGGCACCGAAAATGCCTGGGAACCGTATACGGCATCACTGCGTATTGTGAATTGGATTAAATATTTCCTTGCTACATGGACCAAAACTCCTGTACCCCACGCCTGGCTCGTCAGTTTATATACGCAATGCCTGTGGTTGGAGAAACACCTTGAATACCATATTTTGGCCAACCATTATCTAAAAAACGCCGTTGCCCTGTTTTTTGCCGGTATGTATTTTGAGGGTATGGATGCCGCCCGCTGGTTAAAAACCGGTTCGCGGATTCTCACCGAAGAAGTCCAGGAACAGTTCTTGGGCGATGGCGGGCATATTGAACGCAGTCCCATGTATCACTGCATTGCGGTTACAGACTACCTTGACATCCTTAATCTTGTACAAAACAGTATCAGTGTTCTCGACACGCCGACAGTACAGCTCTTCAGAGATAAAACGGTCGCGGCGCTGGATTTTCTGGATCGGATCATCCTGCCGGACGGGCAAATTCCGCTGTTTAACGACGCCGCCTTGGGTATTGCGCCGACGCCTGAACGGTTATTCACGTACGCGGCGAAAATAATTAAATATCAATCGCCTGGAAAAACCAATACCACGAACTCCTGTGCATTCACCGAAAGTGGCTACTACGTTATTCGCTATGCAGACGATATGATGGTAATCGATTGTGGACCGGTCGGGCCGGATTACCAGCCAGGCCATGCCCATTGCGATACGCTCAGTTATGAGCTGTGCATTTGTGGCCAGAGACTTGTCGTGGATACAGGGGTGTATAGTTACGAGAATTCCGCCGATCGGTATTATGCACGTAGTACCGCGGCGCATAATACCGTCAGGATTGATGCGCGGGAACAATCCGAGATCTGGGGTGTTTTTCGTGTGGCCCGACGCGCGCGGCCCACGATGGCGGCGTTGATCAACCATCCAGACGGCGGGGTTGAATTCAACGGAGCCCATGACGGCTATTTGCGGCTTCCTGGGCGCGTCGTGCACGCACGGTCGATACGTTATCACCCATCGCACGGCTGGTACATCCGCGATACGGTTACGGGGCGTGGCCGACATCGCCTGGAAAGTTTTATTCACTTTCATCCCGCAGTAAAAGTACAACAGGTGGTGGAAGGTGTGCGTCTGATGATGCCAGGAGGCGAACAGTTGTTACTCTTGCCAGAAGGGCAGGACGAGATGAGTCTAATACAGACAAATTGGTATCCGGAGTTTGGTCGAGCGCAGCCGAATACCACGTTGCGCCTTGCTTGCATTCAAACATTACCGTGGCAATTCGGCTATTCAATTCGATATTCATACTAAGAACCGCATTGACAAAGCCGCCTGCCTCGGCGGCGGAACGCCGTGAATACCTCCTCGACAATTTCTCCTTGCATTGTTCTACCCCGGGCATCCCTGCCCTCGTATAGGCTTGACGGCCGCATCCCTGCGGCCGACACCCATTGCCGACGCAGGCGGCTTTGTCAATGCGGTCCTTAGTAAGTCAATCATAAGCCTTTGTCTGCTTATAACGCATGGCTTGCTTTTATAAACAATGAATTACGCTGTTTTGTATTACATTCGTACTACATTCGAGTGTCATTTCCCTGTCAAGATAGCCCTCTACACTGCCTACGAAACTTTTATTACGTGCCAGGTTATTTGTCGTACGTGCAATAAAATGAGAATGAGGTGTGTAATACATGAACATCCTGTTTTTGTCGCATTATTTCCCCCCGGAGGTGAACGCTCCGGCAAGCCGTACCTATGAGCATTGTAAACACTGGGTGGAACTGGGTCATGCTGTTACGGTGATTACCTGTGCGCCGAATCACCCGCGCGGCGCAGTCTACCCTGGATATAAAAATAGAGTTTGGCAAAAGGAAACTAAAGATGGAATTCAGGTGCGCCGCGTCTGGACTTATCTGGCGGCCAATGAGGGGTTTATTAAACGCACGTTGAATTACGTCTCTTATATGTTCACGGCAATAATCGCGGCATTATTTATACGCAAGCCGGACATTGTGTTAACCACTTCACCGCAATTTTTTAACGGATTGGCGGGATATTTCGTGAGTCGCTTGCGCAGGATTCCCTGGGTTCTTGAGATTCGCGATCTGTGGCCGGATTCCATATTGATCGTGGGGGCCATTAAAAATAAAATCATTATTAATTTTTTGAGAAAACTCGAATTATTTGCGTATCGTAAATGCGACCATATTGTTGTAGTGACGGAGTCTTTTAAAAAATACTTGATCGACAAGGGCATTGCCATCGATAAGGTTGAAGTTTTGAAAAACGGCGCTGAATTGTCATTTTTTAAACCTAGCGCCCGCGATGAGAATTTCGCGGATGGTTTTGGAATTCGCGGTAAATTCGTGGTTTCCTATTTCGGAACCCATGGCATGGCGCATAAACTGGAAACAGTACTGGATGCGGCCAAATTACTAGCCGCAGAGGAGGGGATAGTTTTCTTAATGACAGGTGATGGCGCGGAAAAAGAACGTTTGTTAGAAATGAGCCGTTTGATGAATTTAACGAACCTCAAAATGTTACCCCAGCAGGACAAAGCCAATATGCCCTATTTGTGGGCATTGTCCGATGTCAGCCTGGTGCTGTTGAAAAAATCGGAATTATTCAAAACGGTCATCCCATCAAAAATATTTGAAAGTCTAGCGATGGAATGTCCAATTATTCTAGGCGTTGAAGGTGAAAGTCAAGAGTTAATAACAACCGCGGATGCCGGGATTTGTATCGAGCCTGAGAATCCGCGTCAGCTCGCAGACGCGGTGTTATCACTGTATACAGACTACAATCGAAGAATTGAAATGGGTAAGGCGGGGCGTAAATATATTGAACAGCACTATGATCGCCAGAAACTGGCGAAACGCTATAGTAATCTCCTTGAAGACGTTTTACTCATAAAACTGAATGCAGCTGGAGTTGCCAGTGAACACACTCATTGAAGAAACACCGATATTGTGGCGAGGCTCTCCAGCGTACTGGGGTTTTCTCGCCATCGCGTCGATTATACTTGTTGTAGTGTTTCAGACGGGAATCGTGAATATGTATCTTTCTTGGGGCATGGAGGAATATAGCCACGCCTACTTATTACCGTTTATCTCCGGGTATTTTATCTGGTCAAAAAAATACTGGTTACAAAGAATGACGTTTAACGGTTCCTGGGCAGGGATGGCCATAGTTCTCGGCGGTGTCTTATTGTATATTTTTGGTGAATTAAGCTCGTTATACGTTATCGTGCAGTATAGTTTTGTGATCACACTGTCGGGCGTGGTTATCGCTATTACTAGCTTCCAAGCAGCGCGTAAAATATGGCCGGCATTTGTATTGTTATTGTTCATGGTGCCGTTGCCAAACTACCTACAGCAACTCTTGTCCGCAAAATTACAGTTACTGTCATCTGAGATGGGGGTGGCGGTAATTCGTTTGTTTGGAATAAGCGTTTATCTGGAAGGTAATGTCATCGATCTGGGTGTCATGAAACTTCAGGTCGTTGAAGCCTGTAGCGGTTTACGTTACTTATTTCCATTGATGGCGCTTGGTTTTATCGCGGCGGTACTTTACCGGGAAAAAACCTGGAAAAGACTACTCATATTTTTCTCCACTATTCCCATCACCGTTTTAATGAACAGTATTCGTATCGGCCTGGTGGGCGTCACGGTGGAATATTGGGGGCGTGAAGCCGCGCTTGGTTTTCTGCACGATTTTGAAGGCTGGGTGGTGTTCATGATTTCCACCGTCGTGCTGATGCTTGAAATGTGGCTATTGTTAAAAATCGGCAAGCAAAAGCGCTCATTGCGCCAAGTGTTTTCACTCGAAGCAATTCCCGCGCCGCCACCAAACTCGCAAGTCGTAACCCGTAATCTACCGCGCACTACGGTTCCCTTGATGGCTTTGTTATTGGCGGGATTAACCGCGGCACTGACATTACCCCATCGTGAAGAAATTCAACCCCCACGCTTGGCCTTTACTCAATTTCCAAATCCCATCAGCGCGTGGGTGTTGCGTACGAGTAGCATCGATAAGATTTATCTCGACAGTCTGAAACTAACCGATTATTACGTTGGGGATTACCTAACTCCCAGTGGCGCAGATATCAATCTCTATATGGCGTATTACGCCTCGCAACGCAAGGGTGAATCGGTGCATTCACCGACCACCTGTATTCCTGCCGGTGGCTGGCGGATACAGACTATATCAACCAAAACCATCAAGACGGCGGACAGTACTGTCCCTGTGAACCGCGCGATTGTGCAACAAGGCGAGAATCAACAGCTGGTGTACTACTGGTTTCCGCAACGTGGCCGACGTATCAGCAACGAATACCTGGCGAAATGGTATATTTTTCAGGACAGCATTATGCTTAACCGCACCGATGGAGGCTTGGTGCGTATCAGTACAGTGATTAATCATACACACCCGGTAGAGCAGGCCGAGGCTGAAATGCAAGAATTATTACGCGCAATCGAACCGTTAATTACCAATTATATTCCCTCGTAAACTCTATGACGCTTTTTCTCAGTTTTATTCTAGGGATGATGATTACCGTGGTGTTGATACCTCCATTGATAAAAATGGCGACAAAATGGCGGATTGTCGATGTGCCGGATGAACGCAAGATTCACCTGACCAAAGTGCCACGAATTGGTGGCGTGGCAATGTTGTTAGGGACCGCGCTGCCGGTAATGTTGTTATTAACCGGGTATCGAGAAATTCAGGCGTATGTAATTGCAATTATAATCTTGTTACTGTTTGGCGCGCTGGATGATAAATATAACATTGACTACAAATGGAAATTCCTGGGCCAACTTCTGGCCACGTTGGTAGTAATCTTTTATGGCAACATTGTCATCGATACCCTATCGTTCCTTGGCATTGAAACGCTTCCTGCCTATATCAGTGTTGCATTCACCATTTTCGCGCTGTTAGGCGTCACCAATGCCATCAATATGTCGGATGGTCTGGACGGATTGGCGGGCGGCTTGTCATTGCTGAGTCTGGGGGGCATCGCGCTGATCGCTTATGCCACGGTTAACAACCATATTATCATTATCGCACTGGCGGGCATGGGTAGCATCTTGGGGTTTTTGCGTTTTAATACTTACCCGGCCAGAATATTCATGGGCGATACCGGCAGCCAGTTCCTGGGTTTTACCCTCGGGGTCACGGTCATCTTGTTGGCACAACAGAAAGATACCTCGATCAGTTCATTTATTCCGTTACTCGTGCTGGGATTACCCATCATCGATACTTTGCAAGTGATGACAACGCGGCTGAGTCGGGGCGTATCGCCTTTTAAGCCGGACAAAAACCACATCCATCACCAATTGCTAATGATTGGTTTTAATCATTATGAATCAGTATTGATTATATATATCATTCAGTCGATGCTGGTGGGTTCGGCCTATGTATTATTGTATGCGCAAGACCTGGTACTCCTTGGTTATTACGTGTTGATCGTATTTTTAACAGCCGGAATTTTATTTCTAGCAAGGCGCTCCGGCTGGAGAATCCATGCCATGGCCGGCAAGGATAGGGAATTCATCAAGAAAAATGTTCATTGGCTTCAGACCAGCGGACGTTTTCGTGCGCTTATTATTTATTTTACGTTAGTCTTGCTAGCGGCTTATTTAATCATCGGTATGGTAAATCTGCGGTCTGTCCCTGTTGATACCGGTGTTTTATCGATGATTATGTTGATGGTATTATTCGCGCAGTTAGTGCACGACCCCAGGAAAGAATTTAATTGGCTGGATCGTGTGGTCTTGTATACACTAAGTACCATGGTGGTGTACGTGGTACAGAATTTTTCGGTCATCGTCAATCTAGAGCTGGGCCTCATGAATATGATTTTCGCCGGTTTATTGTTAACGGTGGTGTTGGGTTTCAGATACGCTAGCAATGATACGTTTGTGCCGACGTTGCTCGATGTGTTAATCCTACTGATGGTGGCGGTATTACTATTGTTCCCGGAAATAAAAATCACGGGACTGAATTTTAAAATAAGCCTAGTGCACATCGTGGTTCTATTTTATGCAATTGAATTGATCCTATCACAAGTGAAGCGAAATATTTTATATACCCGCGCTATAACGGCGATCACGCTTTTCGTGATTGCCGGCATGGCGTTCATCCGATCATAAGTTTTAAATGTTAGGGAGAAAACCATGTTACCCGCAATGAATGTTAGCCGTTTTTGGCCAGTACTGGTGTTGTTGATAACCCTTATATCATTGACGTCGTGCGGCGGTATTGACGCGCGCAAGGCAAAATATTTCTCTAGAGGATTGGATTACTACAAAAGCGAAAATTATGAGAAGGCGCGGGTGGAATTCAGCAATGTCCTTAAAATAGACCAAAAACACCTGCAGGCGAATTATGAACTTGCACGGACGTTTGAAAGGCTGAACAAGGTCCGCGAGGCGGGAGGATTTTATCTCCGGGTGATTGAACTTGATCCAAAAAATTACCAGGCCATGGTTCGGCTTGGACGCATCTATTTACTGGGTAGGGCGGTAAACGAGGCGAAATCCACCGATGA
Source organism: Gammaproteobacteria bacterium (assembly GCA_016194635.1). Classification (GTDB taxonomy): domain Bacteria; phylum Pseudomonadota; class Gammaproteobacteria; order UBA6429; family Thiohalophilaceae; genus JACQBC01. Next base: position 123,997 of record JACQBC010000010.1, on the reverse strand, counting down.
ACAAGCATTGGCGATTGCACCCCGCGACCCTGGCGCGATCGCGTTACGCGGCGGAATCCACGCTTTTCTAGGCGACGTGGATACCGCCTTCGCCGACGCCAACCTGGCATTGCAACTGGACCCGAATAATATCGATGCGATTGCGTTACTCGCCGGATTGCAATTGCGTAAGCAAAACTTCCAAGAAGCCGCGCGGATCGTTGCGCTGGGTGTGCAGACGGACCCGCGCGACTCGCAGCTGCGGCAGCTGCTCGCGGGTATTTATGTCAAGTTACAGCAACCTGACAAGGCGATAGCTGTTTTAAAGGAAATCATCACACTCCAGCCCGGTAAACTCTCGAACTATTCACAACTGGCGGAGTTTTATCTTGCTAACAAATCTCCGCACGAAGCAGAACAGGTCGCCATCGACGCGGTAACAAAACTTAGTGATGACACCGACGCAAAGATTCTTCATATTGAAGTTATTAACCGTTCTGGTGAAACGCAACGTGCTGAAACGCAACTTAAAAAATATATCTCTGAAAATAGCGATGACTATGCCTTGCGGCTAAGGTTGTCAGGATTGTACGCGTCCGCCAATCGCACGCAAGAATCGGTTACAACACTCGAAAAAATGATTAAAGACGACGGCAAAGGAAAATACGGCTTAATCGCCCGTAATGCGCTGGCAAAATATTATTTATCATCGAACGATATCACCAAAGGCGAAAAACTTATCAATGAGGTTCTCGAAGAAAGTCCACAGGATAATGACGCCTTGATCATGCGTGGCAGTCTTGCCTTGTCAAAAAAAGACTATAGCACCGCGATAGGCGACCTGCGTGCCGCCCTACGTAACCAACCCAACCAAGCGGCGTTGCTACGCCAACTCGCCGAGGCGCATTACGGCAATGGTGAAAATGAATTGGCCAAGCAAACCTATGAGACCGCGTTAACCGCGGAACCACAGGATGCGAGTTTGTACCTGGAATACGCCGAATTTTTGCAGAATAGCGGGGATTCGGCGCAGGCTATTAAGGTTATTGATAACGCATTATCGATAGCACCGGATGATTTACGGATCCTAGAGGCGAAGTTGAATCTGTATTTAGCGCGTAAGGAGGGTAAAGCGGCGTTGCCGGTGGCGGAGAAGATCAAGTCCCTTGCCAAGGACAAGATCGTGGGATATTACGCGGCGGGCCTGGCGTATCAACTGCAAAATGAGTATAAAACCGCTCAGCTAGAATTCAATAAAGCCTTGCTTATTGACCCAGAGTCTCCCGCATTACTGACGGCTTGTGCGCGTAATTTAATTTCCATGAATAAAACCGATGGCGCGATTCAGTTTCTAAAAGAAAAAGTACAGAAAAACCCAAAAAATGCGGTTGCCCATAACCTTTTGGGAGAAATATATCTATCGCAGAAAAAACTCGATGACGCGTTACAAGCGTTTGAGCTGGCGCAGCAGTCCCAGCCCGAATGGGCCACACCCTACCGTAATCAAGCATTGGTTTTTCTGCAAAGTAATAAACTTGAAGAGGGAATCAAGGCCTATCAACGCGGTTATGAACAAACCAAGGGCGATCCGGCGCTTGGGTATGCGCTCGCTTCTCTATATTCGCAAACCAACCGCGCTGATGAAGCCATCCAACAATTGGAGAGCTTGCTGCAGAAATCCCCCGCTTCTGATATTGCCCGTAATAACCTGGCGATGATGCTGGTGACCTATCGAACCGACAAGACAAGTATAATCAAGGCCATGCAATTGGTTGAGCCGCTGAAAAAGTCGGTCAACCCGAACTATTTGGACACCATCGGCTGGGTCTTATACAAAAATGGCGAGGTCAAGGAATCCATCCCCTATCTGCGCAAAGCCAGGGACAAGGCCGGTGATGCCAGCGTGATCAATTATCACCTGGGCATGGCCTTGTTAAAAGCGGGCGACAAGCCTGCGGCAAAACCACTGCTCGAGGCGGTGGTGAAAAGCCCACGCCCCTTTGCCGGCATGGAAGAGGCCAAGGAAGCATTACAGCAACTGTAAAACAATGCGCGATAGAGTCTATCTGCGTAATGCGCAAATAAATCTACAGCTGGCAATTCAAAATTCAATGATTCACAAAACGGTGAGCTATAAACCATGTTTAAACATATTGTTAAAATAATTAATACCCTCCTGGTCTGGAGTGTTTCGGCGGGCCTGTTGCAGGCGGCGGTGGTCACGCCCGACGTTAAAGAAAAAATAAAAACCATGCTTGCCAAACCGCTTAATACGACGGATCTAAGCACTATTGATATTCATGACTCACCCATTCCAGGATTGTATGAAGTCATCGCACCGCCGCAGGTTATTTATGTCAGTAAAGATTTGGCTTACCTGGTTTACGCTGATATTACCCAGGTTGCCGACACTGTTAACCTGACCGATTTAAGCCGCGCGGCGGCGCGCAAACGGGTTTTGGATGCCATGGGTAGGAAATCCATGATTATTTATTCACCCAAAAAAGACACACGTTATAGCGTGACGGTCATGACCGATCTGGATTGCGGCTACTGCCAAAAACTCCACAGCGAGATCAGCCAATACAACGATCTTGGCATTGAAATCCGTTATATCGCGTTTCCACGCACCGGTATTCTCACACCCTCCTACTACAAGGCCGTCAATGTCTGGTGCGCCAAGGACAGAAAGAAAGCCTACGACGAGGTGAGCGCGGGCAAGGCCATTGCCGACGGCAAGTGCGAGAATCCCGTCGCCGATCAGTTTAAATTTGGGCAGCAAATCGGCGTCCAAGGAACCCCGACATTGATTCTGTCCGACGGCAGTGTATTGGTCGGCTACTATCCACCGGAAAAACTGCTGGCCGAACTGCAATCCCATCGCAATATCGCCAAGGCCCGTTAAGCTGTATCATTCCTCGGTGTGGTTTAAATATTTTCCGTACAAATATTCCCGTAACTGGTAAAGAGGGTCACTGGTGGATAACTCGGATTGGAAGTGTTCGCGCAGTTTCGACAGCAGGTAGTGATCATGACCAGCAGTCATGGCCAATAACTCGATATCCCGACGTTCTATCAAACCCTCTTTAATCATGACGCCGTCATTGATGATCGAATCCAACCGATCGGCATCCAGTTCAAAAAAATGGGTTAACTCCTTGCCGATCTCGATAAAAGCGGGCAGGACATCCTTGCCATTCTTACGCGTATCGTGCAACGGCGTGAGTTTGTGCAGCACGACTTTAATCGCAAAGCGAAATACATCGGAATCATTGACCTTCATACGCGAGGCAATGCGTTTTATCTTGGCGTGATCCATTTCACTGATGCGCATGGAAATGATTTTTTTCCGGTCTTTTTCCATCCTTTGTTATTCCCTCCTGTTTTGTTTTCGTAGATTATCCTCCTAGGCTAATTCATGGGTATGACAGAATACTTACAATGATGTTGCTAAAACGTATTACAGACGTAATACATTTAACCTGTTGAATGTAATTTCTGTCACAATTAATTACTTAGTTATTGATATTCATACAAAAAATATTTAGTCGATTTCAAAATGCGGTCACCTGGCTTACATCTTTGGATGGTCAAATACCTCTCGTCTTAAGAAGCGTTGTGCATGCAAATACCGCCATGCACAGGTGCGAAAATAACTGGAGAGGGATACAGATCCATGCTGCAACAGGCTTTAGTATTTATCCGCAGGTCTACGCCTATTTTGCTGTATCTCTTTCAAACCGTTAGCTTCTCCTTCCGTTTTTTATCGCTGTTGTTGCCATATCATTTTAGCTTGCGATTGCCGCCGCTACGGCGTGCCGCCAATCGCGTGGGCAACAGCCGCTACACCGCGTTCAATTCACCGGCGACAGGGATACCTATCGCCGTGATTGGGCAATGACCTGCTATCAAGTGGCGCAGAGGAGATTGTCTATCTCAATGCCATTGTTAGCCACTTTTGAACAGGTTTTTAAGTTGATGTACTGCAGAGCACTTGTTAATTAACAATCTAACTAGGAGAATCACGATGAAATATAAATTAATCGCCGCTGCCGTTCTGGCGGCCGGTATGAACAACCTGGCCAACGCTACCATTATTACCCCGAGCGAAGCGGCCTCGAACGGTGCCAACAACTTGGGCGGGAGTGAACTGGTGCTCAGCCTATGGGATGGCACCAACACCTTTAACGTGGACTTGGGTGTGCAAATGGGTTCGCTGGCCAATGCAGCGGCCAATGTTCCCGCCAGCCTTGGCAACATCTCGACCAATGCACTGGCCGCCGGGTTTTTTACCAACGGTGTATTGAACAGCAATGTGCAATGGGGCGTCATGGCCGCTGACGCTGTAGCCAGTGCGACCGCTGCCACCTCGGCGTCAGAGTACGGGCAGCGTATGCTGACCACCTCGACAACGGCGACCTGGAATTACAATAATGCGTTGGTAACAGGCTCTGTGAATGCATTGGGCAGCTACATCGCGAATTTGAATCTTCAGCCGGGCCAATATAACGTAGCCAACGGCAGTGACCTGAGCACCAGCGTGATCGACCTGAATAGCTGGCAGGGTGCCGGCATGTTGAATAGCTGGGCACAGAACGGTGCGTTCACCGCCTTAGGTACTGGCGCCGGCAGCATGCTGTTCGTGCAAGCCGCTCAATCGTATACCGGTACACCTCCCCGCCCAACAAGTAGCGCCTCTGCCGCTCCGAACTTCAATACCGTGGGTCAATTTACCCTGGCGGCGAACGGTCAGCTGAGCTTTGCGCCGGTACCGATCCCGGCCGCGGTGTGGTTGTTTAGTTCCGCGTTGATGGGTTTGGTGGGTGTGGCTCGCCGCCGTAACACTTCCGTTTAATTATTTAATTAAATCACTAGGAGTTTTACCATGCAAATGAAACACGTTCTCCAACTCGCCAGCGCGATGCTGGCCGGCTGTTTGGCCGGTCAGTCGTTCGCGTTGACGCCTCCCACGCCGACCAGCGCGGGTACAACAGCGAATTTTACGCTGTACACCTCCGGCTCCTCGGCCCTGCAGAAAAACATCAAGGCCATGTTCACCAGCTATTGCCAAACCGGCACCTTGGATATTTTCCAGGATCAACCCTGGAACGGCGCTGCCCAGTCGGGCACGACGTTGGGCGCGGCTTGGCAGGCCTACTTCTGTACGTTCAAGACCGGCGCGCCTGTCACCAACGTCAGCTTGCAAGGCAAAAAAGTGCTGGTGATCAACCGCGCCAAAGGCGGCTCCGTTTGGGGTGTGGTGCCGGTGCAGAAGAACATGCTGGTCGAAGAGATGAACATCTTCCGCAATGGCAGCGGCCGTGATTGCACGTCCGCGGGCACCGATGCACAAACCGGTGCGCCACTGTGGAATTGTCCCGTTGAAATCGACGCGTCCACCAACGCGGCAGCCCGCCGCGCGGTGGGTACCGGATTGGATACGACCTTGAACAGCTGGGAATGTAATGTTGCGGCTGCTCCTCTGGTAAGCAATGAAATAGCGTCCGGCGTGACCACGGATACCCTGTGCCGTTCTTCGCACGAAGGTGTCTCTGACGTGGAACCGGGTATGTTCGCGGGATCTCCAAACCGTCCGGCTTTCCCAACGGCAGCCAACAATATCCCCAATCTTGCGTTGACCGCCAAACCGGGTTTTGGTGTGGTATTCGGCGTGAGCGTGGGCGATGACGTCTACGATCAACTGCAGACCACGCAGAACTTGATCGCGGCCGATGGCGTCACCCGTTGCGATGCCCTGGCGACCCGTGATCGGGCGATTGACTCGCCCTGCCAACCCAGCTTGAGCAAGGCGGAAGTCACCGCCATCTTCTCCGGTACCATTACCAACTGGTCAGGACTCGGTATGCCGACCTTAAGCGGTGGTTTTGGGGACATGGCGATTTGCCGCCGGGTGGTGGGTTCGGGCACGCAAGCCGGTGCCAATGCCTATTTCCTGGAAAACCCTTGCCGCACGGGTGCCAACGGTGGGAAACGTGACTTTGTAACCGCTGCCGCAACCAATGGCGCGGGTTATACCGTGGTGGAAGGTTTCGGCTCGGGTAATGTGATCGCGTGTCACAATTCGGCCTTTGCCGGCGATACCTCTGCGACCACCGGCGCACCGGGTATTGTGGGTGTGACCGGCAGTATCGGTATCCAAGGCCTGGAAAAATTACCGGGCGCTACCGACCACTGGCATTATGTCCGCATCAACGGCGTGGCACCGACGATTGCTAATTATTTGAATGGCAAATACGACTATGCGTTTGAAAACACCCTGCAATTCAACAGCACCTTGTCCACCACCAGCTTGGAATATGCGTTAGCCACGGAATTGCAAACCCAAGCCGTTACCCCCACCTTCCTGAAGACCGCGAACGTGCAAGGTGTGGCTGCCTTATGTAGCGCAACCCAACCCAGCAACCCGGGTACCGCAACCACCGCGCCCGTTACGCGCATGGTCCGTGGCGGCAACAGCTGCAATGCCGCAACCCTGTGCCCGTAAGCATGCTTGAGTAACTCAATGTCTGCGTGATGACGCAATGTCATCGACATGCCCACCCTTCGGGGTGGGCATTTTTTTTATGAGTAATTGTCATGCGTGTGTCACCTTAACTTTCTATGCTGTCGCTTTAACGCAGACTGTACCTCTGCACAACAATAATCCAGGGCGGGTGTGGTCCTATCACAAAATGATTTTTTGGGTAGTGGTGGACGGATGCTCTCTCTGTCTTGAGGCAGGCAGGGCTGTCGATGTAGGTGTAGAAGGTATCAACAGGTTTGATGATGAAATCTTATGGAGTAAGTGTTCTCGTCATGTTGAGTGCGCCACTGAATATAAGGGCGATGCAACCGCCCACAACCGAACCCGTGTTAGCGGTGATGTTTGCCGCGGGGGCCTGGAAGCTTGCGCAAATCGATCCAGTGCAAGATCCTCCGCCCCACAATCCCTCGGCGCCAAGTGGGGTTAATGCGACTTCGCAGGCAACCACAGCCGAACCGAGGTTCAATATTCTGGAATTTCGTGTCCAGGGTGTAACGCTCTTGGAGGCAGGGCAGATCGAACGCGCGGTGTATCCCGACATGGGGCCTGGAAAAACCATGCAGGATGTCGAGAAGGCGCGACAGGCCGTTGAACAAGCCTATAAAAATACCGGTTATCCCACCGCGGTCGTCAGCATCCCGGAGCAGGACGTCACCGCCGGGGTCGTGCGTCTGCAAGTGACCGAAGCGAAAATCGGCCGTATCAAAGTCAGCGGCTCCAAATATTATTCGCCGCGGGATATTCGCCGGGCATTGCCATCGCTGACGCAGGGTAAGGTTCCCTATGTGCCCGGAATTCAAACCGAACTCGAACGTCTTAATGGCAGCAGCGGTGATCGCAGTGTGGTGCCGGTGATGAAGGCCGGGCGCGAACCCGGCACACTGGATGTGGAATTGAAAGTGAAGGATCAAGCGCCCTTGCACGGCAAACTTGAGGCCAACAATCGCAGTTCCGCCACCACCACCCAGGGCCGCGCGCTGGCGACGTTGAGTTACGATAATCTCTGGCAGGCGCAACATTCCCTGGCGTTGCAATACCAGACTGCACCGCAAAATACCCACGAAGTGAACTTCTATGTGGTGTCGTATTCTTTACCTATCAGCGACGACAATGAACGGTTGACGTTGTATACCGTCAAATCCAGCAGTGACGTCGCCGCCGCTCAAGATTTTTCGGTGGTTGGCAATGGCCGTATTTATGGGGTCCGCGTCAACTTGAACTTGGCGCGCACCGCGGAATTATTTCACAGCGTGTCGTTTGGCGCGGATTACAAGGATTTTTCCGAAACCCTATTACAGCAAGGCGCCGACACCGGCAAGACGCCGATCACCTACCTGCCGTTTACCCTGCGTTATGACGCGGCTTTACACGCAGAACAATCGCTGTTGCGGTTGGGTAGCGGGGTGACGTGGGCCTTCCGGGATTTAAAAAGCGATCAACACCAGTTCGATAACAAACGTTATTTGGCGCAGAGTGATTTCTTTTATGTCAGCGCCGATCTGAGTTACCAATACCAATATGCTGGCGGTTCACGCTGGAATACTCGCCTGGCGATGCAATGGACCGATCAAGCCCTGATCAGCAACGAACAGTTCGGTATTGGCGGAGTGCAAAGCGTGCGCGGCTATTACGAATCCCAAGCCCTGGGGGATCGCGGCCAGAACGCTTCGCTCGAATGGGAAAGCAAGAACCTTACAAAATCCACCTGGCTCACTGAGTCGCGCTGGCATGTCTTCTACGACTACGGCAGTGTGGCCATCAATGATTCGCTACCCGGGCAGACCGCCCGTTTTTATTTGGCGAGCGCCGGGATCGGTTATCGCTGCGTGGCCTGGAAACAACTGCACGCGGAGCTGGATGCGGGGGAAGCGTTACGGCCCTTAGGGACGATCAAGCGAGGGGATATCCGTTTACATGCGAGACTCGCCTATGAATTCTAACCCCAAGCAGCGGCAAATTCAGCAAGCGGATTTACGCTTGAAAACCATCCCGGCCGCCTGCCGCCGGGCCTTGGCCACTTGGCCACGCATACAACGACGACGTATCACTTTTGCGACGAGTATCTTGTTCGGCGCGTTGAGTTGTAACATGGCGATGGCGGATCTACCGAAGATCTGCACGGGCGGAATCGGCTGTGGCGGGTCGAATTGGTATAACCCCGCCACTACCAGCATGGCGAATCCGTCGGGGTTTGTAAACACCGGTAACGTGGACACGGCCCACCGGCAAATCTGGCAAGTGGATCAACTGAGCCAAAATGCGCTGCTCAACTGGGAGAGTTTTAACGTTGATGCCAATGTACATTTGAATTTTCACAATGCCACCTATGGCGCGAATTCCAGTACCCTCAACCGGATCTTTCAAGCCAACCCCAGCAATATCTACGGCAGTATCAGCGCGGATGGTCGGTTGTATTTAATCAATCAGAACGGGATTATTTTCCGCAACGGATCGCAAGTTGACACGCACGGGCTGATCGCCTCGACCTTGAATATCGACGATCAAACCTATCTCAAGGGTTTATTGACGGCCTTTAATGCGGTAACCCCGGGGCCTGCGTTCTCAGCCTTTGTCCAAAATGGCGTGAATGTCTCCAAGGATATCACGGTCGAAGCCGGTGCAACGATCAATGCCACCGACCACGGCACGGTCGCCTTATTCGGCCGCAATGTCAACCAAGGCGGCGCGATTCGCACCGCCGACGGCCAGGTGATCCTGGCGGCGGGAAGTAAAATCTATATCGCCGGCAGCGCCGATCCCGGATTGCGCGGTTGGGTGGTCGAGGTGGATAGCGATGTCAAGGACACCGATTTAAACAATTATAAAACCAATCCGCAGGCGTCTTTAAGCGCGGCGACGGTGACCAATACCGGTCTGGTCGATGCCTTGCGTGGCAATGTCAGCATGGTCGGGTTGGCCATCAATCAGCAAGGCATCGTGCACGCCACCACCGCCGTGGGTGAAAACGGGTCGATTGTCCTCAAGGCGCGTGACAGAGTATTACCTGAACAATTTAATCCAAACCGTTTCAACCCCACCAATGCACGTGACGGTCGGGCCACTTTCGGAACGGGGTCCAGTACGGTGGTTGATAACGATGTGGCAAACGCCACTCTCACCGCCACCGCCGCGCAACAACCGCTGCCCTCGACCATCGCGGTCGCCGCGCGCCAGATTCATCTAGAGACCGGCAGTGAATTACGCGCGGTGGGGGGACAAATCGAGTTACGCGCCGAGGATACTTCAAAGATACTTCAAAATCCCGTGAGAGGAGGGCTGACCAAGTCGTTTACTGATGTATTGCTGGGGTATACAGATCCCAGAAATCCGGATCTGCTGGTCACGGATGCGCGTATTCAAGTCGACAGCGGCAGTAGCCTCAATGTTTCCGGCGATGCCGTCGTATTGCCTATGTCGAGCAATCAACTGACCGTCAAACTGACCTCCAATGAATTAAACGGCGAACCCAATCAAATCAACGGTATTCTGCGCGGTCAGAATGTCAACGTTGACATTCGCAATGTCGATCAAAACGGCCGGATACCGATCGCGGATATTTCTGCGGCGGTGGCGAATACTCCCACGACGGTGAACCAACACACCACCCCAGGCGGCACCGTGACCCTCAACTCGCAAGGGTCGGTAGTGTTTTCTAAAGGCGCCAAGATCGACGTGTCCGGCGGCAGTATTACCTATACCGATGGTTATATCGCGACGACTAAATTAACCGCCAACGGTAACGTCTATGACATCGCCACGGCCGATCCGTCGCTTGTGTATGACGGTATCGTCGGCAAAGTGATCCAGCAGTCCTCGCGCTGGGGCGTGACGCGTACCTGGAGCATCGGCGGCCTATCCGACTTGGCCACATTTTATCACGGCTATGTCGCTGGCCAGGATGCCGGGACCGTCAACATTGCCGCGCGCAGCATGGTGCTGAACGGTGATCTGGTGGGGCATACGGTCAATGGCGCAAACCAACGGCAGGCGGATCAGCAGGCCAAGGGAGCACAGCTTATTCTCGGCTTACCCGGGGGTATCGGTGATGACACAAACAAAAGTTACCGCGCGCCGAACGTGAATATCAGTGCCACCGATGCGGGTGATTTTAATCTCGGCAACGTCGATCTATTCACGCAACTAGACCAAGAATTACAGCAACAGGTCTATCTTTCCACGCGCGCCTTCACGCAGGGCGGCTTTAATCGCTTGGCGGTGTATAGCAACGGTGTGATCAGCAATCAACAGATGGTGTTAAATCAAACCGCTGCGACACAACCGCTGTTTTCGCTCGGGCAAGGCGCGGCGTTGCGGCTGGCCCCCGGCGGCAGCGTTAATCTCAATGCGGAGCAAGTGCGGCTTTATGGGGATGTCAGCACGCCCGGTGGTGCGATCAGTATTAATACCCTTCAACTCGGTGTAGGGCAATCGGTGAGTAAACCGATAAGTGCGGCGAACACCGGTGGTTCCGCACCCAGTACGATCACGGTTGACACGGACGTCACGGGGAACCGGCAATTATTGATCGGTGATGACGTGCACCTGTCCGTGGCGGGTCAGTGGGTCAATGATCACATCGGCGTGGCCGATCCGATCCCCACCGATGGCATCTTCGTGAACGGCGGGACAATAGCGCTGAACGCGGGCAAGGCGGATTCACTGTATCTTGGCAATCACGCCGTGATGGATGTGCAAGGCGGTGCTTGGTTAAGTTCGTCCAATACGCTGAGCGCCGGTAAAGGCGGGACGATCACCCTCGCGATGGGCGTTCCCGATAGCAATGCCAACCCGACTCCCAAAACCATCTTGGGCGGGAATCTGCAATTGCTGGGTTATGGTTTGCAACAGGGTGGCACACTCAACGTGACGATGACGGGATTCGCGCTCGGTCATGATCCCACGGCCTGGAACCCACGGCAGATGGTTACCGCACATTATGCCGCGGGTGCCGTGACCGCATTGCGTATGCCGACACAATTACTATTCGATAACGGTTTCGCCCACGTTCATCTGAATTCCACGTTAGGCAATATCGAGATTCAGAATGGCACGACACTACAGGCCCAGCAACGGAACCGGGTGCTGGACAGCGGCTTTGCAATGCAGGCCAGTGGCGCGGTGATGACAGGCTTTAGTCATATCGACACGCTTGATCCCTCCTTGCGTAAACCCGTCGACATTGAATTCACCACGAATTTCGGTGACATTCGCTTAGATAGCGGTGCGACGATCATCGCCGATCCCGCTTCGGCTATTAGTATGAACGCAACTGGCGGCATGATTGATATTGAGGGTGGTATTCTTGCCCCTGGTGGTAATATCGCGCTAACCCAGAAACATACTGATTGGTTCTATAACCCCGATCTACAAATTATGTTAGGGAAGCAGGCCGAGCTATCCACCGCCGGTACGTATATCGCCCAACCCAACACGCAAGACCAGCAGCGCGGCCAGATCTACGATGGAGGCACTGTCTCATTGACATCCGACGGCTTCATCAATGTGCAGGCCGGTGCAGTGATCGATGTCAGCGGTACCGCGGCCCAGGTTGATCTGCCCAATGCCCACGGCGGGATGACGCGCACCGCTTTCGCGAGTAACGCCGGTACGATGAATTTCACCACCAATCAAGGCATGGCGCTCAATGGCCGACTAATGGCATTTGCCGGGGGCGCTCAACAGCGTGGTGGTAGCATCAATTTTCTAATTAATCAGGAAACCGGGGCAGGTTCTCCCTCGGGGAGTGGAGCTTCAACTCAAGATGTCGATAAATACAACTCGTATAACCCGTATTTGCATCCCGAACTCGCGCTGGGGCGCACGCTCGATGTGGTGCAGAGTGCCGGTTCCCAGACCTTGCGAAGCGGCGTGGTCACGGTCGATGTGGATCAAATCCAACACAGTGGTTTTGATCAATTAAATCTCCAAACTCAGATTACGCCAAGTATCTACGCGACACCGGCAGACAAAAATATCGCCACGCCGGATATCCATTTCAATGGCAATGTGGCTATCAATCTGCGTCAAGCCGTGACGCTGAATAGTTCACGTATCACGACCACCGGCAATGCTGTGACGACCATCAATGCTCCCTATATCCGTCTCGGTGCGTCGGACGCCACCTCGACCCTTGACCCGGCCACGGCGCATACTCCCACCGCCTCGGCCACGATCACCGCGGACCTGATCGACCTCGTCGGCCATTCCAGCTGGCAAGGCTTCGGACAACTGAATGTGCATAGCCGGGGAGATATCCGTTTTACGAACCCGAACCTTAGCAACTACAGTACTCCCGGCGAGCTGGCGACCACCGCCCCTTTAAGCCTGATCGCCGCCCAGATCTACCCCACTACCTTGTACGATTTTCAGCTAAGCTCCACTTTCCAGCCCACCGCAAGCCAGCCCGACTCTATATATATAGGGCACAATCCGGGCATGTCCCCCGCCGTGCCGTTGTCGGTAGGGGGGCGGGTGAGTCTCAACGGTACGGCCCTCACCATCGACGGTATCCTACGGGCCCCCTTGGGTGAACTGAATGTGGGCGCCGCCGCGACACAGCGCGTGACCGTCACCGGCAACGGAATGTTAGGCACATCGTTGCAGGGCGCCAACCTGCTCTTTGGCCGGGTCAGCAATGCTCAATGGTACTACCAATTGCAAGGGGCGTTTGGGAATCCACTGTCAACCGACAGCCTGGCGGCATTGCCACAACAACAGATCACCCTTAAGGCCGACAACGTAAATCTGCAAACCGGTTCCATCGTAGATGTGAAGGGCGGTGGGGATCTCTTGGCCTGGGATTATCTACCGGTGGGCAGGTTGTACGATCCCTTGTCGGCGGCGAATGCCGGGCATTATTTTGCGATCCTGCCGAGTCAGGTGGGCCGGTATGCGGCGTATGATCCACAGGAATTTGCCGGTACATCGATTCAACCCGGTGACAGTGTCTACCTCAGTGGTGGGGGTGGCGTCGCGGCGGGTACCTATGCCATTTTGCCCGCGCGTTACGCCTTGTTACCCGGAGCGATGCTGGTGCAGACCTTACCGGCGCAGCGCGATCAACCCTTGGGAACAACGGGCAGGTTGCCCGATGGCACGCCGATCGTCGCCGGTTATCGCACCGAATTAAATACCGATTATGTCGAAAGCCAGACGCGCAGCTTCGCGCTACATCCCGGCAGCTATGCGTATCGGATGGCCGAGTTTTCCTTGACACGTGCCTCGGAGTATTTGCGTGCCCAGGGGACGGAACAGCGCACTCCTTTAGATGCCGGTACCCTCACTTTTACCCCGCAAAGCACGCTCGAACTCAATGGCCGGTTGGACTTTGCCCCGGCTAACGGTGGGCGCGGGGTGGAGGTCAACATCGACAGTGCCCACCTGCAGGTGGTGGCGCAACGCGGGCCGGATAGTACCGGCCAGGTGCAACTGGTGGCCTCCGAACTCAATGGGTTGAACGCCGAAAGTATCTTGTTGGGCGGTACTCGCACCCATGGCGGCACCAATGCATTTCAGATCAATACCAATACGCTGTCATTGGCGGACGGGGTGGTGTTGCAAGGACCGGAATGGATTCTAGGCGCGCAACAAAACCTGACGATCGGTAACCAGGTGACGATCAACGCCACCGGCGGCAATACCGCCACCCAAGCGGGAATATGGCACAGTGATGCGAATAGCGCCTTTATACGTTTATCCTCTGGGGATCAAATCAGTTTGCAACGGGAGGGGCAGCAAGGTGGCGCGCCGCAGATTGCCATCGGTGCGGGCTCACGCTTGCAAGCGGATCGATCCATCCTGGTAGATACCGGCGCCTCGAGCAGCGGTGTCGATCTCACCGACAAGCTGCAGTTTAATACGACGACAACATCGCTCAGCCGCAGTTTGACGCTCAGCAGTGATCAATTGCATTTGAATAACCCAAGCACCGCGCTTGCCGGCCTCCGTGTCAGCACCGCCAACCTCAACGCCGCGTCGATCACTAACCTGGTCTTGCAAGGGCGTCGTGTGATCGATGTCGCGGCGGATCTGACCCAGGGCTTGGACGCTAACGGTCAACGTACTAGCGAATTACACGCGGATCAATTCCAGATCGATACCGCCAATCTGCAAGGCATGGCGGGGCTGGGCGACATACTGACATTCAGCGCCGGGCAATTGTCGATGCTGAATTCCGGTACCAATGCCAGCGGCAATCTTGTCGCGGGAGCAGGCACGGTGAGGTTGCAGGCCGGAACGTCGCTGCGACTGGGGCAGAGCGCTCAAACCGACACGCCGTCCACGCTACGTGTGGAGGGTTTCGACCAAGTCCAACTGTCGGTCGCGCAGGGTGATATTACCGGTGCCGGTACGACCACGCTGGAGAGCAGCGGCAATCTGACGCTGACCGGCGCCCGCTTGACGGCGCAAAGCGGCAGTGATCTGACCATCAATGCCCGCGGCAAGCAGGTCACGGTTGTGGGCACTGCCGCGACGGCAACGCTGCCCACGGATCAACTGGGTGCGCGCTTGGCGGTTAATGCGCAGACCATTGCCGTTGCCGGCGCTATCGAACTGCATTCGGGGGTCGTTGATTTACATGCCAGCGGCGCCAACGGTGTCGACGCGGTCAATGTCACGGGTGCAATCGATGTCAGTGGCGGCAACAAGTCGTTTGCGGAGGTGATCACCGGCACAGCGGGGGGCACGGTAAAACTCACGGCCGATGCCGGTAATGTGGCCATGCAATCCACGGCGAGCATCGATGTGTCGGGCGCGAGCGCGGGCGGCGATGCTGGCCTGCTGAGCATTGCCGCCGTGCAAGGCAATACTCAACTACAAGGACAACTCCAAGGCAAGGCAACGACAGGCGCCCAGAGCGGCCGGTTCAGGTTGGACACCCTGTCACTGTCCCAAAATGCCAGTGATCTCAACAACCGGCTGAACGCAGGCGGTTTCCATGACGAGCGTAGTCTGCATCTGCACGGGCCCGGCGATATCACCCTGAGCGCCCTGGATACACTACAGGCGAATCGGATCAATTTTGTCGCCGATCAGGGGGCGATCCAAATCGCCGCAACACTCGATGCCGCGGGCGCGAACGGCGGTGCGATCGCCTTGAGCGCGCGTGGTGATGTCACGCTCGCATCAACCGGCAGCCTTGATGCGCATGCCACCGTTGCCGGGGGCAACGGCGGCACGCTCGCGATAAATACCACGGCAGGGGGTGTTTATCTGGACGGTAGCGTCAATGTCGCGCGCGCCGCCGCCGATCCGAGTAGCGGCGAGCAAGGACAAGCGGGTAAGGTTAAATTGCGCTTGAGTCAATCCGCTATGATCACGCTGACCGACGCGGATACAACCAATGACAAATTGCGCATCAACGCCCCGGGTTTGAAGGCGGATTATTTGCAAATGGAGGCGCTGGCCAGTCCGTACACGATAACGAGCATCACCGCAACAGACATTGCCAATATTAAAACTGCCGCTACGACTTTTATGACGACCAATGCGACCGCGATTAATACCGCCTTGAGTAATCTCAACACGCTGCCGGGCCTCGTGACCGAACTGCGCGCGGGGGTTGAGATTCAATCCGGCAGCGATTTGAACCTGGCCACTCCATGGGATCTCGCCGCACTCAGCGCCAACGGCCAACCCATCGATCTGACGCTACGCGCGGCGGGTCATTTGAATCTGAACGCCAATCTCAGCGACGGGTTTAATGCCGCCGGGGCGTTGTCAACTAAAACCTCGGCCGATTTGACCTTAACCGCCGGTGCCGATCTACGCAGCGTGGATACCAGCGCGGTACACCACGGTGTGGGCAACGTCGTGATTGGAGCAGGCGCCACGGTGCGCAGCGGCAGCGGTGATATTACCGTCTCGGCCGGGAATAATATTGAATTGAGCAACAGCGCTTCCACGATCTATACCGCCGGTCGGTTGAGCGGCAACGAACTGGATGCTTGGCAGGGAGGCAATGCCGTGAAAGCTTTACCAGTGGGCGGCGGTAACCTTGCGCTGATAGCGGGTGGCGACATCGTGGCGGCCGATGGCCCATCGCAATTGTTCACCGATTGGTTGGTGAGCCAAACAGCGATCAAGCAAGTCATACGCGGTACGAGAATCACTACTCATGGCGAAAATGCCGGTTGGTACATCGATTTTAAAAATTTCCAGCAAAATTTCGCGGTGTTCGGCGGAGGCAACCTCAGCGCCGAGGCGGGCGGCGCCATCACCCGGGCGTCATTCTCGGTACCGACGACGGGTTATTATGACTCGATGGGCCAGAAAGAAGTCCATATCGGTAGCGGTAATCTCACCGTGCATGCCGACGGTAATATCAACAGCGCCCTGTTCTTTGTGGGGGATGGTCGCGGTGATATCACGACGGATCAGTCGTTGACCGCCACCGGCCGATCATTAGGTGGAAACTCACTGGGGAATGTCTTTGCTGAAATGGGCGGCAGCCTTACCGCGGTGGCGCGGGGTAGCGTTGCAAGCGCTATGCTGATCAACCCGACGCTCATATCCACATTGAGTGTGAATCCATATTTCTTCAGTTATGGCGACAGATCGGCGCTGAATCTGGTCTCTGTCGGTAAGAATATTGTCTTTACCAGTCCTCCGTTCACGGCAGAGGCCCTGCCGTTTTTTAATGCAACGACCCGGCAATTAACCGGGAACGGGAATGACGTGTATACTCAGAACTTGCCGCCGACATTGAGTCTGATCGCGGATTCGGGTGATGTCACCATTGCGGGAGATATATATTTATATCCTTCCGCGTTTGGAAATTTCACGGTCCTGGCCAACGCTGCGATCACCGATTTAAATTTTATAAAAATGTATGACATAGCCGTTGCGCAAACCCAAACTCTTGCCACGGTGGTGAATAGGACAGTGACCGACGCTGTACTGCCGCCTGAATATACGTTATCCACAACCACACCCTTACATGCGAATGATCCAGCACCGTTAACCCTGATTTCAAATCAGGGCGATATTGTATTAGATAATTTGTCTTCGCCAAAGTCAGTAAATATCAATGCCGGCAGAGATTTAATCATCACGGGGAATATCAGGGTGACCCATTCCCATGAACAACAAGATGATCTATCGGTATTTTCCGCCAGGCGCGATATTCTACTAACAAGGGATTCAACCAATTATATAAATATCAATGGTCCTGGTCAGCTTTACCTTGCCGCCGGGCGCGATATTGATCTGGGTAAAAGCAATGGAATCCAAACATCGGGTAATTTGAATAACCCACAACTCGCTGCGAACGGCGCGAATATTACCGTTATGGCCGGATTGGCCGGGATGCCGCCGCAGTACAGCCAATTCATGCAAAATTACCCAGGCTATCTTTCTCCGGACACGGCCGCGCAAGATCGGTTTATGGGCGAGGTGGCGCAAACAGCGGGTCACGCACAAGCCAGTTTTTCCGATGCAATGCAGACTTATTTGACGATCCTGACGCCGCAACAGCAATTCGCGGTACGCAATGCCGGCGGTTTAACCGGTAAAGATATATTTAATCTTGAAGCGGTGCAGCAATTCCAATGGCAATTGACGCAATATTTGCGCGATCTGTTGCCGAATCAATCAAATCTTTCAACCGCACAGGCTCTGGCGCTGTTTCCCACCTTGTCGCTACAACAACAACGACCGATGATCCAGCAGATGTTTTTTTCGGAACTCCGCACGGCCGGCAGGAGCGCCAAATTAGCCGATGCCAGCGCCGCGGATCGAAATTATACCGATGGCTATCGCGCCTTGGATGTATTGTTTCCCGATATCAATCCAGCGAACAGTGCGTATCACGGCGATATCAAATTGTTCTTTAGCCAGATCAAAACCCTGGCGGGCGGCGACATCACCCTCCTGGCCCCGGGGGGTATCGTCAACGCTGGACTCGCGGTGCAGCCGCCGGGTGCGGATAACAAAACCCCTGACCAACTGGGTATAGTCGCGCTGCGCGAAGGCAACATTCGGATTTTCAGTCAGGGTGATATACAGGTCAATCAATCGCGTATTTTCACCCTGGGCGGCGGCGACTTGTTGCTGTGGTCGAGTTACGGCGATATCGACGCCGGTCGGGGTTCAAAATCGGCAATCTCCGCGCCGCCTCCCACTTTAAATATTGATAGTCAAGGCAATGTCATCCTCAATTTTGCCGGTGCGGTTTCAGGCAGCGGTATTCGGGTGATTTGTGTCGTGGATTGCAAGGATAACGGACAATTCATCTCAACCATCAAGGCCCGGGGTCCGGGTATAAAAATCAGCGCCGCCGATGTGGATCTGATTGCACCGCACGGCACGGTGAGCGCGGGCGAGGCGGGTATCGGCTCCGCCGGCAATTTATTCATTGCGGCGCAGCAGGTGCTTGGCACGGACAATATTGACATCGGTGGTGTTGCCTTTGGCGTGCCCACGACGACCCCCACGGTGACGCCACCGACCGTGAGTTCACCGGAAACCACCGGCATCAAGACCGGCGGTATCCAACCCACGGAATATCAACCGCTCGGTGCCGGTAATACATTGATGTACCTGGACGTTGAAGTGATCGGTTTTGGCGATCAAGAAGACGATCAGAAACGCAAAAAGAAACACTAGAGGTACGCATGACCTATAACATAAAATATCCATTCGTAACCTTGCTAATGCTGATGGGGCTCGGCCTGCCGACACTGGCGCAGGCGTGGTGGAATGACGACTGGCAGCTACGCAAGGTTATCAAAGTCGATACGACCGGTACGAGCGCGAGCCTGGATCAAGCGCTCACCGACATCCCGGTGTTGGTGCGCCTGCATGTGGGCAATTTCGCTTATTTCTTCGATGTAAAACCCGACGCGAGTGATTTACGCTTTATTGCGTCCGATGACAAGACGCCCTTGAAATTTTCTGTCGAGCGATTTGATCAAACCAACCAGATGGCGCTGATTTGGGTAAAGTTGCCTAAGCTGCCAGCCAATACTAAAACCGATTATTTTTATATGTACTTCAGTAATCCAGCGGCCACCGGCACCGCGGATGACAGCGGGGTATTTCCCGCCTCACAGGTCGTAGCGTATCACTTCATCAAGGATAAATTCGCGCAAGACGCCACGGCTTTCAAGAATAACGGCGAAGCGGTGAATGTCGAGCCGATCGGCAGCGCCCTGATCGGCGATGGGGCCCACTTTAACGGCCAGGCGCACCTGCGTATCCCCGCCGGCGAGTCGTTGATGTTTAACGCGGCCGAGGGCATGGATCTTTCACTGTGGCTGAAGTTTGACAGCGAACAACACGATGCGTGGTTAATGACGCAACAAAGCAATGCTAGCATGTTACGTGTCGGCCTTAATCGACGCGAACTGAGCGTGCACTACCAGGCCGGGCAGGTAATGCTTACTACCGCTCCCGTGCAATTGAGCCCGGCCGCCTGGCACCATGTCGCGGTCACGATTAACGGTACTAAACTTATTTTACTGCTCGATGGCAAGGAGGCCGCCGCCTCGGAGGTGAATTTCCAGGGCAGTAGTGGCGACATCTTGCTGGGAGGCGCGGCCGACAATGCGCACGGTTTTGCCGGGGATCTAGACGAAGTCCGCTTTGACAACAAGGGCGCGCCACCGGCCGCGTTCAGCGTCGCGGCCCGTAACCAAGGGATCGATAGCAGCCTGCTGAGCTATGGCGAAGATGAGAATCGCAGCGCCGGCGGAGGCGCGTCGTATTTCCCGATCATTATGAAAAACGTTACCACCGACGGCTGGGTGGTTATCATAATTTTAGTGATCATGGGGATTATCAGCTGGGTGATCATCGCGGTCAAGGGTTTATATTTGCGGCGCGTGTCGAAAGACAATCAGGCTTTTTTGGATGATTTTAAACGTCTGGACGGCGATCCCGCCACGCTGGATCATGACGACGACGAACAGGAGCGGGAACTACGGGATTCACCGGTGTCGCTGGCCTTGTTTGGTAAACATGATCACTATCAAAGCTCGAATATTTATCACATCTACCACCGTGGCGTGCACGAGCTTAAGGTGCGCATGGGCAAGGCCGCCGGTGCCAATATCGTATTGACGCCGGAGGCGCAGCTCGCGATTCGTGCCAGTTTGGATGCCCAGCTGGTACGCGAGAGTCAGAAACTCAATGCGCAAATGGTGTTGTTAACCATCGCCATCAGCGGCGGCCCGTTTCTTGGATTGCTGGGCACGGTGGTGGGGGTGATGATTACCTTCGCGGCCATTGCCGCCAGCGGTGATGTCAACATCAACGCGATTGCCCCGGGTATTGCGGCGGCGTTGCTCGCGACCGTGGCCGGTCTGGGGGTCGCCATTCCCGCCTTGTTTGGTTACAACTATCTGGGCACGAAAATCAAGCAAGCCGTGGCCGACATGCAGGTCTTTGTCGATGAGTTTATTACCACGTTGGGCGAACATTACAGCCGCTAGAGGTACTGATGAAACTAAACGAAGAGTCCAAGCCTTACGATGATATCAACATCACGCCGATGTTGGATCTGGCCTATGTGTTATTAGTGATCTTTATTATCATGACCACGGCGACCGTGCAGGGCATCAAGGTCAATTTGCCCAAGGCCAGTGCCACTCCGAGCCTGGCTAAACCTAAGACCAAGGCGATCACGGTGACCAACGACGGCACGATTTACTTGGATACGTATCCAGTCACCATGGCCGAACTTGAAAGTCGTTTGCGCCAATACAAGGCGGCCACGCCGGATTTACCGGTGGTGGTCAAGGGCGATGGCCAAGTGGCCTATTCCAAGGTAATCGACATACTGGATTTGTTGGGGCGGCTGGAGATCACCCAATTGGGTCTGGTGACCAAAAAACTGGTTAAATAACTTCAACAGGAGATTTATGCGCACAAAACTTATTAAATACCTCCCCGGAACCCTTCTGGTCGTTGTTATTACGCTAGTGAGTGTTACTGTAATGCTGGCGGTACGTAACTGGATCCAGACTGCGCCTAATGCGACACCGACGCGGGTGCAAGTCGTGACCCTGGTAATGCCGCCGCCGCAGAAGATCGAAGAAAAGATTGAGCCTGAAAAGCAGCAAGAAGTGAAACTCGATGAACCCGAGCCCGCGCCGTTACCCAGCCCCGATGATCAACCCTCGCCCGGTGAGCTTGGCCTCGACGAGGATGGATCGGGGACGGATGGCTGGTTGGCTGCGCGGAAGGGTGGGCGGGGCTTGCTCGATGGCAATCCCTATGGCTGGTTTACCGGGCAATTACAGAAAGCGATCTACGATGCCCTATCTGAAAACCAGAATATTCGTAAAAAACGTTATTCTGTCATTGTTAGTGTTTGGCTGGAAAACGGTGGAAAAATCAAAAAGATTGAATTGCAGAACACCTCGGGTGATAAACAGATTGACAAGGAAATCAGCAATACCTTGAAAACCGTGAGTGCGATGGCGGAAGCGCCACCGGATCAAATGCCACAGCCGGTTAACCTACGCATTGCCTCGCGCGGCTGATCGCGACAGGTTAATGAATCTATAAATATAATTATTGGGGAGCGTTATGCGTTTGAAAAAAATACCGGCGGTATTATTGTTGTGCTTGGGATTGCCGCTACCGGCCGCCGTGGCGGCGGAACAAGTCGACCCAAGGGCTGTGGCGGTGAATTTGATTGAGCAACTGGTCAAGGACGGCACCTTGACGCGCGATAAGGCTGATGAGATTCTAAAAAATTCCAAGCTCAACGCCAATGATCCCAATAAGCCCCCGGCGGAAAACGAAGTACGTATTCAATATATTCCAGAAGATATCAAGCAGAAAATTCGCGATGATATCCGTACTAATCTGCAGAAAGACGTCGTCATGGATGTGCTCGGTCAGGCCAAGCAAGAACAGTGGGGTGTCCCCGGCGTACTGCCGGAATGGATCAACCGTATCAAGTTTTCGGGCGATTTTCGTTTGCGTGCGCAACGCGATGGTTTTTCTGGTAGTAATAGCGCGAATTCCTATCCAAATTATATAGCGTGGAATATCAAGGGCAATCGCAATGCCATCAATTTCAATCTGACGAACAATACCGATTTTTACAATACCACCGTCACCGACGATCAGCTTCGGCTGCGCTTTCGTTTCGGTATGCAGGCGGAGGTGAATAATACCACTCAGGTAGTGGCACGCCTGGCGACGGGGAATACCGTCAATCCGGTTTCAACCAATCAAACCCTGGGTAATTCGTATCGTCATGATGGGGTGGTGCTGGATCGTGTCTATGTAAATTATACCAACCTAGATAAAAACATCCACTTTTTAGGCGGACGGATGCCCAATCCGTTCTTGAATACCGATCTGGTGTGGGATGATGATCTGAATTTCGATGGCGTGGCGCTGCGCTGGTTGCCAAGCAATACCCGCAGCTTTCAACTAGAAGCACCGATGTTCCATCCTTATGTTACCGTGGGGGCTTTTCCGTTAAAGAAGTTTGACCTGCGTAGGGATGATCGCTGGCTTTATGGCACCCAACTCGGGTTCAATTGGGATTTCGATAATCAATCGCGAATCGACTTTGGTCTTGCCTATTACTACTATAAAAATATTACCGGCGTTAAAAACACTCCAAATTCCACTGCCGCTAACGATACCGCCATGGACTATATGCAGAAGGGTAATACCTTATACGATATTTCAAACGATACGGTAAATCCTAATACATTCCTGTATGGCTTAGCGGCAAAATACAGGCTCGTCGATGCGGTAATACGGGTGGACCTGGCCCAGTTTTCACCGGCGCATGTCATTTTTACAAGCGATTATGTCAAGAATGTCGGTTATGATCAAAACGATGTCCTTGCGCGAACCGCCGGTTCACTGGTGGCGGTCAACGGTTCATTAGATCTCGCGCCGCGCAATAAAGGTTATATGTACAAACTGGCCGTGGGCTGGCCCTACGTTGGAAAACAGGATGATTGGCAGGTGTCACTGGCGTATAAACACCTGGAACGCGACGCGGTGCTCGATGCCTTTACCGATTCGGATTTCTTACTGGGCGGTACCGATGCCAAAGGTTACATACTCAGTATGTCCTATGGGATCGGCGATGAATCCGCATTGGGCCTACGCTATATGAGCGCCGATTCCATTGACGGAGTACCGCTCAGCGTTGACACGTTACAACTGGACTGGAATGTAAGATTCTGATCGAACGTCATGGGTAGGGATGAGGAGCGAACATGATAAATTATATACGGTTGCTGGTGTTGTCGATGAGCCTGGGCGCCTCCTTGGCAATGGCGGCGGACCAAGGCCAAATGGCGCGGATGCAGCAAGTGCT
This sequence comes from Gammaproteobacteria bacterium, assembly GCA_016194635.1. Taxonomy (GTDB): domain Bacteria; phylum Pseudomonadota; class Gammaproteobacteria; order UBA6429; family Thiohalophilaceae; genus JACQBC01. The sequence continues at coordinate 100,178 of JACQBC010000010.1, read as the reverse complement.
GCGTCAGCTGGGAATGGAAAAACAACAATTGACCGACCAGGTTGCGCAACTGCAAAAAGAAAATACAGAATTTAAAGCGGCCAATGGCAAGCTCGAAGCCAAGGTAAAATCATTAGAGCAACATGTTGATAGATCCACTAAGGCCAATGAAGCGGCGGTGCAACGAATCGATCAATTTAATGCGCGGCTCAAGGATACGGTGACAAAACTTCATGACTCCGTAATGGAATTACACAAAGCGGAAATGGTGTTGAATGATCAAAAAGAACAGGTGACGGCTTGCATGCGCATGAACGTGCAGCTATACGACGCGGGGAAGGATCTATTGACAAAATACGAAAAAAAAGGTGTCTGGGACGCGCTGGCGCAGCGTGAACCGTTCACCGGCTTAAAACAAGTCGAGATTGAGAATGTCATTGAAGAATATCGCTATAAGATCGACGGCCTGACCGTTCCTAAGCAGGCTGAAAAACAAATTCTAGACGAAAACCAAACTACGACCAGCGCGGTACAACAGGCACAACGCAGCGGACGGAAAACCATCGATGCCATCACACCGTTGCTAGACGAAGGGAAAACGGCGTTACCCGCGGAGGTGCCGGCCATGGCACGGTAAGCTTATTTGAATAGATATTCAGGTGTAATGCAAAACGCATACATACGATGTGACCTAAATGCAAGTATTTATTTCAAATGTCATTGAGCATTCACATTTTTATGATACAAACTATATTTACTTAAGCACTAAGGTTGCGGTACTCATTCAATATCCGGGAGGAGAGCATGCGTCATTCTAGGCGGGTTGTTAACAGGTTAGTCACTTCAGTATGGGGTGTCGCGATGTTAGCGGGGGCCACTGTTTGCCAGGCCGCTATCATAGAGTACACCATCGCCCCGCCTACCAGCGGGTCGATCAGTTATGCCGGCGGCGGTGGCGCCATGATTGGTTCTAATATCTCGGTGGATTCTGTCCTTGGTTTCAACGGCACTCCTCTAAACGGGAATACCGCGCTGAATTGTGTGGGGTGTGCTTTAAATTTCACAACAGGGAGTTTTCTCAGCAGCCAGTCAACTCAGACCAATATCACCGCGTGGTTGTTTGGTGGAGGCGGGAATATTTCCCTCACCGGTAATATTATGGATACTTCAAATAGCGCCGTGCTTGCCAGCGGCACGTTGTTCAGCGGTAGTTTCACGGGCTCGGCGACCTTACAACTTTCCACCAACGCCTTCGTTTTCAGTGTCGCCACCGGTGCACTGACCGGCCAGAATAATTCCACGTTACTGGGCTTCTTTGGATTGCCCGCCAACGGTGCGACGGAGAATGGCCGGATGGCTATCGTCTTCCAACCGGTGGGTAATCCCACCGTCGCCACACCTTTTAGTAGCCGCTTTATTTCTTCCGGCAGTATTCTCACCGACGTTGTACCGTTGCCTGCCGCCGGTTGGTTGTTTATCAGCGGCATTGCAGGTCTGGGGTGGTTACGTCGACGTCGAGGGAGGGCTTTAACCCTACCCGTATTAGCGGCCGGTTAATTGGGTTTTTTTGCTTTGCTTTGATTTCGGGGCCGCGTTGGCCACGGGTGGTACAGTAGTAACGAGGCCGCGGCAAACAGGCATAAACCCATCCGGCCACCGCCGTTGAGGAAATTCATCCAGCCGACCAGGGCGGAGTCCGCGGGCAAGGCGGTGTTCACATTCACCAATATCAAATCCTCGATGCTGCCGATCAGTACAAACGGAAGATCCAGCAGTTCCACGCACAACAAGGCGCACACACCGCCCAGTAACAGGCGCAGCAGAGATCGGCGTGTCAGCATCCACCACGCCAGCAATGGACTGAAAATTAGAATCGGATGTTGCAGCGCGTGGCCGACTAACGTTGAACTATTAAACTGCCGCCCCGCCGGGATTAGAGTTCCCTGGATCACCCGTGGGCGCCGCACTTGAAAGTTCGCGACAAACTGGCTCTGACCCTCACGGCTGAGCAGGGATAGATTGGTTAATTGAAAATCCGTGGTGATTAACCTCAGCGACCAACGGTAGTAGGGCAGCATTAATTTAGCGTAATATTGGCCAAACGTTATTGACAGGATCAAAAGTCCTATATAAAACACCGCCAGCCAAACGGAGAATTTAAACCACGCCGCGCTGTTCATCGATGCGATTGAGACGCGAGAGGTAATAAAAAAAGAACAGGCCGCCGATGATAATGATCAAGGTGGGGCCGATATAGCCGTGGATTGGGTTAAACCAGGAGCGATCATAATGCAAGGTATAAAACAACAAGGCGATACGCAGTTGATTTAGCCCATACATCAACCCGGTGCCGGCGATAATGCCAAGCAATTTTTTATTTAGGCGCGCTGGAAAGGCCAGGATCGCCGCTATAATTAAAAATATTCCTTCAAATCCCTCGCATCCGTTGAGCACGGACAAACGGATCCCCGGCGAGACAATACGATGCCCTTGGGCGATGACCGGTGCGGGACCGGAAAATTGCCGGATCAACCAAGCCGCGGGTTGTACCGTAACGGTATCGATGGCGAATCGTTCCACCGCCGTGTCACGGGTGTTTTGGAAGCCGGTTTGCATCAAGAAAAATAACACTAGAAACATCAACGTGATCACCACCGGCCGCGCGTGATACCGCCGATAATAAGTGTTGCCGAGTTTAAGCCATTTATCCATGTGTGGGCTACGGTTACGTTTTTACGAGCCTAACGCAAGGTGAAGAAAATTTGATGACAATTTCCGCCTATTTAATAAAATACTGAGAATCATTTATGTAACATACATTTGCTATTCTATCCGTTATCAAGTTAGGAACAATAATGTAAAAGACGCAGCCGGGTAAGGTGGCGTCCAATTTATAGCCGGAGGCGTAGTATGTCGAATTCCCATCGCACTGTCAGCTCGAAAGGAAAAATACTACTTAAATCAATGGGCTTCACTTTTTTAATATCGTTGTTCATGACAGGAGTTCACGCGCAAGGTGAGGTTGCCAACGTCGTTCAACTGCATATTCGACTGAAGGCACAGGCCCATACGCTAAGAACCCCGCTGACGATTAAGGAAGCAGCCGATTTAAGTTCAATGGCAGGCGTGATCCTCACTCCGATGGTAGAAACCTCAGACAACGCGCACATCGTCGGCTTGCCGCGTGCCATGACACGAGCTGAAGCGTGGGCCATCGCCACCCAATTGTCCGCACAGCCGGATATCGACGCTGTGGAGCCGATCGATCCGGAATTCCACCAGCGACCCCCCACTAAACCCAACGGTCTACCCCATTGATTGGTCAACGCCCAATCTTCCTCGAGGAGCAGACGATGAAATCGCTTTACCGCTCTATTTGCTTTGTGCTCGTGGTTACAGCAGTAGTTAGTATCGGAAATATAGGGGCGGCCGAGGAAGACGTGGTTCGCCCCCCTGTGTCGAATTTTCATGATTTTAAGAATGATGAAAATACGCCTAGTGTCACGGAGCTGGTTATTATCCTCAAGCCATCGGCACGCCTATACGCATTTCGGCGCTATGACTGGCGCGATGGGAGAACCAGCGAGGGATACCAAGAAACGATGACCCAGGAAGAGGCCTATTCGTTGAGCAAAACCGCCGGGATTGAGCTCCAGTTAAAACCGTTCAACGTTCCTGATGAAGCCCATTTACTTTACGAAGAGGCCCCGCTGACGGAGAAAGAAATTCGCAAACACAAGATTAAAGGCAGGGGTAATGTGATCACGGATCCCCAAGTGCTCATTCTGCCGTATGTCATGACACCGAAAGAAGCCCGTGCCGTGGCGGCAAAAATAGCAAAGCATCCGGATGTCGAATCGGCAGGACCCAGCGTATGGGGTTATGATGATCAAGTACCAACCGATGTACTGTATAAAACCTCTCAATGGAATTTGAAAACGTCGGCGGGCGGCGCAAACTTACCGCCTGCCTGGGACATTACAACCGGTAGTGGCAAAGTGGTCGTGGCTGTTCTTGATGGTGGCATATTAGCTAATCACGTTGATTTGATTGGCCGTACCGTTTCCGGTTATGATTTTATCACCGATCCCGTTATCGCCAACGATGGTGGAGGCCGAGATACCGATCCGACAGACCCCGGTAATTGGGTCACACAAGCCGACGTAATAGCCAACCCGAATTCTTTAGGAAAGTGTACGTTTGACCCAAGCCAAACCAAGAAAGACAGCACCTGGCACGGTACCCATGTGGCCGGGATCATTGGGGCAATCAGTAATAACAGCATTGGGGTGGCGGGGGTGAATTGGGTGTCAAAGCTTTTACCGGTACGAATATCTGGTAAATGCGCACAGGGAAACTCATTGGATGTAAGTGCGGCAATCCAATGGGCTGCTGGTATTCCTTCAGTTACCCCACTCACCAACATCAATCCGGCTAAAGTCATCAACATTAGTTTTGGTGGAATGGCTGTATGCCCATCTGAAATACAAGCCGCCATTAATGCGGTCGTTAAGAAAAATGTCGTCGTGGTTGTTGCCGCCGGAAATAACAGTGATATTGTCTCCGCTTTCTGGCCGGCCAACTGTGCAAACGTCATCACCGTGACATCCGTCACTCGTGAAGGTGGGCTAAGTCCGTTTTCCAATACCGGTTCCGCCGTGGCATTAAGCGCCGCCGGTGGTGATGACACGGGATACGCCATTGATGCCATTACCTCTACCGGCGACGGCGGCACGACCGCCGCACTCAACGACAATGCCTACATTAATATGATCGGCACAAGCCAAGCCGCACCGGTGGTGTCCGGTGTCGCCTCACTGATGTTGTCCGTCAATAACAAACTTAATTTCAAGCAAGTCAAGAGTATGTTGCAAAAGACGGCGCGGTCTTTCCCAAAAAGCGTATTACTTAACTGCACGACCACCCTATGCGGTGCGGGCATCGTGGACGGTGCGGCAGCCGTTCGTGCCGCGCAAAGTCGCGTTGGCGCGGGTGATTATCATTCCATCGCCCTGAAATCGGACGGGAGCGTGTGGAGTTGGGGCTACAACGGTAACGGTCAGCTTGGCGATGGCACGGCGTTAACAACCCTACGTACCTCCCCCGGTCCGCTCGCCGCATTAAGCGCGGGCGTGACCGATATCGCGGGTGGAGAGTTTCACAACACAGCCGTGAAATCGGACGGTACCGCTTGGGCGTGGGGTTATAACGCCACGGGACAATTGGGTAATAATACATCCGTGGATCAATCCACGCCGGTGCAAGTCAGCGGTCTGGCGGGAGTGATCACCACAGTCGTGGGGTCCGAACATTCGCTGGCCCTGAAGTCGGATGGCACCGTGTGGGATTGGGGTTATAACTTCTTTGGACAACTGGGGGATGGGACGTATGTGGATAAACATATTCCGGTGCAAGTAAGCGGCTTGACGGCTGTGGTGGCGATTGCCGCCGGGGGAAAACGTTCGCTTGCTCTCAAAAATGACGGTACGGTTTGGGCCTGGGGCAAGGATGCGCATATCATCAGCGCGACCACCGCCAGTATTTCAACTATTCCTCTGCAAGTTCCTGGACTCGTGGATGTGATTGCGATTGCGGCGGCGGGCGATGCCGCGACCGGTGTGAATGTTGACACCTCACTCGCACTTAAATCAGACGGCACCGTCTGGGCGTGGGGATTCGATAACTCTTTTGGGCAGCTGGGTGACGGTACACTGGTTGGTAAGTTTACGCCGGTACAGGTGAGTGGATTGACCGAGGTGGTTTCGATTGCGGCCGGGAATGGCTATTTTTCAACGGCCGTGAAGTCCGATGGTACAGTATGGACCTGGGGAAATGGGAATGCGGGCCAATTAGGCAATGGCAGCAGCGGCACCTTAATTTACAGCACAACTCCCGTGCAATCATCGAATGTAAGTAATGCGGTGTCGATTAGCGCGGGGGCATCGCATCTGCTGACACTCGATGGTGATCTGACGATTCAAGCCTGGGGGGCCAATGACGGCGGGCAATTAGGTACGGGTACGACACTGCCTGCCGTGTTCGCTGTTCAAACGGTTGGACAGGGTGGGGTGGGCACCTTCAATACCGCAAACACAACCACCGGCAAGGCCGATCTCCTGGTCACCCTCAATCAATCCCCCCTCCCCGCGTCTGTGGGTATACCGTTGAGCTACGCGATCACTGTTACCAATCAAGGTAGCGGCATCGCAACCAATGTGATGGTGACGTTAGCACTACCCGGGTCGACTCAGGTAATTTCGTCTTCATCCGGTTGTACAGCGGGTACCGGTGTCGTCACCTGTGTCCTTGGGACGATGGCAAGTGGCGCCGCAACGGGTTTACAGGTCACGATTTCCCCTTTGGCCGCGGGCAATCTTAACAGTACGGCCTATGTGAGTGCCGATTCCATTGATCAAAATTCCACTAACAATAGCGCAGGTGTTTCCACGACGGTTAATGCGGATATTGTCGACAGCGAGATCCCCGCGTTGCCGCAATGGGGTTTGATGGTTATGGGTGGCCTGTTGCTGTTGGGTCTGGCTTGGAAAGAGAGTACGCAGCGATTGGAGATTGCTTAGAGTGTAACGATGGTGATTATACGTCGATATTTTTTTTATCATGGCCACTCTTAACGTTGTTGCCCGTGGCAGCATCGGCCTTACCTTATGGGAAGTTCGATACCTCGACCGCGGCCGCAACGCGGACGCTGCAGCAATTACGCAACCAACAAGCACAACCGGTGGTGGTGTTGTTACGCGATACGGCGGCCAATGTCTTAGCGCCGGAGATCAATCCGCAACTCCTGGCGCGCTATCATCTCTTAAAACAAGATCTGGTCTCCAAGCTAAACCGCACCACTCTGCAAATGAGTCGCGATTATTCGCATTTACCGATGTTGAAGTTGCAGGTCGGCGACGAGATTGCTTTACACCTCTTGGATCAGTTGGCGCAGGTGCTGGCCATTTATCCTGAGCAGGAATTCTATACCCAGTTGACGCAAAGCCTGCCGCTGATCAGCGCGCCCAAGGTTTGGAGTATGGGATTTACCGGCCAACATACCACGGTGGCGATTTTAGACACCGGGGTGAATTATACCTTTAACGCTTTCGGCAATTGCACGGCACCCGGAATTCCCCAAGGTTGCCGCGTGGTGGCGGCGTTGGATATCGCACCCAACGATGGTCAACTCGATGATTCCGGGCATGGCACCAATGTGTCGGGCATCGTCGCGGGGGTCGCCCCTGGGGCCGGCTTGGCCGTGTTGGATATTTTTAACGGCGCCACTGCCGTGACCAGTGATGTGCTTGCCGGGATCAATTGGGCTATAGCCAATCAAGTCGCCTATAACATCGTCGCGATCAATCTGAGTCTGGGGGATGGCGGCAACTACACCACGCCCTGCAATTCCAGCGTGACCAATCCGTTTGTAGTGCCGTTCGCCAACGCCAATGCCGCCGGAATAGCGGTGGTAGTCGCCAATGGTAATAACGGTTACAGCGCGGGTATCAATCTACCGGCATGCACGCCCGGTGCAATCTCGGTAGGAGCAGTGTACGATGCCAATGTTGGTCCTCAGTCGTATAGCAATTGCACCGATGCCAGCACGACGGCGGATCAGGTGACATGTTTTAGCAACAGCGCCGGTTATCATACTTTATGGGCGCCCGGCGCGGTAATCACGGCCGCCAACTATAGTGCCTCGGGCACATCGCAAGCCACGCCGCACGTTGCCGGCACCGTCGCCTTGTTGCGATCCGCCTACCCCTCGGAGAATCTAAGTTCCCTTCAGGCGCGGTTACTGCAAAGCCGCAAACTCATTACCGATGCACGCAACGGCACTATCAAGCCACGGCTGGATGTGTTGGATGCGGTAGGCGCGGTGAATAATCCGTTCAGTGCGGCCTTGGTTCTTTTAGGTAGCAGCGGCAACGTCTCTGGAATAACCCTAGGTGCGACCAAGGAACCACTTGAGCCGAATCACGCCGGCGTTGCCGGAGGCGCCTCGATTTGGTACCGCTGGACCGCCACCCAAACAGGATGGGTGACAATGAATACCAACGGTTCAAGTTTTGATACCGTGCTGGCGGTGTATACCGGGACGGCCTTGGGTAATTTATCGTTGACGGCAGCGGATAATAACGGTGGCGCCACCGCCGGCAGCAGTCTCGTAACGTTCTATGCCCAGGCCGGACAAACCTATTTCATTGCAATCGACGGCGTGAACGCTGCCAGCGGGGAAGTGGCGCTGCAGTGGCAGCAAACCATCGATAGCGGCGCGGGCATTGATACGGACATCCCGTTTTTGCCTGGGTGGGCATTAGCGCTGATGCTGTTATTAATTAGCAGTATGACGCTGGTAAAGAGATCTGAGTAGCGTGTGCCGTAGCAACAGTGATTCGCCTACGGTAAAACAGACCGATTACACCTAATCCTGCGATAAACAACAGTGCGGTTGTCGGGAGTGGGGTAGGGGCGATGGTAATGATTCCGCCTGGGTTGGTGATGGCAAAATTGTTATTGATGATGGATACCGATTGATCTGGATTTTGATTGACAGTGATAGGACTGGTGCCGCCTGTAAGCGTGACGGCAGACTGCAGCGCAAGGCCTCCAAAGCTCGTCGATTGACCGAGAATAACCGAATTAGCCCAGAGGGTAAGATTACTGCCAGGCAAACTACCATTGAGCGTAATACTACCCGGTGTCGATATAACCAGGGAGGCCGGCCCCGCGTTGATTGAACCATTTATTTGAATATCGGATGTGGCTAGTAGATATATCGTAGTAGCTGCGCCAGGCGCACCAAAATCCAGTAGTGATCCCGTTGCCGTGTTCAGTGTTGTAAAATTAAAAATAGTATCCGGTACTAAGGACAATGTTAAATTCGTTGTCACGAACAGGGGACCGTCGGCGCCGGTAGAAGTAGGTGGAGGGTGGCTTGTGGTGACGGTCGAGCCGGGACAGGGTGTGGAACACACGATGGCGGCTTGGATATGTCCGGCCGTAACTGCGAATAACAAACAGGAAAGAACTCTTGTTTCCCTGATGCGCCGACCGGAGGAAAAAAACCAAGTGAGCAGAAGGAGGAGCCGTTTTATTCCAGTCATGTCAACCCCATACGTTATTGTAATAGTGGCTCTATTATCAGGTATGAATATGACGCGCTGATTACAGCGGCGAGGTAATCCCATCCTGGGTGGGTAGGTGCAATAAACGCTGGCCCATGCGGATCATGGCTCCTTGTTGTATCTGCGCACACAAGTTAAACCCCGGCGGCGCGAACACGATGATGGTTGAGCCGTGTTGAAACCAACCCATTTCCTCGCCCTTGCGCAGGTGCGCGTTACACGCCATGACCGTGGGACCGCGATGCCGGAGGTGGAGCAGAACGTCCAGGCAATGCAGACGGATACTGGCGACCAGCACGGCCGCGACCGGTACCAAGGTTATCAAATGCCCGCTGGGTTCGAGGCGACAGCGAATCACCGCCCGTTCATTTTTGCAAAACAGCTTCTCGATACGTTTTAAAGCGATCGGGTTGACGTTCCAGGTGTCGCCCGTTATATAGGTTACTTGCTCGACGCGGCAGTCGTGCGGAGCATGGAAGCGGTGGTACATCGTGGCGGTAATGCGCAGGGTGATGTAGTGGCCATTGCGGTAAATACCGACCAGATCAGGATCAGCCAATAGATCACACAGTGTGTACGGGAAACCTTTGGCCTGTACAAGCTCAGTACCTTCGATCTTACCGCAGGCCCCCACAATCGCATCACAGGGGCTTACAATGACTTCAGGATCGGAAGCGATCGGCCGGGCGTCCGCTTGAAGTTCCCGAATGAAGCAATCGTGTAAGCTGCTGAAGCGGGTCTTTTTGGCATCGCTCAGATCCGGGTCGGCCAAATACCGCCAGAGCGTAATGGATAGATCACGTACCCAGGGTTGTTCAATTTGACTAAACCAACCCATCCAGCGCGTCAACCATTGCCGGGGTATGCGGTTGGTCAGCCAGAAATTAATGCTTTCCTGGTGGAAGAACTTGTTTAGAAAATATTTTATTGTCATGTGGTTGTAATAGTGATCGCATTACTATTCACGAATTCTATAATTGCGATGGCGTGCGTTGACGAGGCTTCGTCAACGCAGTTCTTAAGTATACTATGAGGAATGAAATGTACAGCAAGTTGCTAGTGTATATCTTGGGCGCGACGGCCATCGTCTTTGTTCTGTCAAAACTTGTCACGCGATTGCAGCTTTCCCTGGCCAAGCACCCTTCGCTGTCCGGTCATTCCAGGATGGCGCGGCGATTGGCGGCGATCATACCTTTTTACGAGTACGACGAGGTGTATTTTTTTTGTTCGGATGACGCGCCCGATGACATTGCCGCGCGCCGACGCACGGGCTTCATGCGTCTTGCCGATGTTTTTCGCGCGCGTTTCGCGGCGACGGTCCAACTCACCGCCGAGGTTTATGCCAGCCTCCCCGATCTGCACTTCACCCATGTGTACCGTGTTCCCTTCCAGTTCAGCCGTTACGTGCGTACACACCTGAAAACCGGCGTTTTCGTCACGGCGTCGTCGGGCGTGACCTTGACGGATCTCGATGATAATTCATTCTACGATCTTGCCGGTTCTTACGGTGTCAATCTATTGGGTTACGATTTTTATAAAAAATGTTTGGTGCGCGGCACTGAGCGCGTCGCGGCGCTGGGGCCGGTGCTGGGCAGGTATCATCCGATTATTACCCAGAATGTCACGCGGCTGAAACGTATTTCAGGATTGGATGCGGTGTCATTTCACATGTCGGGGACCGAAGCGGTCATGCAAGCTGTGCGGTTGGCGCGTTACCACACGCGGCGTTCGCATCTGGTGCGTTTCTGCGGAGCATACCACGGCTGGTGGGGCGATGTGCAACCGGGTATTGGCAATCCCGTGCCGGCGCATGAAACTTACACCTTAAAAGAGATGGACGAGGCGACCTTACGGGTATTACGTACACGCAAGGACATCGCCTGCGTGTTGGTGAATCCGTTACAGGCGTTACATCCTAATGCCAATGCCCCAGGCGATTCCTCGTTGGTGGACAGTTCACGGCGTGCCCATTTCGACCGACAAGCCTACAGTGATTGGCTGCAGCAACTACGCAGCGTCTGTCACGAGCGCAACATCGTATTGATATTCGATGAAGTGTTTACCGGGTTTCGTCTGGCCCGGGGCGGCGCGCAAGAGTATTTCGGTATAAAAGCGGACATGGTCACCTATGGAAAAACCCTTGGCGGCGGGCTACCGATCGGTGTGGTGTGTGGACGAAAAGCGTTAATGCAGCGATTTCGCGCGGATCATCCCGCGGATATCTGTTTTGCGCGTGGCACCTTTAACTCCCACCCCTATGTGATGGCGGCAATGGACGAGTTTCTGCAACAACTGGACTCGGCGGAAGTTCTCGCCCTTTACCAGACTCTGGATGAAGTGTGGGATGGCCGGGCCGGGCAGCTCAATCAGCGTTTACAGGTGGAAGGGTTGCCACTGCGGTTTGCCAACCTGTCCTCCGTTTGGACCGCGTGGTACACCACGCCGTCGCGTTACAACTGGATGCTGCAATATTACCTGGCCGCGGAGGGCCTGGCGTTAAGCTGGGTGGGCACCGGCCGCTTCATTTTCAGCCTGGACTATACACCAAGCGATTTCGCAACCGTGGCGGACAAGATTGTTGCAGCAGCGCGTGCGATGCAACACGATGGCTGGTGGTGGGCGAATACCGCGATAACTAACAAGTGGATAAAGCGGCGTATTTTACGCGAGATGGTGTCGCATATTTTGTAACTAGCCATTCAATATTCCTTATCAAGCGTGCTGTTCAGAGTTCATCGGATCCAGCCGCTGACCTTGCAACAGATAGATTGGCGCTTTGTAATAGAGTTTAATATCGTGAAAAGGATCGGTCAGAATCTTAGTAATCCACACCAGGCCTGTTTGTATATCTTTTATAAAAAAGAGATGCACCGTGCGGAACACCAAACCACCCGCGCCCACCCCGAGCCAGATCAGCGCCACGTGGTTCACGAGTTCGGATAGAGTGTGGGCAGCGACGAATAACCCGAACAGCGTAGGGCTAAAATATAGTGCTAAGGGCGAGAGTACCCAGATGGATAAAAGCACGACCTTGCGTTTGAGATTATACCCGACTTTAACCTCTTCCTTATATTCATGCGTAACCTGATTTACTTCGTCGAAGCCCTTGGGCTCAAAAAAGAAATGCCCGACTTGCCGACTGACCATCGCGACAAGCCAGCCGACCAAGGCGGCCGCGGCCGGATCAATAAATAGCAATACGTAGGCGCATAGGAAACTCGTCGCGCTCAGCAAATGGAGAGATTGGTTGATCCGATTGTGGTGATAAAAGCGGTGGTCATCCCAACGCTGCACTTTAAGTGCCTGTAGAAAATTTTGCATTTAATATTACCTCGTCATGGCGTTTTTAGAATTTGATTGTTACATAGTAATATAAAAGTCATTAAATACAAGTTTATTATTCCATCCTAGGCTTAGAGTATCCGTTGCACCCACGCGCAGTGTTTAGGTAGTGTATGCGTAGGGGGCGCACAATGACTTGGTTTAAGATTTAGCGAGCCGACGGTGACGAGAAGGGGTAACGTTATATATATTTTATCCTGCGCAGGTTAGTTTTGATTTTCTTCCGCGATCACGCCCGTCTGTGCGTAGAGGGCTTTGTTGCGTGCCCGGAAGAGACTGTTTGTGGGTTTAATAGCATGCGCAACACTCTCACGATTATCAACTAAGTTTGCCGCAAAATACTCTGTGGCTTGACGCCAGGAGTGGGCCAAGGCGTATTCACGGCATACGCGTCCATCCAACCGTAACGCGGCTTGTACCGCGATCCCCAAATCTTCATGCAACACACCGGTTGCACCGTTTAGCACGACATCCACGGGGCCGGTGACGGGGAAGGCGGCGACCGGTATTCCGCAGGCCATGGCCTCCAACATGACCAGGCCGAAAGTATCGGTACGGCTGGGAAAAACAAAAACGTCAGCCGCGGCTAGATGGGCCGCCAATACCGCGCCGCTTTTAAATCCGGTGAACTGGACGGCGGGATATTTACGCCGAAGTTTCTCCAAGTCCGGGCCGTCACCCACGACATATTTACTACCCGCCATATCGAGTGATAAAAACGCTTGCAGATTTTTTTCCACCGCCACTCGTCCCGCGTACATCGCTATCGGGCGTGGCGCGTCGAGGAACGACTTGTCCGCGGGTTGGAACATATCGGTATCCACGCCTCGCGGCCAGATAACCACGTTACGAAACCACCAGCGTTTGAGTTCGCGGCGTTGTGATAGTGTGGGTACCATGGTACGCACCGCGGCGTTGTGAAAGTAGCGCAATACCGCATAGGACCAGCGTATCGGTAGCGGTATGCGCATGTTGATATAGTGCGGAAACTGGGTGTGGTAGGAGCTTGTGAAACGCAGGTTGCGCCGTTTGCAATACCCCCGCGCCGCCCAACCCAAGGGCCCCTCGGTGGCGATGTGTACCGCGTGCGGGGAGAAATTATCCAGCAGGCGGCCCATCGTGCCGATGGGGTTTACCGCCAGTCGAATCGAGGAGTAGGTGGGACAGGGAACGGTGCGAAAGAACTCCGGCGTAATGAATAAAACCTCATGACCCAGGGCCCGTAAAGACTCGCCGGTTTTGCTCAGGGTGGTAACAACGCCATTGATCTGTGGCCGCCAGGCATCGGTGATGATTGCAATCCTCATCGAACCTGACTTTGCGCTGCGGCTTTGCTATCAAGGTCTAATGACAATCGCATTGGCATCGTCATTAGACGTGCTCGAACGATTACTACCATCAACCGATATACGTGCATAATCATAAACCGCTTGCCATGATGCCCAGCGCACTATCGGCTATTTAGATGACACTTGTGTTAAGAAAATATGATCATCCGGTAACACCACACTCAATCCTGGATTAGGATAATAGTTGAAATCCTCCCATGGCAGGATCACTGATGCTGTCCTTGCCGGTTTCCACATGGCCTGCGCAGTGATACACATTAATGTCTTTAAAGTATTGCGATTTAGGCTATTGACGTAATACACAAGTAATACGTTGCGTGGCGCCGCGTGATGTTTAAAATTATTTTATTTTTTCATTAACCTGTCATACCGTACATCTAACCTTTGATACCGGGGGGAAAATTATAAATTCTCCGGCGCTCGCCCGCTCGCCGTCGATAAGGGAAAGGGAGTGGAGATGTACTTACTATCTTGGAATACCCGAAAGATCCGTTTGACAATACACTACCCCGTTATCGCAGGGTGTTTTCTATGGTTGCTAATTTCACCGCACACGGTTGCCGCGACACCGACCGCCACCCAGCTCAATCAAGCGCGTATCGCGGGCTTGGCATGGTTGCTGACCCACCAAGGCGGCGATGGCAGTTGGAAATCCGCTAACGGCGCAACCCTGCAGGCAACAACAGCGGCGCTTGCGGCGTTGACGAATGCTGGGATTAAACAGGGGTATTCCTACACGGCGGCCATCGCTTATACGCAAAATACACCCGCCCCCAGTGTCGACGCTCTGGCGCGGCAGATCATGGCGCTGAGTTCGGCAGGACTCAACACTACGCCGTATATCACGCAATTAAATCAATGGCAAAATGCTAAGACAAATTAGATGCTCTTGGTCTAGAGGATAAACGTCAGGCGTGGGATGATCTTAGCGCGCGGGTCGAAAACCGTTTTGATCGCGTCGAACAAGCACTGCAGGCAGTGCGTTTAGCGCCCGACCTCGCGACACGATCGCAAGCGCTATCGCGCGCCGATGATGAACTGCGCGTATTACGTCCTGAAAAGGCTCCGGTACTCCCGCCGGCGACGTGGAAAACCGAAACACCCCCTCCACCGGCCGAACTTACGCCTACCGATAAAATACCCCAATACCTTACCTATCACCGTGCGGCACCGAATAATGTGTATGCCTTTCTGGGTAACACTTTGCTGGCCGCCGTGGCGCCGCCGACCCCCGCGAGCGCGGTAAACTGCGGCAGCAGCACCGAGCTTAACGCCGCCCTGGCCGCGACCCAGGATGTGCAAATTACCCAGGAGATTAAAGATCTGGCCGCAAGCCTGGGGTATTCACCGGTGAAGATTTTTCAGTACGTGTACAACAACATCCAATTCGAGCCGTATTACGGTTCTCTCAAGGGATCGATGGGTACACTCTACAGCAAAGCAGGTAGCGCCACCGATCAAGCCTCGTTGTTAATCGCCTTATTACGCGCCTCCAATATTCCAGCGCGTTTTGTTAAAGGCCAAATCACAGTATCCGATCCCGCGCCGGATACGTTGGGGGGCCGTGTGGGCCGCTGGGTGGGTGCCAAATCCTATCTGGCGGCCGCCGCGATCCTTTCGCAAGGCCGCAACCCCTCCACGGCCTATCTTACCAATGGGGTGTCACTAACCCATGTGTGGGTGGAGGCCTGTGTGCCGTACAGTCATTACCGCGGTACACAACAAGACAGCAGCGGTGCGCGTTGGATTCCGCTCGATGCGAGTTTCAAGGATGCGACCTACCAGGCGGGCATCGCCACCAACGTGGCGTTTGACTACAACGGCTATCTGCTGCGTCGTACCAATACGTTACCGGATGAATACTTTGCCAACCAGGTGCAACAGGCCATCCAGCTCAGCGGTGTCGCACCCAACGGCACGAACAACACCCTTGTGGATGTTCCTTATAAAGGCAGGTTGAATCCCCTGTACGTGGATATCTTGCCCGCCTCAACACCGTATGATGTCAGCACGTTTTTACCGTGGGCGGGTACGACCTCGCCGGAAACCGCCGATCTACCCGACAGCCACCGTTATAAATTTAACCTCACCGTCAACCAAGGCACGACCAACAATGCACCGGGCACGCTGTTATTAACGGCGAGTTTGTCACTACCGCAAACCGCACTCAGCCGCGTGACCCTCTCCTTTCAAGGTGCGACGGCCTCGGATCAAACCACGCTCACCACCTGGCAAAATGACACTAGCGTGGGAACCGCCACTCCCAGCGCGATACCCTGCACGGTAAATGTAGTACCGGTGCTCAAGGGTTGGTTAAACGGGGTTGAAGGCAGCGTGTTGGCCACCGGTTCCGCCGCCACCCCCGTAGGACTGTGCAGCAGCAACAATCAGTTAACCTTGAGCGTGACGCTGGCCGAGCTCACCGCGCCTACGGTTAATACCGTGAGTTATTTCAATATTCATGGTTCGAATTACCACGCGCTGCAAGCCTATGCGTTTCAAGCCTCGGATCGTTTACTCACCGAACGCGCCGCGGGCTTGCTCGCCAGTGTCAAGGCCAGCGCCAATCCCAACAGCAATTTAGAAGCGACCGAAGGGGAGTTCCTGCACCTGGTCGGGTTAAAATACATGCGCCATATTTCGGACGCGGCCAAACGCATTGGCCAATTAGACGGCGGCTCCGGTGATGTGGGTCATCATTTAGGCCTGACCGCCACCAATATGCGGGTGTTGTATTTATTCGATGTGCCCTACGCCGTGATCAGCGCCGGTATGTTGATCGATGTTCCAGGCGGATATTCGCGCAACGTCGACCTCACCACCGGCAAAATAGTGTGGAAGACGTTTCTATTAATGGGGTACAGCACTTCCGCCTTTGAGTATTATATCTGGCAAGAAAACGCGCGCATGGATGCTGTGTCCACGGTGCGCGGTTTGCAATTCGCCAGTGAAGCGAATATCCCATTTTTAACCTTGAACAGTGCCAACTGGGCGACACTCAGCCCGACGATCAGTACCAACCCCGGGTGCACGTTTAGCACCAATTTAAACTACCCGCAATGTTATATCGACTCGATTAAAACCAGTTATATCGACCAAGGGTATACCGTGACTCTGCCGCAAACCTTGTTTCAATACAGCGACTGGAAGGGCGAGGTGTTTGTCGCGGCCTTGGATAACACCAATAACCCGGTACCCACCCAAAGCCGCGTCGGCTTTATTATCAGTGGAGGTTATGCCGGTGGCTATACCGTCTCAAAACTCGTCAAACCCACCTCGCTGACGACTTATGATCCCGCGGCGGGGACGGGATTTGTGACGCCCAACCCCAGCCTCAGTTATCCCACTAACAGCGGGGGATTGAATAACGGTTTTGATCCACGTTACACCGTGAGCGATAAAGAGATCAATGTCGCAACCGGTAACTTCACCCACCTTGAAACCGATGTCAGCATCCCCGGTCGTGGCGGTCTGCCGTTGGTTTTTATGCGTTCGTATAATTCGCGTAATCCCCAACCCGGCCCCTTGGGTTACGGCTGGACGCATAATTTTAATCAATTTCTGATCTTCAAGGATGACAATGCCAATAATGCCGTGGACGCGGCGGACACCGATACGCTGACCTCCTCGGTCGGCTGGACCGACGGCAGCGGCAGTGAAAAACTCTTCCAAGTCACCGGCTCGGCCAGCGGGGTGGCGATTGGCAGCAGTTTCACGCATCTGCCCGGTACCTTTGCCAGCCTGACGCGTGCTAGTGATGGGAGCTATGCGGTGCGCCAAACCAACGGTATGGTCTACAGGTTCGAGACTGTGGCGGGCACGGTGAATCAAAAAGCGCGTTTAATTTGCATTGCGGACCGTAATGGCAACACCCTGACACTCACCTACAACACCAGTTGCGGGAATAATCTGTGCACGGTCAATGACGCCCTAGGCCGGACGCTGACCTTTAGCTACGACGCGACCAACACTTATTTGGTAAAAATCACCGACTGGACCGGCAGGCAATTCCAATACGGCTACACCGATGGCAATAATAATCTAACCAGCTTCTCTAATCCACTGGCGGTGGCGGGAAAACAGCCGCCTGTGACCTACCAATACTACACCGCCGCCGATGGCATGAACCTCAATCACGCCCTCGAGCGCAAGACCCTGCCGCGGGGCAATGCAACGACCTACGAATACTATTCCACCGGCAAGCTGTTTCGCCAAACCGATCCGCTGGCGCATACCCGTACCTATAATTACAACGACTTCCGGCGCGAGACCGAGGTGGTGGATGAACGCGGCAATCGATTGCAATATTTCTTTGATGAATTCGGCAACAACACCGTGGCGGTGGAGGGCAACGGCGCGACACACCATTATTACTACGACACCACGGTACCGGCCAATGTCTATAATGTGGTTAGACAGCAAGACCCGCAGGGGTATCTAACAAACTATACCTATGATAGTAATGGCAATATCACGCAGATCACCAACCCTTCTGGCAGCACGGTGGTGTTCTCCAATTTCACCGTCAGCAACCGGCCTGGTGACGTCAAAGACGCCAACGGCAACACCACCGTGTTCAAGTACGATGCGAAGGATAACCTAATCCAGGAAATCCACCTGACCACGAATTATTGTACGTTGAACAATTGCGCCACGTTAAACCCGGTGACCTATGCCCCCGCCGCGACCGACATGATCAGCTGGTCGGTCAACGGTTATGATGGTTTCGGAAACACCATCAGTATAAAGCGGGTGCGCAATTTCGCCGCGCAAGTGACCACGCCCACCGCGTTGAGTAACACCGGACCGATTATCACCTATACCTATGATACCAACAGCCTCTACCGCACGGGTATGGCGCGGATCGGTGTTAAGAACGCCGATGCGGCGGTTACCACACAAAGCGTCAGTCTGGTGTATGACACGCTGGGCCATTTGACCACCGGCATCGATGCCCATTGGTACCCCACCAAGATGAAATACGATGCACTGGATCGTGTGATCGAAGCTACTGATCCAATCGGTAATCAACGCACGTTTCAATACGACGCCAATAACAATGCCGTCAGCGAGCGATTGGATATCAATGGCGCTTTAGTGGACAGCCGTTCCGCCTATTTCGATCTGAACGACCGAAAACAAACCCAGGTCGATGCCGGAGGCAATGTTACCGCGTATGGGTTTGACGCGACGGGAAACCTCGACACCATGACAAACCCTGACAACTACACCACCCACCTGGAATACGACGAGGCCAACCATTTTATTCGCAGCATCGACCCGCAACACGGCACGCTGTCGCGCTTTTTGGATATCGACGGCAAACCGCGCCGCCTCACCGACGCCAACGGCAATAGCACCGCCTATGTATACTACGACGCCACGGTGGACGGTCGGCTCAAGAGCCTCATCGACCCCGCCAATCACAGCGCACAGTTCGGCTACGACCCCAACGGCAACACCACCACGGTGACCGTGACCGGCAGTGACGGTACCACGACCCGTACCACCCAAACCTTCGTGGACGAACTCAACCGTCCTGTACGCATCGTGGGCCCGTCGTACACCGATGCCAGCCTAGGGGTGATCCGACCGGTGACACACTATGCCTATGATACCCTTGGCAACCGGACCCAGGTCGCGGCGGGATACACCCCCGATGCGACCGGTAACAACACCGCCTTGGATGTTCTGAAAGTCCAATCCACCATTGCGTATGATGACTTCAGCCACACGGTCAAAGAAACCGATCCACTGAATCAGTCGCGAAGCTTTGCCTACGACGCCCACAACGACCTCAGCACCAGCACCGACGCCATGCTGCACACCACCACCTACACCTGGACCTACGGCCGGCTACTGGATTCGATAAAAGATAATAACAACACGCTCTATACCTTCATGCGTAATCCTCTAGGGCAAGTCACCCAAGCGCAGTCCCCGGCGGTGACCTATGTGTACGGATATGATGCCAGCCACCGGCTGACCTCGCTGATCGATACCCGCGCCAACAAGACGCTGTACTACGCTTACAGCCCCGGCGGGTTGTTAAACACCCTGCGCGATTCCGACGGCAACCGCACCGATTATTTATACGATCCGAACGGTCGGATGACCGGGATTTGGTCGCCCAACGACGACATTGTGAGCCTGGACTACGACGCGGGGGGACGGCTGGTTGAGACATGGCTGCCCAACGGGGAGGACAGCCAGTATTTATATAACCCGGACAACACCTTACAGAGCCTCACGAATAAACGAGGGTTGAGTGTTATTAGCAGTCATGGGTACACCTACGACCCGCTGGGCAATCGGCTGAGCAAACAGGTCAACGCCACGACCCCGAGCATCACGGCGTATGTATACGATGTGGCGAATCAGTTGAAGGAGATTCGTCAGGGCAGTGCCACCGGAGCTTTATTTGCAAGCTTGACGTACGACGCCAATGGGAACCTAAAAACCCGCAGTGACACCGGCCTCACATTAACCTACGATGCGCTCAATCGGATGACCCAAGCCACCTTGGGGGCACAAACCTCGTTGTACACCTATGACGCGCAGGGACGACGATTGCAGAAGACCGTGGCAGGCATCGCCACGAATTACCTGTACACCGGCCAGAACCTATTGGCCGAATACGGCCCGACCTGGGGGCTACCCACGGCGCAGTATGTGCACGGGCCGGGTATCGATGATGTGGTCATTCGTGCCACTGGCACCGCGGCACAATACTTTCATCAGGATGGATTGAGCAGTGTCGTGGCGGTTACAAATACGGCCGGGACGACGGATGCCACGCAACGCTTTGACGCGTGGGGCAACACGCTGGCCTCCACCGGAACCTCCCCGCATTTTGGGTACACGGGCAGGGAGCCGGATGAAACGGGGCTGATGTACTATCGGGCAAGGTATTATGATCCAAGCGTCGGACGGTTTACGCAAAGGGATCCGATTGGGTTTGGGGGTGGGATTAATTTCTATGGGTATGCAAAGAATAATCCGATGAATAATACTGATCCGAGTGGGATGAGAGTGTATGTGGGTGCAAGGTCAGCTGTAGGTTCACCTGAATACCACACTGTCTTGGTTCTTATCCCGGATGCACCGCAAGCCTATTCTAACAGAACGGGCTGGTCGAGCTTAAGTAATGGTTACGATGGTCCGGGTGCCAATGCGGGTGTTCCATATGTCGTGGCGACGTTGGCGGGTGAGCCGAGTATTGACGGTTTTGATTACAGAGTGGCAGTGGGCCTATCGAATTTAATATACACACCGAATGATCCGAGAGATTCCATGGATAATCTTACCAGATATAATTTAGTTCCAACCCCTCTTAACATGTCGGATACCCAGTTTATAAATAATCTCATTAATGCCGCAGGGAGTTATGATAATTCACAGCAATATTTTCCACTACCGGTGGAGTTTGGTGGGTATAACAGTAACTCCTTTACATCCGGTGTCATCAACGCAGCCAGTGGAATACCCCCTGCCATCGACTACGCTGCCCTAGGGTACAGCAAACCGTTACCACTGGAAAGTGTGAACAGTGCGAACGGGGGTTATGTGGTGGGTAGATTCCCCGGAAAGAATTAGGTAGGTATGGCCTCATTATCTTTAGCAAGAATCGGTCCGCGTGGTGTCTTGTATCTGGCAACGTTAGTCGTGGCGGCCAGTCCGTTCATATATGCTTTATATCTTATTTTAGGATTTCCATACAATCCTGCTTATAAAGGCACAAATTTGATTTTACGTGTAATGATACTAAGTGCGTTTTTTGAGTACGAATATTTTCATTTTATATTAGACTTTGGCAGTATTTTTTTATTGTATCTCGTGCCGTATTTTATTTTTATTATTGTATTTCTTTTGGTTGGTTTCGGAGTGATTCGAATTACTCGCAGGCGTACAGTGGCGGTACAAAAAATATCAATATTTATTTGGCTTACCATTTATCTGGTGATTTTTTTTGTACCATTTTTTCCAGAAATAGTTTGGCCATGAATCACTATTCCACTGGTGAAAAGATTAATGTACTCATTGCACTACTTTCATCTTACCGTGATCTAGAGTGGGTCAATTTTAAATGAGTAACGGTGGCTCAAATCGAATTGAGCGTTGACATCGGTTGGGCAGGGCACTTCAATTTTCGCCGTGGGCTCATGGTGGCTGGTCACGAGTGAATCGTGGTTTCCACGGTTTAGCCGGACATGGACATGGAAAAAGAAGGGCGTGTATACTTGGTCTATTCACTCAGGGGGATATATGGAAGCCAGACTTTATCAACAGATTACCAACCTCATTAATGAAAATATCGACGCGGGGGCAATTGACCGTGCTACCGTACGCCAGATTATTGTTGGGATAGCCGCCGATGGACAATCAATTAATATTTGGCAACGCGACGAATGGGAAGATTATTGCGAGTATGCGGACGATGAGGCTATTGGACAGGTCACCAATCTCACTTGGTTGGATCTACTGGATCAGGTGGGTTTCGGTGAGGGTCCATCCCACGGGGATCTGGTGACGTCAAGCTCTTGGTTACCCAACATGGGGGTAACCTTTGCGGACAATGCGCTGCAAGGTCAGTATAAAAAATTGCTGACAGCTCGTATTAAGGAAATCAAGGACGCCTTGATTTATATCAGTAGCGAGCAATTGCTGGGCAGTTTCGATAAGCTGGTTGGACTATTGGGCATGAACATCTCCAATTCACGCTATGCTGATCTAGTGACGTTATATCATCCACTTGCTACACACCTGTTACCCGCCAGCGAGCGACGTCTACCCGGCTATGACAGTATCTATGGAATGATGCAGTTAACCGATGATGGCTTGATCCATTTTTATCCAGAAACTGAGCAAGAGGATGCGCATGAGGATGGTGACGAAGAATTATACGACCCGAAATTTCAGACGCGTTGGTATAATCATTATAAGTTTCAAGATATGGAAGTTTATACCATCGACCGCGGAGAAGTGGTGTTTCGACTGAGATCATCTGGTCAGGAAATTGAATTTAATCACGGTCATTCTCATGAAGAATGGGGGTGGCCCTCGCAAGAAGAAATTGATGCGCAACTGATTAATCATTTCAAACAACACGCACCACAGTTGTTATTCGATGCGGAATGTCCGCCCGCTTGCCAGGATAAATCGGCATGGCGGCATTGGTTATCTCTTTTTGATAAAACAGACAAAAAAACAGCCAGCACGATAGTCCGTAATGCAGTCAAAGCCGGTGATCTGGCGTTGGCTGACACCTTCATCGCATCACAGTCACTGGACAAGGAACAGGCCAGCGGACTGCGCGGCGAGTATGTTGCTTATTATCTTGTACATGGCTTGTACGATGAAGCCGTGAAGGTTTTTGATGACAGGAATATGGATAGTTTAAATTCATGGCAATGGGAAGAGTATTACCGAGCATTGATTATGCTGGGAAGATACCCTGAGGTTATTGCATCCGCCAGTAAATATATTATAAATACAGAACACGATAACCTATCCTACGTTACACATGCGGCGTTTATGATCATTGCCGGGATAAACACTAAGCAACCATATGATTATGATTTTATCCTGGAAAAGGCGGGAGAAAAATATCGAGATGAAATTATTTTTGGCGTTGCCAGAGCACTGATGAATTATAAAAAAGATAAACCAGCCAGTCTTGAGGATATTGCAATGGTGCTGCGACAACAGATTTATAAGTTGGCGTATGCCAGGGTGGATTTGGCGTGCGAACCGAAACTTTTGCAGCAGGTTGAGAAAGAATTCGGAATCTACACTAAAAAAATCTTTCTGGAGAAAGAAATACAGGCTCGGTTAGATTCAAAAACGGGCATGAACACGGATTCCACTGTCCATCATCCGTTTGATGATTTTCTGAAAGCCTGGTCCACGGGAAAAGAATTACGACAACTGAGGATTCAAGAGGAATACCAGAAGTTAGAGCAACAAAACAAAATTTCATCGGTGCTTTATAGGTCACACAATGAGATCTGGGTCGCCTTTTCTAATGGTGCGAATGGTTTTGCCCGCATTAGATTGGAGAATAATAAGGTACAGTTTATCAATCAATACGTATCTAATGAGAAATTTTGTACATTGGTGACGGACGGCTCGTATATCTATGCAACAACAGACAATCGGTTTCATATTCTGTCGTATCATGAACACTCGAAACAGGCGCCGGTATTACTTTATTCAGGACAATTAAAACATCCCGACCGGCCTGTTGAAATTTGCCGTGATATGGATACGGTCGTGATTGCATCTGGAAAAGAGCTTGAGATATATAACGTCTCCGATAGACAACACCCAACAGTGATAAGTCTAATATCACTCACAAAACGGATGGCTGCCTATGTGAGTTGTGATAGAATGTTTCTGCGGGGTAATTTTCTTTATTTAGTGGCCGATAAAAAAGGCTGTTTTGCCCTGAGTTTATCCGATCCCGCCGCGCCTAAGGTAAAAGGTTTTATTGCTCTGAAAGATTCTATCGATGGGATCGTTATAAATCAAACCCATCTTGCCCTGTATGGTAAGTACGGTATATCCATTTTCAATATTGACAATCCGTTTAATCCGCAGCTTGTTTATGTATTGCGACATCAAAAAAACTGGGAATATCTATTCCATATTCCAGGATATAAAAATGGATTTCGTTTTGTTGCAGGAGATAATAATTATATCTTGCAGGAAATTATCTATGATTTTTCTACCGGCCTGCATTTGCCAATAGCCTATCCGCAATTCGGCACGAATACTTTTCCCTACAACTTCTACTATGCAAAATCCGTACTACCGCTGGATATAGGTTATCTCGTCTGCATGGAGGATCAGATTATTCTGGCCGGTTTTGAATCCATGCCGGTTTACCCTTTATTCAGTCCAGAGCGGATATACGAAGGTCAAATAAAACTGAAAAACTGGTTCGAGGCGAGGTGGGCTGATTTCGCGCACAGCAGGCCCGCTGACAGGGTGGGAATTCTTCTGCTCGATGGTAATGGGGAGCAGTTTACGCTTTTTTTAGATGGCCAACGCAGTTTGCCGGGCATCCCGTTTGGACCAATTCAACGCCAGGAGGAAGGATTCTTTGCTTATACTGAATATAAGGGCGACTGGTTGACGATGCTCGGCGTGCAAGCCGATAAACCTGAGAATAATAATGTCTGTGATGCAGTGCTGGAGTGGGTACAGATACTACGTCGTCAACAGATGGATAACATTTTTAGGGAAGTGTTGCAAACCGCCTGCAATGGCGATGTATTTAACAAAATTGCCCCGAGTCGGGTTTATCTATTGTCGCGAATTTTGAAGCTGGAGGTTTTCGCTTGCCGGTTCAACGGCGGCGCCTGGCAGCCTTGGCGTCGAGAGATTATTGGTCGGGTGGAATTGACACTGAGTGAAATATTGAGAGATTCCAGCCGTTGGGACAACTATGCCGCAAAATGCGGCCAGGACGAAATCCTAAAACAAGAATTATATGCCCTGGGCCGCGCCGGGGATCGAGGTGCATTGCAAGTCATTCGTCGCCGTCTGGATCAGGATGAGGACGCCGTGGTGGCCGTCATCTTGGATGTGGTAGAAAACCTGGAAGATTATTTCTGGCTGGATTTTATCGATTATTTATCCGCGCGAGAGGACATACAATCGACCTGTCAACGCCTGTATACAAAACTACTACAGAATGTTAATCATTCAACCGAGCAGGTGACGGAATGGGCAGGGCCGTTGATCAGTGTATCCATAATGTTGGGTTGTCAGGATAATCTGGAACTGGATCCTCTAATTGATGCACTGCTGTTCAGTGAAAAACCTGATTATAAGCATTATGATCAGGTGGTTCGTTTACTCGATAAACAGAATGATACTCGGCGTTTTGCGGCGAAAATTAACCAGGCGATTGATGCGATGGAGGAAAATGACAACCGTCTACCGAAACTATCTGAGCAGTTGTTTCGTGCCGGGATCCATGTTATCCCACGTGGTTTACTGCTTCAATCGGCCAAGGAGAAACACGGCGAACAATATAATGATATTAAACTCGGGATCAAGTCACTTGATCAAAAAAACAATCATCAATACGATCAGTGCAGAATTGAACGGTTATTTACTAGTAGAATGTTGCTGGAACGGTTTCGTGAATTGGTCCGTACTAAGGATCAGGTGACATCGCTGTGGCCTGATAATTTGGAACTGGAGCCGTATCCTTCCAGTTGGAAACTCTTGCTTCAGCCCATGTTATTATCCATGGATCTCGGTTTAGAGCTCGATATTCTGATAGAAGCATTGGCTATTCGCCTAAACGATAAGCGCAGATACCCCGCCGAGTACCAGTTATTCAGGGCGCTGTTCAGTATCATGCTTGAGAGCATGGATCAACCGCGGTATAGTAAAATGAGCCTGATAGTACAGGCCTTACCAGACAAAGATACGGATGAAGAGCTTTCCAAGCTGGACGCGCTACGTAAAACAGCCGAGATCAATATTGCTTGGAAGGCAAATCAGGACGAAGACCTATCTATCGCGCGTAGATACACGGATAAATTATTAATGGAGGGGGTTGTCAATCCCACTGTGTATTTCTTGGATGCGCGCCTGAGTTGGAAGGAAAAAAATGATCCACAAGTGGCGATCGAGATCGGTGTAAAATATATGGCTGATTTACATGGAGGTTCAGGGCGCGCGCGGCTATTAAATTTAATTGGTTGTGCTTATGATGAGTTAAAGGAATATCCCTTAGCCCTGAAATATTTCCAGGATGCAGCAAAAGATGATCCAAACACGGTTTCGTATTTTAATAACATCGTCGAGGTCTATGCCAAGCTGGAGGATCCCACCAAGGCCTATGAATGGGCGCGCGAGGCTAGGCATCGCGGTTCCAGCTCGGAGGTGGTAAAAAGGATCTTGTCCTCCCATGATACAGAATGAATACCTCTATTTTTATCGTAATGCCTTCCTAGCGACAGTGATAAATTACCTGCCCATGGCGTGAATAATTCCGGTCATAGCGCGGATTATTTTACCACCCTTTCACCGCTGCGTGAGCTAATACTATAAACAGCATATTAATATTTTATTAACATGGGCATAACGCTATAAAAATTAATGCCATAACATCATTTAATATGTAATAGCGATGTAGAATGAGTCCCTTGACTAGGATGAGATTATGGAGAGAACACAGTTAAACCTCGTGCCTTTTAGCAAAGCAATTTGTAGCGATTCGGTGCGCACTATGATGCTTAAAATGGGCTATCCTGTTGAAGTGATGGGGTGTGATGCCTGGATTTCATCAAAGCGGCTGATGGAGGATAGCATTTCAATCTTACTGCTTGATACCGAGGTTATCCAATCTGTCGCGTTACGGGATCATTTGGGCAAGGATAATCGGCCTTTGGCGTTTGGTATTGTGGACGATAATAAAATATCCGATGCCTTCAATTTATTTGACCTGTGTGACGATTTTACCACCTGGCCTTGCCATGAGCAGGAGTTGGTATGTAGGCTTGAGCGATTGTCGAATAGTGAAAAACTAGAAAATTGCGCAAGTCCCCAACCCGATCTAGAGTATGCGGAATTTACCGGATTAAATCTTCTAGGAAAATCGCCACGTTTTGCCCAAGCCTTAAACTTGATTAAAAAGATGGCGCGGTGTGACGCGGCAGTATTGATTGAAGGTGAAACGGGCACCGGCAAGGAAGTTACCGCCCGCGCGATACATTACCTCAGCGCCAGACGCGACCATCCCTTTGTTCCAGTCAATTGTGGCGCGATTCCGGATAATCTGTTGGAAAATGAATTGTTCGGCCATGAAAAAGGCGCGTATACGGACGCCAAATACGCCCAGGTTGGTTTGATCGCAGAAGCCAACGGTGGAACGTTATTCTTGGATGAAATCGACTCCTTGTCACCCAAGGCGCAGGTTACCTTGTTGCGGTTCTTGCAAGACCAACAATACCGTTCGCTGGGCGCGAAACGCTATTCTCAGGCGGATGTGCGGATCATGGCGGCGACCAATGCGAACCTACGCAAGAACGTTGACGCCGGGCTATTCCGCGAGGACTTGTATTTTCGGATAAATATCTTGTCAATGACCTTGCCACCGTTGCGTGAGCGTTTTGGCGACATAGCTATTCTCGCGGAAAAATTCGTGGCGAATTGCCGCGAGTGTTATAAGCAAGGCGACAAGTATTTACATAAGAACGCTCTACAGTGGTTGGAGAGTTATTCATGGCCAGGGAATGTGCGCGAGCTGGAGAACACGATACATCGAATGTTCTTGCTTTCCGATGCTCAAGCGATAACCCATTGCAATTCTAATACAGAGGGGCAGGAAAGACGCTCGTCACTTACGGACCGACGCATGAGCAAGCTGTTTAATATGAGCTTTAATGACGCTAAGAGTCATACAATCCATGAATTTGAAAAGGCATTCTTGAACTGGATCATCAATCAAACACACGGCAATGTCAGTATGGCGGCAAAAATAGCCGGTAAGGAACGGCGCGCGCTGGGCAAGTTGCTCAAGAAATATAATATTACTTACTCAAGGCAGAATTACTAAGACCTGCGATGATAAAGCGCTCCTGCGCCGGCGGTGGGACGCCGTGAATACGTCTCTGTAGGCTTGACGTCAGCATCCCTGCTGCCGACACCCGCCGCCGGCGCAGGAGCGCTTTATCATCGCAGGCTTTAGTAGGTGACACCGAATTAAAACCGGTGGATTGAGACCCAAAAAAACCAGGACTCTGATGAATCCTGGTTTAAATAGCGGTGTGTGATACGGCCAAGCAGCTATTTAGTATCGACCGTGGTTTTGGCGGGGCGTAATGGGACATATATCGGTGGAATACGTAGCGGTGACGGGTTACTCGTGGCCGTTGCGGTGGACTGCGGCGAATCCGCATCGGGTTCGGTTAACGCGGTCCATTGTTTTGTTAGTTCAAAGGTGCGCGACTTAAAGACATTGCCATCACGAGAAAATTCCACGGTAATTTGATTCGATCGCAATGACCTGCCCAAACGCGCATCTTTCCAGGTGAGGGCTAAGTCGACTCCGCCATTGATTGATCCGGGGGTTCCAATCGTGCTTTGTATGCCGGGGATCCTGACACCATTATCAAGTGCCTTGACCTGAACTACTACGCCATCGGGTTTATATAAATTCCCATAGGAAACACGCAAACTAACCGTATTGCCTAACTTCTGAGACACTTCCATATTATTAATCCTGGTGTTCTTGTCGATCTCCTTCGACGCCGCATCCTTTAATAATCCGCCGACATATGACGCCATAGCCTGGGCGTCTTCCGGACTTTGAGTGTTGGCACACGCAAATAATAATGTACTGCATAATACTGTGAAATATGACTTCATCGTTCCCTCCATATATCTTCGTAAGAAATAATAAAGTGAGAGTGGTAGTCAAATATTATTGACCATGTGATAACGTTAGTTGATATGTAGTTGTAGTGGTAGTGAAAAATTTACATTAATGACGTGACTTAATTTCACCCTGAAATACAAAAACATTTCACTTGCTAATGCGGCGTATGGACAGGATACCCCCCACCAAGACTGTCCGCCGCAGGGATGCTGCTGTCGAGTCTACAGGGAGGTGTTGACGGCGTTGTCTTGGTTAGGGGATATCCTGTCCATGTGACTCAGTACTATTAAGCGGTGTTGCTGGAACGTCTTGGTAAACATGTAGTGTCGTTGGGTCATAGTCTACCCGGCGGCGGGTAAAGGCGGGTGTTAAATTATGCCTGGTATTTGATATTTATTTAATAATACATTTTTTTCCGGGTCGAATCAGACCCAACGCACTGTGCGCCTAGAACCCTAAACTCAATAAATCCACGGACCACGGGCCGATTTTTGTTGGTACGCCTATTGCAAACGTATTCGCTCGTAACTCAATAAAAATCCAGTTGACAATGAGACATACACATTCAAAGGATACTGATGTTAAAGAAGTTGCAACGGAAATCAACCTGTATCTCTCGGCACATCCTAATGCCGCCGATAGTTTGGAGGGTATTGTAACCTGGTGGTTGGCACGCCAACGTTATTCCAAGGCGACCGATGTGGTACAAAAAGCACTGGAGATATTAATTACAGAAGGCATAGTACGAAAAATGGTTAGAAAAGGTAATAAGACAGTGTATTTCTATAAACACAAAGATAATGAAGATCCATAAACGACGGACTAGGTGATTATACGGTATGTTTCACGAAATAGACGCGGTATTAAAGGCAATACTGGCCACGGGACTGGATAATGCGGTAGCGGAAACGAATATCAACTTCGATACGCCTTGCCAACGTTATAAACCAAACCCCATGAGTATAAATTGTTTCTTGTACGAGATTAATGAAAACGAAGACATGAAAAGCAATGAGTGGTCGTATGACAAGGGTCAGGATGGGATCGCATTAAAGCATCGCGCGCCATTCTGGTTAAGCTGTGAATATTATATAACCGCATGGGCCGACACTGTCGACGACGAACACCGGTTGCTGGGTCAGATATTTACCGCACTATTGGCGTATGAGGTTAATCCGGAATCCGTGCTACGAGATGTCGATATCGATACACGGGTGGAAAATGCAAGGTTAAAATTAAACAGGGTTGGTTACGACAAAGTAAGTTCTCTGTGGAAGCTTTGCGGAATACAACCGCGACTTGGTTTAGGTTGTACCGTAATAAGTAGCGTTGCTAAGCAAAAACCACAGAAGGTTCCACTGGTTAAACAAAAGATATTAAAAGTGCAGGTTGAGAATGAAATTAAAACTCAATAATGGTTATTGGTAATCTATCTAAGGAGAAATCGAATGGCTACGTATCTTTCGCCGGGCGTTTATGTCCATGAAGTCCCATCGGGTATCGCACCTATCGTCGGGGTAGGCACCAGTACCGCGGGATTTATCGGTATTTTTGCCGACACTCTGCAAATACCAATGGAAAATCCCGACTACGATCCTTCTAAGAAATCAACCGCGACAGAGACCGAGACCGAGGCCGCGGATCCGGCCGATTCCACCGCGGGCGCGGTACGGCGCCGAACGGCACGCGCGGCAATACCCGCCAATAGTCCATTTATTACTAAGGATTTTAAACCTGTCGATGCAGGTGAGATTAAATTGGTTACCAATAAAAGCGAGTGCAAGCGTTTATTGGGTGATTTCTCTAACGATGATGGACAGTGCAAATTATTGCACGCGGTTAATGGATTTTTCGACAATGGCGGAACCCGCTGCTATGTTGTCAGGGTAAAGGACAAATCGAAACTGATGAGCGTTGCATTGGAACGGTTTGAATCGATCGACGAGATCGCGATTGTCGCCGCACCGGGGATTACAGACTCAGACGTTCGTAGCGCTATTATCAGCCACTGTGAAAAGATGGGCGACCGTTTTGCCATCTTGGATTGTGCCGAGGAAAGTGAATCCGATGGGATGTTCGACCGGACTAAATTGGGTGAACCCACCGATACGAATTATGGCGCGGTCTACACGCCCTGGTTCAGTGTTTTCGATCCAGCGTTGAAGATAACGGTTCCTGAAGGTACGGGAAAGCGTTTTATTCCACCCAGCGGACACATTGCGGGAATTTACGCCAGGGTTGACGCAGAACGTGGTGTGCACAAGGCGCCCGCCAACGAAGTTATCCGTGGGGTGGCTAGTCCGGCGGATTTAAAATACCGGTTAAGCAAGGGCCAGCAAGACGGGCTTAACCCTGTTGGTATCAATTGTATTCGCTATATGAATGGTAATGTTCGTGTCTGGGGGGCCCGAACACTGGGCGGTGATCGCAATGGGGAATGGAAATACATATCCGTACGGCGCCTGTTCCTCTACCTGCGTGAATCCATCGATAAAGGCACGCAATGGGTGGTGTTTGAACCAAACACCCCTAATCTCTGGGCAAAAATTATTTTAAACGTTTCCGCTTATCTTACCAATGTGTGGCGTGACGGTGCGTTGTTCGGCAATACACCGCAAGAGGCTTTTTATGTAAAGTGCGATGCCGAAACCAACCCAGCGGAGATCCGCGACCTTGGACAGGTGGTGACGGAAATTGGCGTGGCGATCGCCAGGCCGGCGGAGTTTGTGGTGTTTAAGATCAGCCAATGGCAGGCCGGCGCCGGCGGTGAATAATTAACTTCGAGATACACACGGTTAACACTTAGGAAAAGCGATGTCGTATTTTAATGCACCTGGGGTTTATATCAAGGAAAGCCCACCGCCCGCGGAGTTGTCACTCCGCACCGGTGTTCCCGTTTTTATCGGAACGGCGCTGACATCGAGTAATACTGTCACCGAGTCTGGAGCTGTGTTGTTAACGGGGTACCATGACGTTGAACAGAAACTTAATGCGGCACCGGCCGGCGGTTTTCTAAGCGAGGCGGTTAGAGGTTTTTTTGCGAACGGTGGAATGCAATGCTATGTTTTGCCGCTGGTTAACAACACGTTAACCGCATTGCGCCAGGGTTTGGATCTATTGGAGTCCTTGGACGATGTTGACCTTGTTTGTGCGCCGGATTTGATGCCCGAAAACCCAGACCCCACCGAGGCGCAACGAATGATTCTGGATCATTGCGAGAAAGTGGGTGAACGTTTTGCGATACTTGACGGCATAAACACCGCCGAAATGGATACGGTGATAAGGCAGAGGCAAGCATTACGATCACATCATGGCGCGTTGTATTATCCCTGGATAAAAATTATAAATAAAAACGGGGTGGTGATCGACCTTCCTCCTTGCGGACAGGTGGCGGGGGTGTATGCGCGGTGCGATAACGTTGTGGGGGTGCACAAAGCGCCCGCGAATGAACCTGTCCTGGAGGGTACGGGCCTATCCCATCCCATCGACAGAGAAATGCTAACCGTCATGACACAGAATAACGTCAATTGTATTTGCCGTTATTTGACCCGGCGAGGCTTGCGTGTATGGGGTGCGAGAACCTTAAGCGGTAGTACGGCATGGAAATATATTAATGTTAAAAGATTGTTCATGACCGTCGGTCGATGGTGTCAAAAGAACCTGATTGGTTTGTCATTTGAAACCAACAGTCCCCGTCTATGGCCAAGGGTTGAACGCGCACTCACTGTGTATTTAACGGATCTGTATTTGCGTGGCGCTTTACAAGGAAAAAACCCAGGCGAGGCGTTCTATGTGCGCTGTAACGCCACAAATAATACCCCGGAGTCGCGCGCGCAAGGCAAACTGATCACCGAGATTGGTCTTGCCGCTACGGTGCCCAATGAGTTTGTCTCGGTCCAGATTGTTCACCAGCAGGCCGGTATCAACATGTTTTAACCGGATTGTAATTAATCACTATTGAAGGAGAAATACCATGGCAATTGGAGAACGTCGCGATCCTTATCGCCAATACAACTTCCTAGTGGAAGTCGATGGGCTGACACGGGCCGGATTTAAAGAGTGTTACGGCCTGGATTCAGAGCAAGATATTGTTGAATACCGCGAGGGCAATGATAAATTGGCGGTGCGCCAACTACCTGGCCTGGTAAGATTTTCCAATATTGTTCTAAAACGCGGTGTTACCGACGATGCGGAGTTATGGAATTGGCGTAAGAATGCCCAGGATGGAAAGGTCTTGCGTAAAAACGGTTCTATCATCCTGTTGGATGATACCGGCGTGGAAAAAGGGCGTTGGAATTTCACCGACGCTTGGCCGGTGAAGTGGGTGGGACCGCAGTTTAATGCGACCGGCAACGAGGTTGCGATTGAAACATTGGAAATTACCCACGAAGGGGTTGACAAAATGTCGCACTCTCAATCCGAAAAGAAATAGATACTATCCGAACAGGTGATATTAATCTTGTACAGGACCGTGGATAAAACATGATGACACTATCCAGTCGCAATGACCCCTACGTGGCGTTTAACTTTATCGTCGAGATAGACGGTCTGATCGTTGGTGGTTTTAACGAGATCGGCGGTTTGGATCTGCAAATTGAGTATTTTCAATACCACGAGGGGGGCGGGGCTGGAATAGTGTATCACCTACCGCGCAAACCTAAGTACGGAAAAATTACCTTAAGCCGCGGTATTGGCGAGGAGAATGTTTTATTGGACTGGGTGCTGACCACCGCCCAAGGCGAAATCCAACCCAGACAGGTTTCGATTATCCTAAAAAATATTCAACCGGAAATGGCGCAAATACGCTGGGATCTTGCCAATGCCCTACCTAAGGAATGGAGCTGCGGGGTATTTAACGCCCAACACAGCCGGGTCGCAATTGAAACACTGGCCTTGGTATTCACATCACTAAAACGAGAAACACACCGTGTGGACACGATTGAAAATACGTATATTGCATAAATTGGCCGCCCTATTTATGGCATTGACGGATACGATTACCGCGATGCTGGATAAAGGCGAGAACCACGCACCGGATGATAATTTTTATCCGTCGAGCGGTCTTGTATCCGATGTGGTGGGTGATAAAAATACCGGTATTATCCAGCATCACCTGACCAACATACCAGCCTTTGATAGCCATAATGCTAATCATAAAAATGTTGCCATAGAAAATAAAAACGTTAGTTCACATGATGCGACGCATTCATACCGCATACCGTCAGACACTAGAGTGCATGAGACCGATCATTCCTCGAACCCGTCGGTTATGAATGCCTTACCACGTACCGTGAGAATAGTGGCATCTGAAAATATTCTAGCATCGAATCTATTTGAGCCTATCAATCCTTTTCAAGAGGGCGATTTATCTACGCCGACGGTCGTAGAAATACCTGCTTCGGTAAAATCCACCAATAACATCAACATAAGCGACATTGAACCACCGCGTCGTGGTATGGAGGATGATATTAAGCAGGACGACGCCACGGTATCGACTCGGAATAGTATCCGCATCCATGAAGAACAAAATGTTCACACTACCGGATTAAACACATCAAACACTGTTAGTACTACAGATAACAACGGCGTATCCGGTTTATATCGGTCTCACACGATCAATAAACACATGGACGCTATACCGTTGGAGGTGTTAGACGTTAACGATACGAAAACGATGCCTCGACTGGACCAAGAAACGCCTTCTCGCTTGGACGGTGATCCAATACATAAAGGAACGGCCGATTTTAATCCGGAACATACTATACAACCTGGATATTCCGCCGGCGCCACTCGAAATTCAACCGGCACAGTACCGCCGCCTTCTACATCCTTTGGATATCAAGCAGAACCCTTTGCCAGGCTAAATAGCCGCGGCGACGTTGAATATAGCGCGGACGATACGTGGCCGGAATTAACCGCGGTTAATAGCGCCGGTGGCGCGTCCTCCAGCGAGGATCATTCAGATCCTGTATTGAAGCGTGCGCTGGCTGCCATCCAGCATAACCTGGCCATTACCGATGAACAACGTGGAAAATTATGGAACGCGTAACATTTCTAATCGACTCCACCGGTGAACGGATCGGTTGTATGTTAAACCCGGAAGGTTTTGTCCTGCGGCGCCAGGCCGGTGTAAGAGCATTGGAATCCGTTGGCGGCTTTGTCGCAGGAACAGCCTTGGAAGATGTCCCGCTATTGCTCACCAACGGGGGTAGTACCGAGTTATCGCTGGATTTGCTCTTTGATGTCACTCTTCCAGGTTCGTCCATAACGAGCGAGGACGTGCGTGATTTCACCCGTCCGCTGTGGAATTTATCAGAAAATAATCTCGACGCAAGCGCGGACCGTCCGTTACCGTTATGCCGTTTTGTTTGGGGCAAGGCGTGGAACATCCCCGGTATAATTATATCGGTAGCCGAACACTTGGAATATTTTACTTCGACCGGTATTCCGAGAAGGTCTTGGCTACGGTTGATTCTGCGGCGCGTTCTCGATAAATCATTGCAGCAAACCGATCCCTTTGATATCCCAGCTTCAACCTTATTTGATATCCCGCCGGAGGGTGATGCATCACTCTCGGAAATAGTGCAAACCGGCGAATCTACCCTGCGTATCGATCAACTGGCGCAGCGCGTGTTAGGTAGTGATCGTCTCTGGCGCAGCCTTGCTTTACAGCAGGGGATAGATAACCCACTGAGCGTTACCTAAGGTATTGACCCATGGATCAACTTGTCACATTGCCGCAACTTAGTATCACGATTAATGGAATTGCGCTGCCGATTCCCACTGCAAGACTGCTGGGCGAGATTCGGATTCAACAGCGGTTATCGCTGCCCACGGTCTGTGAGTTAACCTTTATCGACCCCCAAGCGAGTCTTGCCGCTACGACACAGATACGTCCTGGCGATCAATTCTCAATTCATCTTAGCAGCAACAACGCCTGGTTGTTTAACGGACAAATCACCGCCCTCGAATACGACTATGGACCGGAAGGCCAGAAGATCGTGCGTATTCGAGGTTATGATAAATTGCACCAATTGCGTAAACGCCAACCGGTGCGTGCACACGTGGAAGTAACCTTGCGCGAATTAGTCCAGGCATTAGTTGCTGATCTCTCCCTAACCGTCGACATTGCCGCAACCGGTCCGGTTTGTAAAAAAATTGTTCAATACCGCCAATCTGATTTGGAACTCATGACCGAGATTGCGGAACGTCACGGTCAATATTTTATTTTACGCGATGAGGTGCTGGTTTTTTGTAGTTTGAGCGGCTTCGGAACGCGTATACCCCTGACTCAAGGAAATAATCTAATGGAATCACGCGTGGTAGCCAGTGCTGAACCCGCATGCCGTTCCGTTAAGAGCAGCGGTTGGGATCCTTGGCGCGCCGAGCAACATTCCGGCAATGCCTCGGCCCCGCGTAGCGGCCGTCAAATCGCACTGCAAGTGTCCCCGGAAAGCTTCGCCGCCAATGGCGAACGTACTATGGTCGATGTCACTGTGCAAGACAATATACAAGCCGATGAATTAGCGCAGGCCGAATTAGACCGCCGATTTTGCGGTGAAGTGATCTTTACCGGCGTCGCACGCGGTGATCCACGGTTGCAGCCAGGCATCCCTATCGAGATTGACGGCCTGGCCGATCCTGTATCGGGATGCTACGTGTTAACGGCGGTGACACACTTGTTCGATCATACCAAGGGTTATATTTCGATATTGGACACAGCGCCGCCAGAACGGCTCGAAAAAGCCCACTCCCAACACCTTGCAACCCTCGGTATTGTCACGCGCGTGGATGATCCGGATGGCTTAGGCAGAATGCGCGTGTTATTGCCGAATTTTAATAATATCGAAACGGATTGGTTGCAAGTCGTGATCCCAGGGGCGGGTGAAAACAAGGGTGTGATCGCCTTAAACACGGTCGATGATCGTGTCCTGGTGTTATTCATCAACAATGATCCATCCCAGGCGCTCGTCTTGGGAGGTTTATACGGCACTACGCAACCTCCCAATGCCGGTGTGGTTGCCGGGGAAATAAAACAGTATACCTTGCAACTGGCGGGAGGTCAGAAAATTGTCTTGGACCAGGATAAAAATACTGTTTCTTTAAATAATGGTAACGGTACCGCAATCAGTTTATCCCCGGGGAGGGCCAAAATGATCAATAACGATGGCAGTTTTATCGAGATGTCGCGCGACAAACTCACGATTCACGCCAAGGTTCCCATGGTGTTCGAGTCACCGGGGCAACCCATCACCTTACGCGGTCAATCGATCGATTTTGTGAGCGGCTGATGAAACTCTTAACCCTTGACGCCACCTTAGTATGCGCCCATGAAAATGGTGTGGTTGGAATGGCTGTATCACAACATCTGGTGACGATCAATGGCCGGCCTATTTTAGTGGAAGCCGATCCGGAGCAGCGCCCGATCGTGGGTTGTCCGATGGTGGGTATTGGTATTTATCCGTGCAACCAAACTTTAAAAGTGCAGGCCGGTTATTCCGATCTGATCAGAATCGATAAGCACCGTGTCTGTTTAGATACCGTGACCGGCCTAACCAATGGTACTCCACCGGGCACAGTGATCTACAAGGTTCGCAGTCCCGGCCAGAACCTGGTGTCTGAGGTGTAACATGACCAACAATTTCCGCGCCTTGTATTTTCACCATCCGGATTTTGATACTGAGCCGGTTTTAAGCGGGTTACAGATCACGCCTACCGGCCGGCTGAAGTGGGTGGATGAAGATTTATCGGTTCGCCAAGCCATCCTGTTATTGTTGACCACCACCAAGGGCGAGCGCGTAATGCGCCAGGATTACGGTTGTGATCTTGATCAATTGGTATTCATGCCAACCGATGAAACCACGCTGGGGCTGGCCATTCACCTTGTGCGGCAGGCGCTATCACGCTGGGAGCCGCGGATTGAAATCCGCAGGCTCGATGCGGCGTATAACAGCAAGGAACCGTACCGCATGGATATTATTCTTGAATATAATGTACGCCGGAGCGCCGGCATTAATCGACTCACGATTCCAATGTCAATGACATAAACGCGAACCATGCCCTTACCTACACCAAAATTAGATGATCGCCGCTTTGATGACCTAGTGCTTGAAGCGCGTCGCCGCATTAGCCAACATTGTCCGCAATGGACGGATTTGTCGGTGGGGGATCCTGGCATGATGTTAGTGGACATCTTTGCTTACCTGACGGATATCATGTTATTTCGCCTCAACCAGGTTCCCGACAAAAATTATGTACGCTACCTGCAACTTATCGGTGTGCAGATCCAACCGCCGGTGGCGGCCAGTGTTGCATTAACCTTTAAATCAAGCCGCGCCTTGGAAAAAGCGGTGGAAATTAAACGCGGCACCCGCGTTACAAGCGCGCATAGCGGCGGTGGCGCTATACCCCCGATCTTTATCACTGCAGAGAACGCCATCCTCCCTGCGGGTCAAACAGAAAAAACACTTACCGCCTACCATTGTACATCCATCGAACATGAACTGGCCGGACGCGGTAATGGCTTACCCGGACTGAGCGTGACCGTGCGGCACGCACCGATAGTCGCATCGACTACCGATAGTTTGAGTCTGGTGGTTGCCGTGGAGTGTATTCAGGAGGAATTGGACGTGACCAGTGCGGCGCTACAATACCAAGGCAAGACCTACCGGGTTTGGCGCGAAGTCGAGGACTTCAGCAATATCGGCGAGGAGCGGCATGTGTACAGCGCCGATCGTACCAATGGGATTATTAGTTTCGCGCCCGCCTTGCGACTGCTTGATCCCAGCGGTGGATTGGAAGACACAACACACACCCTGGCGGAGATACCCAAAGACGGCGCCGAGATTTTAGTTTCATATTATTCTGGCGGCGGAGCGGAGGGCAACGTTGCCGCCAAGACCCTCACTATTATTAAAGATCCTTTGCCGGGTTTTGAGGTGACTAACCTTAGCCCAGCCACCGGTGGACGCTGCGTGGAAAGTCTGGACAATGCCCTGTTGCGCGGCCCGATCGAATTACATTCTTTACGTCGGGTAGTGACAGCGCGTGATTTTGAATTAGTCGCAACCCGCAGTTCAGGGGCGGTGGAACAAGCGCGGGCCTTTACCAAGGCAGGCTTATGGCGGCATGCGTCGCCCGGCACGGTTCTAGTATTATTGGTTCCGCAAGTACCGAGGGAAATGCGCGGTGAATTTGGGCAAGTGTCGGCGGAGGTTATACAAAAACACCAGACCGACACCGCGCGCGAACAGATTCAACAGACCATTGACGCGCGTAAACCTTTGGGCACGTCTACTGAGGTTGCGTGGACGCGGCTTAAACAACTGCAAATCAAAGCCAAAGTGGTGGTGCATCGTGAAGAAGACGCCACCGCCGTCAAACAGCGGTTATTACAACGTCTGTATCAAACCATCAGTCCCTTGGCAACGCCGCCGGCTATCAAAGCCTGGTCGTTCGGCCGACCGGTGACCGGTTGGGATGTTTATAAAATCATGAGTTATGAGCCCAGCGTGATCTCCGTGGCACAGGTGCGTCTCACTGTGGAAAGTTCACCGGATAAGGATGTCGGTGCTTTGGCCGCTGACAATTACCAACCCCAGACCTGGTATGCCGGCATGGGAGCAACGTGTTTTCGCTCGATGAATAATGCCATGGGATGGGAGATCATCGCGCGGTTTGCAACCGAAACGATCGACTTGATAAAACCTTATCCACCCGAAAAAGGCAGTGTCTCGGAACACGCCGGGCTGGTGGCGGTAGCCTCGCGCCTGGAAGGTGATAACGCCGGATCACGCTTACATTTTTCGCGCGATTGCGGCGAGAGCTGGGAGCTGGGTCCGCAAACAAAGTTCCATGTCCAAGACATGGCGTGGATCGAGCGCGACGGGGTCGCCAATTTATTATTGGCCACCGAGCTTGGGTTGTATCAAGTGGAGGCAAAACCCGGCGCCGTACCACGGCAAATCGTCGTTGATACTGCTAATCAAACCCTGGGATTTGTCGCGGTGATTGTGTCGACCGGCGCTTGGGGTGGAACCAGTGTCGCGGTCGCGGCCCGTGAAGAACGTGGCGTGTTTTTATCGTCGGAGGGTGGACGCCCCAATACCTTTAAACCCATTGGTCTAGAAGGTGAAGTTATTCCTGTACTGGCGGTGCAACGTCGTGATTTGGATCAATACCTGTGGGCCGGAGTGGCGGCGCCGGGTGAGCAACCCGGATCGGGTTGTTACCGTTGGCGGCTGACGGGTTCGGTGGAAAACAACGAAGGTTGGCGTCCGTATAACAAGGCTTGGAAAGGCGGTAGTTGCCGGGCCTTAGCATTCCAACAATCGCGTGTGTTCGCGGCGACATCCCGCTTAGGAGTGTTGCGTTTAGATGTTGATGCACAGGACCCGGCGTGGCAAGTGCCGGACGTGAGTTGCGGCTTACCGTTACACGAAGTCGGACGCTTGGAGATTGTCGACAGCGTGGTCAATGATCCCGATGGTACGTTAGTCATGGCCGCCGGTATAAAAGGCATTTACCGCAGCCAGGATAACGGTATTAATTACAATAAATGCTCTTTGCGTGAATTCACCGATGAAGTCTCGCTGCCTAGAACCTGGTTATTTTGTTCCGGCGATCACGAAATTGAAGTGGTGAGCGAAGATGAAATATAGTGATATCCAAGCATTATTGCCGGACGTGTATCAACGCAGCCTGCAACCCGGATATCCCTTGGATGCGTTATTACACGTCATGGTGGGCATGTTTGATCCCTGCGAGGCCGTATTAGAACGGATCGATACCTATTTCAGTCCTTATTCGGCGCCGGATGATTTTGTCCGCTACTTGGCGAGATGGGTGGATCTGGATCGTTATTTAGCGGCGACACCCAAAGAAATCCATGCAAACAACCCGGCCGGACCCACGAGTATCGAACCTGCTCGACTGCGCGAACTTATTGCCAAGGCCGCACATTTGTCGCAGTGGCGGGGCACAGCTCGAGGACTGAGATTATTTCTTGAAACCGCCACCGGCATTCACGGATTTAAACTCGATGAAACCACACGGGATGACAAGGGTCGGCACAGCGTATTTCACTTGCGGATTCAGGCCCCCAAAATTGCTTCGCGCTTCCAGCAGTTGATTACCACCATTATCAACGGCGAAAAGCCGGCCTATGTAACCTACGAACTTGAATTTAATGCTTGATAACCCAGGAGACAGAGTATGTCAACCATAGCAACTATCCAATTAGCCGAAGGTGAACAACGTGTCGTTAAAGTTAAACCCGCGGAACGTTCACAAAAAACCTTTACCGTATCCAATATTTACGGTACGCCGTTGCGCATGGGTATCAAATGTCAGTTCGAGAAGGCCGAACAAAAAGACTGGGCCAAAACCCGTGCGCCCGTTGAGCGCGATATTGGTGATCAAGGATCAGAACAGGTGATCATCGATATCGCGCCGCCTAAAAACGCCACGCCGGGGAAATATTCATTCCAGCTTTTGGTGTACTCACTCAAGGATCCGAATCTGGATTTTACCATGTCTGATCCGATTGTGGTGGACATCCCAGTCCCCGAGCCGGTGGTGGTGCCGAAAAAACCGCTGTGGCCTTGGGTATTGGCCAGTGTGGCGGCCTTAACGGTTATTGGCGGGGTGATCACCTGGATTATGTTGGCCTCCGGTACAAAAGTACCCGATCTGGTGGGTCTTCCTGTTGATAAAGCAATCGCCAAAATCAAAGCCGAAGGGTTGGATGGGATTATCAACGAAAAGATGACCGGCAAGACACCGGTTGGACAAGTGATTGCTCAGTCACCGGAGGCGGGAACAAAGTTTAAAAAGACGGAAATCAAACCGGTGAATCTGCAAGTAGAGGCATTTTCGATAGCCGTACCAGAATTAAAAGGCATGAACCTGGCGCAAGCAGGTGATAAATTAAAATTAGAGGGGCTGAAATTAGGTGCTGTCACGGAAAAACAGACCGGCTCTGTCGCGGGGGGGGCGGTGTTAAATTCAGAGCCCGCCGCGACTGAACGCGTGGCCCCCGATGCCGAGGTTAAATTGGTGATTGAAACAAGATCGGTTCAAGTGCCCAATGTCGCCGGTCAGTTGTTGCGTGATGCCACGCAACAACTCGATGGATTAGGGTTGAGAAACCAGGTTGAATCAGTGCACACCGGTGCTGAGCCGTTGCGGGTTTTAAGTACCAAACCCGGTGCTTCAACAACCGTACAACAGGGTGCAATGGTTACCTTGGTGGTGGAAAAACAAATGGTGACCGTCCCCAATCTCATTGGGCAAAATGCCACTACCGCCATGGATACGCTCAGACGTCTAAATTTGGCGGTGGGTACGGTGCGTTACCAGAGGATCTTTAATATGGCGCCAAACTCGGTGCTTTCACACATCCCCGCGAGTGGCGCCTCGGTCGATGCCATGACGCCTGTAACATTGTACGTGGCCCAAGGTATAGTGCCTTTCCCGCCCTATGTAAAGACCCAACCCTTTACTAATATCCAAACATTAAAATCGCTCGAGGTGCTGCGCCGTGAAGTCCCTCCGTTGGAACCGGGTAAGTGAGTCTGTTTTGTTAAAGACCATTACTCATTTAACAAATTATCTAAGTGTGAATTTTTAACAATGAATAGGCGACTTATGTTTATTACAAGAGGGGTTATAAGGATCTATAGTGAATATGGAGTAGGTTTACGACAAACTACCTTAAATTGTTAATCTATACCTTCCTATGGGAATAGGATTAAAAATATGGATGCGAAGAAGTGGGTGATCATCGTGTTAGTACTGCTGACAATCGTGTATCTCACAAGTGTTGTGGCATTGTTTTCTCCAAAACAACGCAACACCGCTGACAAGGATAGCTATATCGCCGACTCAAAGAAGTCGGATGGAGGTTGGGAGACATCGCTGGGGAAAATCATGTCACCGTTCGCACCGAAAATTCCGGCGATGCAATTGCTTGATGGCAACCGACTTACCTGTAGCTCCGAGGTTTATCAGTCCAGGTATAGGGTGATTCAATTATCAAGCGCAAAACCGCAATGTATCATCACCATACCTGCGCTCACCGACGATAAATATCAAAAGGGAAAATTAAGTCTGCTCGATGACGTTACTAATGCAAGCGCTATAAAAATCGATGTTGTTTATCGTGGCAACGATTCGGGGGGTGATGATTCAGGTAAAAAATCCGACCCCCCTGTGTTGACGACAAAACAGCCCGTTTCGTTTGTTGTTATGCCAAAGGGCGGTTCCATGGCATTAAAATGCCAAAATTGCGATGTTGTTGTAGATAAACAAGTCCACGTGAGGTTTGAGTAAGATGTTAGATTCGCTGCGAATACCGTTATTTATCGCTGCCATTATACTCCTGGCCTGTGCTGTCTTGCTTGAGGTTGGGTCTGGCTGGGTGCTGGGTCCGGTTAATTTAGACGTTCCAAGGCCGGGGCTAGGTATCTCTTACCTGGCCTTAATCGACGGTCTGATCCTTTATATTATTAGCTTGATGGCGGTTGCCTTGCTATTACCGGAGAGGATCTACGGGAGGATCCAAGGGGTCATTACCTTTGTAGTATCTTTATTGGTGCTGCTGGGGTCAATCGCGATGATCTTTATCGCGATCGCCCTGGTAACGCTAATGGTGTCTTTGTTGTTAGCGCTCCCCTTTGGCACCGTGATTTATTTTGGGGTGTATGCGCTGTTTAAAACCGGTCCCGCGGCTACAACCTTGGGCCTTATTATGACCCTTAAATTATTATTTGTCGGATTTTTGGTGTTTTCACAGCAACGTTTCCTGCAGAGCAAAAGCCTGGTGTTGATTATTCTGACCTCGTTATTAGCCAACATCATTATCAGTTTTTTGCACGGCCTGGTGCCTCGATTCTTGGTGAGCATCACCGACACCCTCGGTGCGATCGTGGTGGCGATTCTAGCCGCAATCTGGGCCTTGTTTTTGTTTATTGGATCGATACCGGCGATTATAAAAGCGTTGCGCGTGGATCGTGCCGTCCGTTAATTATTTTTTTTCAACCGACCCAAATATGGAGTGATGGGGTGCTTGTACCCGAAGGGTAATTTATCTCCTGAGGGTGAAGGGGCGGGCTGAGGCTTAAAAGAAGTAATTGTTTTCCCATGACAGTGAGATGGAGAAATTAAATGCTACGTAATCTTACCGAACAAACAACCAGAATACGGCTGCTCAGTATTCTCGTCTGGGTTGTGACGCAGGCCGGTTGCGGAGATAACCATCCATCCACCGCCGGTTCGGTTCAACCGGGGAGCCTATGTTCCTACGCCGCGGCGAGACCCACCAATGGAATACGTCGGCTGGCATTGGTGGTGGGGGTGGGAAAATATAAAAATGAAAAAGTCCCCAGTTTGGTGGGTCCACCCAACGACGCTAAACATATCTATGAATTATTAACCGGCGATAAAGGGTATGGTTTTCCAAAAGAAAATGTCTGTTTGTTATTGGATGAACAGGCCACCCTGGGAAGGTTTCGCGAAGCCTTCGATAAGGTACTGGTTGACCGTGCCCAGGCGGGCGATATCGCCGTGCTGTTTTTCGCCGGGCACGGCTCGCAGACGCGGGATAAAAATGGCGATGAACCCGACAACATGGACGAGACATTTTTGTTGAGTGATTCACGAACCGCTGGGCAGGGGGATCTGATCGATGACGAATTCAACGAGATGCTGGGAAAACTGTATAAAAAGACCCCGCATATCACCGTGATCGCCGATTCGTGTAATTCCGGCACCAGTATGCGCGGC
The DNA here is from genome assembly GCA_016194635.1 of Gammaproteobacteria bacterium. Classification (GTDB taxonomy): domain Bacteria; phylum Pseudomonadota; class Gammaproteobacteria; order UBA6429; family Thiohalophilaceae; genus JACQBC01. Next base: position 55,197 of record JACQBC010000010.1, on the reverse strand, counting down.
GATAACGGTACATTCAGCGCGCGTTTTGCACAACCCATGGATGAAAGTCTCAACACCAGTACCGCGAGCAGCCCCGGCGATGGTGGACACGAATGGATACCGGAATCCATGCCGGGATTGATTGCGCTCACCGCGGCCAGTGACGGTACCTCGGCGTTGGAAACGGCGGGGCACGGTGTCTTCACCGATGCTCTATTGAAGGTCTTATCCATGACCCAAAACCAACCCCTTACCTATGCGCAACTTGCGCGTCAAGTGCCGCCGCTGGTCGCCGCGAACAGTTATCAAATCCCGTATTTCCAAGGGGATCTGAATCAGGTCGTGTTCGGTAACACCGGCCGCGATCACCCCAGCGGTTGGGAGATCACCGCGATTGACTCACAGATTAAACTCACCGGCACACCGCTGTCTGGCATGGGCAAGGGCGCGGAGTTACGCGTGTACGCGGGGACGGCCACTGGCGGCACGACCCGCGATCCGGGACAGGCCAAGGCGACGCTGAGTGTTGACTTCAGCTCCGGCGTGAACGCCAGCGCGCATATTTCGGCGGCCAAAGAAGGCGCCGCACCCTTGGAAGTGGGTGATATCGCATTATTGGTTCGTCCCGCGGATGACTTTATCAAGCTCAAAGTCCGGATCCGTCCAGCCTCCGAGCCCGGGGGGGTTCATACGGATCGCGCGGCTGCGATCCGTAGCGTCATTAATCAAGACGATGACGCCAAACTGTTAATCGAGGCAGGCGATACCCAGGGCGATTTTGAACTGATCCAAAATTTCGACGGTCGTTTGCAACTGTTGGGGCCGGAGAATACGGTGCGTAATACCTTTAGCGATGATAAAACCATCGCCAAGAGTTTGTGGCAACATGCCCGGCAGCGGGGTTTATTGGCCTTGCAAGGGGAAGGAGGAACGCTATACACCGATAACGATACGCTGCAGGTGCAACTCGTGCCGCTCCGAAACCAAGGGGCCTGCGCCAAGGGCGTATGGGAACAAGCCGCGCCGAACAGCGAGCAGATTATTCCGCTGTGTTATTCGTGGAATATTCGTGTCGCTTTATCCGCTAAATCTCCAACACCCTTATTGGTCGGTGGCATCATCGCTTCCACCGACGGCGGTATCTACGGGTTTCCCGTCGATGGACGAACCGTGTTATTAAAACCCGGTGAGCAGGTGACATTCAACGGCCAAGGGGAAACATTCCGCGGCACGCCACCGCTGGACGTGTTGGATCGAGTGCAGGTATTTGGTACGCAGGAAACCAATCCGGTGGCGTGGCACGCGTTAACCAGTCCGTCCGCGGCGCGCGCCTTAGGCCAAAAAAAGAGTCCACTCTATCAAGCCTTGGACACGTACCTGACACCGGGTTCGCGCGGGGTGAGTGTGGAAACACAGGCCGTGGAAAGTTCACCTTGGACCTTAAGCACTTTGGGCATGAGGGTTGAAGCCAATACACGGTTTCTGAGCACCAAAACCGATACCGCGCCGATCGCTAAGCGTGAATACACGATTAATAATTTCAACAGCGCAGCCTACCGTCCGGATGATCCCAATACTGCGCTATATAAAGTGCTCGCCAAGGCCGACACCTTGGTGAACGCCTCGGCGCAGGACGGTATCAAATATAAGCAACACGCCTGGTCGCAGCCCAGTGATGAAAAAAATCTGCAACTCGGGATCGATTGCTCGCGTTTTATTTGGTATGTATTCACCCGCGCGGGCTTGCGTTACAACCGCAATAATGAATATCTATCGACGGTGGCCATGGTCAGTAAAACCAGTGCCATGAGTGATGAGTTCCAGCGTTGTGATAACGATCCGGTATTCAAGTTGGGCGACGTATTGGTGTATCGCGATGATAAACAAGGCGACGGCCATACGGTGATGGTGATCGATGCCGTTAAACGCATCGCGGTGGGATCCATGGGCTGGGATGGAAACGCCAAAGACGTGCCCGGCGATGTGGCGGATACCGGCGTTGAATACCAAAAAATTAAATACAAACCAGACATGAAGCGCTGGGATCGGACCGGCATGGAGTTAAAGGCTTGTTGGCGGTACAACCAATTTATTGAGCAGGCCAAATCGCCCGGCGGCCAACCAGGAACCAAGGCGTTGACCAGTATCTGCGACGCAACCAATCGCTGTGGGATTAAAAATTAATCGACATATCTTTAAACAATAACCGAGGTGGAGTATGACCTATAAACGTATCGGTATACTGCTGTGGATGGTTACTCTGATTGTGCCGGCGATCGCTGCGCCGATCATAACCGCGCGCCAACCGTTCAACACATCAAGTGGCGCGTTTAATGTTTATAACCCATCGTCCACCTGGGCTGAAAATGAGACGGATCTGGGTTGTTGTGTCTTTATGACTCCACAACCCAAATGCACGGCCACGAATAAAACGTATTGTGAAAACCGCGCCAAGCAAGGCAATTTAAAATATACTTTTTATCCTAATGTGAATTGCAAACAGGTCGCGGAGTGCAAGTGAGTATTTTGTGATAGGTGAATTATGAATTTTGAGTCTATTTGTAGTCGATGTCAGCACTGTGGCAGACGTATGCAGTGGTTGCTTGTGTTTGTGGCCGCTATCTTCGTCTTTGCATGTCAAAAGCCACCTGATCAACCCAACACCCGGGGTGTCGAGCAGGTTGGAAGTACGGTTAACCCAGGGAGTTTTGGAAAATATTATGCGCTTATCATTGGTGTGAATGATTATAAGATCTGGCCAAAACTAAAATATGCGCGCCGCGATGCGGAGAATATCGGTAAGGTATTAACCAACCAATATACCTTCGATGCGGATAATGTTACCTATTTATTGGACGGGGACGCGACGCTTGAGAAAATCATGCGCGAAGTGCGTCGTAAACTTGAGTCGTTGAGCGAAAACGATAATCTATTAATTTATTACGCCGGCCACGGACAGCTCGACCCACTCACGGAAACCGGTTATTGGATTCCCGTGGATGGAAAGCTTGATGTCGACTCGACATGGATCATGTTTACCACCTTGCAAACCCTTTTGGGAGCCGCCAATGTTAAGGCAAAAAATATTATTCTATTGACGGATTCGTGTTACGGCGGCGCAATCGCCCGTGGAGCCCCCTCACCAGGCAACAAGAGTCCGGAGGAGGCGGGATATTCACAATATGAACAACATTTAAAAGGTCTCGCGCAAAAACGCAGTCGCCAAGTCATTGCATCGGGTGGAGCCGATGTCACCGTGCCGGATCGCAGCGATTTCGCCCAACTGATCGTTGATGCCTTAACCGATAATCATTATCCGTTGACCGACATGGAAATGTTGTTTTTCAAGGACGTCTACCCCAAGTTACGTTTTAGCGGCCAGCAAGACCCGGTGATTGCACGTATCGCGCCACGACCGGGAGAAGACGGGCAATTTGTGTTTGTAAAACGTACCGTGATGACGGGCGTGGCGGACGCAAGCGCGCCGGACCCCACCACCCACCGTGGACAGGAACCGGCGCCCAACGGCATATCGCTAAGCACCAACAACACTGATAAAGGAATATCACCGCCACCCACAACGCAAACCCCGGCGATGCCACGGCCGGTGATCGAAATGTACCAAGCCAGTAACAACGCAATCAATCAGGATGACAGCGCCACCCTGAGTTGGCGTACTAAAAACGCCACCGCGGTTGAAATCACCGGGCTGGGTAACGTGGCCTTGTCGGGCAAGGCCAGTGTTTCACCGACGGCATCGACCACCTATGTGCTCACGGCCAGTAATCCGCAAGGCCAACATACCACGGCCGAGGTTGTGATAAACGTACGTATTAGTGCCGCCCCGATGATCGATGAATTTTCAGCGACCACCACGACGGTAAGGCCAGGAGAAGCAGTGACATTGACCTGGCAAACACACAACGCGGCACGGGTTGAAATAATCCCCTTGGGTATCGCGGCCTCCAGTGGTAGCCAAGCCGTCGAGCCGCAGACGGCGACTACCTATACCTTGATCGCAACCAACGACGCGGGTCGGCAAGTGAAACAATCGATTACGATCAACCTGGGTTCCGAAGCCGCCCAACCGATTCCTTCTCGTGCACTACTGATCAGGCCGGAGGTGCTGAAACATGTGGCGTTAGCGCAATTACCCAACCCGGTATTGGTCGCTCGTGGCAATCGTGTTGTCATGGGTGTGGCGGGAGGTATGATCCGTTATAGCTTGGAGATCAGTAACTGGAACGCCTATCCGGCGGATTTCTTTAAACCCGCACCGAACTTGGCGCCGTGCGGAACAAATACTAACGCCGCGCGCAGCTGGCTGGATATCTATGAAGCCGGCACGAATCGACGGCTGTATGGTTTTTGCGCCCTGTCGGAACCCAAAGCACTCAGTAGCTTATCCTTCGCGGTTGCGTCCACGGCCAACCCACCCAAGCAAATTTATGTTATTTTGACCGATCGGGGAAGTAACCAACAATACCAATCCAATGTGGTTGCTGTAAAATAGATTAACCTTGCGAATTTAATTCGGCTTGGTTGGCGAACTGGCCTTGCAGGTAGGCGATAATCGCGTTGGATTCCGACATCCAGCGCACGCTGTTATCGGGGTTGAGTATCTTCAGGCAGGGTACTTGCACCTTGCCGGTGGCCTGTAGTATTTCCTGACGGGCAGCGACGTTATGTTGGGCATCACGGGTTTCGATGTTGAGCGACAGGCGTTTGCACTCCCGTTGCACCTTGAGGCAGAACGGGCAGGTCCTGAATTTATAAAGCACAAGCTGACGCGCGGCAGCATCAACGCTGTGTTGCGCGGCGGGGTTGCGCACAATACCCCGGGGGGTGGTTATCCAGTGCATCACTAATAAGATAGGTCCGACGACGAAGCGTACGGTCTTGAAGAATAGACGGATGGGTAATTTCATGGGAAAAATCTTACACCAGTGACAAAGCCGACTTATACCATACCATCATGACATCAAGTAGATCCAGACCTGAGTAGCATTTTGCATAAAATGATACACCCCTGACCACTGTCGGTACAGTGGTCAGGGGGCTTTTGATCGCAAATATATATTGCAGAACACAGCATAATTGATTATTGTTTTAACCTACCATAATAGATTAAAACTGCCCTGCAGCGGCTTTGCGGTTACATTTAAACCTTGTTTATAATGACGAACACACCGTGTTGACCGGGGTAACAATGCATAATCACACTTCAGATAACGCGCCGACACCACTGCAAAGTGATACTACGTCACTGATCACCCGTGGCATGGCGGCGGTGTTATTCGCGCAATTTCTTTCCGCCTTGGCGGACAATGCCCTGTTATTCGGTGCCTTGGCACTGCTGCATTCTGAACACTATCCAGATTGGGCCTCGCCCTTGTTACAGGAATTCTTTGTGGTCGCGTTTATTGTGCTTGCCCCTTTTGTTGGTCCACTGGCCGACTCGATCTCCAAGGGGCGCGTGATGTTGTTAGCCAACGGACTTAAGTTTTTCGGAGCGTTAGGCATGCTGGTGGGGATCAATCCCTTTGTAGCCTACGGGCTGGTGGGAGTGGGCGCGGCGGCTTATTCACCGGCGAAATACGGCATTCTTTCCGAGTTGACCACGCCAGCGCAATTGGTCAAAGCCAACAGCATGATGGAGGCATCGACGATTACCGCGATTCTCGCCGGCGCTATTCTAGGAGGAACCCTGGCCGATTGGAGTGTGCCGGGCACGTTGAGCGGAGTCATCGGGTGTTACCTGCTGGCCGCAGCGGCCAATCTGTTTATCCCCAAACTGCCGGCGGCACATCCGCTGCGTTCTATTTCATTGATGAATATTCTCCGCGATTTTGGCGCGGCAGTGGTGTTGCTGTTCAAGGTTGACGACACGCGCTTTTCGCTCATCGGCACGAGTATTTTTTGGGGTGTCGGCGCGACCCTGCGATTTTTGCTAGTAGCCTGGGTTCCGATGGCGCTGGGTGTGGTCAACAACCGTCTGCCGGCGTATTTGAATGCGATGGTGGCCGTCGGCATTGTGATCGGCGCCGGGTTGGCCGCTCGATTTGTGACATTACAAACGGTCACGCGGGTATTACCCGCGGGTATATTGATCGGCGTGGTGGTCTATCTACTCTCGACGGTAACAACGGTGAACAGTGCTTTTTTTGTCATTGCCTGGGTGGGACTGTGCGGAGGTTTTTTTGTTGTGCCCCTCAATGCCTTGTTGCAAGAACGCGGACACGAAACCGTCGGCGCGGGCCATGCCATCGCGGTGCAAAACTTGGTGGAAAACATCACCATGTTACTCATGATTGGGGCCTATATCCTGGCGACAAAAGCCGGTGCATCGGCCACAAAACTCGCGGCCGGGTATGGAGTTTTTATTTCCCTCGCGGTGATTATGTTGGGAGGCGTCCGCTTGGTGCATTTATTTTTCGCTCGTAAGGAAAACACCTAGCAACATGATCAAAACCTGAAAAATCAATAGGATACTAACAGGTGAAATAACTTGAAAGTTCTCTAAACGTTCTCTATTATTCACCCCATGCTAACCACCACCTCCCCCTGGGACCGGGCCATTATCCTGGTTGATATGAATGCGTTTTTCGCGTCAATTGAACAACGCGATTTTCCCGCCTTGCGCGGTAAACCGGTGGGGGTGACCAATGGCGAACAGGGGACCTGTATTATCACCTGTTCCTACGAGGCCCGTGACCGTGGGGTTAAAACCGGGATGCGTTTGTACGAGGCGCGCCAGTTATGCCCGGGGTTGATCCAACGTCCGGCACGACCGCAGCGGTATGCCCAGGTATCAACACAGCTCATGGCCGCGTTGCGCGATCAGATTTCACCCCAAATTGAAGTATTCTCGGTCGATGAGGCGTTTTTGGATGTGACCCATTGTCAGCGTTTATTAGGCACGCCCGCGCAGATTGGGCAACGGGCTAAACAGGCGGTGGATGCGGTCTCGGGGCTGCCGTGCTCGATCGGTGTGAGCGGTGATAAAACCACGGCCAAGTATGCCGCCAAATTGCAGAAGCCCAATGGCCTCACCGTGATCCCGCCCTGGGAAGCCAAGCGTTATTTGCATAACGTGCCGGTGACCGAGTTATGCGGCATTGCCGGGGGTATCGGGCGATTTTTGGCGGCGCGCGGGGTGTATACCTGCGGTGATATGGTGCGCTTGCCGATCGGTGTATTGGCCAAACGGTTTGGTGATGTGGGACGACGGATTTGGTATATGTGCCAAGGGGAGGATCCCGAGCCTCTACGCTGCGAGGCCACTGCGCCCAAAACCTTGGGGCACGGCAAGGTGCTACCACCGAACACCTATCACCCACGCACGCTGTCAACCTATCTATTACACATGAGTGAAAAAGTCGCTGCGCGATTGCGCCGGCATCAGTTGCATGCGCGCGAATTTTTTATTGGTTTACACACGCGAGACGATTGGATCGGTGGCCCAATGGCCACGGCCTTGCCCACCAATGACGGCCGGGTAATCTTCGCGTTGTGCCGCGCGCTGTTGCGACAATGTTGGCAAGGGGAAGGGGTATACCAAGTGCAGATCACCGCTTTGGATCCTCGGCCAGTGCAGGGTCAATTGGAATTATTCGATCACGTCGATACGCGCCGTCAGGCCAGCAATCAGGTGATGGATTGCATCAATGATCGGTATGGTGAATTCACCTTGGCGCCGGCACGGTTGTTGAATCGATCGAGCACACCGAATGTGATCGCCCCGGTCTGGAAACCGTCGGGCCATCGTCAAACCGTATAGAATCCAAATAGTTTTGCAAAGAAATCGACACGTTGGCAGACCTGATTAAAATCACTATTATTGTGTATGGGTAATTATGTTGGCGATGTGTGAAAGGGCGCTTTGTATTTGAGCAGTGCGACGCGTATTTAATTCAAACTCGCATGCGAAGCGCATGCTTTCTCGGGATGCGCCAGCGGCACCTCCCACCAACGATGCAATGAACTCACAGTGTTTTTTACGGTATTGTTTGAAGCTTTTCACTGATGCCTCAAATTTAGATTTTGCTTGATTAACATATTTCGCATCTTCATCCCATTTGGAGAACGCCTTACGCATTTTATTTTCTATTTTCTTTAGTTCGGCAGCGCTTTTATCGGCTTTTTTTATCAAGCAATCATACATGGCGGCTTGTGATCCTTCGTTACTGCATTCCAGTCTCACAGCGACTTGGTCCTGTATTTCATCTGCCCAAGCCGGGTAGTTACTCAGTCCAATAAGTATCGACAAGTAGGTCAGGTGTGTGCTTAAGGCGCGGATAGGGTTATTTTTCCTGGACATAGACTAAGGGTTTGAAATAAAGTTTATCGGTTTTTCCCAAATCGCCAATACAATACACCCCTGTTGGCTGATGATGGAATGCGAGGTGCCAGGGGGACTGATCAGGAGGGTTCCCTGGGTGTAATGCTGGTGCTCATCGGCTTGCTCACCGGACAACACCAAAATGTGTTCGTAACCGCTATGTTGATGCAGGGGCACCGTTGCCCCGGGGGCATAGCGCAATAACGCCGCCGAGCAACCGCCGCTCACCTTGTATAAAGGGAAGATATCGATGCCTTCGCGAAAAGGCTCCCAGGCCAGGGATTCTGGGGTACTGGCTAAGGAAAAAATGTCCTTGATCAGCATTGACCTAATGTCCGGCCATGAATTTTCCGATGGTGGTCAACTCGGCGTGCTCAGGAGTGGTTTCATGCACTAGTTTACCATTGGAGATCACCAACAGTCGATCACTGAGTTCTAAGATCTCGTCCAGATCCTCGCTGATCAGTAATACGGCCGTACCGCGATTACGCGCCGCCATGATTTGTTGATGAATATCCGCTACCGCGCCGAAATCCAGGCCAAAGCAGGGATTGGCGACCAATAAAACATCCACTTCATCCGCCAATTCGCGTGCTAAAACGGTGCGTTGTACATTACCCCCCGAGAGGTTACCAACGGGGGTGGATGGGCCGGGGGTTTTGATGGCAAAGCGGTGGATCAATTCTTTGGCGCGCTGGGTAATGGCCTTACGGTTGAGCAGCCCATTGTGTACCGCGAACGGTGGCCGATCGAAGCGTCGAAACGCCAGGTTATCCGCCACGCTCATGCTGGCAACGCAGGCGTTGCGTAACGGTTCTTCGGGCAGGCAGTGAAATTTATGCCGACGCATCTGGGCGCGGCTGGCGGTATAGGCTTCGGCATTAACGGTGATGCTGCCGGAGTGGGCGGCGCGTTGTCCCGCCATGACTTGCATCAATTCACGCTGGCCATTACCGGAAACGCCCGCTATTCCTACGATCTCACCGGAATTAACGCTGAGTGATAACCCTGTCAACGCCGTGACACCGGCGTCGTCGGTTACTTTGAGATCGGCTATTTTCAGCAGGGGACGCGGGTTTGTTGTCGGTATACGTTGCAGCGGTGTATTAATAATCTCATGGCCGACCATCATGGCGGCAAGGATCGGTGGACTGACCTGGTCTACCCGGGCGGAGCCGACGTAGCGGCCTTTACGCAAGACCGTTACTTCATCGGCGAAATTCATGACTTCGCGAAATTTGTGGGTAATGATCAACACACTGAGGTGTTGTTCGCGGCTCATCGTCTGGATCTTTCCCAGCACTTCATCGGCCTCGGTGGGGGTGAGCACCGAGGTGGGTTCATCCAGGATCAATACCTTGGTGTTGAGCAGCAGTTGTTTGATGATCTCTACTTTTTGTTTCTCGCCGGCCGACAGGGAGGTGATAGGCGCATCTAGGGGGATCTGGAAGGGCATGCCCTGCATGCGGCGTTTAAGTTCGGCCATTTCCTTGCGCCAATGAATGATCAGCGGTAGGCGCGGTCGTGACAGAATAATATTTTCCGCTACGCTCATGTTGGGAATAAGGGTAAAATGTTGGTAGACCATGCCGATGCCAAGTAACAAGGCATCGTGTGGCTGGGTGATCGCCTGTTGTCGATCACCGAATAATACCTCGCCGACATCGGGTTGGTAATAGCCCATGATACATTTAACCAGGGTGCTTTTCCCCGCGCCGTTCTCACCCAACAAGGCATGAACGCTAGCGGCGCGCAATTTTAAGGTGACGTTATCCAGCGCGATTAATTCACCAAAACGTTTGCTGATATTGATGGCCTCCAGGACATAGGGAGAGACCGTGTTCATGGGTAGGCGCTGAGCAGGTGTGTGGAATTGGAAACACTTCCGAATACGCCGCCTTGCATTTTTATCATCTGCACGGCCGCGTTATGATTACCACGATCGGTGGCGCCGCAACAATCTTCGAGTAACAGGCACTCGTAACCCCGGTCGTTGGCCTCGCGCATCGTGGTATGCACGCAGACATCGGTGGTGATGCCGGTCAGAATAATATTTTCGATACCCCGCAGGCGCAGGATCATGTCCAGATCCGTGGCACAGAACGATCCTTTGCCCGGTTTGTCGATGATCGATTCACCCAGCCGCGGGGTTAACTCGGGAATGATTTCCCAGCCGGATTCACCGCGCACCAGGATACGACCGCAAGGTCCAGGATCACCGATCCCCGCGCCGATGCGTTGGCTACGCCAGCGTTTATTCGCGGGGAGATCCGCCAAATCAGGACGGTGGCCTTCGCGGGTATGGATGACGGCGAAACCTTGCCTTCTCGCCAGGGACAGTACACTTTTGATGGGCTCGATGGGCGCGCGAGTCAGCGATAAATCATAGCCCATGGCATCGACATAGCCCCCCGGCCCGCAGAAGTCGATCTGCATATCGATAATAATTAATGCGGTATTGTTGGCGCGCAGATTACCGTTGTAAGGCCAGGGATAGGGATCGGCGGGGATCATCATACATTGCTCAATTCACCGGGCATGCCGGCGCAGCGTTGTTGTGAGGAGGCGGTCATCATCATAATACCTAAGGTTAGTATATAGGGTGCGGCATTAAACAAATAATATCCCCCGCTTACCCCCACCGATTGCAACGCCGGTCCGAGCGCAGCGGCACCGCCAAACAATAAAGAGGTGTATAAACAATACAGGGGATTCCAACGTGCGAAAATCACCAAGGCCACCGCCATTAATCCTTGTCCGCTCGACAGACCTTCGTTCCAGCTACCGGGATAATACAGGGATAAAAACGATCCGCCCACCCCGGCCAGAAAACCACCGGCCATGGTGGCGTACAACCGCACACGATGGACATTGATCCCCATCGCCAAGGCCGCGTTGCGGCTTTCACCGACGGTGCGTAGCAACAATCCCCATTTCGCATGGCGGAAAAACCACGCCATGGCCACGGCCAGGAGCGTACCAATAATGAACAACACATTGATGTCCAAGGCCGCGCGAACCACGGCGGAATCGCTCCATCCACCCAAGGCAATGGCAGGCAAACGCGGGGCCACGGGCTGGATAAAAGATTTTCCCAAGTAAAATGCCAGCCCGGTACCAAACATCATCATGGCGATCCCCACCGCGATATCGTTCACCCGTTGTTGTTGGCATAACAGTGCATGCAGGAAGCCGAGTAACATGCCGCTGGTTCCCGCAACCAAGACACCTAACCACGGCGATCCGGATAAATAGGCCACCGCATACCCAGACATGGCCCCCATGATCAAATTGCCTTCCAAACCCAAATTGATACGGCCGCTTTTTTCCGTCAGGCATTCGCCCAAGCTGACAAATAAAAACGGTGTTCCCACTCGCACCGCGCCGCCGAGCACGGCGATCAGTACGCCGCTAAACCCTAAGCCGGTATCGTTCATGGGCTGTCGCCCTTGGGTTTAAACCAATTAAGACGACCATAGACTGCTCCACTGGCGAGGATCACGATAAAAATAATACCCTGTAACACCAGGGTAGTGGCATCGGGTAGATCAAAACTACGTTGTAACAAACCGCTGCTGGCGCGAATGCCGCCGAGCAATATGGCCACGGGGATTATCGCCAGTGGGTTATAACGGGCGATAAACGCCACCAGAATACCGGCGTATCCATAACCCGCATTTAATGAGGTGTTGGCCCGGCCGTGCACGGCGGCGATTTCGATCATACCGGCCAAGCCCGCAGCGGCACCGCCTAGAAAACACGTAATAATAATCAGCTTGCCCACCGCCAAACCGGAAATCTGCGCGGCGCGGATATTGCCGCCGATCATGTCAATGCTAAATCCAAACGTGGTGCGGCGGATCACAAACCATAGTAGGCCACACACGACCAATCCAAAGATAAGACCGGCGTGGATTGATGTAGTACCGATCGTGCCGAGCATATTGGCATCGCCGATCGGAAAGGAAGAGGGTTTATTGAGCGTCGCGGGATCGCGCAACAGCCCCAATATCAGAAAATTCAGGATGGCGATGGCAATGTAATTCAGTAATAAAGAGCTGATGGTTTCATTGACATTGCGGTAATGTTTCAGCGCGCCGACCGCGGCGATCCATGCGCCACCGCTCAGCACACCGCTACAGGCCATGCTGCTGATGACAAAAAATGGCGGCAAGCCGTTGAGGCTGATACCGGTGAGGGTGGCGCACAGCCCTCCCACTACCATGGCGCCTTCACCGCCGATAATAATCAGACCACTGCGCGCCGGTAAGGCAGTGCAGAGGGCGGTTAACATCAGTGGCGCGGCCCGCACCAGGGTATTTTGCCAGGAAAACCAGCTACCAAAGGCCCCTTGGTAAATTGCCGCCAGCACCTCCAGTACGTTGTTACCCGAAAACGCCACGAACCCACTGAAGATGAGTAGCGAGAATACCAACGCTGCCGTAGGTATAGCGATGGACTCCATAAAATTATGCATGCCAACCCCATCGTCTCAGCATCAACTCTTGGTGGTTCCAATCACGCCTTCGACTAACCAATTCATACTTTCCAACCAGATATCGGTTTGGCTATAACGGGTGCCCGCGGGGATGGCCATTTTACCGGTGTTATCCTTCATCGGGCCTTGGTAGACGATCATCGAACCGTCCATGAATTTTTTGCGCACGGCGTCGGCATTTTCCTTGGCTTTGGCCGTGACGGTCATGCCATAGGGTGAACTTTTCACAATACCTTCTTTTAGGCCACCGCGCACCAGATTGGGGATGGGTTTGCCGGTTTTGATCATCTGGGCATAATCGATATAGACCTTGCTCCAGTTCCACTCGGCTCCGGTTAAAAATCCCTTGGGGGCCAACACCGATTGATCGGTGTGGTACCCGCAGCAATAGATGCCACGTTTTTCCGCGGTTTGCACCACTACTTTGGGGCTGTCCACATGGCAGGTCAACACATCAATGCCTTGGTCGGCCATGCTATTGGCGGCCTCGGCTTCTTTTACTGGATTGGCCCAGCCGCCGGTAAACACCACGTTGGTGGTGATCTTTGGATTGACGCTGCGCGCACCCAGCGTAAAACTATTGATATTGCGGAGCACTTGTGGAATCGGGATGGCCGCGATATAACCGAGCTTGCCGGTTTTAGACATGTGACCGGCAACCACCCCCGATAGATAAACCGGCTCATCGATGTAACCAAAGTAACTGCCGACATTTTTGGGATGTTTCTTTTCATCCCATAAACCGCCGCAGTGCAGGAACATTACCTTGGGATATTTGGGCGCGGTTTTTAAAATATGCGGATCAAAATACCCAAACGAGGTGGGGAAGATGACCTGGGCGCCGTCAAGATTGATCATGCTCTCCATGGTTTTAATAACCTCGATGGTTTCTGGGACATTTTCTTCATCCACCGCCTTGACCCAATCCAGTGTGGCCACGGCGGATTTTCCCTCGAAATGGGCTTGGTTATAACCATAGTCGTCACGCGGACCGACATAAATAAACCCCATTTTTACTTTGGCGGCAGCCCAGAGGGGTGCCGGTCCAAATCCGTTCATGAGCCCGGCGGCGCCCAAGGCGCTGAGCCCCTTGAGCAGGCGGCGTCGACCAGGGTTGATTTTGCCTTTGTTTGTAGTATGACTCATCAGTATGCCTCCAGTTACATTGTTTAATGACCATATCCGCTTGCCAGTCATTGGGGGCGATGTGTTCATTTTGCCCATCGATGCAAAATTGAGTACATCAAATTTGACAGTCGACACCGGTTTGCACGCGACCGGCGTGCCAAACTCGTTGTCCATCGCGATCATCGTGGTGCGGTGATCGGGTTACTTTGCTCAAATGGCCAAACCCGCTTGGCTCAGGATGCGAATGACAAGCATAATGAATACCGGCAAAACCAGCACGGCGATGTTACGCATCGCTGTAGTAGGATAAAAAACTGCCCTCATGATTATTTCTCTCCCAAAAGGTTATTGTGGACGATCCGCTTATTACGGAGTCACCTGGAAAGGATACCTCCCCACTAAGACACGCCGTCAATACATCCCTGCTGCTGACGGTCTTGGTGGGGGGGATTCTTTCCATACGCCTCATTAGTACGTTGTATACAACGTTGCATGGCATATGCCAAGTGGGCGGGGATAAACACGGGTTCGTCCATATGACATATAACTTATTGATGTTTAACGCTAATGTTTTTATCAGGTGCAGCAAGAAAATATACGCAGCGCAAATCCAGGTGCCGCTTAATTTGCACAGACATCGAACACGGCGGTCCAAAAATGGATCGTTGCTGTGCAGCCGTGGCATATAGTCCCGGTCGGCAATACAGCCCAGGATTAATCGGCTAGAGTTGTTAGAAAGGAGTTTGTCTTGCGAGCCAAGCGATTAACAACCCAACAGATCTACCACGATTTACGCCGACAAATCATCAGTTTTGATTTGTTTCCGGGTTCTCGGGTTACTGAGACTGAATTAGCCGATAGTTATCAAATCAGCCGCACGCCGATCCGCGAAGCCCTAAAGCGACTCGAAGTCGAAGGTTTAATCAGTATCCGGCCGAAGCAAGGGTGTTATGTACGCGCGGTGGATATGGCGCTGATCGGTGACTATTACACCGTGCGTGTCGCGCTGGAGGCCATGGCGGTAGAACTGGCCTGCCAGCATATGTCCAATAGCGACATACAAGAATTAACAGACCTTTGGGATCCGGATAATTTCCGCAAACATAGCGATAACCGGGTCGCGATCAAACAAATTGAAGAAAATTTTCATGTCAGTATCGCCAAGGGCGGTGGCAATAGTGTGTTAGTGGAATACCTACAGGATGTGAATAATCGTATTCGCCCGATTCGCATGTTAGGATTTCCGGATGATAAGAGTATCCTGGACACCTACGAAGAACATTTTCAAATTTGCACACTGATTCAACTACGCGACGAGGAGAAGGCCAAGCAGGCCATGAGTGCCCATATCCGTAAAAGTCAAGAAATAGCGCGCTCGGTGACGCTAACCCAGCTCGAACAGTATCGCAATAAACATCCGTAACTTTAGGTTTTATCGGCAATAAATCTCCGCCAGCCACCGTAGGAGGTAATCTCTTGCGCGTCTAATACGGCGTACGCTTCGCAGATAAACCCTGGCAACCAGCGTCCATCGGCCAGTTCGATCTTGCCCATACCCAGTGGCGCGGGGATCGCAGCGACAAAACCGCCGAATTCCTGCGCGGAAATATCCCAAACCTCCACTTCGATCATCGCACCCTGATGAGCGTCCCGGATCAAACCAGGGCGGTACGGCGGTCCACCGGCCAGCGCATAGAAGCGATAGGCTTTGGCGGTTGTGGTTTTCTCCGCGAGTAGGGCACCACGTTCACGTAATTGCCAATTCAAGGCCAGGCCGTCCAGATGCGCGCCACAGACCACGACGGGAACGGTAGTGTTCAAGGTTATCGGTGTCGCGCGGCTAGGGGGTAATGGCGATTGCGTCGCGCCCAAGGGTAACTGCAATACCTGTTGCCATCGATTAGCAAAGCCCAGTAATTTGCGATCCTGCATGGCGTGACTGGTCAGGGTAATGCCCCAGGGTAGACCGTTGTCGAGAAATCCCGCCGGGAGCGCGATCGCGGCATAATCCAGCAGGTTCATAAAATTGGTGTAATAGCCGAGTCGACGGTTCAAACCAATCGGATCGGAGTGTATTTGATCAATGGTATAGATCGTGCCGCTGGTTGGCGTGAGTAGAAAATCGAAGTTACGAAGTAGAGTATCGGTTTGAGTGCGGTAGTACTGTAATTGATGAAAGGCTTTGAAGGTATCCGTCGCCGATAGTTTAACGGCGGCAGCGATGATCGTATTGATCACCGGCAATAACGCCCCAGGCTGGGCAGTGATGATCGATTCAATCGCCACATACCGTTCCGCTAACCACGGGCCGTCGTATAATAACTGTGCGGCGTGTTGGAAGGCGGTGAAATCGATGATTTGTTTTTTCCCTCCCAAGGCCTCGAATCTCGCGACAGTGGTGTTAAACAGCCGTTGGGCGGGGTGATCGCCAAAGAACTCCAATTGCGAGGCGGCGGGGACGCCGAAGCTAAATTCACCCAGGGGCATGCCGTAGTGACGGTGGTTATTATTAAACGCGAGGGGGCGTGCATAGGGATCTTGCGTGTCGAATCCCGTCATATGATGCAACACCGTATTGGCATCGTCGCTCGTCAAGGCGAACAGGCTCACACAGTCTAAGCTACGGCAGGCCGGTACCACCCCGCGCAGGCTGATTATGCCGCGCGTAGGTTTTACCCCAATAATATTATTAAATGCCGCCGGTACACGACCCGAACCCGCCGTATCAGTACCCAAGGCAAAACTGACCAAGCCAAGCGCGGTGGCCACCGCCGAGCCGGAACTGGAACCACCACTAATATATTTGGGATTAAAGGCATTGCGGCAGGCGCCCCAGGGCGAGCGGGTGCCGACTAAACCGGTGGCGAATTGATCCATATTGGTTTTACCAACAGGGATTGCACCGGCTTCAATCAAGTGCTGAACCACCAGCGCAGATTCACGTGGGATGTAAGTATACGCCGCGCATGCGGCGGTGGTAGGTATACCGGCCAGATCAATATTGTCCTTGATAGCGAAGGGAATGCCATACAATGGCAATGTCTGCGGGGACTTTGTGCGTAATGCCGCGATGTAAGGTTCTAATTCAGCGCGGGTTAGGCGGTAGATCCAAATATTCCAGTCCGTATAATGCGCGCAGCGTTGCAAGATTTGCTCGATGAGTAGATCGGGTGTTAATTCGCCGCTGCGATAAGCGCGGGTTAATCCCGCTACCGTCATATCCATGTTTAATTCTCCTGTAGAATGAGCAGGGATTGGCCTGCATTTACTTGACTACCCTCCTGCTGCAACGTGGCATAAACACTGCCGTCTTGGGAGGAGGTGATTTCGATCTCCATTTTCATGGATTCGAGAATAAGCAGGGGTTGACCGAGTTCGACTTTGTCGCCTTGTCTGACCAGCAGTTTCCAGACACTGCCCGCCACCGGACTTTCGATGGCGGTACAGTGAGGCGGAAGAATCTGAGTGGTGGTGGTATCGAGGGTGAAATCTTGGCTGGATTCAAAGTGGATCTGTCCTGAACTCACCCAGCGTTGCAACTCCGCGGCAAAGGCAGCTTGACGCTGTTGTGTGAAACAGGCAATGTCCTCCTGGTGTTCCGCCAACAATGCCTGGTAATCCTTTAATTTGAAGGTGGTGGGTTCGATATTTAAGGTATAGCGCCCTTTGGGGAAATTTTTACGGATCGTTTGGAGTTCTGGCGCGGTTACCGGGTAGAAATGAATTTGGTCGAATACCCGCAATAGCCAAGGTTTATCAAATGCTTGACTGCGGTGATAGCGATTCCACATCTGCAGTGTCCGGCCAATCAATTGATAACCTCCCGGGCCTTCCATGCCGTAGATACAAAGATACGAACCGCCGATCCCAACGGAATTTTCTGCCGTCCAGGTGCGGGCCGGGTTGTATTTGGTAGTTACCAAGCGGTGACGCGGATCTAATGGCGTGGCCACGGGAGCGCCGAGGTATACATCGCCTAATCCCATTACCAAATAATCCGCCGCAAACACAATATTTTTTACCGCCTCGATACTACCCAAGCCGTTAATGCGGCGGATAAACTCGATATTGTTGGGACACCATGGCGCATCGCCACGGATGGATTGCATGTATTTGTCAATGGCGAGTTGGCAGGCGGTGTCATCCCAACTCAGAGGTAAATATACCTTGCGCGAAGGTAGCTCCTGGTGATCAATCTGCGCCAAACTTTGTTCGGCGCGCTCCAATAGATCGAGAAGTTTATTTAACGGTAAACGCAGATGGTCATAGTGGATTTGCAGGGAACGGATCCCCGGCGTGAGCTCCAACATACCTGCAACGGTGTGTTGCTGTAACCACAACATCAACGCATGCACACGAAACCGCAGGGTAATGTCCAACACCATAGGGCCGTACTCAACCAGCAGGAATTTATCGCCCGCCGCTCGATACAAGACTTGTATCGCCTGCTGGTTTGTTGTGCGCGTTCCTAAGATCGGTACAGCACGTGTTGCGGTGGTATAGTCACCGTCCGCCTGTTGCAAGGTCCGGAGTTGGTGTAGCTGCACCAACTCCAATGCTATGGCATCGTTGATACTCACGGGTTCAAAGCGCAGCGTGTCACCCGCCTTGAGTTGACCGAGTTTCCAATGATCAGCGGTAATAACGGTAGCGGGCGAGACGAACCCGCCCAATGACGGACCGTCGGGCCCGAGAATCACCGGCATATCGCCGGTAAAGTCGACTGCGCCAATGGCATAGGCATTGTCGTGAATATTGGATGGATGCATGCCGGCTTCACCACCGTCGCTGCGCGCCCAGCGCGGCTTGGGGCCAAGCAAACGGATCCCGGTTCGACTGGAGTTATAATGTACTTCCCAAGCGTGGCTGAAAAAATCTTCAATGTCTTGACAGGCAAAAAATTCAGGAGCACCCTGCGGGCCCGGGATCACACGCAGTGTCCAGTGGTGCGTGATCGAGGGTTGCACCGCGGGTGGGATAACCGCTGTCGCCACCGGCATTAGGAGCGGATGCAAATGCATCACATCACCGGCGCGCAGCGCACGGCCCGCGTGGCCACCGAATTGTCCCAATGTAAACGTGGCGCGCGAGCCAAGGTAGGCGGGGCAGTCAATACCGTGTTTAAATAATACGTAGCTACGGGCTCCGCTGTGAATAACCTTACCCAGCTTCAATATTTGTCCCGCTTGAACGGTGATGATCTGCCAAAAGGGAACTGTTGCATCATCCAGTGTGGCTTGCAGAAGAGCACCGCTTAAAACAATTTGGGCGGGACAATTAAATTTCAGGGTGGGGCCGTTGAGTGTGATTTCCAAGCCGGCGCTATCGGCGCTGTTTTCCAGTAGGCGGTTGCCCAGGCGAAACGAATAATCGTCAAACGGTCCCGAAGGTGGCACCCCCACATCCCAGTAACCACTGCGCCCAGGATAATCTTGGATCGTTGTCATGGTTCCAGCATTGATCACGTCCATGCTGTGGGGATGGTATACAAACTGGTCAAGATAACGGGTGGTGATCCTACCTTGCATGAATAGTTCACTGTTCAGCACCGCACGCAAATAATCACAATTGGTCTCAATACCATATACGTGGCTATTGCTCAAGGCACTGGTCATCTGTTGCAGTGCTTGTTCGCGATCGTGCGCGTTTACGATTAATTTAGCCAGCAGTGGGTCAAACCAGGGCGAAATTTCACAGCCGCTTTCTATCCAGTGATCCACCCGTAGGTTGGGTTGTTGAGGAAAATCAACCTGGCTGAGTAAACCTGCGCAGGGCTGAAACTCTTTGTGGGGGTCTTCGGCGTACAGACGCACCTGGATCGCATGTCCTTGAGGAGTGGGTGGCGTCGGTAACCGGGTCATATCACCACAGGCCAGACGTAACATCCACTCTACCAAGTCCACAGCATAAATCTGTTCAGTAACCCCGTGTTCAACTTGCAGGCGGGTATTGACTTCTAGGAAGTAAAATTGGTGTGTGGTGTGATCATAAACAAATTCTACCGTGCCGGCGTTGCGGTAGTGAACCGCCTGCATTAAACGCAATGCGGTGGCGTGTAATGCTGCGCGTAGTGCAGGGGTAATCCCTGGGGCGGGGGCTTCTTCGATGACTTTTTGGTTACGCCGTTGGGTGGAGCAATCGCGTTCTCCCAAGGCAACCGCCTTGCCCCGGCCGTCGCCAAAAATTTGCACTTCGATGTGGCGCGCGTGTTCGATGAATTTTTCTATAAAGACGCCGTTGTTCGCAAAGTTATTCTCGCTCAAACGCCGTACCGAATCAAACCCGCGGCGCAATTCTTCGTCATTGCGGCATACTTGCATGCCGATGCCGCCGCCACCGGCCGTGCTCTTGAGCATGACGGGGTAGTTGATGTTATTGGCTGTATCCTGGGCGTGCTGTAGATCCTGTAGAAGATCGCTGCCCGGTAACAATGGAATAGCATTTTGTTGTGCAAGACGCCGCGCGGTATGTTTCAATCCAAAGGCGCGCATCTGTTCGGCGCTGGGGCCGATAAAGACCATCCCACGCGCCTCACATTGCAGTACAAAGTCCGGGTTTTCACTCAAGAATCCGTACCCTGGATGGATCGCGTCAACCCCGGCTTGTTGGGCGATCGACAGTATTTTATCCTGATCAAGATAGGTGTCTCGTGCACGGCCCTCGCCCAGGGACCATGCCTCATCGGCTTGGCTTACGTGTAATGAATCAACATCGGCCTCGGCATACACAGCAACCGCGCTCACACTCAAGCGGCGCAAAGTGCGGATGATGCGCGTTGCAATCGCCCCCCGATTCGCTATCAAGACTTTTTTAAACATGGCAGGCTTGTAGTGTCCTTTGTAATATAATTAGTTCCAGACGATGATTTCAATCGGTGTTGGGTTATACCCATTGCAGGGATTATTCAGTTGCGGACAGTTGGAAATCAACACGATAACATCCATAGCGGTGCGTAATTCCACGTATTTACCCGCGGCGGAGATTCCGTCGGCAAACGTTAATTCACCGTTAGGGCTGACAGGTACATTCATAAAGAAATTGATATTGTGGGTAATATCGTGTTTGGTTAGTGAAAATTGTTCATTTTCGGTTATCGCCAGCATCCAACTGTCACGGCAGGCATGCATGCACTTTTTTTCCAGGGCATAACGCACGGTGTTGCTTTCGGTGGCGCAGGCGCCTCCGAGGGTGTCATGGCGGCCGCAGGTATCCGCCACAATATTTAACATCACATTGCCAAGATTGGAGATTAATGCGCTGCCGGTACTGAGGTATACGTTGCCCTGTTCGCGGATAGTATCCATGGCGCTATAGCGTTCCGACGGATCATTGGCATTGTAAAACAGGGTATCCGCCGCTTGGTTGCCCTGTAGATCCAGGATACGCAATGTTTGGCCGATTTTAATCCGGCGTATGAAATACTCACCGGCGGGGACAACTTCGCGCAGTATCGCCTGTGCCGGCTGCAGAGTGCTTTCTTTAATCATGCGAAGGGTTGCCGTGGCCGAGATGATAGATCCGATTATTCTCAAACCCGCGGCGGTTTTCGGGGCAAAAGTTTTTACAGAAATCCAGGTCTGTCACGGGGGTGGAGCGATGGATTTCATAGCGGATCGGTTTGCGTGGATAGTCCTTGGCCGGGTTTAATGGGTGTGGACAGGTGTGTAATATGACCAAACTGTCCATTTCAAAGCGTAGTTCAACGTAATCACCGGCGTGACTGTGTTTGGTTACATAGTGCAGGTTGCCGTCGGAATCAGTGTAAACTTTACTGAAAAAATTAATATTGCTGGCCAGGTCACGCTTGCCAAGACCGTATTTGGCCAGTTCCACTAGGAAGCTGTCATACCCATTTTGGTGTCGATCATTGCGGTAGTCTTGGTAGGTATGGTTACCCCATTTTTTATTCACGATTGCGGCCGTTGAGTTGCCGCATACGGTTTCGTGCCAGCCAAGACTATCAGCAGTGACAGAACAGAATATCCGACCCATATCCGAATATAGACAATTACCCTTGGCCAGTTTGAAGGTGTGCTGGCATTTTAAAGTGTCGGGGGCATTGTAGCGTTCCAGTAGATTCTCTGGATTATAAAACAACATACCGACGTTGGCGTCGCCGTCGAGGTCGATGAGCCGTAATGTCGTGCCTCTGCGCATGCGCAATGACCAGTGACAACCTCCGACCAAGGTATCTTGGTAAAGTACGGGGCTGGTGCTCATTGACTATTCCTGGTAGCGACGGGTTTATTCCGCTGCAACGCACGGTGAATGGTTTTATAGGTGGAGCGATCCGTATGCCCTAAAGGAATATCATAGGTGATCGTCGCGCCATAGGCATGGGGGGCCTGTGGATCATGGCGGATCTTATCAAATACCCATAAACGCGTGCCTAGGTAGAAACCTTCTTTTAGGTCGTGGGTGATCATGAAGATATTTATTGCGGTTTTCCCCCAGATATCCAGTACCAATTGATGCATGTCGCCGCGAATTCCTGGATCCAGCGCGCCGAAGGGTTCGTCTAACAAAAGCACCTCGGGTTGTTGCATGAATGCCTGGGCTATCGCCAGGCGCTGCTGCATACCGCCGGATAATTGATGCGGGTAGCGATCATCGGCATGTTCTAGACCCACCGAGGTCAACATCGTATAGGCTTGTGCTATGGCTTCGTTTCTCTTCTGCCCAAATAACTTTCCGATCAACCGCGCGTGTTTGAATTCATGCGCCAAGATTAAATTCTGTAGGGCGGTTAAATGGGGAAATACAGAATATCTCTGGAATACAATGCCTCGGTCCGGTCCAGGTTCTTGCGCTATCGGCCTGTTATGCAGCGTGATACTGCCGCGGCTGGGGACTTCGGTGCCCAGCAGCATTTTTAAGAAAGTGGTTTTACCGCAACCCGATGCGCCGACCAGGGTGATGAATTCTCCGTGCTCTACTTTTGCATTGACGCGTTCGAGCACCACGGTTTTATCGTAGTGTTTGCAAACATTGTTAATCTCGATGAAACTCATCGTGGATCGTGAAACCATGGAAAGACTCGTTGTGACAGCTTGCGTAACAACCAGTCCAGTATAAATGCCAACAATGTTATCCAGACGACATACGGGAGGATAACATCCATGGACAAATATCGGCGCACCAGAAAAATGCGGTAGCCCAAGCCGCTTTGTGCCGCAATGGCCTCGGCGGAGATTAAGAACAACCAGGCGGGGCCCAGCGATAAACGTATTGCTTCAATCAGGCGCGGCACCATCTGCGGCAGGATAACGCGTAAGAGTATCTGCCAAGTGGAGGCGCCCAGTGTTTGTGCTTTAATTAATTGTTCACTGGGCAATTCTAATGTTTTGCCTTGCAGGTCACGGATGATGAACGGTGTTATGCCAATGACGATCAAGATTACCTTGGATAACTCCTCCAGCCCGAAGATAATAAATAAAATCGGTAATATCGCCATGGGCGGAATTAATGACAGCACGGTGATATAGGGCGATAGATTCGCACGTAATAATGGAATGGCGCCGTTGAGTAAACCCACTATCAGTCCAATCAGCGCGCTTATGGATACCCCGAGTAATAAACGCTGTAGGCTCGATACGGTATCGATCCAGAAGAGGTATTCACCAGTGCGTTTACTCGGTGTGAACGCTAATTCGCTAATGGCAGTAGCAAAACTGCTAAAGGCCGGCATCAATTTGTCGTTTGGGTTGCTGCTCAGGCGCATGTCGGAGATCCATAGATATAACAGCAGCGTAATAATAAACGGCAGCGCCGCGAGTATGATCCTAGCCAATGGGCTGGGTTGGATATTGATAAGGCGTTTCATGGTCCACCTGTGTTGCAAAAGCCGACCTTCCTTACGGAAGGCCAGGTTGTTAAAGCTTACCCTCGGCGGCAAGCTTCATGTAGGTGGGATCGAAACGTAATTTCACATTGGCTGAATTACCATAACCACCGGCGGGTGTCTCAATACCAATATATTTCGCGTCGGTCGCGCTTGTCCCCAACAGACCGTGGGTAAAGCTAAATTCAGCGACGTATTGCATGGTTTTTTTCAATTGCGCACCGGTGTTGAAAGCCACGGCCTCGGCGGGTGTGTAGAACATCTTGGTGGTGGCAAGTTGTGCCTCGAAGCCTTTGAGATCAGTGGCCGAGGCCGCCGCCATGTCGCTACGGGCTTTTTTGCCGGGTTCGGATTTACTGTTCATCAAGGCCATGATCTCATACCAGGCGCCCGTCAGGGCCTTGCCCAATTTTGGATTTTCTTGCAGCGTTTTAGTATTAACCACCATTAAGTCGATGATCTCACCGGGTATCTTGCTGGAGTCAAATACTTCGTGGCTTGCGGGCATGGCAAGAATGGTACTGAGCAAAGGATTCCAGGTGACGACGGCGTTGACGTCTTTGGTGCCATAGACACTTACGATATCGGCGTCGGAAGTGTTAACCACCGTAATGTCTTTTTCCGACAATCCGATACTTTCTAGTCCACGCGCCAGTAGGTAATGCGATACGCTTAATTGTACCAGGTTGACTTTCTGACCTTTAATCTCTTTAAAGTCTTTTTTATTTTTTAGCACGACCCCATCGTTCCCGTTAGAGAAGTCGCCAATGATTAACGCCGTTGAGTCGACGTTACCCGCGGCCGGTATAGTAAGCGCGTCCATGTTGGTCATGGTGCAAGCGTCGAAACCGCCGGCGGTGTATTGGTTGATGGATTCTACATAGTCATTGATTTGCACGACATCGATGCTGATACCGTATTTATCGGCCCATTTTTTTACGATACCGGACTTGGCCGCATAGTCCCAGGGCATCCAGCCGACGTAGATTGACCAACACACTTTAAAATGATCTTTAGCGAAAACCGTGTTTGGTACGAATGTTAGGCTGGAAATCAGTAGTAAAACAAACGCAACGAGCTTTTTCATAATGGTTACTCCCACGTGGTCACAGGCGAATGTAAGCACAGGAGGAATCAACGAAACTAACGCTGTTGAACCTCCCGGGCTTTTGTCCCGCCGTGTAACCTGTCATGGGGAGATGCCCATGCGTACCAGGTCGATAGCTCTTGGAC
Source organism: Gammaproteobacteria bacterium (assembly GCA_016194635.1). Taxonomy (GTDB): domain Bacteria; phylum Pseudomonadota; class Gammaproteobacteria; order UBA6429; family Thiohalophilaceae; genus JACQBC01. The sequence continues at coordinate 30,177 of JACQBC010000010.1, read as the reverse complement.
CAGCACTCTTGCGAGTCGGAACCCTAGCCATCCCTTGTGTCGAACGGTAACAGCCAAAAGCGGTACCGCCGATTACCTATTGTGCTTTGCATCGTCCGTGCACAGGGCATGCCATACAGAAAATCAAACAGTTAGCGCAAGATCACCCTCCCACGATAGCTATTTTAGGGCAGACGCAACGGGATTGAACTATTTCAGTGCGAAAAAGCGCGAGTGATCCTAAAAATTTCACTGAGGTCCGGACGCGCCCGTACCGGTGGGAGACACAGGATCAAACAGATCCCCGTAGAGACTATGCAAGACCAAGGTTTGTTCTTTACGTTTTTCTTGTTTTAAGTCGCGCCAGGGGACGATATAGATGATCTGAGGTAATTCGGTATTATTTTTGATAATGGTTGTTTCTAATTGAAGTTTGTCTTCGGCGCGGCTGGCGCTGGCCAAAACCAGGACGCTGGCAAAGAACACGAAGCTAAGATGACGTCGCATAACTAACTCTTTTTTAGCATGTGCATAAGTTCGTTGACCCAATCCGCGGTGGGTTTGTCCTCGACTTTAATCAGTTCGAGGTAACGCTGGTAATGTTCGATGGCTTTGGGGATATCCCGTAAATAGACATCATAGAGTAACGCCAGGTTGTAATGCGCAAGCGCATAGTCATTTTTTTTCGCAAGGGCTTTTTCATAGAGTTGTTTCGCCTTAGGAATATTACCGTGTTTGGTTTCGATGTAACCCAGTAAGTTATAAGCCTGGGCCAGGTCCGGGTTCTTGGTGATCGCCTGATTAAGCGCGTCACTGGCTTTATCGAGTTGATTTTTATTAATGTAGACTAATCCTAGATTGGTCCATGGTCCGGCTAATTCAGGGTGTTTTGCGGTAATCTCAACCAAGATTGTTTCGGCCTGATCAAACTGACCCGCATTGAGTTTTGACAGCGCCTGGGCATAGACGCGAATATCCTTCTCCGCGGGCGAGGGCGTGGCTGCTTCGGCCGTGTCGGTTTTCGCCGTGGTCACGGGGTCTTGTTTGGGCGCGCTACTGCAGGCACAGAGCAACAGGGTATAGGGTAAAATTAGGTTAATGTAACGCATTGACATAGACATCCAATTTTGCTTCACGGTTATAGCGCGCGGGAAATAATTCTTTTAAGCGCGCCAGACTTTTCTGTACCCAATCATCGTAGACACCGTCTTTAATATGTGCAAGGTTGGCCTCATAGAATTCAATTGCTTTTTCTTCAAACGGAAAAGCCTGGTCTTCCAGAATATTTTTGTATTGCTCGGCTTCTAGTCCTTTTAAATTCTTGGGGCGCTCGGATTCGATAAGCGATCGGCTGAAATCACGATAGATTTCACCGATCGCGTGGGTCGCCTCGGTGGAGGTTTCTGCGATTCCATAGGCGGAAGCCCGGCCATACAAGGTGACAGCATTTTGCATGGCTTGTTTTTTCTTGCGCAGGGTTTGTTCCAGTGGCAGTGTCAGCTGAATATTAGTAAAGTCATTGTATTCGATCCGCGCCAAGGCCAAGGCTGCGGTGGATGCGATATACTTGGTGCGTTCATTTTTATTGCCATCCTGCTCTATTTTGTCCGCCTCGAGTATCTTCTGACGCCAGAGGCCCACAACCCGCGGGTTATTCTGTAAAGTAATCAATTGCGTCAGCTTGAACATCGCCTCGAGGTATTGCGGATAAGGGCTGGGGAAGCGTTTGACATACTCCGCATAGGAATCGATGGCGGCGGTGTAATCTTTTTTAGATTCGTACAACTCGGCCGCTTTCCATAGTGCCGCCGTATTATATTGTATATCTTGATCGGTGCGGGACAGCTTGACCAGCTCGGTAGCCGCGTTAATGTCTTGATTAGAATTTAAGTAGGCCACGCTGAGTTTTTTGGCGACGTCCTGTTTCTGCGGATGGTTTGGATACAGCGACTGGAATTGTTTGCTATAGTTGATGGCCTCATTCCACATCTTTTTATTAATTGCCAAGGCGATGGCGTCGTATAGTCCAGTGGCGGCGATACTTGAAGTGGGCGCAATCGTGGCGATACGCGAATAGTCGCGCAAGGCAGCGTCGATTTTATTATTCACGACGGCCGCCGCTGCTTGGTTATAAATCGCAACGGATAAATTATCCAACATTTGCGCCTTGGTTTTCTCATCCGGGGTGGTGGTTTTTAGCAGGGTGGTGTACACCGCTTCGGCTTGTGGGTATTGCTTTAATTTGTAATACGAGTGTGCCTTGATTAAATCCAGATTCATTCCGACATCGGCACTGCGGTTCGAGGGCGCGAGCTCAACCAGTTTGATGGCCTCAGCATACATATCATTGCTAAAGGCGGTTTCTGCGGCAAACCCGATTATTTTCGCACTCTGAGGGTCGTTGGGGTAAAGTTGGGTGAATAACAAGGAGTATTTAATTATCTTGGTTAAATAGTCGTGGCGGTTACTCGGCTGGTTTTTGTAGAGGTTGGATGTTAGCACAATGGTTTCATAAGCCGCTTCTTTGTTGAGAATAATATCGGCGTCATAGGCGGCCAGTTCATAATGCTGTAATGCGTCGGCAAAATCTTTGTGTTTAGCTAGCAGATCCGCGTAAAAAAACTGTATGTTATCTTTGCGTGAAAAGGCTTGGTAATGTTCCAAGTAACGTTCATACCATTTTTTTGCGCTGACAAACGCCTCTTCTTTCTTGGTTTGTTGATACTCTTTGTGGAGGAAGGTCGCGGCAATAACAATATAATCTTTTAACGCGGTTTTTACCCGTCGGTAAATTCCGGGGTCGGCCATGGTTTTTGCCCAGTAGGGACTGTTGGGTTGATAGCCGGCATATAAGGCTTCAATCGTGGTTAAGACTTGAGCCGTAAAGCCACCTTGTTGCCAGACATCGATACTTTTTAAGTAGGTTTCAGGAACGTAGATGGATTTTGGATGGTGCTTGATAAAATAGTCCAGGGTTGCAACCGCGTCCGTATACCGTTGTTGCTTTAGATAAATGTCACTGAGGCTCGAATAGCCATAATATACAAACTTGAAGTCGGGATGTGCCGCGAAATACTCCGCGAGTGACTTGGCCCCACCGAGGTACGAAAAACTCAGGCCAACCGCGCGGAAGTATTCATCGAACATCTGTTTTTGCGAATCGCTTAATTTTTCGTAGTCATCAAAATTATTAAGGTTGATGGCCTTGGTGAAATCGTCGATCGCCTCGGTGTAATATTCCTGTTTAAACTTGGCCCAACCGCGTTTATACAAGGTTTTCTCGTAAAAAAGAGTATTTTTCTTGGATACCAGAATATCGGTGTAGATATCCTCTGCCTTGCTGTAGTGTTTGGCGCTGAAGGCGTCTTCCGCTAGTCTAAATTGGCTTTCAACGTAAAACGGTGATGCTGGGTATTTGGCCACCAGCTTGGCGAGAGCGTCCATCGATTTATCGTGCTCACCGCGTTGATCATAGGCCTTGGCCAATTGATACAGCGCCTGGTCGTTATCCTTGGCGTTTGGGTAATCGTGGAGCGAAACTTGGAGTAACTCAATAGTACGATTGAGTGTGGTGGAAGAAATTTGATCCTCCAGTTCATCGGTCGCGTGATTTGACTGGCCTTTGTTCTTGGCCAGTTTGTCCGAAAGATCGAATTCTAATTGAGCCAGACGGTGCAAGGCGTCGAGACGGGATTTATCGTCTTTGGAGGCGAATTTTAAATATTCCGCGTAGGCTTGTTTAATTTCTTCTTCACTATTGGGTTGTATACCCGTGCGGTGAGTTATGGTCGCAGCGGGAGTAATATCGATATCCCGTAAGGTCAGGCGTTTGGGCGGCGCGCTGCACGCAGTAATGCACGCCAGCAGTATAAGAAGAATGATTGCCCGTGGCGGGTTATTTTTTCGCGGGTACATTGGAGGTCTCATCCGGTGTTTCGGTTTTATCCAATAGCCGGGCAATGCCGTAGCGTGATTGGTTCATATAATCGGTGAGAAATGAAATCCTCTCCCGTAGCGCCGCCGTTACGATTTCTTGTAGTTGGGCGGTGTATTGTGTTTCCAGCGTTGCAATGGACTGGGAGAGTTTTTGTTGGTTGAGCTTGGCGACAAGCTGTTTATATTGCGTGAGCGACAAATATTCTGTGACAAATGCCACGGGGCAGCGGTTCGCGGTATCAATGGCGTTATTTTGTAGGCTAAGGGATTGTTCACCGTTAAAGGTGATGCCTTTGATAAACGCCGTCGCGTCGGTTTGCAATAACTGGTTTATTCCATTGATGCGGCTTTCATAATATTGGATGGCTTCGTTATAACCCGCCGAGGCGGTGGCGGGTTGTTGCAGTTTTTCATAAAAATAAGGCATTAAAAGGTAGGCTTCATCACTGCTTAGATCCAAAGATTTCTTTCCTTTTAGAATTCTAACCGCGTTCAGCGCGCCGATATAATCGTCTTGATTGGCCGCGGTCAAGGCGATACCGAGCAAGGCTTGATTCGCGTAAGGGCTGTCCACGCCGACATTGCGGAAGGCATCGCGCGAATTACGATAATATTGCTGTTGTAGGAATGAATACCCTAGGATCGTATACAGCCGATCGGAGGTGTCGTAGTGATTACGCATACTCGGGCTGGCAAGCAATGTGTTGATCTCTACATGTGCATCGGTCCACCAATCTTGGCGGATGTCGGCAATGGCGATATTGATCCGTGCCGGCGTGTAATATTTTGAGGCGGGAGGTATTTTTTCATATAACCCTAAGGCAGGGCGATGTTTTTTAAGATGCTGCAGAGCGATGCCTTGCATGAGTAGGGCATGATATTGACGTTCTCGTGGGAGGTCACCGCTGATACCTTCCAAGTTGGACAATACCGCGTTCCACTGCGAGCGTACAAAAAAATATTGTGCCGTGAGATAATTTACATTCGAGATTAACCCTTTGCTGCCATCCTCCTTGACGGCCGAGAATAAGTTCTCGGCGCTCTTCCATTCATTTTGTTCGAGTAGTAATTCGACAAAGTCCAGGGTTTTAGGGTTGTCGATATTTTTTTTAATCAGCGCTATGTTTTGGACAACCAGCGCGGTGGCCTCGATAGGCTGATTATTCTTAGTAAGCGTACTAACAGCGGAATCAAGTTGTTCAACGGTTTTATAGCCGGGAGGTTTTTGCTGGCGGAGATAGGCCGCGTAGAATTCCGCGCTAAACTGGTAATAGTGCCGGTTCAGATCCTCAAACACGGTCGCCGTGCTCTTGGGTGTCGTCGCGGCAACGCCCTTAGCGGCGTTACAAAACGAGGAGCATACACCTAAGATCAGGGTGGTGATGACTACGTATATAGGGGTCGACATATCAACTACGGCACGACCGGTCAAGGTTATTGAATCGTGTAGTTAAATTTTCCGTCTTCATTGACGCCTATGTGGACAGTGGTTATGGCCTGTTGTCGCGTCATCATCGCAAGGCATTCGCTAGCCAGTTCAGGCAATAGTGAGCGGGTTAGGATATTTTCGATGTTTCTAGCCCCAGTATCAACTTCTTGACAACGGGCGACGATGTGCAGAGGAACATCTTTATCGTAGCTGAAGGCGGCGTTGTAGTGTTGCCGCACGCGTTTTTCGATGCGTTGCATGTTTAACACGGTAATTTTCAATAAATTGTCATCGTTTAAGGGATAATAAGGGATGATGGTGGTGCGGCCAAGAAAAGCGGGTTTAAAATATTTGAGTAATTGCGGGCGGAAATTATCCAGCAATACATCGGGGGCCGGCAATTCTTCGCTGGCGGCGCACATGGCGCGGATATGTTCTTCCGCGGCATTGGAGGTCATAATAATGACGGTGTTACGAAAATCGATATCGCGTCCTTCACCATCGCGGATCGTGCCTTTGTCAAACAGGTTATAAAAAATATCTTGTACACCGGAATGGGCTTTTTCCATTTCATCCAATAACACCACGCTATACGGTTTGCGGCGCACGGCCTCGGTCAACACACCACCTTCGCCGTAACCGACGTAACCGGGCGGTGAACCCAATAACATTGACACCTTGTGCTCTTCTTTAAATTCCGACATGTTAATCGTGGTGAGGTTTTGTTCTCCGCCGTACAACATATCAGCCAAGGCCAGGGCGCTTTCGGTTTTGCCCACACCGCTGGGGCCTACCATAAAAAATACCCCGATCGGCTTGCGCGGATCGGTCAATCCAGCGCGCGAGGTTCGAATGCTTTCGGCAATCGCACCCAAGGCATGGGATTGGCCAATCACGCGCCGTTCGAGAATGTCTTTCAGATTAATTACCGACTGCAGTTCATCGGAAAGCATTTTCCCCACCGGAATGCCGGTCCAGTTGGCAACCACCTCGGCAATCGACTGGCTATTGACATTCACTTGAATCATCGCCGCTTCGCCTTGTATCTGTTTCAATTGTTCCATGAGTGTGCGTAACTGCTCGGTGATCTTGTTGCGTTCGGTCTCCGCCAAGGGCTCGGGTAGTTTGTTTTTCTTGCGTAACTCCGCCGTCATGGAACGGGAGTGATAGTCAGCTTCGATTTGTTTTTGCAGTTGATGTATCTGGGTTGCTTTTTGTTGTTCTTTTTCCCATTGTGTTGCTTGACTAGCCAACAGTGTTTCAAGTTGTTGCTGTTGTTGTTGCAGTTCACCGATGCGTTCTTTATTATTGCCCAAGCTGGCGTGTTCTTTTTCCAACGAGGCAATATTGGTTTTGCACTGTGCAATGTTGCGGCGGGTATCTTCAATAGCCGCGGGGGTCGCGCTTTGGCTTAACGAAACCCGCGCACAGGCGGTGTCTAATAGGCTGACTGATTTGTCAGGTAACTGCCGCGAGGTAATATATCGGCTGGAAAGGCGTACGGAGTCTACAATCGCTTCGTCCATAATGCGCACTCCATGATGCTGTTGCAAGGTGGCGGAGATGGCGCGCATCATGTTGATTGCTTTTTCTTCGCTGGGCTCCTCAATTTTTACCACTTGGAAACGCCGGGTTAAGGCCGGATCGCGTTCAAAATATTTTTTATATTCGGCCCAGGTGGTGGCCGCGATGGTACGTAATTCACCGCGGGCTAACGCGGGTTTTAATAAATTGGCCGCGTCGCCTTGGCCTTCTTTTCCACCCGCGCCGATCATGGTGTGGGCTTCGTCAATAAACATGATGATCGGCTGTGGTGATGATTTGACTTCGGCGATGACCGATTTTAAGCGATTTTCAAATTCGCCTTTGACGCTCGCGCCGGCTTGGAGTAATCCGAGGTCTAAACTGCGTACACACACACCTTTGAGCGGATCGGGCACATCACCGGAGACGATACGCAGTGCAAAACCTTCCACCACCGCGGTTTTACCCACGCCGGCTTCGCCGGTGAGGATGGGATTATTTTGCCGGCGGCGGATCAAGATATCAATGATTTGACGTATCTCGGCGTCGCGCCCCAGTACGGGGTCGATCTTGCCGCTTTTGGCGTCGTCGGTGAGGTTAATGGTGTATTTATCCAAGGCCGGGGTTTTACTCGGCCCACCTTTGGACGCGGAGGCGGTGCTGCCGTCAGCACTGACGGTGGCGGTCTGGTTTGATTCGCGAGTGCTGCCGACGATGGAACGCACGACATCGCGCAAGGATTCGGGCGGGATTTTTTTCAATTCACCGGCGGTGACCTCGCTACCGCGGCGGATATTCTCATCCAGCATTAACGCGGCAAGAATATGCGCCGAGGTGACTTCGGAATGGCCGTATTCAACCGAGGCCAGCATCCAGGCGGTTTTGGCGATGTCCACCAGCAGGGTGGACAAGGCGGGGGGACGGGTGTTGCCGGATTTCATGCGGTCTAGCTCGCGATTAAAATCCTGCATCAATCTACCGAGATCGATTTCAAATTTCTTAATGATGGCCACAACATCGGTGGCAGGGTTTTCCAGCAATTTTATTAACCAGTGTTCGATCTCGATATTATAGTGGGTGCGGGTCAGGCACAATCCAGCCGCGTCTTCCAATGCCTTGCGGGTGGTTTCATTTAGTTTGCCCACCAGGGACTTTAAGTCAATCGTTATCATTGTTTCCTCGTTGTAGTGTTATTGTCCGTTACTGGATTTTTATCGGTAAAACCACCCTGCCGGGTGAAACTTTCGTTGTGCGAGACGTAACCCAAGAACCTTGGGCGGCGTCATTAACAAACAGAAGCTACTTTTGTACAACAGTTTTTTCCACAGACTTTTAAGAAGCGATCTTTATCGTTATAAAATTCCCCAATCCCACCCGCGCGGATGATCCACTGATATTTCCGATCATTAATTAACGCCGTCCCACTGGAATAACACGGCAGTCTATCGTAATACGGGCTCGGGTTGGTATCTTTTATATAACTGGCATAGACAAAAAAATCATGGATCTGTTTTTCAGTGAGGATGAACCCTTGGCAAACATTAACCAAGGCCGGCTGGTTTTCCAGGTTTTTGCCGAGCAACTCGACATGGATGTGTGAAATCGTGAACGGGTGTTCATCGGTGAACAGGGGAGGCGCGCTGGAGCAACCCAACAATAACAGTAGTAACCCGCTATAAAGAGATGTGTTGCGCATACCATCGTTCCGTTGTTTAACCTGCCGTCATTGTAGCAAAAACAGCCATAAAAAACTCCTACCATTACCACTGTAACACTTTGATTATACAGTCTATTTCAACCTACTAGATGACACCGGGATGTCCAACATCGCAGTTTCCGCCGAGGGCTGAGCGGGGCGGTTGGAGAGCCAGGTATTCCAGCCCATGATGGGGGCGGCCGCGCGGCTGAGCATGATCCGCGCGGGGATATGCCCGCGCTCAATCCGCATCACAAAGTCATAGGCATATTCAAAATTAATATACAACCGGACTATTTCATTCAGGGCATTCAGCGTGGCTGTGCCTGGGGCGAAACTGCCTAATTGCGCGCGGCTTAAGGGCCCAAGAATGATGCGAAATTTGCCCTGCGCGAACCAACCCTTGCGTCCCAGCATCACGGATTTTCCCAAACTGTTATTCTGGCCGCGCGGATTGGCGATACCCGGCAGCATGGTTCTGACGTCATTGATCAATTCCTGCCATTGCCCGATGAATTCCTGGATCTGGACAGGTATATTGAAATGCTGTTGGATAATTTGTTTTAAGCCTTGGGAAGTTCGTACTTTTTGAGTGAACAAGCCCGCGTAATAAAGTAGGGATTCATCCATGGTATAAAGGCGTTTGGTGAGACCTTTTGTCCCCAAACCTATCAGCGACAGGAGCAATTTGGTATGGTTGTCGGGTTCGATCCCAGGCACGGGATTGAGTTTACGCCGTTCGTATTCGAGCGCGAGGTTGTATTTGAGCGAGGCTTGGAAAAACAGCGACACTGTGCGATGGTTGAATAGATCAAAAAAACTTTCCATTGATCGATCTTTCACCTTGAGGCGTTGCAGCACCAGTTCTGAATAATGGTAGGGCATGATACCGCTACTACCGGTTAGGCCCATGAAATTAATCACCATATGCCATTGCTTAAGCGCGGCCGTATTTTGACTGGACTCAAGACTGGTTATTTCCGCGGATTGAAACGCCAGCGATTGACGTGAGTGAAATCGAACCACTTCGGTGGTGGGCGGTAAAAACCGTGCCACGGGATTTTTGGCGATATTGATCGAGGCCACGTTATGCAAGGCATTAAAGCGCTCAATCAGGCGTACCGCCTGCAAGAACGAAAAGCTTTCTGGGCTATCAACTAACTTCTTAATTACAGAAGTATTTTTTCGCCTGCTCGAGGTGGACATTTTTTTAAATAACCTTCTTTGCTTCTGACTTTAACCAATACGCGTGAGAAACTGTTGATTGAACAATACAGCGCGAAGAAATGTTCTAGCACCGTTGCAAACAAATAGGTGCTGCTACCGGATAACAATAGATCATCCAGTGTGATCTCAACTTCAATACCGCGGCACATGGTGGCGTGTCCGTCGATATTTAATGGCGCGCTGATGGGGTGGGTGCGCACGGTGGTGATCGATTCAATTAAGGCGCGAGTAACGGACGATTCCTTAAAATCATACAGACGCAATATTTCTTTCAGCGCCTGGGTGGCGTCCTCGCGACCCGTCAATGACAAATAATTCAGATTAAGGTGCGAGATTAGTCGCCAACGGGCGTGATTACGTAACGGCGGGCGTACCACGTTACTGGGCTTGAGCAACAGACGGATCCTAGAACAGGGAGGTGAACTATTGACGCAACTAAGTTTGGGTTGGTCCACCGTGAAGGGCAGCTTTGCGGGCAGATCACGGTTGCTGCAGGTGGTTAGTATATTGAGGGTGCGGTCATCTTGGTGGGTAGGATTAAAGTCCAGATCCACCAAGGTAAGGTATATGTCGGTACCTTCGTCACGCTCATAGATATCGAGTTTGGCGCTGCGACGCGAGGCAAACCAAAAAGAATGGTTGAGGGTATCGCGGTTGTCGTGATTTAAGCCATAAAAAGCATAATAGTCTTCTTCCTCACCCGCAGAACTTGAGGCGCTGACACGGTCGATGGTATGTATTTCAAAACCGATAGGCCGGCGTGCCTCTGGAATGACACGGTATTCATGCCGGGTGTGGTCGGGTTTTATCGGGTCGGCCTTGTGCGGGAATAAATTGACCACTGGGGTACAGCCCATTACAAAGGATTGTTGTGAAACATTGTGTTCAAGTTCAATATCCGATGAGCGCAGGTAGATATACAAATACATGTCGGAGTCCAAATTCGCGGGTATCTGGTTGGCAAGGCCGACAACATCAAAAAACATGAATTTCTCAGGAAACACGAACAGTTCCGTCAGCAACCGGTAACCCGTGAACGAAGCGGCGGGATAGGGCAGTAGCCCTTCATCGGGTCCAAACCCCACGGGCTTAATTACATCGGCGCCTAAGAATATCGGGGCTGTGTCGTTTTCCGTACGGGTCATCACTACATTGAGGCAATCTTTGAACAACATTTGATACAGCGGATTAATGTATTGGGGTTGTCCTTTTAAATAGAAACGGAATTTCTCCGGCTTAAGTTCGCAATATTTAATTTTCTCCGAGAATGTTTTGAGGTTTAGTTTTAGAACGCTTTCGGCGCCACGCACCTTGGCGGCGCCCGGGGTGGTTAACGGCAGACCGAGTAATGCCGCGGAGTTTAATTCTACCGGGAGTAATTCAGTCTGAAATACGGTCGAGAAGCGGCAAAATTCGCCTTGAAATTTCTCCGTATCCAGCTGCGTGCCGCGCGGGATGACATAGGTCGAGTCGAGTTGATCACGGATCGGTTCAAACTGCACCACCGACATCGAGGGGATGGGGCATTGATAATGCGGGAATAACACCTGTAACAAGGCGTCGCTGAGTTCTGGAAAGTCGTCGTCAAGCTTGTGTTGAATACGCGCGTTGAGGTAGGCAAACCCTTCAATCAGACGTGAGACGTGCGGGTCTTCAATGATTTCATCATTGATACCGAGCCGACCGGCAATCTTAGGGTGCTCCTTGGAGAATTCCGCCCCCAGTTGCCGTATAAAGGCCAATTCTTTCTCATAATAACTCAGTAATTCATCGGCCATAATTATAATGCGCTCTCATTGGCGTGTTTATCCGTGGGACACGTTCTTAATCGTTACCATGCGGGTAATCGATTCTAACACCGAATCGAACACCACCATCTCAGGCAGTGGATCCGCGTAAATAACCGCATCGATCCTAAAACGTAAGGTGCGGTCGGCCTTATCTTTATTTTCAATGTAGTTTACTTTTATACTTTTGAACCGTGGTTCATACTCGGCGAGCACCCGCTCGAGCCGAAGGGAGAATTCGTTGCGGGCGTGTATATTTAAAATATTCAGGGTGGCAAGGTCGGGCAAGCCGTAATTAAACAGGGACTTTTCCAGCTGGGTTAATTCCTCAGGCGGGGAAGTGACGCTAAAACGGGTATTGAGTAGATTTTCCAGGTCGCGTTTAACACTGTCGCGTAATTGTTTGGACTGTTGCTGGCGTCCGACGTCAACCTCGGATTGGTTTTGCGGGTCGTTGTCGATCAAGCGATCCAAAACGGAGGGGCGCAGCAATTTTTTTGAATCCACCCGGCTCATGCTTTTATCCCGATGGATGCCAACTCGGTGACTAACTCCAGTTCCGAGACCATATGGTCGAGCTGATAATGCGGCCGTAGGTGAATTACACAGACGTATTGCCCCGGTTTGTGCGGATGTTCTTTTACTTGGACCGCGGCTTCGCGCAGCGGGTAGCGGGATTGTTCATTCCAATCCAGGTCTTCTTGGCTGGTGGTGTATTTATCGAGCCAGCGCTTGAGAAACGATTCACATTCACTGGCGGAAATAAATGATCCAACTTTGTCGCGTATCATGATCTTAATATAATGCGCAATCCGCGAGGCGCATAAAATATGTTGGATCATGGCGGAAAGTTTCGCGTTAATCCGGGCATCGCCCGAACCGTAGGTTTTTGGTTGTTGCACGGATTGATTGTTATAAAACGCGGCGTAGGGTGAGTTATAACATTGGCATAGCGGAATAAAGCCTAACTCACTGAGTTCTCTCTCAATTGCGTCAGTAACAATGACATCAGTGACCGGTTTATGGGCGATGCCTTCCATATCGGTGCCAAAACAGTCCACCGGCAGAGTAGACATCAGCCCTCCTGACATTTGGTTGCGCGGTACCCCGCGAATATGCCCAAACCAGCCGACACTGCTGAACTCTCGGATTAATATCCGCGCGAAGGCGTAACTCGCATTGCCCCACAAATAATGGCTACGTTGGGTTTGCGAACATTGCTCATAAAAATAAATTCCTTTATAACTTCCGGGCGTCGTGGGGTAGGGGCGTCGGATTAAGATTCGCGGCAGGGTGATGCCAATAAAACGGCTATCGGGTTTTTCCCGCAAAGCCCGCCAGCGGATGTACTCGGCTTGTGAAAATATATTTTCCAAGTTCACCGGCTGACCCAGCAGGGAAAAATCCTCCATCCCAAATAGACTACTGGAGGCCGAGGTAATAAACGGCGAGAATGCCGCGGCCGCGATTTGACTAAGACCTTCCAACGTCGACGTGTCATCGTACGGGTGTTCATCGGAGGGTCGATGGCTGACTTCGTAATCGCCGATCAGCACGCCATACGGCTCTCCGCCGGGAGTGCCGTACTCGTCATTATAAATTTTCTGAAATAATTGGGTTTGATCAAATTCTGAAGCGCGGCTGATGTCTTTCGATACTTCAGCCCAGTTGATGTCAAGCAGTTTGATTTTGATATTTTGCGCGCCGTCGGTTTCCTGCACCAATGACCAGGTACTTCTCCAGGTTGCCTCTAGCTTTTGAAATTTGGGATGATGGAGGACGGCGTTTAATTGGCTATTAATAAGTTCATCAATCTCGGCAATCGATCGCAGCAGGACATTGTCGACAGCGCGCGGAGTCTTGGTGGCGACATCGCGCGCGACCCGGTGGTCTAACCAATATTCCAGTGCCTTGTTGGGGTCGTCTTCAGATATAAAGTGCCTAATGTCAATAATATAGGCATCGCGGCTGAGTATTGCCGTCAGCCCATCCGCACGTGTGGTTGAGCCGGGTGGTGCCGAGGATGATGGTTGCAGTGGCGTGGACATCGTGGCAGCAGAACGATCTCATCCTTGAAATCGTTGCTCGCAAATACAGTGAAATTAACCCGACTTGGGAATATTGGCCACCAAGCGTAACGAGGTGGTCAATTCTTCCATTTGCAACCATGGGCGCAGTTCGGCAATGGCGCTATAGACGCCGGGTTGACCTGGCACTTCTTTCACTTGAATCCTGGCATCGGCGAGTGGATAACGCGCCTTCATATCGGCGGTGGGGTTGGGAGCATTATTGACATATTTCGCAATCCAACGATTCAACCAAGCTTCAACTTCCGGAGCCTCCATGAAGCTGCCAATTTTATCGCGCGCCATGATCTTCAGAAAATGCGCGATACGCGAGGTGGCCAACATATAGGGTAAGCGCGCCGAAATCGCCGCGTCCGCGGTGATGTTCGGATTGTCGTATTTCTTGGGTTTTTGCGTGGTTTGACCCCCAAAGAATACCGCGTAGTCGGTATTTTTATAATGGCACAGGGGCAAAAATCCAAGATTACTCAATTCAGCCTCGCGTCGATCGGTAATACCGATTTCGGTTGGGCATTTTTGATCTTGGTCACCGTCGTCGCTGATAAATACGTGGCTTGGCAGGCCTTCGACTTTACCACCACCTTCCGCGCCCCGGATACTGGTGCACCAGCCGTATTCGGAGAAAGCACGGGTTAATACCACACCGGTGGTATAGGCCGCATTGGTCCAGCAATAATCCTTGTGGTCGTTTTTCAACGGACGGCCGTAACTGTCGATATTACCTTCTTCATAGTTAAAGGCTTCAATCGGTTTAGTGGATTTGCCATAGGGCAGCCGCGCTAGGACACGCGGCATGACCAGGCTTACGAAGCGCGAGTCTTCGCTGTCACGGAAACTACGCCATTTTATATATTCAGCGGATTGGAATATCTTTTCCAAATCCCGCGGTTTGGACAGCTCGGTGAAATCCTCAAAGCCGAACATTTGCGGTGAAGCCGCGGCAATAAACGGACAGAACCCCGCCGCGGCCACATTCGACATATTAGTCAATAAATTAACGTCGTCGGGGTGTGAGGAAAACTCGTAGTCGCCAATGATCGCACCGTAGGGCTCGCCGCCCGCCGTACCGAATTCACTTTCATAAATTTTCTTGAACGTCTGGCTTTGGTCGAATTCCACGGCTTTTTCCAAATCGCGCTTGAGTTCATTTTTACTGAGATTCATCACGCGAATTTTCAGCTTGTTGTTGGTTTCGGTATTCGAGACCAGGTAGTGCAAGCCACGCCACGAACCTTCCAATTTTTGGAATTTTTCGTGTTTCATGATGGCGGCGAGTTGTTTCGACATCACCTTATCAATGGCGCTGATCGCGGCATTGATGGTCACAGTCAGGTTTTTATCCCATTTGACCGTGCCTTTCATGGCCTCACGGGTCAGCGTTTTTAATAACTCCTCGGTTTCATCCCGTGGGGTTTGCTTGGTCGCGCTAATCGCCTGTTCCAAAAAACTGACTTCTTCGGTTTTCGTCTCTTGATTTTCAGCTTGCTCTTTTGGGCTCATTATTTGTCACCTTTATCTTTGTCGGCGGCTGTGTCCACGCCCAGTTCGCCGGAGAGTGCGGAGATTGCCTTGGTATTACTCAAGACTTGTTCAAGTATGTTCTCAAGTTTTTCGGAGCGATCCGCCTTGGTGAGTAAATCGCGCAACTTGTTGCGGGTTTCTAATAATGCCCGCAGTGGCTCGATTTTCTCGACGATTTTATGCGGCTCAAAATCTTCCATGTTATGGAATTCAAGCGCAACCTGCATTGTGCTGCCATCACCTTCCAAGGTGTTATCGACCTTCATGGATAACTGTGGAGCAATCTTGTCGATCATCTCGTTAAAATTGTCCCGATCCACCTGGGCGAATTTACGATCTTTTAACGGTTTCTTCTGGTCATTGTCACCTGAATAGTCACCCATTACGCCCATCACAAAAGGTATTTCTTTTTCGTTAACAACACCGTTGGTGTCGACATCATAGGTAATATGAACTCTGGGCTTCCTTACGCGTTTCAGTTTGTCATTAATGCTTTCTGCCATAAAAATTTCCTCCTAGTGTTTCTGTTTTACCATGTGTGATAAGTGCTCGTTAAAAGTAGCGAATCATGCTTGGTCGCCACCGGGTGTTTTGAGTTGCTCGGGACTTGTTACACCGGTTAACGAAGTGTAGGTCGTGCGTGAATCGGCGTTCGGGATCAACTCAGTGATCAATTCTCCCAGCGACATATTACCCCATTTAACCGCCTTATCGATCACATAGGCTATTGGCGAGTGGGGTTCGGTGCGCAGAAAAAATTGTGATATCTGGTTTAGCTGGCGGAACGCCTCGTCTCGAGATTTAATCGGCCCGGTGGCGATTCCGCTGGCGCTGTCGGCGGACGCGGGATTTGCCGAGGAATTGTCGCTCTCATTGACGGGGACGGGTAGTTTATGTTTCGCGACATGCCGCAGTGCATCGAGTATCTCCGTGAGTAAGGCGGTGATGTTACTGGTCGGGGGTGAGAGCTGGGTCCCGCAATGTCCGTCCAACAGCTGGCCCATTTGCTGAATTTCGTTAATACAGGCGGTGATATCATCGTATAAGTTGCCGTAAAACGTTTCGCTGGATTGGTTGACGACATGTTTAATATCCGCCAATGAATATTCGGAGGTGGCTGTCAGCCCCGGCTGGGTTTTATCCTTCAGGACCCGGTCTGCCTCAACCGCCTGTTTGTACTGCCACAGCGAATACGGGCCGGGGGGATGATTCTCGGTAATTGGTGTGCTGCGTATCGGGGCCAGCAGAACACCTTCGCCGCCTTCTCCATTGAGTCCGGCGATGGGGGCTACGCGGGTTTCTACACCTTCGGAGTCGGGGAGCGGATACATCGACTCCCAGAAACGTTCAATGAATTGACGTAAGAGTGACAAGCCGTCGCGTAATCCCGCAAACCCCGCTTTTCTAATCAAGCCTTCGATATACCAGCAGGTGACTTCGATGTCTTTTGATTGGGTTTTAAGGATCTTTGGGGCGAGCTCGAGAACCTTGCGCCAGTTTTCTAAAACCTTCTGCCGATTTCCATCGGCCTTGGTTTCGTCCCCTTCCAGTAGGTTCATGCGTTCCATGGCGCGGGCGGATTTACGCGCGTCACGGATCGTTGAATAATTTGAATTGGGGGATTGATCCTTTCTACCGTCGGCACCCGCCGGGCTATCGGCCGCAATCGGTTCTAACAGGCTAGTGATATCGAAGACTGTGGGTGAAGGCATTGCTATTCTCTAACGGTAGTTTGGGTTTGTAGTATATACAGTTCAGATCCCCTGATGCGTGATTGGTACATATTAATCCAGGCCCCGTGTCTCTAGTTGTGTGCTGCAATCCGCAGTGACGGCTGGGTCAAAACCTCCAACCTCGTCAATTTTCTTTAATAATTATTTTAAGTGTCGAATTTATAATAATTTGTACGACAATACAATCGCGGCGTGCGCTGTTATTCCGTTAGATTCGGTATAGGGTGGTTAGTATGGATTTCACAAGGCGTAAATATTTGTGAACTATTTTAGAACTGTTCTAAAAATACAGTAAAACCTGTCGGCGTATTCCCGGCATCAGGCCGAAGTGACTAAAATACACTCACTTTCAGACAGCATGGGTCCGGGCATATACCACACTAATATTATTGATGAGACCCCGGTAAAGATGTTGGCTGCGCTGACGGGGTCACACCGCATGGGGAGGGTCCGGGTGTGTCTGGCCGGTAGCTGTTAATGTCGTGGGTAGGCTTGTATACTGACAGCGCAAAATCTCAAGGATATAAATTAACATTGGAATGAATCTGCAAAATTTGCATTATATAAAGCAACAGGTTGGCGTCTTATGCCCATTGAGATCACAATTACAAAATCACCCGCGAATGTTACTAACACCAAATCTCGCCAGGTGTTTGATGAACAGGGGGGAACCATTGGCCGTGGTAACGACAATGCTTGGGTGGTAGAAGATCCGCAGCGTTATATTTCATCGAAACATGTCGAAATTGTATGGGATGGAGGACAGTATTATTTAAACGATATCAGTACCAATGGCACGTTTTATAACGGTTCAACAACCCCCGTGGGTAATGGCAACAGAATACTGCTGCACAGCGGGGATCGTTTTTCCCTGAGTGATTACGAATTCATGGTCAATTCCATCAGCGGCACGGGCAGTATCAATCCCGTTTCTACCGATGATCCCTTTGCATACCCCGGCGCGCCGTTTGACGGGGGTGGCTCTGGACTGGCGCACGATCCCTTTCCCGCGCCACTGCCCGATGGTATGCCGCCGGCTGACGCCTATTATCCGGATGATCAAGGTGAGAAGGATCCCTTGAAATTACTCGGTGGGGGAAGTGATTATGCGGGTGGAGGTTACCCGCCGGCCACCGCCTTTAACCGCACTCAACAGGATCATTTTGATCCGACGTTGGAACCGGTGTCTTTTCCACGCGGGATACCTGAGAATTCAGGAATAGTTTCCGCTGATCGCAACGTAATTCCTGAAAACTGGTACGACGATCCCGCGCCCGAACAAAAACCCGCGGTGAAACCCGCGCTAAAACCGTCCTATGATCCGCCACCACGTGAACAGTTTGTGGTAAGGCCCCCACCGCGTGATCCTTACGCGGAACGAAGAATCCAAGAATTAGAATCAGAAAACCAGCGGTTGCTGCGTGATGTTGCGCTGTTAAAACAACAATTGAATACCTTACAATCCCAGCCTTCGCCGCCACCGCTCAAATCAAATCGCGCATTACACCAACACGATAAGGCGTTAATCGAGGCCATGGGTTTGACCAAATGGAATCTTAGCGAACCAAAAATACTGGAAATCACCCAGATTGCCGGCGAACTGGTGCTCGAAACCATGAGCGGTTTAATGCAGGTATTGGGTTTCCGGAAGAAGATCAAGGAAGAATTCCGCATCAATGTGACAACGATTCAGCCGGTGGAGAACAACCCCTTAAAATTTTCCGCCAACATGGACGACGCCATGGAAAATATGTTTATCAAGGACAACAAAGCCTATCAAAAACCCATCGAGGCGGTACGGGAAGGGTTTCAGGGCATCGCCGAACATCAGGTGGCGGTGTTGGCGGGGGTGCAGGCCGCTTTTAAGGGCATGATTGATCGTTTTGACCCAGACCATCTCGAACGCCGGTTTGAAAAATACCGCAAGGCGGGAGTGATAAAAGTGGGGCAGAAGGGCAAAAACTGGGACGCGTATAAAGAATATCACAAGGAGTTGGTGGATAATCTCGATAATTCCTTTCAAAGTCTCTTTGGCTACGATTTTGTACAAGCCTATGAAAACCAATTACAGAAATTGCATATGTCGAGAAAGGCTAAACAAAGAGAAAAATAATCAATTGTTTGAAACCGCACACATCAGGAGTAAAAATGTATCTCAAAAAAATTGTTGAACTGGCTTGTATTGGATTATTGCTAGGGTTTGTTAGCTCGTGTAGCAGTGTCAATGGCAGTGTTGGAAAGTTTTTCAACCTGGATACCGATTTAAAACTTACCTTTAAAGTTGAGTCCGATATCAATCCCGATGACCAAAAAACCCCCGCGCCGCTGTTTATCCGTTTATACGAACTCAAATCGACCAAGAGCTTCGCCAAGGCGGGTTTTTTGGAATTGTTCGAACGCGATAAGGAAATCTTGGGAGGGGATATGTTGGCCAAACAGCGTTTAAAACGCATCAAACCCGGTGAAGACTATGAAGTGAGTTTTGTGCTCGACGAGAACACCAAGTACGTGGGATTGTTTGCCGAGTTCTTAGAATACAAAAATTCAAATTTCAGGGTGATTATCCCGATTGTGCCGCACAACGTCATCGCTTCGTCGGCCACTATTCGTATCTCGGGCGACACCTTGAATCTTGTAAAGGAATAACCGCGCGCCGTTCCTAATAGCATAATTAAATTACACTACTGGACGAACACTATGTCATTAGATAATAAAGTCGTATGGTCAGAGGGGATGTTTCTTAACCCGCAGCATTTTCAGCAGCAAGAACGCTATTTTGAGCGGTTTGTCGACGGAAAATGTTCGGCTTTTGGCGCCTATGGTTGGGGGGTGCATGACTATACGCTCGATGAGCAATTATTAAAACTGGGAAAGATCTCAGTGCTGACCGGCAGCGGTGTTTTTCCTGACGGTACGCCTTTTAGCTTTCCGGATAAGGACGAGCCTCCGCCGGTGTTTGATGTGCCGGTGAATACGCATAATAAAATTGTCTACCTGGCACTACCGGTCAAACGTCCGGGCGCGGTCGATGTATTAACCGAGCAAGACGCGCAAACCACGGCGCGTTTTTATGCTTCTAAACTTGAAACCCGGGATGTAACGCTGGAAGGCGGTGATCCGATTATCATTAATGTCGCTCGCTTACGCATGCGCATATTATTGGAGTCTGACGACCAAAGCGGTTATGTCTGTATCGGCCTGACGCGGATATCCGAGGCGCGCGAAGATAAAAATGTGCTGTTGGATAATCAATATATTCCTACCTGTTTGGACTGTAATGCCTCGCTGCGGCTTTCTGGCTTTATCTCCGAACTGGTCGGGCTGTTGCATCACCGTGGTGAATCCATCGCCGGACGCCTGGCGGATACCAATCGCGGCGGTACCGCCGAAATTGCCGATTACATGTTGCTGCAATTGGTTAATCGCTGGGAACCCTTGATCAGTCATTTAACCCAGCTAAAAGGCTTGCATCCGGCCAAATTATTTTCAGAGCTGGTACAGATGGGAGGAGAGTTATCGACTTTTGTGACTAAGAACAAACGTCCAGGGGTTTTCCCGCCCTATCTACATGACAATTTGTATGTGACGTTTCTGCCGGTAATGGCAGCTATACGCCAAGGCTTGAGTATGGTGTACGAACAAAACGCGATTGCACTCGCCTTGGTAGAAAAGCGTTACGGTATTCGTGTGGCGCAGATCCCCGATCGCACCTTGCTTACCGGCGCCATGTTCGTGTTGGCCGCGCGCGCGGATATACCCGAGAATAGTTTGCGTTCGTTACTCCCGGCGCAAATTAAAATTGGCACGGTCGAACGGATCCGCACCTTGATTACCTCGGCGATGCCGGGTATCCCGATCCGCGCCCTGGCCGTGGCGCCGCGACAAGTGCCGTTTCATGCGGGTTACTCTTATTTTGAATTGGAGCGCAATAACGCGTTGTGGAAAGAACTGAGTCAATCGGGTGGCTTCGCGGTCCACGTGGGGGGTGAATTCCCCGGCTTGGAATTGGAATTTTGGGCGATTCGACAATAGTCGTTAAGGAGACAATGATGAGTTCAGATGAATCGGATAAAACCGTTTTCCGGCAATCCGGCACCAAGAAAGAGAGCACCGTGATCCGGCCCATGCCGGGTAGACGCGGCAGTTCTTCCGCCACCCAGGTGCCCGCGGGAGCGCAGGGGCAGTCTAAACCGGCGCCAGCGCAGTACCGATCGGCTGATAATTACGCGGGTCCGTTTAAAACCCAGGAAGGATTAAATCCCTTGGTCAACGCCGCCTCAATGTTGATGGCGGTGCTGTGTAAAGTCCAACAGTCGGTCAGTCACCCGAATGTGGCGGGTTTACATCAACAATTAGTCAATGAAATTCGCAAATTTGAATCGGTCGCTAAGGAACAGGGCTGCCGGCATGAAATTGTGATATCGGCGCGGTATATCCTCTGCACGGTATTGGACGAAGCGGTATTAAATACGCCCTGGGGCGCGGAAAGCGCCTGGCCGCAACGTACCTTGTTGAGTATTTATCATAATGAAACCCATGGTGGAGAAAAGTTTTTTCAGATTTTAGATAAGATGCGCGAACGCCCGGGTGAAAATATCGATATTCTGGAATTAATGTATCTGTGCCTTAGTGTGGGTTTTGAGGGCAAATACCGTGTGGTGCAACGCGGCAGAGAAAAAATCGAGTTGGTACGGGATGAAGTGTTTCGTTTGATTCGCACCCACCGCGGTAGTTACGAACGTAGCCTGTCGCCCAGTGGTCAGGGGCTGGGGCGGATCCGCAATACGCTGACACACTACGTGCCGTTATGGGTTATCGCGAGTGTCATCGCCGGGGTGTTGATACTAGGTTACAGCGGCTTTCGTTATGTGCTTTATAAATCATCGACCGAGATCGTTAAACAACTGGATGAAGTTACACAAGCCGAGGTAAAAACCCATAAGAATCCGGCGAATTCTAATTAACCGTACTGCTATAAACCTTAGGTGTAAGAATGAAAAGTGTGGCTGAGTTTTTCAAAAACAGGGTGGTAATCTCCATCATTGGATTGATCGTATTGTCGTTGCTGATTTGGTTTGTGGGGCCTTCAATAAAATTCGGTGATAGTAATTATGCACCGTTGGGAGGGCAGATCACTCGGCTGGTATTAATCATGGTATTGCTGGTGTTATGGGGCTTGAATAATTTACGCCTGCAGCGCAAGGATAAAAAAAGCAACGAGGAACTGGTCAAAGACCTCGCGGTGAATCAATCCAGTTCATCCGGTGGAATATTATCAGAACAAGCCTCGGAAGAAATGCACCAAATTGGCGAGCGGTTTTCCGATGCCCTCTCGGTATTAAAAAAATTCAAATTTAAAGGCATGGGATTCCGTAAAGGGCTGTACGAATTACCCTGGTATATCATCATCGGTCCGCCGGGCTCCGGCAAGACCACGGCCTTGGTCAATTCCAGCTTGGATTTTCCGTTGGCCGAAAAATTTGGTAAGGGCGCATTGCGCGGTGTGGGTGGAACCCGTAATTGTGATTGGTGGTTCACGAACGAGGCGGTATTGATCGATACCGCCGGTCGCTACACCACCCAAGACAGTCACAAGGTGGTCGACAGTGCCGCCTGGGAAGGGTTCTTAGGTTTATTAAAGAAGCACCGCCGGCGCAGACCGATCAACGGTGCCATCGTGGCGATCAGTTTACAAGATATTCTTTCCCAGACTGAGGAGGAGCGGATGATGCATGCCCGCACCATTCGTTCGCGTATCGATGAATTAATGGATAAATTGGAAATACGCTTTCCCATTTATTTGATTTTCACCAAGAGCGATTTGGTATCGGGTTTTAGCGAATTCTTCGAGGATTTGGGCCGGGAAGAGCGCGAACAGGTATGGGGCATCTCCTTGCCCAACGCACCCCATGCGGCGCAAAGCCCCGAGTTTGAATATATCGAAGACGAATACCGCAAATTGGTGCGGCGCCTATACGAACGGATCATCGGTCGAACCCACGAAGAACGTGATATCAAACGTCGTGGCGCGATTCAAGGCTTTCCACAGCAAATGGATAACCTCGGCAAGGTAGTGCAACACTTCGTGCAACAAACCTTCCTTAAAAACCGCTACCGCTATCAACCCTATTTACGCGGCGTCTACTTTACCAGCGGTGTGCAGGACGGTACCCCCATCGACCGGCTGATGTCCGCCGTGTCGGCCAACTTTGGTTTTGACCGGCAGGTTGTCCAGTCTGGATTGCAACAGGGCAAGAGTTTCTTTCTCGGTCAGTTATTCAAGAGCATTATTTTCCCCGAATCAGAACTGGTGGGCTCTAATCGCAGTTATGAATTATTCATAAAATGGGGGCAACGCGCCGCGTACCTGGGCATGGTGGGCTTAACCGTTTTAATGTTTGTGATATGGAGCGGTGGTTACGCCGTCAACGAAAGTTATATGAAAGATGTGGGTAAATACATCGCCGAATATAACGCCGAGAAGAAACGGATCAGCAGCTGGTCGGATGATCTCAGAAGCCCCGTACCGGCGTTAAATGCCTTGGCTAAGGCCAGTGTGGTGTACGATCAACAAGCCCACCCCTGGTTGAGCAGTTTGGGAATGTACGACGGTAGGGTCGACGCCGCCGCGGAAAAGGCCTATCTGGGTCAATTGCGCATATTATTATTACCGCGCCTATTAAAATACATGGAAGGTAGTCTTAAGCAAGCCGATCAGGGCACAGACATTTACAATAATTTCCGCACCTATTTGATGTTTAATAAAATTAAACATTTCGACGCCAAACTTATCGCCGGCTGGTTTGCCGCCAGTTGGGATAAAAAGCTGGCCGGCCAGGCCGATGTCAAACGCGAGCTGTTGACCCACTTACAGGTGTTACTCCAAGAAGAGCCGGAACCCGCACCGTTAAATCAAGATCTGGTGCGGTCCGTGCGCTTGGATTTATTGCGGGTACCGGTACCGCAGCGTATTTACAGCAGCATTCGATCGGACAGCAAATTTACCCAGAATGTCAATTTAATGGAAGATATCGGCGACAGCGCGAAAAATATCTATGTATTTAATGATCAGGTCAACCAAAAGTTAACCGTACCATTTTTATATACTAAACAGGGATATGACACGGTCGATATGTCCTCCAGTTCGGAAATGATTGCCAGCATCGCCAAAGAGAAATGGGTATTGACCGATGATGAAAACTCCAATGTCGATTTTATCAAATATGATCCGAAGGAAATCGCCGACAGGGTGAAGGAATTGTATTTGGCGGATTACCGTGCTTATTGGCTGGGGTATTACAATGCGTTGGAAATCCGCCCGTTTCAGAATATCCAACAGGTTAACGAAGTTTTAATCAGCTTAACCGATCCGGTGCGTTCCCCGATGATCAATGTATTGCAAGTGGGGTCTAAAAATACGCAATTGACCAACCAACTCATCTCGAATCTGGCCGAAGGCGGTAACAAAGAAACCAAGGACCCCAAGGACGAGGCCAAGGCCAAGTTGACCGGGATGCTGGTGGCCCAAGTGGAAACTCCGGTTGACAAGCAATTTCACGATTTGAATCGGTTTATGCGTGATTCCGGCGGTAAATCCACCGATATCACCTCCACGATTCAGAAGTTGCGCCAGTTGCAAGAATTTGTGAATGAAATCGCGATTGCGCCGGAGCCGGGAAAAAAATCCTTGGAAGTCGCCAGGGCGCGTTACCAGGGAGGTGGTAGCAATGCCATCAACAAATTTAGCAATGACGTAAAATCGCTGCCGGAACCGGTGAACCGCTGGTTGACGACACTCTCCAATGATACCTGGCGTATTTTATTACAATCGGCGCACAGCGGTGTGAGTTCCGAATGGCGGGCGCAAGTCTACGAACCCTTTCAGCGCGGATTGGCGGGGCGCTACCCGCTTAATCCCAATGCCCAAGACGAGGTTGCGATTAATGATTTTACCGAATTTTTCAAACCCGGGGGCACGATCGATAAATTCTCCGCCGAGTATGTAAAACCCTTTGTTGATGTGAATCACGGCTGGTCGAATCGCGGTATCGATAACTACAGTATTGGATTATCTGCGCAGGCGATCGCCCAGCTCAAAAAAGCCAATGAAATTAAAACGGTGTTCTTCAGCGAAAACCAAAGCATGCCGAGCGTGACCTTCCAACTAAGACCCTATGACATGAAAAAGTCCGACGCACGTTTCCAGCTGGAGTTGGGCGAAAAACGCCTTACTTACAGCCACGGGCCAAAATTCTGGGAGACGGTTACCTGGGCGGGGAACGATCAATTCAACCGGGTGCGAATTTTATTCGAGGATTTGAACGAACAACAATACGCAACCACATACGAGGGTCCTTGGGCCTGGTTTCGATTGCAAGATAGATCGCGTATGAGCCAAACCGGCAGCGCCAGCGTGTATTTGGTGACCTATGCGATTAACACCAATCCCCAGCGTGATGGCGGCAGCCTGGCGGCGGCCGATAAAAGTAATCACAGTATTCAATATGAAATCAAAGCCAAGAGTGTTATTAATCCATTTAATAAGGACCTGTTAGGCACGTTTAAAATCCCCGAGGGGATCTAACGGTGTCAGTGGCGCAGGTGGGTGTGTTTGGCAAGTTGCCTATGTACGGTGATTTTATTCAACGCAATTTACCGTCGGGTTTCGTCGCCGCGTGGGACGAATGGCTGCAGCATTTCGTCGCCGGCACCAAGGAACAAATGGGGGAGGCGTGGTTGGATATCTATTTAACCAGTCCGATCTGGCGGTTTGTATTGTCGCCCGGGGTAATTGATAAACACAACTGGGCGGGTATCTTGATGCCCAGCGTGGATCACGTCGGCCGCTATTATCCATTTTCAGTGCTATTAAGGCTGCCCGATGATATTTCCTTGTGCGAATTTATCTCGATTCAAACCCCGTGGTATGAAAGCGTTGAAGCCCTGGCTTTGCAAGCGCTGGAGGAAGAAATGCAGTTGGATGAGTTAGTCGAGAACATCGCGAATATCGCCCTCCACATCGACTCGGGTTATGCGAAGACCACCGCGCCTCAAGAATTCACTTCATTTCAGATTAATATGGAATTTGAAGAGCAGTCGCCGTCATCGGTCTACGCGTATTTTTTGGAGTCACTGCTTGCCAAACTCTATCCCAGCTATAGTTTGTGGGCCACCAAGGGATCCGAACGCATCACCCCGTGCGTGTTCAGCATCCGTGGCATGCCACCTGTTAACAAAATACCGGCCATGTTAGACGGCCAGTGGGAACATTGGGGCTGGCAACAACCCTATATGTTACGGGCGTAATTCGCATTCACTACGCTAACCAATATATCCTATGAACGAGATCACCATACGCCGTCCATTACAGTGGTTGAGTTCATCCGCCACCGATATGGGTACGGTACGCAAGATGAATGAAGACGCGGTATTATCCCGTCCTGAGATTGGCGTGTGGGTGGTGGCGGATGGCATGGGGGGGCACGAAGCCGGAAACATTGCCAGCCGGATCGTGGTAGAAGCCTTTACTGATATGGTAAAACCGGCGTTTCTCGATGATTTGGTTACCAGCATTGAAACCAAATTACACGACGCCAATTCCCGTCTACTGGAATACTCCGAGATCATGCTCGAAGGGCGCGTCGTGGGCAGTACCTTTGTGTGTCTTGCGATTCACGGCCAAATAGGCGTGTGTCTATGGGCCGGGGATTCCCGGTTGTATCGCTACCGTAACAATCAGTTAACCCAACTCTCGCGTGATCACAGTTATGTCGCCGAGCTGTTGGAACAAGGTTCGATTTCTCCACAGGAAGCGCTTAATCATCCCGAGGCCAATGTGATTACCCGCGCGATAGGTACCAGCCAAGAATTGTATATTGACCTTGACGTGTTCAGCCTGCAATTGGGGGATATTTATCTATTATGCAGTGATGGTTTGTACAACGCGATTGACCTGCAAAATATCATTAAACAATTATCCCATCCGGATTTGGAAAGCACTGTTAAAGGACTGATCGACGATGCCCTAAGCCGCGGCGCCGCCGATAATGTTTCAGCCATTGTTGTCAAGGGAGTGCGTGCCGCGGCGAATTAATTATGCCGCGCATTAAACCCGTATGAAACCCCCAAAAGATAATGGTAACGGTCCCAAAAAGACCGGTCAGAACAGCGGCGATCGTACTATTTTCAGACAGCAAGAACGCACCCGGATCGATAACCGGCATATTCCACCGAACGAAAATCCAACCAATATACGCAATACACCCAACGCTCGACCCAACACGCCCAGTAAACCCGCCCAACAGGTGTTTGCTAACGCCAGTGGCGAACACAGCCGGGTATTAAAAGGGCGGTTCCTGCTGGAGAAGGTTCTGGGAGTGGGGGGCATGGGCGTGGTCTACAAGGCGAAAGACCGCAACAAAATTGAGGCACATGACAAGGACCCCTACGTCGCTATCAAAGTATTAAACGAAGAATTCAAAGCCCACCCGGAATCGTTCATCGCCTTACAACGCGAATCCCGCAAGGGCCAGCGTATCGCCCACCCCAACGTGGTGAAGGTCTACGATTTTGATCGCGATGGTGACGTGGTGTTTATGACCATGGAATACCTCGAAGGTAGGCCCTTGGATCAGATTATCAAGCAATACAACAGCAGCGGCCTGCCGCGTACCGAACTGTGGGGTATTCTTAACGATGTATGTTCAGCCCTGATCCACGCGCACGCCGAAAATATCGTACATTCCGATTTTAAACCGGGAAATATTTTTATTACGACCGGCGGCAACGCCAAAATATTTGATTTTGGCATCGCACGCGCGGTCGCCAATGTTGATCGGCATACCGGTAAAACCCAGGATAAAACCGTCTTCGATGCCGGTTCGCTGGGTGCTCTAACCCCGGCGTATGCCAGCATGGAAATGTTAACCGGTAAAAAGCCCGATATCCGTGATGACGTTTATGCCCTAGGCTGCATCACCTATGAAATGCTAACCGGTGAACACCCCTTCAATAAAATTCCGGCCGACGAAGCCTATAAGCGCAACCTTAAACCAAAACGCATCGCCGGTATTAAAACGCGGCAATGGAAGGCGATTGAAAAATCGCTGGCCTTCAAACGCGAGGATCGTATTGAATCGGTGGAAGTATTCCATGAATTAATCTTTAAAAAGGCCAATCGCACTCTTTTATACACCGGGCTATTGGTGGTGGTGATGCTGGCGGCGATTGTGGTGGGGTTTATGGTGAAACCCAGCACTCCCACATCACAACCCGCTCCCCCGGCGTTTAATCGTGATGAGCTCGAATTTAAAATCAAATACGACATCTTCAAGCAGAAGATCGATAAATTAATGGCCGATCCAACCTTTACCCAAAGCTGGGAGGGCGATATCTGGGACGAATTCAAAGGCATGAATGAGCTTCTCTCTAACCGCCCCGATGCATGGCTGTTATCGGTTAAGGAAAAACTGGCCGAACTGTACCTGGCCAAGATTAAGGATACTATCGATAAGAAAGATTTTACGCGCGCCCTGGCCTTGATTGAAAACGCTTATCGTTATGTCAACGACCCGCGTATTTTGGATGCCGAAAAGACCCGTCTGGCCGAGTTGATCAAGGCCGAGAACGTGCGGCGTGCTAAAACTATCGACGAACAACATAAAACCAACAGCGAAACGCAATCCAAGGAAGAAAATAAGAAACGCATCAAAACCCAGTTTGATCTGGCGCTCAGCAACGTCAATCAGCAGCTTGAATGTAGCACGCGGTTGAACATGCGCGATTTTGGTATTGCCGTGGAAAAATTACGCTCGCTGGATCTACCACGTTATAGCACCCAAGAAAATACCATTTTAATACGCTTGGCGGAATGTATCACCCAAATTGGTAAAACCAACCCTGAGAGCGCCACCGAATCGAAAACCTACGCGTTACGGTTGTTTGATAATAACCGCATCATCAGTGAAATCAAAATTTCCGCGCGTGACGCCTGTGACCTGTCGATTGCGGGTTTAGGCGCCCGGGGTGAACGCGCGGTATGCCGGGATAAATTACCCGGCATCGGTGCCGGTCCCGCCTTGGTGGTTATCCCTGGGAGCGGGGCCTTACCGCCTTTTGCGATTGGCAAATATGAAATATCCGTCAGGGAAATCAACGAGTTTTGCGCCTCTAGCAATGAATGTAGCCGAATTGAATCCACGGATAGCGGGTTGCCGGTGACCAACATCAGCATCGGAACAATTACCAAGTATCTCAAATGGTTAAGTAAACTGGCCGCGCAAAAATACCGTTTACCCACCAAGACCGAATGGGTGTATGCCGCCAATGCCAATAACCGCAGCCACGACCCAAATCGCAATTGTCAGCTCAATTCCCGCGGGATTGAAAAAGGCGGGCAGTTGGTCAGAATCAATACCGGTGCGCAAAATGGTTGGGGATTGGTTAACTACATTGGTAACGCCCAGGAACTGGTGTATGAAAAAGATATGTCACTGGTGGCCATGGGTGGCTCTTACGAAGACCCCATGGATAGCTGCGACGAAAAATTAGCACGGCCGCATTCAGGCAAGCCCGATGCGATCACCGGCTTCCGGCTATTGCGTGAGATTCAGAAAAATGATTAACCGCATCGAAGAGTATTCTAAACAATTACGCCAATTAAATAGCGAATACTACTATCAGAAAATCTCGCTGGATGAGTATCGGCAACGGCGTAAAATTATTTTAATCCAATTGGACTATGAAATAAATCACCTCACCAAGAATGAAAATATAATGTTAGAATCGCACCACACCTGACGCTATCCATAGTGATCATGACACCCTAAACCGAGGAGGCTCGATGGAAAGCTTGATACGCATGCTGCACTATATTCAACAAGGGGAATTTTGGATTTTCCCGCTTCTGATCGTGATGGCACTGGGATTTGCCATTGCGACCGAGCGTTATGTTTATCTGACCATTACCCGGGTTAGAAACCGTGGCATGCTCGACAAAATTCTTGGATTATTAAACAAAGACGATATTCAACAAGCCTATGCCGCGTCCTCGAAGAGCGATATCGCCATTGGCAAGATGGTGTCGTACGGTTTGGCCCGCTATAAAAGTTCTCATACCCGCGACGACGTTGAGATGGCGATGGAAGAGAGCATGATGGAGATCATCCCGCGCTTAGAGAAGCGCACCCAGTACGTGGCGACGTTTGCCAACGTGGCGACGCTGCTGGGGTTATTGGGCACGGTGATGGGGTTGATTGGG
>JACQBC010000009.1 GCA_016194635.1 Gammaproteobacteria bacterium | reverse complement strand
ACCTGGTTAGAGCGCACCTGGGCCAGCGGGGTGCCGTCGAGGTAGACGTAGTCGGTGTCATTGCCCGCGGTGGTTTCCGCCAGC
This sequence comes from Gammaproteobacteria bacterium, assembly GCA_016194635.1. Classification (GTDB taxonomy): domain Bacteria; phylum Pseudomonadota; class Gammaproteobacteria; order UBA6429; family Thiohalophilaceae; genus JACQBC01. The sequence goes on along the minus strand of JACQBC010000009.1, from coordinate 4,532 downwards.
AGTTCGCCGCCCAGGCCGTAGACAAAGTAGGTGGTAATACCGTTGACGGTTTTGCTGGTGCGTTGGTTCAAGGCATTGTAGGCATAGGTCGTGCTGCCGTTGAGGGTGGTGAGGCGGTTGAGGCTGTCATAAGCCAGGGTCATGCCGCGCAGGGTCGTGGGGTCGGTGCTGGCGGTGGTCAGCAGAGTCTTGTTGCGATGGGGGAGGTTGCCGTTGGCGTCATTCGCCGCATTCCCAAAGAACCAGGATGCGCTGGGCGCATGGGGTGCTGGTTCCTTGTGAAGGCGTGCTAGCAATTCAACTCCTCACCGTTCCATTCCTTTTGCTGCGTTGTCAGGTTATGCGTGTACACGGCACACCTTGCGACAAACTTCATTTCAAACCAATCGTTGGAGTTTATTGCATGCACTCCTACGCGCGCTCTATCCAGGCTACACTTGCTAAAACCAAGGTGGATATTTTGGAATAAATTCTTTATCACTTAAGGATGTAATATTCGATGAATACCAACTCTTAATCCTTGATCCGTTATGGGGATGGCTTTTTATCTTCCAACCCAAATTCTTCTTTAAATCCTCGCACAAATAAAGCATATTGTGCATCTGATTTTATTGAATATTGTTTTGCTTTTTCTGTATCTCGTTTTACTCCTAACAACCCTTGATCAAATACAAGGCTTAAATAATTACTCGCAAACCAACTCCCTTGTTCAACAGCTTTTTCATACCAGAAGATAGCTTTTGAGAAATCTTTCGTACCATGTCTCCCTTCCTCGTATATCTTACCTAACTTAAAAGAAGATTCCGTATGCCCGGCTTCCGCTGCCTTTATATACCAATAGTGTGATTCCTTAATGTTTCTCGTAACCAGCTTTCCATCCTCAAGTAACATGGCAATATGAAAGGCTGCGTTTTTATTTCCTAACTCGGCAGATTTTTTATACCATGTAAAGGCAGTGGCAATGTCTTTAGACACACCAACGCCTTGTTCATAGTAGGCTCCTAAGCTATACATGGCGGTGACATGGCCTGCTTCTGCTGCTTTCATGCACCACTCAAACGCTTCTTCATTTCGCTTAAATTGACTTTGCAATAATCGCGCGTAGTTATATTGTGACGCCAATACACTGGCTTTAGCAGAAGCTAAATACCACCGCGCGGCCTCATCAATATTTTTCTCTACGCCAAAGCCATTTTCATACATAAACCCTAGGGCGAATTGTGATTCTGTGCATCCATTTTCTGCTTCTGCTAATAATTCATTTATTCGCATAATTACAACACTAGAATATAGGAGGCAGTGTCGGAATATCCACCGGCACTGGCCCCAGTGGAAAATAGGGTACTTTATTTGGACATACAAGATTATGCGTACTTGCTGATTGATTATAGACGTATTTCATGCCCGTCAGTTTGTTAACTTGTTCTGGTGTAGGATTATTGGCTTCGGCATTTCTAATCAAATTATGTAATTCTCGCAATTTATTGAATGATTTTTTACAAGGATCATCGGTATCATCTTTATGACAGATATCATCGTTTGCTGCAGATTTGCCGGGGAACGGTATTACGTTACTACCAGGGTTTTGATCAGACGAATTATTAGGTGCGGAAGAGTCCGGGCCAGAAATAGGATTTCCTGATGGATCATAAAATATATCATCACTCGCAGTTGAACTTGGTGTCAGAAATATTAACCACCAGAATGGTCCTGGTCTAACAGTAGTCGTCGGGTTAACTGGGACTGTTCTTGGCAGCGTTTGTGGTAGTGTCTGTGGCATTGGACCTTGAAGCAATCCATACGCATCCGTGTACGACAATGGATTCCCCCCGACATACCCGTACGTATTCAACCCCCCACCCAACCCCATCGGATCACTGGTGACATACCGCCCGGTACTCGGATCGTAATAGCGGAAATAATTATAATGCAGCCCAGACTCTTGGTCATAGTACTGCCCTGGAAACCGCAAGTTCATGGTCACCTTGACCCCATCCCCATCCGGGTCGTCGTTGGGCAGGCCCACGCCGAAGGGGTCGCTGTCCCAGCGCCAGATGACTTTCTTCGTAGCATCACTCATGGTGCGCGGCGTGCCGAGGGTATCGGTGTGCATGAAATACGTGTTTACGGTGGTCACCGGGGTGGGGGCCGGACCGGCGTAGACAAACTTCACCGCGTCCGCGCTCACCCGGCCCTTGGCATTGGTCAGCTCGACGTATTCCCCGCCGGTGGCGTTAAAACTGTAAGTCCCGAGCAAGACCCATTGGCCGCCGTTGCCGGTTTGGTTCTTGGAGACCGCCGTGGTCACGCCTTGGTGCACGATGCGGTAGGGCGCGGCGGTGGCGTTACTGCTGTTGGCCACGTACCAGACGTACACGCCGTAGCTGCTGGCCTTCGCTAGGAGCGGGGTCCAACGGTAGCGCTTGGGGGTGGTGCTGGGGGTGGTGTAAACGTAATTGGTCCCGTACTGCGTCGTGGCGGTGGCCGTGGTCCACGTGCCGACGGTACTGGTGCCCGTTGCGCCATTATCCAGAATCACCTCCGCCGGGGCGGGCGGGGTGACGGTGGCCAACTGGGTCAGGGCCAGGGGCTGGCCGTTGAGATAATAATACTCGTTGGGGTAGGTACTGCCGCTGCGCTCGGCCAGCAGTTCGCCGTTCAGGCCGTAGACATAGCTCGTGGTGGTGCTGGTCGTGGTTTTGCTCACCCGTTGGTTCAAGGCATTGTAAGCATAGGCCGTGCTGCCGTTGAGGGTGGTGAGGCGGTTGAGGCTGTCATAGGCCAGGGCCATGCCGCGCAGGGTCGTGGTGTTGCCATTGGGGTCGGTGCTGACGGTGCCGCTGTTAATCAGGCTGAGGACATTGCTGGCGGGTTTGTAGTGGTACGTCGTGGTCGTGGTCCCGGCCAGGTCGCGTGTGCGGTTGGCGTTTTTGTCGACGTCGTAATTGCGGCTGCCAAACCAGCCGCTGGCGGTGTCGAGGCGCTCTAGATTGTCGTAGGTATACGTGGTCGCTAGCAGGGTCTCGTTGCGGTTAGTTAAATTGCCGTTGGCGTCGTTGGCCGCTTCAGCAAAACAGTTAAGTGTGCCGCGTGAACGCTGTGTCGTTTTGATGCTATAGTTCAACATACTTTGAGTCAAATGGTTGTGTCACATTATACCCACGCATGAAATGCGCTAATACGGGTGCCTGATTCCACCACACTTTTCTTCAAGCAACCTACCCCATTGAACCTCCACAAAAATTAATATTGTCTTTTACCAATATTTATTTTTGCTTCTAAGATGATATCTTCTTTTGTAACAACACCATAACCATTAATGTATGTACTATATCCGTCTTTCAGGTGTGCGCTTGTATCAATCGATTCGCCAAATCTCATCAATTTAAGCTCTGAGAAACTTTTATAAAAATAAGCAGCATTATAGTAATAAAAATTGTCATGTATCGCGCATAAACTAATACATTTTTCTGCCCATTTTATAGCTTCTTTATATCTCTGTAATGAAACACAAAGTCTAGTTAAATCGTAAAAATCGGCTGGTTCTTCCGTTCCGACTTTTGTTAAGTGTTCCCTTACAGTTAAAGCTTGATTTCTTTCATTCATGGCTTCAAGTATATCGGCCTTTCTTCTATACACCGACCATGATTCTGGAAGATCATGAATTAGCTGTTCACATACTGCTAATGCACTATCAAATTTCTCAAGTGACATGAGAGTATCAATCTGTCTAAGTTTATTCTCTAGTCCGTTCATCAATCGTCAAATGTCATTTTGTAAGGGAATTTTTTCGTCCCATTATCGATCTTATTTCCACCACATCTTTGGGAGACCAAGCCTTTTGCACATTCTTCCACATCTTTATAACCCCCAGTAACTTTTGTTACGCTCCTCTTCTTTTTTCTACCAGCAGCTTGTTCCATTTCTTCAAAAATTAGTTGGCGACATCTATTTCTTGCTTCACGCCATTCTTTGTCGCAGCCGTCATCACCATCATTACAGTTATCCCGTGGAGGAGTAGTTTGGTCGGCACAGTTACCACCGGCATGATTATGATTACTGGGTATGCACATTAATGTGACACCAACAATTACTTGACCAGCAACTTCCGCAGTATTAGATATGATTTCAGGAATGATACTCGGGTTATTAGAGGGTGATCCAATATTTGGTACTGTTGTTGGAGTACCCGGTACAGGTTGAATGATTGGTTCTACGTTAGGCGCTGGCAGTGCGTCTAACCCATAGAAATCAGAATAACTATTCGGATTCCCTGCCACATACCCATACGTATTCAGTCCACCTTCCAGTCCAATCGGATCACTGGTGACATACCGCCCCGTCTGCGGATCGTAGTAGCGATAGTAATTATAATGCAGCCCACTCTCCGTATCGAAATACTGCCCTGGAAAACATTTCCCGGAGGCGGTCGTCGTACTAAAAACGATTTTCTGCTTTTAATTCCGTTTTTTAAAACGCAAAAATACCCGCACACAGGGTGACGCTTAAAAAAAATCCCCTGATGCACTTTT
>JACQBC010000007.1 GCA_016194635.1 Gammaproteobacteria bacterium | reverse complement strand
GTGGCACCTGGGCGCGATCGCCTTGGTTTTTAGCGGCGATCAACCGGCTGAGGCATTATTTTCTAAGATAAAAACTGATCACAATCCCGCTTATTTTTCCGACATTAAAGTTAAAACACAATACCTGGTGTTAAGGCGTGGCGCGACCGTTATTGTAGTATATTCTGAAACTTCATCCGCACCTAAAGTAGCTTCTTTCTTCGCTACATTGTCTACACCGTAAGTTAATTCAAGTTAATCCGGAAACCTTTTCTTTAGTGGTTATTCACCACCTTTAGTGTCACACAGCGTGTTCACCCGGCGGCGGATTGTTACGGAAATGTGCGCCTCTTGCCGATACGTATAATGGCTGAATACACGAGGTCTTGACGATTATCGAATCATTACTCAGTACTGGTGGATAGTGTAGCAAAAAAAGCAGCTATTTTAGGGGCACGTGGGGTTTTAGAATACGCGACAATAACGGTCGTGCCACGTTTTAACGCGACGTACTGCGCCTGGGTTTTAGTAATAGCAAAATAAGCAGGTTCACGGCTAGGGTTTAACTGTGGTATACAATGCGTCAACCTGTTGTTGGTTGTTAAACACCAGGGCGATGGTACTAAGATGCCATTGGTCGGGTTCCACACTACGCTCAATAGACAGATCCTTGTAAAAAAGGATTTCGTCCCCGGGTTTACATTGATCTTTCAGGGCTTGCTGTAAAAGCGTTTTTTTTATCCTCGGTTTTATCAAGGTGACTACCCCCATCCCCGATGGACCAAAGTCAAGATTGCGGCCAAGGCACTAGGGTTGGCCATGCGGCCCTGTACTCGATGGGATTTTGGGTTCATTATTACGCCCCCAAAGGCCTAGGAGGGCTGTATGTTAGCGGACACCATTACCTTTTTACTCGCCGGTGGCATTGGTTCTAGATTACACCCGCTCACCTCGGATCGCGCCAAACCAGCCGTACCGTTTGGTGGTAAATACCGGATCATCGATTTTACCCTCACCAATTGCTTGCACTCGGGCCTGCGCCGGGTATTGGTGCTAACCCAATACAAATCGCATTCGTTGAATAAACATCTGCGCGATGGCTGGTCGATTTTCAACCCAGAGTTGGGAGAATTCATTACGGCGGTTCCGCCGCAAATGCGTATCGGCGAGAATTGGTACCTCGGCACGGCCGATGCGATTTATCAAAATTTATATATCCTAGAACGCAGTCACGCTAAATGGGTGTTAATTCTTTCCGGTGATCATATCTATCGGATGGACTACGCACCGATGATCAGTTACCACATTGAACGTAACGCCGATGTGACGCTAGCCTGCATGGAGTTACCTAAAGAAAATGCCCGCCAATTTGGCATCGTGACCCAGAACGCCACAGACCAGATTATAAAATTCACTGAAAAACCGGCGCAACCCGATAGCGTGCCGTCCGATCCGAATCTCGCGCAGGTATCGATGGGGATTTATGTTTTTTCCTACGACGTGTTGATGAACGCGTTAAAACAAGACCATGCCGATAGCACTTCCGGCCACGATTTTGGCAAAAACATCATCCCTTCTTTGGTTAATTCCTCGGCGCGGGTGTTTGGTTACCGTTTTGGCGGTGAACTTGGGCGTGTATCGCCGGATCGTTATTGGCGCGACGTGGGCACCCTCGATAGTTACTACGAAGCCAATATGGATTTACTCAAACCCATTCCACCGATGAATCTCTACCAACACGACTGGCCGATACGCACCTATTCCGGACAGTACCCACCCGCGCGTAACGCCCCGGGTGAATATGGCACCGAAGGGATTTCGATCAATTCGATTATCTGTAGCGGGGTGATCATCTCCGGCGGATTGGTGCAGGCCTCGATATTATTCAACAACGTCACGGTGCATGAAGAAGCCCAGGTGGAAAATTCGTTGCTGTTTGAGGGTGTGGTGGTGGGCAAGGGGGCCAAACTGAAAAACTGTATTGTCGAAAAAAATGTAACCATTCCAGAGCGTGAACGCATTGGTTATAACAAGGAACACGATGCCCGAGGTTTTACCTTGTCAGATAAAGGTATTGTGGTAGTCCCCAAAGGATTTGCGTTCACCGATCCCTAAGGGGTAGCTCTTTAGTTGGTTTTGATGAAAGTTCGCTCTTCGATCAGCACCGGTAATTCTCACTTTTCAAGTGGGTGTTAGATTAAATAGAAACCTCTACAGATTACGCCACGCGCGCTTATTGCAACACGGTAAATACCCCTTGTTTAAATACCTGATTATGGAACATTCTTCAGCGCTGCTAAAATTTATCGATAGTTTATCGCTGGGTATTACAGTAACGCTGAAGGGTATTTCGGGCGGACTAAAAGACCACGATGGTCTTTGGCGGGGTACGCTGATACAAAGGAGACCGGGGCCCGCGGGTGAAAGCCCTGCAAGAGGCCCTGATCAAAGTCGGCTTCCCGCTCACCGCCACGGACTATTTTGGGCCTAAGACCTACGACGCCGTCCGTACGTTTCAGCGAAAGAATACCCTGATCCCCGACGGCGTCGCCGGGGCCAAAACCCTCACCCTGCTGGAAATCACCCTCGACCCGGCGAAAAAAGCAGGCTTACCGCATTGCTTTGATTTCATAGGCGACATCTTCCGGCGCTTCGGGGCGGCGGTCGCGAATGCCGCCCACGCCGCTAAACAGGACCCGCCGCCTGCCGTACCGGCGATGCTGCCGAAGACGCTTCAGATTTCGCAAGATGGATTAAGGTTTATTTATACACGCGAGGCTTGGGAAAATATAAGCAATTATTTACACTGGCCCGGAGGGACAAGCGGTGTAACGCTAGGCCCAGGTTACGACATGAAGGAACGGTCCCAAGAAGTCATTATCCGTGATATAACCGCGGTTGGCTTAGACTCTGATACCGCCAAGAAAATAGCTGAAGCGAGTGGTTTATCACACGCAAAAGCAAAACAGTTTGCCAAGGACAACCATTCAGTAGTCGAACTTACCTCACAACAAGAGATGCAACTCTTAGTACATATCGCGCCTGATTATGTAAATATGGTGAAGAACAGTATCATTATTCCCTTATTACAACAGGAGTTTGACGCCTTGGTTTGCTTTGCCTATAACCCCGGGGGCAGGTTTAAAACCGTCGCTCACCATATCAATTGTGGTCGAGTTCCTGATGCGATGGCCGCGATAAAACAAGCGATAACCTCAGATAACAAGGTTGAGCCCGGCTTGATTATACGCCGTGATCTGGAGGTTAGTTTATACCTCTATGGCAAGTACGGACATTTACGCGGATAAAGAGGTGTTTATGAAGTCATTTCATGAGTTGAAATGGATAACTACCCTGTGCGTGGTATGCCTCGGCTTTTTAGTCATCTTACCTGTACAAGCACAAGACAATCCCACAGAGAAAAAAACACCGCTTCCGGCAGCATTCATCGGGACGTGGCAGGTTACGAAAGTGGATATCGATAGAGAGAGTACCCGCACACCCGGCTATGGTGCAAATGATCCTCAACTCGTTGGTCGGATGTTTACCTTTACCACAGAAAAATTCACTGATAATACGCCTGAAAACGAAACATGCACCGGCCCTTCGGCGATACGTACACATGCGATAGCCGCCGCCTTGATCAAAGATAGCATGGCAGGCCGTGGCTTTCCTCCCGTACCTACTCCCGAGGATTTTGGCTTACCACTCACCTCTAATACCGCTGTCGATTACTGGTTAGTGAAATGCACCAAAGAACATATTTGGGGCGCCGTCGGTCAAGTTAAAGGCATTTACGGTGCCTGGATCGTTGCGTTATCAAAGGATCAGCTCATCGTGCATTGGTACGCCGAAACCATTCTAACCTTGAATCGCGTAGCCGCCAACGCCAAACCCAACCCCTCGTTTAATTGCGCCAAAGCCACTACCCCCACGGAAAAGACTATTTGCGGTTCCCTCGCGCTCGCGGCGTTTGATCGTAGCGTGGCGCAATCGTATCGCGATGCGATCGATTTAATGAAAGAAGTGAAAAACCCCGAGGGTTTGCGCACGATCAAAGCCGCCCAGAAGAAATGGCTGGCTGTGCGAAACGCTTGTGGTACCGATGTTGAGTGCCTGCAAAAAACCATGCGTGAACGCTTAGAA
>JACQBC010000013.1 GCA_016194635.1 Gammaproteobacteria bacterium | reverse complement strand
CCATCGAGGCTGGAGTTGAAGAGCCCCCGAGGGTCCGCCAAGGAGGCACCCCGGGCGAAGGTCAGCTTGACCACCTGTTTGTAGGCCTCTCCGGTGCAGACGATCCCAGCGTGGGACCATACGGGCACCCCCAGTGGGTTGCTGGGCTTGATCCATTTGCACTCCTCCATGATGTCCGGGTCCGCCTCGTGGATCAGGCGGCGAACCTCCGCCAGGGTCTCGGCGCGCCAGCCACCCAGGGACCGGATTCGCTCGTCGATGAGATGAGAGGCCGCCATCGCGGTCGCGCGCACCGCTCCCGCACTGGGCTTGGCCTTCGGCTCACTTCTCTTTGGTTTTAGCGCCACGGTTCATTCTCCAACTTGTTGTGATGCCCAACGCAGAGCTAACCGGCGCGCCGCTTTTGGCGCGTCCGGTTGAGCGTCGAGTTAGGTGGTCGATTGCGTTGATGCAACCGCGAACTTAGCCACCATTACACCAAGGACAATAGTGAGCAGATGCATCATCGTGGGCACAACTGGAAAGACGCTTAGTCGCGGTATCAGATCAAAAGTTGCGGCCAGTATGGGAAATATATGCAACCATTTTCTGTCGACAAACGCGCCACGGAACCAGGCGATTAGAACCAAAACAAACAGGGCACCCAGATGGAGCCAGAAGGCTTGGCCCAAAAACGACAGTTGGGGCAAAAAAGATAACGTATCCACACCGCTCTCTGCCGCAGCTTTTAAGAATTCGTCTGTCACTGAGTTTGAGCCAATATATGGCAGATAATACGTTGGTAACATGAATAGAATGTATAAGATTACGAACACGGGTGTATTTTTGAGGAACTTCATTTGTGTCTCCTTTCTGGTTTTGACTGTCTTGCGTCTTGTGATGATTTGCCAGTGGTGCAACATGTCCTTCTGCGCCTAACGCCGTTTTAACCGGCGCGGGCCACGAGGCCTCAGGAAACGGTGCGCCGTATCACCGCGTCCGGTTGAAAACATAGTTAGATTCCGTATGCCTGTTTGAGTTGTTGAATTCCATTGCGTGAGTTCTTTACTTTGTGTCGTTTCCCAAGTGAATCTTCGAACCATAATTCTACGTACTCTGAGTCGGAATCTGGGGCCGAAGCAACAATATCTTCACGGTAGAACTTGCGCTCATAGAATTGATGTTCGGTAAGATGGAGGCCAGTCATTTTCTCGCCAAGGTTTTCCCCTTGCCATCCACCATCCGCAGTGTCTCCACCAAACATAGTTAAGACAGCAATCCTTCTGCCCTTATTTACAATTCGAATACTTAGATGGGCTCTGTCGTAATCGGGGGAACCCTGATAGAACTTGCCTATTGCGCGGACCCGGACTCTATCTCGAAATCCAAAGTAGAAAGACGTGATGAAGCTCAGGACGGATACGCCCAGCGCAACATACGGAACCGACTCTCTCCAGGCCATATCCTTTCTCTAGGAATCTAACGCAAAAATCAGCCGCGCGGTTTATGCGTCGGCTGGATTTTTTTGTTAGGGTTTTTCTCCTCGTGGATTAGCCATGCCCAGTGAGTGCTGCCTTTCATTTTCTTTAGTTCTTCCGTCGTGTATTTAACGATCTTTTTTTTCTTTTCCACGTTTCCGCTCCTTAGCTGGTTTCATTTCTTTAAGTTCTTTATCAGTTAAAATAGGGGTATCAGGGTCTTTCATGCTTTGCTCTAGGATATCTTTCTCAGTAGTATCCTTGAATTTTTTGACATCCGATCTGCTTTTCATCTTTCTAATTTCTTCCATCGTATACCTTTTGATTCTGCTCATCCTATATACCTCGCACTAAAAGTCATGGTTTCATATTCTCGCCGCTCACGCTTGTCTGCTTTTCGTGCAGAAATTATGTGAATGACCTCTTCGCCATCATCGTATGAGCGTTCGGTATATACCACAAAGAGAATACCGAAATGCACTCTTCCAATGGTCTGGATACGTACTTCTCCATAATTTTCTCGACGATCAACACGCTCCTGTCTTAGTGGATCATCCCAAACCTTCGCCGCATCGACAAAATCAATGCCTCTTTCTTGTATGGTTTTTTCTCTCTTGTCTTCTTCCCATTCAAATTTCATTTGTTTCCTCCTTGTTGTTCTAACGAAGCTGTAGAAAAACCGGCTTAGCAAAGCGGATTTTTACAGGCCCGTGTTTAAAATTGAGTTCCATGTACTTTGCCATGTTGTAATTTAGTTTTCAACAGCATTTCGATCAGCCGCATTGTATTTAAGCGGCCAATGTCCCATAGTTCTTCAACTTCTCGATGTTATGCGCCAAACAATACCATTGCCATTGTCCCTGGACCTTCTTCTTGCCGCGCAAACTAAACCGTCGCAATCCTTTGTTCGTGCCGATGTTGGCAAACACGGGTTGACCGCCAGGGATGGCGGATATGACCGAAATGATGTTTATTGTCTATTGACGGGCAGAAGGCTCATATGTGTTATGTGTTTTTATCATTTTGTTCTTTTAGCCTTTTGAGCACGGATTTGTTTGCGTTTCATTTTGTTTGGCATATTTTCTCTGGTACCAAGCACATTTTTTAATTCATCATATGCCTGCTTCCATTCTGGAGTATTCTTAAATTCAATTAAACCAGTATATTTTGCTATAGGTTTTACCTCATACCCATTTCTATCAGATGCCTCAAGTGACTCCTCGCACTTTAGCAAAGCAGCACGACGTTTCATTAATGTACCCGTGTGCATTTTATTCAATTCTTCAATGGTTCTAATTTCGAACTTTGCTCGCCATATTTACGCTTTAGACACATAACGTCGAAGCTCAGGGGCGCGCCGCTTTTTGGCGCGTCCCTCTCGAACGCCATGTTATGTATTTTATTTTCCATAGTCTTGAATGCGGCCCGACACGAAGACTGTTGTGTTTGATATTGCTTTTTTCCTCAATTCTGCCAGTTCAATGTGCTGTGGATCGGTTCGATATTTTCTAAACGCCTCGATAGTTGGGAATTGCAAATAATGGACTTCCGCTATATTGCTAGATGACGACTCACTTGCGTTCGGTTCGAATGCAACCACTAGCTTACCGTCATACTTTTTCATTATCTCGACCGCCTGTCTTTCAAAGGCTTGTAATGCGTCAGCGTCTTTTGCCTCAAGTAGAACAACCACATGAATCATAATTACTTGGCCTTTAACACATAACGCTGAGCTAAGCGGCGAGCGGAAGCGGCGCGTAGCGCCGACGTAGCGAGTCCGACTTGAGCGTCTTGTTGAGCGTCATTGTTCTGCTTTCTTTCCAATTTGCGATTTCCAATATTGTGCTTTTTGTTTGTCAGCAGGGATACCGAATAATCCCTTTTCGTAGACTTTAGCTAGTGAGTTACGCGATGCATCAATGCCTTTTTTAGCCGCTTTTTCATACCAAGAAATACAGTCCAGGGGATTCTGTTTGCCTGCCTAACCTTGTAAACACATTGTTGCAACGTTATGCATCGCCTCGGGATTTCCTTGCTTTGCATCGTTATAGTAAATCTTGGACGCATTTTCCCGCGCAATTGGCAGTCCTTGCTCCGCGGCTTTCATGATCCACTCCAATCCTTTATTGACGTCTTTTTCGACGCCCCATCCTTTTACATACATTCCACCGAGACTGTTTTGTGCGAGCGGCAAGCCTTGGCTCGCCGCCTTCGAGTACCACTCAAAGGCTTTCTTGTCGTCTTTCTTTACGCCGTAGCCATTGAAATAAAGTGACCCGATGTTCTGCTGAGCCATAGCGTTCCCTTGCGTAGCTGCCTTTAAGTACCATTCCATCGATTTTTGGTAATCTTTTTCGAGCCCGCTACCTGCTTCATACATCAGGGCTAGATTGGATTGGGCATCAGAATCTCCTTGGTCCGCTGCCTTTCGATACCACTGCGTGGCCTCCTTTTCATTTTTCTCTACACCCAGGCCCTGTGCGTACATAACACCGACGTTGAATTGTGCGAATGCGTTTCCCTCCTTCGCTATTGGTAATAGGAGCGAAAGCGCTTTTTTATAGTCTTTCTGTTGGATTGCGGCAGAGCCTTCCTCAAGTGGCCCGCCGAAGGAACTAGACGGGATCGAAAACAATGCGATAAACGACAGAATGACGTTGATCTTTTTAATTTCCACGATTACTCCTTTCTTTAACGTGACGCCTAACGCTAAGCTAAGCGGCCGAGCGACAGCGAGGTCCGAGCCCGCGTATTTTTGCGGGCGATTTGATGCGGTTGTTATATGCCATTAGTTTATAATTCCTGAATAAATTAAAATGGCACTTCCTTTAAACAAGGCACTCTCATAACAGTCAATAAATGTTTGTTCTTTTCCATTTAGGTTTTCCGATAAAAGTCCACCTGCCTTGCGTATTTCTACATTATCCCATTTCGCCTCTTTGATTGTGTACTCTGCTTTTTCCCAATCATGATCGGTGTCTTCATCCTGTTTGATAAACACAAGCATGGCATGTCTTTCGCCTTTAGGGTAACCAGATTCATTACCTTCTAGAGCTGAAGCTTCGGCTAGGAACATGTGAACTTCATCCTTCATGGCATATAACGTTTTGTTGAGCGGCGCGGTGTACGAACATAACAGGAAACGGGGCGCCGCTTCACCGCGTCCGCCTCGAACACATTGTTAGGGTTTCTTGGGTCGTGCATGCCTAAGCCCCCAAGCAACTACCGAAAAGATTGGCACCCACACTAACAGAATACAAACCAGCATAAAAAGATGCTGCATACCTTGGCGCTGAGAACCGAAGAAGAACCCAGCGCCAGAAGGCGTTACCGAGGCGTCTATGAAATGTTTGAGCTTGGCACCGGGTAGCGAGACCCAGAACCAAACCGACTTCTCGATATAGACACCAAAGAAAAAACTGCTGGCAAGAAATGCGAGCGCAGCCGCAAGGCCCAACCCAACTGCAATGAAAAATTCTCTGGGCATTGAAACCCTAACGATTGAGTTCAGCGGCGCGCTTTAGCGCGTCCGCTGGAACGAATTGTTCGGCATCTTCAGAACAGGCCGAGAAAACGTCGTTCGTAAAAAGGCTTTGTTTCTTTGACGAAGTAATCGTCAAGCCCGCCCTTCCCAGTAATTGGCATGAAATCAACGGGTGGATCAGGGATGCTAACGTTTCTGACGACGATGCCAGCTTCAGCAGACACTTCATCGAAGTTTTCTGAAACATCAATAGCAATTAGCGTGTGTGGCTTCTGCCCGTCATCGGGGTTGAAAATGTGTGCAATCCAAGCACGTTTAACTTGCTTTTTCTTCTTGAAAAGACGGCCTAGGGCATTGACCAGTTCAGTGGGAAAATTCTTTGGCTGACCGAGCATGACCTTAACTTCCTTTTTTACCGTGTAGCGCTCATTGGAATGCCAGATAGAGCCATCGACAATGGATGCTATTTCCTCAGGTGTGAATTCTTTTCCAAAATCAGCCCCTGGATTTAATAGCAGTGCCGCCCCTTTTGTAAGTTTCATAAACTCTAAAGCATTCATTCCTAGATAGGCCGCCTCGTGAGAAAGAGCAGCCTGAAGCCTAGCAAGAGAGGAAAAAACTGGAATGTGTGGCTTGCCGTTATGCTCGATATTCTGAATTTGAGTCGTCGTGCCTTCGGCAAGCGTAGTTTTCGTATGCTGTGCCGGAAGCTGCTTCCCATGCTGGACTATGAAAATATCGGATTGTGACAAATCTTTATAGAACTGTGGGCGGTGCGCAGGATCGCTAGCTGCTTTCGCTAAAGATCGCTCAAGATCGTTTTGAGGTTCAAAACTCACATATATCTCCTAGATGCCGAACGTAAAGTTGAGGGGCGCGCCGGTTTTGGCGCGTCCCTCTCGAACGCCCTGTTAGAAGGCGTGTTGAGATGACCATGATTGTGTGCGTGCCTGACGTGTCAGCATCATTCCCAACATCGTAACGTCAACCGCTTTGTTTGAAAGAACGACGATACCGGTCTTGGTCTTCGTGTCTACGGATACATAAGACGCATAGCCTCCCACCATGCCGTTGTGCCAGACCACCGTTTTATTGCCAAAAAATCTATCCAGAAATGCCGGCTGCATCCAGCCGATTCCAGTATCACCATCAAATTGTGGCGTGTGCATTTTCTTGAGCGTTCGTGACATTGAAGAGCTATCCTCAATATTTGCTCGAACGAACCGCATCATGTCTTCTGCATTGGAATTGAAGGCGCCAGCGCCAGCCAGAGCAGAAAATGTCCATATCGGACTCGGACTTGGTTGACGACTAGCGGTATAGCCCTGAGCCAGATGTTCCTTCATTTCTGGGGTCAGCGCTATTGCGGTGTTGCGCATATCGAGCGGAGCAAGAAGCCTCTCGGCGGCCAGACAGCGAACATTCAGCCAAAACACTCCTGGGTGGCCAGCGCCAAAATATGGTTTCGTTGGATCGGCCCCCGCTTTTTCCTCAGACCAACCAGCAAATGGGTTTGTAATTTCACCCGGTGCCTCTTTCGCGCCGCGAAAAAGGGGAAGAGGCCCGCTTGGTACATGCCATAAACAGTAGCGGCCATCTTTCAAAGATTCGAGTGCTTTCACAGCAATCCACTTCCCCGGGCCATTTGAAACGACAAATGCTATTTCTTCCGATGCGTTGAGATGCAATAGAAGCGTTGGTAAATCGTTTTCTGATGCGTAGAAGGGTAACCAAGGCATACAAGCACCTAACGCAGAGTTGAGGGGCGCGGGCCACTGAGCTTACAGGAAACAATGCGACGTTTCACCGCGTCCCTCTCGAACGATGTGTTATGCCAACAAAATAAAACACGACCGCTACAGATATCCCCAGCACTCCAGAAATTATAGATTCCTCTACCATCCCCAGGCCAGCCCACCAGAAGAGAGCTTGTATTTTTCCTGAAGGAAGGACGACAACTAGACCTACGTATAGAAGAATTCCACCTAGTGCACCACCAGCTACGAGGCGAACTAGTGTCAGCTGATTACATCGCTTCAAGAGCAAAAAATACGGAGCACCTAAAACAATTGTTGCCATATAGCTGGCTGGAATTTCCAACAGGGTTAAATGCATGACCTTTCCTACGATATCACCCAAACTCCGAGGCGGCTCCAGAAAGATGAGTGCGGCAAAAAGCCCGCTAGAAAACAATATGGACGCTGCGAGTGGGGCGATCACAATTGCTAAAAGCAATCTCAGATCTTCGCGTTTCATAGTCTAACGTAAAGTTGAGGGGCGCGCCGCTTTTGGCGCGTCCCGCTCGAACGCCATGTTAGGCCGGGTATGGGATCGACTTCCTCCCAGCGGTGAATGCGCGCGGCGGTGGCAAAGCCTTTCCAACCAGCAATACAAGCAGCGCCACCATCGAGACGATTACGGTCGGTAGCCGTAATGGCAACCATGTCTCGATGAAAAAACTTGGCAAGGTCGTCGGGATTGCCTTTTGTCCATGCGTCATTCATCGCACGAACAGTTGCCCATATTTCTTGTTTTACCGAATCTTCAAAGTTGATGGTCATGAAAACTCCCAATGTGAAATTACGGCCTAACACGTTTCGCATAAGGCGCGGCGCTTTTTGCCGTCGCCTTGATGCGCTTGTTAGCTTTTTTATTTATAACGTTTACCACTGAGATCTTGTTGTGGATTTTCAAGATCTTTAATCATCTCTTCGCATGCTTTTGAAGGTAGTGCCTTAATACCTTCAAGAATTAGATTATTTGCTTTTTCCATATTTTTACGCGAAATTTCGAATTCTTCATCATTACTTGCTCTTGATCTTATATCTTGACTGCACTCTTTAGAATACTGTTCAGCAATGGTTTTATTTCTATTCATCCATGTTGTTAATGCAGTCTGGGCATGTTGATTTAGAATTTCATGGTGTTCTATACATGTGTTTATTGCTGCTGTGTTAATTTCTATTGCATAACATCGATACGCTTGTGTTGGAGGGTCACGTTGTTTTAACTGATGTGGTGGTTCTTTGACACCTACTGCAATATTTATCTTATTGGCTATTTCTTGAGCTGCATCTTCTGATGACAGTGGAGAAATTTCCATTACACCGCCAGAAATTGCACCTCGAATCACCGCAGATGATACTACTTCATTATCTATTACTATCGCGATTGACTTTGATAAATACTTACGAGTTAATTTGTACAGATCTGTTTTACCCTCCTCGTTAAAATAAATTACTACAGCGGGAACCCCCATCCTTGAATCATTGGAAGCAGTTGCATATTTTATTGATTTATAATCCAATAATGGTGGTTTCAATGTATATACTTTTACGATATTCACACTACCGTCCGAATCAATTATTTTATAATTAAAAGTGTCTGTGCTTTTTGTCTCTTTATCATTTACAAGTCGTAATTCTATAACCGAAACAGCTCCACTTATTGCAATTACACTATCAGTAATTAGTAAAATACTAAAAATTACTACCAATGAAAAGTAACTTAAATTCATGCTAATTTATCTCACAATTAACTAATTAGGTCATTAAAAAGCTAACGTAAAGCTAAGGGGCGGGCGCGATAGCGACCGTCCCGCTTGAGCGCCATGTTAGGCGAATGCGAGGCAGACTCAATCCGCCTCCTTCGGAGCACTGAGCGCTTTGCTGTAGTAGCCAGAAGGGTCGAAGCAGCAAACTCTTTTCTTTCCAGATGCGAGCATGTCACAGGCATTGCTAATGCGTTGAGCGCGAGTCTTGGCTTGTTTGGCAGTTGTAATCCAGTGTACCCAGTCGAGCCGCGCTAGTGTTGTGGTTGCCTGCCAAGTTGAAAAAGCTGCTGGGGCGGCAGCGAGTGCGTTCATTAAGTCTGGTGGGACCTCAGGCTCCGGCTCCTGATCAACGGGGGCTATCTTGAGTGAAACTACATCACCAATCGTTGCCCCGGCGGCTGTGTATATATTTTCATTAATTTTCAGCCAGTGACTGAGCTGACCATCTGGTTCTAAAGTGGCCTGGAAATTGATTCCGCCAATCTGCACATCTACAGTTGTCCTCCCGCGTCTAGGAAGAATATCGCTTATCTTCTTGGGCAATACTAAGTATGCCCAATTGGCCTCGCTTTTGGCGATGTCTGCTGGGCTACGAAGTTTTGCCTTGAAGGTTTTTGTCTGGCTCATTGAGAATTTTCCCCACATGCGGCCTAACGTGGAGCTAAGGGGCTGCGCGCTTTTGCGCAGTCCCGCTTGAGCGTAGGGTTAGGGCTATTTGGCGACATAGACCGAACTCGCTGCATAGGCAAGACCAAAGACACCACCGAAAATAACAAACCACATTGGAACAATAACTGACGTGGATGGGGTAGCCATGAACAAACCCAGCAGCCAACCGAAAACATTGTATGCAAAAAATGCTATGGCGAGCAGGCGCGTAGGTGGGTGTTTGACTCGGATTGCCACCACGAGCGACGTGATCGCCCATAAAAACTCCACGCCAGAAAGGGCTAGCGATATGCCCTCACAAGCACCGTTGTTTGAATAAAGAATGCCAGCATCAACTACCTGCATGATGCCGATTGCTATACCACCGATTGAGTATTTGTGCATATTAAGCCCTAACGTTCGCGTTAACCGGCGCGCCGCTTAGGCGCGTCCGGGTTGAACGCATTGTTGGGCGTTATGTTCTCGGCAAAGTGTAAACTGTTCATTGTCATGCCTTCACGTTCATAAAAGCGGTGTGCGTCTTTCCGTTGGGTACCGGAATCCAGGTGAAATTGCACACAACCTTCTTTTTTTGCGTGTTCTTTAAGCCACGCAAGCAACTTGGCCCCGTAGCCTTTTGAGCGATGAGCAGGGAGGGTCACAAGATCGTCAACGTACAGGAAACGGCCCCACGCTAGGTTTTCACCAACCCGAAATCCCGCGACGGCAACCAAACCATCGGACTCCTGCACAAAAGCCAGCCGATAGCCTGCGGTTTCTTGATTCCTAACCCGGGAAAGAAATTGGTCTTCTGCGATATGCGGCCGAAGCTCCCGCATTACAGGGTAACAAGCCGCAATCTCACTATCGGTCGTGGCGATGCAAATGTTCATGGTTATCCTGTTATGACGCCCAACGTTGGAGCTAACTGGCCGAGGGGCGCGCAGCGACCCGAAGGTCCGTGTTGAGCGACGTGTTAGGCATTTTATAAAACATCAATTACAAACATCCATCAACCAATACTAGTTTGCTGGTTGTTGTTTTGTGTCGTATTGCAAAGAGTGATTGAGCTTCAGGATCTTTTAGAAAAGCCTTAGCGTTCTCTCTCGATGGAAATTCGATTACGACAACTCTTTCAGGATTCCAATCTCCTTCCATAACCGTTGGTTCTTCACCTCGAACAATATACCTGCCTAAATGCTTTTCGATGAACTTTGGTATTTTCTGTATATATTCTTTAAACGATTCAAAATCGTGAATAGTAAAATCTAAAATAAGGTACGCGTTCATGTTCTGATTGCCTTTATTTGATTTGCCTAACGCCGCGTTGAGCCGCGCGGGGCACGACCACGACAGGAAACGGTGCGCTGTCTCACCGCGTCGGCCTCGAACGCGAAGTTAGGTTTATGTCCTACTGGCATGGCTTTGCCGAACGAAGAACCTGCAGAAGAAGAATTCCCGCAGGTAACTTGCGCTTTTCCGGATACCTTTCGAGAACATCAACTACCATCTTGGCGATAGCTCCAGTGGTGATACTTTGACTGTCGCAGAAGGCGCTGGCTTCCTTGAAGTCCTTTGCGGTTTTCGCCGCGCCTTTTTGCTTCACGACCAGAAACGCTACGGCCGTGTTATGTCCGTCGGTAAAACCGGAGATGTATGAAAGGCAAGTTGCCGCGCTAACAACCCTTTCATCAGCGCCAACCGGTGCACCTTGTGTAATCTCGACTGGAGGTTTACACCTTTCATAAAGATCACCGGCCGTTTCCACTCTCATGATTCGGTTGTCTGAACCGGCGTGCACCAGGCCCGCAAACGCAAGACCAACTATCAATACCAATCGTTGCACTTTAGCCTCCGTATATTTGTGAAACCTAACGTTGCGCTAAGCGGCCGAGCGACAGCGAGGTCCGGCGCGCGCAGCGCGCGAACTTGATTTTTTAACACATTTTCAGTTTAATGCTGGTACCTGCTCATACCGTAACGATAATGATGGCCTGAGTGCACAGTACTGGATACTGCACTACTTTAAAATGCTGCCATCATGCATCGATGATGACGGTTAACCGCGTGTTCCTCAACCCGCCTACCAAGCACCATTACATGAATGCGATTTTATTTTTAGGTATAACGCAGAGCTAAGCCGCGAGCGAAGTTGGCGCGAAGCGCCGACGTAGCGAGTCGGCTTGAGCGACGTGTTATAAGGCAATCTTCAATCATGGCTTTGTATGCGGTGATTTCGCTAGCCGTACCGCGATGTATGACACGACCGCAAGCACAACAAATACCGGCAGAAACCAAGAAACTCCAATAAACAACCAATAACCCCACTCAATTCCATTTTCGTTATGTATGGCTCCTTGTGGATTGTGCTCCCAGGCCGCCACCATCATGAAACCACCTACAATCAACCCGCCAACACACCCGACGAGAAGCGGCAGAAACCAAAGAAGCGTTCTGTTTTTGTTGGTGCGATTCACCGTAGCCACAATGACACAATAGCCTTATAACGTAAAGTTGAGGGGCGCGCCGCTTTTGGCGCGTCCCTCTCGAACGCCATGTTGGGCAGCAAACTAAAAACCATACTCGCGCTCCACGCGACAGACCCGAACCCGAAACGTTTTATACCATTCATTTGCACGGCTCTGGACTTGGCGATGGGTTACGTTTTCTTTCCAGGCTTTTATTGCCTCTAGCGTGGACCAGTAAGAAACAGAAATTCCAATTTCTTGTCTTGCGGTCTCGAAGCCCAGAAAGCCCGGTTGTTTTGAAGCAAGCTCCAACATTTGTTTTGCCGCTTCCGCATACCCGTTATCGCCGTTGTGTCGGACGGAGGTAAAGATAACGGCGTAGTAAGGTGGTTTTGGGGTTGTTGCGGGAGATGCCATTCACGTTCCTTTGTCTGCCCAACGTTGCGCTAAGCGGCCGAGCGACAGCGAGGTCCGGCGCGCGCAGCGCGCGAACTTGAGCGCCGTGTTAGACCTGGACTTTGCTTTAACCACTGGCATTGAATTTACCACCCTTATTGAAAACAGAAAACATTTTTTACACATTTTCAGACTGAGCCCGGTGTTTGCTCATGCCACAACGATAATGACAGCCTGAGTGCACAGTACTGGATGCTGCACTACTTTAAAATGCTGCCATCGTGCATCGATGATGATGGATAACCGCGTGGTCTTCAGCCCACCTACCAAGCTCCATTACATGAATGCGATTTTATTTTTAGGTATAACAGTGTATTAGACAGAATACTACCTTTCCCGACTTAGACGGAATTCTGTATAAATCGGACCTGGATTGTTGGATGGCGCCGTATAATTTTGGGCTCAACATGGGATTTGTATAGTAATCAATTTACTTTGAATTGCAATATACGCGGGGGATGTTCAACGGTTTTCCTCACCTTGTGAGTATGATTACATTGAAAAATCATACTCTTAGAGTGGTGAGCTGTCTGCGGCACGGTGGACTGTCATGCCTGCCGAGCAGGACGATAACGGTTCTTCAGGGTTGCAGCTTGTTCGGCGTGATACCAGCACTGATGTTGAGGCCCTGAAAAACAAAGGCAGAACTATTCACAGAAAAATCGCCGACGGCGATGGGAATTTAGGAAAACGGTGCGGGGATGTTTTTATTCTTACACAGTACTAATCTGTTTGACTAACGGGAAGGCGGGGATGCCAAATTCGATTTCCGCTGTACCGTTGGGTGTAAAGCCATTGCGTTGATAAAACATGTTGGCGGTTGCCGTGCTGCTTAGGTGAATTTGGGTGAGTCCCCGTTGTTGGGCGTGTGACTCCAGTGCGTGAAGCAGCGCTTTACCGGTGCCTGTAAAGCGAACCTCGGGGAGTATATAACACAACGCGAGTTCGCCTTGCGCGGTTAACAAGCCCACGCCCACCACGTGCTGTTCTAAAACGGCGACCAATGGAAAATTTTCGGGCGCGGTAAACCACCGGGTGACATTTTCCGGGGTCTTGTTGCGCAGCCAAGCCGCTAAGACTTCCGGTGTATTGTGGTGATCATCGACACAACATTCCGTGATGGAACGGCGCAGGACATGGCATGCGGCGGCCGCGTCACGCGTTGTCGCCAGACGAATATGCGCCTTCATCACGCCGCCGCGTTCGATTATTTTAGATGCTTGGGCTCAGGCCGGTTATGACCGGCATCTTTCAAGCGCTGGATGTAACGCGGCCACAACACGTCGTATTCTTTGCCGAGGCGGTAGAGGGTTTCCCAGGAAAAAATTCCGGTGTCGTGGTTGTCATCAAAATATAATTGAATGGCGTAATGGCCGACCTGTTCGATCTTGTTGATGTTCACGTCTTGTTTGCCCAGTTGCAATACTTCTTGACCGGGGCCGTGGCCTTGCACTTCGGCCGAGGGGGAATACACGCGTAAATATTCAGCCGAGAGTTTAAAGTGCGAGCCATCATTAAAAGCAATTTCTAAGACATGCGATTTTTGATGCAGGGTGATGTCGGTGGGCATGGGTTTTTTGGGGTTCATAGGTTCCTTTTAAAATTCGTGGCGTTATAAAATATAGCGGCTTAGGTCTTCGTTGTCGGCCAGATCCTTGAGGTGTTGATCGACATAACTGGCATTGATAATAACGGTTGTGTCGGGTTTGTCACTGGCCTCGAAGGAGATGGTTTCGAGTAAGCGTTCTAATACGGTATGCAAGCGGCGCGCGCCGATGTTCTCGGTGCGTTCGTTCACTTGCCAGGCCACTTCGGCGATGCGTTGGATACCGTCTTGATTAAAAATCAATTGCACCGATTCGGTTTCCAGTAGCGCGGCGTACTGTTCGCTCAGCGAGGCATGGGGTTCGGTGAGGATCCGCACAAAATCTTGGGTGGTGAGCGCGTCTAATTCGACCCGAATCGGGAAGCGGCCTTGTAATTCCGGGATCAAGTCCGAGGGTTTGGCGATGTGAAATGCGCCGGAGCCGATAAATAAAATGTGATCGGTTTTGACCATGCCGTGTTTGGTGGAAACCGTCGAGCCTTCGACGATTGGCAACAAATCGCGTTGTACGCCTTCGCGCGAGACATCCGCGCCGGAATGTTCGGCGCGTTTGGCGATCTTATCCATCTCGTCGATGAACACGATGCCGTTTTGCTCCACAGCTTCCAAGGCGCGGGTTTTGATATCGTCTTCATTGATCAGGCGCGCGGCCTCTTCGTCGATTAATAATTTACGCGCGTGGCGGATCGGCAGTTTGCGGATTTTTTTGCGGTTGCCCCCCATGTTGGCGAACATGCTTTGTAATTGGTTGGTCATTTCTTCCATGCCCGGGGGCGCCATGATTTCCACACCGATGTTACCCTGGGCGACTTCGACCTCGATTTCTTTATCGTCGAGGCTGCCTGCTTGCAATTTGGCGCGGAATTTTTCTCGCGTGGTATTTTCTTTATCTTGTTCTTTCAGGTCTTGTTCGTTGCCGAAACTAAAACTCGTGCCGCGTGGCGGGGGTAACAGGATATCTAAAATACGTTCTTCGGTGGCTTGTTCGGCACGATTGCGTACTTTTTGCATTTCTTGTTCGCGCACCATTTTTACCGCCATGTCCATTAGGTCGCGGATGATGGTTTCGACGTCACGGCCGACGTAACCCACTTCGGTGAATTTGGTCGCCTCGACTTTGATGAACGGGGCGTTGGCCAGTTTGGCCAGTCGTCGCGCGATCTCGGTTTTGCCTACGCCGGTGGGGCCGATCATCAGGATGTTTTTGGGGGTGATCTCGTTGCGCAGCGCGGGGTGGACTTGACCACGGCGCCAGCGGTTGCGTAGGGCGATGGCCACGGCGCGTTTGGCGCGTTGTTGGCCGATGATGTGTTTGTCCAGTTCTTGGACGATTTCACGGGGTGTCATAGACATAGCGGGTAAATCAACTTCTCCTGGAGCAAGTAGAATGAATCGAAATGAAACGCGATTCTCCCGTACAGAGGTGACACGTAAACGACCGCCATGTCACTTGACGGCGGCATCCCTTGGCAATTGCTCCCTGCATTGCTCTACTACCTCGTGCATCCTTGCGCTCGGGCCGCCGACGGTCACCTCTGCACGGGAGAATCGCGTTTCATTTCGATGCTGATTAATATGATTCATAAGTGACACTAATAACTTAATTCTTCAAGCGTAAGGTTATGATTGGTATAAATACAAATATCCGCCGCGATCGCCAAGGCGCGTTCGGTGATGGCACGGGCGTCCAATGCAGTGTTTTCGAGCAGTGCGCGGGCGGCGGCTTGGGCGAAGTTACCGCCGGAGCCAATCGCGATCAGGCTGTTTTCGGGTTCGAGTACATCGCCATTGCCGGTGATGATCAACGAGCTGGTTTTATCGGCCACTGCCAAGAGGGCTTCTAGGCGGCGGAGGGTGCGATCGGTGCGCCAGTCTTTGGCCAGCTCGACCGCGGCGCGTACCAGGTTGCCGGAGTGTTTTTGTAATTTGCCCTCGAAATATTCAAACAGGGTGAAGGCGTCGGCGGTGCCGCCGGCGAAGCCGGCCAAGACGGTGTCGTCGTGTAGGCGCCGGACTTTGCGCGCATTGCCTTTCATGACAGTATCGCCAAAGCTGACTTGGCCGTCGCCGCCGATCACGACGGTGTTGTCGCGCCGGACACAGAGGATGGTGGTACCGTGAAATTGCTGCACACCCGAGCCTATATGAAAGGTATGAGGGGTGGGGATTGTACACCATGCCCAGGGTGGGCGAACACACCTAAGAGGAGGGTACGGGGCTAGCTACCGTTTTGGTTGAGTTGCCGCGGCACCGGCATGATCACCGTGGTGAGTTTTTCCGGTAGTTTAGTCAGTGGGCGGGAGATGTAATAACCCTGTACATAGTCCACGCCGCATTCCTTGAGCAGCCGCAAGGCGGCTGGGGATTCGACAAATTCAGCGACGGTTTTTTTGCCCAGGGTATGGGCGATGTGGGTGATGGAACGGATGATGGCCATGTCCATCGGGTCGTTTGCCATGTCGCGCACGAACATGCCGTCGATCTTGATGTATTCCACCGGTAGGCGTTTTAATTGCGAGAACGAGCTGTAGCCGCTGCCAAAATCGTCCAAGGCGAAGCGGCAGCCAATCTGGGTGAGTTCATCGATGATTTTGCAGGCCGACTCTGAATCGTGGATGGCAAAACTCTCGGTGATCTCGAACATTAAGCGCGCGGGATTGAGTTGATACTTTTCAATACACTCGCGGATACATTCCGAGAACTGTCCTGGGGCCATGCTCTGGCCGGAGAGATTAATGGCGAAGGTGACGTGTTTGTAGTCCGGTCCGAGCTCCGACATTTGTTTGAGCGCGGCATTGATAACCCAACGGTCGATGTCGCGCATCATATTGAAACGTTCCGCGGTGGGCAGGAACGCGCCGGGGGTGATCGGTTGGCCGTGGCTGTTGTGTAGGCGGATCAACACTTCGTAATGCTGATAGTCCAGCATATCGTTTTCCAATAAGTACTCCCATAACTTACCGCTTTCATCCGGCAGGTGTTCGGTATCTAATTCTTGTAGGGCGACGATCGGCTGATAATACAATTGGAAGGTGTCTTTTTGCAGCGCGTGGTGTAGCCGCGCCGACCACCCCAGTTCCAAATCCATCGCCGCCTTGTTGTCTTGATCCTGTTGGTACACATGGGTCATGTTCCGTCCCTTACCTTTGGCGATATGACAGGCGATATCAGCATTGGCCAGCACCTCGCCGGCGCTGTGGGTCTCGGCGCTGATCACCGCCACGCCGATGCTGGCGTTGATCTTGTAGGTGCGACCATCGCGTGCAAAGGTATAATCATCAAGCATCAGCCGGAATTTATCCGCCACCTGGAAGACATTGTCGCCGGTGATGTTGCGCAACAGAATGCCGAATTCATCACCGCCCAGGCGTCCCAATAGGTCGGATTTACGTAACCGGGTTTGTAGTTGCGCGCCGATTTCAATCAATAATTGATCGCCGGTGGTGTGTCCCATGGTGTCATTGATGTATTTAAAACGATCGATATCCAAGTATAACAACGCGCTTTGTTCTTCGCTGCGTTTGATCCGCCGTACTTCCTCTTCGAGCATGTCCTCGATAAATTTGCGATTGAGCAACTTGGTTAGGGCGTCGTGACTGGCCTGCCATTTGAGTTCTTCTTCGAGCAGCTTGCGCATCGATACATCGCGGAAAGCGATTACCGCGCCTTCGTGTTGACCATCAATGCGCATCGGATAAATCGTCAATTCGACCTGGATCGGCGTGCCGTCAACCCGGGTGAAGATCGATTCGATGCCGTGCAGCTCCCTGCCTTCACGGATCGATTTATCGATATGCACCAGGTCGGCGGTCTTGGCCAGACTATTTTCGCTGACGTATTTATGAAATAAATTATTGGGGTGTTGCCGGATCAAATTGATCTGGGCATCGTAACCCAGTAGTTGCCGGGCGGCGGGGTTGATAAAAGTGATCAAGCCCGCGGTATTCACCCCGTAGACCCCGTCCCCCACCGACGACAGAATACCTTCCAGCCGGGTGCGTTCTTGCTCGATGCGTTTGGTGGCCAACACGGTACGGCTCATCGCCGCGACGCGGGCGCGAAACAAATCATCGGCCTCGTTTTTAAACATACACTCGACCGCGCCGGCGGCGAGTGAGGATTGAATCACCTTATCCAGATAAGTACTGGTCAGCACCCCGACCATGATATTGGCGGTATAGGGGTTGGTGCGTAAACGGCGGCACAGGGCATCGCCGTTTTCATCCGGCATGTAATAATCGATGATGGCGATGTCGTATTTGTCATTCATGGCCATTTCCATGGCCTCGGTGGCCGAGGCCGCTACCATGCTTTGGTAACCGCAGTGGTCGAGCAGTTTGCGGAATTTCACCCGCGCAGTTGGGGAGTCATCGACCAATAACACGCGGATTTGGGACGCGTCTTCTTTTGTGCAGCAGGGGCTGTGGTCTTGACGGCTAAATAAATTGGGCAGGGTTTTAACCGTCTCTTCGTAGTTATCCCACAGCAAAAAGGCCGTTTGAGGGCGGCCCGAGACCCATCCCAGCTTGGTGGAGTCGACGTCATGCGCCAGGACCAGCAAGGGCAGTTCCAGGTGGGGGGACTCGTACAGCCGCGCCAAGAATTCATCGGCGCTGGGGTGGGTTTGCAGCGGCCAACCGATGATAATGCCGCTGTAATCCCCGGGGGTATACTCGTCCAGGGCTTGGGTGGCCTGGGCAAAACTGGTTTTGATTTCTAAGGCATACCCCTGGTTAAGCAGACTACGCTTGAGCGCGTGGCGTAGGGTTGACGAGGGTTCAACGAGCAATATGGTGCGCATGAGGCGTTCAAATCCACAATACAGCCTCCCTGCAGATTAAATTGAACAAGACTTAAGCACTACCTATCGGCAGGGTTTATGGCGGACTTGAAACAATTATTTTTAATGTGGATTTAGCGCGGCGGATACCCGTTAGGGGGTCTTTGGTGTGGGTTTCTGACCCACGTCCAGGGCCTTGTGGCCCCCTGCCAATAGCTTGGCATTGCGTTCCACCAGGGAGTCGATGAGTGCATCCAGGTTGTTTTGTTGGATGTCATTGGCAAAGCTGGTCTTATAGGTTGTGATCACGCTCACGCCTTCAACCGAGACGTCGTAGACCTTCCAGCCTTTGTCGGTGAGACGCATGTGATACAGCACCGGCACGGGTTTGCCATTTTTAGGCAGAACCTCGGACCGCACGATCACATCGGTTTGGTCACCCTCGTTGGCCGGGTAAAATTTCATGATGGATTTATCGAGCTTTTCGTCGTGCGTATTGATGTACTCGGTTAAGGCCGAGGAATAAAACCG
This sequence comes from Gammaproteobacteria bacterium, assembly GCA_016194635.1. Lineage (GTDB taxonomy): Bacteria > Pseudomonadota > Gammaproteobacteria > UBA6429 > Thiohalophilaceae > JACQBC01. Next base: position 79,757 of record JACQBC010000013.1, on the reverse strand, counting down.
CAGCAACATGGTGCGAAATTCTTTCAGAAAGCGTAACTTTTGTTCTTTGCTGGCGGTGTCCCAATATTTGCCCAAGACGTATTTCGCGGCGGTGATGATGTCGATGTTCGGTAATAAAATTTCTTCCACCAGTTTTTGAGTATGATTGGCGTCGCCCTTGATCTTGGCGCGGTCGGCATTGATGGCATCGAACATCTTATCGGCGGCGGACTGTAGAACTTCGTTGGGCGAGGCGACCGGTGCCGCCGCCATGGCGCTGAGCGAAAATAGCAGTAAACTAATACTGGCAAAACGCAAGAGTGATGAGGTTTTCATGGTTTATTCACCTGTGGGGAAGAGAAGAGAGTTTTTTTTCAGTGTTGCTTAGCATAGCATTAGGACGGGCGATCGATCGGGTTGGTTCCGGTTTTTTTGCGCCAATTTTGGCCTCATGTTGTACAAGGAGATCCCATGCCTCACTTTAACAGTCATCGTGGCGCATATCCCGCGCTGCGTCTACGCCGCATGCGCCGTGATGACTTTTCGCGGCGCTTAATGCGCGAACACCAACTCTGCAGTGATGATTTAATCTACCCGGTGTTTATCCTCGACGGCCAACGGCAACGTCAAGCAATTGCCTCCATGCCGGGGATCGAACGCCTGAGTATCGATAGCTTGTTGCAGGAAGCTGAACACTGCCTGAATCTTGGTATCCCGGCGCTGGCCTTGTTTCCGGTGACGCCACCGCACGCCAAGTCCCTGGATGCCAAAGAAGCCTATAACCCCGACGGTCTGGCGCAACGTGCCGTGCGCGAACTTAAACGCCGCTTTCCTGAGCTGGGCGTGATCACCGATGTGGCCCTAGACCCTTTCACCACCCACGGGCAAGACGGACTGATAGATGACAACGGTTATGTGTTGAACGATGCCACGCTGGAAGTGTTGGTCAAACAGGCCCTATCGCATGCCCAGGCCGGGGCCGATGTGGTGGCGCCCTCGGACATGATGGACGGACGCATCGGGCGGATCCGCGACGCACTGGAACAGTCCGGGCATATTCACACCCGCATCCTCGCCTATTCCGCCAAATACGCCTCGAGTTTTTACGGACCGTTTCGCGATGCGGTGGGTTCGGCGGCCAACCTCGGCGCGGGAAATAAATACACCTATCAAATGGACCCGCCCAATAGCAACGAGGCGTTGCATGAAGTGGCGTTGGATCTGCAAGAGGGCGCGGACATGGTGATGGTCAAGCCCGGCATGCCGTATTTGGATATTGTCTATCGCGTCAAACGCGCCTTCGGTGCCCCCACCTTTGTGTATCAGGTCAGTGGTGAATACGCCATGTTCAAAGCCGCCAGTGAACAAGGTTGGATCAACGAACGCGCCTGTGTGCTCGAAGCGTTGCTGGGATTCAAGCGCGCCGGCGCCGACGGTATCCTTACCTATTATGCCAAGCAAGTGGCGGCGTGGCTTAAAGAATCGCGCTAAGCCGATGTCGGATTTATTTGACTTCGATGCCCAGGTTGATCGCTACGCGGTGATGGGTAACCCCATCGCGCATAGCCAATCGCCGCGCATTCATGCTCGGTTCGCGGCGCAAACCGGTCAGCGGTTGGACTACAGCGCGATCCAGGTTGACCTGGGTGGATTTAGCCAAGCGGTGGGAAATTTTGTCGCCAGCCGCGGCAAGGGGCTCAATATCACCGTGCCGTTTAAACAAGAGGCGTTCATGCGGGTGACACAACGCACGCCGCGCGCCGAACGCGCCGGCGCGGTGAACACGATCAAGATCGATAAAAAAAACCTGCTGGGCGACACCACTGACGGGGTTGGCTTGGTCACGGATTTAATTCACAACCATGGCCTGAGTTTGCGGCAACGGCGGATTTTGTTGATGGGCGCGGGGGGCGCCGCGCGCGGTGTGATTGAACCGCTGATGCAACAAAAACCCGATTACCTGGTGATCGCCAACCGCACCCCGGATAAAGCCGTGGCCTTGGCGCAATTATTTTCGGATTTGGGCACAATCCACGGCAGCGGCTACGAACAACTCGCGGACCAGCAATTTGATCTGGTGATCAACGCCACCGCCGCGAGTTTGCAAGGCGAGATGCCGGAGCTGCCCGATGAATGTCTGGTGGAGGGTGCGTGTTGCTACGACATGATGTACGGCAAGGTGACGCAATTCATGCATTGGGCCGGAGTGCACGGCGCCGGATTGGTGGTGGATGGTTTGGGGATGTTGGTCGAACAAGCCGCCGAGAGTTTTTATCTCTGGCGCGGCGTGCGGCCGCATACCGCGCCGGTGATTCAAGCGCTGCGAGATTTAAACACAGCCAGTAGGCTTGGGTAAACCGCCGTACTTGGTGATCGGTTTCATCGGGCCGGTCATCCACATCGAAAACAATTCTTTCTGATCTTTTTCCAAGTATTTAGCGAACTTGCGGATCGGCGGGACCGTGCCGTATTCATCGAAATATTCACGCGCTTTGAGGATTTGGGTCCATTTCTCGTCCGTCATATCGATACCATCCGCAGCCGCCATGGCCTTAGCGATGTCTGGGGTCCAAATACTCATATCAACCAAATAACCATCGCCGTCACGTTCAGGAAGACTCATTGTATGCCTCGTGTAAAACCGGATTATGAGGTTGCAAAATAAATAATCCGAGTAATTTTGTCAAGTATCCAGACGGGTGGGGTAGTTCCCGTCAGGATTGCAAATCCACGCAGAGCAGGGCTGCGCCGCGCGCCGCCATTCGTTGTTAGCGTATTTTGGTTACCACCGGTGCTAACTCCGACATGGTATTACCGTTCAGATCAACATAGCGCCCGCTCACCAGGCTGATGGAGTTTTGCCAATTGGTATCGCTAACGGCATTATTGCTGCTATCCCACGCGATACTGAAACGCAAACTCCGTAACAGGCTTTGCCCGGCCCGCAGCGTATTCACGCCGTTTGCATCGAGTTTACTGTTATTCAGATTAAATCCGTGCGGATTGCTGATCATCACCTTCAATAACGCCGTGCCGTCGCCTTGGGGAAGGTTGTGCGAGGCCAGTTGCACGTTCGGATCAGGGGTGGTGGTGGTAACCCGCGGGTTGCCCGAGACAAAATCGGCAATGACATATTTAAATACAAACATACCGCCGCCGATCAGATTACTGGGGATCCCCGTGGCGGTGATCTCGACCTGGGGCTCGGGTTCTAAACCATTTAACGGTGAATATGACACCGGGGTTAGATAATTCAGCGGATTGGGCGCGCCGTTGCCCGTGATAATTTCAATCGGAATAGCGCTGAGATCGCCGTTCGTCCATTTCCAGCCGTAACCGGGGTAGTCTACCCAGGTTTGCAATTTGGGTGAGCTGACGGCGAAATTCGCCTGGCCCGCCGCCAATGGCAAGGGTTGCGCGCTAACCGGGTCAACGAGGTCCAATACCGCCATCCACTGACCTTGGTGCGGTGATACATAGGTCTCGATTTGGTTATCCGAACCGGTGGCAACATAGTCGTAGTGGCTGGTCGGGTCACTGTAGACACGAAACAGGTTACGTAGTTTTACCGGGTAGGCGCGGCCGGCAGCGTCCGTGATGGTCACGCTGACTTCTTCCTTCTTTAGTATCGGCGTCAACGCGTTGCTGTCCGTGCCGCCCAGGGATATCGTAACCGTATCGCCCGAGCGCGCCAGATTGGACAAGGGCTGCATGCTGGCGCAGCCGCCCAAGCTTAACAGCAGAATACCGATGGTTATAGAGCTAATCGTGTGTTGTGTTTTCATGGGTTCACCTCGTTAGAGTCCTAATGCCTTCTTTTGAATCATCACCACGTCCGCGATATCGATGGTTTTATCGTGCACCAGATCCGCGTGTGCGCGTTGCCGTTCTGTCGGAGTGAGTATGCCAAGCGCGATGCGTTGCGCCAGTACGACATCGGCTGCATCGACCACACCGTCTTCATTGATGTCGCCGTCATTAATCGCGACCACGTTGATAGCGAAAAATTGCCAGTTGCTGATTGCGCCGCCGGTCACATTAATCAGCACATAGTGTGTTTGCCCGACCAGCGAATAATCCGGCAGCCAGGTTAACAAACCCGTTAGCGGATCGAGTGTCATCGTAGGGTCGTTGATGTAACTTGAATACAACACATTATTCCAGGTGGCTTTAGCGTGATAGCTGTAGGTCACGTCCGCCGCCGCGGTTTTAACCGGGGTGGAGGTAAATACCAGCGGAACAACCGAGGGGTCGAGGGGATTGCCGCCATAGAATACTTCGGTCGCGTCGGTGTAACCGTCACCGTCGGTATCGGTTTTTAACGGGTCGGTTTTATAGGTGATAAGCTCAGCATAATCCGATAAACCATCGCCGTCGGTGTCCAGCTTGGTTGGATCGGTGTGATACCGATTCACTTCCTCACCATCCAGCAAGCCATCCCCATCGGTATCGGCCTTAAGGGGGTCGGTGCCGTAGGTGCCGGCCAGTTCCACCAGATCGCTCAGTCCATCCCCATCGGCATCTGAAATATTGTTATAAAGCACCACTCGCAGATAATCATAAAACGATTGGCTTTTACCCAGGGAGGCATTGGTGCTGCTAACCTTGAGACGTAACACCTGCGGTCCTGGCGTCAGGGCGGAGGTGTTCCAACTTCCGAAGCGGATATTTTTGCGGCCCCCGGTTCCGGTTAACCCGGAGGCTATCCAAGGATTGGTCGTGGTTCCGCAGGTATAAAAATCATTGTCGCGGCAATAATCGATACTGTACGTTGTGGTCACTCGCGTGGAGTCGCGACCATTGAGGGCGTTACCCGACAGGGCGACGTTGCCGGTGACAAAATTCCAAGGATTGCTGCTGTTACTGAGTTTTAATTGAATCGCCGTGGGTGAATACAGCGGGTCGCCATACACAATACCACTGACATGCGGCTCCCCCAACCAGACGGCCTCGCCCATGGGCAGGCCGCGCAATAAATACACTAACGTCCCCAGCGAAGTAGTGTCAAAGGAATGTCCACCGGATTCATGGTGGCTCAAACTGCCCCAGAAGGCGGTGCCCCCCAAGCGCGAGAGAAAATCTACGGTATAATCGCCGTTAGCGGTTTGCAAATGGCCATTCTCAAACGAACCGTTCACGACTAATTCGCCCGGGCTGGTCACGGTTTGCAATGACACGGCATCGATACCTACTTCGCCACTGGGGATCGTACCGACAAAACCCAGCGTGACGTTGTTGTAGTCTAAGCCTAGATTCGCGGGTGGGGTAAGGTCACGTTGTACCAAGGTCCAACCCGAATCGCCGGCAGGTAAGGGAATATTCATCGTGGTTTGATAGAAACAGTTGCTATCCGTAGGTTGACCGATTAATCCGGTCGGGCATGCGGCGCCCACGGTTTTGGGATAATTAAAACGTATAAAGGTAGTGAGGTTGGCCGCGGGTTGGATCTGCCGTGCCTTTACGTGAAAGGTCATATGGTATGAGGTCGGTGTATTCAGATCGGTGCCATGACTGGAGATGGTTTGTTGTAGGCCAACCTTACGTTGACTCAAACACGGTTGCGCACTGCTGCTCAAAATACCGTTGGCGTAGGCGTAGCAGCTCGGATTGGCCACCTCGTCTGGATGCGCAAACCATAGGCTGTTGTTACCGTCGGCGGCAAGATTAGTTAAAACCAGTGGGGGGTCATTTTGATCAACGCTATAGGGCCCCCACCCCGTTGGCCAGCTGGCGAAGATCGACACGGGAAACGATTGGAAGTTATAACCAATAAACCCATCGGCCACCCCCACGCACTCGGTGTTAATTTCGCGGTGCGGATCGGACGAGGCCAAACGGCAGGCGGCGGGATCGGTGGCGTTGGCGCACAAGGTAATTTGACAGGTGGCATTCTTACGCCAATTTAACAGTGTGGAAAATCCACCGGCGGGGGTAAACCCGTCCAGCGAACCAAAATACGCCAGCGCTTCGGTGGCTAAGGGCGAACGCGAGGCCGGGTGTCCTTGAATAAGCTCGTTGGGCACAGCCTTGGTAAATTGCGTCAAACAATACCCCGGACTTTTGCCATTGGGGCTGGTTTGATCAAACGCAAAATAATGGCTGGGGCTAGTGTAATCGCTGCATTCCGGGCGCGTTTCACCGAATAGGCCGAAGCTATAACGCCAGCCGGTGGTGTTGGCATAAAGGTTATTGTCACCGTATATCGGCGTCTGGGTGGCGTAATTAAACCACAGCGAACGACCACCGGTACTGCCGAAGGTTGAACCGTAGAGTTTGCCGTACCAGCCGTTGGACTCCACACGACGGGCGCGATCCACCAGGGCGGTGGCGGAGGGGGTGTCCAAACCGTCCAGCCGTCCGATGCTATATTCTCCGTCCAACGCCGGGTTTATACTGCGCATCCCGCTGCCATCACCAAACGCCTTGGCGCGTTCAATAACGGCATAAAAACTTACGTCGGAGGTCAAGTAACGCGCCAACCAGACGCGTAAATAATTGTCGACCGAGGTCGACTCACCGGGAGAATACAGTTGTGAGCCATCCACCGTCATACGCGTAGGTACTCCGCGGGTGGTAACGATGTATTTTATTGGGGTGGCGGCGGTTAGTGCTGCGATTGTATCGGCGCTATACATCGGCAGAGTGGTATCGTTACAAGCGGCGGGTTGTTTGCTTGGTGCGATGGAGGGGCAAATTCCAAACCGCAAAATTTGGTCGCGTAGACTTTGAAATTCCGTCCAGTTGATATAAAACTGATTCGGTACTTTTAGGTGGACAATCCGCGCCGGATCGATGTTGCGTCGCTGTGTATAATACGTGCCGATTTTTTGCGAATCGATGGAGTTGTCATTCACGATCACCAGTACGTCATTACGTGCGGCATAAGCCGCAGTACCCGTACATGACAATACCAAGAGCAGGAAAAGTTTTTTGCTAACGTAGGACGTAGCGGTATTCATGGTCTCCCTCCATAATTTTTTATAGTACTCAAATCCAGCGCTATACTAGTAGCTCTGAGTTCTTGAGCGCCTTGGTTAAGATCTGGCTACAACAGTGTAAATCTGATCTACCGTACCCGGTGGCCGGTTATTGTACGGGAATGTACTCTCTAATTATCGACTATTAGTATTTTGGCACTGCAATCTAGAGTATAGTCACAGTCTGATTGCACGCGAATTACCAAGAACGGAACTGCATCATAAAAATAACACGGACGGAAATTTAATTTTAATTATTTAAAGTGTGTGATTATACGTACAGAACTTTCTGAGGAAACAATCGTTATGCGAGCGCTCTCTGCATGGCCAGTTTGACGCCAGTAGGCTCAGTGAAAAGCGTGTGAACAAGAAAAGAGAACCAAGCCCAATGCGTAAAACACGGCGCGCCATGCGCAAAAAGCCCGCCGGTTTTCAAAACCCAGCGGTTGCGGCGATCTTCAAGGCTTACCCAACCTCGCTAAGAACCAAACTCCGGTTGCTGCGTCAATTAATCTTCAATACTGCGGCGACCACGGTCGGTGTTGGAGAACTGTATGAAACCCTCAAATGGGGGCAGCCCAGTTATCTTACCTTAAAATCCAAAAGTGGCAGCACGCTTCGGATTGATCAGATCAAATCTCAGCCTGGCCACTATGCCATGTACGTTCACTGTCAAACCACCCTGATTGAGGATTTCAAAGAAATCTACCCGGACCTCTTTAAGTATGTTGGAAATCGTAGCATTGTCTTCAACGTAGCGGATAGGATCCCGATAAACGCGCTACGTCATTGTATTGGCTTAGCGCTTACCTACCATCGGAACAAAAAATCGAGCCGAGATCGTTAGAGGAATAGGCCGCGGTTTGTAGTATTCTTGCCGCGGCGACACGTATTACTGAGTCACATGGATAAGGATACCCCCCCACCAAGACACGCCGTCAATACCTCCCTGTAAGCTCGACAGCAGCATCCCTGCGGCTGACGGTCTTGGTGGGGGGGTATCCTTTCCATGTGACTCAGTAGTATGTGCAGCCATGATCTCAATTATCTAGTATCGAAATAACCACTATCTCAAGGAGCAGTTATGAAAGTAGCCTATATATTCTCAACCCAGGGACACACGGTTTCCTACAAACTTGGCAAGATGATCCTGCCGCAACTGGAGAAAAATGCCCATGGGGTGGGTGTCGTTGGGATGTTTTTCTTTGAAGACAATAACTACGTGTTGGTAAAGGGCGATCCGATCGGCGAGCGTTTGGCTAAAGTGGCGCGGCAACAGGACATCCTGTTGATGGGCTGTGATCAATGTTGTTACGAACGCAACATTGAAACCAAGCTGGTCGATGGCGCAACCATCGGTTGTTTCCCCAACCTTTACCAAGCCCTGGCGGGGAATATGCCGGACCAAATTATTACGCTCTAGTGGCGGCAGATAAGGCGCCCCAGCGGATGGGGCCTTACGACAATAATCGAGGTTGGCGCGGCCGGCTATTTTAGGGCAACTGGATTCTGGTATGATCCGCGTCTGTCATACTATACGCAATAACACGGTAAAATATCTATGGAACTAAGAATTGATCAGCTCGCGCGTGGCGTGCGTATCATCGTCGGTGATGAGGCAAAACAAAGACGGCAATTATTGAACGGCATGATCCAGCTGGCTGAAAGCACCGGTTATTCGGAAATTATTCTTCCTAGCGTCGAACCCGCCGAGGTCTATGTGGACAAGGCCGGGGAAGAAATTCTGGGGCAAATGTACGTATTCAACGATAAGAAGGATCGCCAATTATGTTTACGCCCCGAGGGTACGGCGACAATTCAGCTGGTTGCCGATAAACACTATAAACGCAATCAAAACGTTAAGCTCTGGTATTTTGAACGGTGTTGGCGGTATGAACGGCCGCAAGAAGGCCGGTACCGTGAGTTCTTTCAGTTTGGCGTTGAGGTGATTAATCCAACCTCCGCCACGGTTAAAAACGAGTTAATCGAACTTGCCTCCGCCATGATCGCGTTAAAAACAAAGGAGTTCGATGTGGTGGAGAGCGTCAAACGCGGACTTTCCTATTATGTCGAGGAAGGTTTTGAAATATCCGTGCCAAAACTCGGTGCGCAAAAACAAGTGGCGGGGGGTGGCGCTTATAAACAAGGTATTGGTTTTGCGGTGGGCTTCGATCGCCTGATGTTGTGTGGAGATAAATAATTCTTTGGCCCGTGTTCGTGCTCACCGGGGTGGGCTTTTCCTCAGCTTAGTGAGGGGTATTTTCGGGTATGATCAACCTCCCTTAACTACCCGTCGCGTTTTATAGCCATGCCGCTGTTTCCCGCTAGCAGTCGATCCGCCGCGCGGTGGTTACGCGTGGTTTTGATCAACCGCTATACCGGCGTGGTGTTAATGTTATACCTGTGGGGCTGGCTGAGTGCGGCCGTGGGCGGCTTTGGCAACCACAGCTTTTATACCCAATGGCTGGAACTGGGGTTAATACTCTATATATATGCACTGCTTTACCGTCTGTTACGGCCAAGCCGCTGGCGCGCGGTGTTGGCCGGTGTGCCGATCCTGATTTTTTACCTGGTCCACGATATATTCTTTTTGGCTTACAGCAAGGTTTTTCGCTGGGTCAATGTGCATGAACTGCCGGAATTATTCCAGGTCTTGCCCTTGGTTTATACTGCGGTTATCGTCGGCGTATTCTTCGGGCCCCTGTTGCTGATGCTGGCGGCTATCAATCCTCGCCAGACCCGGCAAAACATGTTATTGAGCCTACCCTTGGTGATTATCCTCGCCGCATTATTTTACTTTCCCGCCCACTTCGAGCAGGTATTTCGCGGCTTGGCGAGTCAGATGGTAGTGTATTCGGACGCCAAGAGTGTGGAGCGTAACGGCCGCTTGGTCATGAGCTTGTTACGCGAGGCCGAGCGTTTACAAGTGACGCGTACGATTGCCCCCTACCGGGATCGCCTCGTCTACGACCAACAAGCACGCCAACGCGCTACGTATATTACATCGCAAGGAAACCGACACAATGTGCACATGATCGTGTTGGAGAGTTTCCTTGACCCCAATTTATTTCTTGGCGCTAAGTTCTCCCAATCACCCACCCACCCCGACTTCAGTCGATTTTTTGGCGACACAGCGGGTTTATCGATTGCGCCCATGTTCGGTGGCGCCACTTCGCAGTCGGAATTTGAAGTGTTATGCGGTGTGCCCGGATTTGAAAAATTATCCAGCATCGAATTCAATGTTTTCACCGGCAGTGCCGCGCAATGTTTGCCGGGGATCTTGCGGCAGAGCGGTTATCGCACGATCGGCGCCAATGCGTATAAGCCCAATTTCTTCAACGCCTTAACCGCGTACAAGGGTATAGGTTTTGGCGAGGTGCATTTTCCGCGTGAATTTTACCCGGGAATTACCTATCTCAGCAGCGGTGATACGGGTGTTGAAGAATATCAATTCGATGCCGAATTATTCGCCCAAAATCTGGCGATGGTCCGCCAGGCCTTGCGGCAAGCACCCGACAAACCAATATTCAATTATCTAATGACAATTTACGGCCACACGCCGCATGTGCTTGATCCAGGCAAACGCCCGGAATTCATCCGAATCCTAGCGGACTATCAGGATGATCACTTGGGGCGTAGCACCAATCAATTTTATTACCGCAGCAAGGCGATTACCGATTATGTCAAAGAACTGATCGCGGTGGATAAGCATAGCTTGATCATCCTGGTTGCGGATCATGTACCGCCGTTGCGCAACGGCCCGAATACGTTTAAGGCGCTACAGTACCTGGGGAATATCGAGGGGAGTTATTATCATAATCGTATTTTGATCATTGAAAACGGCATACCCAAAAAATATCCACTGCTCCACCATTACGATATGCCCGATGTGATTCAAAATTATTTAACCCACGGGCAATATTGTAACCAGCATCGTTGCGCGTTTTTGCAAGGCGCGCAACGCCCCGCGCGTGATCTGTTGCTCAATGACTATCTGCGCCTGTTGGCGCATGCCTCCGAGTAATTCCGAGTAATAAAGCCTGGCGCAATATCATTTTTCATTTAGCAATCCATTGATCTTAGCGATGATCTCGGCGGAATCCCACTCCACGCCGCCAAATAAGCCGTAGCGGATCTTGCCCTGTTTATCGACCACATAGGTGGTAGGAAAAGCGAAGACCCTCCATGCGTGTAGTGCAGTGCCGTCTTTATCCAATAAAATAGGAAAATTCACCTGCACACGATCTTTTACAAATGCACGGACGGTGGCGTTATCCTCGGCCATGTTCACGCCCAAAATCGTAAAGGGTTTGCCGGCGAGTTTCTGCTGCAAGCGTTGCAGCGACGGCATTTCCTGCACGCAGGGCGGGCACCAGCTGGCCCAAAAATTCACTACTACAACCTTACCGCTAAACTGTTTGATATCGAAATCCCGGCCGTCCAAGCCAGGCAGGTGTAAGAGAGGTGGAATCGGATTACCGCGATATACACTCAAAACATGATCTTTTTTACTTTCGCGGACCGGGGCGTCTGGTTTAATCGTGGCCACGGCGCTGCGCGTTGTGGTGGGGGATTGGTTCAAGATTTCAGTAGCCTGTATGAGGGTGTCCGGTAATAATTTGGTGGAGGACTTTTCCGTGTTGGTGGCATCGGGACGAAAATAGAACCGGTCGCGCAAATTCGCCATGCGCCAGGGCCACACCGTGCTGCCACCCTTACGCAAACCCGCCACGGTTTGATCTAACTTCCAATACCATACGGATTTATCCGGTTGCAAGACCACTATTGGCAGGTTGGTCGATTCCACGATGGGCATTAAGCGCGGACGCTGGCCGGGATCGGGTGTTTCAACGAACAAGTTTGGGCTCAGCAAAATAGCGCCGACCAAACCGGAGGTGTCGCTGTTTTGTAACTGCCACTGGCGGACGCCGCGCAATAGCGGGATGCCGCCACGGCCGCTGGCGAGCACCACGACCGACTTATGCGTGGCAAGCGCCTCCGTTAATAAATGAAGATACGCATCCGCGGGGATTTTATCCATGCTGGAATTGGCAGGGGGTAAGAAATACGACTCCAATATCTCCGGCAGCCAGACTTCGATTCCATGTCTGGCCAGGTGCTCCGCCAGCGTGCGATCCGCCGTTTGTATACCATCCGCGTCGACTTGCCAGAGCAACAACAATTTACCGTCGGCCGGATAAACATTAACGGTGATCTCGGTTTGGTCCGATGCCATCACGGTACGGGTTTGCGCAGCGAAGCCGGCTACCGACAGACCAAAATATAACAATAATCCCAGCAGCAACGGTGGTAGTGACGGTTTGATGGTAAACTTTACGGCGCGTTTAGACACACCCCCATAATAATACAGGAGTCGTTAATGAAAAAGTGGCAATGCCAAATTTGTGGTTTTATTTATGACGAGGCGTTGGGATTGCCCGAAGAAGGTTTGGCCCCCGGTACACGTTGGGACGATATCCCCGCGGATTGGAAGTGTCCGGAGTGTGGGGTGGCCAAGGCTGATTTTGAAATGTTACCCGTAGAAGAATAACGTGTGCCGGGGATAACCTAACCCATGGATGTCTCCACCATCCTAGATCCATTAAATGATGCGCAGCGCCAAGCGGTGTGCGCGGCCAGTGGTAATGTGCTGGTGTTGGCCGGCGCGGGCAGTGGTAAAACCCGGGTGCTGGTGCACCGCATCGCCTGGTTGATGTCGGCCGAGAATGTTTCTCCGTACGGCATTGTGGCGGTAACCTTTACCAACAAAGCCGCCGCCGAAATGCGCGGCCGGATCGAACGCTTGTTGGGTATCCCTCCCAGCGGCATGTGGGTCGGCACCTTTCACGGCATTGCCCACCGTTTGTTGCGCGCGCACTACAAAGAGGCGGGATTAAGTCAAAACTTTCAAGTGATGGACAGCGAGGATCAATTACGCGCCTTGCGGCGCGTGATCCGCGACATGGGCTTGGACGATGCCAAGTGGCCGGCGCGCGAGGCGCAACACTTTATTAATGCGCGCAAGGACGAAGGCCTGCGCCCCCAACACCTGGAACATCAGCACGATCCGTTTTTAAAACACATGATAGCGATTTATACCCAGTATGACAGTTATTGTCAGCGTACCGGGGTGGTGGATTTCGCCGAGTTATTATTGCGTAACCATGAATTATGGTTGCAACACCCCGAAATATTGCAGCATTATCAGCGGCGTTTTAAGCATCTGCTGATCGACGAGTTTCAAGATACCAATGCGCTGCAATACGCCTGGGTAAGGCTGCTGGCGGGTAAAACCGCGGCGGTATTTGCCGTGGGTGACGACGACCAATCGATCTACGGTTGGCGGGGTGCGCGGGTGGAAAATATTTTGCAATTCAACCAGGATTTTGCCCAGGCCAGTAGTTTCAGATTGGAGCAGAATTATCGCTCTACCGGTAACATCTTAAACGCAGCGAATGCGGTGATTGCCAACAACAGCGGCCGCCTGGGTAAGACCCTCTGGACCGCGGGTAAGACCGGTGAGCCGATCCGCTTGTATTCCGCCTTCAATGAGCAAGACGAGGCGCAGTTCGTAGTAGATCGCATCGCGGAATGGGTGGAACAGGGCGGGACACGGCAGGAATGCGCGGTGTTATACCGTTCCAACGCGCAGTCGCGGGTGTTGGAAGAAATTTTAATTCGCCACGGCATGCCGTACCGGGTTTACGGGGGGTTGCGCTTTTTCGAGCGCCAGGAAATCAAGGATGCGCTGGCCTATTTACGCCTGCTCAGCCACCCGGATGACGACGCCTCGTTCGAGCGCATTATTAATCTACCCCCGCGCGGCATCGGTACACGCAGCGTCGATGCCGTGCGCGAGCTGGCGCGCGGCGGCGGAATATCGCTGTGGCGCGCCCTGCACCATAGCATAGAACACCAACAACTGGCCGCCAGGGCGGTTGAATCGCTCAAGCAATTTGCTAACCATATGGCGCGTATGCACGCGGCCATCAAGGCTTTATCGCTGCACGAACAAATCGAACAGGTGATTCACGACAGCGGTTTGATCGCCCATTATGAAAAAGAAAAAGGCGAACGTGGCCGCACCCGGATCGAAAACCTGCAAGAGTTGATCAGCGCCGGCCGTGCCTTTAGCGAAGCACCGCCGCCCACTGACAGTGATCAACCGGTCGATCCCCTGGCGATGTTTTTATCCCACGCGGCGCTGGAGGCCGGTGAGCGTCAAGGCGACGAATGGGAGGATTGCGTGCAGTTGATGACCCTGCATTCCGCCAAGGGCCTGGAATTCAAACAGGTATTCTTATGCGGCTTGGAAGAAGGCCTGTTTCCGCATAAATTATCCGCCAGCGACGCCAGTAAACTCGAAGAAGAACGCCGGCTTTGTTATGTCGGCATGACCCGCGCGATGGAGTGTTTGACCCTCAGTCACGCCGAAAAACGCCGTTTATACGGCGAGGAAACCTTTGCGCGCCCGTCGCGCTTTATCCGCGAAATCCCCGTGGAATTTTTACAAGAAGTACGCTTGCGGGGCAGCGTCAGCCTGGCGCTACCCAGCCAACCGCTGCCGGCGCAAAATGAAACCGGCTTACGCCTGGGGCAACGGGTGTTACACGCCAAGTTCGGCGAGGGAGTTGTGCTCAATTACGAAGGCCAGGGCCGGCACGCACGGGTGCAAGTCAATTTTTCACGCGAAGGGTGTAAGTGGTTGGTGATGGAATACGCGAATTTAAAACAGCTTTAAGACTAGATCATCGATGGCCGGTATAGTAGTAATCCTTCACTAAAAACAATTGACTCCACCTGCGGGGCTATGCGGGCTCTATATTAATTAATAGCAGTCAGTGTCGATGTGTTGGCGGGGATCCTGTGAGGTGACCCGCTGTAAATACCTCCCTCGACAATGGCTCCCTGCATTGTTGCTACCTCGGGCGTCCTTGCCTACCGTGACACTTGACCTCCCTGTGCATCGTCCCTGTGGATTACGGTCATCTCCCAGGATTCTCAATCACTGCATCGACCTGCAAGCATTACGATCTCACTAAAAACCACTATCCTTACCTATGGGGCTATGGGATTGTTTGTTTGAAATAGTAGTAATCGTTGATATAGCCCTTAACAATAGTTATTGAAGTATTCCATTCCCTACACATCAAACCTGATGAATTGTAGTGTAATTATTGTCAGGTCTTTTCCCGCGGGTCTTTTAGGTATATTTTCCGGTTGACTCTAAAGGACTTACCCGTATATTTATACCTGGTTTTATAGCAAAGTAACACGTCGCTTAGGAGCGCCCATGAAAAGAAATGGTAACCAACCTTATGTCTCCGCCTCTACCCCCAATGCAACGACTCCCGATCAACTGTTGCGTGAGCTGGTGGCGCATTTGCGCCAACACCGTACTGATTTAAGAGAAGAATGGGCCCGGCGTATTACCGAGGCGCAATTGCTCACCGCGATGAGCAAAGAGGAAATTTTCGCCGAGGCCACTTCGGTGTATGACAATTACGTCGAGGCCTTGGAAACCGGTACCTTTGAAGCCCTACAAGCCTATGCGCGCAACCTCTCCGAGCGCATCATCCCACGTGGGGTGGAAACCAATGAAGTGGTGGGTATCGTGTTACTGCTGCGCGACGTGTTGGCGCGCTCATTATTCGCCAAGTATCAGGGCGATTTCGATAAGCTCAATCGGATCCTTGATGCGTACGAACCCGCCGCGAACCGTATTGCGATTACCGTGGCGGTAGGGTTCGTGCAAGAGCGCGAGCGTACCATCCGCGAACAACAAGAGGCGATTCGTGAATTATCCACGCCCGTATTGCAAGTACGCGAACGGTTACTGATTCTACCCATCATCGGATTGATCGATCCGCAACGCGCGCGGCAGTTAACCGAGCAATTGCTGCGCGCCATCCGCACCAACCGTGCCAAGGTGGTGGTGATTGATATCACCGGTGTGGCCGCAATGGATACGCATGTGGCCAATCACCTGGTGTTAACCGTCGAGGCATCACGCTTATTGGGCGCGACGGTGATTGTCACCGGACTGTCCCCGGAAATTTCCCAAACCTTGGTGAATATCGGTGTGGATCTCAGTAAGATGACCACCGTGGGGGACTTGCAAGGCGGTATCGAGGAAGCTGAACGTTTACTCGGTTATAAAGTGGTATCGAGCCATGACCTGGTTCAACAAACCTAAAAGCGGAGGCGCGTGCAAGTTCCAATACTTAAACAAGGACCGTACCTGATCGCATCGATTCAATCCGCGTTATCGGATTCAGATTTAATGCAATTGCGGGATAACCTCGTCCTCAAGGTGAGTACCTTGCGCTCGCGCGGCGTCATTATTGACGTGACCGTGCTGGACGTCATGGACTCGTTTGCTTCACGCACCTTGCATGACTTGGTACGAATGATCAAGTTACGCGGTGCCGACACCGTAATCGTGGGGATTCAACCCGAAGTTGCCTTTGCGATGGTGCAGCTAGGTTTAACCATGGAGGGCGTGCCTGCAGCGCTGGACCTGGAAGAAGGCCTGGCGTTCTTTAATCAGAACAGCTTGCGCAAAGAGACCGGCCCGCGTGTCAAATGAAATTCGTGTCGCGATTCAAACCGATGTGGACATTGTTACTGCCCGCATGCAGGGGCGCGCCTTGGGGACGGAGGTTGGTTTTGGCTCGACGGATTTAACCTTGATCGCGACGGCGATATCGGAGTTGGCCCGCAATATTATTTTATATGCAA
This sequence comes from Gammaproteobacteria bacterium, assembly GCA_016194635.1. Taxonomy (GTDB): domain Bacteria; phylum Pseudomonadota; class Gammaproteobacteria; order UBA6429; family Thiohalophilaceae; genus JACQBC01. Next base: position 63,060 of record JACQBC010000013.1, on the reverse strand, counting down.
AACAGGGCGAGATTATCCTTGAAGTGATAGCCAACAGCGATCCCTGCGGGATTACCGTGGTAGCGCAGGACCAAGGACCGGGGATCATCGACATTGGGCAGGCGATGCGGGTGGGTTATTCCACCTCCGGTAGCCTGGGATTGGGTCTTCCGGGCGTGAGCCGGTTGATGGACGAATTTCATATTAACTCGCAGCCCGGACAGGGCACCACCGTGACTGTTAAAAAATGGAAACGCTGAACCTCGCCCTATTGGAAGTGGGCACTGCCAGTTTAACGCGGTCGGGTGAGTCCACCTCGGGCGATATGTATGCCGTGGTACCGTCTGATGGAGGTGTGTTGTTGGCTGTGGTGGATGGTATTGGGCATGGTGTTGAAGCGGCCCATGCGGCCGCCTTAGCGGTGGCAACACTGCAAGTGCGATCGCAACAAACCCTGAAGAGTTTAATCAACGACTGTCATGAAACCCTGCGCGCATCCCGCGGAGCCGTCATGAGTGTGGCGGTCTTTGACAGTGCGGCGAACACCCTCACCTGGGCGGGGGTGGGTAATGTTGAAGGTAGATTAGTGGCGGGGAATTCCTTGCGTACGGTGCACACACTGCGGTTACACGGCGGAACCCTGGGACACCGTGTACCACCCATGGATGTGAGTGTGCTTCCGGTGACACCCGGAGATATACTTATTTTCGCCACCGATGGAGTGCGCGACTCGTTTTGCCATGACTTGCCGTTGCACATCTCAGCGCAGAAAATCGCCGAACATATCATGGCGCGCGAAGCACGTTGCACCGACGACGCGTTGGTCCTGGTTGCGCGTTACTTAGGATAAGTGCGTGATCCAAGTTGAACCGACGCTAGAGGAAGCCTATATCCAAGCCTTACGCGAGCATTTGGCGGGAGGCGGAGAGGTGAGTTTACGCCACGGTTACGAATTGGGGCGCAGGGCCCTGGTAGAAGGATTAGGAGTCTTGGCTATGGTCAACGTCTATGCTAACGCGGTGCAAACCCTGCTGCGGTCCGGCGACGGGGGTAGTAATAACCTGAACCAGATCGTCAGGGGTCATGCGTTTCTCATCGAGAGTTTATCGCCGTTTGAAATTACCCACCGCAGTTTTCGTGAAGCCAATGCGGTGCTACACCGCCTGAATGAAACCATTGAAGAGGAAACCAAGCGTATTGCCCATACCCTGCACGATGATGCCACCCAATTATTGGCGGTGGTACATTTTGCACTGGCGGATTTGGCCTATGAATTGCCTTCGAGTAAGGAACGGATTCAAGAAATACGCGGCCACCTGGATCGCATCGAAGGGCAGCTGCGCGACATGTCGCATGAGCTGCGCCCGACTCTGTTGGATGATTTAGGGTTATTACCGGCACTGGAATTTCTCGCCAAGGGGATCACCAAGCGCACCGGGGTTACGATCAATGTCGAGGGTTCGATGGCCGACCGGCCTTCTGCTACAATTGAAACTACCCTGTACCGTATCGTTCAAGAAGCCTTAGTGAATGCCAGCAAACATGCGCACGCCAGCCAGGTACGTGTTCTGATCAGCCGTGCGACAACGCAACTCCATTGCTCAGTGCGTGATAATGGGGTTGGGTTTAATCCGCAAGAGGTCGAGACCCAGAAGGGTCGACGTGGTTTGGGTTTGATTGCTATCCGCGAGCGGTTAAACGCCCTGGGTGGAACATTACGGATCAATTCCGCCCCCAAACAAGGCACTGAGCTGCTGATTTCGATTCCATTGAGGAATAAATAATGCCGATTCGAGTTGTACTTGCCGATGATCACATCATTGTCCGTCAAGGGATTAAAACCCTGCTGGAGCGCGAAGGTATCCTGGTCGTGGGTGAAGCGGCGGATGGCAAACAAGCGCTGCAGTGGGTGCGTGATCATAACCCCGATGTGGCGGTATTGGATCTGTCGATGCCGGTGTTAAATGGGTTGGATGCCGCGCGGGAAATACTCAAGGCATCCCCGCGCACCCATCCGATTTTACTGACCATGTACACCGAGGATCATTACGTATTAGAGGCCTTGCGGATAGGTATCCGCGGGTATGTAATAAAAAACCATTCACGCGAGGAATTATTGCAAGCCATCACCCAGGTGGCGCGCGGCGAATTGTATTTAAGCCCAGGAATTTCCAAAGTAGTGGTACAGGCGTATCTGAGCAAGACCGACCCCTTCGATGAACCCCTGAGTGGCCGGGAACGTCAAGTATTACAACTGATTGCAGAGGGTAACACCTCGAAGAAAATCGCCGCGTTGTTATGCGTCAGCGCCAAAACGGTCGAGACCCATCGAACCCGACTGATGGATAAGCTTAATATCCACACCACCGCCGGATTGGTGCGGTATGCGATCCGCCGTGGCATCATCCAGGCCTAGCCCGCGTTTAAGCCGCTAAACATCAGTAATCCATCTACATTCCGTTCAGTAATTCTTCTGACAACAAGTGCGGTGTTTCATGGATTGTTGCTTACGGCGATATAGCGCATCTTGACGCGGGTTTTGAAAAAAAGGCGGGGAATGGTTCCATGGCGCAGGATAGTTTATCGGTTCTAGAGAGTAGGGACAGTCGTTCCACTTTTACTAGTGATAATGATAACTTAGGCGAGAACAGCGATCCCAACGATCTATACATGGCGCTTACCACCACCCGTCAGCAGCTCAAACTCGCCCACCAGCAACTTAAACTCCTGCAGCAGAACTGCGCCGAGCTCAAACAGCGGGAAACCAAGGTGCGTTACCAGGCGTTCCATGACGGGTTGACCGGGCTTCCCAACCGTAGCCTGTTGGAGGATCGCTTTGCGCAAGCGGCTTCTCAGGCCGAGCGGCACCATAAACCGATGGCACTGCTGTTACTTGATCTGGATGAATTTAAGCACATTAACGACAATCTCGGTCATACCTACGGCGATAAGCTTCTGATGGCGGTGGCAAAACGTCTCAACCTGAGCGTGCGTGGTATTGATACCGTTTGCCGTTACGGGGGGGACGAGTTCGTTATTCTACTGCAAGCCCTCCACAATCCCATCGGTATCCCGGTGTTGTTATCGGAGTTGCGCAAGAATCTGGCCAAGCCCTATGTGATCGAGGGCTATACGATTCGGGTGACGGCGAGCATCGGGGTTGCCATTTATCCCATGGATGGACGAACCTATATGGAATTGATCGAGCGGGCGGATCACGCTATGTACCGAGATAAAAAATCCACACGTAACGTCTCTATCGAAGTGTTTACCGGACGTGAGGATGAGGACACCCCGATTCCGTAGGCATGAATCCCAACGCGCTTGCTTGGTTGCAGGGGATTGCTCACTGTAGCGGTTGCATTAGTTGTGCAGATTGAGGATGAACGGGCACTTCCGAGGAGGGTGGCGACTCTTCTTCCTCGAGGTCTACCGGCGGGTTCGTAGACGCAGCAGTGCGCACGTGGCTGGCTAGCGGGACACCAAACGGGGCGCGGAATAGTTCGCTGCCAGTGGAATCACGGTATACCAGTTCATGGGTATCAAAATCATAGTAGGGATGGTGGTGCTCATTCCAACGATCTAAGAAGTACATGTAGAAAGGCACGTACATCCCCTGCCGAGGGTCGTGGTGCTGCAGCGCGAATACATATTCCGGTTGTTGTTTTACCTCAAAACCTGCGTGGCAGTGTTGCACCCATACATGATCGTCCAACACGATCACCTTCCAGAACGGTTCGTGATTATAAAATTTGAGCATGATGCGTTTGCCGTTTTTGCGCAATCCCTTGAGGTAGGCAATGCTGGCCTCAATTTCACTTTGAAAGGATGCCAGGGTGATATCGTGCGGCATGGACTCAATACGTTTGCGCATCACCGCGCCGATCGGATTAAGCAACATTACCCGGATATCGTACACGTTATCCAACGCCTGATGCAGCATGCTATTCTTGTCCAAAAAAGTATCGTAGCCGGTTAAGGTCAGGATAAACGCGTCGCGCGCCGCGGGAAAGCGTCGGGTCAAACCTCGCTCGCGCCAACGGCTTAGCCAGTTTTTGTGGGTAGTACGGGCGTGAACCAACGCCGCCAGTTTTGCGTGCGTCACGCACTTCCGGTTGATCCAGATGATCCTGATGAGATGGAACAGCAACATTAGCACCGAGGCGAAAGCGATTTCCGTGACTAGTAATAAATTTGTGTCCCCCGCCACCCGTGGCCACCACCCGTACAGGATGTATTTGGCCATGGAAGGCAACGAGAACGCGATACTCGCGGCCAATAGCACCACAACAATATGCCAGAAGATCTGGCCTAAAACCCCTAAGAAACCCTGTGACGTGCTCTTATTCGACATGCCGCTACCTCGCGATTATTTTGGCTAAAGAAGAAGGGCGAAAATGAACGATCGATACATCCCTCGCAATAGGTAGAACACCCAGAATTCGACAGGGGAAAAGCTGCAACCGGATAACGCTTGGTTATAACCAGGCGTTGGTTGGATATTTCCGCGAGACAGTTCACAATAAATCAATTATTTTTTATTTGAAATAGCATTAATAGTGGATAGCAGTAGCGGTGCGGGTAGATGCCTCCAAGCGGTGACACGCTATAAATACGTCCGGAGGCGCCCGAGGGCGACAGGCGCCGTCGAGCGTACAAGGACGTATTTACAGCGTGTCACCTCCTTGGGTTCTCGCCAACACATACTTACAACAAAAACCCTTGTGATACGAGCAGTACAACCAAAGCCCGTGGGTCTTGAGCAGCACCGGGCACCGGCCGGCGGTGATCCGGTCAAATGGCGATGGCGATTTCCGGGCGTGGTTGGCGATGGGCGGCAGGCCCACAGGGTGTGATGCAACTTTACCTTTATCTATAAGCCCGCTTTAATATTATTGAGTCACATGGAAAGGATACCCTCCCACCAAGACCGTCAGCCGCAGGGATGCTGCTGTCGAGCCTACAGGGAGGTATTGACGGCGTGTCTTGGTGGGAGGGTTCCTTTCCATGTGATTCATTAGTAACTCTGAATTGAAGTTGGGCAGCTGCTAATGGTCGATAATTCAGTCTCTAGTAAGTCCCGTATTTTTTGGTTGGCATTCTTTACAGTTTTAGTGTTTACCATGGCTATCGGACATATTTTGTCCTTACTCACCAGATTAATCACCAATCGTTCTACCATTTCGAATGGTTTTGCCTCTGTGCCCCATGCAAGTCTGAAGACTAAATATTTTGGTGATTTGTTTTTCAAATGCCATTCAATGGTTTTTCCGTATTCAATGGGTAGCTCGTTGGTAAGCAAAACAAAATTTGATGCTATCTCGTGATGGTCGGCATTAAGCACAATAGTAATAAACTGCGGACTCTGTTTCTTTATAATCACATCATACGCCCCGATTTTTGGACATACCAGTTCTGAAAAAGCCGCGTTTACATTTTCGATCCTTTCTTTGCAGTCTCTCAAATGAGTGTACTGTATATCTTCATCAACCGCACCATGTGAATTACACGACACCAATAAAAACAGAAGGTACTGCACAATTCCGATGTTCGTATTCCTCATAAAAAATTAGCTCCTAATTATTGCTACTTGTGCGGTATTTACTACGTCTTAGGAATATCAAAACCCGCTATTGTAAAATGCATGCCGTCTTTTCGTTTATAATCCCCACCCCAGCCAAATCCCGCGTTTTTAAAACATTCTACAAACTTTTTTGACAATTTTGGTTCAGCATTAAGGGGATTCTCGGTAATATTAATATCAATTGCTAATGCCCAAGAATGAGCTGACCAATAGTTGGTTCCGCGTGTCGCTCTAACATTATGATAACCACCAAATTCTTTTAATTCGGACAACAAATTATTTGTCTTTAAATTCTCAAAAGCCTTAGATAAAAATGGATGCATGGCCTTATGACACCAAAATTTGTCTAGCTTACTTTTATTTGGGTGGTAAACATTAATACAGTTATAACTTGGATTATTTATAATTGAGGAATCTATAGTGTATAGAGACAAATATTTACTGGCATTTACCCACTCATTGGTCGTGGAGATCCCACCATAGACTTGAATAATCGCATCGCGTGTTTTAAGTTTACGCGGATCAGTGGCTGAACCATCCCCTGTTACTTGTAGTATAGCCCGCTGAAATTCTTCTAATGCACTAATGGTTTTACCATTTATATCTATACGGCCATCTGGTTTTATCATTCCCAAATAATTTGATTGAAAGTATTTTATGGCCGTTATAGTGCTAAGAGTACATTTTCCAGTGATAAGGTGATTTTTTAGGTGAATGATGTTTTTATCCTTAATATATTGGTTCAATTGCGAACGAAAGAGCGCTGATGCCTAATGCTGGGCGGCACGATCTCAGCCAGGAGGGCAATTCCCGGCTATGATGAGGTTTTGATTGCGACGATAAAATTTTAGGGTATTTGTGCCACCCAAAATTCTGTACCAAATAAAGCATTGGACCCCAGAAAATAAATTTGATTACTCGCGCCAATGATTGAATCGATATAAACACCTTGGCCACTCGGATTGGGCATGTCTACTCTATTTAGGGTTGAGCCATCGGTATACCATAACCCTTGACCGTGACTTTCATCGCCGCCGGCGAAAAAGAGCAGATTGTTTACTACAGCAAAATTTGCGTCATAACGAAATCCAAAATTTGGATAACTAACCGGTTCGACCACTGAACCATTGGTTCGGAATAAACCTGCGTAGTCACCGTAGTAAAGCCAACCGGCATACTCTTGGGGTGTGTTAATCGCGCCATTGGCTAAATTCAATAAAGGGCCGCCATTTGTTATCCAGGCATCAAAGGCCGTATGTATGATTAAGTAGTCTCCGTACGTGGAGTAATTGTTGATGAAGATAACCGTGTTCATGTGTGATAAATCGATGGCCAGAGGTACTGCACCGTCTGTATGCCAGAGGCTGGTGCCTGAAGCGCTACTGCCTACGGAAAAGTAAAGACTATTCGCCGCGCCGATTAAAGCATTTACATTGCTGAAGGGCTTGCCATTGGCGTCGGTCACCATGGTGGTGGTGCTGCCGTCGGATTGCCATAACACCCGGCCGTTGACCCCATCATCCGCCGTGAAATACAGTAATTTGCCCGCCGCGGTGAGTTCCTCCGGCGAGCTGCTGCCCGTTGTGTTAATGTCTTTAACGATGGAGGTGGTCATGCCATTCGTGCGCCACAGTTCAGTACCGGTTGTTTGATCAAGGGCACTAAAATACAACGATCCATTCAACACCGCCAGGTGCAAGGCGGATTGAGTCAGGGAGGCCGTGATCGGCGCCAGCGTTGCGACGATCTGTGTGGTCGTACCATCGACACGGTACAAAACATAGGTGTTAGTTGTGACAGAATGACCGAAACAATATAACGCGTTATTAAAGATTACCGTTGGTGCAGTAATATTAGTTGTTAGGGGATTAAATGGTATTATCGAATTACCGGTTGCGGTTTCATGCACGGGTTCGGTGATCGTGCCGTTTGTACGCCATAACTCGTCATCATTAATCACCGTGGAGTGACGGGAAAAATAAGCATAACCGTTATAGCCGGCGATCAAATAAAGGTTATTCCCATTGCCTGTGGTATTGATGTCGGTAACACGAGTTTTGTTTGGGCCAGTGGCGAGCCATATTTCAGTGCCGCCGTTGCCGTCATCCGCAAGGAAATACAGATCATTATTTACAGTTACAAAATTATACGGATAACTGAGGCTGGAGTTGGTCCCATACTTAGTAAGATCTGCGACACGATGCAGACTCGAATCGTCCACCCACAATTGCTGGGTAGTATTCGTGTTGTAGCGTATATACACATTGGCACCGGTAGTGTAGATATCCACACTGTTCTGAGTTACATCAGTTGGGTCGGTGCCGGATACTGCTGGGGACTGAGAACCGTCCGTTTCCCACAGATGATAATGAGTACCGTCATTGGTTGCCATAAAATAAAGGCGTTTGCCATTGGTGTTGAGATAATAGGGTGAGCTCGATCCTGTTGGATTAATATCACTGACGAGATAGGTGGTTGTACCATCAAACCGACGTAACTCATTGCCATTCGTTGAATCGGCTGCCGTAAAATACAGATTGCCGTTAAACTCAATAAAATTGGATAAATTTGTCAACCCCATGCTTGTTGCGTTAAGCACATTTGAAACCGTCGTACCATCGGTCCGCCATAATCCGATGATATTATTCACGTCTGTATCCATGAAAGTTAGATAGCCGTTATACATAAACAGATGGGTTTCAGAGTAATTTACGCCGATATTCTTGATCCTGGTAGCCGTTATGCCATCGACTTTCCAGAGCGCAAGTTGCGACGAAGAATCATAAGCTAACAGGTATAGTGAAAACGAGGCACCGGCCAAGGTACCAGGCGTTGAATCATTAACCGTATAGCAACAAATCGCGGGTCTTGAGCAGCACCTGGTGCCGGGTGGCGGTGATTTCGGCCAGGATGGCGACGGCGATTTCCGGCGGGGTGTGGCTGCCGATGGGCAGGCCGACGGGGGCATGGAGTTTTTCCAGTTGTTTGGGGTTCACACCGATTTTAAGTAGCCGTTCACGGCGCGCCATATTATTCCGGCGTGACCCCAGTGCGCCGACGTAAAAAATGTCCTGGGTGAGGGCCTGCATCAAGGCCATGTCGTCGAGTTTGGGATCATGCGTCAAGGCCAGTACAATGCTGCGCGGATGTTGCGCCATGGATAACACAGCGTCATCGGGCATGGCGGAGGTAAACGCTACGGCGTCGTTTGTCCAGGTATGTTGGTATTCTTCACGCGGATCACAGAGGATAACGTGATAATTCAACATTACGCCCAGTTGCGCCACGTACTGTGATAAATGCCCCGCGCCGATCAATAACATGTGCCAATTCGGCCCGAATACCTTGCGCAGTTCGTTGTTGTTGTAACTAAATTCCTCGTTGCGGCCCGCTGGGTGTAAATTGACTTCGCCGCTACGTAAACACACGCGTCGGGTTACCAATTCACCGCGTTGAATTTTTTCCAGCAAGAGTTGCAGCGGGGCAGGGTCGTCGAGTTGTTCGATGACTAATTCCAACCGTCCGCCACAGGGTAAACCCAACCGACTGGCCTGTTGATGATCAACACCGTAGTCGACCACGGTGGGATAACCTGTCGCGAGTTGATTGTGTTTATAACGGCGGACTAAATCCTCTTCCACGCAACCGCCGGAGACCGAGCCCAGGTGTATACCGTCGGCACGCATCAGCAGCAAGGATCCCGCCGGACGCGGTGACGAGCCCCAGGTTCTAGCCACGGTGACCAAGGCGACGCGCTGTCCCGCGCTTAGCCAGCGGCAGGCCTGGTGTAAAATTTCGCGATCGGTGTCGTAGTGCATCTTATGCCCGTAGTAATGCGCATAACAGTTGTTTGCGGTGCTACCACATCCCTGTGGTTGTCCTGCCCGAAAGCTGCGGCTGTGGAAATTAAACCGCCGTGGGTAACGGCAAGGCGTAGTAACGTTTGCCGGTAGCGTTGGCGATGGCGTTGGCCAAGGCCGGTGCGATTACCGGCGTGCCGGGTTCTCCTACCCCGGTGGGGGGTTCGGCCGAGGGGACGATGTAGACCTCGACGCTGGTGGGCATTTGCGGCATACGCAGCACTGGGTAATCATGGAAGTTGGACTGTTCGACCTGTCCATCGCGCAAGCTGATCTTGCCGCTTAAGGCCGCGGACAAACCATAACCCATGCCCCCTTCCATTTGCGCGCGGATCACATCGGGATTCACGGCGACGCCACAATCCACCGCGATCACCACGCGGTCCACGCTAAAGGTTTTATCGGCGTGCAGGGTGACCTCGGCCACTTGCGCCACAAAGGTATTAAACGATTCGTGCACCGCGATACCCCGACCACGGTCTTTGCCCAGGGGTTTATTATCCCAACCGGCTTTTTCAGCAGCGAGGTTGAGTACCGCTAAGTGACGCGGGTGATCCTTGAGTAAGGCACGGCGGTACGCGACCGGGTCTTGTTTGGCCGTGCTGGCCAGCTGGTCGATAAAGGTTTCCACCACATAAGCGTTGTGGGTCGAGCCGACCGACCGCCACCATTGCACCGGCACGGGCAAGGTTGGCGAATGTAAATCGACGTGTAGATTGGCAATGTGATAGGGCAAATTACTCGCGCCTTCTACCGAGGTCGCATCGACGCCGTTTTTCACCATGGCCGACTCGAAACCGGTGCCGGCCAAGATCGATTGGCCGACGATCCGGTGTTGCCATGCGACCGGCATGCCCGTTTTATCCAAGCCCGCCTTGATTTGATGGTAATACAAGGGACGGTAGAATCCCGCGCGCATATCGTCTTCGCGTGTCCACAGCAGTTTTATCGGGGTGTTGAGGTTGAGCGCCTTGGCGATGTTGGCCGCTTCCAATACATAATCCGATTGCGGATTCGCGCGCCGGCCGAACGAACCGCCCGCGTACAGCGTATTAATTTTAATTTGCTCGGGGGTCAGGTTGAGTAATTTCGCCAACGCCATTTGATCCATGGTTTGGATCTGCGCGCCGTACCATAACTCGCATTGATTGGGTTGCAGCTGTACCACGCAATTCATCGGTTCCATGGTGGCGTGGGCCAAGAAGGGAAAATCGTATTCGGCCGAGATCGTCTTGGCGGCGTGTTTGAACGTGGCGGTGGTATCACCGTTATTTACCGCCACCGTGCCCGGTTTCTCGGCCAATTGGCGGTAATCCTCCCGGATCTGTTCCGAACTTTTACGCAGCGCTTGGCTTTCATCCCATTGCGGTTTGAGCGCATCACGGCCACGCTTGGCTGTCCAGAAATCGGTGGCGACCACGGCCACGCCGGTGGGGATCATCACCACGTGCTGAACACCGGGGATCTTTTTAGCTTCGCTGTCATCGACGGATTGCAACCGCGCGCCAAAGCGCGGTGGATGCAAGACCAGGGCGGTGAGCATCGCGGGTAATTTTATATCCTGGGTATAGATCGCCTTGGCGTGGACTTTATCCGGAGTATCCTTGCGCGGCAGGGTTTGACCGATGAGATGAAAATCCTTGGGATCTTTTACCGGCACTTCCGCTGGAATGGGCTCTTTGGCGGCGGCCTCGGCGAGTTCACCAAAACTCGCGCTTTTACCGCTGGCATGGGAAAGTTTACCGGCACTGACATGGACCTCCGCGGGTTTTACATTCCAGCGCTTGGCGGCGGCGGCGACCAACATGGCGCGCGCGGTGGCGCCCGCTTGGCGCATTTGCATGTACGAATTGGCGATGGCCGAACTCCCGCCGGTGCCTTGCGCGCCCCAAAATAAATTGCTGTACAACTTGGCATTGGCCGGGGCGGATTCCACCTTGATTTGATCCCACGCGGCGTCGAGTTCTTCCGCTACCAAGGTGGCCAAGCCGGTATAGGTGCCCTGGCCCATTTCCAAATGTTTAATCACCACCGTGACGCTATTGTCGGGGCGAATCCGCACAAACGCGTTGGGTTCAAAGAGGGTTTGAGGTTGATGGCTCGATGTGTTTAGCGGCGCCTTATCTTTGTCATTGCTACAACCGCTCAGATACACACCGAGGGTGAGTCCTGCCCCCGCCCCCAGGGTGGAGACCAGGAAATGCCGCCGACTGATATTAAATTTAGTTTCGGTTTTCATGCTGTGACTCCTTGAGGATTACTTAGGCCAGTGCCCGCGCCGCGGCCTTGATCGCCGCACGGATCCGCACATAGGTATTACAACGGCAGATATTGCCCGCCATCGCGGTATCGATCTGATCATCACTGGGTTGCTTGTTTTTGTTCAGCAGATCGATCGCCGACATCATCTGTCCAGACTGACAATAGCCGCATTGCACCACATCCAGTTGAGTCCAGGCGATTTGCACCGCCTGCGCAACCGGTGTATTCACGCCTTCGATGGTAGTGATGGCCTTGCCCTGGGCCGCGCTCACCGGTGTAATACACGAGCGGATCGCGTTGCCATCCAGGTGCACCGTGCAAGCACCGCATTGCGCAATGCCACAACCGAATTTGGTGCCGGTTAATCCGACCGTGTCGCGCAGCGCCCACAACAAGGGCGTAGCGGGATCGATATCGAGTGGGTGGGCGGTGCCGTTAATCGTCAGGGTAATCATGGGAGCATCCTATGCAGAGGGGGGGCAGGTAAATATATCACTTTTAGCGCATAAGAAAAGTACATTGTAGTGAAGTAGAGGTGGAATAAAAACCTATAAAAAATACTATTAATAGCGCGGCAGATAATCGAAAGTGAAATTTTTATGCTGGCTGAGTATAAGGATTAAAAAAAATCAGGAAGGCTCTGTATTGACGGAAGATCTTGCGGTGTCATCTGTCATGAATATACCCATTCGATAATGGCTTGGCTACTTGGTGGGCGCGACTGTGCAAGTCTATTTATGAACCCGTGCTGGCAGGCGGGTTCGGCCGCGCGACATACCTGCCAATCAATCCATACCGCAGCGGTATTATCGATTTTATCCTCGGCTAGGCTCATTTCCTGCTGTGTTTTGGCACGATTACCGCCACATTAGCGATGATTTGCTTGAACACAGATTCTTCAATATTAACCGCGCTAATTCGTAGAAAACCGCTTTTGTGGGTTACATCGGTGATATGGGCGGAACCGCTGAATACTTTTGTGTGCGTCGAAAAATATACGGTTAGATCATCGTTGCTAAAATAACGGGCATTATTTAACCCAATGCTGAGATCGGCATCCTTCATGATTAATCCTGCGCGCCAGATCGTCTTGTCCGCCGGCGACTCCGGCTCTTGGTCCTTGGTTGTTTTTAGAAAAATGATCTCCGGGAATTGATTGTCCGTGAGAGTACGCGCTGCAACCCTCAAATCTTCGGGAATGGTTTGTGTTTCTATTACAATGGCCTTTTTGCCCGGATAGATCGCGGTTACCGCGTGTGAGTCAGGTATGATTCGTTCAGGCACGGGAATCGTTACCCTTAGCCAGTTTTCCACGTCAATAGCCAACCCATTATTAATGGGAGGCAGATTGATCGGTTCAATCTTTTTCGCTACCAAATCGCAGGCGGGTTTGCCACAGGGAAGAAGCTCATCCGGGCTGATAGTTTCTCCCCAGGCGGATGAACATATCGATAAAAATACGATCAGGACACAGAGATTAGTTTTCATACCGGTTGAGTATATTTATGCTGACGGGCGGTGGAGGCAGTGGCTGTTGATTGAATTGCCGTACTAAAAAGGCAAGCAATCCAGGTTTGTAAAATTCTACTCAAGGTCAATGCTCCGCATCGGACATGGATTCATACAGACATTTAAGGCATACACAACGTTGTTTTAACCGGCGCGGACCACGCGACAACGGCGAACGGTGTGGCGCATTATCGCGTCCCGTTGAGGACATAGTTAGAGCTTTTTTTTTCCATCAGTCATGGGGATTCCCGCCGCGGCCCCGGTAGCCCCGCGGGGGTGCGGCAGAATAACTCAAGGTTAGGGTGATTAAATACTTTTTCTCATTATACCGATCGGCCGGCGCTTTTTCGTGATACCGCTTTCTTTCTAATTGGAGTTCGATTTCCTCGACATTATTCTTCCAGGAGGCAAGTCGAACTCCCTCAAATTTATCATCGAAGTCAGGGTCTAGGAAGACATTTTTTATAGAACCCAATGACCCGTATGTTTTCAACGTATCGCCGGAATAGAGATTTTTAAAATGCCGTCGATCTCGCTTCCAGCCTTTTTGATCAAGGAGAGTTATCAACTCTCTACAACGCTCAATCGCTGCATCGATATTTAGAAACTTTAACTGCGGGTTTACGTCTATCTGTTCAACCCGCCCCGCCATTGAGAACATTGAGATGCCTTTGGCTTCAGGCAAGGCAAAGCCTAAATGGGAATGCTCATAAATAAATCGGTGCGGGATTAAGGCGTGCAAGACACGAGAGTCAGCTGTTCCTATCGCCGTCTTACTGAACCGAATGCCAGCGGATGACTTTTTTTCAACTTCCGCGGTGTTCATGCCAAGTGAAGCCTTAATTTCCGGAAGATTTTCACTTTGTGCCGCCCAAGCCCCCGCCATCAAAAGCATGATACATAAAAATGTGTAAGGCATGGAATGCGAGAGGGGCTTATTGCTGTGTTGTTTATGCATTGGGTCCTGCACTCTAACAACTAAATTCTGCACGACGCTGCGCCCGTGCCGACGGCGGCAGGAGCGTCTTGTATACGCCCAGCACGGGCGTGAACTTATGGAGTGGAAGTCTCCTGTCGGAGAATTCAATGTTAATCATGTTGACAAGTATAACGACTAGCCGAAGGCAAGGACAATCTCACGCGAGTGCGACAGGCAGGTCCATGATGTAGCGCCATGCTCCATCTGCCCCCTTTCTCGCCAGCTTAGAAGAGTAACCCCCAATATCGACCGCATTGCCTGCTTTATCGGTGCCCTTAAAGCTCCACGTGGCATGCAACATTGCCAAGCCATCGTGTTGCACACAGGAAAGCTGGGTAGCGACCAGTTCTCCTTGTAAAGTAAGCAGCGCTCGCATTTGCTCTCGAATCTGCTCATGCCCATGAAGTTGACGCCCCGGAGCCGGGCAAAGAATTGCACTGCTCTCGTATAGGCCCACCAATCCTTCGAGATCGCCGGCCCGGAAAAGTGCGTTGTAATGCGCGTTGAGGTTTTTCGGATCAGTGATCTTCATGGATGCCTCCTCATGGTGTATCTGCGGTGGTAGAACTGGAATCGCGGTCCAAGGGCCGCATTAAGGCGCCAAAGGATGAATAGAAAATTTTCATATTCTGGTGAGGGATGACGCAACGTTGAGGAGTGCGTCCCGCTCGAAGGTAATGTTGGGTGTCAAGTGTGGTCCACCGATGGCACAGGGTGTAGACACTCGACATGCTCAGGCCACAACAACTCGTTGGCGGAAGTCCGTACTTCACGGGCGGTGGAGAATGCCAACCACGCCGCGACGCTGACTGCGACGAGTACGTCGGCTTGGTTACGCCCGGTAAGAAAAACCAAGGCTCCCGCCAGTACAGGCGCGAGCGACACTACGACATCGCCTTTGTTGTGGAGATACGCAAGCCGCGCGGTCGCGTTGTAACTCGCCATCTCGCGCAGTAGTCTGGCCACACCGTAGTTTGCGGCCGCAGCCGCAAAACCGGCGAGCATGGGGATGACTCCTGAAACCTGCGGTGGATGTTGGAACCTTACCACGGCTTGCGCGATAGCGACGCCACACAGCGTGATTAAACCTAAAGAGTTAAGGACGTTTGCCACGCGTTGCGACTGACGACCAAGATAGGCGGGCAGGAAAAAGGCTAAGTAGAGGCAAAGCAGTGCCAGCTCATCGGAAAAATTATGCACACTATCAACCAGCAAACTCAAACTGTTTGCGTGTAGCCCGGCGACCGCTTCGCCGACCACGATAACCGTGTTAAGAATGACTGCTGCACCAACAGCCCGTTGAAAATGTGCCATCGTTTATATCCTCATGTTCGCTAAATGGAAGTTTGACGTCTAGCGAGGTGTAGGAAGATCCAACCCTCACATTTTTTTGAATTTCTCATTTATCAACTCGACGGCGTTTCTGACGCCATCCTCCTTGCGCATGGATTTCCCAATTGCTTTCGCCCGTTCCTGCATCGCCAGCGATCCAAGAACCACATGGATTTTCTTGGCTAGGGCTTTACTGGTTAGGTTCTTTCTCACCAAAACACCGGGGGCTACACCCATGCGCTTTAATGCCGCCCCCCACGACTTCTGCTCATCAATATGAGCGACGACAATAGATGCAAGCCCTGCCCGCGTTGCTGCCTGTGAGGTTCCGGCACCGCCATGATGTACCACGGCAGCACATCTAGGAAAAACCAGTCCATGGGGGGAATGGCTGACGTAATGAATCGTTGCTGAAGATTCAAACCGACATTCTTTCCATAACGATGCTTGAATAATCGCGCGGCACCCCACGAGTTCCGTTGCCTGTGTGAACAGGGTTAGGAGTTCAATTTGTAATTCAGGAAGCGTTGAAACCATACTGCCAAAGGTCATATAAACAGGCGCAGGCCCGCGGGTTAAAAACTTTTCTAATTCGCTGGAAACAGTCCCCTCGTTTTTAATATTAGGCAGGTTGAAAAAACCGCAGACACGGTGATTCTCAGGCCAATCCTCCTGTTGCTCACAGAGTTCAGGACTTACCGCGATCAGATTAAGTTCAGATGAAAACCATACGTCTAACAGCATATCATCAGCGGGCGCCAAACCTTGCTGGACTCTTAACCTGTCGACGTAAGGTTTGATGCCTTTATTGAGAATGGATTTGGCTAACCACCAAAAAAACCTATTCCCGCCTCTTCCCCAATTCGGAGCGCCCGCGGGCGGGATGTTGACGGAAGGAATTCCTCCCAGTGACAGTGCAATGCTCACATAGGGCCGAGTAAATTTTTGCGCGGCTGTTTGTATAGGGTAATGGAAGTAATGCCCGATGATAATATCATTGTCTTGACACAATTTTTCGGCGGCTCGGTACATCTCTTGTTCCACCGGCACCAACGCTTTGGTCATTATCGTCTTAATCTGCGTTATGGGGTTGGTCGCATTAAAAACTAACTCCGTTAGCTGTGCATACTCTTCCTTGGTTTGAAGGACAGGTGATGCGATATGCTCGAGCTTGATATTTAAAGCGGACGCGGATCCGCTGTAATTAACACCATCGACGCTTGTCACCAACAATGTGACATCATGTCCAGCGGATTGAAGACCACTTGCTAACGCCATAAAGGGACGAATATCCCCATGGCTACCCCAGGTTTGCATTCCAATACGCATTAATTTGCCTCAAAAGCCTAATGTAAAGTTGAGGGACGCGCGGCTTTTGGCGCGTTCCCTGGCGCAGCTCGTTGGGGGCGACATATTTAATGCACCTCCTTTAGGTTATGGCGCACAAGTACAGCATTAATTGCTGTGTTAAGTTTTAACGCATTACCCAGCAGAGCTTGCGCAAACTGCCTTTGAGTGGCTGGGCTCGCCATTGCCGCCTGGAACTTGTTATAGACCGGATCGCTGAGAATCTGTCTAAGCCTTTCCAATTCTTCGTCGGATAAGTTTTCCAATGATTTCCGAAGGACCTTATCTAACAGACCACCCTTTTCAGTTATGGTGTTGGATATAGACAACGCCAGCTCTTGCTTTATGCCTAACCAAGTGGTTTTGTTTACTCCAGGGTTGGCCGTTTTGGCGGGAGCCATGAACATTTCCATAAATGGCGAGTCGGCTGATAGCATGGTTGCTTGCGCGTAGATGGATTCAATGCGATCAATCAGGGTGTCTCGCGGTACTGTTTGTGCTGCAGCAATCGACACCCCTAAAAATAGAAAAGAAACACAAGAGATAATCAGTTTCATACGAATTTCCTTAAGTAGCTTTCACTGTGTGTTGATAAATAACCACGATTAACGAGTATTGACTCCCGACGTAGAGTTATTACTGTGTCACATAGAAAGGATACCCCCCCACCAAGACACGCCGTCAATACCTTCCTGTAGGCTCGACAGCAGCATCCCTGCTGCTGACGGTCTTGGTGGGGAGGTAGCCTTTCCATACGCCTCATTAGTAAGTAGCGACGCGCTGATGCGGCGTCCCGCTCGAACGTAGGGTGAGGACGGACGGCTGTTCAACATTGGCCCCTATTCCTCTTATTTTTTCTCAAATACAATGTATGCGGAGGACTTTCGGATGTCTTTCATCATTGTTTTTTCACCAATGATGACTTTCAGAGCCGATGCCCACCACGGCAGGGGAAATTTGCGGTTGTGTTTTGCTGCTTCATCATAAAGATAGTGCATTTCTTTTTGTATCCAACCACAATCTTCAAAGAAAGAAAACCAGTTCGCAGGAAAAAACTGGAAGGGCGAATCACCCAACAGATCTTTAAATTTTTGGGACTGATAGCGGGGATACACTTTAGATGAATAATATTCAGCAACCCATAGTTTGAAATTGGATTGATCCTTCATATCATTAGCCAAACTGCTGACTGAATCTTCATTGAGATATGGGATAACCCCTTCTGTTAAGATAAGAGCGGGCCCAATTCTATGATTTAATTCGTCGAACAGTTTTTTTCTTTTAGTTTGATGGGATAGATTCAGCCCAATTCTCTCAAGTTTGCACTTCGGTTTTTGGTCTTTAAGCTTTTCATTTTTCAGCTCGATGACTTCCGGAAAATCAACTTCTATCCATTGGACTTCTTGCGGAAGCGAGAGACGATATGGTCGGGTATCAAGACCTGCTCCGAGGTTGACGACGGTTTTGTATCCCTGGGCTGCATATTTCAAAATGTACTCATCAATCAAGCGCGTCCGAATAGTCACGGACCAGTAGGCGTATTGCGCGAAGGGTTTCATTGAGTTGGAAACCTTCTTTCCATATTCCCCCGCTAATAAACCGGCAAGAGGATCTCGGAATAACGGGTTCTTTTTTTCACTTTCAATAGCGCGATACGATGCCACCCAAAAAGCAGTATCAGAAACATTTTGAATGGTAGAGGTGTTAGTTCTCATCTAAGCTCCTTAGCGGTGATCTTATCGGCGAATGACATGATTCAGATATCTCAACGTTAAGGCTCAGCCGCGCGGCTGCTCCTAGATGGGATATACACCTACTGTTCATTCCGAGTACTGCAAACAAGGGGGCCTCAATGCCATTCTATACTAAAACCCATCCACGTAGGTCTGCATTCTGAATCCATCCGGCGATATATTAGGTTCATCATAACCGGCAGCCACCGCTGCCTGGTTGCGATAATTCGCCGCATCAAGCATTGCCTTGGAGTGATCTAATCCCGCAACCTGAGCCGATGGATATGTCCTCACGATAGATTCGATTGCAGCTCCTGGGCCGAAGCCCACCTCCAAAATCTGTTCATTACTGTCGATGTTAAGAAGGTCGATGGTCCACTTGTTGTCCTGGCTATTATGCCACGCCATGATCCAACCGAGGAATCGGCCAATCACACCTCTTGGCATCCCTGCTTGATTTAGCGAATGGCGCACTATTCCGTTCTTGTCGCCCAACGTATCGCGAAGCGGCGAGTGCGATGCGGTTGTTAGGCATTATCGTTTGTCTTTACATAAATCATCTGAATTATTTTGGATTTTTGATAAAAACTCTGGCTTTATATACGTTTCTATTGTTCTAAGTTGTTTTTCGAGATTTACATATTCATCTTTCTACATTATCTACAGTTCTCATTCCAACATTGTTATTTGGGTTTACAGCCGCGCACCCACTTAAAACAATCACTATCCCCGTCAGCCATACCTTGGTTAAATAACACCGCATTTAGTTTCTCCTGGTTTTAATGCCTAACGACCAAATATACGGCGCAGTTCTGCCACGTCCGAGTGAACGATAGCGAACGACATAATTTGCTTATTAGGCCATTTTTTCAAGTAACTCTACTCTATTTCCAAATGGATCTCTAAACTCAAATCTTTTGAAACCAGGGATCAGTTGACTATTTAGTACTACAATATTCTCCGCTTCAAGTTTGCTTCGCCAAGATTCAATACCAGTTACTTCATAGGCGACATGCGCTTTGGTTTGATTTCGATCCACTCCGCTTTCAATGCCTACGTGAATTTGAATATTCCCCGATTGCATCCAGAAACCACCATTGGGTTTTAATACATCTGGTTTTTCTACTTCCTTCAATCCCAACAGGTTACAATAAAATTCCTTTGCTTCCTTCTCCTGGCCTTCAGGGACCGTGATCTGTACGTGATTCACCGCTATTAACATGGTTGTTCTATAGACCTAACGTTGCCTTCACCGGCGCGCGGCTTTTGCGCGTCCGGTGGAAGGTGTAGTTAGAGGTTTTGTGTGCCGTGAAGCATAGAGATCCACAAGTCGGCGAATCATCACTTGATAGGAAGTATGATGTTTCTTCGCCTCAGTTTTAAAGAAGTCCACACTGGACTTGCTTAAAGCTATTGTAACTTTGACGTTGTCTTCCTTGAAAACAAGTTCTTCTGGTTTTGGCAGGAAGTCATCAACTACCCGGAGTCTACCCATCGGTTCATCTGTATATTTAATTTTGGTCTTCATAGATTTTCTTGCCTCTGCGCCAGTAGCCAGCGCCAATAATGCGGATGACGCCCTCACGGTATGTGAAGCGAACCGTTAGGGCCCCGTGTCCCACCCAGCCAATACAGTAATACCGCATTTCGCTATGACTGTGGCTCAGGTCTTCGGCAATGACACGCTTTGAGTCTGCGAAGGAAAGTTGGGCAAGCTCAAAGGAAACGCCATGTTTCCTTTGGTTTTTATGATTCTTCCTTTCGTCCCAGTCGAAGCGGGCCTTGGCCATGGAGGAATTGTAGCACAACGGAGGATATTAGCCATACATATAACCATACGACGATATGGACTAGACACCCTAGCGAAGCTGTAGGAAAATTTGATTTTGCGGTTTTATGCAATTATACGTCATTGTTTTTGATCACATTTATTAACTTAAAATTTATGATTTAGGGATTTTTCTACAGCCTCAACGTAAAGGTAAGGGGCGCGCCGCTCTTTGCGCGTCCCGCTTGACCGTCGGGTTGGGCGTCAGGCTCTGCATTTACGCAACCCGCAATTGAAACACATGCCGCCGAGTACCGGCGCGTCCCACTTCTCGAAAACCAGCGGCCTTGAATGTCGGAACGAAGCCCATGAACCGATAACTCCGGGACTCTGGATCGACTGGATAAGCCTCCACAATCAAGGCGCCTCCGGACTTGGCAAAGTCAACGGCGGCGGCAATGATTCGTTGAGTGATGCCTTGGCCGCGTAACCTGCGAACCACGAAGAAGCAAGCGATTGACCAAACGCCTTCGTCAGGGCCGCCATCGTCAACGAGCCGACGGTAGGTTGATCGTGGTGCCACCGAGCACCACGCGACGGGTTCGTCGTCGAGGTAACCAAGCAGTCCCACTGTCGTTCCGGCGGCGATACGTTTGGCAATGGCGGCTTTGCGGCTCGCACCGTCCGTGTGCCTTGCTTCCTCCGGTGTTGCGCGCCAGACCATACACCAACAAGCTTTTGGGCTGCCTCGGCATCCGAAAAGTCTCTCGAAGTCACGCCATGTGTCGGCGGTCACTTTGCGAAAGACGATGCGATCAATTTCTGCTGCTTCAGTCATGTGACGCCCAACGCAACGCTAAGCGCCGACGTAGTGAGCCCGACTCGACGCGCTTGTTAGGCACGATTTCTTATTCCTTTTCGATATTGTTCGACGTACTGCTCGAATGGAGGTGCCGTTCCGGTTACGTATATTTGCCCATCGTCTTTGTCGACGATAAGAGGCGCATTGCCCGCAAGAGCGCAGCTAATGTTGTTTGTTTCTAAGTACTCTCTGGTGTTGTACGCGAATACCCAGCCAAATTCGTATTCGGTGGTTTTTGTTACAACAAGATGCAGATAGGGCTTGTCCTTGTGACCAGGTAAAGCGGAGCCAAAGTCGTTCATGTCACGCTCCATTTTGACTAGGCGTTCAGCAATGATTCGTTTGGCTGTTTCGAAATCGATCATATTCGTTCGTGCCTAACAGTTATATAGACGACCGTTCGTAATTTACCGTAATAGGCGGCCGTTCGCTTACATCCTGATAAAGCTGCAAAACGCTCGTTGGAACGATTATTGCCAATATTTACAGATATTGCCAAAATTTTATTTGCGGGGTACTTAAAGACGAGTAGCGCGCTTTACATTACACCGGTTGGCCCGGTGTTTTTACACGGCAATTACCCGACGAATAATAGCTATTTTACGGCGGATGCCTTCGCTTTCAAACATGAAATGTCAGCAGTGAAATTTTATAAACAAACACATCTGTCCTGGACGGCGGGTGGATAAATCTATTTACCTGCCAGACTCGTTTTGGGCATGAAGTATGCAATTTAATGCAGATGTGTAAGTATAAAGAATCCTGTCCAGATCGCAAAATCACAATTATTCCTCTTTTAGAGATTGAATTATTTACTCCAAACCTTGTATAAGTACTACGTGTACGAAGCTCTCTGCGAGAATCTGGGATTTTCATTCCTTGCACGATCGATTGTATATCAACCTTAAATATTGATTAAAACTTATGAGGAGAACATATGAAACGTTACATGTTTGTTTCACTGGTGTGTGTGGCTGCAACGATGGGTGTTAATACCTACGCGAATGCCGCCGGTAATGACGCGGCTTGTCCCCCCGCCACAATAGCGAGCATCGATGCGGAGTTCGGCTCGGGCACCAGCAACATCACCACCTGTATTAAATACCGGGAAAATGTACGCGTGGTGATCAATGCGTCCAGCGCCGACACCAATAAAGCGGGTGTTTCACAGCAGCTGGTTAACGTCAATAACCTGTACCACAATTACGAAGATATGTACGGCATGGTGTTGGGCAAGGATTACGACATCAAAGTGGTTGGACACGGTAAGGGCGGCAAGTGGTTGTTGACCGACGCCGCTTACAACGCGGCCACGGGCACGACCTTGGGCAATCCTAGCGGCGCCATGGTTCGCGATTTGGTGGCGCACGGGATTTCTGTCTACCTGTGTCAAAACACCATGCGGGCGAATGGTTGGAAAACCACCGATGTGATCGAGGGCGTACACGAAGTGCCGGCCGGTGTGGCGGCGGTGGTGGATTTCGCCAAACAAGGGTATGTGCTGCTTACACCTTAAAATAGGCAATCGCACGCAACGTTATACACAACAAACCCCGCTACGGCGGGGTTTGTTATTAGTGGTGCATACACTCATGCGCGGAATTGTTGCACCATGGATTGCAGGCTTTCGGAGAGCTGGCCCAATTGACGGGTCGCCGCCGCGACTTTTTGCGTGGCGCTTACCGATTGCTCGGCAATGTCATTGATCCGGTTTACTTTGTGGTTGATATCTTCCGATACCGTGCTTTGTTCTTCCGCCGCGCTGGCGATCTGCGCATTCATCTCGGTGATGGCCGCGACCGATTTGGCGATAATTTGCAGCGATTTACCCGCCGCGCCGGCGCGTTCAACACTTTCACGGGCGCGGCCACGGCCGCTTTCCATCACCGCCACCGCTTCGCGCGCGCCTTGTTGCAGGCGAGTAATCATGTCTTGAATCTCCTTGGTGGAGTTTTGCGTGCGGCTGGCGAGGGTACGTACTTCATCGGCGACCACGGCGAAACCGCGGCCCTGTTCACCGGCGCGTGCCGCCTCAATCGCGGCATTCAAGGCCAATAAATTGGTTTGTTCGGCGATGCCGCGGATCACATCCAATACCTTGCCGATTGACTCGCTGTCTTGGCCGAGCTTGTTAATCACCTCGGTGGTGCGTTCGACTTCTTGCGCCAGGTCATTGATCGACGCGATCGTAGAGTTGACCACCGATTGGCCCTGTTGGGTTTCATGATCGGCGTTGTTGGCGGCCTCGGCGGCGCTGAGGGCGTTTTTCGCCACTTCTTGCACGGTGGCGGACATCTCATTCATAGCCGTAGCGACTTGCTCAATTTCAGACTGTTGTTGCCGCACACCGTTAGCGGTTTCGGTGGTAATCGAGGTGACGCTGTCGGTGGAACGGTTGACTTCCTGGGTGGCGGACATCACTTGTTTAATAATGCTGTGGAATTTCTCCAACATCTTGTCCACCGCCGCGGCGGTGGCCCCCAGTTCGTCCTGGCTATCAAGTTCAACCCGCCGCCGTAAATCGGAGTCTTGTTCAATGCCGGCGATTGCACCGTGTAACCGGTCAATGGGACCAAGGATAGAGCGGGTTATCCAGAAGGCGAGTAACAACGCCAATACGAATACGGCGACCGTCATGGTGATCAGGATTTTTTGTGAAGCGCCAATGCCGCCGCTGGTCTCGGTGTGATTGCTGTTCATGATGTTCTGAACCAGATCGGTCACGACTTTAAAGGTATCGCGCGCAGTATTGGCCAAAGGGGTGGCCGCTTGATGGTAACCTTTCCAAGTTTGTTGCAATATCTCCGGGCTGCGATCCACCTTTTCCAGGGCCAGCATACGGGCGCGGCCGTCTTCTAAGAACGCGCGGGTGTCTTGCAAAGAGGTCTCCAGGGCCTTGGCCAGGGCCTGTGCCTTTGCCTGGTCGCGCATGCGGCCGGCGGTAGTTTTAACCGATTCATAACTCTTATATATATTGGCGATGTTTTCATCCAGCTTCTGCATATTCTTGCTGTAATCATCGCCCAGCATGATGCTGCGGGTGAGGCGTGAGACGTAGTTCATGTCGCGGCTGATCATCAGGATTTGCATTTCGCTGGCGACCGCGGCGGAATGGTATTCGGTAAAATTGGTATCGATAAACCCCAGACGGCTGATAGCGAACACACTCAATCCGGCCAGGCACACTCCAAACAGAGCCACCAATATAATCAAGCGACCGCGAATACTGGTCAAAATGGGGATACTCATAGTCATTCCTCAATCAAAAAGGGGTGGTGTACAACAGTATTACGGCATAGGCATCCGGCATTAAGGGTGTATCGGAATTCTGAGCAATTACTTAAAGGTTGACGGGTATAGAACTCGATAATATTGGGGGTATTGACTTAAAACCCCGGTTCTTAGGTGTTGCCGGTCAGAGTTCCTAGACTTAACCAAGCACGGCTTCTTTATAACGGGTTTGGATGGCGTCAATTTCTTTGCGGTTGGTCATTAACGCGCTGACACACTCATTATCAAGCTTCTCGCCGGCCAGGCGCTGCAAGGTGGCAAAGGCATCATCGTTGGTCCAGGCGTCCTTGTATGAACGGCGCGAGGTTAGGGCGTCGAACACGTCGGCCACGGCCACGATCCGCGCCTCCAGCGGGATCTCCTTGCCCTTGAGCCCGCGCGGATAACCACGCCCATTGATGGCTTCGTGATGAAACTCGGCGATATTGCGCAGGATATTGACGTGTTGCAAGGCATCCAAGCCAAAACTCGCGAGTAAATCATCGATCATCACCCGGCCGCGTTCGGTGTGCGAACGCATCACCAGTAATTCCTGATCGGTCAAGGTGGCGGGTTTGAGCAGGATATGATCCGGGATACCGATCTCGCCGATATCATGTAAGGGCGAGTACATGAAAATATGATCGACGTAGTTGTCGTTGAGTTGATAACGCGGCGCCAGGGTTAAGGCAATCAGCCGCGAATAACGCGACATGCGATCCCAATGACTGCCGGTTTCAGGGTCGGATGTTTTGTGGGGCTGGGGCACGGTGCTGATGGCCCCCAAGAGGCTGCGCATATTCGACAATTCATTAACTACCATAAGTGAAATCATGTGACCGAAGATATCCAATTGATTAAGCACTGATTCGGTAAACACATCGCATTGGTGCGAATTAAAAAATATAAAGCCAAAAAACACCCCGTTGGAAAACATCGGCAGGGTATAACTGGCGGCGTATCCCTGCCGACCGATACGCTGCAGCTGCGCGGTTTTCCCGTCTTCAAATGTCAATAGATTATTGATCACCCGTGGACGGCCTTCGCGTAGGATCGCCGCCAGTGACGGTGCGTCTTGTAAGTGGGATTGGTACTGCGCGGCATCGTCAGGTTCGCCGCCGCTGTGCAAATAGGATTTGAGCACGGTGGTTTTTGGATCGTACAAGGCAATCGCGATGCGTGCTACAAACTCCAGATGTAACATCACGGCGCGGTGGATATGGATCAATTTCTCGCGCAACGGGATGTTCTGGTTAAGCGATTGCAGGCTGTCGTGGTAAGTATGCATACGGACGGTAGGTTGCGATCTTAAGTATGGTTGAATTACATGTGAATTCCACCTCTGGACACAAGGCATGATTATTCCTAAGGTATTAACACAGAAGCCGGTGTTTTTAATTCTAGGTGATTTATCACAGTGAATTTCGGTGTTTTTAGCCTGAAATTTGCGCTATATTCCTCCACACGCTTACACCAGATCCTGGTGGTTGCCAATCGCTGTGCGTCACCCACCTAATCTAAAACACGGACGAGACCATCCCTTGGGGAATGCTGTGGAAGATAAGGCAGTAAGACCGCGGTCAAAACGCCCCGCGTCTACGTTAGTCTCTAGCCGTTCGGAATACGTAGCCCCAGTCTGGGAATATTATTTCAACGGCCAAGGCTTGGAAATGTTACAACCCCTCGGGGGTTATAGCATTGAAGAGTGGTGTGCTGGGGGTAAAGCGTTTTACAAACATGTATTTTGTCCCCAATCGATTGATCGTATGCGCATGGCGACCCAGCACATCAAGGCGGCGGGTCAACCGGTTTACAACCTACCGGTGGTGCTCACCGGTAAACACAACGCGCAACACTTCCATTACCTATTAAATTACCAACCGTTATTCGATAACGACCAGCGGGTGATTGGCATGCGCGCGGTTGCACGCGATATAACCGAGATACTACGTATGCAGCAACTATTCGAACTTGCCCCAGAACTATTGGCGGATATATTTCAAGTCACCACCGATTTTATTTGTATGTGGTATTTCGATGCGCGCGCTGGCTTCGCCAATCACGAGCTGGCGGGGTATAGCGCACGCCAGTGGGTGACGGATGGGTTGGCGTTATTCTCCGCCTGTTTGCATCCTGAGTCGGAACGGCGCTTTAGCCGCGCGCTGGATTACCTGCGGGTGTCGGGAGAGCGCATCCAACATCTGGAGTTAGACTTAAACGGAGCCGAGGAAACCCGTCACCGGTTGCGGGTCAACTTTTTACCGCTGCTCAATAGCGCGGGAGAAATCATCGGTGTATTAGGTATGGTGTTGGACAGCAGCGAGTTGACGCGTATCCAGGCGGCCTTGCGTCATAGTGAAATGCAGTTCATCGATTTTTTCAACAATGCCCACGATCTGATCTTTACCCTCGACACCCAGGGCAACTTGTTATATATGAACAAGGCATTTAAATCCTTGCACGGTGACGCACCGGCGTTGAGCCGGAATTATCTTGATGTTATACACCCCGAATACCGTGCCGAAGAGTGGCAGGTGTTGTGCGAAGTGTTCCGTGGGCGCGAGGTGATCGGCCATACCAGCGTGCAGGTGCTGGCCAACGGCGCGTGGCGCAATGTCAGTGTCAATCTGCAACCGCGGCTTGATGCCCAGTGGGAGGTGATCGGGGCCATCGCCATGGCGCGCGATGTCACCGAACAAAAACGTTATGAGCAGCAGCTTGAACACCTGGCGGAACACGACGCCTTGACCGGGCTATACAACCGCCATTATTTCGAGATCGAATTGGCGCGCAGCATTGCGGTGATTGCCCGCAACGACCACGCCGCCGGGCTGTTATATATCGACCTGGATAATTTCAAATACGTTAATGACACCTTGGGCCATTCCAGCGGTGATAAATTATTGCTCGACGTCGCCCATTTATTATCGGAGCGGATGCGCGAAGGCGACGTCTTGGCGCGCTTTGGCGGCGATGAATTCACCGTGTTACTCGCCAACATGAATCCGGAAGAATTGCTCAACGTCGCTAAATCATTTCAAAAACAGTTTCGGGGATTTACCTTTGTTCATCAAGAACGGATCTTCGACATCCGGGTTAGTGTCGGCGCGGTGTTGATCGATAAACAAATCCCCACCGCCAGCGACGCTTTATCGCGCGCCGATCTGGCCTGCACCCTGGCAAAATCCCGCGGCCGCAATCAAGTGCATTTGTACAACCCCGAGGATCAACAGCTGGCCAGCATGGTATCGGACGTGAGTTGGACCCGTAAAATCAACCGCGCCCTGGAGGAGGACCTGTTTGTTCTGCATTATCAACCCATCGTGCGGATCCGTGATGGCGCGATCACGCATTACGAGGTGCTGGTACGTTTATTGGAAGACGACGGCAGGCTGACCACGCCGGGGATGTTTTTGCCGGCGGCCGAGCGGTTTGGTTTAATGCACGCCATCGACCGTTGGGTGGTGGAACAAGCGATTGCCGAATTGGCGCGGCAGCATGCCGCGGGTAACCGCATCAGCTTGGCGATCAATCTATCCGCCAAGGTGTTTGATGACAGCGGCTTCTTACCCTTTCTAAGCCGGGCGTGTAAATCGCGTCAGCTTGATCCCAGTACGTTAATGTTTGAACTCACCGAGACCGCCGCCATCGGGCAGATGGCCAGTGCGCAGGAATTTGTTAAACAACTCATATCGCTGGGTATTGAAGTGGCGTTGGACGACTTCGGCTCGGGTTTTAGTTCCTACGGCTATCTTAAAAACCTACCGGTAAGTTATCTGAAGATCGATGGCAGCTTTGTGAAAGACCTGGTGAGCGATCCGGTGGACCAGGCGATTGTGCAGTCCATGCACCAAGTGGCCCATGCCTTGGGCAAACAAACTATCGCGGAATTCGTTGAGGACGAGTTGATCCTGGCGCGCTTGCGTGACTACGGCGTGGACTACGCTCAAGGCTATTACTTTGGTAAACCGCTGCCACGATTCGATTCAAAGTGAATATACAACCTGCTCTCAGCGCCACTACGAAGGGGACACCAATGCCTATGTGGTCAAACCCTTGGATTGCCATGATTTTGTCAGCGCGGTCAAGGGGCTGGGTTTATTTTGGGCCTTGATCAATGAACCCCCGCCCGAGGGCGAAACGCGTGCTGTGCGACCATGGCTGAAACACCGCTGCGAGTGTTGTGGCTGGAAGACAACCCGCGTGATCTGGAGTTGGCGTTGGCGGCGTTGGCGGCCGAGGGTTTGAGCTGTCAGGTCGAACGCGTGGAGACCCGCGCGGATTTCGAGGCAGCGTTGGCGCGCGGTGAATTTGAAATCATTCTCTCTGATCACACCTTGCCAAGGTTCGACGGCATCTCCGCCTTGAAATTGGCGCGGGCGTGTTCCAGTACCTTACCGTTTATCTTGCTGTCCGGCACCTTGGGTGAATACGTGGCGATCGAATCGCTCAAAGCCGGCGCGACCGATTATGTGCTCAAGCAACACCTCAACAAACTCGCCCCGGTAGTCAAACGCGCGCTGCGTGAATCGAACGAACGGCGGCGCGCCGAAGCCGCTTTGCGCGAGACCGAGGCGCGTTTTCGCGCCACTTTTGAACAAGCCGCGGTTGGTATCGCGCACGTGGCCCCGGACGGCCGTTTCGTGCGCGTCAACCAACGGCTATGCGATCTTCTGGGCTATACCCGGGAGGAATTGTTGTCGCGTGGTTTTCAGGACATTACCTACGCGGATGATCTGCACGCCAGTCTGATCAACGTTAAGAGTTTATTGAGCGGCGCGATAGCAAATTTTTCCCAGGATAAACGTTATGTTGGTAAAGACGGCAGCCTCATCTGGGCGCACCTCACCACCACCTTGATGCGCAACGACCAAGGCGCGCCGGATTATTTTATCACCGTGCTGGAGGATATCACCGCGCGTCAACAGGCCGAGGCCATGCGGCGGGCGCAGAGCCAGGTGCTGGAGCAAGTGGTGGCGGGCCGTCCGTTGCCGGAGGTGTTGACTACCCTGGCGGTGCTGCTGGAGTTGCAAATCCCCGGGGCGGTGGCGTCGATCTTATTGCTTGACCGTGACGCAATCCATTTGCGTCACGGTGCCGCGCCGCACTTGCCGGAGGCGCTCAACCAAGCCCTTGACGGCCTTGCCATCGGGCCCTGTGCCGGGGCCTGCGGTACGGCGGTGTACGACCGGCGTTTGGTGGTCATCGAGGATTTTCAAACCGATCCACGCGGGCTGATGTACCGCGAATTGGCCGCGCGTTATGGGATCCAAGCCTGTTGGTCGCAACCAATTGTTTCGGTGAACCACGAGGTGTTGGGAACCTTCGCGCTGTATTACCGTGCATCACGCCGGCCGACGCCTAACGAACAGCAATTGATCACCGAGGCCGGGCATTTGGCGTCGGTGGTGATCGAGGCGGTGAACAACCGCAATGCGCTGGCCCAATCCGAACAGCGGTTTCGCGCGGTGCTGGAGAATATTGAGCTGATCGGCGTGATGCTGGATCGCAACGCCAATATTATCCTGTGCAACGATTTTCTACTCAAACTCACCGGTTGGCAACGCCACGAGGTGGAACAACGTAATTGGTTCGAGATTTTCTTGCCCGCGGATATCCGTGAAACCGTCAAACGATCGGTGTTTTTGGCGGCCCTTGAGCAGGGCAAACTACCGTTGCATTCCGAAAACGAAATTGTCACCCGCGGCGGGGAGCGGCGTTTGATCGCCTGGAATAACACCGTGTTTCGTGATTCCGCTGGACGGGTGGAGAACATCACCAGCATCGGCGAGGATATCACTGAACGCCGCCGCATTGAGGCGGCCTTGCGCAATAACGAGGCACGCCTGAAGGAGGCGCAGCGCAACGCCCAGATCGGAAACTGGCATTACCTGCCCAACGGCACGTTTACTTGGTCGGATCAAATGTATGAGTTGTTCAAGCTGCCGCGTGCGGTGCCGCTCAGTTACCAGGCGATCGTGTCGGTAATTCATCCGCAGGATCTTACGGGCAGTTACAACCACGCCTTCCTGCGTGCGCTTAAATCAGGAGCGGTGGATTACGAGGCCGAATACCGCGTGGTCTGGCCCGACGGCCAGGTTCGTACCATGTTCTCACTGGGCAAGATCCAGCGTGATGCGGACGGGCGGGTGATCGAAGCCGTCGGCACGGTGCAAGACATCACCGCACGCAAACGCGCCGAAGCAGCCGTGCGTGAGAGCGAGCATAAGCTACGGATGGTTATCGATGGTCTGGGGGCGAATATGTTTATGGGGCTGATGACCACCGACGGGGTGTTGATCGAGGCCAACCAACCTTCGCTTGACGCGGCGGGGGTTCCTCCCGAGGCCGTACTCGGCAAGCCGTTTGACCAAACCTATTGGTGGGCGCATTCCCCCGCCGCGCAAGCGCAATTACGCGCGGCCATTGCCCGCGCGCGGCACGGTGAAGCATCGCGTTATGACGTGCAGATACAACTTGCCGGCGGCGCCATCGTGTGGGGTGATTTTAGTTTGCGGCCGCTGTTTAACGCCCAGGGCGAGGTGATTTACCTAGTACCTTCCGGGGTGGTTATCGAAGAGCGTAAGCAGGCCGAATCAAAACTCGCCGAAAGTGAAGCGCTGTTGCGCACGATTATTGAGTCTGAACCCGCCTGTATTAAATTGATCGACGCGAATGGTAAATTGGTTGAGATGAACCAGGCGGGGTTGGACATGCTCGAGGTCGATCGGCGTGAACAGGTGATCGGCGAGGATGTTTCCCAAATCGTGGTACCGGAACACCGCGCCGAGTTTGTTAAATTACAACAACGGGTGATCCGTGGCGAGTTCGGCAGCATGGAGTTTGATGTTATCGGCCTGCGCAATACCCGCCGCACCCTGGAAACCCATGCCGTGCCACTGCGTGATGCCACCGGAAAGATCGTCGCGGCCTTGGGTTTGACCCATGACATCAGCGACCGCAAACGTGCCGAGACCGAGCGTGAACAAATATTGCGCGAGTTGCAAAGGCGTAACGAAGAAATGGAACAATTTATCTATACCATCTCGCACGATTTAAAAACACCGCTGATCACCATCGGCGGGTTTGCCGGATTGATGAGCAAGGACATCGTGCGTGGCGATGTGGAACACGCCCAAGATTCTCTGGCTGAAATCATCAAGGCGGTGGCGCAGATGAAACAGCACATAGACGATCTGCTGGTCTTGTCGCGTACCGGCCGGGTTAATGCAAAAATGATTGACGTGGACCTCAACCGCATGGTGGCGCGGGTGTTGGAACAATTTCAGACACAGATTAGCTCGCTACCCGCCAGCGTTCAGGTACAATCGGGCCTGCCGACGATTGTGGCGGATGAATCGGGGATGCTGCGAGTGTTATCCAATTTGATCGACAACGCGTTAAAATACCGTGACGCGGCGCGGCCCCTACGCATTGAGCTGGGCTGTGTTAGGCGTGCCACGACACTGGATATTTATGTGCGTGACAATGGTCAGGGAATCAAGCCACAGTATCAAAGTACAATTTTTGGACTGTTTCAACGCGCCAATTCCCATACCGACGGTGCCGGTGTGGGCCTGGCGATTAGCAAGCGGGTGGTGGAGGTGCTGGGCGGCCGGATGTGGGTTGAATCCGAGTCCGGTGTCGGCAGTACCTTCTGGATAGCCCTGCCCAAGGTTGTGCTGAGCGGTGCGGTGTAATCCATGGTTTTTGACCCGCGAGGCTTGGCTGCGGTTACACTATACTTAAACAGCCGTGCGGCGCAGCCGATGAGAGCGTACGATGCCTCACTTATAATCCTACAACGAGACGAGTAAATGGTGCTTGGATTTCAAATGACAAATCGTACCGCACAGGCCGTGACCATCTTATTAGTAGAAGACAATGACGCGCATACCAAGTTAATCTTGCGCGCCATGCAGGAAGATCGGCTCACCAATCCAGTCTATTGTGTGCGTGACGGCGAAGAGGCCCTGGATTATTTATTTCATCGCGGTGGTTATACCGATACTAATAAACACCCGCGGCCGGACATCATTTTGCTGGACCTCAAATTGCCGAAGATCAACGGGCTGGAAGTATTGCGTACCATCAAGGAAAGCGCCGACTTGAAAATGATCCCGGTGGTGGTACTCACCAGCTCCACCGACCAGCGCGATGTCGACAAGGCCTATCAACACTACGTCAACAGCTACATTTCCAAACCGCTGGACTTTGATAAATTCCGTCTGGTGGTGCAAGAGTTGGATTATTACTGGACGATCATCAATACCAATAAAAATAGCGGTTGAGATTTTCAGAATCACGTGACACGGATTATAGGGACGGGGGAGCTCCGCGCGCGCCACCGCCTTGATTCCGCTAACCGAATGCGACCAGAACGGCAGTTGAGGGTAATTTCTGGCAGAATTGGCTATGACCCCGGACCAGGCTGATCCTTCCTCCGACCCCGCGCAGCTATTGGCGGCGGGACTGCGCGCCATTGAAGTCGACGTTTCCGCGTCGCAGCAAACCCAGTTGCTGAGGTATCACACGTTATTAATCAAATGGAATAAGACTTACAACCTCACCGGCATCCGCGCGCCGCACGCGATGATCCCGCATTTGCTGCTCGATGCCCTGTTAGGCTTACCGTTACTGGATCGGGGTCCGGTGATCGACGTGGGCAGCGGCGCGGGCCTGCCTGGACTTCCATTGGCAATAACACGCCCGGATATCCACTTTATTTTGCTCGATAGCAATGGCAAAAAGACCCGATTTATCAATCAGGTAGTTACAGAGCTACAGTTGCCGAATGTAGATGTGGTACAGTCCCGGGTGCAGGCGTATAGGCCCGCAGTAAAAGCCCAGTGGGTGATCAGCCGTGCGTTTAGTGATCTAGCGACGTTTACCGGTGTAAGCCAGCATTTACTGGCGGCTGAAGGACGCTGGTTAGCGTGGAAAAGTGATCCACAGACGGAGCTTGCCGCGCTAAGCGGATGCGCCGTGTTGCGCGAGCAGCGGCCGGTACAGGTGCCGGGTATCACGGCGCCGCGCTGTTTACTGGTGCTCGCGCCACCACAACGGTAAGGGTGAGGAGATTCCCATGGCACGCATCATTGCCATTGCAAATCAAAAAGGTGGGGTCGGTAAGACCACCACCTGCATTAATCTAGCAGCATCCTTGGCGGCAACCAAACGCAAGGTGTTGCTGGTGGATTTTGATCCACAAGGCAATGCCACCATGGGCAGCGGTGTGTTAAAGATGAACGTGCAGCACACCAGCTACGAGGTGTTGATGGGCGAGGTGCCGATGCAGCAGGCCATCGTCAGTTTGCCGGAACTCGAATACGATATCTTGCCGTCGAATACCGATCTCACCGCCGCCGAAGTGGCCTTGTTAAGCATGTCCGAGCGCCAATCGCGGTTGCGTCACATGTTGCTGGAGGTGCGCGGCAAATACCAATATATATTAATCGATTGTCCGCCCGCGCTGAATATGTTGACCTTAAACGCCTTGGTCGCGGCGCAGTCGGTGATGATCCCGATGCAATGCGAGTACTACGCGCTCGAAGGACTCACCGCGTTGCTGGAGACGATCAACCGGGTACAACAAACGGTTAATCCTGAATTAAAAGTCGAGGGGTTGTTACGTACTATGTTTGATCCGCGCAATAACCTCGCCAACGATGTTTCGGGACAGCTGATCATGCATTTTCCTGAGAAAGTCTATCGCACTGTGATCCCGCGCAATGTGCGTTTGGCCGAAGCCCCCAGCCACGGCATGCCGGTGATTAAATACGACAAGACCAGCCGCGGCGCGCTGGCCTATTTAGCCTTGGCGGGGGAGTTATTGCGCAAACATGAAAACACCACCTTGCTGGCCGCGACCCAAGGTGTGTAGGTTTGCTCTGAAGGGCGCGTGCTCAGGTGATCCACAAACGCGAACCCACCGCGTTGAATTTACCCTAAAGGATATAAACCCATATTCCGGTGTAACTTGCCTGTCCCTATTAAAGAGGGTAACAACACAATGAGCTCGATGAAAAAACGCGGCTTAGGGCGTGGCTTGGATGCCTTGCTTGGGGACAGTGCCCTCGCGCGTGACGACAACCGGATTACTCCGGCGGCGCTCGTCGCTGCGCAAGGATTGGCGGTGGATTTAATTTCCCGTAGCCGTTTTCAACCGCGGCAGGATTTTAATCAAGAGGCGCTGCAAGAATTGGCCGATTCGATCCGCGCTCAGGGCGTGGTGCAGCCGATCGTGGTGCGCCCGTTTCCGGGGCAAACCGGGCGCTATGAATTGATCGCCGGCGAACGCCGCTGGCGCGCGACCCAACTGGCGGGGTTACACCAGATCCCGGCGGTGATCCGCGACGTGGATGATCAAGCCGCCATGGCGATGGCCTTGATCGAAAATATTCAGCGCGAGGCGTTGAATCCGATTGAAGAGGCGGCGGCGCTACATCGCTTGATCGACGAGTTCGGCCTAACCCACGAACAAACCGCGGAGGCCGTGGGCCGCTCGCGGACGGCGGTCACCAATTTATTACGGCTGTTGCAACTCGAACCGCCGGTGAAAGAACTTTTGCAACAACACCAATTGGAAATGGGCCACGCCCGTGCGCTGTTGGGGTTGCAAGGCGCCGCGCAAATTCGTACGGCACGCGATGTGGCCAAACACGAATTATCGGTGCGCGAGACCGAGGCCTTGGTGAAACGCACCGGCCACAAACCGCTCGCCAAAGCCAAATCGTCCATCGACCCCGACACCCAACGCCTGCAGGATTCCCTCAGCGGTAAACTTGGAACCCAAGTGGAGTTACAACACAACAGTCATGGTAAAGGCAAACTTGTTATTCATTATCACAGCCTCGATGAACTCGACGGTATTCTCGATCACATCAAATAATCCAAACTTCAGCCCATCCTACCCGTGGTGAGTAAAAAACAACGCCGTTAAACTCAGTGTGAAATAATGGATATCCCGAGGTTTTTCCAATCGCAATACCGGCTTGAACCATCCTATGGAGGAATGTATATGCATAGAGTGCCCTGCGCGTTGCTTTTAATGAGCCTAACATCACTCACAATGGCGTTACCCGAGCTCAAAGGTAATCCACAAGAGCTGCAACAATATTTATTAACCGGCAATAAAACCGTGACATTGACCGGGCAGGGGGAAGAGAAGGTGGAGGCCGATAATGGCTTGGTTGCGCTCTTGGTGAAGACCAAGGACAGCAAACTGTCGGTTGCCTTACAGAAAAATCGTAGCGTGCGTGCTGAACTAAAGAAGAAACTCGAGGCCGCCGGTATAGCCGCGAGCCAAATACACACCGCGAAATATTCCTCGACCCCAGGGTATAGCTGGTTTAGCGATAAGCCCAGTAGTTATGAGATCGCCAATGAAGTAAAAATAACCATTAACAAAGAAGAAGAGTTAGGCGCGATTGCCGAGCTCGTAGACAGCAATGCTGAAATATTTTTTGGCGCAATCACAACAAAATATTCAAAGACCAAGGAAGCCAAAGCCAAGGCTCTGGAAAAATCCCTGGCTGATGTATTAGAAAAAAAGGCTGTTTATGAAAAACAATTTGGAATTAAATTAACGGTAATCAGCATTCAGGATACCAGTACCGAAATTAATTCCATGCAGAATGACCTTAGAACGCGACAGTCCTATAACGATGCTAAGGGCAAGCTATATAGTAACTTATCTCGAAATGATGCCTCGGTGCCGGCCGCCGCGGTAGGACTGGAGGACCGGGGCAATGATGGGTTTGGCGAGGTGATGTACCGTGCCCAAACGACGGTTATCTATGCGATTAAGTAGAGGTGGGGCTTGAGCGAACAATTTGACCCACAGCCGATCAGCCTGCGTGACGCGTTGGATTGGTTCAAGTCCGCTACGTTACTCATCCTGCGGCGGCCGTTGTATTTTGTGCTGCCGATACTCCCCGCGGCGGTGTTTGGCGGCGAGGTGGTGCAATTTTTGATAATATTCCCGCTGTATTTTTTGCTGGTCTTCACCGTGCTGTTGAGCGTTAGCCAACGCGTGGATACCAGTCAACCGCTACGCCCGCAAATACTCTGGCAGCAATTAAAACACTGCCTCGGATTAAACGCCGGCCTGTTCGCTGGGATGTTGGTGTTACGTGTGGTCGTGGTGTTGATGGTGATCTACGATGCGGTGCCGACCCTATTACCCGAGACCGCGGTAAATATACCCCCCGAGTGGGCCGCTAATTTATTGGAGCTGTCTTCCAGCGGCATGATCTTATTGATTTTTTTCCAATACACCCACGGCTGGTTCCGGCATGCACTGCGGTTATTTCATGAACTACCCGCGGATTTAGCCCAACAACTTTCACGTAAGGCGACCTTGTTGAACTTTTATGTGCTCTGGCAAGTTTCAATGGGACTGTTACTGGTGTATTTTTTAACCTTCTTCATTCCCCTATGGGTGGAGTTCACGCTCAAGATGGCGTTATTGATTATCCTCCCGCCGTACTTGTATGTTGCCTACCGGCATATTTTTTTGGGCAAAAAAGCTAATGCGGCGCTGGTGACACGGCAACGCGAACAACGCTGGTACCGAGCGGATCAACCCGCATCCTAACAGTGGGCCGAGCTTTGATCGGCGATTAAACGGCCGTTACATACTAATGAGGCGTATGGAAAGGATACCCCCCACCAAGACCGTCCGCCGCAGGGATGCTGCTGTCGAGCCTACGGGATATATTGACGGCGTGTCTTGGTGGGGGGGTATCCTTTCCATGTGACTCAGTAATAATGTACCGTCGGCTTAATTGGCGTTACAATCCAGAGCATGCAAACCGCAGAGGTTATCATCATCGGTGGTGGACCGGCCGGCTCCAGTTGCGCGTGGCGCTTGCGCCAACAGGGAGTGGATACACTGCTATTAGACGCGCAAGCCTTCCCGCGTTTAAAACTCTGCGCCGGCTGGATCACGCCGGCCGTGGTCCATGATCTGCAATTGGATATTAGTTCCTATCCACGCCGGTTCAATTCTTTTAATCACCTAGTGGTGCATTTATTTGGATTCACTTTCAATCTCAATAGTTTACAACATTCCATCCGCCGTTTTGAATTTGACGAGTGGTTATTACAGCGCAGCGGTGTTCCTGTCCTGCAACATAATGTGCGCGAGATCGTCAAGGAAAATAATTATTACGTGCTCGACGGGCAATACCGCGCGCGTTATCTTATTGGCGCGGGGGGCACCAAGTGTCCGGTGTATCGCAGCTTTTTCCGTGAGCTGAACCCGCGCGCGCGGGAGTTACAAACCGTCACCTTGGAACACGAATACGCCTACGAATACACCGATCCGCGCTGTCATTTATGGTTCTTCAAGAATAAATTACCCGGCTATGCCTGGTACGTCCCCAAGGCCCAGGGCTATCTGAATATCGGGCTTGGCGGCATGGCGCTGACCTTAAAACAGCGCGCGGACGATATTTGGCGGCACTGGGACTGGTTCATCAAAGAATTACAGCGCAAACGGCTCATCGGCGATTTTGATGCCCAGCCCAAGGGCTATAGTTATTATCTGCGTCAAGCCATCGATACCGTGCGTATCGATAATGCCTTTATCATCGGTGATGCCGTGGGTCTGGCCACCGTCGACATGGCCGAGGGCATCGGCCCGGCGGTGCGCAGTGGTTTGCGCGCCGCCGCCGCGATTACCCAGGGTCATGCGTATTCTATAAAAACCCTCGAAACGTATACCATCACCAAACCGTGGGCGCATTGGTGGCTTGATAAGATTCTGGCCCGCTAAGTCGTATTTGTAGCGCGATCCTGCCGTACCCCCTCTCTCGCTTGAGATAAGGGTGGTTGGTCACCGGCGTAAGGCGATGGTCACCGGTAGACGCGCCGCGCTCACCGCTGGGATCAACCCACCGATAATCCCAATGATCAAGGCCCACAGCAAGCCGTGAAAAACCAGTGCGGGCGACACATTAAATGCAAACACCACCTGGCTGAAGTTTTCGCCCAGGGTGGAGACGGTGTATTTGTCGAACATAAACCATGCCACGGCCGCGCCGATCAAGCCTCCGAGCAGGGCCAGCAACGCGGCCTCCAACATCAGGGAAATCACCACCGGTGTTGCGGAAAAACCGATCGCCCGCAAGGTGGCGATCTCACGCGCGCGCGTGGACACCGCGGTGTACATGGTGTTGAGCGCACCGAACACCGCGCCGATCGCCATGATGGTCGCGATGGCCACACCCAGGATGCGGATCAGCCGGGTCAGGTTTTCGGACTGGGTGGCGTAATAATCACGGGTGCGTTCGACGTCCACGCTCAGACGTGGATCGGTGCTAAGGGCGGCCTTGAGAGCGTCGAAACTATCGGCGTTGGTGAGTTTGAGGGTCACCGACTGGTAGCCGTTGCGGTTATAGGCGCCCTGTACCACCTCGGCGTCGCCCCACAGCTCCGAGTCGTGCGCATCGCCCGAACTAAATACACCTACGACCGTCCATTCTTGTTGGCCGAGCCGCAGGGTGTTACCGAGGGTCAATCCAGCGAATTCCGAGTGAGCGCCTTTACCGGCAACCAACTCGCGTTTACCTAATTCAAACCGGCGGCCTTCGATGAGCTGCACATTGGGGCGTAGTTCCCAGACCTGCGGCCCCACGCCGCGGATCTCAACGTTGGAATCGGTGCCGGTGCTTTTTTTGGGTAAATTCGCCACCACCACCACCTCCGCCGAGGCGATGGGTTTGGCCTCGGCATTTTTCAAAACCCCGGGGCCTTGCGCAATCAGCGTGGTGTCCTCGCGACTCAGCCCGCTGTTGAGTTCCGCGCTGGCACCCTTGCGTAACACGATGGCTTCATCGATATGCCCGGCCTTAACCAGCACCGCTTGAAAACCCTCGCCCATGGCCAATAGGGCGACCAACACCCCCACTACACCCGCTATTCCTACGACGATCACCAAGGCGGACCCCAGCCGCTGCGGGATGGAAGTTAGCCCCATCCAGGTGATCTCAATGATCTGTTGCAACCAATTCATCGTTCAGGCTCTCCTTATTAATGTCCACTCAATGCGTCAACAATGCGCAAGCGCATCGCGCGCAACGCGGGCGGAAAACCCACCGCCAACCCCAGCACTACCATGAGTACGCTACCGCTTAGCCAGGTTTGCACAGCCACCTGAAACACACCGCCACGAAACGCGGCGCTCAATGCGTCCGCGCCCAGCACCGACAACCCTAGTCCAAAAACGCCGCCGAGGGCGATCATCAACAAGGCCTCGCCCAATACCAGCCACAAGACCGTTTGGTTGCTAAAACCGATGGTCTTGAGCACGGCGTATTCCGGGATGCGCTCGCGCACCGCCTGCGACATCGTATTGCCGGTGAGTAATAGAATGGTAAACAACACCGCGCCCATGATCGAACTGACAATTAAACCGATATCGCCCAGTTGTTTGGCGAAATCCAAATTGAATTGTTTTTCCGTTTGGGTTTTGGTTTCCGCCACCGAGTTGGCGTACAGGTGGTCGATCGTCTGGGCGATTTGACTGGTGTGCCTGGGGTCGGCGATCTTGACCATGTACCAGCCGACCGTGCCGTTACCGAAGGTGCGCCCCTCGTCGAAATAGTCGTAGTGAAAGATCATTTGGTCTTCTTGGTTGGCGTTGCTGCTGTCACGTGCGTGGAAGATCCCCACCAGGTCGAAGGTCCAGGTGTTGCCCGTGCTCTTGTGCGGAAAAATAGTGGCTTGCAAGGGGATCTTGTCACCGATTTTCCAACCGAAGCGTTTGGCGAGATTTCGGCCCACCACTGCACCGGTACGGGTGGCCATGAAGGTTTGTTTTTGATCCTCGGGCATGACAAATTCCGGGTAGAGGTCGAGGTAGTTGTTGCTGACCGCGAAGTTAGCGAAGAAATTTTTGCGGTCTTGATAAATACCGCCGAACCAATTGGCGAAGGCCACCGCCTCCACGCCTGGAATACGCTGAATTTGCGCCAGATCCGCGTAAGGTAAGGGTTGGATAATAGAAAGCTTAGAACTCACCACCAACCGGCTGGCGCCCTCCAGGCTGTCGCGGACCGTGAACGCTACCCGCACCGCGTCCAGCATGCCAAACAATAAGAACGCCACCACGATCGACAGCACCGTCAGTAGGCTACGGGTTTTTTTGCGGAACAGATTGGCCCAGATCAAATGCAGGTATTTCATGCCTAGCCCCCGTTATTCGCGCTTTTGGCCAGCGTACCTTTATCCAAGTGTAATTGGCGGTGCGCGAACTCCGCGGCCTTGGGGTCGTGGGTCACCATCACGATGGTTTTACCGTGCTCGCGGTTTAACACTTGCAGCAAACCGAGAATTTCATCGGCGGTGTGGCGGTCGAGATCGCCGGTGGGTTCATCGCAAATCAGCAGGGTCGGATCAGAAACGATCGCCCGCGCGATGGCAACCCGTTGTTCCTGCCCGCCGGAGAGTTCCTTGGGTTTGTGCTGGGTACGATCACCCAGGTTAACCAAGCGCAGAGCGACCTCGGCGTTGCGGCGGCGTTCGGTGCCGGATAAACCCGTCAACAGCAGCGGCAGTTCGACATTTTTTAGCGCGGACAACATCGGCAGTAAATTATAAAATTGAAATACAAAACCGACGTTGCTGGCACGCCAGCGGGCAAGCTCACCGCTGCTGAGCTGATCGATGCGGGTGCCCGCCACGTTGATGCTGCCCGCACTGGGTTTGTCCAAGCCGCCAATCAAATTCAGCAAGGTGGTTTTGCCCGAGCCCGACGGGCCCATCAGCGCCAGAAAGTCACCGCGCGCAATGTCGATATCGATGCCGTGCAGCACCTCAACCTTTTGTTTAGCGCGTTGGTAACTTTTGGTCACGCCGCGAATGTTGACGAGGTTATCGTTATTGTTCATGGTGTACTCCGTTGTCCAGATTATTGTCTAGCGCGTTTACACATTCTCGCGCGGTTTGATAGTGGTAGCCCTCGGTAACCACCCTCTATTACTGCCCATTACTGCAAAGGTTTAACATGCACACGATCACCGTCTTTAAGTTCCGCCGCGGGTTTAATAATCACGGGTTCATTGGCGTTTATGCCTGCCAGCACCTGGCGTAAATCCGAATAGGATTGGCCTAAGGTGACCTTGCGCGCCTGGGCGTGGTTGTCGACCACGACAAACACCAGGTTAGTATCGCCTTGTATACGCAGTGCGCTGGCTGGGATCAATACACCCGCCAAGGGCGGTGTGGCGGTGCTGGACGAAGGCTTTTCCAGAAAGGCCACGCGCACACCCATGTCGGGTACGATGCGTGGGTCTTTTACGTTTTCGATGCTGATGCGCACCTTAACAGTAGCTTTGCTACGATCCGCGGCGGGAATAATCGCGATGACCTTGCCGGGGATCTTCCAGTTCGGGTAGGCATTGAGCGTGGTCTCGACCGGTTGCTCAGGTTGCACCCGGCCAATATACGCTTCGTTGACCTCCACTTCGATCTCCAGCGAATCCATATCCACCAGCGTGCCGATGCCGGTGCGGGTAAAGCCACCGCCGGCGGAAATCGGCGACACCATCTCGCCCGGTTGCGCGGCCTTGACCGTGATCACGCCCGCGAAGGGGGCGCGGATCACCGTATTGTCCACGCCCACCTGCGCCAAGGCGACACTGCGTTCGGCCACTTCGACTTCACGTTCCTGCGCGATGATGCGTGAGCGGCGTGATTCCACCAAGGTGTGGGCGTCATCGACGCTTTGTTGGCTGATCAGTTTACGTGCGACTAAATCTTGTTGGCGCGCCAAGTCGCGCTCGGCCTGGGCAAGTAACAGGTGCAGGTCGGCGAGCTGGGCGCGTGCCACATCGAGTTGCGCGCGCGCCAGGTTCAGTTGCGCGTTGGCGTCGGTGGCATCCAGCCGCGCCAGCACCTGGCCGGCGGCCACCCGTTGGCCCTCTTCGATCAATACCTCGGCCACCCGTCCGGTTACTTTGGCGGAAACCGTGGCTTGGCGGCGCGCCGTGACATAACCGCTGGCATCGAGCACAGCGGTGCTGCCCTGCACGGCGGCGGCGGGTTGGGCAGTGGCGGTTTGCACCTCAATGCTGTTGCGATTGGACCAGGTGAACCACACGCCCAGCAACACGACCACAACCCCACCGGCCACCACTAAAATTCGCACCGAGGTGCGCCTCGCGGGGGGCGGTGTGCTGCGGTCAATCCGCAACTGCTTCAGAAGTTCGGTTTTCCCATCCATGCGATTATGAGGTTTGGTGAGTCGGAACTCCCTACAGTCTGCCATAAATCCATTACAGATATAAGCATTTTTACGCCGGGGCGGGGTTGTCCTGGGCTACACTATGCCTATCGATGGGGCCTATCTAGGGCTTGGTAAGGCGGGAGTTTGCACCGCGAATCGTATCGGGTATGTCGGATATCACTGTCAAAAGCTTGAATTCAAAGGCCGCCTATGAAATGCGGCAGCGCGAACCCAAGACCCTGTTGGTGGATGTGCGTTCGCATATGGAATTTTTATTTATCGGTCATCCCAGCGGGGCGATCAACGTGCCGTGGATCGATGAACCCGATTGGACCATCAATCCAAATTTTGTGCGCGAGATCCGTCAGTTGATTTTAGGGGGTCTGGCACACGACAGCAGCGGCAACAATGTCCCAATATTATTGATCTGTCGCAGCGGCAAACGCTCGCACGAAGCGGGTGTGCACTTGATTCAAAACGGTTTTAGCAACGTGTTCAACATCGTCGATGGTTTTGAAGGTGATCTGGATGAGCACCATCACCGCAGTAGCAAAGGCGGGTGGCGGTTTGAAGGACTGCCTTGGGAGCAGTGTTAAGGTATTACTACTCTGTTGGTGGTGATGTTGGTGCTTGCCGAGTTCATCGCGGCGGGTGACTCGCCGTAAATACGTCCTTGTAAGCTCGGGGGCGACAGTCGCTCATGGCATCCTGCCTTCCGCGACACTTGCACATCCTTGTGCATCGTCCCTGTCGCCCACGGTTCCCCGCCGCGGTGAACTCGGCAAGCACCAACATCGAACAGGGTGATCATCCCCGCATACAATTCAATGAGAGAAGCGAATATTTATTTCTTGCCTAGGGGTTGGGTTTATTTGTACGGACTGCGTTCTTTTAAATGATTCAGGTGATGCGATAAATCGTCAATTGAGGCTTCGATGTCGCGGGTTTGGTCCGAGAGACGTTCTAACTCAGCGCTGAGATTTTTCATATCATTGATGATGGCGAGGCGTTTTTCCGCTGTGTTAGCAGCGACGATAAGCTGGTTTTCATCGTCCTTAAGGGATTTGTTGAGGGTGTTAATTTGATCTTGGGTATATTTATAGTGATTTTTAGCGTTATTCAATTCGGTTTGCGCCGAGAAAATTCCTTTGCCGGTGTTATACGCCGATAAAAACCCGGGTTCCAGCGCGGCGCTACAGACACCCGTATAGACGCCACCGTTTAGACCCAGCTGATAACCGTTATAGGGTTTACAATATACTCCCAGCCCCTCCTGGTAACCGCTTTGGTAACTCGCCATATCCGGGGTCACCGCGTATTGCGCGCAGGCCGAACGGTGCGCGCCGATATGATCGCTGCGGTAACCTTTGCAGGCATCTTCGTAACCGATGGTGCGCCAGTTGGCGTGTTGGCATTCGTCTTTATTGAGCGTGGCGCAGGCGCCAACCACGAGAAGTAAACTTAACGGTATGAATAATTTAACAGTGTTTAGCATCTATCCCCCTAATATCCC
The DNA here is from genome assembly GCA_016194635.1 of Gammaproteobacteria bacterium. GTDB lineage: Bacteria > Pseudomonadota > Gammaproteobacteria > UBA6429 > Thiohalophilaceae > JACQBC01. Next base: position 18,830 of record JACQBC010000013.1, on the reverse strand, counting down.
CTTAAAATGTATCAATCGATCAACCATAGACTAAAATACCAGGCCCCACCATACAGCACGGTGTTTTATGCGATGTACAAAATCATGCCGGAGGATAATAAATTGAACAAGCCAGTGATGAAATCGAGCAACGGCGATTTTATTTCTAAACCGTCAATCAAACCGGACCACATAAATCGCACCGTTAGTCATGGTGTCAACAATAACGGTACGTCTCTTCGCAAGGTCGGTTGCATTGACCGGTTTTCATCAACCTTATATACTTCGCGGCCCAGCTACGGCATACCTGGCGCTTTAGAAGACTCACCATGTGGCAAGCAGAAGATGCCCTCGTTATGACGGCGCGCCGGGTCGTGGTGTTACAGCTCGTTATCACCCTGCTGGCTGCGATTGCGGCCTTTTTTTTCAAAGGGTTAGCGTTTTCTCTAGCCCTGATTTACGGTGGCGGTATCGTACTGGTAGGCACCTGGGTGCAGGCCTGGCGCTTGAAAGCGGCGACCGAGGACGAGGCCCGGCAACCTGTTCTCAAGCCAGGGGTATTCATGCAGAGCATACTCCTGAGGTTACTGGTAATGTTGGCGATGTTGGTGTTAGGCATGCACCACTTACGCTTATTGCCCTTAGCCTTACTGACAGGGTTGGTACTTGCCTACAGTGGGTATTTTTTCGCCCGGGCCTACGCACCGCGTGCGACCGGACGCTAACACCAGTTTTATAAAAATTTTGGGTTCTCTAACCACATGTCGAGTGAACAAATATCTTCCGCGCAATATATCACCCACCATTTAACCAATTGGACCTATGGTCAGTTTCCCGACGGGCACTGGGGTTTTGCCCAGGACGGAACGCAAGCCATGTCGATGGGGTTTTGGGCGATCCACGTCGATACCATGTTTTGGTCGATAAGCCTGGGGGTGATCTTCCTGGTTTTGTTTCGCAAGGCCGCCAAACACGCCACCGCCGGTGTGCCCGGGGGACTGCAGAACTTCGTCGAGTGGGTGTGCGAGTTCGTCAATACCAATGTGCGGGGTTCGTTCACCGCCAAAAATGACATGGTGGCCCCCATGGCGCTGACGATTTTTATCTGGGTTTTCATGATGAACTTCATGGATCTGTTGCCCGTGGATTGGTTACCGCTCGCAGCCGGTGCGCTCGGTGAACATGTCTTTGGGGTGGAGCCGCACCACGTATATTTCAAAGTCGTGCCCTCGACCGATCCCAATACCACTTTCGGCATGTCGATCGCGGTATTCCTATTGATGATGTATTACAGCGTCAAGGTCAAAGGCGCGGCGGGCTTTGTCGGTGAGTTGACCTTGCACCCGTTTAGCTCCAAGAACCCGGCCTTACAAATCGTATTTATCCCGATCAATTTTGTGCTCGAATTCGTCTCGTTGATCGCCAAGCCACTGTCCCTGTCGCTACGGTTATACGGCAACATGTACGCGGGCGAGATGATCTTTATCCTGATCGCGCTGATGTACGGTGGCGGTTGGGCGATGGGGGTGTTCGGCGGGTTCTTGCAATTAGGCTGGGCGATTTTTCATATCCTGATCATTACCTTGCAAGCGTTTATTTTTATGACCCTGGCGATTGTTTATATGGATATGGCGCATAGCGTAGCGGAGCATCACTAAGCAGCAATTTTTATTTTACGGATTTTAATTTTTAACTTATTAACTTTTATAGATTAGGAGAAAATCATGAATGAAGCCAATGCATTATTGTTCATCGCCGGCGCGCTGATGATGGGTTTGGGGGCCTTGGGCGCCGCGATCGGTATCGGCGTATTGGGCGGTCGTTTCTTAGAGGGCGCCGCGCGCCAGCCCGAACTCATTCCGTTGCTGCGTACCCAATTCTTCATCATGATGGGTCTCACCGATGCGGTGCCGATGATCGCGGTGGGTGTGGCTTTCTACGTAATCTTCGCCGTCGCCAAAGTGGGTGGGGCGTAATCCGCGGTTTTGATTAAAGGGCCGATGTTATGAATATTAATATGACCTTGCTGGGACAAACCATCACGTTTGCCTTGTTTATCTGGTTCACGATGAAATTCGTGTGGCCGCCGATCATGAACGCGCTGCATACCCGGCGCACGCAAATCGCCGACGGTCTGGCCGCGGCGGAAAAAGCCCAACGCGACGAAGAATTGTCGCGGCAGAAGATCGCCGAGATCTTACGCGAAGCCAAGACGCAGGCCCAAGAGATCATGGGTCAGGCGGAAAAACGCGCGGCCGAGATCATCGACAGCGCCAAGAGCCAGGCGAAGACGGAAGCCGAGCGTATCGTGACCGCGGCGCGCGCTGAAATCGAACAGAACGTGCAGCGGGCGCGCGAACAACTGCGCGGCCAAGTGGCGACACTGGCGGTGGCCGGCGCCAGCCGCGTCTTGAAAAAAGAAATCAACGCGGCGGCCAACGAAGATCTGCTCAAAGATCTCGTGGCGCAACTGTGAACGGAGGGGGTTAAATGGCTGAGAAAAGCACCATCGCCCGCCCTTATGCCCAGGCCGTATTTGAACTGGCCAAGGCGAGCGGCGACTACACCCCCTGGACCCGTCTATTACAACGGGCCGCGAGGGTGGTGGTTGATCCGGCGTTGAGCAAATACATCGATAATCCTTTGGTATCCAAGGATACCTTGGCGGCATTATTGCTGGAGGTGTTGGCCGAGCAGCTCATTCCTCAGGGTAAAAGTTTTCTGCAGGTGTTGGTGGAGAATAAACGCTTGGCGGTAGTACCGGAAATCGCGGTGATCTTTGAACAATTACGCGCCGACGCGGAACGGCGTATCGACGCGGAAGTGATCTCGGCCTTTCCATTAAGCCCTGCCCAACAGCAGGTGATCAGCGCCGGTTTGAAAAAACGTCTCGGCCGCGAAGTGAATTTAGTCGCCAAGGTCGACGCGGCGTTGATTGGCGGTGCGGTGGTACGCGCCGGTGACATGGTGATCGACGGTTCGGTGACCGGCCAGTTGGAAAAATTGGCCTACGCCTTGGCACATTGAACAAATTTAAGTTTTAAGAGGATCAGGCAATGCAACTCAATCCAGCGGAAATCAGCGAATTAATCAAGAAACGCATCGAGAATTTTAAACTGGTCTCGGAAGCGCGCAACGAAGGCAGCGTGGTTTCGGTGGCCGACGGTGTCGTACGTGTACATGGTCTAGCCGACGTGATGTACGGCGAAATGATCGAATTTCCGAATAACACCTTCGGCATGGCGTTGAACCTGGAGCGTGACTCGGTGGGTGCGGTGGTGCTAGGCGACTACAGCCATATTTCCGAAGGCGCCAAGGTCAAATGTACCGGGCGTATCTTAGAAGTGCCGGTGGGTCCGGAGTTGCTCGGCCGGGTGGTGAATTCATTGGGCCAGCCGATCGACGGCAAGGGTCCGGTACCCGCCAAACTCAGCGCGCCGATTGAAAAAGTCGCGCCTGGTGTCATCACTCGTAAATCCGTGAGCCAGCCGGTGCAACTTGGCTTGAAAGCTATTGATGCGATGGTGCCGGTGGGACGTGGTCAGCGCGAACTGATCATCGGCGATCGTCAAACCGGTAAAACCGCGGTGGCCGTGGATGCCATCATCAATCAAAAAGGCACCGGCGTAAAATGTATTTACGTCGCCATCGGCCAAAAGGCGTCGTCGGTCGCCAACGTGGTGCGTAAACTGGAAGAACACGGCGCCATGGACCATACCATCGTCGTCGCCGCCACCGCCTCGGAATCCGCCGCGATGCAATTTATCGCGCCGTATTCGGGCTGTTCGATGGGCGAATATTTCCGTGACAACGGCCAAGACGCGTTGATCATCTACGATGACTTGACTAAACAAGCTTGGGCCTATCGCCAAGTGTCCTTGTTACTACGGCGCCCCCCCGGCCGTGAAGCCTACCCCGGGGACGTGTTTTATTTGCATAGCCGTTTGTTGGAACGCGCGGCGCGGGTTAACGAAGAATACGTGGAGAAATACACCAAGGGCGCCGTCAAGGGCAAGACCGGTTCGTTGACCGCCTTGCCGATCATCGAAACCCAAGCCGGTGACGTGTCGGCGTTCGTACCCACCAACGTGATCTCGATCACCGACGGGCAAATTTTCTTGGAATCGGATTTATTTAACGCCGGTATCCGTCCGGCCATCAACGCCGGTCTGTCGGTGTCGCGCGTCGGTGGCGCGGCGCAAACCAAGATCATCAGAAAACTCGGGGGTGGTGTGCGGCTGTCGCTGGCCCAGTACCGCGAACTGGCGGCCTTTGCCCAATTCGCGTCGGATTTGGATGAAGCCACCCGCAAACAGATCGACCGTGGTCAACGCGTGACGGAACTGATGAAACAAAAACAGTATTCGCCGTTGACGGTGGCCGAGCAAGGGTTTTCATTACTGGCCGCCAACGCCGGTTACCTCGACGATGTTGCTGTAAAGAAAGTGGTGGCGTTTGAGGCCGCGTTATTGGCGCATATCCGCGCCAACAACAAAGACCTGCTCGACAAGATCAACAGCAGCGGTGACTTCAACGATGAGATTGAAAAGCAGATGAAGACGGCAATCGAGAAGTTTAAGAAAACCGGATCGTATTAATCGGGGAATACAAATGGCAGGCAGCAAAGAAATTCGCAGCAAGATCAAAAGCGTGAAAAACACGCAGAAGATTACCCGCGCCATGGAAATGGTGGCGGCGAGCAAGATGCGTAAGGCGCAAGAACGGATGGCGGCGACCCGGCCGTATTCGCAAAAGATGCGTCAGGTCATCCATCATTTGGCGTTTGCGCACAGCGAGTACAAACATCCGTATTTGAAACACCGCGAGACGGTCAAGCGTGTCGGCTATATTATTATTTCCTCCGATCGCGGGCTGTGCGGTGGTCTGAATAATAATGAATTCAAGGCCACCTTGCAGCATATGAAACAGTGGCGCGATCACGCGGCAGAGGTTGAATATTGCACCATCGGCCGCAAGGCGCTGAATTTTTTCAAACGCCTGAAGGGTACTATCCGCGCCCAGACCACGCAGCTGGGGGATGCGCCAAGCGCGTCCGCCGTTATTGGCCCGGTGAAGGCGATGCTTGATGCTTATAACAATGGCGAGATCGATCGGTTGTTCATGGTCTTCAATGAATTCGTTAACACCATGACCCAGTCGCCACGCATAGATCAATTACTGCCGGTGGTATCGATTAAAGAAGAGGACCAGCTCAAGCACTATTGGGACTACATTTACGAACCCGGCGCCAAGGAAATCTTGGATCATTTAATGATGCGTTACATCGAATCGCTGGTCTACCAGGGATTGGTGGAAAACGTCGCTTGTGAAATGGCCTCGCGGATGGTGGCGATGAAATCAGCCTCTGACAACGCCGGTGAATTAATCGGTGAATTGCAGCTGTCGTATAACAAGGCACGGCAGGCCGCCATCACCCAGGAAATTTCCGAGATCGTCGGCGGGGCTGCGGCGATTTAAGTATGCTTATACCCCATCCCAACCTTCCACCCCGCGGGTACACGTCCCGCAAGGGGAGGGGTATGTTGAAACCGAATGAGCTTTTAAATTGAGGACCACAACATGAGTGCTGGAAAAATCTTACAAGTCATCGGTGCGGTGGTCGACGTGGAATTTCCGCGCGATCAAATGCCAAGGATTTATGACGCCTTGAAAGTCGATGCTAACGGCCTGACCTTGGAAACCCAACAACAATTGGGTGACGGCGTGGTGCGCACCATCGCGATGGGTTCCACCGACGGTATCAAGCGTGAAATGGGCGTCAACAATACCGGCGCGCCGATCTCGGTACCGGTGGGTAAAAAAACCCTCGGTCGGATCATGGACGTGTTAGGCAATCCCATCGACGAGGCCGGTCCGATTGGGGCCGAGACCCTGTCGCCAATCCACCGCAAACCACCGGCCTACGCGGATCAGGCCACCAACATTGAAATTCTGGAAACCGGTATCAAGGTTATCGACTTGATCATGCCGATCGCCAAAGGCGGCAAGATCGGTTTATTCGGCGGCGCGGGGGTGGGTAAAACCGTGACGCTGATGGAATTGATCCGTAACATCGCGGTGGAACATTCGGGTTTCTCGGTGTTCGCTGGGGTGGGTGAACGTACCCGTGAAGGCAATGACTTCTACCATGAAATGAAAGAAGGCGGCGTGATTGATAAAGTCGCATTGGTATACGGCCAGATGAACGAGCCGCCGGGTAACCGTTTACGCGTCGCCTTGACCGGGTTGACCATCGCCGAAAATTTCCGTGACGAAGGCCGTGACGTGTTGTTGTTCATCGACAACATTTACCGTTACACCTTGGCCGGTACGGAAGTTTCCGCCTTGCTGGGCCGGATGCCCTCCGCCGTGGGTTATCAACCGACACTGGCCGAGGAAATGGGGGTGTTGCAGGAGCGGATCACCTCAACCAAAACCGGTTCGATCACCTCATTCCAAGCGATCTATGTTCCCGCCGACGACTTGACCGATCCCTCCCCCGCCACCACCTTCTCCCATTTGGATGCGACCTTGGTATTGTCGCGACAGGTGGCCGAGTTGGGGATTTACCCCGCGGTGGATCCGTTGGATTCAACCTCGCGGCAGCTTGACCCGAATGTGATCGGCGAAGAACATTACAACATCGCCCGCGCCGTGCAGGGCACGCTGCAACGCTACAAAGAATTAAAAGATATTATCGCGATTCTGGGCATGGACGAATTATCCGAAGAAGACAAACTGGTGGTTTCACGCGCACGTAAGGTGCAACGCTTTTTATCGCAGCCGTTCTTCGTGGCGGAAGTGTTCACCGGCAGTCCCGGTAAATACGTGTCATTAAAAGACACCATTCGCGCCTTCAAAGGCATTGTCGAGGGTGAATATGACAGCTTGCCCGAACAAGCCTTCTACATGGTCGGCACCATCGAAGAAGCGGTGGAAAAAGCCAAGACCCTGTAGCCGTAAACCCACGGGGAAACGAGTTCCTTCCTCCAACCACCCAGCAGAGGCAGAGATATGGCCATGACCATGCACTTAGATATCGTCAGCGCAGAGCGCAGCTTGTTTTCAGGTTTGGCCGAAATGGTTGTCGCCCCCGCCGCCTTGGGCGAGGTGGGTATTTACCCGCAACATACCCAGATGATCACCACCCTCAAGCCCGGTGAAGTACGTATCAAGAAACAAGGCGGCGAAGAAGAATCGATCTACGTCTCCGGCGGTGTTCTCGAAGTGCAGCCGTTTGTCGTCACGATTCTCTCCGACACCGCGCTGCGCGCGCAGGACCTGGACGAAGCCGCCGCGCTGCAAGCCAAACAAGCCGCCGAGCAGGCGCTTAAAGATAAAACCGGCGACATGGAAATCGCCGAGGCGCAAGCCAAATTTGCCCAGGCCGTGGCGCAGTTACAGACGATCCAACGTCTGCGCAAGAAACTCAAATAAAATCTATTATTAATTTTATACACCAACACCCAAGGCGGTCGCGGCCGCCTTTTTTTATGGCGGCGGATGCGGGGGAGGTGTCGTCAAACATTAGAGTATGCTTAAATAACAGTGCAAATCCCTATGCAATTTGCAAAATGCAATTTATTCCCCGCGCAACGCAAAATAAAAGAATATTTTCTAACTCAAAACGTTCTATAGTTATTTGAAGAAACGTTTCCGGGGACAGTCCTGCTATTGTTCATGCCGTGCTTATACCCTTGCGGAACAATTTTTTAGATAGCGCGCCACACACTAGATTGAACACCCTACAGTTCAGGGAGTAGACCATGTTAACAAAGTTATGCCGGTTTGCCGGACCCGTGTTTTTACTGCTATTGACGGCCAATTTACACGCCCTTGAAGTTACCCCGCTAAAATCCGATCATGCCAAGGTGAAACTGTGGAATGATTTCACCGCCGAGCTCTATGCCTTGCATCAAAAACTTCTGCAAGGCAAATCGATCAAAACCACGGAGACGGACGGCGGCTATTATGAACTGCCGAAGTTTTACCATGAAACCAGTTATTACGATGCGAGCAATAATCGTTTGCTCAGCCGTATTCAGCGTGAAACGCAGGCGCCGGATAACATCCATCAAATCGAGGTATTTATCTACGATGCAAAAGGCGTGTTAGTGCGCGATTATTTGTCCGGATATTTACCCAAGTACCGCAACGCGCCTATTTATACCTTTATAAATCTTCACCATTATGACGGCGAGTTTCACGGCTTCCGTCAATTCGATGCCTCGGGGGTTCGGATTCATGAACAATGCCGCCAGGGCAAGAAGGACGAGGTGGTGTTATTATTAAACGAATCCGATTTACTCAGCAGCGACCCGGACAAGCGGGCGGTTTTTACCAGCAAACTGTATAAAACGTGTTTTGGCGATCTACCCTTACAGGCGGGGAAATATTTGTCGCCCAGTGCTGAATTTCCGGCAACCCCGCAGGCCGCGGCCAACGAGGAAACCAAAACCCCCGAGGACCTGCAGCGCTTGATCGCGCAGTATAGTGATCAATTGCGTAACACGCCTACCGATGCAACGCTGTATGTGAAACGCGCGGACGCCTATGCCGAGTTGCAGGAATTCGATTCCGCCATTGAAGATTACAGCCGGGCGCTACACTTGGATAACAGCCTCGATGCGGCCTATTTTGGCCGGGGCCTGGCACGCGGCCGGGGCGGATATTTAGAAGCGGGAATCGCCGACTTGAGCATCTACCTGCAGCGCCATCCGGCCGATTCACGCGCCTTAACCAAACGCGGCGTGCGTTATATCTGGAAGGGTGACGAGCTCGAGGCCGAGCAAGACCTAAAACAGGCCATTGCAATAGACAACAAAAACGCCGAGGCGCACGATGACTTGGGGGTAATCTATGCGCGGCGTGGCGACTATGCGCACGCCATTGAGCATTTTAAACAAACCATTCAATATGATCCCAGTTATCAAAAAGGTTATCATAATCTGGCGTTGGGTTATCTGGTTACCAAACAGCAAACCCTCGCGCTTGACGCCATCGACGCGGCCTTGCGCTTACGCCCCGATGCCAAGGATTCACTCATGGTGAAGGCGCAGATCCTGGCCGCCCTGGGCCGTCACGACGAGGCCAAACGAATTAGCAACGAAGCCGAGTTTTTACCCGAAGGCAATTGGTCGGAACATATTTCGGTGCAGTAAACAACCACAGCTATAATCTAAGCCACTTGGGTTTATACCTTTGGCGGCGATGAATATCCTCGCCGCGGGCAAGCGCCAAGCCGCCGTCCGGCCAAGGCGTTAGGCGGATTGAGCACAAACTCACGGTTGAATCCGTTGGGCAAGTCGTCGCTCGGAGGGACCCTGTGGGTGTATGGGTACCTCTATGTATTTAAAGATATTTAAAACAGCCCGGCGCAACCGGGGCGGGAAATAGGATAGAATTAGCGCATGTTGTCCACCCTTACGCATCCGGTTATCGCGGATAAACACGTTGTCACTTTTACCTACGTTATTCTCGACGAAGCCCGCCAGGTGTTAGAACAGTCGGACTTGCCCATGTCTTATATTCACGGGGTAGACGGTAAGATGTTTCCCAAGGTCGAACAGTATCTGTTGGGGGCGAACGAGGGCGCTGAAATTGAAGTGCCGTTATCCGCCGAGGAAGCCTTTGGTCCGCACAACCCGGAGTTGGCTTTTACCGACAGCCTTGAAAATGTGCCGCCGCCGTACCGCCGCGTCGGCGCGGAGGCCATGTTTCAAAACGACAAGGGCGACACCATGACCATGGTTGTGACCCGCATCGACAACGGCCAGATTACCCTCGATGGCAACCACCCCTTCGCCGGAAAAAACCTGTTGTTCCGTATTCATGTAGTAACAATCCGCGCTGCTACCCCGCAGGAACTCGCGCAGGGTAACGCGCTGGATACCCCAGGCCCCTTGACCTATCAATAATGCATGGCGGCGATGTTACCTCTAAGCATCGTGGTATTGGCGGCTGGACAGGGCACCCGTATGCGGTCCACCCTGCCCAAGGTGTTGCACCCGCTGGCCGGCAAACCCCTGCTACAACATGTGATAGACACCGCGCGGCAACTCTTGCCGCAACGTATATTGATCGTGTACGGGCACGGCGGCGCCGAAGTGCGCCGCCGGATGAATGCCAGCGATCTCCACTGGGTTGAACAAGCCCAACAACTAGGCACCGGCCATGCCATGGCGCAGACCTTGCCGGAACTGGCCGACGAATCGGTGAGTTTGGTGTTGTACGGCGATGTTCCGCTGATACAACACACCACCCTGCGGCCCTTGGTGGCCAGCGCCCAGGCCGGCAAACTTGCGTTGTTAACCGTAAATTTAACCGATCCGCGCGGTTATGGCCGGATTGTGCGCGATGCCCAAGCGGCGGTGCAGTGTATTGTCGAAGAAAAAGACGCCAGCGCGGAGCAAAAACGGATCACCGAAGTCAACACCGGTATCCTGGCGGCGCACAGCGATAAATTGCGCCAATGGTTAGCGCAACTCAACAGTAACAATGCGCAGGGAGAATATTATCTAACCGATATTATTGCGATGGCGGTGCAACAGGGGATTGCGGTTCAAACCTCGCAACCGCAAACCGCAACCGAGGTGCTGGGAGTGAATAGCCGCGGCCAACTCGCCGAGTTAGAACGCGTGTACCAGCGACAACAGGCGGAGCAGTTTATGGCACAAGGCGTATCGTTTCGCGATCCCGCGCGGGTGGATTTTCGCGGCGAGGTTAGTTTTGGGCGCGATGTCGAGGTGGATATTAATTGTATTTTCAGCGGCAAAGTAACCATTGGTGACAACGTACGAATCGGCGCCGGTAGTATTATCAGCAACAGCCAGATCGAATCCGGCGTGGAAATTTTACCACTGTGTGTCATCGAAGACACTCATATCGGTAGCCACAGCCGTGTCGGCCCTTATTCGCGTTTGCGCCCCGGCGCGGTGCTCAAAGGCGATAATCATATTGGCAATTTTGTCGAGATCAAAAACAGTGAGATCGGTCTTGGCTCGAAGGTGAATCATTTAAGTTATGTCGGTGATACGCAGATGGGTGGCAAGGTCAATATCGGTGCTGGGACGATCACGGCGAATTACGACGGTGCGAATAAACACCGCACGATTATTCAGGACCATGCCTCGACGGGATCCAATACCGTGCTGGTCGCGCCGGTGACGGTGGGTAAGGGTGCTACCATTGGAGCGGGATCGGTGATCACCAAACAAGCCCCCGCGGAAAAGTTAACCTTGACGCGGGCTAAACAAATCACGGTGGAAGGATGGCAGCGGCCAAGCAAGAAAACGCGCGACTGATCGCCGATGCGTATAGTTACCGTCGCCATCGGAGATAGATTTAGTTACCTGTCACGCCGCTGGGGTGACACGCTGTAAATACATCCCTGTACGCTCGGCGGCGGCATCCCTGCCGCCGACGGTCACCCCAGCGGCGTGACAGGTAACTAAATCCTCTAATGGAGTGGCTACTGCCCGATTGCATCTACAAAATTGTTCAACAGCGTAGGGCGATAGGTTAATTCGACGTTCTATCGTAAAGCCGGTACCCATGGACGCGTATACAAGTAACCGGATGGGCATTGCCCGCCGTAGTTTTAATTGTTGTAATCCGCTGCTGCGCTATGACCACTAAATTATTAACAGCGGACTTGATGGTGGGTATTCGGGGGGGATGGTGACCGTCGGCGACAGGGATGTCGCCGCCGAGCGTACTAAGGATGTATTTACAGCGTGTCACCATCCCCCCCGAATACCCACCATCAAGCCCACCACTAGAACGATTGAACGAGGATAACCTATGTGCGGAATTGTCGGAGCGGTTGCTGAGCGCGATGTGGTGCCAATCTTGATCGAAGGGCTGAAACGCCTGGAATACCGTGGCTATGACTCCGCCGGGGTGGCGGTGTTGGATACTGCGAATTGCATCGACCGGGTGCGTATGCCGGGCAAGGTCGTCAAACTCGAAGACGCGGTGAAGGCGCAACATTTACAAGCCCATGTCGGTATCGCGCATACCCGTTGGGCCACGCACGGTGTACCCTCGGAAAAAAACGCCCACCCGCACGTCTGCCGCAAAACCGTGGCGGTGGTGCACAACGGCATCATCGAGAATCATGACAAGTTGCGCAAACAACAAACCGCCAAGGGTTACGAATTCACCTCGCAAACCGATACCGAAGTGATCGTGCACCAAGTGTACGAGCACCATATCGAGGGCAAGCAAGATTTACTGGTGGCGGTGCAAAACGCGCTGCAGGAAATGGACGGCGCCTATGCCATCGGTGTGATCAGTAATCGGGACGCCAAACGCCTGGTCGCGGCGCGCCGCGGCAGCCCGCTGGTGATTGGCGTGGGCATCGGCGAATATTTTGTCGCCTCGGACGTGGCGGCATTACTACCGGTGACCCAACGGTTTATTTTTCTAGAAGAAGGCGATGTGGTGGACATCCGCCGCGACACGATCCAGATCTACGACATCACCGGGAAAAAAGTAGAACGTCCTATTAAACAAAGTGAACTCACCGCCGACGCGGTGGAGCGCGGTACTTACCGGCATTACATGCTCAAGGAAATCTTCGAGCAAACTCGGTCGGTGGCGGATGCACTCGAAGGCCGGCTCAGTGGCGACCATGTCTTGGAGGCGGCGTTTGGTCCCGAGGCGGCGGCGATCTTCGATCAAATCAAGGGAGTGCACATCATCGCCTGCGGTACCAGCTACCACTCCGGCATGGTGGCGCGGCATTGGTTTGAGACCCTGGCCAACATCCCCTGCACGGTGGAGATCGCCAGCGAATTTCGCTATCGTAAGCCGGTGGTACGGCGCAATTCATTAATCGTCACGATTTCACAATCCGGTGAAACCGCCGATACCCTGGCCGGTTTGCAAGAAGCCAAGCGGCTGGGTTTTGGACATTCATTAACGATCTGCAATGTCCCGGAGAGTTCGCTCACACGCGGTTCTGAATTAGCATTAATGACACGGGCCGGCCCGGAAATCGGCGTGGCCTCCACCAAGGCCTTTACCACGCAATTGGTCTCGTTATTGTTGCTGGTGATTGCCTTGGGTCGGCGCAATGGTATGACGCCACAACTCGAAGCGCGCCTAGTAAACCAACTCAAGGCCCTGCCCGCCAAGATCGAGAAGGTGCTGGAGTTAGACGCGCAGATCAAAAAACTCGCCGAGGACTTCGCCGATAAACAACATGCCCTATTTCTCGGTCGTGGCCTGCACCACGCCATCGCCATGGAAGGAGCGCTTAAACTCAAGGAAATCTCCTATATCCACGCCGAGGCCTATGCCGCCGGAGAACTCAAACACGGACCGCTGGCCCTGGTCGACGCGCAAATGCCGGTGATCGTGGTGGCGCCGAATAATGAATTGCTCGACAAATTACGCTCCAATATGCAAGAAGTGCGCGCTCGCGGCGGAGTGTTGTACGTGTTTGCCGACGAACGTTTGCATTTTGACGCGGATCAAACCACGAAAGTAATGAACATCGTTTCCTGCGAAGACGAAACCTCGCCAATCATCCACACCATCCCCCTGCAACTACTCGCCTACCATGTCGCGATCTTAAAGGGTACCGATGTCGACCAACCGCGCAATCTGGCCAAATCGGTGACGGTGGAGTAGGGTAAAAGGACGGATTAATATAAAGGTTATAAAAGTATTTTTGTCTTGCGAGGAACATTTTTGATTTTATTATGATAGGGGGAGTTGCTATTCGTAATATTCGGGAGATAGAATCGCTTAAACCAGTTTCGATATCTGAAAATAGTTGAGTGCGTATCGAGGCGATAAAGGATAGATTTGGGCCATTAAAGCGTAATCAGCGCAGCCAATAATAGACTATCGCCGTTAGGGATTTGGGATGAACGTAGGGGAGGAGTGGGGGGATGCCAGCTGTTCTGTGGTGCCAAATAAGCGCCTTAACATTAGGCGTGGCGTTTCGCTTATCTAAGTCACGATGTGCTCCCCATGTGGGCAATGAATGCCGAGTCCTGGCTTTACAGCATTTACGATCTAAAGTGACGGCAAAAGACCCGGGGTATGGCTCCTTATGAGGGTTATACGAACAACCTGGTTTGCACTAATTAGCGCAAGCGGACTTCTAGTAACGGCCTTGCCTCTTGTGTGTAAGGCAGATGTATCTGGCCCTGCGTTATGGCAACAACTCCAACACCAAATCGTCGACGATCTTACCAAGGGCAAGGACGTCAGCGCCCTGATGGTCCAACTCAAGTCAATGCCTGTTCATACAACACAGGTTGACGCACGCCGTACCGAAGCCGAGGATCTACAACAACAACTCACAAATTTTCAACAAACCTTACGTAACCTCGACGCGGCGACCTCCAGCAACACCCTAAGCCACGTCGCCGATGCCTACCAAGCCTTACAAGCCAACCACTTGTTGTTCAAGGCACGTTTTGCCAGTGTCAAACAAACCTTGGCGAACGCGGGTCTTGCCAATAGCTATGAAACCCGACGACAAAACGCGGAAGATAATTACGATCAAACCTATAAAGGTTTAACCGATATTCTAGATAGCGGCCTCGGCGCGCTTGCAACCTCCCCTGATCGCGCTAAATCCCTGGCCGACAGCGGTTTCCAAAGCAAAGCATTGGAAGCCATTCGCCAAGCCAGCGCCTATCTCGACAGCCATCTCAGTCAAGTAGAAACGCCGATTTTACGCGCCAGCAGCTTATTACCGTATCGGCAAGCAGCCTTGGCGCAACGCCAACCGGTTGTGAGTCCGGTGATCCAGCCCAGTTATGTGAATTCCGCGAATCAAGTCAATTCACCGCAACCGGCTGACAGCATGGCCAGTCTGGATGCGCCGCTCGCGGATGAAATTCTGGCACAGGCCAAGAGCCTGGGTTACGACTACATCCGGATTTACGAATTTGTACGCAACAACATCCGCACGCAGTGGTACGCCGGTGCGATGAAAGGCGCTGTGGGCACCTTGCGTCAAAAGAGCGGCAACGATATCGATCAGGCAAATTTATTGATCGCGCTGTTCCGTGCCAGCGGCTTGCCGTCGCGTTATGTCCATGGCGTCGTGGAATTGCCGATCGAAGATGTGATGAACAGCCTGGGCGTGACCGATGCGACGCAGGCGACGACGGCGTTAACACGCGCGGGCGTGGCGTACTCACCCGTCGTGCGCGGTGGCCGCATCGCGGTGCTCGATGTCGAACACACCTGGGTCAGTGCCTTTGTCCCATACACGAATTATCGCGGTGCGATGGTGGATGCCTCCGGCGCGACCTGGCTGCCGCTGACACCGGCATTAAAGAGCAATAAAATTGTTGCACCCGCCGGTATCTTTGCCGGGGCGGGATTGAATGCCGGCAGCGTGATCACGGCGTATCTGCAACAACCGCAAAGCAGTGATGTATTGAGTGTGGTGCGCAAACAGATCAGCGATTTCCTGTTGGCCCAAGGCAATGGCGCCACCTATGCCCAACAATGGGGTAGCACCGCAATCGCAGCCAAGACCCTCGGCCTGTTGCCAAACACCTTACCGGTCACCGTCGTGGCCGTGACCGGTGAAGAAGCGGCGTTAAGCGATAGCTATCGCCAGATGCTGCGCTTTGTGGTGCGCCAGGGAACCGGCGATGCTGATCCGGTGATCCTCGATTACAGCGTGCCATTGTCCGTCGTGCAGAATGAACGTGTCACCTTGTCCTACATTCCGGCGACCGTCGATGATCAAAAAACCGTGGACCTGTTCGGTGGCCTGGACTACGTCCCGGCCTATCTCGTCAAACTGCGCGCACAGATCAAAATCAACGGCCAACAAAAAGCCGTCGCGCAGGATGCGCTCGCGACCGGTGCATCCCATCGCTTCGAGGTGATCGCCAGCAGTGCCAACGGTTCCGAACAAATTGCTCAAACCGTCGTCGCCGGTGGTTATCACGCCGTCGGTATCTATGCGCAACAAGTAGCGCGGGTAATCCCCGCCGCCGATCCGGCGGACACCGAATACCAGGCCGCGCCGTTGCTGGATGCGATTGCCTATCACTATGTCGATAATTGGAACAACGCCGAGCAGGAAATTGCCGATGTCATGAACGTCGCGGTCGTGCATCCGTGGCCGAGTATTGCGGTCGTCAGCAATGCCATCAAAGTGGATACCGTCCTGGGCCGTCCGATGCAATTGCAATGGCAGGGGGTCACGCTGGATGCGGCCTTGCGTGTGGCCGAGCCGGTATCCCGCACGGCAACCGCCACACAACTGAAAGATTGGATGCAATTGACGGCCTTGCAAGGTTCGGTATTGGAACATCAGCAATTCGAAAGCGATTATGCCGTTGACAGTATTTCGGCGGATAAAGGTTTGGCGTTGGCGCAAACCAGTGGCATTCCAGTGTTAACGCTCACGACGGCCAACAGCGCCAGCCTGTTACCGACGCTGACGCAGCCCGCCAACGTGATCGCGGACATCAACAATTGGTTGCGACTGGGAATGACGGTCGATGTACCGCGTGATCCGATCACCTATAAGTCCTGGCACGGCGCGATCTGGCGCGTGGCCGATCCCAACAGCGGTGCGGCCGGTTATTTCATCGCCGGTGGTTTAGCCGGTGGCGCATCAGCACAATTACCCGGTGACTGGATCTTGCAATGGCTGGCCGACGCCCTGGCCAGCGCCAACACCGCCACTCCCAATACCGATCCGCTCTCCGGGGTATACATCAATGCCGTGGCGGGTGACAACCAGCAAGACGTGGTGGGAACGCAACTCAAGCAACCGTTGAGTTTACTGGTGCGCGACAAAGATGGCCGACCGGTATCCAATGCAAACGTAAGTTTCACCGTCACGGCGGGCGAAGGCCAACTGGTCTACGAACAGGTTCAGCCCGCACCGCCCGGCAGCAACCTGCCTCCCACCGTGGTCACCCTAAAATCCGCCGGGCCTGTTACCGCGCTGACCAATGCAAAAGGTATCGCCTCGATTCGCTATGAATTGGGACAGGTCACCTCAAAGAGCCCAATTTATGCCTCAAGTCCGGGTGATCGTTACCTCACGCTCATTGGATTGAACTACATCGACGCGGCGGTGGATACACACGCAGGTTTGCTCGCACTGACCAAACCGTTTCAAGAACTGGGCCTACCAGGAGATCCTATCAAGCTGGTGCGTATAAACAGATGCTGCGTGGGGTATCCCTACCCGGACTCAACCGTTGACCTTGTCGGCTTGCAAGTACAGGACCAGTACAACAATTCGATTTCTAATGTGGATGTGAACTACAACTTAGCGCAGTCCGGTCCCGATCCCAGAGGCGGCAGCAATGGAGTGATCGTGGGAAGCTGCGCCGGCTGCAGTGGATTATTATTTACGGACAAAACAGGTCCATCCGGATCGTTAGTAAACGTCATGTTAGGTAGTGGTTATACCTCGTATACCCTAACAGCGAGTACCACGGTGGGTAGCTACACAAATGCTTACACGCTGAGCCTTCCCGATTATTCATTCGACTCCATACTCGTGGCTGATTCAAATCAACACAACATTGCCGCCGCCCGCGCGGGTGAAAAATTTGGCATGACGATTCATGTCGGCGTGAGATACTTCGATAAACAATCGCATGCCTATGGGCCAGTCGTTATGGACGGGATGACCGCCGATATTTCAAATGCGGGCACCGTTACTGCTCCTCTCGCCATGGGAGATGGTTACTGGACCGCAGAGGCCTGGGCAGGCCCATCACCAGGGCTTAATACCGTCAGTTTCACGGCGAAGAATGTTGTGAGTGTGGTAGAACTTGAACGGGCGGCGGCAAACAACGCACCACCACCTACACCGATAACGCGAGCATGGAATGTCATCAGTTTTTCGGGCTTGATTCCCGCCATCACTGGCGTGCAGGGCCAAGGCGTTCAAAACGGGGTAATACCGCTTAACGAAGACGGGTTAACACAAGGTCCGGTGAATCTTCACTACAGCATTTTGCCACCAGAGTATTATAGTTCCGAGACGCAAGTGGCGATCTTTAAGAATAACATTTGGGATTGGTATTCGATCGGCAGTACGCGAAATGGCGATGGGCAGGCGTTGATTTTTCGTGATAAAGCCTACGAACTCACGAAACCCTATACAGCGGTGCTGATTTTAAACGGTGGATCTGGGCCGGGTATCGAAGTGCGCTCCGATCCGTTTACCTTACCCTTACGCCAAACCATCTTCAAAGACTACACCCGCGCGCTGCACGTCACACAAGATATCGACACACTCAACCAACGCACCTGCAACATCGGCACGGATTTCACTTTTACCCTCACCCAACCCGCCACCCTCACCCTGGTGGCGACGAGTCAGTCGAATCCGAACGCCCACACCACCGTCATTGCCGCGCGCAGTTTCCCCGCCGGAGTACAAAGCGTGGCCATTCTACCGGCGGATCTTGCCGCAGGCAGTTACACCTTTGAACTCACCGGTGTAAGTGATATCGACGGCCACAGTGAAGTGGTGACGGGCAAGGCCCTGTCCGAATACGAGGTCCACAATGCGTTACCAGTCGGCCACGTGATCGTCAAAGGCGTGGACCTCAAAGACGGGCATTTATTCATGAATGCCACCGATCTGGCCGTGCCCGGCCGTGGCATTCCATTGGAATTCCGCCGCAGCTACAGCAGCAGCGCCAGTTACAAACCCGGCACGCTGGGGACGCGCTGGTCGCACAACTACGATTCCAAGATCCTCATCACGCCCTGCGGCGATGTGATCGTCATCGGTGGTGAAGGCGGCGGCATGCGCTTTGTCGACGACGGCCAGGGCGGTTTAAAACCCCTGAAGGGCTATCACGGCACGTTGATCGCCGACCACACCGATC
>JACQBC010000008.1 GCA_016194635.1 Gammaproteobacteria bacterium | reverse complement strand
GTTGAATCAACGCATTACCAAAACCGTCAATGGCATCACCACGACCTACGTGTATGGATTAAACGGCGAACTGCTGGCCGAACTCGACCCGGCAGGCGTGACGCAAGTGGAATACTATTACTTAAACGGCGTTCCGGTGGCGGTCAGCCAACAAGGGAATGTGTATTACCTCCACACCGACCAGCTCGGCACGCCACGGACGATGACCGACGCCACACAAAAAGTCGTGTGGCGCTGGGACAGCGACCCCTTTGGCGTGGGAATGCCCAACGACGACCCGGATGGGGATGGGGTGAAGGTGACGATGAACTTACGCTTCGCGGGACAGTATTTTGATCAAGAGAGTGGGTTGCATTACAACTACCATCGGTATTATGACCCGCAGATGGGGCGGTATGTGACCTCTGATCCGATTGGGTTGAAAGGCGGGTTAAATACGTTTGGGTATGTTGGGGGGAATCCGATTGGGGCGTTTGATCTGTTTGGATTATGTTCGTGTGACGCTGCTGCCATTGCAGATGCGGCCACAGCTCGTGTAGGTGAAGGTGGCTGGGGTAATCCAGGGTATCGTGGTGGGTTAGGTTGGATGACAGAGTACAAATGCAACTTGTTTGTTAACACGGTGGTAGCAGAATCGGGTTCAACACCACCATTAGTCAATAATCGTCAGGCAGTGGCTGGGGAATTGGCAAATCCAGCAACAAATATTCCAAATTGGCCAGTCGTAACGACAGGACCCATAAAACCGGGCGATATAGTAGCTGTTGGCCATAACGGTACTGGGTATACAGGGCACACTGGAATTGTTATTCAAGACCCAGAGTTAGGAACGTCTACGGCATCTGCAAGTAGCAGAGAAGCAAAAGTCAATATCACTCATTTTGGTCTTGAGCCGGGTTCTACCGCAACGATACGACGCTGTGAGTGTGAATGAGGTCTTTTGTGAATAAAAAATTAATATTCAGTGTTATTACTTTGTCATTTCTGGGGAGCGTCGCAGGAACGATACTGGGTAATGTAATTCACAATTGGTTGTATCCTGCACTTCGATCCGAATGGCGGGTTTTTTTACACGAGATAACTTCAGTAGATGTGCTTTTTACTGGCACCCTATTTAGTTGGCTGTTTTATTTACCTTTCGTGGCTGTGTTCTTCTTTATACTGATTCGTTTACTTCAATTAGATGCAAAAAATGATTTTTCTCGCTTTCTCGTGATTGCATTTTTGCAGACTTTTCTTGTTATGGTTTTTAATCAGTCAGATATAATTGCGTTTGCGCTTGCAACCGCATTTTCAACATTAATACACGGCGTACCTCGTTTATTTTTGAATGCGCTGACAAGTTTCGTTGTTATATTCGCAATATTTTCCATAGCGGGTTATAAGATAAAGAAGTCCTGTGTGTCAGACATCGGTTGATCCGACGCAAGTACGGCGATTCGCGGGACAATATTTTGACCAAGAGTCGGGGCTGCATTATAATTATTTCCGTTATTACGACCCGCAGTCTGGAAGGTATGTCACCAGTGATCCGCTGGGGCTCATAGGAGGGTTGAATACGTATGGGTATGTAGGGGGGAATCCAATTGACGAGATTGATCCTCTAGGATTGGCAGAAGGCCATCACTATGTACCTCAGTCGTTATATCGGGACTGGGGGTTGTCGCAGGAAGCATATAGCGTGTTTAAGAATTCGACTACAGGTGAGGTGCCCGATGGACACGGCTGGAGTGTGGAACACAAGGAATATAACAAAGCTGTGAATTCAGAATGGTCAAAATGGATTGACAAGAATAATATTGATCCAAGTAAAATGTCCGCTGCAGAGGCGGAATCATTCTTGAATAAGATTTTGCATTCAGAAGTTCCTGAGATTAAGAACTTTAACGACACGATACACGAAAATATAGGAAGTTGTAAAACTTATCCGGCTAGGAGTAATAGTAAAGCAGGTGGTGGAGGCGGTGGTGGTCTTAATCCTGATTGTTTTAAAGGTATGTGTCGCAGGTGGTGGATAGGTATTAATTAATGGCAATAGCAAAAGGGTATCATCTTATAATTACCCTTCCTAACCGTATTGAAAATGCGGCCACTCATGTGTTCTGTGGTCGGCACTCAATTGTAGGAGCGGAATGCCCGAACTGCAACAAGCCGCTGCTACGGTTTTTTTCATTTGATATGCGGGATAAGCGCATACCGGTACAATCACGAAGCCAGTATATTCATCTTTTGTACTGCTGGACATGTGAATTATCACAAATGCCCTTCTCATACCAAGTGATGGAAGATAGTATGGTAACGCTGCTTGCATTTAACTCTGGAAAAAGCTATCAGGATTTCCCCTACCCGAGCTACCCGTTAAACTTTCCGGAGAGACATGTTGGGTTAATCGAAATATCAGACATGGACCAACAGGTAATTATTGATTTGAATGATGACGTAGTGGATGAATGGGTAATTCAAAAAGAACGGCCAGATCTATGTATGCCACGCCATCAACTTGGTGGCACCCCTTATTTGGTAAATGCACCACAAATCCCTGTATGTGCGATTTGTAAAAATAAAATGAATTTTTTTTCAACGGTATCGGATAAAACGGATTGGGACAGGGGGTTTGTAGAGAATAATTATGTCCAAGTGGTTTATTATTATTGCGATGTATGCAATTCACTCACAGCGTTAAATTTGGCAGACTAATTATAAACGTATCACAAAGTTCTCTGTCGGGGCTGACCACGCTATTTAACTACGATGCCTTGGATCGAGTGGACACAGCGTCGGGGTCGTTCGGTGCACGCGATTATAACTTCGATAAAAATGGCAATCGCCGCAGTGATGTCGTGGCTAGCACGACCACCACGTACGACTATCAACTTGCCACCAATGTCATGAGTGTCATCAACGGCGCGATCGTGTCAGTGGATGCCAACGGCAATTCCACGTCATTGCGTGGTATGACACTTGGTTATGGCACTCTGAATCGCTTGTTGGGCGTCAATGACGCAACGTATGCCTACAACGCGTTGAATCAACGGGTGATGAAGACCGTTAATGGGGTCAGCACGAATTACACCTATGGTCTGAATGGCGAGTTGCTCAGTGAAGCCGCGAACGATGCCAATGGCGTGACCGAGTATGTCTATCTCCATGGCGCGCCGCTGGCAGAGATCCGTCAAGGCAATGTGTATTACATCCACACCGACCACCTCGGCACGCCCCGCACGCTGACCGACGCCACACAAAAAGTCGTGTGGCGCTGGGACAGTGATCCGTTTGGGGTGGGTGCGGCGAATGATGATCCGGATGGCGATGGCGTGAAAGTGACCATGAACTTGCGGTTTGCAGGACAGTATTTCGATCAAGAGTCGGGGCTACACTACAACTACCATCGGTACTACGACCCGCAGACGGGGCGGTATGTGACTTCTGATCCGATTGGACTTGGTGGTGGGCTGAATACGTATGGGTATGTAGGGGGGAATCCGATTGGTGCAACCGATCCTTACGGTTTAGCGACATCTTGTGATGTCAGTCCGGCGTGTATTGAAGCAATGATGGTTATCGCGCAGCAAACTGCAAGGGGCGCGGCTAGTGGTGCAGTTGGTGGTTATGTAGTTGGTGCTGGTATTAATGCTGCCGGACAGTATTTATCTAAAGGCTGTGTCAATTGGGGTGAAGTTAATGATGCAGGTTTACATGGTGCAGGGTGGGGCGCTTTGTTTGGTGGTGGCATTGGTGCAGCGTCGGGTTGGTTGGGTGCAAGAGCGGTTGCTGCAGAGGGGTTAGCTGGTGTTCCTGGTCGCGTTCAATCAAGGATAAATGTTTCCAATGAGGGTTGGGCGCATGTTCTGAAACGGCATTTCTCAGGTCAACCCAATGCAAGCCAGTTTTCTGTTAGCCAAAGCGAGTTGAAATCTTTATTGCAGAGCAAGCAAGTGGTTGGGACTCCAGTGTCTAGAACTGTCGAAAGTGCTGATGGTCTTCGATATGTACGGGAAATTGACATGGGGCGAACTATCGGAATTGATGCGATGAATGGGAATGCTACTACTTCAATTATGACAACCATGTCTGATAAATACGGCAATTTAATAACGGTATTTCCAGGTGTATTGAAATGAAGTCATCTACATTGAATGATGAGCTGTTACAGTCAAAGGAAAAATTTTTAAGCGGCGAAAATAGCGCTGAACTATTATCAGCGCTTCGCGCCAAATTTCCTGATATGACAGACGATGTTTTTATTATTGGATGGATTCCTGAACAGGGAGAAGATATTTATACCGTCCTAGTTAACGGGAATAAAGTTGTAGAAGTTGAAATATCAAGGATTAGTCCTGCTGAAAATCCTGTAAGTTTTGTTGTACTAACAGTGCAGGAATACTTAAAGAAGAATCCTGCTCTTTCTAAGTCAACCCGGCGAAAATTGGATGGAGCCATTCAGCTTTCGCAAAAACACAAGATCTAGAAAGATATTTGGGGTCACAAGAGATCAAAAGGGAAAGAAGATCTAGGACATATAGTTGAATCAACGCATTACCAAAACCGTCAATGGCATCACCACGACCTACGTGTATGGATTAAACGGCGAACTGCTGGCCGAACTCGACCCGGCAGGCGTGACGCAAGTGGAATACTATTACTTAAACGGCGTTCCGGTGGCCGTCAGCCAACAAGGGAATGTGTATTACCTCCACACTGATCAGCTCGGCACGCCACGGACGATGACCGACGCCACACAAAAAGTCGTGTGGCGCTGGGACAGTGATCCGTTTGGGGTGGGCCTGGCCAATGAAGACCCTGATGGAGATGGGGTGAAAGTGACAATGAACCTGCGCTTCGCCGGACAGTATTTTGACCAAGAGTCGGGGCTGCACTATAACTATAATCGGTATTATGATCCTCAATCGGGTAGATATATCACCAGTGATCCCATTGGGTTGGGTGGTGGACTGAATACGTATGGGTATGTGGGAGGAAATCCGATTGGTTGGATTGACTCGTCTGGTCAGTTTGCACAAGTATTAGTACCAGTTGTGGTATACGGTACTGCGGCAGTACTTATTAGCGTTTATCTATATCAAGAAGTTCAAAGGGCCGGAGAAAGAGGTATCCCAGGTGTAGTGCCGCCAGGGTCTACAATCTCTCCTTTCCCTAACGATAATGTACTTCCTATAGCACAAAGCAACACGCCATCAGATAGTGATGAAGCAAAGAGTTGCGGTGCTGAAGATACGCCTAATTTAACAGGAGTTTCTGAAGATGAGGCTGAAAAAATCCTCAAAGAGAATGGGTTTACAAAAAAGCCAAAACAGACAGCAGGTGGATATCAAGAATGGACAAATCCAGATGGAAGCAGTATATGGATAAGACCTAATGGTGAGATAGTCCGAGTAGGTCCGAAGTATCCTGGTAAAAAATATGGACCAAGATATGGGCCAGATGGTAATGTAATACCACATAGTCCAGGTAGTGACACTCATGGAACAAGTGAAATTATAAATAAATAATTATATGAACATTAATGAGTTAATTGATAAAATTAATAGATTAAAAGACTTTGAGCTTGAAAGTCTAAAGCCAAGCGATGATTTTAATGAGCTTACAATTACATTGTCCTTTTCAGGAGATGAAAAAAGCAAAACAATTATAAAAGCTGAAAATATAATTGATTTTGCTTTTTCAAAACAAGATTTGGTCGTGGATCGGCATTATTATGTTGGCGAAATTAAGTTACAGGAGATTTCAAAGGACAACATACATGCCATTTTAAAAAAAATTGGATATGGTTATATACCATATGAAAATAACGATTCATTTGGCATCGATAGTTTTCTATATTTACATATTGAGGGAGGGTGTGTGGTTGATATCGTAGCAGTACGATTAAGTTTAATAACTTATCGTGGCCAGGATATAGCGCGTAGGTTGGACTGAATGCCATGAAGTCCAAGAAAATCAGGGTCAAAACGCAAATTTTACTAATATACCGTCGATGCTATAAATTCATTCTGGACGTTTATCAAAACTCATAAGCATGCGTAGCCCGGATGCAGTGTAACGGAATCCGGGATTGCAAACACGGTAACACTGCAAAGATGAACGGCACGACCAGGTATCGAGGTAACGGGTTGCTGGCATGCGTGTGATAATGTTACCCGCCCGGTTTCCATCTCATTACCTCCGGGCTACGCAAACTAATTTCCTTAACCGGCAGTGGGTCAATTTGATGTGAGCGAAGGGATGCAATTCCTGGTGAGCACTGGTGGGTCAGTTTGAAGTGAGCGTTGATAGGGTTTTATAGGAAAGTTAATCAATCCCATATGGCCAGGTGTCGATGAAGACCAGCACGTGCAGCAAGTAAATTTGATCGCGTTGTTAATCCGCCCGCAGTTTCTTGAACAGGATATCGCCCGCTTGACCACACCAGCGGCAGGGCTCGAATAAACTCCAGCCAAGGCTGCTGTACCAGTGCTGCTTATCGAGGGTAAACAGGTAGAGTGTTGTGACGCCGTGCAGGTGCTTTGCTTGTTGTTCTACCATCGAACAAAGTGCGCTACCGATACCGCGCCTACGAAATTGCGGGGCGACGAATACGCCGCCAAGCCAGGGGCTGAGATTTTTATGGCTGGGAAGATCATCTGCGCGCAGCGCGGCGGTGCCGAATACTTGTGATCTGTCATGCGCCACCCAGGCGATCGGAAGGGTCTGGTGATTCAGATGGGTTTGAAACTTTGCGATGCGTGCTGCGAGGGTATCCTGTGGAAGTAACGGCCGCCAGTATTCGTATACCCATGGGGCGAGGGTATTGATGAACTCTGGGCGGTCGGCTAAAAAACTGATATCCACGTTGTTTTCTCTCCATAGTTGAATCGGTTACTATGAATTTGACTAAAATAACAATTTCAAACCTCGCCGCGGTTACCAACCACAGCGCCTAGTGCGCCGACGCTCGCGTCATCTAACCCATGATGGGTGGGTAATGCGCGGGATACGCTGCGCGTGCGACACCGGATTGTACCGCGGCTTTGGCCACGGCGGTTGCGACGTAATCCATTAAACGTGGATCAAACGGGGTGGGAATAATGTAGTTCGGACCAAACAACAACTTATCGCAGTTGTATGCTTTTAGTACTGTGTGAGGTACCGGGGCGTGCGCTAATCGCGTCAAGGCTTCAACCGCCGCCACGATCATTGTGGTATTGATGCAAGTCGCCCGCACGTCCAGCGCACCGCGAAAAATAAACGGAAAGCCCAAGACATTATTCACTTGATTTGGATAATCCGAACGGCCGGTGGCCATGATCAGATCATCCCGCGCTAGGTATGCCTGCTGCGGTAGAATTTCCGGATCTGGATTGCTCAAGGCGAATACTACCGGTTTATTCGCCATGGTTTTGATCATGTGTGGTGTTACCAAGTTGGGGCCTGAGACACCGATCAAGACGTCCGCCCCGTGCATCACATCCGCCAAACTCTGCTCGGGAAAATCACCGGCGAATTCTTGCTTCTGCGCGTTTAAGTCCTGGCGCGCACGGCGAATCACGCCCTTGCGATCCACCATGCGGATCAATTCGGATCTAGCGCCCAGGTGTTTTAACAAACGCATCGAGGCCATGGCCGCAGCGCCGGCTCCCAGGCACACAATCCGCGCCGCGCTCAAGGGTTTCGCTTGTAACTCCAGGGCATTGAGTAAGGCGGCGGCAATGATGATCGAGGTACCGTGTTGGTCGTCGTGAAACACCGGGATATCCAACCGCGCTTGTAGTGCTTGTTCGATATAAAAACAATGTGGTGCCGCGATATCTTCCAGGTTAATACCACCGAACCCTCCGGCAATACTAGCCACGACATCGACGAAGTGCTGCGGCGAGTCGCTGTTAACCTCGATATCCACCACGTTGATGTCCGCGAAGCGCTTGAATAACACGCCCTTGCCTTCCATCACCGGTTTGGCCGCCAGTGCGCCCACATTGCCCAGTCCCAGCACCGCCGTACCATCGGTAATCACCGCGACGGTGTTGCCTTTATTGGTATAGTCATAGGCGGTGGTCGGATCGCGGGCAATTTCCAATACCGGTGCCGCGACGCCCGGTGTATAGGCCAGGCTTAATTCAGCTTGGGTCTCGCAGGGTTTGAGCAGTGCGGTGCCGATTTTACCGGGGATAGGTGTGGCGTGATAGTCCAAGGCTCGTCGCTGTTGCTTAACGGCTGTATCGCTTGCCTCTGCATTCATGGTGTTTGATCCTTCATTTTGGACATTACTGGCTGGACGACGGAATAGGATTGCTGCCATAGGTGAGATGGTAACCGTGTCAAAGTTGAGTCGAATGAGTACTGTCGGCTGTTTTTTGGAGTTCGATCAATTCTTCTTCCACCCCCGCTGCGCGGGTGAGCTCGGCCACGTTGCCGTGAGTAAAGAACCCTTGAAAGTTTCCAAAGCGTTGCACGTATTCGATGATCAACGAGGAGTGTTCCGACGCGCTGGAGAATATTTGTTTGAGGCCTTCTTGCTCTGAACCAATCACCTGCAATAAAAATTCCTTGCCGTGTTGACGGATGGCATCCACTACGTAGTCAATATTGGACTGCTGATGGGTTTGACCGTCGCGCACTGAAAAGGCGATATGGTGCAGACGCGGGCCATAATTACGCACAAAATTTTCCGTGGGCGAGGGCCGTTTTTCCAAATGATTGACAAAATACGGCGTATTGCTGGCGGTAAATACCTTGGCCGGGCTGCGACTTTCTTCTGCAACGTGCACGCTTTTGGTGACATTGGTGGAAGAATTTTGATCGTGAATATCGTAAGAACCCCAGTAGTAGTAACTGGATAAGGATAAAAATTCCAGAATTGCCACCTCGCGGTTTTGGCTATAAACACGCGTGGCCAGGTGATCAATGGGTTGCACCAGAGTATCGATGCCTAATTGTTTCTGTAAAGTCTTTGCCGAGTGGGACATGGCCTGCACGTCCTCGCGGATACTGCTCAGCCCCAGGGCGTAGACCCGTAATTGATCGAGCGGGCGTTCGAGATAGCCGATGATATTATGGGTGTACGGCGAGGGTTTGGAAATGGCGATATTGCCGGGTAGTTCCAGTTTGCGAATATCATTTTGGGTAAAAAATCGAAACTCGCGTTCGCTTTGTAATTGTACGACATCGTGCAGATTGGATACTCTGAAAATTTCGCCCATGTAACGGCAATTGGGTTTCTTGGCGCCGATCGGATAGACCTCATTCAGACTGCGGAAGATGCCCCGGGTGTTCGGGTCTTTGACTTCACGCACCAAAAAATCCGGTGAGTTCATGTCGATACGCAGCACATGGGTCCAGTGCGATTCACTTTCTAGCGTCACCAGATATTCGTACGGTGTCATTAACGCCAGTTCGGCGATATAGTCAATTGAATGACCGGGATCCACCGTCAGCATCAAGGCGTCGATCTCACCAATCAGATTGGTCACTCCGATGCGATCGCGCTCCTCTAAGAGTTTCAGTAAATACTCTTCAAAGAAGCTAGAGTTTTGTTTGTCACCATTGCGGTTAAAATTTAATGATCGGTGGGTCAAGCGAGTATCTCCAAAATCGGTACTAACCCATGCGCGGTTAGCGGCAGTAGAGGAATAAACATTGTATACCCTTTAGGCCGTGCTGCGGCATAACACTGTCGTTCTAGCGTGGTGCGTTGATGCACCTTAGCGGTGCCGTCGGCGTTTTAACCTCGGTTCAACCGGCACTGCGGACCAGGTTGGTATGAGCAATACCTGACTCAGCGGTGGTGTCTAAGCGGTGATGCAGTTACATGCTAGTCCGCCCGGGGGCGCGGATCTGGGCAGCCGTTAGGTAATAGCTACAGTACCCCACCGGCGCTAATGATATTTCTCGGTACTTATATGCCCCGGCTCACGGCGGCGGTGGCGGTGCATGCCGCGCGTCGCCAGTAACTGGGTGG
This sequence comes from Gammaproteobacteria bacterium, assembly GCA_016194635.1. GTDB lineage: Bacteria > Pseudomonadota > Gammaproteobacteria > UBA6429 > Thiohalophilaceae > JACQBC01. The sequence continues at coordinate 31,904 of JACQBC010000008.1, read as the reverse complement.
TGTCTTCGATCATGGCGGAGTTACCGCATAACATCACATGAGATGTTTCAGGAAGGAGGTCAATGCCGGCACGCTGTTCGAGTTGTTTTGATTCAATACCGGTGGTAATACGGCCGTGAATTGCGCCGGGGGTGGGTGCGCGGCTTACAAAAGGTACGTAGACAAATTGTGAAGCATGCTGTTTGGCGCAGTGCGCGATGCTATCTTGGAACGACAACTCATCGGTAAAACGCACCGAATGCGCTAACACAATTTTCTCAAACCGTTCCCAGGGCTGGGCGGTCTTTAGGATGGATAAAAAGGGTCCGATGGCGGTGCCGGTGGCTAATAACCATAAATGTCTACACTCCGGTATTTCATCGAGGATTAGAAAGCCATTGGCACCACGACCGGTCCAGAACCTGTCACCGGGTTTGAGTAGTGCTAAACGCTGGGTTAGCGGGCCGTTGGGGATGATATTGAAATAAATCTCGATCGGTCGCTGTGTCGGGGCGTTTACAAAAGAATAAGGACGGCCTATGCGTTCGGCACCGATATCCAGACCCACCCGTAGAAATTGACCGGCCTTGAAGGGATTAATATCGGCTTCAAACCGCAATGAAAATAGTTTTGAATTCCATTGGTAATTTTCAACAACCCGTGCTTCAATCCAGTCACTCATCGTGTATTACCTGTAAGCTTGATTTTGGTATAGCGAGCATAGTGGGCGCGCGCCGGATGTATTTCAATCCTAGGGCTGAAGGAGATATCTGTTTTCCAGTTTGATAGTGTATTAGTGCTGCAGCACGCGAAAATATGGGATGTTGGGCAGCCACATACCGAGGCGTAATACAATCACGGTTGACATCGCGCTATTATCACAATAGGGTACGCCTATAGCAATATAATGATGAAGCCATCATCCTTGCCGGCGCAACCTAAGCAGAAGGAGGTTGTTTGTCACACACTACCGGTAAATCAGGTTTTCAACAAGGGCGCGGTGCACTGAGCAATCCAGAGTGTCGCTACGCGGAACACTCCCGTGCCAGCTACGACGATGGCTGGTATCCCGAGGAAGAGATTCCCGCGCTTAAGACCACGCTGCTGGTGGACGCAACACGCAGCATTATCAGCCACAATGATTCCCCTGATGTACCCTTTAGTCAGTCGATCAATCCCTACCGCGGCTGTGAACACGGCTGTGTGTATTGTTTTGCGCGACCCACCCATGCGTATTTAGGTATGTCGCCCGGCCTGGATTTTGAAACCAAGATACTCACCAAACCCAATGCGGCTCAATTATTAGAGCAGGAATTGAGTAAGCCAGGTTATCGTTGCCAGACGATTGCGTTGGGGACCAATACGGATCCGTACCAACCGGCGGAACGGCGGCAACGCATTACGCGTTCAATCCTTGCAGTGTTACAGCGCTTTCAACACCCGCTGGCGATCGTGACCAAGTCGGCCTTGGTCGAACGCGATATCGATATCCTCGCCGCTATGGCGCAGCAGCGCTTGGTGCAGGTGATGGTATCGGTCACTTCGCTGGATCGACGTTTGACCCGCTTGCTTGAGCCGCGCGCGGCCGCCCCGCAACGACGTCTGCAAACCATCGAGCGTTTAAATGCCGCCGGGATCCCCACCGGGGTATTGCTGGCGCCGATCATTCCGGCGCTGAATGAGCCTGAGATCGAAACCATTTTAAAAGCCTGCGCGCAGGCTGGAGCGCGCAGCGCGGGTTATGTATTGTTGCGCCTACCCTTAGAGGTGGGGGCGTTGTTTGAAGCGTGGTTGGCCCAGCATTATCCCCTCAAAGCCAGCCATATTTTGAGTCAGGTGCGGGCAATGCACGGGGGTAAATTATACGACGCGAGTTTTGCTACCCGCATGACCGGTACGGGTAGCTATGCCGATATGTTACACCGCCGTTTTAATCTTGCTACTCAACGGTTGGGTTACCAGCGTCGAGATGCTGCCGTTACTGCGCTCAATTGTGGGGCATTTTCACCTCCGAACCGTCAGGGCACGTTGTTTTAAGTGCAGTCTTTCGACATTGTTTGTAAACCACCCAATGATTTCAGGTAGGTGGAACTGGCATAAGCTATGCACTGTACTCCATGCAATCTGATGTTCTCCTCCTAGTGTGTGGGACTACTTCTGGGGTGTCTTCCTGACACCCCAATTCTTTACCACCCATGCTTTTCTAATTGCCTAGTGGACTAATTTCCCGGTATTCTGGGCGGATGAATAGCAGCGTCTCCAGTTCTCTCAGCCGGGTCTCCTATATTCTCATGGGGGTTGGTTTAAGCTTCGTCTTGTGGCAAAAATTACTCCCGGCGTTATTGGCTGGATTGTTGATCCACGAATTGGTCTATTTAATCGCCCCTTGGATCATGCAGCGGGCGCGGATCCAGCGCCGTGCAGCCAAAGTTGCGGTGGTCAGTTTCTTAACCGTGGTGGTAATTGCGTTATTGGCGGGTATGCTCACCGGGCTGGTGTATTTTTTTCGCACCGGCAATGAGAATTTACCCGCGTTATTAAATAAGATGGCGGAGATCCTAGACACTTCGCGACGTCACGTGCCGCAATGGTTGGCAATAAAAATCCCTTCCGACCTTGAGACTATTAAAACATTTATCAGTGACTGGTTGCGCAGCCACGCCAGCGAGTTTTCAGCTATTACTAAAACATTGCGTGTTTTGGCCCAGATTATCATCGGGATGATTATCGGCGCGATGGTCTCTTTACACGAAGCCAAAGCAGGCAGCGAAAAAGGCTCGCTGACGCGGGCCCTTGCCGAGCGCGTTACTCGCTTGGCGTTAGCATTTCGGCAGGTGGTGTTTGCGCAGGTGCGTATCGCGGGATTGAACACCATCTTCACGGCGATTTATTTGATGGTGGTGTTGCCGCTGTTTGGGGTAAAACTCCCCTTTATAGTGATGATGGTGGTATTAACCTTCATATTCGGTATGCTTCCGGTAGTGGGCAATATTATGTCCAATACCGTTATTGTGATTGTTAGTCTGAACAATTCGCCCTATATTGCCTTTAGTTCGCTGGCGTTTTTAATCGGTATACATAAACTCGAATATTTTCTCAACGCCAAAATCATCGGCGCGCGTATTCAAGCCCGTGCGTTTGAAATTTTGCTTACCATGCTTTCTCTGGAAGTAATGTTCGGTGTCGCGGGTGTGATCGCCGCCCCGATTTATTACGCCTACTTAAAAAAAGAACTGCAACACGCCGGGTTGGTGTGATGTCGCTCAGCGCGGTGTTATTGCCAGGTATCGACGGCACCGCGACAATGTTCGGGCCCTTGCAACAAGCCCTGGGCACACTGCTTAGCAGTGTTAGTATCGCTTACCCCACACAAGTATTTCTATCCTATGCCGATTTATTAAATTATGTCATCGAACGGCTGCCCCCTGGCCCCATCGTGGTGATTGCGGAATCATTTTCTGGACCTCTGGCCTTAATGCTTGCGGAACGCCTTGCCGAACGTTGCCGTGCTCTGGTGTTGGTGGCTAGCTTCCTCAGCAATCCACGTCGTTGGGAGTCCAGGTTATTGCTGCCGTGGCTACAACCGTGGATGTTGCGTTTACGGCCCAGCAAGAGGTTGGCGCGTTTTTTTGTCACGGGGGATGCCAGCGATGCCGTAGTCGAATTTGTGCTCAACAATCACAAACAGGTGGCCGGTGAGGTCGCCTTGGGTCGTTTACAAGCGGTGTTCAAGGTTGATGTGCGCGGACTATTCATACACTGTCAACAACCGATCCTGCACCTCTACGCCAAACGCGATCGCGTGGTCTTAATGCGCTCGGTACGCGAAATACAAACCTTGCGGCCTGATATTCCCAGTGTCTGCATCGATGGACCGCATTTCTTGTTACAGACCCGTGCGCAACCCTGTGCCCGGGTTATTGTAGATTTCTTACGGCAGCAGCACTTAGTGCCCGAATAAACAAATATACTATCCTAAATATGGCAGTACCCCGCAGGGGACGGTCGTGTTACACCTTACTTTCTGATTAGATGACGGTATACGTGCCAGCGGGGGGTAAAAGAACCTAGGTACGATAAAACCCGCCGTGGACTCCACTAGACTGGGGTGAGAACAATAGTTGCGCGATTGAAGGCTGGAATGCACAGTTACCTGGGTATAACCTTCGCGAACCATCCCTTAGCATTACAACACAAGGAGGTAGGTCATGAAAAAACCTTATGCCGGTATAGAGCGCCGCAGACAGGAACGGCGTATCAGTAGGGATCGCCGTAACATGATCCGATTTGAAATCGACACTGAACCACGCCGACAAATCCTGGATCGACGGACCGCCACTGCATGGAACTCATCCGAAATTCGCTAAACAATTCCCGCAAACGGATTACGTGGAAGATAAAGCTGTGTTACTTAAATCTGGCTTAGTCATTTAAACACATAACAGGGTTTGATCTGTGCTGAAGTTCACAGATTGAACCCTAATCTTGATGGGCGCATTACCACAGGGACCCACATTAAACGCTCGCCGTGCTTAAACGTATTACACACGTATCGCACTGAATACCTGTCATGGGTGATCCCGGCAATCATTAACTTTGTGAGCCCGTTAGCATTTGTATTTTTGTAACTGCATATAATAAACTTCTATAAAATCAACGGCACCACGTATTCCTAAGATAGCAGGGGATAGGGGTGTTGATGAACATGGAATTGACCGGAAGGTCGATATAGAAGGGTTGTTAACTTTAGAGGAAGGAAAATTTTATGCTTAATTCAAAATTTACCAAGATGATGATTACCGCGGGTTTCGCCATGCTCCCGTTGGCAGGAATGGATCTGGCAAATGCTTATCCAAATTTGTGCAAAGGTCCAATCCCAGCTAATGTGGATCCTACCGTTTGTTCGAGTTGTCATTTGAATGCTACTCCTGCGACTGCTGGTAAGTCGAACTACATGGGTACATGCAATCCAACCCCAACCCCAAGCCCGACGCCGAGCATGACACCGACGCCGACCATGACACCGACGCCGACCATGACACCGACGCCGACCATGACACCGACGCCGAGCATGACACCGACGCCGAGCATGACACCGACGCCGACCATGACACCGACGCCGACCATGACACCGACGCCGACCATGACGCCCACCCCAAGACCCTACCACGATGATGACGAGGACGATGATGACGATGATGGCCACTCTTCCCGTGGGGAGCACCTGAGTAAGCCAAAAATTCGACGTTATTAAAAGCAGCTAAACAGGGGCCTAGCCCATTAGGCCCCTGTTATTTTGTGATTTAATGAATTCTGAATCGGTTAACATCTTAACTCCGGCACCGCGGGATATTGATAGCGTTTAGGAATGTCACGAAAATACGGTTCCGGCAACAAGAAAATGCCAAGGGAGTTGCTATGTTACTCAAGGAAAATTTTCATGTTGTTTTTGGTGTGCGGAATAACGGTGAAAAACTACGGCCCTCGGATTGGATAGAGCGGATATCGTCCATCTTAGCCAGTTTTGGAGATGATCGCCGCTTGCGTTATTCATCCAGTCTTAAACCCTGGGTGGTGGATGGTGAACCCTGTCTAATGGTGGCGCAGCATCTTGCCCAGTTAAACCCTGGGGTATACCGTTCCATTATGGAGTTTGTGGTGAGTAATCGGTTGAAAGTGGTCACCACCGCCAGCACTACCCTACCCAACTAGTCTTTCGTCGGGCTAGCTCGGCCGGAACACCGCGAGTAACACAATGCCGACCAAGATCACGGCAGGGAATTCGTTGTACCAACGGTAAAAAATATGACTGTGCGTGTTCTTACCCTGCCGCAACACGCGAATGAGTCTACCGCAATGCCAATGATAGGCCAGTAAACTCCCCAGCAATGCAAATTTCAATTTCAACCACAGGGGCACGCCGCCGCTAAGATAGGCGCCGCTTAGCAGCAAGCTAATACCAAACACCAAGGTAAGCGCCGCGCCCAGGGTCATGATCGCAAACAGTTTACGTTCCATAATTGTAAAACGTTCTAGACTGGCGGGGTCCTGGCTGAGGGTGTGGTACAGGAACAAGCGCGGCAGATAAAATAATCCCGCGAACCAGGTGACCATGAAGATAAGGTGCAAGGCTTTAAACCACAACATCATCAGCCTTCCCGCTGTTGTAATAAGGATTGGATCTGTAACCGTAGCGGTAGCATATCGAGTTGCCCCTGTTTGTGCATGACAATTTTGCCTTGCGGATCGATTAAATAACTGTCCGGGGTGAGGATGACATGTTGAAACGCGGCGACCAAGGTACCGGGGACGTCCAAGGCGATTTTATAATTGATCCGCTGCTGCCGTTGTACCGTCATGACGGCATCCGGTGGATCAAACGGCATGGCGACACCGATGATTTCCAAACCGCGGGGGCCCAGCTGGCGATACAGTTCGATCAAATCCGGTATCTCCGCGAGGCAGGTGCTACAGCTCACCGACCAAAACGTTACCAGCACGGGCCGTCCCCGTAAGCTGGCCGCGGACACGCTGTGTCCATTGGTCAGGGTAAAGCTCACCTGGGGGGCGGTTTGTACCCTGATCTGTCGCCACAAAAACACACCGGCAAGGGCAATCAACACGCCGATGACGACAAAACTGATACGGTATGAACCTGTCATAGTGTTTTTAGGTGGACTAGGGGTTGACTAGCTTAGGCAAACTTTTCCAGACTGTCACGCGCGCCCTGGCAATTTTGGGGATTAGCGCCGGTTTGGTATGATCACGGGCTTATCCGTGAAGGTATAAATCGCCCCGGCGCCAATTTTGGGGATTAGCGCCGGTTTGGTATGATCACCCTTCACAATCGTCGGAGAGGAAGTCGGTAGAGTGATAAATGTTGGAATAGTCGGGGGTACCGGGTATACCGGGGTGGAATTATTACGCTTGCTGGCAGGACATCCGCAGGTGAACTTGCGGGTAATTACCTCGCGTTCAGAGGCGGGGATCAAGGTCGCTGAGCTATTTCCCAACTTGCGTGGGCGGATCGATCTACGGTTTACTGAACCCTCACCCGAGGCCCTTACCGCCTGTGATTTGGTATTTTTCGCCACGCCCAACGGTACGGCCATGAAAATGGTGCCTAGCCTGGTCAGCACGGGGGTGAAAATCATCGATTTAGCCGCCGATTTTCGTCTACGCGATCCCGAGGAATGGCAGCAATGGTACGGCGAGCCCCATGCCTGCGTCGATATTCTTGCTAAGGCGGTGTATGGCTTGCCCGAAGTCAATCGTGCCGCCATTCAAACCGCCCAGGTCGTCGCGAATCCTGGTTGTTATCCCACAGCCGTATTATTGGGGTTCTTGCCACTTATCGCACAAGGGCTGGTGGATAACCAGCATTTGATCGCAGATGCCAAATCCGGTGTTAGCGGTGCCGGCCGTAAGGTCGAGCTGCATACTTTGTTGTGCGAGGCCAGTGAGAATTTTAAGGCCTACGGTGTACGGGGTCATCGCCATTGGCCGGAGATCCGCCAGGGGCTAAGTCAGGCGGCCGGGGAGACGGTAGGATTAACCTTTATACCCCATCTCGTCCCCATGATCCGGGGTATCCATGCGACCCTTTACGCGCCCCTGAGGGATACACAGGTTGATATACAGCGTATGTATGAAGATCATTACCGTGACGAGCCTTTTGTGGACGTGATGCCGCCCGGTTCGCTCCCGGAAACGCGCAGTGTGCGTGGTGCTAATCAATGCCGTATCGCTGTACACATCCCGCCCACCGGTAAAACCGTGGTGGTGTTGTCGGTGATCGACAACTTGGTCAAAGGCGCGGCGGGGCAGGCGCTGCAGAACATGAACATTATGTTCGGTCTACAGGAATCCCTCGGGCTGGAAGCGATCGGGATGATCCCCTAAGCATGGCACTGATCGTTAAAGCGCATACTCCGTGGAAAACCCGACTGCTATTGGTCCTGAGTCTAATTACACTTTGCCTGGCGGGCTGGGCGTTATTTGAATACGGGCGTTATAGTGCCGGGTTTGATGGGCTGGAGGCACGCGACGAACGTAATGTATTATTAAAACAAATTGATGAGTTGGAGGATCAGATCGCCGATTTGCGTAAAGAAAAAGCCGGCTTGGAGCGCGCGCAGCAAATCGAACGTAAGGCCTATGATGATCTTGATACAAGCCTCAAAGTTTTACAGTCGGAAATTTTGGAATTAAAGGAAGAGGTGGCCTTTTACCGTGGTATTATTTCTCCCCGTGACGCCGCCCAGGGTTTGTATTTACAAACCTTTAAGGTCGAACCCAACGGTAGCCCCCGTGGGTTTCGCTACAAGGTCATTCTGACCCAGGTGTTCCAGAATGAGCATCATGCCCGCGGAGTCATCCGTCTGAGTATCGAAGGGTTGTTCAGCCAACAACCCAAAGTTTTACCCTTGGCCGAGGTGACCGAGAAACACATCAAAGAATTGGAGTACCGCTTCAAGTATTTTCAGAATATGGAAGGGGATCTACAACTGCCCCCGGGTTTTAAACCCAAACGTGTGATCGTGTCGGTGTTACCGGCCGGGCGCGGTCCCGAAGAAGGGACAATAGAAAAAACCTACGATTGGCCAGGATAATTAAGGAGTAAATGATGTTCACTATGATGAAAAACAAAAAACCCCGTCACACGGCGCACATTGATTCCCTGATTGGCCAAAATACCGAGATTCGAGGTGATGTGGTCTTCAACGGTGGCTTACACGTAGATGGGAAAATCAAAGGTAATGTGCTTGCTAATGAAGGGGGAGAGTCGGTGCTTACCCTCAGTAACAAGGGCCGGATCGAAGGAGAGGTCAATGTACCCAATGTGGTGATCAACGGTACGGTGGTGGGCGATGTCCATGCCCTGTCCCATGTCGAGTTGGCCGCCGAGGCACGGGTCCACGGTAATGTCTATTACAGCCTCATTGAGATGGCCATGGGCGCCGAGGTCAATGGTAACCTGGTGCACCGTGCCAGCCCCCAGCCGAACCGGGCGCTAGCACCCAGTACCGTGATGGAACCCAACGAAAGTCATTCTTGATTAAATCGCTTGGGATTCCCATAATAGTCAAGTACGCATGTTAGGTTAATTGTAATGCCCAAGGCCTGGAGTAACCCTATGACGGATATGAGTGCAAGCCCACTGATTTTTACCGATAATGCCGCCAAGAAGGTCCGGCAGCTGATCGTCGAAGAAGGTAATGACAATCTCAAGTTACGTGTGTTTATCACCGGCGGGGGCTGTTCGGGATTCCAATACGGGTTCACTTTCGATGAGACAAACCAAGAAGGTGATACCCTCATCGAAAATGCCGGTGTGACCTTGGTGGTTGATCCGATGAGTTTCCAATACTTGATGGGTGCTGAGATCGACTACAAAGAAGACCTCTCGGGTGCGCAATTTGTAATTCGTAATCCCAATGCCTCGACCACCTGCGGTTGCGGCTCGTCCTTCTCGGTTTAATTCCAATATTGTAGTCATGGTAAGCAAGCCCTGCGAGGGGTTTGCTATGCTTGTAAAACTAATTAACCTTTAAATTACATTTAAGTCATGTACTATGTTGTCCGACATGGTAACCAGCACCACTAGCATCAACGCGGGGGTCGAGCATGAGTGAGTATCTTCCAGGCTTGGCGGGGGTTCCGGCCACTAAATCCAATATCTCTGACATCAATGGCGAGAAGGGCCTGCTGTCCTACCGCGGCTATCCCATCGAACAATTGGCCGAAAAGAGTACCTTTGAAGAAACCACCTTGCTGCTGCTGGATGGAAAATTGCCGTTAAGCGCTGAACTGGAGGAATTTGACCGCCGGCTGCGGCGTAACCGGCGTACCCAATACCATATCCGCGATTTGATGAAGACCTTTCCGCCTTCGGGGCACCCCATGGATATGTTGCAAACCGCGGTCGCAAGTTTAGGAATGTTTTATCCCGTACAGCAGCATTTAACCCAAAAAAATGCCGAAAACTTGGATTATATCCATGATATGACTGTGAAGATCATTGCCCGGATGGGTACGATTGTCGCGATGTGGCAGCATATCCGGCACGGTTACGAACCTGTTGAGCCGCGCGCGGATCTCAATTACGCGCAGAATTTTCTCTACATGTTTACCGGCACCGAACCCGACCCCTTGATTGCACGGATTATGGACGTGTGCTTCATCTTACACGCAGAACATACCATCAATGCCTCGACCTTCTCGGTGTTAGTAACGGGGTCAACCCTGCCCAGTCCCTACAGTGTGATCGCCGCGGCGATCGGAACCCTCTCCGGTCCGCTGCACGGGGGCGCGAATGAAAAAGTCTTGGAGATGCTCAAGGAAATCGGCTCTCCCGCCAACGCTGCGGCCTACGTTGATAAGAAACTCGCTAAGAAGGATAAAATCTGGGGCATGGGGCACCGCGAGTATAAGACCAAGGATCCGCGTGCCTTGATCTTGGAAAAACTGGTCAACCAATATATGCAAGCGCGCGGCAGGGATGTAAATCCGTTATTTGAAATCGCGCGCGCGGTTGAGAAGGCCTGCGAAGATCGCCTCGCCCACAAGGGGGTCTACGCCAATGTCGATTTTTATTCGGGAATCTTGTACCACGAGATGGGCATTCCAGCGGATCAATTTACCGCCATCTTCGCCATCGCGCGTTCCACCGGTTGGCTAGCCCATTGGTGTGAGCAAATGGCGGATAACCGGATCTTCCGCCCTACCCAGGTCTACACCGGCGAGCCGCCGCGCGACTACGTTCCCATCGAAATACGCGGCAATTAATCCTGGCTATTCTAGGGTAAGGGCTAGCGATGATTAGCAGGGCTAACCATCGCTAGGTTTTGGGCTCTTATTTACCGGCGGGTTTGGGATGGTCTAGATAGCGGCTGTCCTTCACCTGGGTAGGTAAGGCATAAATGAGTTGATAACCTTGGCTCTGCAAGGAGATCAATTCTGCGAAACCGGCCGGTACTATTGTTACAAATCCATGGATGTCGGAGGGCTCAAAACCGGCGGCGTGCATAGCGTTATTGCACATCCGAAAATCCACCCCTTCTTTGGATAATTCGGCTAATTGGTCGACCACACCCTGGTATTTCTCATAATTTTCTTTGGCCAAGCCACGGATCTCGGCGCCATGAAACACCACCACCGCCTTGCCAGGCACCACCGCATTGACATTTTTAATAAAACTCACCAGGGCAGTTAATTTTTTTGGGTCATCATAATTAACATCGTATACCCGATTAATTCCTGGATATTTATGCATGTCGACCTTGGCCGTGCCGTAGGGGTCTAATTCAGCGGCATGGCCTATGCCTAGGCCAAGTGCCCATAGCATGCTGCCGGCGATGATCAAGGTGAGAGGTAGGTGCGTGTTTCGTTGCATGTGGGTTAACTCCTTGCGTAGTCGCAGTGATGGATTAACAGGGTCAGGCTAAATAGCCATAGACTTTATACTATTCTTAGGGGGTTCGACATGGGGTGGGGATGAAAAACCCAAATAATATCAACGCACCCAGCCCCAGTGGACGTTGACCCGTCGAGGTTTTAAGCCTGCCCTTAAGGGTAAATTAAAAATTAACGGTATGAATGCCACAGGAAATCTGCTGGACTTTGGCATAAGATGTAGCCTTACTTACTATCAGGAGTAATAACATGGCTAACATTGTGATACTGGGCGCAGGGATCGCGGGTCTGCCTGCCGCCTATGAATTACGCACGGCATTAGATCGGCAACATAGTGTTACCGTGGTGAATGCCACCGACTATTTTCAATTCACGCCGTCCAATCCATGGTTGGCCGTGGGTTGGCGCAAGCGCAAGGGAATTACCTTGCCGCTTGGACCGTTATTGGAAAAACATCACATTAAATTTATCCATAAGTCTGTTACCGCTATTCAACCATCGGACAACCGTTTGCAATTCGATGATGCGACAGGCATAAGCTATGACTACCTGGTGATCGCCACAGGGCCGCGTTTAGCCTTTGAAGAAGTCCCTGGATCAGGACCTGAAGGGTTTACCCAGTCGGTGTGTACCGTTGATCACGCCGAAAAGGCCCATGCGGATGTGCAGCAGCTGATTAAAAATCCGGGCCACGTGGTCATTGGTGCGGTGCAGTTCGCCAGTTGTTTTGGCCCCGCTTATGAATACGCGGCGATTCTGGATACAGAGTTACGCAAGCATAAAGTACGCGATCGAGTACCGATGACCTTTGTGACCAGCGAACCCTATATTGGGCACCTGGGTCTGGGGGGCGTGGGTGATTCAAAGGGTTTGCTGGAACATGAGTTACGTAATCGGCATATCAAATGGATCACCAATGCCAAGGTTACCAAGGTCGAGACCGGGAAGATGTTTATCGACGAACTCAATGATAAAGCCGAGTTACTCAAACAACACAGTCTTGACTTCAAACACGCGATGATGTTGCCGGGATTTAAAGGCGTCGAGGTGGTTAGCAAAGTCGAAGGCCTGTGTAATCCGCGTGGGTTTGTGCTTGTCGATGCCAACCAACGTAGTCCAAAATACAAAAATATATTCTCGGCGGGTGTTTGTATCGCTATTCCACCGGTGGAAGCCACACCCGTGCCGACCGGTGCGCCTAAAACCGGCTATATGATCGAATCGATGGTCACAGCCATCGTTCTGAACATCAAAGACGAACTGCGGGGCGCCAAAGTTACCGCCACCGCCACCTGGAATGCCTTTTGTTTAGCCGACTTAGGGGATAACGGCGCGGCCTTTATTGCTTTACCGCAGATACCACCGCGCAATGTCACGTGGTTTAAAAAGGGGAAGTGGGTGCATTGGGCAAAGATCGCCTTCGAGAAGTATTTTTTACGCAAGATGCGCCGCGGTGTTTCAGAACCGATCATTGAGAAATGGGTATTGCGGCTACTGGGAGTGGCGCGGCTCAAGTCTATGGGCACTTCAGTGTAATAAAATGCGAACCATGCACGGCTGAGGCAACCACAACCGGTTATAAAGCATTAACGATCGTCACTTGGATTAACTAAAACCTGGAGAAATACCATGCGCGATTTATCTCTAGCCACTGTTTTAAGTCTGGCCGTGCTTACGGTGGGGGTCGCCCGGCCGTTGTGGGCAGAGGAACAAGATTCAACCTCGGTAGACAGGACCTGTCCTCACGGTTACGCGCCCAAGGCCATGAATGTAAACGTGGAGGCCCTAGGACAACAGTTGAATCTATCGCAAGCACAAATCGATAAGATCCGCACCATCATTGATGACAATTCAACACCGTTATATGCCCTGCGCGAAAAGATACACGATAACTATGCCAGTTTGTCCGCGCTCCACCAGGCCGAGCCCTTGGATGCCGCGGCAATCCGTAAGCTCGAGGAAAAACAAGCGAGTATTTTGGCCGATCTCACCGCCTTAGGTAGCAAGACGCGAACGGATATTCATGCGGTCTTAACCCCCGAACAGCAGGAGCAGTTGCGTCAATTGCACCATACGGATACGCAGGAATAATCACAGATCACAAGTGGGATAAAGCTCGGAGTTTTTCTAGGTTTATTGACCATCATGGTGCGGACAAAGGATGTCACGCACCGTGTTAAGGCAGGGGCATGTTTTTGTTTTCCTGACATCGTGCAGTAAGTCTCCAATAATCAGTAATTTTTCAATTTCCTTCTAAAAACATTGGCGTGGCATAGTCCTTGCTGATGGACCCATGACAGTTTAAAAATTCTTACATATGCGCATGTTATTGTCATGCAAAACGACAGTATGGATTGAGGTGATGCATGAATCCCGTGAAAACAAGTTCTTATTTGGGTAAGTACCGCGAGATCGTGCTCGCGGTGGCATTTTTCTTGGTATTTGATCTGGCGGTGTTAGGGTTAAATTTTTATATCTCGTTTCAAATCGCCGCCGACGCGGTATCAATTAATCTGGCGGGGCGCCAGCGAATGCTCAGCCAGCGTATGACCAAGGCATTGCTTGGACTACAGCAAGCCTCCAGCAAGGGTTTAATGATCGACGCAGGTCTGAAGGAAGTGGATACTACCTTTGGGTTGTTTGACGCGACCCTGCGCAGTTTTGAACTCGGAGGCCAAGTCACCGGTGGTGATGGTAAGCCGGTAATGCTGGAGAGGGTGACGACTACAGCAGGACATGAGCTTATCCGCCAGGCCAAAGCCCTCTGGGAACCTTTTAAAGGGTTGCTCCTACCCTTGCACAGCGGGGTGGAATATACCCCGCAGCAATTAGATGCGGCCGTGCAATACGCGGTGGCGAATAATCTAACACTGCTAAAGCTGATGAACAATTTGACGACTGACCTGGAACAGACCGCTGCATTAAAGGCGGATCGACTGCGTCTCGTGCAAACAACCGGGATCGTGCTGGCGTTGCTGAACTTCATGTTCATATTGTTTAAATTTATTCGCCGTCTGCGTGCAACCGACCGTAAGGCCGAAATGGCGCAAAAGGAAACCACGGAAATTCTCGACACGGTCAAAGAGGGGTTGTTTTTATTGGACGCTGAGTTTCGCTTTGGTTCGCAATACTCGGCTTCCTTAACCTCGATTCTGGGTAACCCGATTATTCCCGGCAGTGATTTTCGTGCCATGTTACAAGCCATGGTGGCACCCACCGTATATACCGCAACCATCGATTATATCAATCTGTTGTTCGGCGATCGGGTGCGAGAAAATCTGGTGCAAGAACTTAATCCATTGACGGCGGTTGAGGTACAGGTGCCGCGGCCGCACGGGGGTGTGGTTCAGCGGTTCTTGACCTTACAGTTTAATCGTGTTGTCATCGACGGCAGAATTTCGCATTTGTTGGTTACTGTGTTTGATGTTACCAAACAAGTGGAGTTGGAGGCCGCGTTGGTCGATGCTAAAAAGAAGGTTAAGGCGGAGGTCAATATATTACTGGGTTTGTTAGATGTTGAACCGGCAACACTGAATTATTTTCTGAACAAGACTGAACAAGGGTTGCTGGAAATAAACGAACAATTGCGCAGTGTGGGGAATACGCGCCATGACTACCGGCAGATGGTCGCGGCGATCTTCCGGCAGATACACGCCTTAAAGGGCGATGCCGCGGCCCTGGGGCTTACGATGTTTGAGGAGTTAGCGCAACAGTTTGAGGCTACGCTGGCGGTGTTGCGCGACAAACAAGAACTGTCGGGTGATGATTTGATCAGTCTGCCCCTGCCGTTGGATGAATTTTTTGATCGTATCGGCATGGTGCGGGATTTAATTTCACGCCTGGCATCGTACCACGATGTATTAGCTCCGGAAGATAATCCGGCCGCTTTGTCGGAGGATCTCAAAAAATTGGCACTGCGGATAGCGCGTGACCACGGTAAGGAAGTGGAGGTGTCGTCAAATTTGCAGTTAATCAAGCAATTGCCCAGCCCAACCCGTGAAAAGCTTAAAACAATTGCGGTACAACTCATGCGTAATGCCGTGGTGCACGGTATTGAACCCGTCACTGAGCGCATTGAACTTGCCAAACCCGCCGCCGGGCATATCTCGGTGGCGCTTAAATCCGCCAATGAAGACGGTGACGGTTATGACTACGAATTTGTGTTGCGAGATGACGGCCGCGGGCTGATTCCCAGGAGGATCCGTGCCGCGTTAGTACAAACGGCGCGGTATTCACAAACTCATTTGGATGAGTTGAGCGATGTACAGGTCATTATGAAAATATTCGAACCTGGGTTCTCCACCTTCACCAAGGCCAATCGCGATGCCGGGCACGGTGTTGGTATGGACGTGGTGAAGGAAAAATTGCAACAACTGGGTGCACACTTACAGATTGTGACGCGTGAAGACGATTATACCCAATTCAGCATACGCTTCGCGGTTTAAAACCTCGGTAGATCCTATGAGGTTGCTGGTCGTTGATGATTCTAATATTATCCGTTCCAGGATTGCCCGAATTGCCCTGTACTCGGAATTGTCGCATTTGAAAATCGTGGGACTGGCCCGCAACGGCCGGGAGGCGATCGACATATGCTGGCGACATTCTCCTGATCTGGTTACCATGGACTTAACCATGCCGCATATGGATGGTATTGATTGTATCGAGCGATTAATTGACCTTGATGCAACCTTGAATATACTGGTTATATCGGCCTTGAATGACAAGGCCACGGCGATCGAAGCACTGAAACGCGGCGCGCGTGGTTTTTTACACAAGCCGTTCACCGATGAGCAGCTGGTTGAAGCCCTTTTGGAGATTATGCGTTAATGGAGGCACGATGGCAGGTATAAATGAAACCGAGCTGAAGGTATTTATCGATTCAGTAACGCACTATTTTTCGCACTTGACCCAAGAGTCAGCGGAGGTCCGCTCGGCGTATTTGAACAACGCCAGTATTCCACAGTTGGATTATACCGGGCTGATCAGTATTACAGGACAGTACCGGGGCTGCGTTTATTTTACTACCACTGAACGTTGTCTACGTAAATTGCTTCGTTCCATGCGCGAATCCGACCTGCGCGAGGAAAATCTGCTTGATGCGGTGGGTGAGATCGCCAATACCATCGCCGGTAATGCGCGCCGTCACTTTGGCAATACGTTATTAATTTCGGTTCCCCAGACCATGCGGGGCGCGGTGGATAAGATAGGTGTCGTGGTTCGGGCGCGCCCTTATTCGATTATGTTATCGTGGGCCGGGCACGATGCGGTGGTGATCGTTGATATCGAATTAGATAGTTGACTAGGTCCGTCGCAGAAGTAATAGCAGCAGCATAAGATTGGCCAACACCAGGATAAAACTAATAACCTTATAGCTTTTGAGCGGGTCGCGTTGTAGCAGCGGGATAAACTCATTGTCCTCAAGCCCGGGATTGGGCTGGCTCAGCGCAAAAGTGAATTCCGACGAATCTTCAAAACGCACCGCCGGGTTGATCGCCACGGCCTTGGCCAAAGCGCGGTCTACCCAACTGGGAATCGAAACGACGATTTGTCGTGCCGGTCGATAGCGCGCTAAGTTTAGGTTGCGTGCGGTCAAGTGGCGGTCATAGGGTAACTGTCCGGTTAACATCTCATAGGCAATAACACCCAGTGAAAATAGATCCGAACGATGGGTGGCGGGCAAGCCTTGGTGGTACTCCGGGGCGGTGTAGTTGACGGTGCCCAATAAATTGTCATCGGCCAGCGGGGTACTGATTTCAGCCACCCCGGCGATCTTAACCGAGCCAAAATCAATGATTTTTACCGTACCGTGCGGGTCAATGATAATGTTTTCGGGTTTGATATCTTGGTGGATCATCTCTAAGCGGTGAAAAGCGCGTAATCCCTGGGCAATTTGTTCGATAATGGAACGCACCTGTGTCAGGCTGGCTTGAGGGTGATCGGTCATCCATTGGCGCAGGCTATCACCCGC
This sequence comes from Gammaproteobacteria bacterium, assembly GCA_016194635.1. Taxonomy (GTDB): domain Bacteria; phylum Pseudomonadota; class Gammaproteobacteria; order UBA6429; family Thiohalophilaceae; genus JACQBC01. The sequence goes on along the minus strand of JACQBC010000008.1, from coordinate 14,542 downwards.
GATGTGCTCGGTTACATAATACAAACACTGCCGGGGCCGCTGTTGTGCACAGACCTTTAATACATGGGGGCTGTTGATGCGACGTCCAATCCATTCTTCTTGTAGAAATTGATTAATGAATTGCGGATCGTCTTGATAATTTATAGAAGGCGCTTTCATGACGACTTCACGGTTAAGTTCAATATCCAAGGCCAGATAAACTTCAGTACGCTTGGCGGAATGTAGCTGCCGCAGAATCTTATAGCCGTCGAGTACCATGCCTTGGATTAAGGGTGGAGGGAAGGGTAACTCGATAAGGCGTTGATAAAATTCGGCTTCGGCTTGATTGGGTAGCGACACTATACTGACAATGACGCAAGACAGGTTATCATCACTTCCATTGGCGAGTGCTTGTTCGACGATCACCTTGGCGATCGAGGGATCGTCGTTGGTATCGATCATTAAAGCACACAAGTCCTTGTCGCTTAGGAATTCATATACACCATCACTAAGCAGAATAAAACGATCACCGACCTCCACCGGCAGCATGCGGTAATCAATATCGATATTGATATCAATCCCCATGGCGCGGCTAAGGTAAGTCTTATCAGAACCGGCTTGTATACGGTGATCGCGCGTGAGTAATTCCAGTTCTTTGCCGTGTAAACGGTAAATACGTGTATCTCCAACGTGAAACAGGTACGCGCTGGTGGATTTAAGCACTAACAGACTCAAGGTACTTACCATCGCCCGATCGCTGCCGTATTCGCGCTGGCCTTGTGCGTGTAACCAACGATTCAGCGCCGCCAACACTTTGTGGCACGAGGTTTTAGTACTCCACGAGTCGGGAGTGCTGAAATAATCCGTGATAAAACTTTTTACACAGGCCTGACTGGCCTGCTGACCGGCCTCGCTACCGCTCATTCCATCGGCGATAATGGCTACCAAGCCCTTGCTTTGCAGGAGTTGATCCTTGGGAATTTTGACGGCGCAGGTATCGTCATTACGCGGTTTAAGACCCGCGAGGCTGTACATGCCTACCGTTACCTCTGGTTTACTGCTCATGCGAGCATTATACCCAGTAATGCCTAGGCGATTTCGATCATCTGCACGGTGCCGTCGGGAAGGACTTCCGCCATATGTCCCTTGGGTTCTTCGAGGTAGATCATTACCAATACCAAGGTAACCACGGCCACGCCGCTGATGACATAGAAAAACATTTGGGTGGATACAAACGACAAGACGGTCAAGAATACAACGCCGCCGATATTGCCATAAGCACCGGCCATTCCCGCGATCTGACCGGTGAGGCGGCGTTTCACCAGGGGGATCATGCCGAATACCGCACCGTTCCCCGCGTTAACAAACAGCGACGTGAAAATGGTCACCGCCATTGCTGAATATAAGGACCAGCCAGCCGCACTTTTACCCATCAAGAAATATCCCAGCGCCAATCCCGCAATAATCACTACCAGGGATAATTTACGGCCGTATTTATCGCTGAGTAGGCCGCCGGCGGGACGCATCACCAAATTGAGACCGGCGAAGATCGAAGCGATTAAACCCGCCTCTACCAACGATAACGAAAACGTGTCTTTAAAATACAGCGGTAACATCGATACCACGGCCAGTTCAGAACCGAAGGTGACTAAGTACGCCAGGTTGAGGATCGCCACTTGCTTGAATTTATAACGATCTATTTCCGGTACAACACTGTTGAATACCTGTGCATTGATTTGGTAAATACGAATAACTTGAAAAATATACAGTCCCGCCAGGGCGAGGTATAACAGATTGCTGATTTCTCGACTTAACATCTGGAGATTAGCGGGTCCGAGTTTCCACGTGAGTAAACCTAGCGCCGCGTACATGGGTATGTTGCTAATCAGGTATAAAATAAAATCGCCAATACTACTGACTTCCATGGCGCCGCCGCGTTTGGGTTTAAAGTAGGTTGAACCCTTGGGAGTATCGGACACGCTGAAGTAGAACACTACGGCGTAAACCAAGGCGATACCACCGGTAAGCGCGGTGGCATAACGCCAACCATTTTCACCGCCGATCCACACGGCTAGGACCGGTAACGAAATCGCCGCCGCCGCCGAGCCAAAATTACCCCAACCGCCGTAGATACCTTCGGCCAGCCCCAATTGTTTTACCGGGAACCATTCGCTCACAAGGCGTATACCTATAACGAAGCCGGCACCGGAGAAGCCCAGTAAAAAACGCATCAGCGCCAAACGTTCATAGGTGTTAGCGAGGGCAAACCCGAAACATAGACCACTGGAGATCAATAACAATACGGTATACATCCGCCGTGGACCAAAGGTATCCACCAGCATCCCAACAATAATACGCGCGGGTATGGTCAAGGCTACATTAATAATCAACAGGGCTTTAATCTGTTGCTCTGTTAAATGCAAGCTGTCGCGGATCGAGGCCAATAAGGGCGCGTGGTTGAACCAAATGATAAAACTGATTAAAAAAGCCAGCCAGCTCATATGTAAGATGCGCATTTTGCCGCGCACTGAAAATAAATTAAATTGCCCAACGTCGCTGTTATTCATCATTTCTCCTAACCACCGGGGTTGTAGTACGAGTGCGATTTTAAACGCCATGAAAAGCCAGCCTCACGCAAGCGATGTGCCAAACAGCTAAGTGATTGTTCTGGTTAGTAACAGAAGCGTGGTCTTGCCAGCAAAATGCGGAGTCCGCACATTTACAGTGCATTTGCCCAGGGTAGATTTGCGTACTATTTCCAAAGCAGTGCAGAAGAGGGATGAACACAAGGATTTGAACCGAGCAAGGCGGATGATTCTGGGCCGCTACGATGCGCATGCACTGGATAGGAACAATCAGCTTCTATAAATAACCTCCAGACCTGTCTCAACCCCCGGGTAGAGGCGTTGTCTGATCCGCTTTAGACGATCAAGCGTGATGCGTTAGTGTGCACGACGTTGTTTTCATAGGCATGTCGGGTCAATTTATCGAGCCTGCCACCGAATAGTGCGTTGTACTTGCCTTATATCGACGCACTGGAGGTCACAGGCGCACCAAATATGTGCAGTTTATATTGGGTTGCGGTATTCCGCCGTCTATCCCTCTTGAGGAAATTCATCGAATAAATCAGTGTGTTACGATCTATTCCAGCAATAACTAATGGATGGCATAACGCTTGCTCAGGAGGGATAACATGGTTAGCACGATTGTGGGAGTAAGGACTATGAGCCGCGAAAAACTCGTTGTGATTGGCAACGGCATGGCCGGTATGCGTACCGTCGAAGAACTGTTGAAAATTGCCCCGGACCACTATGAAATCACCGTATTCGGCGCCGAGCCGCACGGCAATTACAATCGTATTATGCTCTCGCCGGTGTTGGCGGGTGAAAAAAACATAAACCAGATCATGATCAACGATGATCAGTGGTACCTGGATAATGGCATCACCTTATACAAAGGCAAACAAGTTACTGAGATCAATCGCGCCCGCCGCTACGTCAAGACGGCCGATGGCGTTGAAGCGAACTACGACCGTTTATTAATCGCCACCGGCTCCCATCCGTTTGTTATTCCCATCCCCGGCAATGATTTAAAAGGGGTGATCAGTTTTCGTGATATCGCCGATGTTGACCAAATGTTGGTCGCGGCCAAGCAACATCAACATGCGGTGGTCATAGGTGGGGGGCTGCTGGGGTTGGAAGCGGCGAATGGTTTAAAACAACAAGGCATGAGTGTCACCGTGGTACATATAAACGATACGCTCATGGAAAAACAATTGGATAAATCCGCGGCCAAAATGCTCAAAAAATCCTTGGAAGAACGCGGCCTGCATTTTCTTTTGGCCACCCAGACCGAAGCCATTATCGGCAAGGGGCACGTCGAGCGGGTACGGTTTAAAGACGGCACGGAAATATACGCGGATCTGGTGGTGATGGCCGTGGGCATCCGGCCGAATTTTGAATTAGCGAAAAAAGCCGGGATTTATTGCGAGCGCGGTATTGTGGTGAGCGACACCTTGCAAACCTATGACCCGCGTATTTATGCCATCGGCGAGTGTGTCCAACACCGTGGCACCAATTATGGTTTGGTGGCACCGTTATTCGAGATGGCCAAGGTCTGCGCCAACCACCTGGCGCGGTATGGTATCGGCCGCTACGGCGGCACGGTGACCTCTACAAAACTTAAAGTCACCGGGATCGATTTATTCTCGGCCGGAGATTTTACCGGCAATGATAAAACCGAGGAATTGATCTTCCAGGATGCCTCGCGCGGTGTGTATCGTAAACTAATCGTACAGGACAATCGCATCAAGGGCACGGTGATGTACGGTGATACGATCGACGGTGCCTGGTATTTCGATTTGATGCGGGATAACACCGACATCGGTGATATCCGTGAACAGATCTTATTTGGTCAGGCGCATCTGGGTGATTCTGGCCATGGCGCCGAAAATCGCGTCGCCACCCTGGCGGATACGGCGGAAATTTGCGGTTGTAACGGGGTCTGCAAGGGTAAAATCGTTAAAGCGATTGTCGAAAAGAAACTCTATACCTTGGAAGAAGTGCGGGCCCACACCAAGGCGTCGAGTTCCTGTGGATCGTGTACCGGCTTGGTGGAAAGTTTGCTCGCGATGACGGTCGGCGGTAATTATTCCCAGGCCCCCCATGTTAAACCGATGTGTGGCTGTACCGATCATACCCACGATGAAGTACGTAAGCTTATCTACGATTTAAAATTAAAATCGGTGGCGGCGGTGCAAAAAACCATGGAATGGAAAACCGCCGATGGTTGCAGCAAGTGTCGGCCAGCGATTAATTTCTATTTGGTGTGTGCCTGGCCGGGAGAATATCAAGACGATTATCAATCGCGTTTTATTAACGAACGCGCCCACGCCAATATCCAAAAAGATGGAACCTATTCGGTGATACCGCGGATGTGGGGTGGCGAGACCACACCTAAAGAGTTAAAAGCCATCGCCGAGATCGCCGAAAAATACCAGGTGCCAACGGTACATATCACCGGTGGCCAGCGTATCGATATGTTGGGCGTGAAAAAAGAAGATCTGCCAGCGATGTGGGGCGATTTATCCAAGGCCGGATTTGTGTCGGGGCATGCCTATGGTAAAGCCATCCGTACCGTAAAAACCTGTGTCGGTAAAACCTGGTGCCGATTTGGCACGCAGGATTCCACTAGCATGGGCATAGAATTGGAAAAAATGACCTGGGGGTCGTGGATGCCACATAAGGTAAAACTGGCGGTGTCCGGCTGTCCCCGCAACTGCGCCGAGGCCACGATTAAGGATTTCGGCGTGGTCTGTATCGATTCGGGCTACGAATTACACGTGGGGGGTAACGGCGGGGTTAAAGTGCGTGCCACCGATTTTCTCTGCAGCGTAAAAACCCCCGCAGAAGTCAAAGAATATTGTGCCGCCTTCCTGCAATTATACCGTGAGAATGCCCACTACCTGGAACGCACCGCCCCTTGGGTTGAGCGCGTTGGGTTGACCTACATCAAGGAAAAAGTGGTGGTTGATAATGCAGGGCGCAGAGTGTTGGCCCAGCGGTTTTTAGACTCGCAACAATTTGCACAAGTAGATCCCTGGAAACAACGCGCCGACGGTCTGGATGCCCACGAGTTTGCACCGTTAAAGGCAGTGGGATAATTTTTTACCTTAGCCCCGCACCGACCCTCTGCCCCAGGGAGCGGAGGCGGGGTGTTAACGACGCGGGTGGGGGGAAGGTATAGCGGTATTTAGAGGATTACAGCATGGCAGCCACAATGAAACAAATCGATTGGATTGCGATCGGCACACTCAGTGATATTCCACGGCAAGGCGCGCGGGTAGTGCGTACCCAACAAGGAGACATCGCCGTGTTTCGTACCGCGGACGATGAGGTATTTGCGTTACGCGATAAGTGCCCCCACAAAGGCGGTCCGCTGTCGCAAGGTATCGTGCACGGTAAGCGCGTGGCCTGTCCATTACACGATTGGAAGATTCACCTCGACACTGGCCATGCCGTCGCGCCCGACGAAGGTTGCGCCGCGAGTTATCCGGTGCGTGTCGAAGGAGATAAACTCTACCTGTCCCTTATCTCCAATGAAGGCTGTCCGAAACTGTAGCGCGTGTCGTGACAGCGGTTAACTCAGTCAAGACTACCTGCCCGTATTGCGGGGTGGGCTGTGGCGTGATCGCCAGTGTCGCGACCGATGGCAGCGTGCAGATCAAAGGTGATCCCGATCATCCGGCGAATTTTGGGCGTTTGTGTTCCAAGGGAGCGGCGCTGGGTGATACCGTTTCGTTGGAAGGACGCCAGCTAGTCCCGCAAGTCGATGGCCAAAGCGTGAATTGGCCAGCCGCGCTGGAGCATATCGCTAAACGTTTTAGCCAGATCATTGAACAACATGGCCCGGACGCCGTGGCATTTTATGTCAGCGGCCAGTTGTTGACCGAAGATTATTACGTGGCGAACAAACTCATGAAAGGGTTTATTGGCAGCGCCAACATCGATACCAATTCACGTTTATGCATGGCCTCCTCGGTGGCCGGGCATAAACGTGCTTTCGGCAGTGATACCGTTCCTTGCAGCTACGAAGATTTAGAGCGGGCCAAGCTTATCGTATTGGTAGGCTCTAATACCGCTTGGTGTCATCCTGTTTTGTATCAACGTATCAGCAAGGCCAAACAAGACAATCCCGACCTGCGGGTGGTGGTGGTTGATCCGCGCCGCACCGATACCTGTGAATTGGCCGATATGCATTTGGCCATCAAGGCTGGCAGCGATACCGCTTTGTTTAATGGCCTGTTGGTCTATCTGGCTGCGCATGACGAAAGCAATGACACCTTTGTGAGCCATCATACGGAAGGCTTGGATGCCGTTCTACAACAGGCGCGTCGGCAACTTCCCGATATACAAACCGTAAGTCGCTGGTGTGGTGTCGCGAGCGATACCGTGGAGGCTTTTTACCGCTGGTTCGCCGCGACCGAGCGGGTGGTGACGGTGTATTCACAAGGTGTGAATCAATGGTCGTTTGGTACCGACAAAGTCAATAGCATTATCAATTGTCATTTGTTGACGGGGCGTCTTGGCCGCCCCGGCATGGGACCGTTTTCGTTTACCGGTCAACCCAATGCCATGGGCGGGCGCGAGGTCGGTGGTTTGGCCAATCAGCTTGCCGCCCATATCGAAATTGAAAACGCCCACTTGCGGCCACGGGTACAGCAATTTTGGCAAGCCCCGCGGATTGCCGATCGCGCCGGACACAAGGCGGTACAAATGTTTGAGGCCATTGGCAGGGGTGAAATCAAGGCCGTGTGGATTATGGCCACCAACCCCGTGGTGAGTTTGCCCGCAGCGGACCAGGTTCGTGCAGCATTACGCCGTTGTGAATTTGTGGTGGTGTCGGATTGTATCGCTAACACCGACACGATGGGTTTTGCCCATGTGCGTTTACCCGCCCAGGCGTGGGGCGAGAAAGACGGCAGCGTGACCAATTCTGAGCGGCGTATCTCACGGCAACGGGCATTTTTGCCCGCCGCAGGTGAGTCCAAACCCGACTGGTGGATCCTCAGCGAAGTCGCCAAACGTATGGGTTACGCGCCGCAATTTGACTATACGAGCGCGGTCGAGGTGTTTCGTGAACACGCGGCCTTATCCGGGCTCGAAAATCAGGGCAGCCGAGATTTTGATATTAGTGCTTGGGCGGCGCTCAGCGATGAGGCTTTTCATGAACTGATCCCGACCCAGTGGCCGATTACCGTGGCTCATCCCATGGGGACCAAACGGATGTTTACCGACGGGCGATTTTTTACAGCCTCGGGCAAGGCCAAATTTATTGCAGTGGAGGTCAAACCCCCGGCAATCCCGACCAGCGCACAGTTTCCCTTGTGTTTGAACAGTGGGCGGATCCGTGATCAATGGCATACCATGACACGCACCGGTAAATCCGCCAAATTATCCTCGCATATCAACGAACCCCTATTATGGATCCATCCACACGATGCTGCCCAAGCTGCCCTGGTTGACGGTGGTTTAGCGCAGGTGGTCAGCCAGTGGGGTGACGCGATTACCCGGGTACGTATCAGTGACGATCAGCGCAGAGGGGAAGTATTTTTGCCCATGCACTGGAACGACCAGTTTACCCAACATGGGTATGCCGATGCGGTTATTAATCCCGTTGTTGATCCTATTTCCGGGCAACCGGAGTTCAAACACACCCCGGTGAAGGTACAACCGTTTGTGGTCGCCTGGCACGGATTTTTGCTAAGCCGACGGCAGCTGGCGATGCAGGAAGTGGACTATTGGGCATTGAGCCGTGGCGATGGTTTTTGGCGTTATCAATTAGCGGGCAAGACCTTGCCAGCGCAGTGGGAGGCATGGGCACGGCGATTATTGTGTTGCCCTGACCCGGGAATAAATTGGATTGAGTACCATGATCGCGGCGCCAAACGGTATCGTGCGGCGCGTATGCAACACAACCGGGTGGAGAGTTGTTTGTTTGTGGCACCCACCTTGTTGCTCCCCGAACGTGGTTGGCTGGAGAGTTTGTTTGTCAAAGATGTGCTTTCCGATCAAGAACGCTTAGGCATTTTAACCGGTAAGCCCGCGAAGGCCATGATCGATCCCGGTGCCATTGTGTGCGCTTGTTTCCAGGTGGGGATACATCAAATCACCCACGCGATTACCCAGCAGGGGTTAACCAGTGTTGAAGCGATCGGTCGGGTATTACGCGCAGGGACAAATTGTGGTTCTTGTATTCCGGAGTTGCAGCGATGTTTAACCAAGCCGCAGGCCGACGCACTGCAGGCTTAAACTCAGACCGCGTTAATGATAATAGACGGCACCCAGGATCACCGGGCGACGCGCTCCGGTGACGCTGGGTAAATTTCCCGGTTGCCGCGCCAAGGTTTGTTTCGCCAACCAGGCAAAGGCAATTGCCTCAACCCACTTGGGATCAACCCCATAAGCGGTGGTGGGTTCTATGGGGATATCCGCCAAGCCATGTTGTAGCCGTTGCAACAAATACGTATTGTTGACCCCGCCCCCACACACCAAAACCCGTTGGGTGGTTGGAGCATATTTCTCAATGGCCTGGGTGATCGATATTGCCGTCAGTTCACACAATGTGGCTTGAATATCCGCCGGGGCAAATCCCGCCAGGTTTTTGATCTGCTGGTGTAACCACTGGCGATTAAAATATTCACGGCCGGTGCTTTTGGGTGGCGGTAAACGAAAGTAACCATCGGCAAGTAATTTCTCCAAGCTACTGGGGATGATCCGGCCGTTGCGCGCGAACTCCCCATTGTTGTCGTAGTGACCGCGCTGGTGTTCTTGCGCCCAGATATCCAACAGGGTATTGCCCGGCCCGGTATCAAACCCAAGCAGATTCGTGTCACGCGCCTTTGACAGGATAGTGATATTGGCGATGCCACCTATATTTAGCACGACGCGTTCTTCCTGCGTGGAATGGAAACACGCGGCGTGAAAGGCCGGAACCAAGGGCGCGCCCTGCCCACCCGCGGCGATATCGCGGCGTCGAAAATCCGCCACGGTGGTGATACCGGTTATTTCAGCGATGATGTTTGGATCGGCGATTTGCAGCGAGCTGCGTTCTTCCCCCGCGCTGATATGCCAGACGGTCTGCCCATGGCTGCCGATGGCATGAATATCCCCGGGGTCGAGTTTGGCGTAGTGCAGGACGCGTAGCGCGGCATGCGCGAAGAATTTTCCCAGTTGCACATCGGCACGTACCAGCTCGCTGAACGTATGCGGTTGACCTTGCGCAAGCAATAATAATTGTGTATGCAGGGCGGCGGGTAACGGCTCGCTATACGTGGCTAATAGTTGCGGCCGAGATTCGCTCAATTGAACCACCACCGCATCGACGGCATCCATGCTGGTGCCCGACATTAATCCAATATAAATGTCCGGCATGGGACGGGGAGCTCGCGCGAGTTATTGGGGGTTATGCAGCGCTACACTGGTTTGTTGTTTAATTGCGTCCAGTGAGGCCAGGATAGGTTGGGTTTGTTGCAAGAATGCGGCCAGGTATTTTTCGGGGATCGGTTCGGCGTTCGGCAATTTTACCGTCAGGGGGTTACGGTGCACGCCGTTGACGCGAAATTCATAATGTAAATGCGGTCCGGTCGCTAACCCCGAACTGCCGACATAACCGATCACTTGACCTTGGCGCACGTGGCTGCCGCTGTTAATCCCCTTTTTATACGCCGACATATGCGCGTATAAAGTGCTGTAAGTGCCGCCGTGTTGGATTATGATCGTGCGCCCGTACCCACCCTTGGTTCCTTTGAAGATAATTTTGCCGTCACCCGCGGCGCGAATGGGGGTCCCCACCGGGGCGGAATAATCCACGCCCTTGTGCAGGCGCATTTTGTTTAAGATCGGATGATGTCGATTGCCAAAGCGCGAACTGATCCGGCGAAAATCCACCGGGGTGCGCAAGAAGGCTTTGCGCATTGAAATACCTTCCGGGGTGTAGTAATTGCTATTGCCATCTGCATCGGTATAACGCACGGCCCGATAGACTTGACCTTGTGAGACAAATTCGGCGGCTAGAATTGGACCTTGATCAATTTTTTCGCCATCGAGAAAATGCTCTTCAAAAACCACGGCAAAATGGTCGCCGTTGCGTAGGTCCAAGGCGAAGTCGATGTCCCAACCGAAGGTGTTCGCCAATTCCATAATTAAGGCATCGCTCATTCCCGCGCGTTGCCCGGTTTCATATAATGAGCTGTCGATGGTTGCAACCGCGTGATTGATCCGGGTCTCCACGTTGCGATGATGGCTTGAGGCAATATAATCACTGCCGTTGCGCTGCAGGGCAAAGCTGTCAAACCGATTGATAGCCAGCACCAATGCCTGTACGGACTGATCCTGGTTCACTAATAACTTGAGTTGCTGTCCAGGGTGCAGCTGGCGCAAGTAGTCATGCGCCTCGGGTTGCTGCATCAAGGTGTGCAGTTGCGCCGGTGTTAAACCCAGCCGAGCGAAGATCTTCGCCATCGAATCCCCCGCGCCGACGGTTTCATTGATCCAGTCGTGCTCCGCTGCCTGTATCACGTTCGTTTGAGGTACCGCGGCAGGCGGGGTTTGCACGAGCGGGGGGGGCAACGCGCTGTCAACAGGTGTCGTGGTATCCGTCAGCGATGATCGCCGGTAGGCACTCGCATCGAGGGAGAAAAAGCTCAACAAGCTGCCCACCACGGCCACAGCGGCGGCCATCAAGATTAAATGCCCACGTTGGAGACGCCGTGGGCGGGGGATAGGGGCGGTAACAGACTTATAATCTCTTGTGAAGAAAGGTTTGTAATGCCGTGAATTGCCGGGATTTTTTTTCATATGAATTTAAGATAACTAAAAATCCAGGCGCGGTCAAACATTTCTGTAATGCTTATAGCCGGTATTCACAGCGGAGGCCTGTGCTACATTAGCGGTTCGCGATGGAGGAGGGTTGGAATGAACGATGTACAGGCGCAACTGGCACTGATTAAACGCGGTTGCGATGAGCTACTGACAGAACCAGAATTACTCGAAAAACTCAAACGCGGTAAACCCCTGCGGATTAAAGCGGGCTTTGATCCAACCGCCCCCGACCTGCATCTGGGTCATACCGTCCTGATCAATAAATTACGTCAATTTCAGGACTTGGGCCACGAGGTGTTATTTCTGATCGGTGATTTTACCGGGATGATTGGCGATCCCACCGGCAAGAGCGCTACGCGTCCGCCGCTCACGCGCGAGCAAGTGATCGATAACGCCCGTACCTATGAACAACAAATTTTCAAAATCCTTGATCCTACTAAAACCCAGGTGCTGTTCAATTCCAGTTGGATGCAGCAGATGAATGCCGCCGAGTTGGTGCAGCTGGCGGCCAAACACACTGTGGCACGTATGCTGGAGCGCGATGATTTCCATAAACGGTACAGTAGCGGTCAGGCGATTGCGATTCATGAATTTCTCTATCCCTTGATTCAAGGGTATGACTCGGTGGCGATGCGTGCCGACGTGGAACTGGGGGGGACCGATCAGAAATTTAATTTATTGGTCGGCCGTGAATTACAGAAACACCATGGGCAAGAGCCGCAAGTGGTGTTGACCATGCCGATTTTAGAAGGGCTTGATGGGGTAAGCAAAATGTCAAAATCGCTGAATAATTACATTGGTGTCAATGATACGCCGGATGACATGTTTGGCAAGGTTATGTCGATCTCCGACGATTTGATGTGGCGCTATTTCGAGTTGCTTTCGTTTAAATCCTCCAACCAGATCGCAATTTTAAAACATAGTGTTGGCGCGGGCGCGAATCCGCGCGATATCAAATTTGAACTCGCAAGAGAAATTGTCGGCCGGTTTCACGGCGGACTAAGCGCGGCCGACATGGCGCTGCGAAATTTTATTGCCCGCCACCGCGAACATCAGATCCCCACGGATATCCCCGAAATCAAACTGGTTGCTAAAGACGGTAAGCTGCCTATTACGAATCTTTTGAAAGAGGCCCAATTGGTCGAAAGTACTTCCAAGGCCATGCAATTAATCAAGCAAGGTGGCGTGTATTTGGATGGTAATAGGGTTACTGATACTAAACTTATGATACACGCAGGTAGCGCCGGTGTATTTCAGGTGGGAAAACGGCGTTTTGCCAAGGTGATTGTACAAACCGATACGGCGTAATAAACGCCAAACTGCCGCTATGTTATTTGCACGGCTAGGATGAGTGAGAAGAAGGAGAAGATGATGCAAGTACTGTCACGGCTATTTCCGTTTGTCTTAGGGATGCTGCTGCTTGGGTTGCACGCGACCGCTGCCGCGGCTTTGGTGGTAGGGGTGCATCCGTTCAAACCCGCGAGCAAATTAACCGAAGCGTTTACCCCACTTATAAATTATCTCTCTGAAAAACTGGGCGAACCGGTGTCATTGCGTATCGCGAAGGATTATCAAGCCCATATCGATGCCTTAGGTCAGGATCTGATCGATATCGCATATATCGGGCCATCCCCCTACATCAAACTCACTGAACAATATGGACCCCATCCCTTATTGGCACGCCAGCTGATTGGTGATCAACCGGTATTTCATGGCAAAATTTTTATACGTACCGACAGCCCGATTCAGCATTTGGCAGAACTCAAGGGTAAACAGTTTGCGTTTGGTGAACCCCACTCCACCATGAGTCACTTAGTACCACGTTACATGTTGTGGCAAGCAGGTATAACCGTCGATCAATTGGCAGGCTATAAATTTATCGGTGATCACGTAAACGTTGCGCTCAGCGTATTAGCAGGGGATTTTGACGCGGGGGCGGTAAAAGAAGATGTTTATGATAGTTATGCGGCACGTGGATTACGCGCGATTGCCACTTCCGCACCGATTTCCGATCATTTGTTTGTTGCCAGCCGTAAGTTGTCGCAAACGCGGATACGCAAGCTGCGTATGATTTTACTCGCTCTACATAAAGACCCGCAAGGCGCCGCGATATTACAGAGCATGACCCCTGGCGTGAAGGCGCTGGTGAGTGTAAAAGACAGCGATTACGATTCGTTGCGCGTGGTTCTGAAAAAAATGCAAGAGCTTGGGGTGGATTATTAAGCTGACGGTAGTGAGCGGCTGTAGTTATCTAAACTCCACAGGAAAATCTATTCATTATTTTATCTATGCACTCTTGACCCCAGGCGACGAGTACGTATAATGCGCGCCTTCGTAGTGAATACCCTCGCCCTGAGAGATTTTCGCGGCGGGGTTGCCCTTCTGGGCTTGACGGGCCGGTGATTTAAATATTACAATTTACGGTCTGTCCCGATGGTTTATCCTCGGTATCGCTCTTTAACAATTGATCAGGTAATTCAAGTGGGTGCTTGCGTCGACTGGCGCGATTTGCCAAGTAATATCGATGTAAGCAACTCTGTCAAAGCACTACGTTTTGACTAGGATTGCTCTTTGTCAAAAATTTTAAGTCATTCATTTGACTGAAAAATTTTAACTGAAGAGTTTGATCCTGGCTCAGATTGAACGCTGGCGGCATGCCTAACACATGCAAGTCGAACGGTAACGCGGGGGCAACCCTGGCGACGAGTGGCGGACGGGTGAGTAATACATGGGAATCTGCCTGGTAGCGGGGGACAACCTAGGGAAACTTAGGCTAATACCGCATACGCCCTACGGGGGAAAGCAGGGGATCGCAAGACCTTGCACTATCAGATGAGCCCATGTCCTATCAGCTTGTTGGTGAGGTAACGGCTCACCAAGGCGACGACGGGTAACTGGTCTGAGAGGACGACCAGTCACACTGGGACTGAGACACGGCCCAGACTCCTACGGGAGGCAGCAGTGGGGAATATTGGACAATGGGGGCAACCCTGATCCAGCAATGCCGCGTGGGTGAAGAAGGCCTGCGGGTTGTAAAGCCCTTTCAATGGGAAAGAAAAGCTCAACGCTAATACCGTTGAGTATTGACGTTACCCAGAGAAGAAGCACCGGCAAACTCTGTGCCAGCAGCCGCGGTAATACAGAGGGTGCAAGCGTTAATCGGATTTACTGGGCGTAAAGCG
>JACQBC010000004.1 GCA_016194635.1 Gammaproteobacteria bacterium | reverse complement strand
CGACGAAGCCAAATGCGAAGGCTACCTGCTGTTTCGTCTCGCCGAGAACATCACCGCCATCATCGTCGACGAACGGGTAAAAGAAGAAGTCCAGAAGCGCGGCATCAAAGGCATTCACTTCTATGCCAGCGGGTATTGGTCTGGCTAACGAGGAGTACAGTGACGCGGTGTTGAAGCTACTTAACAAGATCGCCGAAAAGCTGGAGTTTCACCAAGCCCGTTGCAGCCGTTGCAAAGAAAAGAACGGCCGTGAGATTCCGCCGCCGTATCTCATTAAAGAACGCCTATACCGGCTATCGGCGTATTTCAAGCGACAGCTCACCGGCAACCCAGCCCAATGGCGGCGACCGTGGTTCACGTCGGATCGCTGGCGCGATGTCATCTTTCCAAACGACGCCGAAGGGCCGTGCCAGGCGTTCATTGATGCATATAACCGGGCCAGTCTTGTCAAAACGGAGGATCAATAATATGGCGCACTATGTGATGGTGGGTGAGGGTGTTTATCCATCTTCTTCCATCGAGAATATTTATCGCGATCATCTGGAACGGAAGCGATGGATAAATGGCGACATCATCACTTTTACGGTTCCTACACCCATAGTTTACGACGAAGCCAAATGCGAAGGCTACCTGCTGTTTCGTCTCGCCGAGAACATCACCGCCATCATCGTCGACGAACGGGTAAAAGAAGAAGTCCAGAAGCGCGGCATCAAAGGCATTCACTTCTATGCCAGCGGGTATTGGTCGGGTTAGCGTTTATCAAGGAGAAAACAATGTCAAATTACCGTAAGCGATCAATGAAGGACGTACGTCCTTCATTCTTAGCATTACCCACAAATATCCTGATAGTCTTCAGTCATATCCATTAAACGTTGCCAACCTTTCCATAGACTGATCATGCCAGGTGGCGGGTCAGTGCGCCTTCCTATGTATCCACCTAGTTTTGCAATCCAAATAAATACTTCACCGATGGTCGAAGGCGATTCAGGAGGTTTTTTCGTTCTATGTATTTTC
The DNA here is from genome assembly GCA_016194635.1 of Gammaproteobacteria bacterium. GTDB lineage: Bacteria > Pseudomonadota > Gammaproteobacteria > UBA6429 > Thiohalophilaceae > JACQBC01. The sequence goes on along the minus strand of JACQBC010000004.1, from coordinate 24,071 downwards.
CGATATAAAATAGTCCATTCCTGTGTAGTCAGGATTTTCAGGCCGCTGTCAGTGTTGTGGGTTTTGCTGTAACGTGAAAGCCAAAACAGACGCCACGCAATAACACTTTTTAACGCGATGAATTTCTTTAAACGTTCGGCATCTCTCAACTGTGCCTTTTCTACTGCACAACCCGATTTTAATACTTTATGAAATAGTTCAATATTCCACCGGAGCGAATACCCCTTAATTTTCTCAATCGCGTCATCCATGGTGCCGACGGACAAATCGGTCAATAACACCCAACATAGCGCCTCACATCCTGCTGGCGGGTCACGCTCTACCGCCATAGTGGCTGACATTTCTATGATGGGCAGGGTGCCCTCTTTTTTGGCGGTTTTATTCGGTGGCGGGGGCATGGCTATCTGGGTATAAATAACCGCTAAGTGCGCGTCTCTGAACTTTTCGTCTGCGTTGACTTGGATTCGAACCGTTGTTTTTCCCTGAGCAGGTTTATCTTTTAGGTGATCAAACAAATAGACCGTGAGGGATTCTCGTCGAGTTGCCTTATTGACAGAACGATTTCGTGCTGTTCGAATAACAAAATGCGCTCCCAACTCGGAGCTTCTCTGAAAAATTCATATATATCCGACTCTCGATCACCCCCTGTGTCAGCGTAGAAATAATGACGGGCAGCGGTTAGTCTGTTTCGCAGGCTTCAATTTCCATCGGCGCGGCGAATACCGCGAGCCGCTCTGCTCTTGGTAACGATTGATAATTCTTTCCCCAGCGCTGGGCTTTTCGTTTGATGCGTTGACGGTCAGTAAAATTATTGCCTGCATAGCGTATCCAAGGCAAAGTTGAACCAAACTTTCTCCGTGCGCACGCCGCCCTGATTCATGACTTGTATCTCGATGGCACGCCAGCGCTTGAGCAGTTCATCATATAAAGAAGAAGGATATCCCGATAGGGTGATTGGACAGGGTAACGTGTTTAGCAGTTCAAGTAACTCGGCATGATCCTGCTGTGCATAGTCATAACGATACTTGCGTAAAGAGGTCCTCGTTTCACTCAGATAGGGTGGATCACAGTAAATCAGTTCACTACCACAATAACGGTAGCTCGCTAAAAACTGATGCGCACATTCGTTTACAAGAGTCACCGGATAGCGGCAATCAAAATTGGCTAGCGCCCGGGGATCAATATCGATGCCGATATTGTACATTGCTGCTGGTTTCTTCTTCATAATCGCACCACCACCGAGGTGAGTTTCAATATAGGTGGTATGCGGTGGCATCATCGAAATGATGACTTGGCATAGACCAGAAGTTGCCTTCGAACCAAAGTATCCGCTCATTTGTCTTAATCTGGTTAGTTCATATGAACGCCAGCATAGCCAAATGCAACTATGTTGTTAAGAAATGAGTGGCTTTCATAATTTCATAGGCACGCAATCAGGGATTATTTTCAATATTTGTGGGTAATGCTAAGACTCCATTGATCGCTTACACAAATCCCTTCCCCTCTTCGAATACTCACAGCGTCTTACGTCCCAAAAACGCATGTTGCAAGGTAGAACGGTTCACGAATTCCAATTCGCCACCCATCGGTACACCGTGGGCGATACGGCTGACTTTAACACTACGTTGATTCACCATTTGCGCGATGTAATGGGCAGTGGCTTCGCCTTCCACCGTGGTATTGGTGGCGAGGATAATTTCTTGTACGTTTTGTTGATCCAAGCGTTGTGCCAATAAATCCAAACCGATTTCGGCGGGGCCGATCCCATCCAGTGGCGATAAATGGCCCATTAACACAAAATATAAACCGCGAAAGTCCGTCGCCTGTTCGATGGCTACGACATCGGCGGGAGTTTCGACAATACACAACACACCGGCGTCACGGCCGGGGCGCGAGCAGACGTCACACAATGCATCCTCGGTGAAGGTCCGGCATTGTTTGCAATGGCCCATCCGGCTTGCAGCGGAGTGCAGGGCCTCGGCCAAATGTAGCGCGCCTTCGCGATCGCGTTCTAACAAATGGTAGGTCATGCGTTGCGCGGATTTGGGACCCACCCCCGGCAAACATTGCAAGGTCTCGATCAATTGATCTATGAGACGGCTGGCCATTGACTTAAAAAGGAAGTTTAAAACCGGCGGGCAAGCCTAAGCCGGCGGTCATGCCGGCCATTTTCTCCTGGCTGGTGCGTTCCACATGACGCACGGCGTCGTTTATCGCAGCGGCAATCAAGTCTTCGAGCATTTCTTTATCCTCGGCCAATAAACCGGGATCGATATGAACACGTTTTACGTCGTGTTTACCGGTCATGATGACCTTGACCATGCCGCCGCCCGATTGGCCTTCAACTTCCAGCGCCGCCAATTGTTCCTGCATTTTTTGCAAATTGGCCTGCATCTGCTGGGCCTGTTTAAGCATATTACCAATACCACCTTTCATGTCGGTGTCCTCAGCTCGTTAACTAGTCAATGGGTTGAATGGAATCTAAGTTGATCTGCGCACCGAAGGTTTCCACAATCTTTTGCACATTGCCGTCGGTGGTGATAGCGCTATGCGCGGCGGCATGACGTTGTTGTTGCTCGCGTTGCAGCTGATTGGCGGGGGTCGCGCTTGATACCTGTCCAACATCAATTATCAGACGCGCCGCAACCGCTAAATGCTGTTGTAACGCCATTTGCAGCTGGGCGCGACGTTCTTCGGTTAATAGATTTTTATACGCGCCATCCAACATTAAACGCACCGAGGTGGTATCGCTGCCCAGTAACACACTGTTCATGGCCATCTCGCGTACTACGGGGCTGAGTTTTAATTGATTTAAGGTGCCCAACCAATCGCTGATGTTACCCGCACTCACGGTTGTCGGGCCGGTGGGTTGTTTATTTGCAGCCGCGGCTGGCAGCGACGGTACCAAAGGTGTATCGCTGGGTTTGGTTGTTAGCGGTGCGGGTACGGGTGGTGGGGTGGATGTCGCGACCGTGGGCGCAACATGGGTCGGCGCAGTTTGCAGTGCTTGTTGCGGCACAAACGCCAACATCCGCAACAAAGTCATCTCAAAGCCTAAGCCCGGTGATGGCGCAAACGCCAAGTCACGCCGCCCCATCACTCCAATTTGATAAAACAGTTGTACATCCTCGGGGGAAAGCAAGCGTGTCAAATGTAACATCCGTTCTTGATCACCCATCACCTCATCATAGGCGTTGGGGATATGCTGTAATAAGGCGAGGTGGTGTAAACAGCTGAGCAATTCGGCTAACACCTCGCTGTAATCCGGTGAACGTTCGACCAAACGCGCCATGATCAATTGGAATTGGGAAGAATTTCGGGTCGCCAACGCTTCCAATAGATCATAAATATGTGTCTGTTCGATCGTACCGAGCATATCGCGTATGTCGACGTCGTTGACCTTGCCGCCGCCATAGGCGATACCTTGATCCAATAAACTCAGCGCGTCGCGCATGCTACCATCGGCCGCCTTAGCCAGACGTTTGAGTGCCGTGGGCTCAAAGGGTATGCCTTCTTGTTGTAGCACTCGTTCTAAATGCCCGCGGATCAGATCGGGATAAAGCTGTTTGAGATTAAATTGCAAACAACGCGATAAGATGGTCACCGGTAATTTTTGCGGATCGGTGGTGGCGAATAAAAATTTTACGTGCGGCGGGGGTTCTTCCAGGGTCTTTAACAAGGCGTTGAAACTGTGATTGGAGAGCATGTGCACTTCATCGATCAAATACACTTTATAACGGCCACGGGTCGGTGCGTATTGCACATTGTCGAGTAAATCGCGCGTGTCCTCTACTTTAGTGCGCGAGGCGGCGTCGACTTCGATCAGATCCACGAAACGGCCTTCATCGATCGCCACGCAACTCGCGCATTGACCACAGGGTTGGGCGCTCACCCCGGTTTCACAATTCAAGGATTTTGCCAAAATACGCGCCAAGGTGGTCTTGCCCACGCCGCGCGTACCGGTAAACAAAAACGCGTGATGTACACGCCCGCTGTTCAAGGCGTTGGTCAGCGCCCGTAACACGTGTTCTTGTCCCACCATTTCGGTAAAACGACGCGGCCGCCACTTGCGGGCCAGCACTTGGTATTGCATCAAACCACCGTCTTGCATCACTGCCATCGGCTACACCTGTTTTAATAGGGTGGCGATCCGTACCCGCCCGGCTCCGGCACACGCAGTCTTCGTTGCCGCTGCTCCCTTCCGGGCCTGACGGGGTTGGCGAAGTGACGTTGCGAAGGGACCGATACGGACCACCATAACTCGTGTGGCGATTATAATAAGAATGTGAAAAAAGGGGCATAAAACCCCTGGTTTATTTTGGCGGAGAGAGAGGGGTTCGAACCCTCGATACGTTGCCGTATACACACTTTCCAGGCGTGCGCCTTCGACCACTCGGCCATCTCTCCAAAAAAATCAGTTGCTGGTTAGCGCGAATACACCCATCTACCAGCAACTGCGGTTAATGGCGGAGAGGGTGGGAGTCGAACCCACGGTCCCCACTAAAGGGGACACTTGATTTCGAGTCAAGCCCGATCGGCCACTCTGGCACCTCTCCTAAATGCACCTTTGATCCCATTGCTAAAGGGCCGCGTATGATCCGCAAATATACCGCTAAATTCAACCCATTCCGGTCGTTTAGCAGATAATCTTTGTACTCCCGCCCTAGCATGGATTATTACTGATACAAAGCGCCGTATTCCCTAAATCTGGGGTATTTTGCGTAGTGTTTCAGCAACTTCAGTATGTTAGAATTCGCTTATTAAAAGTGTTTAATGGGATAGATGCGAAGGATGGCTTATAAATCAGTAAGTTACTCACCTCACGTTTCAGGTGGGGTGTCCGATATAGGTGAACGGACTCACATTTCGAGACAGCTAATGCGCCTGATAGGACTTTCTGTACTCGGCATTTCTCTGGTTTTTTTCTTGTTGAATGCCTGCACCGCCCCGCGCAGCGCGCTCGAACAGGTGATCCGCAAGGGTGAGCTTCGGGTGGTCACCCGCCAAGGCCCCACCACACTCTACGACGGTACCCATGGCCGGTCTGGCCTTGAATACGAACTGGTCAGTCGTTTTGCCGAACACCTCGGAGTTCGGGTCACGTTCCTCACCCCGGATAGTTACGGGGATATTTTCACCTTGCTAAACGACGGTGACGCGCAATTTGCCGCCGCGGGTTTGGCCATTACCGCCGCGCGTCAAGCCGAGTTTCGCTTTACCCCGCCCTATCAGCAGATCTCCCCGCAGTTGATTTATAACTCTACGCAACGCCCTCGCCCCCGTGAACTCAACGAACTGCTGGCGGGCAAATTGGAAGTAACCGCAAAAACCAGCCACAGCGAACGTTTGCAATACTTAAAGCAACAAGGCTCCACCATCGCTTGGATCGAAAACCCGGACACCGATACCGGTGAACTCTTGGATCACGTGGCGGATGGATTGCTGGACTATACCGTGGCGGATTCCAACGTATTTGCCTATTACCACCGCTATTACCCGGAACTACAAGCGGCCTTCAGTATCAACGAACCCGAATCACTTGCCTGGGCCTTCCCCAAAGGTAATGACGATAGCCTCTACAACGAAGCCGTGGCCTTCTTTAAACAACTCAGCAGTACCAACGAGTTGGATAAAATCCTGGCGCATAATTATCAACACGTGGAAAATTACGACTATCGGGGCACGCATACCTTTCTAACTCAAATCCAACAACGCCTGCCCTTGTACCGCGAACAATTTGAAATTTCCGCGAAACGTTATGCTATCGACTGGCGATTATTGGCAGCTATCGCCTATCAAGAATCCCATTGGCGGCCCGAGGCAACTTCTCCCACGGGGGTACGTGGCATGATGATGTTGACGCAGGCCACCGCCGATGATTTGGGTGTGGAAGCCCGTACCGATGTCGAAGAAAGTATTGCCGGCGGTGCACGTTATTTACGCGCGTTGATCGATAAGATACCCGATCGTATCCCGGAACCGGACCGCACATGGTTGGCCCTCGCCGCCTATAATATCGGGTTTGGACATCTTGAAGACGCGCGCATCCTAACCCAGAAAAATGCTGAAAACCCGGATAAGTGGCTTGAAGTAAAGGCATACCTGCCACTGTTAGGCAAGCGCAAATGGTACAAAGATACCCGCTACGGTTTTGCCCGTGGCTATGAACCTGTACGTTATGTTGATAATATTCGTAGCTACTATGATATTTTGGTATGGTATCTCGAGCGTGAAGACACCGAGCGTTTCAAGACATCCGTGGCGGGTAGTAATTTACATTCATTGTGATGGTTTAACCGTGGACTGATTGCGTCCATTTTGTTTGGATTGGTATAAGCACTGATCCGACGCCTCCAGCCATTGTTTATGCGTGCTCATTTGCGGGGTTAATTCCGCAATACCCAGACTGATGGTATATTTTATGATGAAGTCCGCGTATTTTATCGTTAGTCCTTCAATTCGTTTACGTAACCGTTCCCCTAAGATTAGGGCATTGTCGGCCTTGGTATTAATCAATACCACGCCAAATTCTTCACCGCCATAACGGCCGGCGATATCGGTTTTACGTATGGTCAACTGCAAGGTACGCGCTGTCTGGCGAATCACTTCATCACCGGCTTGGTGGCCATAAGTATCATTTACTTTTTTAAAGTGATCGATATCGAACATGATCAAGGTACAGGGTTGCCGTGCCCGCAGAAAACGCGCATGTTCTTGCACTAGACATTCTTCCCAATAACCACGGTTATTTAATTCAGTGAGCTTATCGGTACGGCTCAGGCGTGATAACTGTCGATTGGCCTCCTCCAGTTCTTCTTTATTCACCGCCATATCGGTTACATCGTAAATAATAACGCCAGTGTGATCGATGGTGCCATCCGGCGAGGACAGCGGCAAGAAGGTGATGTTTTGGTACATAAAATCCGACACGCCGGTTATCGGCCGGTAATTTTTGAATTTGAATAAATACGGCCGTTGCTCCCACGTGGTAAAAGCGCGTGCGCCCAATAAGAATACCGAATTAATTTTTCGTTCCAGCCAGTCGCGCGGAAGCTCGGAAAATACGGTAAAAATCGACTTGCCCATCGCCTGTTCGGGTTTTATCCCGCTGCGGTTGGCCATAAAATTGTTCCACATTTGAATATTGAAATTCTTATCCAGGATAATCAACCCCACGTTGATGGAATGTAGCATCCCAATCAACCAATGGAATTCGCGTAATTCGTTATGGCTAGACATAATTATTGTGTAACGTAAGAAACTAATTCACTCAAACGCGGCACCGAATCCTCGGTGAACAACAATAATAAATCGCTATTGATATTGCGGCCCTCAATGGCATATCCAAGTTCGACACTCAAGGTCTTTTTCCAACGCACCGCGCCGTGTTTAATCAAATCAGCGACCCTACCGTGTTGGCTAAGCACCACCGGATGACTCTGGCTGAAATTTATATCGAGTTGATCAGTTAAGCCCTTTAATACCGCACCGATTAAGATACTCCCGATATCCATCAGTAACTCAAGTTGCGCCACGTCGTCGATCTGGCCTTGGTGCTTCATCAGCTCCGCCATGTCTTTGAAACTGGTTTCGTTAAAAATGAGTAGGGCCTCGCCGGCAATACCATTACCGATAAATCCCTGGCATACCGCCGATACGGTATCCCCGTCACCGATATGCTCCAACACCATCCGTAGTTCGCTGACTTCCAGTATATTTACCTTCGGTATGGGCATAATAACAAAACAACCCAACAACCGCGCCAGCATATCCGCAGCCCGTCCCATCGCAATATTGACGATCTCGCGGTAACCGTCGAATACATCGTTCGCAATCTGAGATCGGTTGTCGCTGTAGGAGGTGATGCGTTCTAACAACCCGAGCTTGTCGACAATGCGAATTAATTCTTCACGGTCGATCGGTTTTTTGATGAACTCCATTGCCCCCAACTGCATCACTCGCCGGTAGGCTTCGGGTTGGATATCCCCCGACACGACAATGACTTGCGTGGTCAATGCTTCGTTCTTAATGGCTTCAAGCACTTGATAACCGTCCATATTCGGCATGGTTAAATCCAAAAAAAGAATCTCACCCTTACCTTCTTTAAGGGCTCGTAGCGCTTGTACGCCATCGCTGGCAAAACTGATGACTAGCGGCCATTCTTCGGGAATAGCTCGCGCCATTTGCTTTTGAGCAAAGCTGGAGTCGTCACAAATCAGGATCGGTAGGGGCATGCGGGTAAGTTATCGGCCTGTGATCAAACAAAGATGAGTTGAAAAATCGGCGGCGTATACGCAGAACGATTATCTTTTCGCCATGGCGCAACCTGCGCTAATACTATGTGTGATCGTTTTAACGGCGCGAACGAAAAAATGCTTGCAAACGCGCCACCGCGGGCTCGGCCATCACCCCCCCGCGTGCCGTGATGCGGTGGTTATGTTGCGGCAGATCTAGTATCTGGAAGGCACTACAGACAGCGCCGCTCTTAGGTTCGCGGGCGGCATAGACAATGTCGTTAACCCGCGCGTGGATCAACGCCCCGATACACATCAGGCAGGGCTCTACGGTGACATACAAGGTCGTAGCAAGCAATCGATAATTACCCAGCTGACGTGCGGCGGCACGCAGCGCATTTATTTCAGCGTGGGCACTGGGATCGTGTGAACTGATGGGGCAATTCCAACCCTCGCCAAGGATCTGATCATCCTTTACCAATAACGCGCCAATCGGCACTTCACCTAAGGACGCGGCGTGGTCGGCTAATTCCAAGGCGCGTTGCATCCAAAAAAGATCCAGCGAATCGGTTTCGGTGTGCGCGTTGTCCGTCGCCACGCTCATTCCCACTCGATTATCAACTGGCTCTTAAAACCCGCATGGATACTGGGTTTCAAAGCGAAATGAATACAGTTTACCGTCTCTTTTACCGTCAAAAAAAGAGGTCTGCATGTGAAGTCGGCCGTCGCCCTATCTTCCAAGCTGCACTTCGTCACACTACTCATGTTAAGCGCCCTCTCCGCTCTGTTCCAACAAGCTACGCAAGTTGCTCCGGACCATCGTCGCGAACGTCGGCGCCGACATAGCATGTAGGCGGCTCAGCGCTTCTACAACTACAGCCACATCGGCCGGCTTCGAAGGCCGCTCCGCTGTCTTGGTGAACGGACCATCCGTCTCAGTCAGCAGCCTGTCGAGCGGAATGGCGGCAATCATCGTTGCGTGTCGCTCATTATCCAACATAGATGCGTTGATAGAGAAGTAGCAACCCATCTCGACGGCACGCTTCGCTTCCGCCTTGCTGCCGGTGAACCAGTGCAACACGACCCTGCCCTGACTCGGTGGCAGGTATGCCTCGATGTGATCCAGCACTGCCTTTGCTGCTCGGATACTATGCACAGTGATAACCTTGTTACCCGCCTTGGCACAGCAACGCAGTACATGCTCGAAGACTTGCTTTTGCAGATCGAACGACTTGTAGAAACGCGGCCCCGCGTCTAATCCCACCTCACCGACATAACGTGTCTCGGTGAGATGCGCTTCCCACAGCGGAAGCTCGCTCGCCCGTTCGGCGACAAGCTGTGGGTGCAATCCGAGTGCGGCGCGCACGTGTCGCGTCGCCTGAGCGAGTTCCTGGTTGCGTGACCAAGCTCTGGGCGTTGTTGTCACAGCAAGCGTGAAGACCCCTGCCTCCTCGGACTCTCGTACGATCGCCTGATGATCGGGGTACAGATCAAGATGGCAGTGGAAGTCGACGAGGCCACTTGTCGCAATCACGGATGCTCCGACATTAACTTGGTCTCGTTTCCACGCCGTCGATAAGCTGCGCGACTTCGTTGAAGCCGCGCCGATAGACATCGGCCAATTGATCAAGCCGTGATATCTCATCGGTCAGCGGTCCGGGTTTGTGAATGAGCAGCCTTGCCAAATCTGGTCTTCCACGCAGACCCTCGATCGCAACCTGAAACGAGCGCACCTGTTTGCCGATCGATTCACGTGTGTCTAGAGGATGAGCGCGGAGATCAGGCACGGTGTAGACAGTGGAATCACGCCCAGTTCCCCAAGCCGCGTCGAGCGCTGCGCGACGGATCAAACACGGAAGACAGTAGCCACAGTGCTCGATGCCGTGTCCTTGCCACCGGCCTTTGGAAGGTGATGAACATGACAAGGAGTCAGCAGCAAGCGCCCCTAACAGAGGGCCGTTTGCGCATGCGGCCGCCATCTCGCCTTTGGTCCTATCCCAGTATGGGTTTTCGACGCGACCATCGATGCCCAGCTCGACCAGCAAGTCGTTCCATCTCGTCATATAGAACGGGTGAGTCGTCCTCGTACTATTCGACCCCAGGCGCAAAGGGTCCAATGGGACATTGAGTGCGATCAGTCCGTTCTCCGGCACGCGCAACACGAAATTTGAGCCAAGGCCGGTGCCAGCAAAGACCCCGAGTGCGAAGAACAGAAACGACCGGCCGCGCGTCGTACTCTCAGAACCAACATCCTTTACCAAGCCATCCGGAAAGGTCATCCAAACCCGCAGCCGATCAAACGATGATCCGCTGTAGTGTTGTTTCAACTTGCCAAACAGTGCGTTCTGCGCATCGCTGGTTGCCCCCTCGCCCGCGTGGCTAATCAGGAGCGGCGTGCAACCGCTCTCTAAGAGATCAACGGCGCCAACCAAGCTGTCCAGCCCACCGGAAAAGAGGCTTACCGCGTCGAAGGGCGGCGGAAGCAGCGTAGCCGGCGGCGTGGTGAGGCTGGCAAACCGTTCGGGCCGGCATCGGAATCCCACCGTCCAACGATCGCCGGTCAAGAACCCCAAGGTCCGCGTCAGCGTGTGAGCGGCAGCCTGCCAGCGATCAGGATCACTGACCGGCACTACCAGCCTGATCTCACGCGTCCATGAGTCCTGCGATTGTTCGGTTCGTGAGATTCGCGTATCGGCGGCATGAACATGCGTCGCGAGAACGAGCAGGTCAAGGCCGATCTCGGAAGGAAAAACTCCCAACGCTTTCAGGCTCGTCAGCGCGCCGCCGATGCCATGATCAAGGGACTTCTCACCGGCGACAAGCTGTAGATGCGTCGCCTGTTCGTCGTCGGCGTTCGTAATCTCAATCTGATCGTCCGAGCCGAAACGGCCCGCGAGGAGTTGACGTTTCATTGGTCAGCCTCCGCATCACCAAGTGCCTGGAGGATGCCGAAGGCACGCTCATAGACTGAGTCGACGAACGATTGCACGCGATCCTGCGTCAGTGTCGGCGTCTCGGCGCGAGCTGAGGTCAGCGCATCACTCACGCCGTTGCGAATGAAATCGCGCAACTGATCCTGGACGCGAAGCGCCGCCTGCGCATCCGTGGGTGCGGTGACGAGCTTGGTCCCAATGTCGTTGCACAGACGCGCTTCGATCGCATGGGTCGCATACAGCTCGAAGACCGTCTGCATCTGGTCGGGCGTGAGCGCGTCAAGGTCGGTCACACCGAGCGTAGTCAGCTCGATAATCGTCTCAATGAAGGCCTCCCTGGCGATGCCTGCATCAACAGTACCTTCACTCGGACAGATGTAGTCAGCCAACCCGACGAACACCTCATCGATTGGACGCCCCGCCAATCCCTCCAGATTCAAGGAGCGCAGCGCTTCTGTAGCACCTCGGGCCTGTGCATCTGCAAGAAATCCCAGCAGCCGCGCTCCGGCTCCCCGCGATGCGCCCATGCGCTGGGCGGCATGGCGCGCACCTCCAGAAGAGGTGGAAACGTATCCCGAGACCGCACGGCCCAAGCTGGCACGATCAGTGCCCCCGGAATGTGCAAAGCGAGTGAAGTTGCCGCGTGCGGCAGTGAACCGGTTGGCGTCCGCTGGTGCGGGTATTGCTGGTCGATTGGGCGGTGCCGCGGGGATGGGTGCGGGTGCTGCGGGATCGCCAGTCGGTACGCCATCGGGCGCAGGGGGTGCGGCGGGCGTATCGCCGGTGCCGTCTGCCCCGAGCCACGATGGAACCAGTGGCGTGCCTCCGCCGGGCCCTCCGTATGCAGACGATGTGCCCACTATCGGCCTCCCTTCGGCGTCTTGATCGCCGCCTCGGCGGCGACCTTCAGCATCTGGTTGTCCGTCACCCTGGACCAACCATCGAGCAGCCGACCCATGCGCGCGACCGCGTCCGCATCCTTGAGTGCACTTTGCCAACCGCCCAGAACCCACGGCCCGCACCGACTGCTGGGAAGCGCACGAAGGAAATCGATCAAGCTGCCTTGCAAGCTCGGCTGCGCTTTCACTAGCACGGCCATGCCTTCGATCCCGGCGGGTTGTGTATCGAAGGCATCCCCACTCATGATCTTGGTTCGCACTGCCTCGAATAACTTCTCCGCCTCGGGCTGGGCAAGTTGTTTCAGCTCAGGCTCCAACGCCTGGACGGAGAGTTTGGGTCCGAATAGCTTCTCGGCAACCACAGCGAGATGGCCCAGCACCGACGCCGGGCCGAAGTAGTCCTTCTTATCCTTTGTTGCGAACAGATAGGGGCGAAGATCGATCTCCGCCACCGGTGGCTGCACGCGCGCCCAAGCGAGAATGGACTGGGACGACTTCCATTCCGTGAGAATGGCACTCTCTGGGATCACTGCGGCAGCCGCCGCGACTTTGGGCTCTTTCCCGTCAGCCGCTTTCGTTTTCGTACTTGGGCTGGGTGGTGGGTTGGCGTCGTCCGCCGCACCGACCTTCTCCAACGCAGCCAAGTCCGTGCAGCGTCCCTTTGGATGCGTCACGGCGACGGTTGCGATCTGATCAAACAGGCTGGGTAAGAAGCGTTCGGCAAGCATCAGCTTCGCCAGTACCGGCAACTTGATCTCATCGCCGAAGCCACGCGCATCCGCCGTCTTTTGCCGCAGCAGCAGCGTGTTGAGGAACCGCTTGATCTGCCGTGGGTTGCCCTTCGCGCCGCTCGCCAGAATGGGGCCGATCTGATCACTGAGCATCAAGGCGTTGTGCGCCTTGTTGGCATTCGCGCCGAGCGCCGCATTGACCGCGGCGGCGTCCAACGGTGCGCTTTCCCATGGTCGCTTCAGCCGCGTCCGTGCCGCCTTGATCAGCTCCCCATACCCTGCGTCGTCCTCTCCCAACTCCGCGCCGGCCAGCAGGAGCGTCACATAGATGCGGGTCTCCGTCTCGCCCAGCGCCGGAATCCGAAACGGTATCTGGATCAGCTTCTCCAGATAGTTTCGCGCGTAGTCGCGTGGACCCGTTGTCTCCGGCAAGTCGGGGAAGTGTTTCCGCACCGCGTACTCGATCATTGCCTCGTCGGCGGCTACGACAAATGCCGTGCGTGCGGTGAAGACAAACAGCCGTATCGCTTCGAGGGTCTCGATGGCCGTGTCCGGCAAACACCGATCGAGGTCGTCGATCAACACAACGAGTTGCTCAACGCCGGCATCTTTGAGCAGCTTGTCGAATGCCTTTCGAAACGACTCCACCTCCTCCGGCACGTTCTTGGTTTCGGAAGGCTTCAAGATCGCCTTCACACCGTCGATCGCGGAGGACAGATTCTCCTTGGTGGCGATTTGGCCGGGGTTTGCGAGCACCCCTTCAAGGGTGCTCACGATAGCGCCGATCTGGTCCGGCGTCGGAATGCCTGTGAATGCGGTCAACGCGAGACCGCCCGCATTCTTCGCAACCTTCAGCCAGTCGATGCGCGCGAAGACATCCTTCACCGCGCCTGCGGCTTTGGTCAGTGCCGGCCGTTTCTCGACTAGGCCCGTGACTATGCCCTCAATCAGCGCAATCTTGGCATCCTCGAAACCTTGAAAGCGCCAGCCATTGAACTTGAGGCAGAGAACTTCGTCCTTCCCGGAAAGTCCGCCTTCGATCATCTCCAGAACACTGGACTTGCCGGCACCCCAGTCACCATGCACGCCGATGGTGACGGGTCGATCAGGACGCTCACGCAGCAGGCCGATGATCGTTGTGGCGATCGCCTCGTTGTTCAGAAGGTCGACCTTGGTTTCGTGGTCTGTCAGGATCATTGGACGCTCCCTCCCTGTTTCGGCAAAGCCAACAACACCGAGCGGATGGCAGCAGAGAGTGCCTCACGCGGGCCTTGAAGCCTTAAAGACATCGTCACCTCGATCTGCACACCGATTCCCCGTCTACCGCGATTGCAAATATTCTTGGGATCGGTCGCCGGAAACGGGTGATCTACCAACAGCGTTTCGACACCGAGGGCCGCCATCGACTGGGCCACGACTGCCTTCAGCTCCTCGTCTAGTCCACCGATGAGCGCCTGTTGTGCCTCACCACCACAACCATGAATCGCCACAATATGGTCGCAGTTGGACAGCAACTCCAAACATCGCGGCTCGTCAAACCAGTGACTGGTCAGATGGAGCGCTGCATAGTTTCCAGAATGGCGGATACCCTCGAATAAATAGAGATTGAAATCCTCGCCGGCGATCGCACGCGCGATATCGGATGTGTACTGCTCGATGTGGCCGCCGTGCGGCGCGATCACCGCCACCAATGAATCTGCCTTCGTGCGCACATAGACTCTGTAATCGGCTCCCTCAACTTGTGCTTTCGCGAGGTCGACGTAGCTCCTATAGTTGGCAGCGGAACCGTTCATGTCGGCTTGATGCCCCATTTGACAAGAAAGTCGGCATCGCTAGAGATCGGCTTTGGTGCTGCCTCAGGCGTGGCAATAACAATTGGCAGCGGAGACGCGCCACCCAGGAGGATGGCCTGTCCACGAGGCAGACCAGGTAGGAATTTCAATATGTAGCCACCGCCGTGCTCCGTAGCGCTGGCTATCGATCGCTGATCCTGCTCATTTGTCAGCCTGAACACGCACCAGGTCCCGCATTGCGCCAGAACTGTGGGAGACAGCTCCGATGGGCGCTGCGTGCTGACCAGCAGTGACAAGCCGAATTTTCGTCCCTCTTTCGCAAGTCGCTCGTATGCCAAGGCGTGCTGCCCTGTTTCGCTATCACCTGGCAACTGGCGCAAGTAGTGGTGAGCCTCTTCGAGAACCAGGAATGTGGGATGGGACTTGCTAGGCCCACGCTTGAACAACTCTGACGCGAAAAGCTCAAGCAACGATCCAAGCACAAATGGCATCAGATCCTGGGCGACATTGCTCATGTCGATGACATGCACTTTGAATGCCTTGTCGTCTTCAGGCGAACCAAACAACTTGTTGATCAATGTGGTGGCTTCATCGTCCAAGTTGAGCCCCGCGTTGCTTGGGGCACCACCCTCGATATCGACCACAGTCCGAAAGCGTTCGTCGTCAATTAAGCTCCGGATGCGGTTGACCAGCGACTGAACATGCCCGAATAAAAAGCTGGAGCGCTCGTAGCCACTTTTAGTCTTCTGGATCGCGTACCAATCGGATGCAAGGCACGACAGCGCACGCATGTGCGGCCATGCCTTTGCTTCGGTAAGCTTGGCCGGATCGCGCAGCCTAGAAATAACGTCCGTTGCATCCGACGCGTCGCCCCCACGGCAATCGTCGAACAGACTGATCTTTTCGCCGATGAGCCCGGCTCCTTCTGCATCCGTTTGAAGATACTTGAGTCGATCGATGGAGAACCGCAGTGCTGGCATTTGTGTCTTCTCGCTTGGCAGGAGAAGACGTCCGAGCCCATGGCGACCAAGCGCGAAATACGGGATTCGCAAGAACTCCGCCTTCCCGTCATAGTCGTTATTAGCCTTTTCCTTCGTGCCGACTACCGAAATACGAAGCCCGTTGTCCTGTATGTGCGAGAACGCATTCGCGTATTCGCCATTGATGTCGAAGATCACGATGCGGGGGTGCGTCAGCCTGTTGAGCAAGGTCTGCGTCAGTGACGCAACGAAGTTTGTCTTCCCCTGGCCGGTCGATCCCAACACGGCCAAGTGCCGCCCCAACAGAGTGGAAAGAGGGACTTCCACAGGAACCATGCCGGTGCGTGCATCATGTCCCAGCAGAATGGCCGCCTCCCCTTCAGGAACGGCAACGGTCGCGAGCTGCTCGACGCGGGTCAGCGGGAACGCGGCCGCTCCGAGCGCAGGGAGCCGCCATTCATGCGCCGAAAATGACATCCTCGCTGCGTCTCTGCTGAGGTATCCGACGCTACGCGCGCTGATCTGACGCAATGGCTCTTCGTAACCGTACATCCCTCCGACGCCAGCACTGTGTGCATGTTTCGGCTCCGCATACTGAATGGATGTAATGCGCGCCACGATCACGTCGGAGCCCGCGTCGATGCCGAGGAAATCGCTGGGTTGCCCGATGTACGAAATTCCATCTGCATGCGCGGCAACTTGGCCACGATGATCGTCGTTAATATTCAACGTGATCTCGGTGCCGTTTACAGCTACCACATAGCCGATGGGAAGCCTACTAGTCAGCATGGCGATTCCTCAAACGGCACCGGCCGCACTCGGCGGCGGCACTGCGGGCACCACGCCACTGTGGGCAACCTCCTCGAACAATCGCATGAGCTTTCGCGCCTGTTCAGTGCGATCATCCAGCAACGCTGGTGCGGGAATGTCCTCAACGAGCTTGCCAAAGTACGCGTCCTTGTCAGACCCAACCAGCGTCACTTGCGGCAGCGCCAGTTCGTGCAAGCGCCGTACAAACTCGTGCCCCGCCGTCGTCGGTGTTGCCAGTGCAGCCTCTAATTCTGGTAAATACACGATCATGTGTAGCGTTGGGTTCTGCAATGCAGAAAGTAGCACCCTGTTTAGGTGCTCGTCGCCAAACGAATAGCCGGACACCATGATGCATGTCTGGTTGCGTGACAGAAACTCGCTGAACTTCCGGATCAACTCGGCATATACGTAGCCGGTCGTGTGGACATATTTCGCCGCGCTCGGATAGATCGTCAATCCAGGGGATTCCAGCGGCTTGGTCGATTTTAGGAACTCATCAATGCGCAATTTTGCGTAGTCCGCTGGAATCTCCCTGACGCGCTGCGCGCCCTCCGACAACCATGTCAGCGAGCCGTGCAGCTTGACCAGGTAGCAGTTGTAGACGCCGAATCGCGCTTCGCCGCGCCCGAGATTGTTTCGAAAACCAAGGTCGAAGTTATGCGCCGCGAAGGTGCGGTTGTGGAGCCCGGAAAACCCGTTGAGTACGAGCAGCCCTAGCGATTCGGCCGCCCACTCGATAGCCAAATCGTAATTTGTGGTGAACAGCCACGGAGCACCTTGGCCGGGCTGACGATTTCCGACCAACTTGATCAGTAACCGACGGTGATCGATTAGTTTGCTATCGTACATCGGTGCATCGGGTGACTTCCAGAAGTCTTCCGACAACTTCACGCCGTTGAGTACTGCGCGATACAAATTGTGTTGATGCTCCTTCAGTGAATTGATTTCAGCCTGAACACGTTTTCCCCGCTTCCATTCGATCAGCGCTGTTTCGATTGAATCGAACTTGTATTCGATATTGACTTTAGCCGCATCCGCATCCTCTTCTGGCGTGATGAAATAATTTGCTAGGAAATACGCGTAGGAATCCGTGTAGTCAGATTTGAAGGATTCCCATATGGCCTTGACCATCTTTCCGCCGGCGGACAACGAGCAGCCAGAACCGAGAAAGACGCCGACATTCTCCAAGCGTGCCGCGCTGGCAATGTGCGCCTTCAACTCTTTGATGTCAGCAATTTCCTTCCCACCGCGGTACGCCTTCATATTTTCTCCTTACTGCGTATTATCTGATTTTGCTTGCACGCGAGTTTTTTTGGCTAAGCCTTCTTTTCTGCACCTGAGATCGGATGCACGTAGATGAGGCCCTTTGTTTGCGCCGCTTTCACCTTGCGATCTATCATGTCGCGAAGGCTCAAGTGTCCTTCCAGCACCAAGATCAAATCTTCACCATCGACGAAGAGTGTCTGGATTTCTTTTCCCAGAATGAGGCTGCGGACGACTTCAGCACTGAAACCGTTGACAGAAATGAACAAACCACGCCCATAGAGCTTGCCGGCCACCTTGCCAGCGAACTGGTACACCGGTTCATTGCTCGCTGACTTGTCCTGCCACTTGGCTTCGATGAGGTAGTGCTCTCCATCGAACTTCACGGCACCATCGATCTGTTCACCAGCCACGCGAAATGCCTCTGTCGTCTCTAGACGGGAAAGCCGAGCAAGTTCGGCCAGAATGCGCTCCAGCGCATAACCGCGCTGTTGGCGCGCTGCGTCGTTAGTCGCTCGGCGCTCTCGATCCGCCTTGATCTTTGCGTCGCGGATTTCCTGCAACTGCCGTAAGTGCTCAAGATTTTTATTCGCTGCCGCGCGGTCTAACTTGCGAAGCTTGTCGAAGTAATACGGGTCGAAGTGCGACCATGCCAGCAGCGACTGCAGCATGGCGCGAAACGGCCCAAGCCCGTTGTCGGGACGCGCGTTCAGCGTATCGAAGAGCACGTCAATGATCTCGTGCCGCTTGAGGCCACTCTCACCTTCGATTTGCAGGCCACTCACTTCGGCCTTCGTGCATCCGTGCTTCTCAAAAAAGCCGACGATGTCCTTGCGCGGCCAGAACAAGGACAAGATGCAGTCTTTCATGCACCCCTTGATGTCGGCAGGGAACCCCATCTCGTTCCCCCTCATCAGCCAATCCGACCAAGGAGTTGGTCGATCACGTCGCTTGCTTGGCGCTGACGCAGCGCTCTCGCCTCGCGCTGCTCGGGTTCGTCGCTCTCGCCAAGTTCGAACTTGGCGACCGACACTGGGCCATCCTTGCGATAGCCCTCGGTCTTGTCGTCCTGTGCGAAGCGATTGCGCAGTATCGCCAGCGCGGCCTGAATCACGGCACCATGCTTGCCGCCACGCTCCTTGCGAAAGCTTTCGGCGACCGCGCCCATGCCCTCGGGCGCATGTTCGATGCAATAGATCAGGTCGTGTGCATCCTTACGTTCGAAGCGCTGGTCAAACGCAAACGACTTCAAGCAAGTGAAGCTGACCAGATTGGCGTGCTTGATCTTCTCGGTCGCGACGCCGTTTCCGCCCAGCAGCTCGGCTTGGATCTCGGTGACCTGGTGGAGGTCAAAGACGATGGACGAGTGTGGGATGTTGAGCGCCGAGATCGTGCCCTCTGTCGGTAGCGGCTGTACCTTGCCGCCGGCGATGTCCGGCGCGTCGGCGAGCAGTTCGAGCACCATCAGCGCGCCGTGTTCTGTGCGGGTCTGCCAACGCCACGAGAGTTTTTGCTTCTTTTCGTTCTCGGCGCGCTCGAAACCCATTTTCTTGAGGTTGTCCTCCAGCGTGTGATACGCCTCGGTGTCGGCCAGGATTTGCAGGTCGATCACGATGTCAACGTCCAGAGTGCCCGCATGTGCGGGCACGATGGGCGGTCGCGCGGCCACCAGATACCTTGGTGTAAGGCCGCCGACCAAATACACGGAGTCCTTCCACGGACCCAACCCGCGCAACAGCGTCACCAGGACGCGTTCGCAGTCGATCGTGTACTGGTCGCTGTAGCCGTCGAAGGTTGCGGGCTTGGCCATCAGAAACCGATCCTTTCTTTGCGCAGATGCTCGGCCATTTCCTTTGCGCGGCCTTCGCCACGCAGCAGATCGAGGTAGACTTGGATAGGGCTGGCCAGCCAGATACCGCCGACTCGCTCGCGGAACAGCAGCTCGCCAGGGGACTTCGCTTCGATGATCGCGAGATTTGCACCTTCATTGACCACGCGTGCGCCGAGTTCGCCGATGGCGGCATCGGCGGCAGTGCCGACCAGCACGCGGCAGCGCACCTGGGAAACACTGGAAAGGAACGGCGCGTATCGCTGTGCAGCAGCTTCGTGGCTGATCGCGTACCCGACCTCATGGGTGGCGAAGACCTGCCCGATGTGCTCCAGCAGGGTGTCCGCTTTCATGGAGGGGACGTAGTAGCGACGCAGCGCGGGGGGACGAATAGAAGCGAGTTGCTTCACCCAGGCATCCAGTAGCGCCGCAGGCTCTCTGAGGTGACGCTCTTTGCTAGGGCCTTGCCCGCGCGACACCAACCAGTCGAAGCGCTCCAGTTCCGTCAGCACCTGCGAGGCAGTTGCCGGCGACACCAAAGCTTGCTCGGCGAGTTCCTTGCCGCCAAACCAATCCTGATGACGCATCAGCAGGGTGTGCAGCACCTGCGCGCGCCGCCCGGAAAACAGGGATCGCACTGACTTTGACAGGGTCTTGGGTGGCGGTTTGTCGATGTAGAGAAAGGCGCCCGGCGCGGGCAGATACAAGCTGCCGCCGCTGTCGTAATAGCCGACGCGCTCATCCCTGAGCAGTTCCTTGGCGCCCGGAGAGATCGACTCGGCGACCAGAAGCGATAGCGCCTCGTCGCCACTCTGCTCTTTGGTCCTGTTGTGACTGATTTCCCTGAATTGCCACAGAACCTGACGTACATCTCTCGGGTAGACGGCTTTTTTCGCTTCGATCAGCAAGATAAAGGACTTGCCGGCGACCCGCAGGTCGATCCGGGCGTCGTGTCTGCTGTCACTAGCTAATCCGACAGGCTCCCGGTGATCCAGTTCGGCGTGCACATCCGGCAGTGCCCGAAGGGTGTCGAGGAACTGTTCAATCAACTGTCGTTCGGTCGTGAGCGACTCAGGCATCATGGCTTATTGGGTTCTTTACTGTGCAGTGAATATCGCCATTCTAGCGAATATTCAATTGAACAGCAATATTTACTGTGCAGTGAATATTATCGGTTAGTTCCAGACGTCCCGGCGTTCCGCCGTCGGGCTCGCGGGCGGTGCCCCGCGCCTCGTGCCGAGTCGCGACCATACGGCTTTGATCCCTGATGCCCCCGGCCCTTTGGGCCTGCGCGCTCCACTTGCTCAAGAGGCAGTGGAGTGTGTGGAGGGGCGGCCTTGCTGTTCCCTTCAACGTACCACGCCGTTCTCGCCGTCAAGGGCTGCGCGTGCTCTGCACGCTGGCGTCCATGCGGCCGTCTGCGACCCCTGACTGCTGCGCTGCGCCGTGTTCCTCCGGTTCCAGGCAATTCCGCCCGATTCGGACTGGAGCACGATCATGTCGCAACTTACTCATTCTCTCGATTCTTCCCTTCTCGTTCGCGATGTCGCGGGCGACTACCGTCCGGCCAATGCCGACGAAGTGTTGCAGGCTGCGTGACGTGTGCTCGCAGGACAGATGCGCGGCTGCGAAGCCCTGACCTCGCCGCAGATGGTGCGCGACTTCCTGCGGGTCAAGCTGGGGGCGCTGGAGCACGAAGTGTTCGCCGTCATCCATCTGGATGCACAGAACCGCGTCATCGACTACGTCGAGATGTTTCGCGGCACGGTGAGCCAGACATCGGTGTATCCGCGCGAGGTGGTCAAGGAGGCTCTGGCAAGGAACAGCGCTGCGCTGCTGCTGGTGCATAACCACCCGTCGGGTGTTGCGGAACCCTCACGCGCCGACGAGATGCTGACGCAGACGCTGAAGTCGGCGCTGGCGCTGGTGGACGTGCAGGTGCTGGATCACTTGATTGTCGCCGGCAGCGCCATCCTGTCGTTTGCAGAACGTGGGCTGTTGTAGCCCGAGGGGGCTTTGCCCCCTTTTTGTTGCGTCCTTGGCGTCGGAAAAGCTGCGCGCTGCGCTTGCCTCCAGGGGTCGGCTGACGCCCACCCCGCCGCGCAGGCTTGGCGCCCCGAAAGACCGCCGAACAGGCGGCGCCTGATCGACCTGCACTCGGTACCGATTACGCGCTACGCGCTATGTTCACTATCAGCAGTCGTGCCTGTGGCACGCAGCGGCGCTCGCCGCGCGGCGTTGGTCCGTCGATCATCTGGCCGTAGGCCGGTCATCCGTCTTTCCCTCTCCTTCATCACCAATCCCGCGACCGTAGCCAGCGGTGCCTGTCCGTCAAGGCGCGCAGAGCCGAGTCCTCGCCTGCGGCTGCGGGCCGCACCAACCCTGCGCTTTCCTCCTTGACCGCCAGACCCTCGCTGACCCGGTTTTACGCGGGCGATGAACTCAGGAAAGACGGCGGCAACGGCGACCAGCCCAGGTCACTGCGCCGAACAAACCGAAGCCAACACCGGGCTCCGAATCTTGGAATCCGGTCGGTTTTCAAACCAAGAAGAAGTTGCACCGGTCGCTGATTCGGGCGAGTAGGCAGAATGCCCTGGCGGGAAACCCACCAAGGCATTTTTGGCGCGTCGCGCGCGGCAGGTGTGCCGCGCGCGTTTTAACAGCCGACAACCCTACCCCTTTCCCCAAAACGCGCCCCGCCACCAGGGCGGGACGCCGGAATGCGACAGACTTTGCTGCGCCCGGTTGTGCAATGGCGTGCCGCCCCCGACGCTGATGGACAGGTCGCCACGAACGACGGCGGGCCACCGACAGGCCGTCCACCATGCCCAGCTCACCGCCACCGATCAACCGATAGCGCCCCGAAGCTCAGTATGCGCGAGAGGACATCCGAGTCAACTCTCGCACCTTCGTTTTCGGGGCGTGGATCTCCCTGCCGCAGGCTCCGCGGCCGTCCTGCGGCTGAAGTACGCCACGATGTTCATTCGTTGCAAACTACGCAACGAACTCACGGTGGCTACCGCGGACTACTCGCCTTCGCTACGCTCTCCATGGCTCGCAGCGAAGGACGCGGCACTTCGTCGCGTCGAAAACCTTGTCTGCACGTGGGTTGGCGCTGCACGCGCTTTGGGAAGTATTTACCTTTAAGAGGTTTGTCGAAATAGGCCCTTCTCGTTCGTCATTGCTTTAGACACGACGCCATTCGGGTAGATCGTGCAAACCGAAACGAACGAGAGGAACACTTCAATGTTGAACAGATCGCCAGTATTTATTTTAGCTTTCCTGCTGTTATTGGTAGTTTCGTCGAGCGCTCGCGCGCAGGACTCAAGCGCCGAAGACGAAGTAAAAAAAGTCGCTGGCACGCTTTTTCGAGCGATCAACGAGGGCAATATAGACATGGTGATAGGCACCTACCACAGGGACAGTGTGTATCTTTCCAAAAATCATCCCGCCGCACGTGGGATTGAAGAAATCAAAAAGGCCTATCAAGACACCTTTGGCCGGGTAAAATTCAAAGTAGAGCATGTTTTTCAACAGGTCTTTACGGACAGCTCCATAGCCGTCATTGAGAGCAGTGCAAACGGGACCATCACCCTCCAGGAAACGCAGAAAACCGTGCCGGTCGATGTTAAGGAGCTGTTTGTTTTTCGTAAGATAAATAACCAATGGAAAATTGACCGTTATATGTTTAACGACAACACACAGGCGCGTTGACCGGCCGTGCGGAGTTGTTGGCGTGGTGTGAACCGCATGAATACAACGAGACAGTGTCGGGCGTAACCAGATCGAGAGGAAACCAGGCGATGACAAAACCATTTCAAGGCGGATGCCGGTGTGGTGCCGTCCGGTATGAATGCACTGCAAAGCCATTCGCGGTGTTTTTTTGTCATTGCCTGGATTGCCAAAAAAATACTGGCGCGCCTTTTTCTGTGGATGTCATCGTGCCTAAGAACGCGGTGGCAATAAAGGGAGAACTAAAGGGTTACGACACAGCTCAAGGTAAAGTGACCCGACTGTTTTGCAGCGAGTGTGGATCTCCGTTATTAAATGAGCCACACGATCACCCGGATATTCTTGCGTTAAAAGCGTCGAGTCTGGATGATCCAAGTTGGCTAGAACCTCAAGCGCACCTGTGGGTCATAAGAAAGCAACCTTGGGTCAAGATCAACGATGCGCTACCGCAATATGAGCGTGGCATGTAGGTTAAGCGAGCAGATAAAGCCAAGCTTTGTGTAAAGTGTCCTGCACTGGAGATTTCATGAACATCAAATTTCAAACTCAAATTCTTGAGTTGGAGGAACGTCTCAGGCAAGCCATGCTTCGTTCTGAAGTGCGCGTTCTCGACGAACTGATTGCGCCTGAGCTTATTTTCACTAATCACCTCGGACAACTCATTACGAAGCAAGATGATCTTGCGATGCATCAATCTGGCGTACTCCAGTTGAAAGAACTGTCGCCTTCGGAACAACATATTCAACTCAACCACGGGTTCGCGGTTGTTTCAGTTTTGA
This sequence comes from Gammaproteobacteria bacterium, assembly GCA_016194635.1. GTDB lineage: Bacteria > Pseudomonadota > Gammaproteobacteria > UBA6429 > Thiohalophilaceae > JACQBC01. The sequence continues at coordinate 89 of JACQBC010000004.1, read as the reverse complement.
TGCATTTACTTGGGGCCTACGAGAGCACATCCATTGACTTCAGTATCCGATATACCCGTGTTTGGGCAGTCTCTTCGAGCGGGTCTTTG
>JACQBC010000005.1 GCA_016194635.1 Gammaproteobacteria bacterium | reverse complement strand
CACCGGTCATGAGAAGGACAACGAAACCAATCTGTATTATTTCAAGGCGCGGTTCTACGATCCGGAGACGGGACGGTTCCTGAATCAGGATGCGTATTTAGGCGACACCAACACCCCGCCGTCGCTGCACCGGTATCTGTACGCCTACAGCAATCCGACGGTGTGGGTGGATCTCACCGGCTACGCCAGCACCTATCGATGGGATACCGAGGAAGATATTCCCGCCGGCACAGCCTATTTCAAGAATGAACTCATTGGCGACAAAGGGTATTGGAGTGCTGATAAGGATTAGCGGAAGGCGCGGCAAAGACCGGTGAAGTGATTGAAGAGGTATGTATGCCTGCCTGCGGGGCGGGTGTGGGTAAAATGGCCGCCGGGGCGATTATTGCCAAAGGCAGTGTGAAGCTGGCCGAGCATGAGATTGAGAAGCAGATTACAAAAGAGATTGTTAAAGATGCCAATAAAGCTCTCCGGCCCCGTTTTGTTGCTGGTACAAATGGCCGACTAGAAAGTGTGTTTGCAAAGATAGAACCGAGGCACATCGGTGCCGGTTCTGAAACGAATTCGAAAACAAGGTTGTTTGCGCGATCATTAGGAGAAGCAACTGATGACGCCGGCCATGCTATTGGCAAGAACTTAGGTGGATCTGGAACGGATATTACAAATATCATCCCGCAAGCACCAAGCATAAACCGTGGCGCTTTCTCTCAATTTGAACAGCAAATATCTCGGGAAGTAAAATCAGGAAAGGAAGTGTTCGTAAGAGTTGTCCCAAAATACGAGTCTGCCGCTGCAACGAGACCGAGTGAAATTGTTTACCAGGTTCGAATTAATGGCGAAACCATTACAAGAATATTCAATAATCCATGAGTGAGAAAATTATACAAGGGTGTTGGCTTTTAGATGAGATTGGCGTCACCGGTTTCCAAAAGGAAGAGCAATCCTCATTTATTGGAGGCAAGCCGTCATTACCGCAGGAGACAGATATCCCATTGTGTAAACTATGTGGAGCTGAGCAAACCTTCTATCTTCAGATTGCATTTCCAGATAAGCATGTATGGACCGGTTTAACCCTAGCCGTATTCTCCTGTACGACTTGCGTGGACGAGAATCACTTAATTCCTGAAATGCTAAATAGCTCTTTGAATGGCGCGGATATACCGCTTCATTTCTTAAATGAATATCAAAAAAACTTTCGACTACTTGTATTTGAAACAAGTCGTGGGAAACTAAGACGCGACTATTCAGAAAAAATTCTATACAAGCCACTGTATTTGAGACCTCTCGGTAATCCATCTGTTGTTGGAAATAAAGTAGGGGGGATTCCGAACTGGTTGTTGGATGATGAGGCGCCACGTACATATGCAATAGAGCATGAGATGTTTTTTTTATTGCAGCTTAGCTCTGATACAAAGTTTGATATTTTAGATTCAGCCCCCTCACAGGTGGAGTTAGGGTTGCGCGGCTATCCTGAGTCATCACCCAATAGATACTATCAGTTGTTTAATGGTAATGAGATATACATGTTCGGAGTGCTTGGGACTGAGAAACCACTAGTATATGTGCTAACGCAAATATAACAAAAATGGCGGCTGATTTATTTAAATAAATTATTTCGTGGCATACTGACAACCAAGTAACGCTTGATATGAAAATTTGAAAGACGGAAAGTTAACGAGGTAAGCAACGATGAAAACCGAATTGAAAAACATCCTCTGCTCCATTGGCCTGTTGTGCTTGTGCCTTGCGAACTTCGCGCACGTCGATACCGTAAAACTCGAAGATTTGCTCGCATGAACAATATCGTCCAACTCCGAGCCGTCCGCAACGCCCGCCTACACGAGCGCGCCAAAGGCGTGACCCTGTGCCGCTCGGGCTTCCATAAATGGAAGACGGTGACGGATAAGCGATTTGACGTGCGGCAGGGCAAACTCATCACCGTCCAGCGCTGCACGCGCTGTGATGAGGAACGCACGAGACTGACATGAACACCGCTGTTGCCTATACATTGGATCGCGCCACTGCGTTGCTACCCGCAACGGGGTTGCGCGTGATCTCGTGTGTTGGCAAGGCGGCGAATGATGATGGTCTTACCCCCCACACTCTATTCGACTACGACGCGCTCAACCGCGTCAACACCGTCACCAACGGCGGTGGCATCACTCTACGACCCCAACGGCAACCGTACCCAGCAGATCGAAGTGAATGGCGGCGTGGCGGAGACCACGACGTACGGGTTTGATAGCAACGACCGCTTAACACAGGTGACGTACCCGGATAAAGTGACGACCTACACCTTCGACGGCAACGCGAATCGGTTAACCGAAGTCACCACCGTAAATAACGCGACGACGCTCAACAAAACCTACGCGTACAACAACCGCAATCAGCTGACGGGCGTTACCGACAATCTGAATGCCGCCAACAGCGTCACTTACACTTTTGACGCCAACGGCAATCAAGTCAGCAAGACCCAAGGCACGGCAGTGACGAATTTTGGTTACGACGTGAAAGACCAGCTCATTGGTGTAAAACAAAACGCTGCCAACGTCGGTGTCTTCAGTTACGACTATCAAGGCCGCCGCATCGTCAAGGATATGGGCGGCGCGATTGTGCGTTACAGTTACGACGGCACCTCGGTGTTGGTCGAGACGGATAACACCGGCACAACCCTCGCGAAATTCGACTACGGCCCGGACCGCCTGCTGTCGATGCACCACGCCACCGAAGGCCGCGCCTATTACCTGTTTGATGCGCTGGGCAGTGTGTCGAATTTGATGGCCACGACCGGCGCGATTCAAGCGCGGTATCAGTACGATGCGTTTGGGAATTACCGCGCACAAGCGGGGAGTTCGTTCAATCGCTTTGGCTTTACCGGC
>JACQBC010000006.1 GCA_016194635.1 Gammaproteobacteria bacterium | reverse complement strand
GGTTGCCACCCCCATAAAAAAATATGGAATGCTGCGGACGCAGCATCGGCTATTGTCGGAGATGAAAACAGCATGGCCAAATTTGTCTGTGCTGACCGATGTGACCGCGAAAGACTATTTCACACCTGAATGGAAAGAACCCGCGGTCCATGCCAAGGCCGTTGTGATCGATGCGCGTGCGTTACTGAAAGAGTTGGGAATTTTGCAGCAGGAACTTCGGAAGTATCCGACAGCGGTTATCGACTGTGATTTAGAAGCGATTGCGCTGAGTTCAAAATTATCGTTGTATGATATCGACTATGGAGGCACCACTATACGCAAGCGTATTTATTTAACCGTCAAGCGAGCATGCTTTTGCGTCATCGCACTGGTTGTCGCAATTACCCTCTGGCGTGCAATACGCCGATACGGTCGATCAGGAAGTGCAGGCGATCATGCAGGGACGCCGCCTTGATCTACCCGGGGAGGGCCTATTGCAACAAGTAAATCCATGTAAGGTATGGTGGGTTTCTAAAAGTGAATCGCCTCTGGCGCAGTTGATCTAGCACCCCGCCCATCACCTTGCGGGTATGACGTGTTGCATCAATAGCAATACCCCACCATCAGGAAGATACGACAGCGCAAATGTCTTACGATTCTTTTTAATGAGAATAGCACCGGGGTTCAGGTAGTTTTCAAAATCGGGATGGTTAAAGGAGTGCAGTATGTCTCGGAAGAACTGGAAGTCATCCTCAAAGGCGTGACTCTCAGCATGAGTCGTAAAGGGAATTGCTGGGAGTGCGAAGCCTACCCGAAGGGTGCAACGCCGTGGCAGAAAGTTTCTTTGGCACGCTCAAAACCGAGCGCGTTAGTCATGAGTCCTACAAGAACACCCAGGGGACACGAATGAGCTTGTTTCAATTTATCGAGGGATGCTGCTGTCGAGTCTACAGGGAGGTATTGACGGCGTGTCTTGGTGGGAGGGTATCCTTTCGATGTGACTCCGTAATAATATCATTTCCCCATTCTCTTAATTTTTGGGTTTGGCTGGTTTATGGAGCTAAAGCCCGACCTGGCGGATTAGCTTCAGCGCCTCTTATCAAAACTTAATTTTCGGTACTTCTTTTGCCGCCGGATCGCTGAGAGTGAAATTTTCCTTTACCTTGGCATCGGAATATAAAATCGACGCCCACATCCGTCCGGGAAAGGTGCGGATTTCGGTATTATAGGTTTGTACCGTCTGAATATAGTCACGCCGCGCCACGCTGATGCGGTTTTCCGTACCTTCCAATTGTGATTGCAATGCGAGGAAATTCTGGTTGGATTTCAACTCCGGGTATTTTTCGACAACCACCATCAGCCGGGAGAGCGCTGAACTGAGTTGATCTTGGTGCTGTTGAAACTGTTTAAAGGCGCCGGGGTTGGTGATCACATCCTTGGGCAGTTGCATGCTGGCGACTTTGGCGCGCGCTTCGGTGACCGCCACTAAAACGCCCGCTTCCTGCTTGGCATAACCCTTGACGGTTTCCACCAAGTTCGGGATTAGGTCGGCGCGCCGCTGGTATTGGTTCAACACCTGGCTCCAGGCGGCGGTCACGGCCTCATCATAGGCTGGAATATTATTTACCCCGCAACCGCTTAATGACAGAGCAGTAAATAGTAGAATAATAAACTTTGACATAATACTCTCCTTCAAAAAAACACAAAGAATTACCGTGCCAACACGGCGTTACGTTAGGGTCGGGGGCTATTGTTATTTCGTTATCCTACAATTTTATTGCGTGCTCTATCCCTGCTAAGACATCACAAGAGCAAACACACTAGCTGCCCCTGAACCGTAACACAGAGTGTATCGGTATCACAACCTGTACGATTCCAAATGTCCGCCGGTTGGCGATTATTGGCCGGGCGCTAAACCTCTACTGCTTAAATAGTATTCGTAAACCGGCCTGATTTTCGTTGGCACGGCGGCGGGCCTCGCATTTTAGTTTGAAAATGGCTACCCTGACTGTAGTGGTAAACACTCCAGTGGAGTGCTGATTAATTTTTTTCTGTCCCCCGCGCGCACAGGATGCAAACAATGACGAAAATTATGGCCGCTCGAACCGGGTATTGGCTGCACTCGATAGTAGCGGGCACCCTCCTACTGAATATGGCCGTGGGGTTGGCAGCGGTTAATTTTCCGGAATTAACCGGCCGTATCGTTGACCAAGCGAGCCTATTGAGCCCGACTCAAATTACTCAACTCACCGAAGCCTTGGCGCAACATGAACAACAGACCACGCAGCAGGTAGTGGTGGCCACGGTTACGAATTTGCAAGGCCTGCCTATCGAGGACTATGGCTATCAACTCGGCCGGCACTGGGGCATTGGACAAAAAGACAAAAACAATGGCGTGATCCTGCTGGTCGCACCGCAAGAACGCAAGGTCCGCATTGAAGTGGGCTATGGACTGGAAGGTCAACTCACCGACGCAGTGGCGACGCAGATTATTCAACAAACTATCCTGCCTAATTTTAAACGCGGCAATATGGCCGACGGTATTGTGCAAGGTGCCCAGGCGATATTGTTGGTGCTAGGTAGCGATCAGACCGCTAGCGGTGCTGCTTCCGAACTGTCCTCCGGCCATCGGTTTGCTTCGGCGGAGTTTTATCCCGTTTTAATTGAGTTCGTTGAGGTTTTTGGTTTAGTTATATTAGCGATTGTGGTAATTTTTATTCTATTTTATTTCAAAGAAAAGTCCTTTCCTCAACGTGGGGGCGGCTCTTCTAGTCACTGGAGTTCCAGTGCTTCATCGAGATCCAGTAATAGCTCATCAAGTTCATCATCTTCCAGCAGTGGTTATTCTGGCGGTGGCGGTTCATTTGGCGGTGGCGGTTCATCGGGGAGTTGGTAATGCAAAAACTATCGTCTGTAGAGAAAGAAGCCATTAGCAACGCGACCCGCGAGGCCGAACGGCGCAGCTATGGCGAAATCGTCACCGTGATCGCGGCAAGCAGCGATGCGTATCATGCTGTCACGTTATTATGGTCTACCCTGGTCAGCTTGCTGGTGCCCGCGATCTTTCTTATGCTCGACAGGTTACACCTTGTCACGCGTACCGACATCAGTACTGTGTATAATACCCAACTGATCGTCTTTATTCTGTTATTGATGCTGTTGCGCATCCCGTCAATCTTGCGCGCGATCCTCCCGGCAACGCTGCGACAGTTGCAGGTACGACGCGCGGCGCAAATGCAATTTTATACGCATCAACTGCAACACACCCGGCATCGTTGCGGGATACTGTTGTATGTTTCGGTTCTGGAACGTCGCGTAGAATTATTGGCCGACCAAGGTATCAATGATCGGGTGCCACCCGCCACCTGGAAAACCATCACGGACAATTTCATAACCCGGGTGCGTCGCGAGGAAATTAAACAAGGTTTTGTCCAGGCGATTGAAGCTTGCGGTGCCGTGCTCGCGCAACACTTCCCAGCGGAGGGCGCGAATACGAATGAACTTGCGGATGAAGTGCTGGAAAAAAACTAACGTCCTACATAGCCACTACCCAGAAAGTATAACCTCTCTAGCGGGATAACGGCCACTTTAGCGACAGTTGGTATAACTCTTTCGCCTTCCTGTTTGTTGATGAATATACGCGATATAAACTATCTGCGATTTACGCTTGCCCCACGCCCTGGTTTAGCAGAAGCCCCACCATTGAACAACGCTGTGCCAAGCTGGTATGAGCATATTACTGAGTCACATGAAAAGGATACCCCCCCACCAAGACACGCCGTCAATACTTCCCTGTAGACTCGACAGCAGCATCCCTGCGGCGGACGGTCTTGGTGGGGGGTATCCTTTCCATACGCCTCATTAGTAAGTTTTAGGATGGGCCGTCAACTCATAAATCCTGATAGAAAGCGCAGAGTATAGTAAGGTTTCATTATTACTATTTCTGAAACGTACATCCGCCCCTTTTGCCACTAACAATTGCACCCGCTTGAAGTTACCATTGTAGATACTCCAGGAAAGTGCCGTTCCCCCGGCTTTGTCTTGGCGATTGACGTTTGCGTTTTGTTTTAGGGCTTTTAACCCCTGCTTATAGCTATCCTTGTTAGCCTATGTCCTTTAGGGGTTAAACTCGTTATAAATGCCTGTATCAGGATGCAAACGGTGCGGCATAGTACCGGCGAAGTATGCATCCGGAATTATGGATAATTTCAGTACTAACCCATAGCGCGCCAGCACACGGCCAATTGATCAATGCCCCTTATTGCCTTTCGGCGTCAGCTGGCTTTATACTCGTGCCACGCTGGTTTGTCAGCGTCCCGCCCGCGGGAAGGGCTGCGCCCGGCAAACATTCAAAGTGGTAACACGATTTCCTTACATCCTGATCGGCGGGCACGGGATAAACAAAGGAGATCGCCATGATCATCAATCTCGCCCAGCGGCGTCAGCTGCCCACCTCCCCAACGGTTAGTCCCGAGTTCGACCTCGGTGACCCGCGTCGTCTGCATCACCTCTCGCTTGAACAGCAGAAAAAGCGCGCCAAGGAATTACTCAAACAGGTTCGCACCCATGATGCAACTGCCATCGAGCGTTGGCAACGTAACAGTGCCCGGCCGCTTGCTACCCTTCTTGAGCTGCGCCTGAGCGATGCCCAGGGGGTTATTGCCCGAGAAAATGGCTTCCGAAAATGGGAAGATCTCAAGGCGCACACTGATCATATCCGCATTGCGCAGCAAGCGGTTCGTGCCGGCCGGCCTTCGGCGCTCGATGGAGCACAGCGAACGCTCCACATCCGCTGCGGCACGGACATCCTACACAAACTTGCAATCGCCGGCTTCAACGGTGATTTCCTCTGGTTTGGCGATCCTTATATTTTCGGACCGGTGCCCAGCACGACGTCGCTGCAAGAGTTTGTGCGGATCCGCTCGGAGAGTATCAACACCCCCTTTCAAGAATTGTTCACGATGTACCAAGACTTGGAACAGGCCGGCCACTACCCGCGTGTCGCCTTATGGAATGAGTACGATGTTTTTGATCAACTGATCCTTGCCAAGCTACTGGATTTTTTCAGCGACCCCGTGAAACGGCCTGCACGATTGCAATTTATCAACACCACGCATTTCCCCGGTGTGCAGATCTTTAACGGGCTTGGTCAACTGCCCGCCGAGGCCCTGCGCGTATTGTGGAACGATTTCCAAGAGGTTAGCGAACAGGAATTGCAGGCGGGCCAGCAGGCTTGGAAGGCTATCACCTCTGCCAGCCCGGTTGAGCTGCTCGATTTTGTCAGCACCGACAGCGCCGTGTTGCCGATCATGCGGCGCGCGCTTAAACGCCACTTGCAAGAACTGCCTTCGGTAAAAAATGGTTTGGGACTGTCAGAACAAGTAACGCTGCAAATTCTAGCGGAGAAGGGCCCGATGAACGCGGCACGGCTGTTTGGTTGGTTTCAAAACCATTACGACCCGCTGCCCGGCATGGGCGATACGGGTTATTGGAAAATATTACGCGGCCTCGCCAGCGTTGAAGCGCCAGCGCTTAGGATTGACGAACGCGCAGACTCGCCCCAGCAGTGGCATGTCGAGTTATTACCCTTCGGCACCCAGCTTCTGAATAACAACGCCGATTGGTTAGTCCAAAACCAGGTGCGACGATGGGTCGGTGGTGTATTTATCAACTCGCGCGCCGAAACACCTTGGCGTTTAGAGGATGCTCGCAACGCCGTGCTTAGACGGTGAGAGTAAATGGGTAACAATCGGTGCAGTACATAACGGTAGTTTTAGTATGAATAACCCAATGACCCATTGTAGATATTTCCTGGTGTGCTGCAAGCATAATCACAGCCACCAATGTCACCGCCAAAGTTAGGTTGAGACGTACCAAGCAAAGAACCAAAGCCTCCATAAGGTAAGGGAGTTAAAAGCTGAGGTTTATGATCATAAAGATAGTAATCGTTATACTTGGTGATTTCTGGCGGAGGTGATTGATTTGGAGCGTAATTATCTACAGGTGTTACTACAGGATACTTCCCAATCAAGGAGTGATATAGAAATTCGAGGTTGGCGGTGTCGTAAGTATAGCCTAATGCTAAACCTAGTGAAGGTAATCTATTAGGTATTGCTTTTATATTTAAGGCAGGGCTCGTTGAAATTGAAACGCCACTATCTGTACTCAAGTTTCCTGTGAAATTCGTACCTATATTGGGAATGCTACTAGGTATATAGAGAGAAGCTTTTAATGTAAGCCCTCCTGGAGCTTCACCGTACAGTAGCTGATTGGCAAAATTATACGTCACGCTGGCACTTCCGGTTATGTTAATGTTAAGTCCCACGAAGCCTTTTGTTTGACTTTCCGAGAAGCTTAAGTACCAGGCGTTAACCGAAGTAGAAGGTGCAATTGATCCTTTCCCTGTCGGATCGATATATTTAATGGGATTATTATTTGCGTATGCAAAACGGTTTAATGTCTGTGGATCATCCAGACTTGGGATGATGTCATCTGCCGAAAGGAAATGCATTATCGCCGGATCATAAAAACGTGCTCCATAGTTGTAAAGCCCCGTCGAGGTATCTATCTCCTGCCCAGTAAATTTGTGCACAATCGTTTTCGATCCAGTCTCAGTACGGGTAGCACCGAAAGGATAGAACTGGGTAAATTTCACTTCTGCGCCGGTACTACTGGATACCTTATTGGATGATCCAAGGTGGTCGCTGTGGTAATACGACGCCACACCCGCGGGATCTTTTTCAGCAATGCGCTGCCCATTGGCGAAGTAGTATTTAGTCGCCGCGCCGTTCACCAGACGATAAAACGGGAATGGCGTTAATGTGGTGGTGGTGCCTTCCACTTTTTTCACGCGCACACCGGCGTAGTCGTAATTGTTAGTTTCAATCACAGTGCTGCCATTTTTGACTTGGATCAAGCGATTGTCAAAATCCCATGTGAACGTGCGCAAGGTCGTACCACAGGTGCGGCTGCTGGTGCTGCCATTGGCATCGTACAGATAACTGCAACTTCCGTCCGATATCGGTGCGTGCGGGCGTGCGGCTCCAGGCAATGGATAAGCCAATGTCTTTCCGGCGCCGGTTTTCATGTTTCCTATAACGTCATAGGAATAGCTATAATTATAAGCTGGCGCAGAGATATCGGAGGCCGAGCTCAGGCGGTGCATATTGTCATAACCGAAGTTTTGAATACTCCCGCTAATATTGTCGGTAATATTCTTCACATTGCCTATATTGTCGTAACTATACGCCAAACTCTGCAACAATGGCGTGGCGATATTTCGTAAGCGCTGTGAATCTGGATAGTAGTCGTAGGTTGTTACCTTGCCGTTACCCAAAGTCTTGCTAACGACTTGACCGAGCGCGTTATAGTCGAGATTCGAAACGTAGGAACCACTGGGATTATTAACCGAATTTAGCAACCCCTGAGAATTGTATAAAAACCCGACGTATTCATTATTGGGGTAGATCATGGTTGTTACCCGACCCAAACTATCGTAGGTATATTTTGTTGTGTAGGTGCCGGCGTCAATCGTTTTATCAACCTGTGTCTGATGTCCTCGTTGATCATAGGTAAAAACACTGGAACCGGTCAGGTCGGTCACTTTCCACAAACGGCCTATCCGATCGGTACCGCTGGTAGGGTCGTCGTAATTGTAGGTTATAACGCCGCCGCCACCAGGGTAGGTTTTGGTATAGATCCGATTAAGTTTATCGTAGGTGTACGTCAATAGCTGCCATTTCCCATCAGTCTGGGTTAAGAGATTGTTATTGGCGTCATAGGTGTAAAGACGCCAGCCTCGATCAGCATCATAACTGCTCAAAGTACGACCCAAGGTGTCAAATTGGAGCTGTGTAAAGTTGCCCGCTGCATCGATAATAATCTGGTGACTGCCTGTCGAGTCATAATTGTCATTATAATAATTTGTGGTGCCCCCGCCAGTCGGCTCAACGACACTGATGAGGCGTTTCAATGCATCATAGGTGCGCGTGGTAGTGAAGAAGTTCTCATCGGTACTGGCCACCACATAGGGTGTGTAGACGAAGGTCCGATAGGTATTGTCGGGATTGGTTACCTTCGTAGGCCGCTGCATGGCGTCATACAGTGTTGTGGTTTTGTATTGGTTGGCATCAAGCGCGGTGAAAGCACTGCTCGATGTAATGTAAGGCACACTGATACTTTCCGCTAAACCCCGGCTGTTGTACCAGGTATCTTGCGTTGTCCATTGGCCAGCGGTTTTGGCTTCGCCCTTGACTTGGATGGTGCGGCCGAAACCATCGACGTAGGTGATTTTGTCGAGGGTACCGGCGGCGCCGGGAGTTTCGCGTTTGGACTCGGAGATATCGCTGGGGACGGCACCCGTGACCTCGTAGTTCCACACGGTGGTAGGGTACGCGGCGTTATCCGGGGGAATGACACTGGCTTTGGGGCGGCCCAAACTATCCCAATACGAATCACTACGCACACCATTGACATCGGTAACGGTGGCAAGTTGGCCGGGGACCGCGTACGCACCGGCCACGTTACTCGCGGCTAAGGCGGTATCGTTAACGCCCCAGTAGGTTTTGCTCGTTATTTGGCACAGAGCGTTGATCTCAGTGCGGGGAAACGTCAAATAAACGGAGTCATAGAGGGTTATATTAGTCCAACCGTTATTGGTACACAGGTTACCATTGGCATCCAATACGTTGATTCTATTACCAACGTTGTCGTAAGCGTAGTTTATAACCGGGTTGACACCGCCCGAGAGCCAGTGGGTTTCACGCGTCAAGTCACCTTGCGTTGGGGCGACGCCATTGGCTTGAAAATCATAATCATACCAAGTTTCGTTGATCTTCATACCGCTGGTGCTGGTTTCTTGCATAACGGTATGGCTTGGTCGATTGACGATATAGTCCGTCGTGTTATAGACAAAATCGGTGGTCGTGACACGCGGGGAAATGTCCGTGCCGGAAACAGTCACTTGACTCGCATTACCGTAGTTGTCGTAGTTGGCATAGTCGGTACGGGTATATTTGGCAGTGGTCCCACCATCAATGGTATCCTCTTGTACAAACAAAAGATCTGAACGTGAGACACCCGCCAACGGAGTTGTAACGTTATAGTTATAAAATAAGCCTTTTTGGTATTGACTTTGATTATTATAGGTAAAAACACCTGAGATCTTACCCTGCATAGCAGCGTCTTGATAAAAATGAGTATCAGTATAATGCGCGACAGAATCAGTAACACGCGCCAAACTATAACCGCGAAATTCGTTGGTCGGCCAACCAACGTATTCTCCACCCGAAAAACTATAGTTGGTGTATGAAGCTGAATTAAGGTTATCATTTTGAATTGTCTGACTCACAACCCACCTAGGTATACCGGTGTCGTAATTATTCACGTAATGGATGTCAGTCGTACCCCCAACTGAATTGCGGGTTGTTGTGAGTTTTTGGTGAGAATTGTCAGAATAGAGTGAGTATTTAGTGTATTTTAACGACTCGCCATGGATAATATCAGGGAAACCATCAGCATTGATGTCACCCAACGCATTGTTAGCGCCACGAGAAAGTTGACCCATGCCACAATTCTGTAAATTCACTGGATCGCCAAAGTTCCCATTTGCTTGCAACGGATAGTAAGAACATTGGACTGCACTGACTGTAAGAAGATCTAGCAAACCATCACCATTCATATCAACCAGTCGGTGATACTCACTAAGTTGGTATGCTGCGGTAGTCGCTGTAGGATAAGTGTATTGTTGAACTTGCAATACATTCACCCCGTTGCTATCTGGTTTAATAATCTGCGTAAGCGGCCCAAACTTGTCACCCCCCATATTGGGATAATAATAAATTCGATTCCTCATGCCATTGGCAATTTCACCATCAACAGCTAACCACACAAGGTCTGGAAGACCATCCCCATTCATATCGGCAAGCCTTATATTTCCTGGAAAAAAAGTCAGATAGTCATTGATAGTAAATATATTTTTGTGCCATTCATTTACCGGCCCGCCGTAAGAAGAAATATTGAATGCCAATCTATTTGAAGAAGGAGTAACAAAGGTAATCACACCTGACGTATCTCTTCCCTGACTAAGATAAATGTTAACAGTGGCACCTACTAGGCCTAGGCTTGTATTAACATCACTACTGTTTGCTGGAATACGCACAATATCAACTAAACCATCACCATTCATATCGGCAAAGCGTATTCCAACATCATTAAGTTGAAGTCCTTGCAAACCATTTATAACTGCCCGGTCAGCAAACGTAGGAAATATATCCCCGCGTTTGGTAGTATTACGCCACCAGTACCACTGTCCCTGTGGAGAAATGTTGACAACATCGACAAGTCCATCGCCATCCATGTCAGCAAGCATCGTGTCAAAAACCGGCATAGTGACCTCTGTCACTGTCGGGATAGATATAGATCCGCCATAGTATGTCAATGCGCGAGAACCCCACCGGATTTGGGTTGAAGTAGTGCAGAGCGAAGGTAAGGCTGTAGGTGGATTAGGAATACTCGAAGGCGAGTAGTCCCATCCATTGTAGTAATACCAATTCCCAGCCTTACCCACCAGGATATCGGTTACACCGTCGCCATTGATATCGATAGTAACGGTACAACTCGCCGAAATTGCTTCTGTAGGATTGAGAGTGTTTGTCTGTGTATTAAGTGCAAGATTTGCCCCATTGAGATCAACATTGTAAATAAAAGTAGTTGCCGGCAAACTGGTTATGCCATCCGCACCGGTTTCGGTAATAGAAGTCAATTGGGAAACCGCCGCGTACCCACGGGCCGTTTGCGCCCGCGTTGTATAGCCTAGTGTGTATCTTTTGATCAACTTGAAACCAAGTTTGACATCGATTTGCCGCAAGCGGGCGGTGGTAGTAATCCTGCCCCCTTTCACATAGCTGTTGGTATAATCTGGGCGCCCCTCGGAGAAAAAATCAATGCTGCGGCACACTGTGATATCGACTGCCGTGATACCAGAAGCCGTACAGGGGAGGCCGGAACCTTGTGAATACAGTATCGATTGAGGAGCCATATCACCGTTGGTAGGATTTTTACTGTAGACAACAGTCCAGAACACCCCATGGGTATCCAGCACCTTGTCAAGCTTCCAACTGAAAATCAGGTTAGCGCTACCTGGAATGTTTTGCTGGGAAGCCGCGGTCTGGCCAAAAAAGTATTTAGTACCCCCCTTATCTGTCACCACCCAATAGTTCGAAGCGCTGACAAACTCTATGCGTAGAAAACTTTCGATCTGAGTATGATAAACGTTGGTGCAATTCCCAGTGCTATCCTTCTCACAGACGAGCTTCCCGCCGCTCGTCATATTCAAACGATAAGTATCGTTTGCAGTATACGTTGGCGCGAGGCTGTAGCTGGGTCCGAAGCGCTCAATGGAACCCAAACCTTGAAGGCTCCAGCCTGTACCAAGCCAACTGTCATCACCGCCACCGCTACTATAGCTGAGAGATAGGTTGGGTCCCATGCCGTTAGTGCCCGGAGGGGTGACAATGGGGACAGTGTAGCTGGCATCGCCCGTATACAAATTGACTGCGTCGGCGTGTACCGACGAAGACCCCATGAACAACTCCACAAGGATTGCTAAACAAGCAAGCGTTTGCATGAAGCTGCCGACACCAAAAGACATAGACAGGCCGATTGTTTTTGCCTTAAACGTTTTCCCACGAACTTGAAACATAATTGCTCCTACTCACTGTATCGTGATGTTTTTGCCTTTTTGGGTGCGGAATCACATTTTTAGCCTACGATGGGGTGATATGTTTGCCCTGACTATGGGAAGGCAAGCTATGCTGAATAGTGCCTTATAACAACTATTTTGAAGTACAGGGTGGTACGATGTCAGGTACTAGTACCTCGGTAAGATCTTTGTGTATATCGATGATAGGAATCTCTACCGTGTATTGTTGTGAAACAAATATATTCTGTATAAAGGTATGAAAATACTACTAGCCGACGATCACGCCTTAGTGCGCGCAGGATTCAAACAGGTGTTGCAATGCCTCGGGGGGCAGTCCGTGGAGGTTCTCGAAGCGACCGACTATCCTCAGGTTTTTGAGGTGCTCCAGGCAAACAACACGATTGAGCTTATCGCCTTGGATCTGGGCATGCCCGGAATGTCCCATCTGGAGGGTGTCCAAAAAATTCGCGCCAACTATCCCACGATTCCACTTGTTGTATTATCCGCGACCGAAGATCGGGGAATTGTTGCGGAGGCCTTAGGTTATGGAATTAGCGGTTACCTATTAAAATCCAGTACGAACGAAGTGATAGCTAATGCCCTACGCTTAGTTTTGGCGGGTGGGGTTTATCTACCGCCGGTGCTATTAGCCAATCTGGGGCACAACGATCTAACTCCATGGATCGTGACCACCGCGAAGGGCGACATCAAAGTGCTTACTGCACGGCAACGCGAAATCGTGAATCATATCTACGAAGGTAAAAGTAATAAACAGATTGCCCGCACCCTCAACATTACCGAGCGGACGGTAAAATCACATGTGACCTCGGTTTTCCAAACGCT
>JACQBC010000002.1 GCA_016194635.1 Gammaproteobacteria bacterium | reverse complement strand
AGCGTTTGGAAAACCGAGGTCACATGTGATTTTACCGTCCGCTCGGTAATGTTGAGGGTGCGGGCAATCTGTTTATTACTTTTACCTTCGTAGATATGATTCACGATTTCGCGTTGCCGTGCAGTAAGCACTTTGATGTCGTCCTTCGCGGTGGTCACGATCCATGGAGTTAGATCGTTGTGCCCCAGATTGGCTAATAGCACCGGCGGTAGATAAACCCCACCCGCCAAAACTAAGCGTAGGGCATTCGCCAAAACTTTGTTCGTACTGGTTTTTAAGAGGTAACCACTAATACCGTAGCTCAAAGCTTCCGCAACAACGCTGCGATCTTCGGTCGCGGATAATACAACGAGCGGAATGGTTGGGTAGTCGATCCTAATTTTTCGGACGCCTTCGAGCTGCGACATTCCGGGCATAGCAAGATCCAAAACAATGAGATCGATCGATTTATTTACTAACAGCGCCTTAAAAACTTCATGATAATTGGTGGTTTCATGAATCACCACGGACGGCTCTCCGAGGTATAGCAACACCTGTTTGAATCCTTCACGCACCAGAGCATGATCGTCGGCAAGTAAAATATTCATAATTTAATTTTAGAATATGTTTGTTTCACAACATTACATAGTAGAGATTCCAATCCTCAATTATTACAATAAATTTCGGAGGTATTAGTACCCGACATCGTACCGCGCTGTACTTCAGAATGGTTGCGTGATGGAGATATTTGGCATAGTTTACCACTATACGAGGAGAGGATATATCACCTGAACATCGGGTAGAAATGCGATTCCGTGCCGAAAAAAGAAAAATACATAACAATAAATTCTAGGAGCACATATGTATCAAGCTTGTGGAAAAATTTTTAATGCGATAGCAATCAACCAAGTTATGATTCGCCGTCTCGGCCGATATGCGCAAAAGCTGGCCTGTATAGCACCCCTTGTTGCATTATTCTTGGTTTCAACGCCTACCCAGGCAGATGTCGTCAATCTGTATACTGGTGATGCCAGTTACTCTGTCCCAATTGTTTCTCCTCCTGGCAGTAACGGCATGGGTCCCAACTTGTCGCTTGAGTACAGCAGCGGTGCAGGTAACGATTGGCTAGGTCAAGGTTGGAGTCTTAAGGGCTTAGGATATATAGAACGGCGCGGTCCAAACTATCGACCTTCACCGACTTATACGACGGATGACACATATATTCTGGTACTTGGAGGATCAAGCTTTAAACTAATCAACGGCAGCGAGCCATCTGGTTACCAAGATAGCCGATATTATCGTACTAATATAGAAAGTTTCATGCGAATATTTTTTGATTCTGTCGCGAATACGTGGCTAGTGACAGATAAATCAGGAAACTATTACAGCTTCCAAACGACACAAAGCCCAAATACCGGTAATACCACGGCGGTATATCGTTGGTACCTCAATTCAGTAATTGGAAATAATGATATTTTTTGGGCCGTGTCATACCAAGGTGGTAGCACCCCTGGAAGTATCTTTCCAAAACAGATCGTCTACTCTACGGGAAATGGTCTTTCTTGTTCCCCCGCTGTACTTACGAATTGTCGCGTTATTAACTTTGCCACTGAGTGGCGAACGGATTACACACAAACGTATGAGAAAGGCGGATTGGTCACCCTTTATGACCGCATAAAAAGCATCGAGATCAAAATGGGTAATCAACTGGTGCGAAAATACTCGCTCGGTTACACGATGCGTGAATCAACAGCACGTGGTTATGCGCCTGTTTCTCAGCTCACGTCTGTGACTGAGACAGCAGCAGACGGCGTAACTACCTTGCCAGCAACAACGTTTACTTACAATGTTGATGCCAATGGCTCCAATCTCGCGTTAACTCAAACGAGTATGGGAACTTCGCCGACGGAGGCAATTGCAGGATGTACTTATTCGATCGATATTAATGACGACGGTTTTGCAGATACCGTTGTAGGCCAGGCGGGCGCTTGGTACTACTACCCAAACCAAGGGGGAACTAATTATGGTGCGCGCATTAATATAGATAATCCTCAGATTGGTCTGCCTTCATTATGCGCGACGAATACACAGTTCTACCGCTATCTTTCGAAACAGCGGAATTACCTCCAGGGGACGATAACTTATACGGTAAAGCAACGTGAAGAAACGCACCCAGTAAACAACACAGCACTGATCGACCTTGATGGCGATGGCGTGTCTGATATTCTATATAGTCCAGGCGTTGGCCAGTGGTATTGGTGGCGCAATCAATCGTTGACAGGGGGTGCAGTTTCCTTCGCTAACCAGGCGCTGATTGTTTCTGGTCCAGCTAATATCCAACTCAATGACCCATCCATTCGTTTGGCAGATATGGATGGTGATGGCCTAGTTGATCTCGTGCAGTTTACACGGGCACCGGATCCGTCAACCACTTCAGACAATGACAATATTCATTCGCGATCTAGATGGAATATCATTTGGTGGCGCAATCTTGGTGTTAGCAATGGGACCTTATCTTTTAACTCCCCCCCCACTGCAATCAACGGTATCATTCTCTATCACAGTTATCCAGACAATTCTACATTGTGCAGCGATGGCGGTCTCTATTGTATCGACCGGGTTAACTTCGCAAATTTTATGACATTGACTGGCACCAGCGGTTTGAGTTTAATCGATATGAACGGTGATGGTTTACCAGATCTGGTATGGGAATCCGTAGTTAATCCACCAGCAGGTGTAGCGCTCGTCAATGCGACTGATTATATTAATTATTATCCGAATGTCGGCGGGGGTACATCACTAGGGCCGCGAACAACACTCACTGGCCCCAATGGTGCAGGTATACCGTTACCCAATACTGCTCTTCAGGTAGAGTACAGTCCTCTGGTGCTTATACCGCTGGTGTTCCCAGAGCATCTGGTGTTTACCGATGTGAACAACGATGGGCTTGTCGACATTCTTGTGGGTAGTGCCAATGCGTACTATTACATTCCCCAACAACCTAATTACAAATTTGGTACAGCAGTACCACTTGGGAATTCACCCCCTGTGAATATGACGCGTGGTAACTCGATAGCACTAACCGATGTCAATGGCGATGGCTTCGTCGACTTTCTCCATGGGATCTCTGGTAATTATGCTTCTTATACCCTCGATACCTCTGATAGTCATCAGAATCTGGATACCGTTCGCAATCAGCTTGGGGGTGTAATCACCTTCAGTTACAGTAATCTAAGATCTGATAATAGCACTAGATGGGTGACAAGCAGTATTACTCAAAATGATGGTGTTGGGGTTGATTCGACAACACGCTATTTCTACTATGGTGGTAAATCTATCGGTTGGCCTTATAACGAATTTCGTGGATATGCTACTACGACTGCCTTCGATCCTGTTGGAAATTATACCTCTACCTATTTCAATCAAGACGATGCTCAACAAGGGACTGTTGCCAGTATATTTACTAACAACAACCTGAATAAATACCAGAAGGGCATATTTAAGACTTATAATGTGACGACACCGGTAGCTGGTGTTTCGCGGGTAGATCTTCAATCTGTACAGGAGGATACCGTCGACGGTAGTACTATCGCAGCATCCATTCGTACCGACTACGCGAACTATGATCAATACGGCAACCCACGTCAGGTGACAACTTCAGGAACCAATATTTCACCTCGTGTTGTTACTACGGACTATGTTTATAACACTAGCACCTATGCGTACCCTGGTACGTTCTACATCATTGATCGTCCTTATCACACTCAGACTACAGTAAATGGCAGTAAAATCGCCGAGTCATGGTTTGATTATGATAATCGACCTAATGGTACTGTACCCGGTCGTCCAGCCAGCTTGACTAAAGAAACGCACTGGCTTTCAGGTGGAACTAACGTGGCGATTCAATATGCATATGATTCTATCGGGAATCGCATTGGTACCATCGACGCCAAGAGCAATACCTGCAGCAGTACCGGCTATACCAGTAAAGTTGATTACGACACTCTATATCGAACTTTCTCGGTCATGGAGACTAATGCTCTGTGTCAGGCGACGAGTAAAACCTATTGGGGTATCAACACCAGCCTCAGCGCCAGTACTATAACGGGTGCCTACAACATCCCAGGACTTCTCGCCACAGTGACAGAACTCAATGGTGTGCGCAGCGATTCGTATTGGGATAGTTTCGGTCGCCCCAAAGCCAGCGTAATACCGCCTGACAATGCTAATTATCCCACCACTGTGTGGAACTATGGACTCACTGGTGCAGCACCCAGCTATAATTTCGAATCCAAACGCGAAACGGTAGGCGTTGCCGGTACGCTCGACAAGGTGACTTACGTCGATGGTTTCAACCGTACTATTCAAGCTAAGAGTGAAGCTAAAACGGCGAGCCAATGGACAACGCAAGACACCTGGTACAACAACCGCGGTTTAACGGAAAGTATCAGCGTGCCTTACATGACGTCGAGCAGCGTGTTCACTGCGCTTGATACCAACCAATACAAAACCACAACACTGTACGACGCTATGCAACGACCTACGAGGGTTACCAACCCCGACAATACCTATCACACATTTGATTACACACCCTATACGGTGGCATCGACCGATGAGAACTACTTCACCACGACCCGCACCTATGATGCATTGAAACGACTCATCAGTGTTGTGGAACCCGCCGGTGGGGGTACGACAGATTATTATTACGACTACTTCGACGCGGCTGGGTTTAATTACCAGTTTATTGTCGATGCGGCGGGTAATACGACGCAGACACAAATCGATACCTTGGGACGTACTGTCAATAGTTACGATGCGGATCGTGGCTGGCGATTGTATACCTATGACGCAAATAATAATCTGTCAACACAAACCGATGCCAGGTCGCAGACATTAACCTATGCCTACGACAAGCTTAACCGCATCTATACTAAAACCTATCCCGGTAGCGGCGGTGTAATCACCTATAACTACGATGATGCCACTGGAGGTACTTTCCGTATCGGTCGCCTGTGGAAAGTGACCGATTTAACTGGTTCTACTAGCTTCACCTATGATCTGCGTGGGCGACAGACCAATGTGGGTAAGGCAATAGGATCTAGCACTTACACCACGCAATATACTTACGATAGCTTGAACCGCGTCGCAACAATGATCTACCCCAACAACGAATACGTCGGGTTTCTTTATAATTCCCAAGGTCTACTGAATTCGGTGAGCTATGCCACGGGTTATTATGTTTCTAACCTCGACTACAATGCGGCTGGACAAAATACCAGTAAATCTCTGGGTAATGGCAAGATAACAACTTATGACTACTATCCTGATAACCAACGAGTGCGCAATATCACGACGCCATTGTTGCAGAATCTGACTTATACCTATGACAACATCGGAAATGTGAAAGACATTTCCGATAATCTCAGCGGGGGCATTCAAAATTTCGGTTATGATAATCTGCACCGCCTGAGCTCAGCCTCTGATGTTTCTGCGCCGGCTTATAATTACAGCTATTCCTACGATGCTATCGGCAACATGAAAACCGGTGCCGGCAAGACATTCACTTATCCAGCAGCCGGAGCAATACTCCAGCACGCACCAATATCAGATAGCGTTTGCAGTTATCTTTATGATCCCAACGGCAGTACCAGCTCCCGTACCTGTGGCACGACCTTACGCACGTTCACATGGGATTTTGACAATCGCTTGAGCCAGGTCAAAAATGGCAACAGCGTAATTGAATCTAACAGCTACGATTACGCCGGTGTGCGGGTGATGAAAGTCGAAGGCACCACCACCACGCTCACGCCGTTTCCGTTCTATCAACTGGTTAACGGTGCGGCGACCAAATACTACTTTGCCAATGGGCAGCGTATCGCTGAAAAAGATTCCGCGGGTGTCGTGTCGTATTATCACAGCGATCACCTCGGTTCATCCAATAAGGTATCCAGCAGTACTGGTGCTGAAGTGAAATTTACTCAATTCTATCCCTATGGGGCGACTCGTACTGAAACCGGGCCGAAAATCATCGCGCATAAATATACCGGTCAGGAGATCGATACATCGACAGGGCTTTATAGCTATGGGGCGCGGTATTACGATCCGGCGACAATGCATTTTCTTTCGGCTGATGAGATCATTCCAGATGTAGAAATACCGCAGACATTGAACCGTTTTGCCTACGCAAATAACAATCCTATTAGAAATATTGATCCGTCAGGGCATGAGTCGGTAACTGTAGGTGTATTTACTCCAAGAGGCGGCGTGGCAGGGGGAGTTGGTGTTGAGAATGGCAATGCATTCCGTTTTTTAGAAATTGGTGCTGGCGGGGGCGTTATGATTCCAAATTATGATCCTAATGGTCGGATCCCAGGACCACCAATTGCAAACCCGTCAGTAGGAGGGTCAATGCTAACTATCGCGTATAAAGTAAGTTTTGCTCTTGGTCCAATTTCGTTCGATGGTGAATTAGGTTATGGGTGGAATCTTGCCACCGGTGATTCGGGTAGATACCGTCGTGATCCAACCAGTGCCGGCTTAACTTATACGCCTGATATTTGGAAGGAGCCATTGAAGAGTTGGAAGAAACCAGCTTTTGATCAGAATGTTGGGTTGCAATTAACACAATATTTCGGTACTGGTCAAATCGCCGCTAATCGTGACGCTAGTGCAGGATTGCCGCCAGTGGGTACGAGCTGGACTGTGACGAATAGTTATACCGATGGTTTTGGTGGTGTATGGAGCAGTGATGGGACATTCAGAGATATGTCAAATACCACAAAGTATAGAAATGCGTATACCGATCCCTTTGGTGGTGTATGGCTCAACACTCCGCCTGCACCTGCTAGTAGTTCTAGTTCTTGCTTTGGAGCATGGGGTTGCAGCAACCCTTTCGCCACCGGATCAGATTCGTATACCGATCCCTTTGGTGGTGTATGGCTTAATTATGATCCCCATGTTACTAGTCCTTAGGTAATCTCTTACCGATCTATGGCGATCTATGGGAACTATGGGGTCAGACTCTGAGTGATACCACATTGCATTTTCGGTGGATGACATCGAACGATTGCTGCCGTTCAATCTCAATCCCGACCGATTAAAAGTTTAACCCACGATTGCTTCGTGGGTGGTCAAGGGTGTTGTTTGTTGATCGCTTACCGAACTAGCATCACTTACTGCAACAGGACGACATGCAGCGCAGAGATCGCCAAGACCTTACTCCTCAATTAAATTGAGTTCCTTGGCCTGCTGTACCGCTTCTTTACGGTTAGTTACCCGCAGCGTTTGGAAAACCGAGGTCACATGTGATTTTACCGTCCGCTCGGTAATGTT
>JACQBC010000003.1 GCA_016194635.1 Gammaproteobacteria bacterium | reverse complement strand
TCATACCGCAACGCTAATGACAGCCTGAACGCACGGTACTGGATGCTGCACTACTTTAAAATGTTGCCCTCTTGCATCCGTGATGACGGTTAACTGCATGAACCTCAACCCTCCTACCAAGCTCCATTACATGAATGCGATTTTATTTTTAGGTATAACATGTATTAGATGGAATACTGGATTTCCAGACTATATGGAATTCTATATAATCCACCTTGTTGTTTCCTAAAATATCTAGCATACTTTACCGTGCGATAGGGAGTTCGTAAACCAACAATTTTGCTAAGGATGGCAATATGACAGGTCAAGCTGAGTCTCTTTTTTGGAAGAATTTCACCTCTAAATCAATTGCTTATGGCGTAAAACCAGCGCTTGTGCGTTGGCACATCCGTGATGCTTTGGCGTACATTAAGGCCCATTCTGGTACTAAACTGGCGCAACATAATGCCCTTACCGTCGGGGCATACCTCAAAAACAAAGGCAGAAACCCTCGCCTTAAAGATTGGCAGTTTGGCCAAATCGTTACCACACTGTACATCCTCTTTGCCGAATTGATCAAAGCCTCATGGGCGGATACGTTTCCGTGGCAACAGTGGAAAGAAGCCGCACGCGAATTACCCCAGACCCATGCAACGGTAGCGCGTGATTATGAAACTGCACCGAGTACAACTACGCCGTCACCATCAATAACACCCATAAAACCTTCCCAGGGCGGAGCGATTAAACTGTTTCGCGAAAATTTCCCTCATGAATATGAACGTTTAATTGCGGAAATTCGTCTGCGGCATTATTCGATTCGCACGGAGCAATCCTATGTGTTATGGGTGGCGCGATTTGCTCGCTTCGCGCAACTTGATACTCTACAAAATCTTGATGTGGCAGGCATTGCCACTTATCTGGAATATCTGGTGATTAAACGCGGTGTCGCCAGCAGCACTCAGGCACAGGCGCTGAATGCGTTGGTTTTTTTCTGCAAACATGTCCTGGGCCACGAATCGATTGCATTGGGTAGCTTTGCACACTCGAAGAAACCACAACGGCTACCGGTGGTGCTAAGCCGTGATGAAACTAAGCGTCTATTGACGTCGATTGAGAATAGCACCACACAGCTCATGGCCAATCTATTATACGGATGTGGCATGCGGCTGATGGAGTGTATACGTTTGCGTGTGTTAGATGTTGACTTCGACTATCAACAAATTGTGGTGCGTAATGCTAAAGGAGGAAAAGATCGAGTCGTACCCCTACCACAACGTTTGAACGATCCCTTACGCACACAACTGGCAGCGGTGGCTGCGCTCCACAAGGAGGATCTGGCCCATGGTCTGGGCAGTGTTTATTTACCGGATGCCCTGGCGCGCAAATATCCTCAGGCGGCTAAAGAATTTAAATGGCAATACGTGTTTCCCGCCTCAAAAGTATCGTCCAACCCACGCTCGAATGCGGTCCGCCGCCATCATGCGCACGAGAATAATTTGCAAAAACACATCAAAACCGTGGCGCATAAAGTTGGCCTGAATAAGAAAGTAAGTTGCCATACCCTGCGGCATTCGTTTGCAACCCATTTACTGGAATCCGGCTACGACATCCGTACGGTCCAAGAGCTATTAGGGCATGCTGATGTGTCCACCACCATGATCTATACCCATGTTCTGAACAAACCGGGTATTACAGTTACCAGCCCTTTGGACACGCTACCGCCAGGGTAAAACCAGCGGCTTTACCAGGAGAGTGGGGAATGGCGGGAGCTTACCTTAGCTTTGAGTTAAAAACCACCGTTGTCCGAGGCGGCATGAATATACATCAACCGTTTTATGTGATCGCCATCACTGGCAACTTACGATTTTTATGTTTACTGACGGCGATGCACAGTATGATCTCAATCCGTATGTAACTGCCCCCCTCATGCATCAGCGTGTACCATCGCAAGACTTCTTCGCACCACGGGGGTTCATTCGATATTACCGTTAAGGAATTTTATCGCGGTATTGAACTGATTTTGTTGATGTTTGTCGGAGCTGATACTTGGTTCAAAGTTTGCATCGGCTCAGCTATCCCTGATGCCGTGGGTATTAATCAGAGGATAAGGATGAAAAATGGCTGTTGATAACGAGTTCTATGTCATTTATGGTAAAGACGCGAAGGGTCGGCCCTTGCGGCCCTCGGACTGGGTAGAGCGGATCTGTTCTACGTTCGCCAGTTTCAATGAAGACCATCGCCTGTGTTATTCTCCGGCTCTAAAACCCGGTATCATTAGCGGGGAAAAATGCTTGTTGGTATCCCGCCAGTTGGGAAAAACCAACCCAGAGATCTGCCGCTATTTATCGGATTTTGTAACCAGCAACCATTTGCAGGTACATCCTCTGTTGGATAACGGCAAGGTCGATACGGCCGTTGTACCCTTGGCCCATTGCGCCTAAGATCAAATCGCAAAACTTACTCTGGCCGCAGGTGCGGGAACAACAACACATCGCGGATCGAGGGCTGATCGGTTAGCAACATCACCAAGCGATCAATACCAATGCCCTCGCCCGCGGTAGGCGGCATGCCGTGTTCTAGGGCAATAATATATTCTTCATCAAAAAACATCGCCTCTTCGTCTCCCGCGGCCTTATCTTCGACCTGCGACCGGAAACGCTCGGCTTGATCCTCGGCGTCGTTTAGCTCTGAAAATCCGTTGGCGATTTCTCGCCCGCCGACAAAAAATTCAAACCGATCCGTCACGCAAGGATCCTGATCATTGCGTCGCGCCAGAGGCGAGACCTCGGTGGGATAGGAGGTAATAAAGGTAGGATCCTTTAAGCGGTGCTCCACTGTTTTTTCAAAAATTTCAATCTGCAACTTTCCCAACCCATAGTTGGTTTTTACGGGAATGGCCAAGCGGCGACAAACCTCGCGAGCAGCATCAACGGTTGCGATGTCCTGGGATTTTAATTCTTTATTAAAATGTAAAATCGCATCTTTCACGCTCAAGCGTGTAAACGGCTTGGAAAAATCGTAATCCTCGCCTTGATAGGTGATCTGGCAGGTACCGATCACCTCTTGCGCCAAGCAGCGTAATAAATCTTCGGTGAGGTCCATCAAGTCATGGTAATTGGCGTAGGCCTCGTAGAATTCCAACATGGTGAATTCGGGGTTGTGTCGCGTTGATAATCCTTCATTACGGAAATTGCGATTAATCTCGAACACTTTTTCAAATCCACCCACGACCAAGCGTTTGAGATACAACTCCGGCGCGATACGCAAAAATAATTCCATGTCCAGTGCATTATGAAAGGTTTTGAACGGCCGGGCCGCGGCACCGCCGGGGATCACTTGCATCATCGGGGTTTCCACTTCCAAATAGCCGCGCGCGGTTAAATAGTGGCGGATATAATTGACAATCAGGGTGCGGGTACGGAACACCTTGCGCGCCGGTTCGTTCATGATGAGATCCACATAGCGCCGCCGGTAGCGGACTTCGGTATCCGTCAGGCCGTGCCAATGTGACGGAAGGGGCCGCAACGATTTGGTGAGCAAACGGATGTTATCCACTTTGAGGGATAATTCCCCGGTCTTGGTCTTGAACAATACGCCTTCGGCGCCGAGGATATCGCCCAGATCCCACTTTTTGAACGCCTCGTTATACACCTGTTCGCCGATAGCATCCCGCATAACATAGAGCTGCATCTGGCCCGACATGTCTTGTAAATGTGCAAAGCTGGCCTTGCCCATGATACGCCGACTCATCATGCGTCCGGCCAATGCCACGCGCAAGACGTTCGTTTCAAAATATTCCGCGGGTTTTTGGGCATAGTCCGCGTGAATTTCAGCCGCCAAACTATTGCGTCGAAAATCGTTAGGGAACGCCACCCCCTGTGCGCGGATCAGTTTGAGTTTTTCACGGCGCTGTGCGATTAACGCATTTTCATCCTCAGGGGGGGGGTGATTATTATCGTCGCTCATGATTGCTTCCAAAGTTGTTGTTAATGCCCCTCCCCCTCCTCTCTCCCCACGGCAGAGGGGACCCGTGTTTTTTCCTGACGGGTGAGGGGATATCCGCTAGTCTAAATTTACAATCCACTTTTCAAACTCGCCTGCATAAATTCATCCAAATCGCCGTCCAACACAGCACTCGTATTGGTATTTTCCACCCCGGTGCGCAAATCCTTGATCCGCGATTGATCCAAGACATAGGATCGGATTTGGCTGCCCCAACCGATATCGGATTTGGAATCTTCCATTGCCTGACTGGCAGCCGTGCGTTTGAGCATTTCAATTTCGTACAATTTCGCCTTGAGCTGTTTCATCGCGGTGTCTTTATTTTGGTGTTGCGAGCGTTGGCTCTGGCATTGCACCACCACCCCGCTGGGTTCATGGGTAATGCGGATCGCCGATTCCGTACGATTGACGTGTTGCCCGCCCGCGCCACTGGCACGGTAGGTATCAATGCGCAAATCGGCGGGATTAATTTCGATCTCGATCGTATCATCAATCTCCGGGTAGACAAACACCGAGGCAAACGAGGTATGGCGGCGATTGCCCGAATCAAACGGCGACTTGCGCACCAGGCGATGCACACCGGTCTCGGTACGTAACCAGCCAAAGGCATATTCGCCGCT
Organism: Gammaproteobacteria bacterium; assembly: GCA_016194635.1. GTDB lineage: Bacteria > Pseudomonadota > Gammaproteobacteria > UBA6429 > Thiohalophilaceae > JACQBC01. Next base: position 114,000 of record JACQBC010000003.1, on the reverse strand, counting down.
AAATTTCACCGTGGCGCTTTTAATCCCGGCCACTTCACCGGCCGAGACTTCTAATAATTCGGGCTTGTAACCGTGGGCATCGCCCCAGCGCAAATACATGCGCAATAACATATTGGCCCAATCCTGCGCTTCGGTACCGCCTGAGCCCGATTGTATATCCAAAAAGGCGCTGTTTGGGTCCATCTTGTTGGAAAACATCCGGGCAAATTCGAGTTTGGCCAGGATCGTTTCGTGTTTATCCAGATCCTGCTGCAATACCGTGAGGGTGGCTTCGTCTTTATCGTCAATCGCCAATGCCAGTAATTCGTCGGTATCGGCCAACCCCCGCTGTAAATTATTCAAGGTCGTGACGGTGCGTTCTAACTCGACGCGTTCTTTACCCAACTCCTGGGCACGTTGGGGATTATTCCAAATTGAAGGTTCGGACAGCTCGCGGGTTACTTCGTCGAGCCGCTCGCGTTTGGTGTCAAAGTCAAAGATACCCCCGAAGCGCGGTGCTACGGGATTGCAGGTCTTTAAGGCGGGCTACCATTACACCGGTTTCGATCATGACAAGGCTCCAGAAAACAGCGCGTATGATACGTTACCCGTAGGGTGATTTTCAATGTGACTGGACCCACAATTGTGGCTTGCACACTCTCGTATGGACAGTCATTGCCTGCGGCGTGACCTCATTCAACACATTGCAGGTATTGAATCATTAACTGCACACTCTGCTGCCCTTGATAGTCATTGACATCCAAACGATAGGCAATATGCACACGGGTGGCGGCGGCAAGGGCTCGTGGTTCAGCAGGGTTAAAATAGATGGCATCGACTAACGGCGTCACACCCGGTGGCCGCAGGGTAAACTTCAAATGCTTCTCCCCCACCACGCGCGAATTCACCACCTCGAATTCCCCGTCAAAACAGGGTTCGGGAAAACCCTGCCCCCAGGGACCGGCGGCGCGCAACAATTCGGCGACCGGCAGGCTGATGAACCTTGGGTCGAGATCACCATCGCTGATCACCACGTTGTGTAAATCGGCTTCATCCACTTGTTCGCGTACCGTGGCATCAAAGATCCGCGCGAACTCATCGAAATCTTGCGCGTGTAGACTTATACCGGCCGCCATCGCGTGGCCACCGAATTTTTGCAGCAATTGCGGATGGCGCGCCGCGATGGTGTCCAGCGTGTCACGGATATGCAAGCCTGCGATTGATCGCGCCGATCCTTTGAGGCCGCCTTGTTGACTGGGTGCAAACACAATTACCGGTCGATGCAGTTTGTCTTTCAAACGCCCCGCTACAATACCAATTACACCTTCGTGCCAGTTGGGATTAAACAAACACACCCCGTAGGGTAAGGCGGTGCTTGCGTCCGCGCGAGTGTATTGATGGATATAAGCCAGTGCCTCCTCACGCATATCGGCCTCGATGTCACGCCGTTCGCGATTGAGTGTGTCCAATTGTTGCGCCAAGCGCATTGCGGTCGGTGCATCGTCGGTTAACAAACAGTCGATCCCAATACGCATATCCTCCAGGCGGCCGGCGGCGTTAAGTCGCGGGGCAATACAAAACCCGATATCGGTGGTGGTGGCGCGTGGTGGATCGCGCCCGGCAACCGCAAATAGCGCTACTATGCCCGGCAGTGTTTGGCGCGCGCGAATGCGGGCTAAGCCCTGAGCGACGATAATGCGGTTGTTATGATCCAAGGCAACCATGTCCGCCACCGTTCCCAGGGCAACAAGATCTAATAGACTCGCTAACCGCGGATCGGCCAGACCTGTTTGGCTAAACCACGACAACTGACGCAAGCGCGCGCGCACGGCCAACATCACATAAAAAATCACGCCCACGCCGGCGATGCTTTTACTCGCAAATCCACAACCGGGTTGATTGGGGTTGACGATGGCATCGGCGTTGGGCAAGTACTTACCCGGTAAATGGTGATCGGTGATCACCACTTGAATACCCTGTTGCTTGGCAAACGCAACCCCTTCGTTACTGCTAATACCGTTATCCACGGTAATAATCAACTGCGGGTATTTATCGAGGGTGGCGCGCACGATCTCCGGAGTTAACCCATAACCGTAAACAAAACGATTGGGCACCGTAAAATCCACGTTGCGCGCGCCCATCATGCGCAACGCCCGGATTGCGAGCGCGCAACTGGTAGCACCGTCGGCATCAAAATCCGCTACGATGACGATACGTCGCTGTTGCTGGATTGCTTCGACCAGTAATAACGCCGCCTTGTCGATATCTTTGAGATCATGAAACGGTAATAATGCGGACAGGGATTGTTCTAACTGCCGTGCCTGGGTGAGTTGACGCGACAAATACACCCGTGTGAGCAGCGGGTGTAAATCGGCGGGCAAGTCATGCTGAACAGCTTCGGCTTGCCGCCGCACAATCGGCGGGGTAAGTGTGCTAACGTCATTCATGCGCGGGTAAAGTTATCCAATGGGAAAGTGGGCGGGGTCGACGCCACCAGCGGCGCAACAGGGAGGGCGTGAGGATAAACCGCCAACCCTGGGTAATCAATTCCACTTGCGACAGCTGTCGCGCGCGTAACGCGTCTATTAATGGTTTGAACCAGGTCTGTTCCAGCAGCGCAAGATGTGGCCCCTCAATGTTATCCAGGGAAAAAATGCCTACGGCGGTATCCTGCCAGGGGATTGACGCCAGTGACGCGGGCAATACCTGTACCGGCAGCTTTAAATGCTGAGCAGCGACGTGCACTAGCGGATCATCGCTGTACACACTGCGCATGCTGGGCACCGAAACCGCTGGCATAACACCTCCTCCCCATAACCACACGCTGTTGATCGGCCATTCGCCTTCGGCTTCGCGTTGCTGATTCACCGGATGATCGTACAATAGCATCTCGATTTCATTGCGCAAGCTTCGCCAACGTTGTGCATCTGCGCCTTGGGGTAAGACGGTTAATACATCCCGACCACTCGCGCTGGCAAGATCCGTGGTTCGAAGCGACAGCGGGGTTGTCAGGTGTAATAACCATTGATCCGGGGTATGCGCGTGTAACTGTATTCCTTCGGCGGCGAAATGGGTGTTGATAGTCGCGATCAACGGTTGCGCCTGCTCCATGCGCAAGCGCACTTGCCCCGGCGGCACCAGCAAGGCGCGGTCGCGATCAAGTTGCAGGCTCACGGGATCGAGGCACCAATACGTTCCTGGCGGTATGCTATCGGGCAAAGCGGCACGCAGCGCGGCGCCGGGTAATTCCGCATCGGTGCAAAGTGTGTAGCCGAGCCATTGCAGGGCGTTGTTATAAACATTAACCAGCGTGTGCGGTTGCCGGTTCGCACGCGACAACAATACGGTCAATGCACTCAATGCTGTTGAGCGCGGCATTACCGCCGTGTCGCGCAGGGAGTGTAACAAGCCCGGTAGGTACACGGTGCAATTAGCCACGCACTGATCCCGCCCTGGGAGAAATAACTATTTAAGATTCTCCAAAATGGTATGTTTCACGGCGTCGAGATTTGCCGCGGTGGGGATCACTCCGCGCGTGCTTTGCTTAATCGCCGTGTCGGGATCTTTCAAGCCATGACCGGTCAGGGTGCAAACGATCTTGCTACCTTCGGGAATTTTTCCCGCCGCGATATCCTTCATGGCACCGGCGAGCGAAATCGCCGAGGCCGGTTCGCAAAAAATACCTTCGTGTTCGGTCAACATTTTTTGTGCCGCCAATAACTCAGGATCTGTACATTCGTCGAACCAACCGTTGGATTCTTTTTGCACGCTCCAGGCCTTATCCCAGCTTTGCGGATGACCGATGCGAATGGCAGTGGCGACGGTTTCGGGAGTATCCACCATCTTACCGCGTATAAACGGCGCCGCGCCGCTGGCTTGATAGCCCACCATACGCGGCAGATCATTCACAATACCGTGTTCGTGATATTCTTTATAACCCATCCAGTGCGCGGTGATATTACCGGCGTTACCCACCGGGATGCAATGAAATTGCGGCGCGCCGCCGAGTTCTTCGAGGATTTCAAACGCGGCGGTCTTTTGCCCCTGCAAACGAAACGGATTGATCGAATTGACGATGGTGATCGGGGTTTGTTTACCGACTTGTTTCACCAGGTCCATGCCTTGGTCAAAGTTACCTTTGATCTGCAGTACCACCGCGCCGTGGATCATGGCCTGGGCAAGTTTTCCCAAGGCTATCTTACCTTCGGGGATTAATACAAAGGCACTGATGCCAGCGCGCGCGGCATAGGCCGCCGCCGAGGCCGAGGTATTCCCGGTTGAGGCGCAAATGATCGCGCGGCTGCCTTCTTCCACCGCCTTGGTAACGGCCATGGTCATGCCGCGATCTTTAAACGACCCCGTGGGATTGAGGCCTTCATATTTTATATAAATATCGACGCTTTTTTTGATAATCCGTGGGATGTTGTTTAAACGGATTAACGGCGTGTTACCCTCTCCCAGGCTAATGATCCGTGTGTCGTCGTGTACCGGCAAGCGGTCACGGTAGCGGTCAATTAATCCAGTGTAACGCGGACGAAGTGGCATGGCTGGCTCCAAATATATTTACAAGTAGCGTGTCATAGCGGTAGGTAGAGTGAGGAACATAAATCTCATTTTCCCAATGATTCCACGCGGATGCGGGTTACCGCAGCGCGAATACTTTGCAGTGCTTCAATACGTTTAATCGCCTCATTCATACGCTGTTCCTTCACTTGATGAGTCAAAATAATCACGCTTACAGATTGCATGCTGGGGCTGGGTTCTTTTTGAATGATCGCCTCAATGCTGATCTGCTGGTCGGCCAAGATGCGGGTGACATCAGCCAATACCCCCGGTTTATCGAGCGCCTGCAGGCGTAAATAATAGGCCGTCATCACTTCACTGATCGGCAAAATAGCGACGTCGGATAACGCATCGGCTTGAAACGCTAAATGCGGCACGCGGTTTTCAGGATCCGAGGTCAAAGCGCGCACCACATCGACCAGATCCGCCACCACCGCCGAGGCCGTGGGTTCCGCTCCCGCCCCGGCGCCGTAATACAAGGTTGGACCCACCGCGTCACCACTCACCAACACCGCGTTCATCACCCCATCGACATTGGCGATCAAACGCCGCGCCGGGATCATGGTGGGGTGCACGCGTAACTCAATCCCCTGTTCCAGGCGTTTTGTGATGCCGAGCAATTTAATCCGATACCCCAATTCTTCAGCATAGGCCACGTCATCGCGGGTGATTTTTGAAATACCCTCGGTATACATCGCGTCAAATTGTAAAGGAATACCAAAGGCAATCGAGGCCAGGATGGTGAGCTTGTGGCCGGCGTCGATACCTTCGATATCAAAGGTCGGATCGGCCTCAGCATACCCGAGCCGTTGCGCTTCTTTTAATACGGTGGCAAAGTCCTTGCCCGCGGCCGTCCCCGGTTTTTTGCTGCCGGCGACACCCATACTGCTTAACACATCATCGCGCAGCTCAGTGAGGATAAAATTACTCGTGCCATTGATGATCCCCGCCACCCACTGAATATGGTTACCGCTCAGACCCTCGCGGATCGCCTTTATAATTGGAATACCTCCGGCCACCGCCGCTTCAAAAGCGACCATGACCCCGCGTTTCGTGGCGGCCGCGAAAATTTCATTACCGTGTTTCGCAATCAAAGCCTTGTTGGCCGTGACCACGTGTTTTCCATTTTGAATGGCACGTAAGATCATTTCGCGCGCCAGGTGAGTTCCTCCCATCAATTCCACGACAATTTCGATCTCGGGATTATCCACCACCTCTTGCGCATTGACGCTAAGCGTAATGCCGCGGGTATCGCAAATACGCGCCTTGGATAATTCACGCGCGCAGGCATGGGCAATTTCAATACCACGGCCGGCGCGCCGGGCGATTTCCTTGCCGTTACGTTTGAGGACATTGACCGTACCGCCGCCCACGGTGCCTAATCCTAATAGTCCAACCTTGACTGGTTTCATGTTTGGGCAATTCTCATTTTGGTTTCAATAATAATCGTTGGGGAATCTCACGAGTAAAACACCCGCGCCCTTTTCAGGCATGGCGTTGACGGTAACGTCCAAGAAAACGTTCAATCCGTCCCAGGGCTTCGTGTAGATCATCGCTATTGGGCAAAAACACCACGCGAAAATGATTCATGTCCGGCCAATTAAAACCACTGCCCTGCACCACCAAGACCTTTTCTTCTTCCAGCAATTGCAATACAAATTCCTGGTCGTTTTGAATCGGGTATAACACTGGATCCAAGCGCGGGAATAAATACAAGGCCGCTTTGGGTTTGACACAACTCACACCGGGAATCGTTGTCAACAGCGTATACGCCAGTTCACGTTGCCGGTGCAACCTACCCCCCGCGGCCACCAGGTCGTGAATACTTTGATAGCCACCCAAGGCGGTTTGAATCGCGTATTGTCCCGGCACGTTGGAACATAAACGCATCGAAGCGAGAATATTCAACCCTTCTAAATAATCCTGGGCATGGGTTTTTTCACCCGAGATCACCATCCAGCCTGCACGGTAGCCACAGGCGCGGTAATTTTTCGACAGTCCGTTGAAGGTAACAAACAACACATCGTCGGCCATGGAAGCAATCGCCGTGTGCTGTTGGCCGTCATAGAGCACCTTGTCGTAAATTTCATCGGAATACACGATCAACTGGTGTTGACGCGCAAGCTTCACGATTTCTTTTAATAGATCGCTCGGGTATAACGCCCCGGTGGGATTGTTTGGGTTGATCACCACAATGGCGCGCGTGCGTTGGGTGAGTTTGGCGCGAATATCCTGCAGGTCCGGCAACCAGCCGTTGGCCTCATCACAACGGTAATGTCGAGGGGTACCGCCGCTTAAACTCACCGCCGCGGTCCATAAAGGATAATCCGGTGCGGGCAGCAAGACTTCATCGCCATTGTTCAACAAACCGTTCATGGCCAGCACGATCAATTCGGACGCGCCGTTGCCGATATAAATATCTTCCAGTTCGACCGCGCGGATATTTTTGGATTGGCAATCCTGCATGATAGCCTTGCGCGCCGCGAATAGCCCTTTGGAATCGGAATATCCGGAGGCATTGGGAAGATTGTGGATCACATCCTGCTGGATCTCTTCGGGGGCCTCAAACCCAAACGGGGCTGGATTGCCGATGTTAAGTTTGATAATGCGATGGCCTTCTTCTTCCATTTGCCGCGCGCGCGCCAGCACTGGACCGCGGATGTCGTAACAGACGTTGGCCAGCTTCTGCGATTTTAGAATGGGTTTCATCGGTTCAACCTTTTTTCTTCAACATCTCACGTATCCCACGCACCGCCTGGCGGGTGCGATGTTCATTCTCGATCAAGCCAAACCGCACGTGGTCATCGCCGTATTGTCCAAAACCAATCCCCGGGGCCACCGCCACTTTGGCTTGATTCAGTAACAGCTTTGAGAACTCAATCGACCCCATGGCCTTGAAAGGCTCGGGGATTGGCGCCCAGACAAACATCGTACCCCGGGGTTTTAGCACCGGCCAACCGGCGGCGTTTAATCCATCGCACAACACATCGCGGCGGTTTTGATACATACCACGGATCTCTTCCACACACTCCTGCGGCCCTTCCAACGCGGTGATCGCGGCCACTTGGATCGGCGTAAAGGTACCGTAATCCAAATAGGATTTCATCCGCGCCAAGGCGGCAACCAAGGTTGCGTTACCCACCATAAAACCCACCCGCCAGCCCGGCATATTGTAACTCTTGGAGAGGGTGTAAAACTCCACCGCAATGTCTTTTGCGCCAGGCACCTGCAAAATCGACGGCGCTTTATATCCGTCGAATACAATATCAGCGTAGGCGATATCGTGTACCACCCAAATGCCGTGTTCGCGGGCAATGGCCACCACCTTGGCGAGAAAATCCAGGTCCACACATTGGGTGGTTGGATTGCACGGAAAATTCAGCACCAGCATCTTGGGCCGCGGCCAGGAATCCTTGATGGCTTTTTCCAATTCGGCAAAAAAATCCGCGCCCGGCACTAACGGCACATGACGGATATCGGCGCCGGCGATAATAAAACCGTACGGATGGATCGGATAGGCGGGGTTGGGCACCAAGATCGCATCGCCCGGTCCCACCGTGGCCAAGGCTAAATGCGCCAAGCCCTCTTTTGATCCGATGGTCACAATCGCCTCGGTATCGGGATTGAGCTCAACGTTAAAGCGTTGCTTATACCAATAACAAATCGCCCGCCGTAAGCGGGGAATACCCTTCGATACCGAGTAGCGATGGGTATCCCCGCGCTGCGCCGCCTCGATCAGTTTATCAACGATAGCCGGAGGAGTCGGCTGATCGGGATTCCCCATACCAAAGTCGATAATATCCTCACCCCGCGCCCGCGCCTGAGCCTTGAGCTCATTAACGATGTTAAACACATAGGTTGGAAGGCGTTTAATCCGGGGAAAATCATCATTGGGGGGTAACATTTGGCAACCACGTTGTTGGAATTCAGCGTACTACCGCCCCTACTACCCGGGAGCAGAAAGCTGGTAACATTAACCAGAACCTTCACACTCGTCAATCCATCATGAAATTTTCACGTGAAAATACCCAGGGATACAGCATCATCGGTTATGCGCCAGGCCAAGTACGGGTCCGCGTGGGGCAACCCCCCTCCGCAACAACCGACGGAACCCTCACCCTAACCCACAGTGTGATCATCAGCAGCGATGATTTAATCCAAACCTGGCCCCCCCAACACCTCGATGAACTCCAGACTGAACACCTCACCACGGTGCTAGCGTTGCAACCGGAGGTAATTCTATTGGGCACGGGAGAAACCTTGCGCTTTCCCGACTCGGTATTACTTGCCAACACAGGGGTGGGAATTGAAGTGATGGATACCGGCGCCGCGTGCCGAACCTTTAACATCTTGGTCGCCGAGGGCCGACGGGTGGTTGCAGCCATCTTTATGATCTGAAGGCTGTGACGTAGGTCGGATGTATAGCCCTTGGTACTTTAGTTTGATATCGGGTAACGCTGAGATAGGACTTACAGCGGATCTGAAGTGCAGTAGAGTTGGTGTTAATTTGCAATACGCGCCGGTGCTGCGGGAATGAAGGGGGGTAACGCGTGGATGTGACCGTGGGCGACAGGGATGTCGCCCCCGAGCTACAGGGATGTATTGATGCGTGTCACATCCACGCGTTACCCCCCCTTCATTCCCGCAGCACCGTCCCAGACTTCAGCGCAACAACGCATCACCCGAATAGCCTTCTTTTTCGAGGATTTCGCGCAATTTGCGCAGCGCTTCGATTTGAATCTGGCGCACCCGTTCGCGGGTCACACCGATACTGTTACCGACTTCTTCCAAGGTTGAAACATCGTGGCCATTGAGACCAAAACGCCGTTCCACCACTTCGCGCTGTTTGTCGCTGAGCTGCGCCAACCACTGTTCGATATTGCCACGCACATCATCGTCTTGCAGTAATAACACTGGGTCGACATTATTCTCGTCGGGAATCGCATCCAGTACGGAGTTGTCGGCATCACGGCCCAAGGGACTGTCGACCGACGTGATGCGTTCATTTAAACCCAGCATCCGCTTAACGTCTTCGATGGGTTTATCGAGTTTTTCAGCGATTTCTTCCGGGCTGGGTTCATGGTCCTGAGTCTGGGCCAAGTGCCGCGCTGCACGCAAGTAAATATTGATTTCTTTGACCACATGGATCGGTAAACGGATCGTACGGGTTTGATTCATGATGGCGCGTTCGATGGTCTGACGGATCCACCAGGTGGCATAAGTAGAAAAACGAAACCCGCGCTCGGGGTCGAATTTTTCCACCGCGCGGATCAGACCGAGGTTACCCTCTTCGATCAAGTCAAGCAGTGCCAAACCACGATTCAAATAACGCCGCGCGATTTTAACCACCAGGCGCAGATTGCTTTCGATCATTTTTTTACGCCCGGACTCGACACCTTGCAAGGATAGGCGCGAGTAATAGACTTCTTCTTGGGCGGTTAACAGCGGGGAATAACCAATTTCACTCAAATAGATACGGGTAGCGTCAAGCTGCCCGTCGGGGATCTCACCGGGTTGAAAAACATCGGCACTCTCGGGCTCGACAACCTCTTCACTGGCTTCGGCTTCAAGTTCGACCAACTCGCCTTCGGCGACTTCTTCCACCTCGGCGGTTACTTCGTCATTTTCTTGCAGCTCGGTCACTTCTTCAAACTCTGTTTCGCTGCGTTCGCCTTGTTCCCGCATAACTTCTCATCCACCTGCTCGGTCTCAACGTCGTTTAGGCAGGTACAACATCGGATCAACCGGTTTCCCATCACGACGTACTTCAAAGTGCAGCATTACCTTATCGGTACCGCTGCTACCCATATCGGCAATCTGCTGACCTTTCTTTACCGGTTGCTCCTCCAGTATGCGCAACTTCGCATTATGGGCGTAAGCGCTGTAAAAGGTCTCGTTGTGCTTGATGATTACCAGCTTGCCATAACCACGCAGACCATCGCCGCTGTACACTACGCGTCCATCCGCCGCCGCATAAACGGGTTGTCCATTCTGCCCGGTAATATCCACGCCCTTTTTCCCCGCATCGGCTGCAGAATAGGTAGCGATTATCTTACCATTCGTCGGCCATTGCCAACTGATTTTTGTGTCATCTGTGTCACCGCGTGATCCTGGGGTCGCGGGGCTGCGGGTGACGGTCACACGCGGTGTTATCGCGGCGGCAGGGGTACTAGTGGTGCTTATAGCTTGACGGGGTTTGCGTGGGGCTAGCACGCGTAATTGTTGTTTGGGATAAATTGTGTACGGTGCGCGTAGACCGTTCCACGCGGCCACGTCACGCACGTCTTGTCCGTACACAAAGGCGATGGAATACAGGGTTTCACCTTTCGCAACGGTATGAAACTCACTCGCCGTAGGGGTTTTGGTCAGTGTTTTACCGGAATAATAACCGTAACTGTACGGATTGCTGCCCTGGGCACACCCGCCGTTGATCGCCACAAGGTATACCAAGCATGCGCGGATCAGCGTCAAACGCAATGTTGTCATCGGGCGATGACTACCCCATGCCCTTGACGAGCGGAACAAAGCTCACCCAGTCCAATGACTGGTAGGTATAGTCCTGCGCTTGACGGGTGATCACTTGCAGTCGCTGTTGTTGGCTTTTCCCCACCGGAATAACCATTTTCCCACCTTCCACTAATTGCTGGAGGAGCCCCACGGGTGTCTCCTCGGGTGCCGCCGTGACAAGGATGGCGTCAAACGGGGCGTGTTTTTCCCAGCCCTCGTGTCCATCCCCCAAGCGGAATTGAATGTTGCGTAGTTGCAAGTGGCTCAGCCGTTGCCGGGCTTGGCTCAATAAGGCCCCAACCCGCTCCACGCTAAATACCTGTTCCACTAACTGCGCCAGTACCGCGGTTTGATATCCCGAGCCCGTGCCGATTTCCAAGACGCGCGCTGGTGTGGGCGGGTGTAACACCGCTTCGGTCATGCGCGCCACAATATACGGCTGCGAAATCGTTTGGCCGTAACCAATGGGCAACGCCGTGTCTTCATAAGCACGGCTGGCCATCGCCTCATCCATGAACAGGTGCCGGGGTATCAAACGTATTACCTCCAGCACCCGTTCGTTGCTGATCCCGCCTTCACGCAGACGGGTAATTAAACGATCGCGGGTGCGCTGGGATGTCATACCAATGCCTTGCGTATCGATCAACATCAGCTAATCCCGGCCAGCCAGGTTTGTACCTCTTGCATCGCGGCATACCGGGTTAAATCCACTTGCAGCGGCGTTACCGATACAAACCCGTTACGCACCGCATAAAAATCGGTTCCCACACCCGCATCGGCCTCTTCTCCCGCCTGGCCGACCCAGTAAATATCGCGTCCGCGCGGATCCTTGGCCTTGACCACCGGTTCAGCCTTGTGGCGGTGTCCCAAGCGGGTGGTTTGGAGCCCCGCCAAGTGTGCGTAGGGCCGGTCGGGTACATTGACGTTGAGAATCGTATCAATGGGTAAGGGGGACAACATTAAACGTTCAATCAAACGGACCACCACTTCGGCGGCGGTGTCATAGTGTATCGGGGTATGTCCCAGCAGGGACACGGCAATCGCCGGTAACCCTAAAAACCGTCCTTCCATCGCGGCCGCCACCGTACCGGAATAAATTACGTCATCCCCGAGGTTGGCCCCGGTATTGATCCCGGAAACCACCATGTCCGGTTCACTGGACAACAACCCCGTAATGGCCAAGTGTACACAGTCGGTCGGGGTACCATCGACGCGGATCACGCCATTGGGTAGGGTATGGGCGCGAATCGGTTGTTCTAAGGTCAGGGAGTTACTGGCGCCACTGCGATTCCGGTCGGGGGCCACCACGGTCAGCCGGGCGATACTGCTCAAGCGCTGGGCAAGACAGATAATACCGGGGGCCTCGTAACCATCATCATTACTAAGCAAGATGTGCATGTCAGCCTTTAATTTTCTACCGCTACTGCGTACTATACTGGAATTCGCCGTTATTCACACCGGCTGAATATACGCAACCATGGCAAAAAAACCCCTCAATGACGCGGACCGTGCACTGTTTCGACAAGCCGTGGCAGGTACGCGGCCGTTACCGCAGGATCGGATTAAACCCAGTAAGCGGCGTGTAACACCGATCCCCAAACAACGTCAACGCGACGATCACCAGGTATTGCACGCATCGCTGTCGGATCCGTTGGATCCAGATCTACAGACCGGCGACGAGCTGATTTTTGCGCGCGACGGCGTGCAACCGATCTTATTGCGTAAATTACGCCGTGGCCAACTGCGTATCGATGCCGAGCTGGATTTACACCGACTTAACCGTGAACAAGCGCGCACCGCCATCAGCGGTTTTCTCACCGAGTGCGTCGCGTTACAGCAACGCTGTGTGCGGATCATCCACGGCAAGGGGCTGAGTTCATTCAACAAACACCCGGTGTTGAAAGGCTTGGTGAATCATTGGCTGCAACAACGTGATGAGGTCTTGGGTTTTTGCTCGGCCCGGCCAAATGACGGCGGGACGGGGGCGTTATACGTGTTGCTGCGGCGGAGGAAGACGCCCTAAAGACTTAACTATCTTCGCTCGCAGTCTCCGGCATCACAGCATCGATAACCGCCAATTCGCGCAGCACGCCCGTGGCATAGGCCCCGGCCGGCAATTCAAATTGCAGCCGCAACAATTGCATCGATTCATCGCTACTATGGTGCAGATTCAAGGGTACGACACGCAATGGGCGGCGATCCTGTTGCAAACCAAAAGCTTCTAAACCCTTCGCCAACCCGCTGAAATTATTCATCAGGGCCACTTCCATGGCGCGTGCCTGGTGTTGGGTCGGCAACTCTCCCTGCCCCCATAAGGGTCCGGTAGGATGGATATCCAATGCGGCCAGGCGTTGCTGTATGACGTCGGTGATGGCCTCGTTGCTAAAAAAACGTTTGGTGCCTTGCAACCAAAACACATCGCCAGGAAGGGGGTGATTCCACGTGTGGTGCGCGACACGATGGGCCAAGACTTGGTTAAACAACCAGGCGCGCGCGGCGGATAGATACATGCCGCGTTCAAACCGCGAGGGGTTTATCGTACCGGCAAACAACGATTCTGCTTGCGAGAGATTTTGCGCATTACGACCAAAGCGCTGTGGGCCATAATAATTGGGTACGCCCTGCGCCGTAATCTGCTGTAATCTTGCAATGAGCGCTTCCGCATCGCCCACCACGTCACGCAAGGTAATATCAAACCGATTACTGGCCACCGCACCCCGGCGTAATTTTCGATCATGCCGTATGGCCTGGACCACGTCGATATCCGCACTGTTTAGCGCTGCCCAATCGGTGCTGGACTTGATCGGCAGCTGCACACTAAACCACTGGGTCGTAACCGCCTGTTTGTCTTTGAGGCCCGCAAAACTCACCCAGCGCTCGCTGAGCCGTGCGCAACGCGCGATTTTACGGACCACGTCCTGGGTGTTTAATCCGCGTTTACGGATCTGTAACAAGTAATGTTCGCCCTGCCCCGTGGGTTCAAACGGTAAACACTCCTCGACTTGAAAATCCAACGGGGATTGTTTAAATACAGCGCGGAGGGGAGGCGTGCCATGGGCCAACGGCACTGCCAAGGAATAGCTCGAGCCGGACATGGATACTTATGCAGTTGTCAAAAAAAGTAAGGCGGTTGCGAAAACCGCGATACCTTCACCACGTCCGGTGAAGCCCAGTTGTTCGGTGGTCGTGGCCTTGATACTCACAGTGTCGATCGTGGTGTGCATATCCGCAGCGAGACAGGTACGCATCGGTGTAATATGAGGCGCCAATTTAGGGGCCTGCGCGATCACGGTGGCGTCCACATTGCCAATACGGTATTGGTGTTGCTGCATCAAGCTGGTGACATGGCGTAAGAGTTGTCGGCTATCGATCCCTTTATAACGTGCGTCCGTGTCGGGGAAATGTTTACCGATATCGCCCAAGGCCAATGCCCCCAAGATAGCATCGCAGATCGCATGAATCACCACATCGCCATCCGAATGAGCTGCCAATCCGCGGTGATAAGGAATCGTAACACCACCCAAGATCAAAGGAGTGCTGTCGCTAAATTTATGCACATCAAAACCGTTACCGAGGCGAATTGTCATGACGAATATTTTTTTATTGCCGCTTGTTGTTGTAAATAAAACGCCGCCAGCGCCAGATCGGCCTGGCGGGTAATTTTGACATTATCGGACGCACCCTCGACCAATAACGGTTGCTTACCGAATAATTCCACCGCCATGGCTTCGTCGGTGACTTCAATCCCTGCTTGCAAGGCGGTTTCTAAGGCCTCGGTTAATATGCCCACTGGGAACAGTTGCGGTGTCAGGGCATGCCATAAATTATTGCGTTCCACTGTCGCCAGCACGCGGTTATTTACCTCGCTGCGTTTCATCGTATCGCGCACCCGCATCGCCAACACACCCCCGGCGGGATAATCCAACACCGCTTCAATCAATAAGATCATATCCGCCACACGCACACAAGGGCGTGCGGCGTCGTGCACCAGCACCCAATCGGTGACATTGGCATGGACTTGTAAAAATCGCAGCGCGTTTTGTACCGAATGACAACGTTGCTCGCCCCCCGTCACGGTGTGCACGGGTACGGATAATTCAAGTCCAGCCAGCGACGGCCAATAGGTATCCTGCGCGGACAGGGCCACGACAATCCCCGCCAGATGCGGCACTTGCGCCAAACGCTGTAAACTATGGGCCACGACAGGTTGACCCAGCAGGTCGAGGTATTGTTTGGGAATATCGCTTTCCATGCGCTTGCCATAACCCGCCGCGGGAACAATCGCCCAATAACGGGGCTGAGCATACGAAGCCGGGATCCGACCCATACTCGCGGATTATTTAGGATTCGCCGCTTTGGGCGGTGTCTCAACCACTTGCACGAAGGTCTCGTTCTGTTTAATCATGCCCAACTCGCTGCGCGCGCGTTCTTCAATGGCATCATTACCCCGTTTGAGATCATCAACCTCCGCCGCCAAGGTATCGTTACGGGTTTGCAATTTCTTATTTTCCATCCGTTGCACGCTGATGTCGCGCTGAATCTGCCACAACGCTGATAAACTACCCTCACCGATCCAGAGATCGTACTGCAACACCAACAGTAATGCGGTTAAAACGATGATGAGAAGTTTCATATCATTCCTTTGTCCAACAATCGCGGCAATGCCGTTGTCGACGTGTCATCGCCACTTGTGATTGACTAACAATCATTAGCCGTAGCATTTACATACCATTACTTCAAATTATAGAAGGCTTTTTTGCCTGCGTAGCGCGCGCGCGTACCCAAGCGTTCGGCAATCCGTAACAGCTGATTGTACTTGGCCACCCGATCCGAACGCGACATCGATCCGGTTTTGATCTGCCCGGCCGACGTGGCCACGGCTAAATCCGCAATCGTGGTATCCTCGGTTTCACCCGAGCGGTGCGAGACCACCGCCGTATAATTTGCCTTGCGCGCCAACGCCATGGCATCCAGGGTTTCGGTCAAAGTACCGATTTGATTTACTTTAATCAAAATCGAGTTGGCAATGCCTTTATCGATCCCCTGTTTGAAAATCGCCGTGTTGGTCACAAACAGATCATCACCGACCAACTGCACCTTTTTGCCCAAGCGCGTGGTGAGTTCCTTCCAGCCGTCCCAATCGTTTTCCGCCAGCCCGTCTTCAATACTGAGGATCGGATATTTCGTTACCCAACTCTCCAGCAGATCAATGAATTGCGACGCGCTCAGGCTCTTACCTTCGGATTCCAATTCGTATTTGCCGTTTTTATAAAACTCGCTGCTGGCGGCATCGATACCCAGGTAAATATCCTCACCCGGTTTAAAGCCGGCCTTTTCAATGGCGGTGAGGATCACGCCGATCGCCGCTTCGTTGGAGGATAGGTCCGGTGCAAATCCACCTTCATCCCCCACCGCGGTGTTTAATTTCTTATCGTGCAGGACTTTTTTGAGCGCATGAAACACTTCAGCGCCATAACGAATCGCCTCGGCCATGGAAGGAGCACCTACCGGTAAGATCATAAATTCCTGTAAATCAACACTGTTGTCGGCATGCGCGCCGCCGTTGATGATATTCATCATCGGTACCGGTAGTAAAAATTGTTGGTCGATAGACAGGTATTCATACAAGGCCTGCTGGCGTGATTTCGCCGCGGCGTGGGCGGTGGCCAGCGACACCGCTAACAAGGCGTTGGCGCCGAGTTTATCTTTATTCGCCGTACCATCGGCGGCGATCATCGCCGCATCAAGCGCTTTTTGATCACTGACTTGTTTGCCGGTGACCACCGCGCGCAAAACCGTATTCACGTGTTCAACCGCCTTCAACACCCCTTTGCCGGCGAAGCGTTGCTTATCGCCATCGCGTAACTCCAATGCCTCGCGGCTACCGGTGGAAGCCCCCGATGGAACCGCCGCGCGGCCCACTACACCGGATTCCAAAATAACATCGGCCTCCACGGTGGGATTACCGCGCGAGTCGATCACTTCACGTCCGATAACGGTTTTAATTTTGGCGTTACTCATTGTTATTCGATACTCCATGTCTACACAGTAATAAATAGAGAAGGTGTTATAGGCACCGCCAGTTTGTAACCTTAGTTTGTCGGTTTAAACTTTACCACTTCATTTTCGTGCAACGTATGCCGTTTCACGCCAAGATCAATTTCCTTTAAAACCGTGAGCAGCGATTTCATCAATGGCAAAGGCCAGGCGTTAGGGCCGTCGCTCAGCGCCTTATCGGGATTCGGGTGGGTTTCCATGAATAAACCCGCGATTCCCACCGCCACCGCGGCGCGCGCCAGGACCGGTACAAATTCGCGTTGGCCGCCGGATTTGCCCCCCAGGCCACCGGGTTGTTGCACCGAATGGGTGGCGTCAAACACCACCGGACAACCGGTGTTACGCAGGATCGCCAGCGCGCGCATATCGGAAATTAAGGTGTTATAACCAAACGACACCCCGCGTTCACAAACCATGATCTGATCATTACCGACCGCGCGCGCCTTCTCAACCACGTTGACCATGTCCCAGGGCGCGAGGAATTGGCCTTTCTTGATATTCACCGGTTTGCCTAGGCGCGCCACGTTTTGAATAAAATTGGTTTGACGCACCAGAAAAGCCGGGGTCTGCAATACATCCACCACTGTAGCGACCTCCTGCAGCGGAGTATCTTCATGCACATCGGTCAGCACCGGCACACCGATTTGATCTTTTACCTTTTGCAGAATCTGCAAACCGCTGTCGATACCTAAACCACGAAAACTAGTGGCGGAAGTGCGGTTGGCTTTATCAAACGAGGATTTATAAATAAAAGGGATCTGCAACTTGGAGGTGATTTCTTTGAGCCGGCCGGCGGTGTCCAGCGCCAGCGCCTCGCTTTCGATCACGCACGGTCCCGCAATTAAAAATAGCGGATGGGTTAACCCCACCGCGAACCCGCATAACGCATCCATCAGGCCATGACCACCGCGGGTTGGGATGTTTTGGCGGCATCGCGCGCCGCTTGGATAAAACTGTTAAACAACGGATGCCCCTCCAAGGGACGCGAGGTAAATTCAGGGTGGAACTGGCAAGCGATAAAATACGGATGGCTGGGGATCTCGATCATTTCCATTAATTTACCATCCACCGATTTACCACTGAAGCGCAACCCGGCGTTTTCCAATTGGCTAAGATAGTTGTTGTTAAATTCGTACCGGTGCCGGTGGCGTTCAACAATGCTGTCCTGGTTATAGATGGCGTGCACATGGGTATCCGCGACCAGGCTGCATACCTGCCCTCCCAAGCGCATGGTGCCCCCCTTGTTGGATTCCGGCGTGCGTTTTTCAATCCGGCCGGTGTTGTCTTGCCACTCGGTGATCATCGCGATCACCGGATGTGGTGTCTGCGGATTAAATTCGGTGCTGTTGGCATCTTTTAATCCCGCGACGTGGCGGGCGTATTCGATCACCGCGACTTGCATGCCTAAACAAATACCCAAATACGGAATATGCTGTTCCCGCGCATAACGCACCGCGAGGATTTTACCCTCGATACCGCGCTCGCCAAAACCACCGGGGACCAAGATCGCGTGCACCTCATCCAGCAGTGCAGTACCTTCACGCTCTATGCGTTCCGAATCGATATATTGAATGTTGACCTGGGTCCGGGTATGCACTCCGGCGTGGATCAACGCCTCCGACAAGGACTTATACGATTCGGTTAAATCCATGTATTTGCCCACCATGGCGATGGTAACCTTGCCGGTGGGATGGGCCATCGCGTCTAGAAAATTTTCCCAGCGGTACAAGTTGGCCGCTTTGGCCTGGAGATGCAAACGTTCCACTACATAATCATCCAGCCCTTGGGCGCGCAACAATCCGGGTATTTTATAAATGGTGTCGACATCGCGCGCCTCGATCACCGCGCGCGGTTCAACGTTAGTGAATAAGGCGATCTTGCGCCGTTCGTCTTGGGGAATGGGCCGATCCGCGCGGCACAATAAGATATCGGGCTGAATACCGATGGAACGCAATTCCTTTACCGAGTGTTGGGTCGGTTTGGTCTTTAACTCGCCGGCGGCGGGAATATACGGCAACAGGGTCAAGTGCATGTACAAGGCATTGTCGCGGCCCATTTCGATGCCCAATTGGCGGATCGCTTCCATAAACGGCAAGGATTCAATATCACCTACCGTACCGCCAATCTCCACCATGGCCACGTCCGCTCCCTGGGCGGCTTCCTTGATACAGCGCTTAATCTCATCGGTAATGTGCGGAATCACTTGCACCGTCGCGCCGAGGTAATCGCCGCGGCGTTCCTTCATGATCACATTTTCATAAATACGGCCGGTAGTGAAATTATTTTTTTTAGTCATGGTGGTATGCACGAAGCGCTCGTAATGACCCAGATCCAAATCGGTTTCCGCGCCGTCTTCGGTCACGAACACTTCGCCGTGTTGAAACGGACTCATAGTGCCGGGATCGACGTTGATATAGGGGTCAAGCTTGAGTAAGGTGACGTTGCTGCCGCGCGCTTCGAGGATAGCCGCGAGGGATGCGGAGGCGATGCCCTTCCCTAAAGAAGAAACAACACCACCGGTAATAAATACATACTTAGTCATGCGCCCTGGCCAATTGGATAAGTGAAACACGAGCCTGAAACGCGATACCGCTAGGGGCCCGAACTATTGTCCTTGTTTTCATCCAGGCTTGCAAGGTGAGTCTGATTAAATAGCGGTTCTGAAACGCTAAGCAGCTTACAATACCTGCTCCTCGTTGGCGGAGGCGGGATGGACCTGCGTAATCACGATCCCGGCCTCCTCCCGGTGCGCGGCAAACGCGGCGGTCACGCAGTACCCCACCACCTGCGCCAATTGATCCTGAATATACACCAAGGGAATACAATCCCGCTGCCATGGGGGTACTCCCCATTGCTGCAGTAATTTTTTTAAAGCGTGGTGATGGCGACGCCCTGGTAACTGCAAAGCTTCACCTCCGTGACGATATCGGATCTCGACCCCCGCCGCCACACACGTGTGCCGCAAGCCTTGCCCCTGAACCGGCTGCGCTTGTAGGTACGTTATACCATCGGGTAATGGTAGTGCTTGGACCAAATCCCAACCGCGCGACCAACCGGCCGGCACGCTGACACGCGGCGGCAAGGCATACAGGCGATCCCGATACCGCCGCACCTCTGTTCCTGCGCAGATGACCGCGGGATTGGCGTCGGGCCGCGCGGGCAGCAGTTCATCGATAATCCGTGCCAGACGACGATGATCCGGTAAGGGTAATCGATTGATCTCTTTGATCCAATAACGTAACAGATTGCGCTGCCGCGGCGCCGTTAAGCCCCGCAGCTTGCTTAGCACGATACACAACGACGCTTCGGCTTGTACCAAGGCCCAATCCATGGCAGCTAAATCATGCAATAGCCGCATGGCATCGGCTTGCTGCGCGGCGGCACGGGCCAGCGTGATGGCGCACTTAGGCCAGTGCGTGTGTAGCAACGGCAGGATCTGATAGCGAATAAAATTGCGGTCGAAATTTAAATCCGCATTACTGGGATCCTCTACCCAGCACAGATGGTGCTGCAGCGCATAGGCAAGCAACATGGCACGGCTAAAATTTAATAGCGGCCGGGCGAGAAATCCTTGCCCCAACACGCGATACACAGGCATGGCCGCCAAACCATTCACCCCGGCACCGCGCAATAATTGCAGTAACAACGTCTCGGCTTGATCATTTTGATGCTGCGCGGTTAATAGCAGATCATCCGTTAACAGCAGTTCCGACAACACTTGGTAACGCGCGGCGCGCGCTGTGGCTTCGGGACTCTCGCCCGGTCGCGGCTGGGCATTGATCCGCCGTACCTGCAGTTCGATCTTTAATTGCGCGCACACCCCCTGGCAATGAACCACCCATTCTTCCGCCTGGGCTTGCAAGCCATGATGCACGTGCACGGCGAGCACCGGCGCGGGCAATTGCGGACGCAATTCGCTCAGCGCATGCAGCAAGACGTGTGAATCCAGCCCGCCGCTAAACGCCACCCAGTAACGTCGCGGCGCGGGCAACCGCCGCAATTGAATGAGCAACGCCGCCGCACTAAACGACATCGGGGTTTAATACTCGTTACGATTCTGTATAGTGGCCAAAACTCATCAAACGGGAATAACGCGCCTCAAGCAGTTTATCCAGGGCAAACACCTCTAAGTAATCCAGTGTTTCCACCAGCGCCGCCTTGACACTCTCAGTGATCGCATCGATATCGCGGTGCGCGCCGCCCAAGGGTTCATCGACAATGGTATCGACCAGACCCAGTTCTTTGAGTCGCGCTGCGGTAAGTCCCATGGCCTCGGCAGCCTCGGCGGCTTTATCCGCGCTGCGCCACAAAATCGAGGCACAACCTTCAGGAGAAATCACCGAATAAGTGCTGTATTCCAGCATTAACAACCGATCACATACACCAATTGCCAGCGCGCCGCCTGAGCCGCCCTCGCCAATCACGGTACTGATGATCGGCACACGTAACTTAGCCATTTCAAACAAATTGCGGGCAATCGCTTCGCTTTGGCCGCGTTCTTCCGCGCCCACACCGGGATAAGCGCCGGGGGTATCGATGAACGTCAATACCGGTAGCTTGAATTTTTCCGCCATGTGTAATAGACGCAGCGCCTTGCGATACCCTTCGGGACGTGGCATGCCAAAGTTGCGCGCCACTTTTTCCTTGGTATCGCGGCCTTTTTGGTGGCCGATTAACAGCACCGGCCGGCCGTCCAAGCGCGCCAGTCCACCGACAATCGCCTTATCATCGGCGTAGGCGCGATCACCGTGCAGTTCTTCAAAATCGGTGAACACCCGTTGCACGTAATCCAAAAAATACGGGCGTTGCGGATGGCGCGCCAATTGCGCGATCTGCGCGGCCTTGAGATTGGAAAATATGGATTTGGTCAAATCACGGCTTTTACCCTGTAAGCGCGCGATCTCTTCGCTGATGTTGATCTCATTATCGTTACCCACATAACGCAACTCCTCGATCTTGGACTCAAGCTCGGCAATGGGTTGCTCAAATTCCAGAAAATTTAGATTCATTGAAGCGTGACCTTTATACCTAATAATAATTTTATAAGCCTACAGTATAGGGCATCCGTAAAAACGGCGGAAGGCTATTTATAGATCATCTGCACCTGTTGCGCGCCGGCCAGCTCACGCAGCCGATGCAATAATTCATCGGTGGGATGGATGCGCCAGTCCTGCCCCAGCGGCAGTTCGGCGCAGGCGTCGTGACGCCGATAGGCGATGACCACCGGGCAGTTACCGGTGCGAAACGGCTGCAGTGTTGATTGTAACGCCGGGATAAATCCATTACCGGCCTGGGTGGCGTCGACACTCAGCAATAAACGTTTAGCAAAATGTTCACGGGCTTGATTAATGTCATACAAAGTGCGCGCGCTCATGCGATAACCGCCGGAATAATCATCCATACTGACCTCACCCTCGACCACAATCAAACGATCCTTCGCCAGCAGATCGCGATGGCGCGCGTAGGGTTCTGAAAACACTGCCAGTTCGATCCGCCCACTGCGATCATCGATGGTGATAAACG
This sequence comes from Gammaproteobacteria bacterium, assembly GCA_016194635.1. Taxonomy (GTDB): domain Bacteria; phylum Pseudomonadota; class Gammaproteobacteria; order UBA6429; family Thiohalophilaceae; genus JACQBC01. The sequence goes on along the minus strand of JACQBC010000003.1, from coordinate 91,371 downwards.
CCATTTTGTCGCCGCGTTTGGTATTCATCGTGCGGATCGCGACGATCAATCCCGCCACCAGCACGGTTTGATCATAGGTTGGTTTAAGATCAACAATCCGCGCGCTGGTAAAACGCCGTAACTCGTCTTCGTAGCGAGCAATCGGATGGCCGGTTAAATACAAGCCGAGGGTTTGTTTTTCGTAACCCAAGCGCTGTTCCTCTTCCCACTCAGGCAGCATAAAATAACTGCCTGGGCCGGTTTCCACCTTGGTGACCATACCAAAGAGGTCGGTTTGACCCGCATCGTGATTGCGGCCCTGCTGCTCCGCGATCTGTAAAGCAGCGGGCAAGGTTGCCAGCAAGGTCGCGCGGGTTTGTTGTAACACATCCAGCGCGCCGGCCATGATCAACGCCTCCAAGGTACGTCGATTCACTTTACGCAGATCCACACGCTGGCATAAATTAAACAAATCCGTATACGGCCCCTGCGCCGCACGCGCCGCCATGATCGCCTCCACCGCCGCCTGCCCGACCCCCTTGATCGCGCCCAGGCCGTAGATAATGCCGTGTTGATCACGTACCGTGAATTGATGTTCACATACGTTGATATTGGGCGTCTCGACCCGCAGTTTCATATCGCGGCATTCATCGATCAAGGTGACGATCTTATCGGTGTTATCCATATCCGCGGACAACACCGCCGCCATAAAGGCGGCGGGATAATGCGCTTTTAACCACGCGGTTTGATACGACACCAGCGCATAGGCCGCCGAATGGGATTTGTTAAATCCATAACCGGCAAACTTTTCCATCAAATCGAAAATCGACATGGCCAGCGCTTCGCTCACCCCATTGGCCTTGGCGCCGGTGACGAATACGCTGCGCTGTTTGGCCATTTCTTCGGGTTTTTTCTTACCCATGGCGCGGCGCAATAAATCCGCGCCTCCCAGGGTATAGCGGGCCAGCACCTGGGCGATTTGCATCACCTGTTCTTGGTAGAGGATCACACCGTAAGTGGGTTTTAACACCGTGGCCAAGGCGGGATGGGGATAGTCCACTTTGGCACGGCCGTGTTTGCGATTGATAAAATCATCCACCATCCCCGACTGCAGCGGACCGGGGCGAAATAACGCCACCAAGGCGATGATTTCTTCAAAATTGTCGGGTTGCAGGCGCTTGATTAAATCCTTCATACCGCGCGATTCCAATTGAAATACGGCGGTGGTGGTACAGTTTTTTAACAATTGATACGTAGCCGCATCATCCAGGGGAATACGGCTAATATCAATAACGGTTTCACCTTGGCCGCTGCGCAATCGATTGATAGTCTGCATCGCCCAGTCGATGATGGTCAGGGTGCGTAATCCCAAAAAATCAAACTTCACCAAGCCTATGGCTTCAACATCGTCTTTATCGAATTGGGTGACGACACTGGTCGCCCCAGGCTCACAATATAATGGTGTAAAGTCGGTGAGCTTGGAGGGCGCAATCACCACACCACCGGCGTGTTTGCCGGCATTACGCGCCAAACCTTCAAGTGGGCGCGCCAAATCGATAATGGCGCGTACCCCGTCGTCTTGCGCGTAGAGATCGCGCAACGCCGTTTCTTGTTCTAGCGCCTTGTCGAGGGTCATGCCCAATTCAAACGGAATTAACTTGGCAATCCGATCCACAAACCCATAGGGTTGACCCAAGACACGTCCCACATCACGCACCACCGCCTTGGCCGCCATCGAACCGTAGGTAATGATCTGCGATACCTTGTCGCGGCCGTAACGCTGCGCGACATAATCGATCACCCGATCACGTTTTTCCATGCAGAAGTCGACGTCGAAATCCGGCATCGACACACGCTCGGGATTCAGAAACCGTTCAAACAACAGATCGTATTGCAGCGGATCAAGATCGGTAATGGTTAAGGCATACGCCACCAACGAACCCGCCCCCGATCCACGTCCCGGCCCGACCGGAATCGCGGTATTCTTCGCCCAGCGGATAAAATCCGCCACGATCAAGAAATACCCGGCGAATCCCATTTTATTGATCACCTCCAGCTCGGAACGTAAACGTTCGTGATACAGCGGGCGTTTAATCGCCAGTATTGCAGAATCAGCGCCGAACAATAACTGCAAACGCGCTTCGAGTCCTTGCTGAGCGTCGCTCGACAGGAATTGCTCGATGCTCATTCCCGCGGGTACGGGGTAATCGGGCAGAAAATTTTGTCCCAGGGTCAGTTCTAAATTACAGCGTTGGGCAATCGCCACGCTATTCTCAAGCGCCTCGGGCAAATCGGCAAACAACGCCTGCATTTCTTGGGGCGTACGTAAATATTGTTGTTCGCTAAAACGCCGTGGACGCCGCGGATCATCCAGCATGCGGCCTTCTTGAATACAAACCCGCGCCTCGTGGGCCTCAAACTCCTCGCGTTGAATAAATTGCACCGCATTGGTGGCCACCACCGGCAACTGTAGTTCGATCGCCAGTTCCACCGCGGCCTGAATATAGGGTTCTTGATCCGCGTGCCCGGTGCGCTGCAGCTCCAGGTAAAATCGATCTGGAAAATGCCGTTGCCAAAATTCGCACAGCCGTTTGGCCTCCGCCACTTTTCCGTTTAATAAACATTGGCCGATCTCACCCTCCTGGGCGCCGGACAGAACAATCAAACCCTCGCTGTGCGTCGGCAACCAGTGTTTATCAAGCATGGGTATCCCACGGTGCTGACCTTCTAAATAGGAGCGTGAAATCAACGCGGTTAGATTGTGATAACCCTGCAAGTTTTGGCATAACAACACCACCCGCAACGGGGCTTGCGTGTCAGTCGCTGTACCCAACCATACATCAACACCGATGATCGGCTTGACTCCCCCGGCCATGGCCGACTGGTAGAATTTTACCAAGGCAAATAAATTACTCTGATCGGTCACCGCCACGGCCGGCATACGGATTTGCGCCACCGCCTGAAGCAGAGGTTGGATCTGGACTAATCCGTCGACCAGAGAGTATTCCGTATGCAAGCGCAGGTGAACAAAGGGTGGGCTCATGTCCCCTTTATAAAGGAATCGGCCGACGATGCAAGACTTGACAGGGGCTGATCTACGCCTACCGTGTCCTGGCAATATCAGCGTTTGCTTATGCCCAACAGGTTATTTTTGCACTGTAAATCACATATTCGAGAGGTAATAGGGCCAAGTGTGCCAACGAATAGCGCGTCATGGTTTATACAGTGTAGGGAGTCCGACATGACCTTAGTGTTAATACAGCGAAGGCTAGCGTGAAGCTTCAGAACAAATATCGCGTGCTAAGCTGTTGATTGTTGTGTTATAACTAAACATACCCACCACACAAAACGCGGTTGATGCGCCATGCCAACTATCGTTGTTATCGATGATCAAGTCACCACCCTCAAGCTGCTGTATAAGATATTGAATAATATCAGCAAGCTGAGCAACATCCGCGTCCATACTTTTAGTGATGAGACCAAGGCACTGTTATGGCTCAAAAACAACAGTGCGGACCTCATCATGCTGGACTACAAATTATCTTCCTTGAGTGGTTTAGAGATCATCCTCTTGATCAAGCAATGGCCGCAGTATTTGAATGTGCCGATTGTCATGATCACGGCCTATGATGAAATGTCGTTGCGCTATGCCGCGCTGGATGCGGGTGTCAGTGATTTCATCAGTAAACCGATTGATTACCGTGAATGCCAAGCGCGTTGCTTTAACTTATTGCAAATGCGAAGTTACCAACAGCAACTTGAAAGCCATAACCACGAGTTAGCCGAGCAAGTCAAAGCAACCACCCAAACCATTATTAATCGCGAGCGCGAAGCGTTATTTCACCTGGCCAAGGCCGGCGAATACCGTGACGCCGATACCGGCAATCATATCGTACGCATCGCCAGCTATTCGCGATTGATTGCCGAAGGGATTGGCATGGATCAAGAGTATTGCGAATTGATCCAACACGCCAGCCCGATGCACGACGTTGGCAAAATAGGCATTCCCGATCATATCCTGCTCAAACCCGGCAGACTTAATCAAAATGAATGGATCATCATGCGCACCCACAGCGAAATGGGATATGAAATTTTACAAGGTTCAACTTCAAAATACATGCAGATGGGCGCCACCATTGCCTTGCGGCATCACGAAAAATACAACGGCGAAGGCTACCCCAACGGCTTGGCCGGTGAAGCCATTCCTCTGGAAGCGCGCATCGTAGCCGTGGCGGATGTGTTCGACGCGCTCACCAGCATCCGGCCCTATAAGATCCCCTGGGCCATCGACAAAGCCATAGAGTATTTACGCGACGAAGCCGGTAAACATCTTGATCCTAAATGCGTCTCCGCGTTGATTGCCCAACATGAAAAAATAACAACGATCCACGGCAAATTCACCGACGAGCACACCGCCCATAATCACGACCGTGGCAAAGAATGATGGGTTCAGAGTTAATTAAAAGCCTATGGTCGCGTGCCAGGCAAGCGCCGGGGCGGGAGCATGAACAGGCTGTCATACGCCTTATAATTGGCATCGGTTCTTTTATCTATGTAATAGCAACGCAAGCAGGTAACGCCGAAACTATAACCAATGCCTATATCGGGATCAGTAGCTTTTTAGCGGCCGTAGTTGTTATATTTGCATGGATAATTTGGCAGCCGCATATCAATCGTGTTCGATACATTTTTTGTAATATAATAGATGTTACCGGCGTGAGTTATTCGATTTATCTGTGTAAAGATGTAGGCACGGCCTTATACCCGATATATTTATGGATAACGATTGGTTACGGTTTTAGATTTGGGAAGACACAACTATTTGTTAGTGCCGCATTAAGCTGTATTGGTTTTATGATTGTTTATTTCTTCTCAGAATATTGGCAGCAGCACCACGCGCTATTTCTAGGATTAATAAGCGGTTTAATACTATTGCCCTCGTCCGTCTTTGGGCTTTTAACTCGTTTAAGAACATCTGATTACTCGCAACCATTTAACTGGGAAGCGATACGTATGCCCGCCAAAACCTTTCATAAAATCCGTCAACTGTGGTTACGCATTAAGGAAAGTCCAGGCCAAGAACACGAACAAGCCGTTATACGGCTGGTTATCGGATTTAGCGTGTTTATTTATACTGCGTTAACCGGTATAAACGATACAGATGTTGTATCGAGTATAATTCTTGAAATTATCACCTATACACTTGCGAGTATATTAATTTTCACGTGGATATTTATTAACCCGAAGAAAAACCCTAAACGATATGTTACAAGCAATATTGTAGACATACTTGGCTTATCATACGCCATGTATCTGGCTAATGAATATGGTGCTGCACTCTACCCATTGTATCTATGGGTTACCTTTGGTTTTGGTTTCAGATTTGGGAAAATTCATTTAATCATCAGCGCAGTTCTGAGTATTATAAGTTTTACAATTATTTATTATTATTCGCAATATTGGCAACAACACAAAATCTTGTACGCGGGCCTATTAGGCGGACTTATCTTACTACCCCTTTATATCTCCACCTTGTTGACACGATTAAAAAATGCCATAGAACAAGCGGAGGTAGCTAACCGAGCTAAAAGTCAATTTTTAGCAAATATGAGCCATGAAATCAGGACTCCCCTAAACGGTATTATCGGAGCGAGTGATATTCTTAAAGGTACAAAATTACTTAGTGAACAACAAGAATATATCGAAACAATTGACTACTCAGCCAACACACTCCTTGGTCTAATTACTAATATTTTAGACATATCAAAAATCGAAGAAGGTAAAATCCAGGTCAATCCACAATTATTTGATCTACACCAATTACTAAACGCGACTATCCGCATGTTTCGTGCGCAGACTCACATTAAAGGGTTATCCTTACGTTTACAACTTGACCCTGACGTGCCTTATGCCTTAATAGGTGATCACAATAAACTCAAGCAAATACTAAATAATCTCATTGCAAACGCTATTAAATTCACGGAGGTTGGTGGCGTAACCGTAACTGTAGCTCTTCACCCTGAACAACCTGATGATAGTAACGTTAAGTTGTTATTTAGCATCGTTGATACAGGTATTGGTATTAAACCCACCGAATTAAAATACATATTTGATCGTTTTCATCAGGCTGATTCAGCTGATACTCGCCGTTTTGGCGGTTCTGGGCTTGGCACTACTATTTCCAAGGAACTCGTTGAATTAATGGGTGGCCGGATTGGACTCAATTCTGTTTATGGCGAAGGAACAACGTTCTTTTTTTCCATACCGTATAAGCTACATAATATTAATATCGACAACACCATATTAAATGATTTAAATATTATTGTAGTAGCGGACATTGGACGTCGCTTATTAAACATAATTGACCACGCCAAAAATTGGGGGATAAAGGTCAATGATTTTGTTTCAATTGAGGCGGCTTTTGATTTCATCAATACTTTAAAACATCAATCCGAATCGATTAATGCGTTTATTGTTGCAAAATCCGCTTATGATATTGATGTACAGAATACTGCGGCTGCAATTCGTAGGTTAAATTTTCTAATGTACACTAAACTTATTATCATTGATGAAAACCTAACACCTGAGAAAAAACACATACTATTGAATTTAGGATATGATTACGCATTAAGCTGGCCTTTAGAAAAAACCCATTTCTTTAACGCCTTGCATGCATCACCGATGCTGCGCGGTGACACCAGTAATGTGATATCTATCGCAGAAACCTCAACTTCCGTTTATACCAAGAAATTATCCATTTTAGTTGCAGAAGACAATCTGACTAATCAAAAAATCATTGAACGTACCCTTAGTACCGCAGGTCATTTGGTTACACTAGTAAACAATGGTGATGAAGCATTGAATGCACTAGAACATTCGCAATATGATTTATGTATATTGGATATGCATATGCCTGTGCTCGGGGGAATTCAAGCCCTGCAGCAGTATCGTTTACTCAATCCTGGTAACCGTATGCCTTTCATCATGTTGACTGCTAATGCTACCACCGATGCTATAACTCGCTGCAAAGAAGTAGGCGTCAATCTACATATGACTAAGCCCATACGACCTAATGATTTGCTTAATGCAATATTAGACCTAACTCGGGATATTTTAGTTAATACCAGACCACATCCTGGTGATACCATTACCAAAAACACAGAATCAGATTCAAAGGGAACAATAGATCTTAGCAGTGTGGAATTTTACTTAGATGACCATGAATATTTTCATGAATTGGTAACCAGCTTCATGAAAGATGGCCACATCCTGGTTCACAAACTTTTTGCCGCAGCAGAGGGCCAGCACTACATAAAATTCAAGGACGCGGCGCATACTTTTAAAAGTCCAGCAGGTAGTTTGGGCGCACACCATTTATACAAACTTCTGAATACCGCCTCCAAACTCAGTAAAGAACGTTTTGACGAAGAAGCAATTGATCTTGCCTCGCAAATAAAACATGAGTTCCACCGCGCACAATTTGCCTTATGGCGTATCGCCCACGGATTACAACCCGCGCAAGATCATAATGAATAATACCTCATGCAACTTGGCTAAATGAAGTTGAAACTCGCCGAGTAAAATTATGATTTAACTGGGCGCGTGCAAATCGTTCCATGACACGCAGTGACCGCTCATCTAAGCGTAAAGCCGCTTCGACCCAAATATCACTCACGTGTTTTAATTCCTCTAGGGTGACTGGTTGTACAGTTTGGCGAGCTTTATGCATAGCCACTCGTGCATTTTGCTGACGTCGGTGTTGTTTGATAAACTCAAACGCGGCTTCAACCCCAGTTCCGTCAGGTGCACAGACATCGGCAATCCCTAGTTCGAAAATTTCCCGACCACTATAGGCACGTCCTGATGAAATCATCTTATCTGCTATCGTGGGTGTCACCCGACGCGTTAAATACGAATACGCCCCCATTCCTGGAAATAAATTAAAACTAATTTCCGGGAAACTAATGTTTGCGGATTCTTCTACTATTAAGACGTTACATGAAAGCGCTGCTTCAAACCCACCACCGTAGCAGCTACCTTCAATCAAGGCTATAGAGGTTATATCCCGATCAAATTGTCGATAGCACCGATAACCCAATTCTAAACAATCGTATGCATATCGCTGTAACTTTTCCGCGGATCTAGCCCGGATGTAGTGTGGGAAGTTTTCCAAATCGCCGCCTAAATTATATACGCCGGCAACACCCGAAGCAACGATCAGGTAGTCAATTGAATGCGCAGGTTTTTGCAATGAATCAATCCTGGAAAATAATCTCCGCAAATCATTTAGCAATGTCCAAGTAAAACATGGACGTGGTTCAGCATGCATATATGCCCATAAAGCGCGTGTCTCTATATGATAATCAGTACTTAATTGCACATAATCATTGCTAATATGCGCTGTGATAGAATTTGTTTCTATGTTTGTAGAAGGATCTTGCGGCATGATAACCTCCGTTGTGCCGGTAAATTGAATTCAACCTGTGAGTACAATTAACTAAATTTGTCATACAGAGAATAGCCAACTTCTGCCATATATACACACGGATAGGTAATTACTCGCGAAAACTTAATTTTTAGAAAACATCCACTGTCATTTCATAAATACGAATCTGAATTAGTTTAGACCAGATCTAATACGGGAAATATAGTAGGAGCTTAGATCGGTAACTCGAAATATCAAACGTATCCTGCACGGGGAAACTAGCACTAGGCATCATCAGGGGAGGTCGACGCTAAAACTCCTTGTTATCGGCCGATACCCTCCCCCACTAAAATCCCGTTACCCCTTCGTGAATTTACAAGGGCTCACCGCACCTGGACTGTTCGCCCATAACGTTCTGGACAACACCGCGGTCGCCCCTCGTGGAGTAGAGACCCTGGCAACAGGCACGCCGGTTTTCCTGTACTATCGTAGCCGGGTTTACGCCCGTGATGGCCGTATTTTGAAGGACACACCGCTCTCGCCTATGTTATTTTAAATCACCACAAAAAATAAGCCTATCCGCTCAAGAGGGAAACTTTTCCTGAACCCAGGTGAATAGATTCTGCGCTGGGCGTTTGTTATCATCCCGCCAAGAAGTTCCCAGGGGAGGGGCAAGGCCATGCCGCACAATGAACCGAAATCATCCTGCTGAGTTTTGGAATCGATCCGCACAGCACCGCGAATGGAGCTTATATGCCAACAGTGGCCGGCCACCCCGATATGCCACATGCCCCAGTCCATAACACAATACATACCGGTACTTATCATAGAAATGTGTACTTCATACTACGTGAGACTGCCTCTATTCCCGGTGCAACGAAGTCTGATATAGAGAAAGCCCTCCGGGAAATTGCACTGTCATTGCAATCCGGCACATTTCCAATTTATGAAAGATTAGAAAGGAGCTAACTATGATTGTATACGGTGTATATTCGGATGAATCCAATAAAAAAAGCTTTGTCTATGTTGAGGACAACTCAGCCCTATTAACGGGCAAAAGCACCATACCACGCGGTATTTTTGAATGTGATGGACACAAAAAAACCGCCCATTGGAATCCGCCTGCGATAGAGTGGTTTGCCGATGATGGACGTAAAATCGATAAATACAAAGATCCGGATTTCGCCACCAACCCTTCCCAAAGTTATATACTGGGTCCGCGTGCCGCTGAATTGTTGCGACCGGTAATCAGTGATGTCGCAGAATTGCTCCCGGTCCCGTTCCAAGGCGAAACCTGGTATTTCATGAATGTGTTTAATCAGGTTAACGCCATGGATACGGCGAACTCCCGTTATAAAATGTATAGCACCGGTGAGAAAGGCTGGTTAGAGAAACCTGCATTTTTTGCGGATAAAGTACCCCACGCCAAGTTATTTATCATGCCCGAAGCGCCCGGACGATTTTATTACGCCGAACACCACCCCGACGGCAATCCCAACACCTTCAAAAATGTGGTGGAAAAGAATAAACTGTTCGGCATTGAGATCGATAAAGTCTGGGAAAATTAAATCTTTGTTACTGTGCAGCCAAGTCGCCATAAGGAGGGGGGTGTGCCATGAACAACGACACACCGGAGCTTGTGTTCATTACACACGAAGAAGGGTTGGATGGCTTGCGCGATATTACGAACGGTAATAGGGGGCTGGCGCATGGATTGGTAGATAAGGCGATCGATAAAACCCGCGAGGAATTCCAGAGTATCCTGCGGGAAATGAGCGGAGAACATCGACGTCCTGAAACGCAGCGCCCGGGACGCAGCAACGCGCCAACTCAAGGCTAACATGAACAAAAGCCCCTGACACGCCCCACAACCCGAGGACACCTCCTCGCACCACATCCCGGGCTGGGGTGATCCACTGGCGGAAGCGATTATGGGTAAGCATTTTGCTATACTCCGTGAAATCCATTAGTCCAAACCGCGAGGACCGCATGACTACCCTGGACGTGACGCGTAAGGAAGGCAAGAAAACCGAGCAGGAATTACGGACGCAGCGGGAAAAAATCTACTGTACCGAAACCCAAGGCGGCGCGCCTTGCACGCCGGGGGCGATCGCCCAAGCGCTAGGGATCACACGCGGGCGACATTCCCCCGGTGGAGGGCCGTATCAGGATGTTTCACCGGTTGATTGAACAAAACTTTGTGAAGGACATGGATGTTTTTTCAGACCGTTACTCAGTTTCATGGAAAACTTACGTCTTTTCTCAGCTCAAAGCCTACCATTCCTTTTTGGACTACGCCAAAACCCCTTACGGCGCGGTGATGATCGGGCGCATCTTGCGCGATAACTTTATATCCGATGTTAATGGCATTGAACGTTTTAAAATCATGCGAGACGATAACGACTCCGCCCGGGGAGGTCCAAACGCCCTTAAATTGCCCGCCGGGTTTCCATTACTCAAAAGATTGGTCACCGGTGACGAGGTTGACCCCAGCGCTGTGATTCAGCATGAATTCGGCCACACACGCTTTTTCACAGGATATAAAGGCAGCGCGGAAATCACGATTCAAGACGAACGGATCGCCGTGATCCGCATGGAGAACCCGGCCCGGATGTACAATAAAAATGAACCGCGCTATGCGTATTATAATGACAATAATGACGACCCACGCACCATTAATATCATCACCGGGCAGGTCAAAAATGGTATTTGGGCCACCGACAAAGCCGATCCGCGTATCTTCATAGAACCCAGCAAGAGGTTGCCGTGAAGCCGATCATCTTCGTCTCTTTCCTGTGGTGGGTGACGGCGTGTCAGGGCGCGGAGCCTGATTATGTGGAAACCGATAAAATACATTTGCTATTTGGTGATGCGAATAAATCGATTAAAGGTAATTGGGTTCTCGATGAAAAAGAAAAAATTATTTCTTTCCCAGAACTACTCCGCTTCTCCATCCAAATGGACATCAAGCATATTACCTGGGTCGAATTCAGTGATGTATCCGCAGAGGATCATAGTTGTATGACATGGGATTTCCCTGTCTACCCTTTATTCCGCGCCTCCCCCTCTACGATAGTTTCGTTTACGCTCAATCCCACTGCCGGAATTCAGAAGATCGATTTTCGCATGCCGTTGCCGTGCGCCGCGTTTCATCAAAAATTTTATTACCTCATTAAAGTAAAATCCCTAGAGGGGAATTATTTTGTGAGAAAGAAATTCCCGGGGATTGTGCGGTATAATAATTCAGGCGTATGGTGATTCTAATAACGCGCCGGAGCGGTTCAAACCTATCGAAAGGCTACCAGATTCTTTCCAATACGACGCCCCCATGTCGCCGTTGTGCGCGTACTGCATCGCTCAATGTATCCAGTATGAAGTCATGATCCGACCTAGGGACTCTACTGGCTGATCGCATCATTATTTTGTCCACCATCGCGTCCAACGCAACCACAACTCATTGCTATTTGTGGGTAAGCGTTTTGCTATACTCTCTAACAATCTATTACTCCACCCCGCGAGGACCGCATGATCACCCTGGACGTGACGCGTAAGGAAGGCAAGAAAACCGAGCAGGAACTACGGGCGCAGCGGGAAAAAATCTATTGCACAGACACCCAAGGCGGCGCGCCCTGCACGCCGGGGGCGATCGCCCAAGCGCTAGGATCACCCACGCGGGCGACATTCCCCCGATGGAGGGCCGTATCACGATGTTTCACCGCTTGGTTGAACAAAACTTTGTTCAAGAATTGGATGTGTTCTCAAAGTATTATCCAGATTCTTGGCAGACCCACGTCCTTTCTCAATTCAAAGCCTACCATTCCTTTTTGGACTACGCCAAAACCCCTTACGGCGCGGTGATGATGGGGCGCGTCTTACGCGATAACTTTACATCCAGTTTTATTGGCATTAAACGTTTTAAAATCGTGCGAGATGATTATAGTTCCGCCAAAGGCGATACGAATCTTATTCGGCTGCCTGCGGGGTTTCCGTTACTCAAAAGATTGGCCACCGGTGACGAGGTTGATCCCAGCGCCACGATCCATCATGAATTCGGCCACACCCGCTTTTTCAAAGGACATCACTCACGAAAAGAAGTGTCCATTCAAGACGAACGGATCGCCGTGATCCGGATGGAGAACCCGGCCCGGATGTACAATAAAAATGAACCGCGCTATGCGTATTATGATAAGCGCTTCGAGGCCACCATCAATATCATCACCGGGCAGGTCAAACATGGTATTTGGGCCACTGACAAAGCCGACCCGCGTATCTTCATAGAACCTAGCAAGAGGATGCCATGAAAGCGATCCTGTTTGTCGGTTTAATATTGTTTGTGACGGCGTGTCATGGCGCGGAATCTGATTATGTGGAAACCGATAAAATACAACTTCAATTCAATTATGATGTGCTTTCGGATGAAAATGAAAAAATTATTGAAGATGCTGACCATGTTCGTTTCTATTTCCGGTTTGATATTCCACACATTACCTGGATAGAAATAAGCGATGTCTCGGCAGACTACCGTGAATGCGCACAATGGCGTATTTATAGTCATACGTCGTTTCGCAATTCTCCCTCGACCATTGTATCCTTTACTACCAACCCCGATGCAAACGTCCGGGAAATTGATTTTGACATGCCGCTGCCGTGTGCGGCATTCCACCAAGCGTTTTATTATCTTGTCAAAGTGAAATCCTTGGGAGGGAATTATTTCGTGAGAAAGAAATTTCCTGCGAAAGCGTTTTATCATTCCAGCTCGGAATATTAATTTGAGGCCGAGACCTGGTATTTCATGAATGTGTTCAACCAGGTCAATGCCCTGGACAAAGCGAATTCCCGTTATGCAATCTATAGCACGGGTGAAAAGGGCTGGTTGGAAAAACCGGCTTTTTTCACGGATAAAGTCCCGCACGCCAAGCTATTTACAATACCCGAAGACCGCGGCAGTATTTATTATGCCGAGCACCACCCCGATGACAATCCCAATACCTTCAAGGGCGCGGTGGAGAAAAATAAACTGTTTGGTATCCGCTTTGGCAAGGTGTGGGAAAATTAATTGATGCAGGACGAGGAAGATAATATGCCGATTTATATGCGGTATGAGGGGATCAAAGGTGACGCCACGGCGGCGGGTTATCAGGGGATGATCCAGTTGAATTATTTTGCGTTTCGCGTATGGCGTGATATTCGATCGACGGTAAGCTCACCAGCCCGAAGTGCTATGGCTATGACATGGCGTTGACGAATAGTAGGTAACGGCGGCGCTTTAATACGTTCAATATTGAATTATTGCCACTTCAATTGTTTGAATTGATGTTTCAGAAACTGCATTTGATCGGCGAGTATGCGCCGGTTACGCAGCACCAAGTATTCGGCCAAGTTAGGCACAAAGGGTACCGCGAGTAACGGCATACGCGCTTCTTCTGGGGTATGCCCACCCTTATGGGCGTTGCAGCGGCGGCAGGCTGTCACTACGTTGGCCCAGGTATCCCGCCCACCGCGGGAGATGGGCAGGACGTGATCGCGGGTTAATTCCTCATCGGTGTGTTCTGATCCGCAGTACAGGCACAGGTGGCTATCGCGGCGAAACAGTTCCCGGTTGGTTAAGGGTGGAATATGCCGTTGATGGGTGTGCCTATCCTCCCCGCGCACCGCGATGATGGAATTGATCTGCACAATGGTTTGTTCGCCGGTGAGGCGCGAGGTGCCGCCGTGCAGGGCGAAGACATTCTCACCGGCCGTCCAGGCGACCATGTCGCGGGCGTAAATACCAACCGCTTCTTGCCAGGGTATCCATTTGACAGGTTGGCCGGTCACATCCAGCCTTAAAATGAGGGGTAAAAACATACACGTCATACCTTATTCTGTTTGTACCCGTGGAGCAACGGGGGCAAGACATTTTTTTACGGGACCAAAACTACGCCGATGGATCGGGCTCACCCCCAACGCCGTGAGCGCCGCCAAATGCACTGCCGTCGGGTAACCCTTATGCACCGCCAAACCGTAGCCGGGATACACGGCATCTAAACCTATCATCTCAACATCGCGGGCCACCTTCGCCAAGATCGAAGCGGCGCTGATTGCTGGAATCAACGAATCCCCGCGGATAACGGCTTCCGTAGGACACGGCAGGAGGGGGCAGCGGTTACCGTCGACATACGCGAAGTCCGGCAGTGGACGAAGCGCTAATACGGCCCGACGCATCGCCAGAAGTGATGCCTGGAGAATATTGATGGTGTCGATTTCCTCGACCTCGGCCCGGCCCACTGCCCAGGCCAGGGCATTGGATTTAATGATCGCGGCCAAGGCATCACGACGGGCGGGGCTGAGCAGCTTGGAGTCCGCCAGCCCTTCGATGGGCCGCTGTGGATCCAAAATTACCGCCGCCGCAATCACCGGTCCGGCCAACGGTCCGCGACCGGCTTCGTCGATACCGGCGACGTGCATGAATTTGTTTGAGGGGGTCACAATCACTCCTGCCAGCTCGTTTTATGAAGAATAGCGTTAATTTTGTTAAAAAACTACCGTTACTCATTGATTTCAAAGGACAAGGATGCGATTATGCGCAGCGCAGCACAAACCCTAACTCCACCGGTTTAACCCATTGGATATTCATGCAACCGATCCGCACGGCCGTCATTGGTGTAGGTTATCTGGGCCGCTTTCACGGCCAGAAATACCGGCAACTGCCCACCGCTACCTTGGTGGCGGTGTGCGACACTAACCCCGCCACCGCGCAAACGGTCGCAC
This sequence comes from Gammaproteobacteria bacterium, assembly GCA_016194635.1. Classification (GTDB taxonomy): domain Bacteria; phylum Pseudomonadota; class Gammaproteobacteria; order UBA6429; family Thiohalophilaceae; genus JACQBC01. The sequence goes on along the minus strand of JACQBC010000003.1, from coordinate 76,217 downwards.
AAGAGTTAGGGGTGCACGCCAGCACGGATTATCACAGCGTGTTACCGACGGTGGATGCCGTGAGCATTGTGGTTCCAACCCAACAACATTTTGTGGTCGCGCGTGATTGTTTACGCGCGGGCAAACACGTCTTATTAGAAAAACCCATGACCACCACGGTGGACGAAGCCCGCGAATTGGTGCATCTGGCACAAAGCTATAAACTTGTATTGCAGATTGGTCATCTTGAACGCTTCAACCCGGCGATACTCGCGGTCGAGCACATACTCAAAGAACCTTTGTTTATTGAATCCGACCGGGTCGCGCCGTTTAATCCACGCGGTGCCGACGTCAACGTGGTGATGGATCTGATGATCCATGATATCGATATTTTACTGGATATAGTCGGCTGCCCTGTCACCCGTATTGACGCCAAGGGTGTCGCGGTATTGTCCAAGGATTTTGATATCGTCAACGCGCGGATTGAATTTACCAACGGCTGCGTGGCCAATGTCACCGCCAGCCGCGCCGGCATGAAGAGTGAGCGCAAAATGCGTTTATTCCAGCGCGACGCCTATCTGAGCATCGATTTTCACAATAAGAAATTGGGCATTCACCGCAAAGGCCGGGGCGAAGTGTTCCCGGGTATCGCCACTATCGAAAGTGAAGAGCAAACCTTTGACAAAGGTGATGCACTGCTGGCGGAAATCCAATCCTTTCTCGATTGCATCGCGCAAGGTAAACCTCCCAAGGTGGGCGGCGAAGACGGCCTGCGCGCCTTGCAAACCGCCCTGGAAATCACCCAGCGCTTAAACACCCCTCCCTCGCCTAACGTAAGGTAACGCACCTATGATTCCCATGGTTGATCTAAAACAGCAGTATCAAATTTTAAAGGCGGAGATGGAGCAGCAGTTACAGCAGGTATTCGATGCGACGCAATTCATCCTCGGCCCGAATGTGAGCGCCTTTGAAAAAGAAGCCGCCGCCTATCTCAAGGTTAAACACGCGCTAAGCTGCGCCTCGGGGACCGATGCCTTGCACTTGGCCTTGCGCGCGGCGGGGATCAAGGCTGGAGATGAAGTGATCACCTCCACCTTCACTTTTATCGCCACTGCCGAGGCCATTTGTTATGTCGGCGCCACACCGGTGTTTGTCGATATCGACCCGCGCAGCTTTAATCTAGACCCCGAGCTGGTCGCCCAGGCCATCACCCCGCGCACCCGCGCGATTATCCCGGTACATTTGTTCGGCCAACCCGCCAATATGCCCGCTCTGGTCGGCTTGGCGAAAAAACACAACTTGATTATCGTCGAGGACTGCGCCCAATCGTTTGGCGCGGACATCAATACCACGATGACCGGAAATTTTGGCGTCGCCGGCTGCCACAGTTTTTTTCCTAGCAAAAACCTCGGCTGTTACGGTGATGGCGGTATGGTAACCACCCAAGACGATGCCATGGCCGAGGCCATGCGGGTATTACGTAACCATGGTAGTCAGCAACGCTACCATCATGATGTGATCGGCTATAACAGCCGCCTTGATGAAATTCAGGCGGCGATCCTGCGGGTTAAGCTGCGTCACATTGAAACCTATAACCGTGAACGCCGTCGCGTGGCGCAGCGTTACTCGGCCCTGCTGGCCGGAAGTGTGATAACTCCTCACGAAGACGGGATCGGAACCCACGTGTATCACCAATACACCATCCTCACCCCCAAACGCGAGGCGGTGATGCAAAAACTCAGCGCCAATAAAATCGCCACTGCGATTTACTACCCTATTCCGCTGCATCGGCAAAAAGTATTTTTCGCCGACTACGCGGACATTAGCTTGCCGGTATCGGAAAAAGTCGCCAGTGAATGCCTGTCCTTACCGATCTACCCTGAGCTCACCGATGCGCAAATCGCTACCATTGTCGCGACGATTAAATCCGCGCTCTGAGCTTGCAACGGTTAACGGTGTCTGATCGGCGCATTATGATCATCGCCGGAGAAGCCTCCGGAGACTTGCACGCCGCCAAACTGGTGCATGCGGTTAAAGCCCAGCGACCGGAGATTGATTTTTTTGGAATTGGCGGCAGTAATATGCGCGCCGCCGGCGTCGACACCCTGGTGGATGCGCGCGATATGGCCGTGGTGGGTTTGGTTGAGATCTGGTCGCAGCGTAAAATAATCTTTGGCGCCTTGCACCGGATGCGTGCCTTGCTGCGGCAACAACCACCCACGTTGTTAATTCTGGTGGATTATCCGGAATTCAATTTGCGCCTGGCAAAAACCGCCAAGCAACTGGGCATTAAAGTGCTCTACTATATTAGTCCGCAGATCTGGGCCTGGCGTCAACACCGGGTGAAAACCATTCGCCAACGGGTCGATCACATGGCCGTGGTGTTTCCCTTTGAAGTTGCTTTTTACGCAAAACACCAGGTTCCCGTCACCTTTGTTGGACATCCCTTGGTGGATGCCGTCCATGCCAGCGCCACGCGAGAACAACTCCACCGGCAATTTAAGATTGACCCTACCCAACCGGTGATTGGATTATTTCCAGGCAGCCGCCACAGCGAAATTAAACGCCTGCTGCCGATTATTCTGCACAGCGCGCGTGAATTCAAACAGCTCCACCCACACACGCAGTTTCTCTTACCGTTGGCCCCAACCCTGGCGAGCACCGACCTTCGTGCCTATGTATCCGGTTACGAGGATCTCTCGATCCAGATCATAAACGATCGTACCTACGATGTGATTGTCGCGGTCGATGCGATTGTGACCGTGTCCGGCACCGTGACCTTGGAGATTGCGCTGTTGGGTACGCCGATGGTGATTATCAACCGACTGGCACCCCTTACCTACCAGATTGTACGCCGTATGCTGAAGATTCCTTACATCGGCCTGTGTAACATCGTCGCCGATCGCCGCATCGTACCTGAATTGATTCAGGACCAAGCCACTGCGCCGAATATCGCCACGGAATTGCAACGGCTGGTGTTCGATCAACCCTACCGCAACGCGATGATAAAAGAACTTGGCGGGATCGAAGCCAAACTGGGTGATGCGGGAGGCATTAATAATCTCGCGAGGCTTGTCTTAGAAATGCTGGAGAAATAAGGCCGGAGAGGGAAATTACATTTACCGCAAGATACCACGTTGTGATGTTTCTATGAACTTCAACATCAGCGCCACTTCGGGAACGCTGCTGGCAAGCTCGCGCAAGGCGTGCTTCGCTTCTTCCACGGTATAGCCTGAACGGTAAATAATTTTGTACGCGTCACGCAAACTTTGTAATACTTCTTTACTGAAGTTACGACGCTTTAAGCCTTCGGTATTGAGCCCGTAGGTTTGGGCGGGATTACCGTTGACCATAACAAACGGCGGTATGTCCTTGCTGATGGCGCTGCCCATACCGGTAAACGCGTGTGGGCCGATCGAACAAAATTGATGGACCAAGGTAAACCCGCCTAATATTGCGTAATCGCCAATACTGACGTGTCCCGCCAAGGAGGCCGCGTTGGCGAAAATAGTCTGATTGCCCACACTGCAGTCATGCGCGATATGAATATACGCCATTAACCAATTGTCGTCGCCGATACGGGTGATACCCCCGCCCTCCGCCGTACCACGGTGGATCGTGACAAATTCGCGGATGGTGTTGCGATCGCCTATTTCCAGCCAGGCGCGTTCGCCATGAAATTTTTTGTCTTGCGGGATTTCACCAATCGATGAAAATTGAAAGATGCGATTGTCTTTTCCAATCCGGGTGGGACCGTTAATCACCACGTGTGGGCCGATCCAGGTACCGGCGCCGATTTCAACCTCGGGGCCAATAATCGCGAACGGCCCCACGCTGACGTTGTCAGCTAATCGCGCGCTCGGATCGATGACGGCACGCGCATCAATACTCATCGTACTTCACGCTCCGCGCACATCAATTCCGCTGCACATACGACATTACCATCGACGCTGGCAATACCGGAAAATTTCCAAATCCCCCGCAAGCGTCTTAAATATTGCACTTCCAGGCGTAATTGGTCGCCGGGTTCGACCGGCTGTTTAAATCGCGCTTTATCAACCCCGACAAAATAATACAAGGAATTTTGATCGGGGATGCGATCAACCGTTTTGAACGCCAATATCCCCGTGGCTTGGGCCAAGGCTTCCAGGATTAATACCCCCGGCATCACCGGCCGTTGGGGAAAATGCCCGGTAAAATAGGGCTCGTTAAACGTTACGTTTTTAATCCCGATGAGATGCGATTCGGGAACGTAATCCAAGACACGATCAATCAATAAAAAGGGATAGCGATGTGGCAAGTGTTGAAGTATTTGGTGAATATCCAGTGAGTTCAAGTCATTAGCCTTTTAATAAAACGTCGTTCTTTTTTTCCAGAGAACGAACCCGGCGTAGTAATTCATCCAACCGTTTCATCCGCAGGTAGGTGCGATGCCATTGCTGGCTTTCTTCCACCGGCACCCCCGAGGAATAACTCCCTGGTTTGTCAATGTCCTTAATAACCAATGACATCCCGGTTATTGTAACACCATCCGCAATTGACAGGTGACCGGCGATGCCCACGCCACCGCCAATCAGACAATGTTTTCCAATTCTCGTACTGCCCGCGATACCCGTACAACCCGCCATGACGGTGTGCGCGCCGACCTGGACATTATGCGCAATTTGGATAAGGTTATCTAACTTCACACCTTCGTCGATGATGGTATCGTCGATGGCACCGCGATCGATGGTAGTACACGCCCCGATTTCCACATCGTTGCCGATAATCACCCGGCCAAGTTGCGGGACCTTCAACCACCGTCCTTGATCATACGCTTGTCCAAACCCATCCGATCCAATCACACTGCCCGGATGGATCAACACGCGTTCACCGATACGGCTACCGTGACACACGGTCACATTAGCAACCAAACGGCTGTCCCGACCGATATGACTATCACGGCTAATAATACAATGTGGCCCGATGTATACCCCGGCGGCAATAACAACCTCGGCTTCAATCACCGCGTACGGGCCGATACGGGCGCTAACATCGATACTGCAGTGGGGATCAACCACGGCGCTGGCATGAATACCCGCGAGAGGCATGGGCACGGGATTTAACAACTGCGCGATCCGCGCGTAGGCCGCGTGCGGATTGTTTACCACCAAGGCATTCACCGGACAATCACTCACATCATTGGGATGCAGGATCACCGCTGCCGCGCGGGTGGTCTTCAGTTGTGGCTTGTAGGATTTATTGCTCAAAAAACTGATTTGATCGGCGCGGGCTTGTTGCAGAGTGGCAACCGCGCGGATCCGGCAGGAGCCGTCACCCACCACACGGGCATTCACGTGTTGCGCCAATTCCGCCAAGGTAAACCCCGCCCCAGTACCCATCATTACTTACCGGGGATATAGGACGAGGGTGTTTCAGCAGAGGATTTATCAAATTTTTGCGGCGCGCGTAAGCGTTCCAACACCTTATCGGTAATATTCGCGCGTTTACTGCTGTAAAGCACGTTGTCACGCAAGATGACATCGAAATGTTCTTCCTTGGCGATGTCCACCGTGATCTTATCGATCAGTTTCTGAAGTTTATTAATTTCCTCGTTGCGGCGCACGTTATAGTCTTCAATAATTTCCTCTTTAGCGCGTTTGATATCGCGTTTTAGACTTTGTAAGTTGCGTTCGATCTTTTTACGTTCGGTATCGATCAATCCGCCTGTATCACTCGTCAATTGGTCTTCCAATTGTTTTTCTTGTTTCTGCATGTCGACAATCGCGAGGTCGCGCGGCTGGAATTCCGTCTCGAGTTTTTTACGCGCCACTTCGGCCTGCGGCGAGTCTTTCATAAGCTGAATGGTATCAACGAAGCCAATTTTTAGTTCTTGTGTAATACCCAATACGGGTAACAATAGCAGCAGGATTATCACCAAGGCGTTGCGATAAACAGTCATACAATGTCTCCATGAATTTAATATGCCGTGCCCAGCGAAAACTGGAAGACCGTTGTGCTATCACCCGGCTTGCGCTTGATGGGTTGCGCGAGACTAAAACGTAAAGCGCCTATCGGTGTGAGCCACATCAAACCCAGACCGCCTGCTGCGCGCATTTCTCCGAGGTCAAACGGTTGTCCAACCCCATAGACATAACCGCTATCGATGAACAAACTTAACTTAGCAGATTTCTCCCGGCCTGCAAACGGGGTGGGTAGAAATAACTCGAGATTACTCACCAGGCGACGATCCCCTCCCAAGGGTTCACCACGCGAATCCTTCGGACCCAAACTGTTGCCATCAAAACCACGCACCGAATTACTGCCGCCCGCAAAATAATTTTTAAACGGCGGCAAGTCTTTGGACTTACCATAACCAGTGCCGTAGTCCGCCTCGATGTTGTACGCCAGACTAAGGTCATCGGTAAATGGAAAATACTGCAGGTATTTTGCCCCGACTTTGTAATATTCAAGATCACCGCCAGGCACGGTGGTTTCAACATTGACCCGCGCCAACCTGCCGGAAGTGGCGAATATAGCGCGATTACGGTTGTCATACACCCAATTGCTCGTCAGTGACACGGTATCGTAGGTGTTACCGTGTTTTGCGACAAAGTCCAAGATTTGGGTCGCCGAGGTGCTGAGGGTAACCAAGTTATTGTGTTCGTAGCCGACGCCGTACCCATAGCTGGAGAACTCTGAACTTGGAACGCCGTAACTGACACTCGCTCCGGCGGTATTGATGACATAGTTACTGACATTGGCTTGTTGGGCGTCGATCTTACGCTCGAAAATATTAAACGTCCGGCTGATACCGTCTTCGGTATAATAAGGATTACGGATGGAAAAATTATAAGTTTTGGTAACTTTACTATTATCAACCGTGACCGCGACGTACTTGCCGGTTCCCATAAAGTTTTCTTGCGTCAATGCGAAATTGATGATCGCACCCTGGGTGTCAGAATAGCCCAGCCCGGCGGTTAGACTCCCAGTAGGGCGCTCTTTCACCGTGACGTTCAGATCCACTTGATCCTGCGCGGCGGGAACCGCCGGGGTTTCCATGGTTACTTCTTCAAAGAAACCGGTACGATCCAGGCGCTGTTTGGATAAGGCGACTTGTTTGGACGACATCCAATCGGCTTCTAATTGGCGCAGCTCACGGCGGATGACCTCGTCCTTGGTTTTGTTATTACCCTCGATATTCACCCGCCGCACATAAATACGCTGCCCCGGATCAACAAACACGGTCAGGGCCACCGTGCGGGTGTCTTCATCGATGTTGGGGGCGATATTCACATTGGCGTAGGGGTAACCCAACTCCGCCAGGCGATCGGAAATATTCTTGCGGGTATCGATCACCGTCTTACGGGAAAACACATCACCGGTTTTAATCACGATTAACTTATTATATTCGGCCTCGGGCAATAATAAATTCCCGGCCCGTTTCACCTCGCGAACGGTGTAGCGATTACCTTCGGAAATATTGATCGTCACATAGACCTCTTGTTTGTCCGGTGACAACGCTACTTGGGTTGAATCGATATTAAAATTTATATAGCCGCGATCCATATAATAAGAGCGCAGAGTCTCTTGGTCGCCGGCCAGGATCTGGCGGTTAAAATTTTTCCGTCCGCCGAAAATACCCCGATCCGCGGAGACAATAAGATCGGTTAAGGTATCGGTGGAAAAGGTTTTATTACCCACGATATTCACCGCATAAATTTGCGCCTCATCGCCCTCGGCGATATCAATGGCGATTGAAACACGGTTACGCTCACGCGGCAGCGCCTTGGTGGATACTTTCACCGCGTATTTTCCCAGGCTGTAATACTGGCGCTTTAATTCTTGTTCAATATTATCCAGCAAGGAACGATCAAAGATGCGTCCATCGACCATGCCCAGATCCTTGAGGGATTTATTCAACTGGTCGGTGGCGATGGAGGAATTACCGGTAATTTTAATATCCGCAATCGCCGGACGTTCAGCGACAAAGATCACCAACACATCGCCTTCACGTTCAATCCTGACATCCTTGAAAAAACCGGTTTGATACAAAGCATGGATGGCGCGGGTGGTATCTTCATCCGTGATCTTTTCGCCGACTTTGATCGGAAGATAATTAAACACCGTGCCAATCGAGATACGTTGCAAACCGTCCAGACGGATATCTTTAACCGTGAAAGGTTCAAACGCATAAACCGGTGCCGCGCAGACCAACGGTGCTAGAAGCAGAATATTTTTATTCAACATGGGTTAAAACCTTGGACATTCATCCAGGCCGTAACCTGGAACCAGCATGCGCATGATATCGTTATAAAACGCCAAGGACATCAGTAGCGCTAAGAACATCATGCCAATCCTTTGCAAGAACATTTCCGTCCGTTCCGAAACCGGCCGGCCGGTGATTTTTTCGATACCGAAAAATAACAAATGCCCGCCATCGAGGATAGGAACCGGGAGTAAATTCATAATCCCCAAACTAATACTCACTACCGCGAGAAATTTTAGAAATTGCTGATAGCCTAAATCCGCCGACCTACCCGCCGCGCTGGCGATTTGAATCACCCCACCGATATTACGAAAGGAAAATTCCAGGGTGAATATCTTACCGAGCAACTTGACGGTCATTAACGACATATCACTGGTGGTGCCGATGGCGCGTAACAACGAGTGCCAGGGACTTAATGAATAAACCACGGGTTGCGCCGTCGGCAAGGATTCCTGTGGCGGGGGTTGTGGTTGTATTCCAACCCTGGCCACTGCTATGCCTTGCTCGGTGATAATCGTGCTTTTTACGGTGATGGTTTGTCGCTGGCCGTTTCTTTCAATGCTAAATTTGATCGGCCCCACACAGTGCTTTTGGATATACGGCGCAATATCGTTCCAGTCGGTGATTTCTGTATCATCTAATTTGAGGATTTTATCCCCGGCCAGTAGCCCCGCTTGTGCCGCGGCCATGCCGGGTGTCACCTTGCCAATCACTGGCGCGAGCAGTTTCTTTGGGAAAGGCAAGATACCGAGAATCTTGATCGGATCTTTGAGGCCACGTTCAAGATTTAAGTTGCTATAGTCCAATACATAGGTCTTTTCTTGTAACGTGCTGTTCTGGGTTTTAATCACCAGGTTACCCTTATCCACCAACACCGGCCATAATTGCATTAACACTTCTTCCCAACTTGGGGTCGCGGTGTTGTTGACCGCGATGATCTGTTCGCCACTTTGCATACCGGCATTGGCCGCCACCGAGTGAGCCAGCACCTCGCCAACGAAGGGTTTGACACCGCTCACGCCAATGACGTACAGCGCCCAATACGCCACAATCGCAAACAAGAAGTTGAACACCGGCCCGGCGCTCACGATGGCGACCCGCTTCCAAATCGTTTGCCGATTGAACGCACGGGGTAACTCCGCCTCCGCCACCTCCCCTTCGCGTTCATCCAGCATTTTTACATAACCGCCCAGCGGTAGGGCCGACAGGGTATATTCGGTTTGATCGGCGCCCAAACGTTTTATCCACAGCGGTTTACCAATACCAATTGAATAGCGTAATACCTTGACACCCAGACGTTTCGCCACCCAAAAATGGCCAAACTCATGCACCGCCACCAAGATGCTGATGGCGATAATAAACATAACAATGGTATACAACAGGTTTAACATTGTTATAAAACCCCTGCGCGGCGCGCCTGTGATTGAATAAATTCTTGTGCGCAGCAGCGCGCATGCTGATCGGCGTTGCCGATAACCTCCAGCGTGGTTGCCGCGGCTATTGGCATTTTTGCCAACACATGTTCCACGGTGACTGCGATACTCGTGAAAGCAATCTTACGATCTAAAAACGCTTGCACGGCGATTTCGTTGGCGGCGTTGAGCACGGCGGTTGCTGTACCACCACGTTCGATCGCCTCGTGGGCCAATTGCAAACAGGGATAGCGCTGCAGATCGGGCCGCAGAAATTCCAGCTTGGTGATGTCAAATAGATTCAGGGGTTTAACCCCGGAGGCCATGCGCGCCGGCCAAGCCAAGGCATGGGCGATTGGGGTGCGCATGTCGGGTTGTCCCAGCTGCGCAATGATCGAGCCGTCGAGATACTCCACCATCGAATGAATAATACTTTGTGGATGAACCACCACTTCAATCTGATTAGGCTTGAGATCGAATAACCAACAGGCTTCAATAACTTCCAAACCCTTGTTCATCATGGTGGCGGAGTCGACGGAGATCTTCTTGCCCATGGTCCAGTTGGGATGGGCAATGGCCTGTTCCGGGGTTACCAGCATTAAATGTTCTAGCGGCAAGGCACGGAACGGCCCCCCCGAGGCGGTCAATAAAATCCGCCGAATCCCCGCCGCATCCGCGCCGCTATAATCCGCCGGCATACATTGAAAGATCGCATTGTGTTCGCTATCGATGGGGAGTAACTGCGCGCCGTGTTCACGCAGCTCGCGCATGAACACTTCACCGGACATGACCAGCGCTTCTTTATTCGCCAGCAAAATCCGTTTACCTGCCCGTACTGCGGCCAGGGTAGGTTTTAAACCAACCGCGCCCACGATGGCGGCCATGACATAATCGCAGGCGGGGTCCGCGGCGACCTGACACAACCCGGCCTCGCCCGACAACACTCGAGTATCCGGACACGTCGTATGTAAACGTCGTTGTAGTTGTTCGGCCGCGCGCGGATCGTGTAACACCGCAAAGCGAGGATGATGTTGTTCGCACTGCTCCGCCAAGCGTTCAACCTGGGAATGCGCGGTCAGCGCCACCACGAAGAATTTGTCACGCTGGCGCGCAATCACATCCAGGGTGTTGGTCCCAATGGTGCCGGTGGCGCCGAGGATCGTGACACCTTTCATTGCAATCCCGTGGCTAGTAAACCCAGCATAAAAGCCGGCGCGGCGGCGGTCAGGCTGTCGATGCGATCCATGATCCCGCCGTGGCCGGGCAACAACTGCCCGCTGTCTTTGACCCCCGCCAAACGTTTGAATAGGCTTTCGGTGAGATCGCCGACGATGGAAAATATTACACAGATTAAGCATACCCATTGGAAACGCCACAATTCCTCAGCATTTTGACCAAACCACGTACCCACGGCATACGCGGTAATAACCGTAGCGATTAAAGCGCCGCCCACTCCTTCCCACGATTTACCGGGGCTGACGTGTACCGCCAATTTATGTTTGCCTAACGCCCGACCGGTGAAATAGGCGGCACTGTCGGCTACCCAAATCAAGATCAACAATACCAAGACCAGTTGCGGTCCATGAGGTTCAGTTTGGCGCACGCCGATTACGCCGATAAAAGTACCCGCTAGAATAAAATAACCACTGGCTAATTTCGCGATAAAAAAACCTCTGCTGTGGATCGGTGCGACCGCAGTCGCGGCGCGGTTAACGAAAACGATGCCAATCAGCGCCAAACACCAGCCTAAAATAATTATCCACAACAGCGGCGTCAGTAGGTAGATATCGAAATGCATGACACCGGTGAGCAAGGCAAACACCACGGCGACGCCGGCCACGTACACTGTCCGCCAGGCGCGTATGCGTAACCCCGCGATCGTCGTCCACTCCCAAGCACCTAACATTAAAATACTTGCCAGTAACAAGGAAAACCAGGGATGGGATAATTTCAACACCGCCAAGATCACCAGCGGTGCGAGGAACAATGCCGTAAGCACCCGTTGTTTAAGCACGGTTGCGTTGCTCTTGTTGCGCCTCGACTACCTGCGCTCCGGTGCGCCCAAAACGCCGTTGGCGAGCCGCAAAGGATTGCAACGCCAATATAAACTCCGCGCGATCAAAATCCGGCCATAAGGTTTGGGTAAAATACAATTCCGTATACGCCAACTGCCAGATGAGAAAATTACTGATGCGTTGTTCACCGCCGGTGCGAATAAACAGATCCGGCTCGGGCAGATCCGCCATGCACAGCTGCTGCGCAATCACTGTTTCATTAATCGTATCGGCCTGGATCTCGCCCGCGGCAGCCGCGGCCGCCACGCGGCGTACCGCCTGCGTGATATCCCATTTGCCGCCATAATTCGCCGCGATATTCAACACCAGGCCGTCATTGTTGGCGGTTAATTTCATGGCCTCCTGAATACGCTGTTGTAACTTGACGGAAAAGGCCGCACTATCGCCAATCACACGTAACTGCACTTTATTGTTATGCAGTTTAGTGACCTCACGTTCCAACGCGGTCATAAATAATTCCATCAACAGCCCGACTTCTTTTTTCGGCCGCCGCCAATTCTCACTGGAAAATGCGAATAAAGTCAGGGCCTGAATCCCAACCTCGCCCGCCAATTGCACCACGTTGCGTACCGCCTCAACCCCGGCGCGGTGACCGCTGAAGCGCGGCGAACCACGGCGTTCGGCCCAGCGGCCGTTGCCATCCATAATGATGGCGACGTGCTGCGGCAGTTTGGCCGGTAGTTCGGTTATCGATGGATTGGTTTCTGACACTCTGCGATTACCTCACCGTCTTGCCCCACGTAGTGCGTGACACATTGTGTAACAGGTCAATTAAATTTCCAGCATGTCTTTTTCTTTTGCCGCCAGCACTTTATCCACGTCGGCAATATTTTTATCAGTGATCTTTTGTACTTCTTCTTGAGCGCGCCGGTCTTCGTCCTCGGTGATCTCTTTTTCTTTTAGCAACTCCTTAATATCCGCCAACACATCGCGGCGCACATTGCGGATTGAAACCTTAGCGGCCTCACCTTCTTGTCTTACAACTTTGATCAGCTCGCGACGCCGTTCTTCGGTTAATGCCGGCATCGGGACTCGAATAATTTCTCCGGCGGTGGTGGGATTTAAACCCAGGCCCGAGTTAAGAATCGCCTTCTCGATGGTCGCCACGAGTTTTTTCTCCCATGGAGTAATGGATAAGGTGCGTGCATCCGAGGCACTGATCGTCGCGACTCGGTTGAGCGGGGTATCGGTGCCGTAGTAGTCGACTTTAATTTGTTCCAACAAGCTGGGATGGGCGCGGCCGGTACGCAATTTGCTCAACTCATGACGCAACGCCTCCACGGCCTTGTGCATACGTTGTTCGGCGTCTTGTTTTAATTCGGTTAACATTATTCATCCTCCCGAGTGTACGATCGTGCCTTCGTTCTCACCACTCACGATCCGCAACAAGGCGCCAGCCTTGCCCATATCGTACACCAACACCGGCATATGATTATCACGGCACAACACAATCGCCGTGGTATCCATGACGGCCAAATTACCTTGGATAATCTCGTCGTAAGACAAGCGCTGATAACGCACCGCGGCGGGATCTTTTTTGGGGTCGGCGGAATACACCCCGTCCACCTTGGTGGCCTTGATCATCACCTCGGCATTAATTTCAATCGCACGTAAACTCGCGGCGGTATCGGTGGTGAAATAGGGATTGCCGGTACCCGCCGCGAACACCAGCACACGACCCTTTTCTAAATGCCGCACCGCGCGCCGCCGGATATAATCCTCGCAAACTTGATGGATCGCCAGCGCCGACATGACCCGCACCTTGAGCCCGGATTGTTCCAGCGCATCCTGAATGGCCAATGAATTGATCACCGTCGCCAACATACCCATGTGGTCGCCGGTGGTGCGATCCATTCCAGCGGCCGCCAGACTCATGCCGCGGAAGATATTGCCACCGCCGATCACAATGGCGACCTGCACACCGGCCTCGACCAGCTGCTTCACCTCGCCTGCCATGCGCTGCATCACGCTCGGCGCGATACCAAAATCTTGATCGCCCATAAGGGCCTCGCCACTTAATTTAAGCAGGATGCGACGATAGCCTGGGGGTGAGGCCGTGGGCATGTGGATTAAGATTTTTTCACCTGTGCCATGACTTCGGCGGCAAAATCCTCGGTCTTCTTTTCGATCCCTTCACCCACTTCAAAACGCACAAAGTGATGCACCTTGGCCTTGGCTTGGTTGACCAGCTGTTCCACCGTTTGGTCGGGATTTTTTATAAACGGTTGGCCCAACAAGGTGACTTCCTTGAGGAATTTTTTAATCCGCCCGAGGGTCATTTTCTCGATAATATCGGCGGGTTTAGCGCTGTCGGCCGCCTGGGCGAGATAAATTTCTTTTTCGCGCGCGATAACCTCGGGCGCGACCTGGCTTTCATTCACACACAACGGACGGCTGGCGGCGACATGCATGGCGACATCTTTACGCAACTCATCATCCCCGTTTTCTATATCCACTACCACCCCAATCCGCGTGCCGTGCATATAACTGCCCAGTGTGCCTTTGGCGCGCAGGATTTCAAACCGCCGCACATCGATCTTCTCACCGATTTGGGCGGTTAATGCCTTGCTCGCGTCGGCAATATTCACCGGGCTGGTGTCGGTGAGAGGCAGGCTCAAGAGCACATCGCGGTTCGCGGGTTTGGAAGTCATGATGCGGTTCGCCACCGCCGCGGCGAATTCTTTAAATTTATCGCCATTGGCGACAAAATCGGTTTCGCTGTTGATTTCGACTATCACCGCCGTTTTAGCGTCGGCGCTGGTTTTGATGAGCACCAAGCCCTGGGCGGCGGCCTTAGCGGCGCGTTTTTCGGCCTTGGCCATGCCGGATTTACGCAACCCATCCACCGCGGCTTGCATATCACCATTGGCCTCGGTCAGGGCTTTTTTACATTCCATCATGCCCGCGCCGGTGCGTTCGCGTAATTCTTTTACCATCTCTGCTGTAATAGCCATCGTATTATCCTCATTCGCGTTCAAAAAAGGGGGCCAGGCCCCCTTTTGACTAGCTACGGGTACTACATTTATTCTTCGGTCTGATCCGCTTCAGCATCATTTGCTTGCTTGTCCTGTGAAACAGAGGTCTTCTTCGCGGTTTTCTTTTTCACCGTCGCAGGTTTAGCATCGACGCGCCGCTCAACACCGGGTTTTTTCTTACCAGGACGACGCTTGTTTTTGTCTTCAACTTGACCTGCTTCGTTAACCTCGACAAATTCGTCGGCCGGGGCACCCACGGTCACGGATTCACGGCCGATCAGAATCGCATCGGCAATACCTTGGGTGTACAGACGGATGGCGCGGATCGCATCGTCATTGCCGGGGATCATATAAGCGACATTTTCCGGCGAGTTATTGGTGTCGACGATGCCCACTACAGGAATATCTAACTTGGCCGCTTCGGCCACCGCGATATTTTCATGGCCAACATCGATCACGAACAACACATCGGGGATGGTGTTCATGTTTTTGATCCCGCCCAGGGAACGGTTGAGTTTTTCCATCTCACGGCGCAGGGTCAAGCCTTCTTTCTTGCTGATGCGCTCAAAGGTACCGTCGGTGCTCATCGCTTCGAGGTCCTTGAGCCGCTTGATGGATTGACGCACGGTCTTCCAGTTGGTCAGCATGCCGCCTAGCCAGCGGTGGTTAACATAGGGCATGCCCGCGCGGATGGCCTCCTCTTTAACCACCTCTTGTGCGGCGCGTTTAGTGCCCACAAATAAGATGGTCCCGCGGTTGGCGGCCATTTTACTGATAAAATTAACCGCATCATGGAACAGCGGCAGGGTTTTTTCGAGGTTAATGATATGGATTTTATTACGGTCACCGAAGATGAAGGGTGCCATCTTGGGGTTCCAATAGCGGGTTTGATGCCCGAAATGCACGCCAGCCTCTAGCATCTGGCGCATGGATATATCGCTCATGGTTGTCTCCTGTTGGGTTGAGCCTCCATGTACCCCACCGTACAACCCCCCATCCGGCCTGTTGTGGCCTTTGGCGGGCACCCGTAACGATGTGTCGGTACATGTGCGAAATATAAGGCCCGGTTACCCGGGCCCGTGATTGCCTCTTTAGCGTGGGCTTTATACCATAAACACCCGGGGTGTAACAATAAGGCCCTCTAATTTATAGGAAAAGCGTTGATGCCAGTTACCATAAAATCTCCCGAAGAAATCGCCAAGATGCGGGTCGCCGGTCGCCTCGCGGCCGAAGTCTTGGAGATGATCGAACCCTATGTCGTGGACGGTGTCAGCACCGAGGAACTGAACCAGCGGTGCCATGACTACATCGTCAATGTGCAACAGGCCATCCCCGCGCCATTGAATTATCACGGTTTTCCTAAATCCATCTGCACCAGTGTCAACCACGTGGTATGCCACGGCATCCCCAATGAGAAGCGTCTTAAAAACGGCGACATCATTAACATCGATATCACGGTGATCAAGGACGGGTTTCACGGCGACACCAGCAAAATGTTTTTTGTCGGCAAATCTTCAATCCTGGCGCAGCGCCTGGCGCGGGTGAGTTACGAATCGATGTGTATCGGTATCAATATGGTACGTCCTGGAGTTTACTTAGGCGACATTGGCCATGCCATCCAGCAACACGCCGAGTCGCACCACTACTCGGTGGTCAGGGAATATTGCGGGCACGGGATCGGCCAACAATTTCACGAGGAACCGCAGGTATTACACTATGGAATTCCCGGTACGCTAACGCGGCTTGAACCCGGTATGACTTTTACCATCGAGCCGATGATCAATTCGGGTAAACGCCAGGTAAAACTCATGAAAGACGGTTGGACCGTTGTCACCCGCGACCATTCACTCTCGGCACAATGGGAACATACTGTTCTGGTCACCGAGACAGGTCACGAGGTCTTGACCCGCCGTAAGGAAGAGCAGTTTGAATGATGTAGTCGCGGATTTAGAGCTGTTTGATGAAACCGCCTTTTGCCGGCAACTGCAGCAAAACACCCAGCCGGTGGTTGGCCTGTTTCGGCAAACCCTGCAGCAGGCCAATAACGTGCTTAAACAACGCTTCCTCGAAGGGCATAGCGCGGTCGAACTGGTAACGCGTCACGCCGCGGTCATCGACGCCATATTACGTCAAGCGTGGCAGCGATTTTTTCCAGGCGATACGGGTACGATTGCCTTGATCGCGGTCGGTGGTTATGGCCGCGGTGAACTCCATCCCCATTCCGACATCGACCTGCTTATCCTGTTGGATAAAAACCGCCCGCCGTTGCAAGAACCAATCAGTCGATTTTTAACGTTTTTATGGGACATCGGTTTGGCGATAGGTCATAGTGTACGCACCCTCAAGGAATGTGTACGCGAAGCTAAACGCGACATCACCATCACCACCAATTTACAAGAAGGGCGATTGTTAATTGGACCGGCAACCTTATTCGAGCAGCAGCGCCAACGTTGTGGTCCGAATAAACTCTGGTCCTCGCGTAAATTTTTTAAGGCCAAATGGCACGAACAGGTCAAACGTCATCAAAAATTCAATGACAGCGCCTATAACCTGGAACCCAATATTAAAGAAGGCCCGGGCGGTTTACGCGATATCCAAATGATCGGCTGGGTCGCCAAACGCCAGTTTGACGCCAATACCCTCCACGACTTGGTGACCCATCAATTTCTTACCGAACAGGAATGCCAATCCCTATACGAAGGCCAAGCCTTGCTGTGGCAAATTCGTTACGGCTTGCATTTGTTGGCGAATCGGCGCGAAGACCGTTTGTTATTCGATTATCAACGCAGCTTGGCGCAGCAATTCGGTTATCAAGACGACACGCATAGCCGCGGCGTTGAAAAATTTATGCAACAGTATTACCGCACGGTGATGGAATTAAGCCGGCTGAATGAAATGTTATTGCAGTTATTCCAAGAGGAAATTTTATTCAAGCATAACCCAGGAAGGCCCACCGCTATTAACAGCCGTTTTCACGCGCGGCGGGGTTTCTTGGAAGTAACCCAACCGTCGGTATTCAAGAAATACCCGTTTGCCCTGCTGGAAGTTTTTTTAGTCATGGCGCAACATCCCAAGTTAAAAGGCGTGCGCGCCAATACCATTCGGCTTATTCGTGAACACCGCCATTTGATCGACGCACGGTTTCGCGAGGATCTGCGCAGCCGCAGTCTGTTCATTGAGATTTTACGCCAACCCCATGGGGTCACGCATGAATTGCGTCGCATGAACCGTTACGGGGTGTTGGCGGCGTATTTACCCGTCTTCGGTAAGATCGTCGGTCAAATGCAACATGATTTATTCCATGTTTACACCGTCGATGAACATACCCTCACCCTGATCCGCAACTTACGCCGCTTCACGGTCGCCAAACTCGCCCACGAGTTTCCCCTCTGCAGTGAAGTGATGCAAAAAATCCCCAAGCAAGAATTGGTGCTGATTGCCGGGATGTTTCATGATATCGCCAAGGGCCGCGGCGGCGATCACTCTAAATTGGGAGAAATCGACGCCATGGAATTCTGTCAACACCATGGCTTGAGTGAATACGATAGCAAACTGGTCGGATGGCTGGTGCTCAATCATTTATTGATGTCCACCACCGCGCAACGTAAAGACATCAATGACCTGGACGTGGTACTGGAATTTGCGCGCGCTGTCGGGGACCAAAACCGCTTAAATTATATTTACCTATTAACCGTCGCCGACATACGCGCCACCAGCCCGCAGGTCTGGAATTCATGGAAAGACGCCTTGCTGCGCGAATTGTATTTCGCCACCACCCGCGCGTTTAGGCGTGGACTGGAAACACCCTTGTTGAATAGCGAGACCATCGCGGAAAACAAGGCCGTTGCGCTAAAATTCCTCACAGCCAATGCCATCAGCGCCGCAATGACCGACACTGTCTGGTCACGATTCGACGCGGAATATTTCTTGCGTTACAGCCCCGATGAGATCGCCTGGCACACCCAGGCGATTATTAAATTGAGCAAGCAGGGGTTACCCCTGGTGCTGATCCGCCAAGAAACACAGCGCGGTGGTAACGAGATATTCATTTACACCCACGACCATCATAACCTATTCGCCCACACCACCAGCACCCTGGAGCAACTGGGATTAACCATCGCCGACGCACGCATCCTGACCACTGCCGACGGCTACACCCTTGACAGCTACATCGCCTTGGATGAATCCGGTAAAGCCGTGCACGACAGCCAACGCCTGCACGAATTGCACAAGGCGCTGGTCGCGCGTTTGCACGATCCCCAACGTCCGGTCAGTCATTCCAACCGGCAGATACCACGCACCCTCAAGGCTTTTAAATTCGCCACCGATGTGCAATTTTGGGAAGACACGAAACACGACTGCACCGCAATGCAGGTCATTGCCTATGACCGGCCGGGCTTGTTATCACGGATTGCACGCGCGTTGCTGCAGTGCCAAGTGCGCTTACGCAATGCCAAAATCGCCACCTACGGCGAACGCGCCGAAGATATTTTTTATATCACCACGGTGGACGAATCACCCCTTACCCAGGCAAGCCAATTCGAGTGTTTGCAACACACGATCCGCCACTACCTGGATCAAGAATAATGCGCTCGATGTGTAAAACCGATGCGGGCTAAGCAAAAACAACGCTCAGGCTTCGATAAATTCCAGCGCATTACCATCTGGATCGCGGCAGAATAAGGCACGACGGCCCGAGCGGCTCAAGGTAAACGCTATCTGTGCCGTTTCCAAGGTTTGTTGCAATCTACTAAGCGAAGCCACCGCCAGCGCGGTGTGGCGGTCCCGCCCCCCGTGCGCGGGGCGTCCCTCCACTGGATCGGGACTGGGTAATTGCAGTAGATGGATCTGCGCGCCCCCTACCGTTAACCAGGCGCCGGGGTAACCTAAGTCCGTGCGGCTGTTATCCAACCGCAATCCCAGCAGCTCGCAGTAAAAACGCAGCGACCGATCCACGTCGCGGACTAAAACGCTCACGTGTAAAATATGTTTAACCTGCACCGTCATGGAGTATCAGGCTGGGCTGGTTTGGGAAGCGGCCGATAACGAATCGCCAGGTAGGCCGCGAGCACAACCAATAATCCCCCCAACCACTCTAAATCACGCGGCCGTTCATGGGTAAGCGCTAAAGTTGAAACACTGGCCACCACCACTTCAAACAACATGATGACGGCGGAACGGTGTACCGGTAAATGTGAAATCCCGTAGGTCACGGATAGGGTCATGATCCCCATACCGATACTACCCACCAACAGCGCCGCTTGGATTGCCGCCAGGCTAGGTAGAATCACCGGCGCCGTCCGCAGCAAAATGATCCCTGCTGCAATGACGATCGCCCCCAACCAAGCCACCGCGGTTTTTACCGCGGAACTCACCGCCTCGGCTTTATGAATACATACATTACTCACCGCAAAGGCCATTCCCGATACCAAGCCATACCAGTCGGTCACCGATTCCGGCCAGGGAATTCCCAACGCCGGTTTCCACAAAATTAATAACGCGCCCGCGCAGGCCAATGCCAGTATATAATACGAATAATGCTGCAATGTTTCATTTAAAAAAAACCGCGCCAATAACGTTGCCCACACCGGCGAAAGAAAAAACAATAGCGTGACCCGTACTACATTACCCTCTAACACCGCGAGGATGAACAAGGTATTGCACAATCCACTGGCCAGAGCAATGCCGATTAATAATCCGGGCGCACGACCCAGCTCATGCCAGCGCCTCCTGACAACGAAGGGAATGAAAATCACCGTGCCCAGATACACCCACAATACGATCCACGGGCCATCCAGGCCTTGCCCGATCAACCAACGCAGCGGATACCAATACACACCCCATAGGCAGGTTGCCAGCAGTAAACTTAAAACCGGTAACAGAGGCATGTGGGGGCTGTTGGCTTGCATTATACTAGGCGGCGATTTGACCTGGATACCTAACCACAAGTATGAACCCGGACATCACCCTGCTGCAAGCCTACCCGTTTGAACGACTCGCCGCGCTAAAAATCGGTAGCACCCCGCCCGCGAGTTTACTCCATATTGGATTAAGCATCGGCGAACCCAAACACGCCGCGCCGGCATTTGTACTGGACACACTCACTCAACAACTTTCAACCTTATCGAGCTATCCCACCACTAAAGGTATCGCTGAGTTACGCCAAGCGATCACACAGTGGCTACTGCGGCGATTTAGTTTACCGCTGTCCAGTATTGATCCAGAAAAACATATTTTACCGGTCAGCGGCACGCGCGAAGCCCTGTTTGCCTTTGCGCAGGCCGTGGTGGACCGCCGACACCATCCCTACGTAGTGATGCCCAATCCGTTTTATCAGATTTATGAAGGCGCCGCACTGTTGGCGGGGGCACAACCGTATTTTCTCAATACCACCGCCGCGACGGGATTTATTCCGGATCTTGACGCCGTCCCGGGAACTGTCTGGCAACGTTGCCAACTCATCTATATATGTTCACCGGGTAATCCCACCGGACAGGTCATGTCCCTCACGCAGCTGCAGCGATTAATGAATTTGGCTGAACAGTATGACTTTATTATCGCCGCCGACGAATGTTATTCTGAAATATACCAGGATGAAACCAAACCGCCTGTGGGTTTGCTGCAAGCCGCCCATACCCTGGGAAACACCCACTACCGGCGTTGCGTGGTGTTTCACAGTTTGTCTAAACGTTCCAATTTACCGGGCCTGCGCTCAGGATTCGTCGCGGGCGATGCGGCGATACTTGAGCAATTTCATAAATACCGCACCTACCACGGTTGCGCCCTGCCCCTGCCCACGCAATACGCCAGCATCGCGGCCTGGTCGGATGAGCAACACGTCAAAGCCAATCGCGATTTGTATCGACGCAAATTCGACGCGGTCCACCACGAATTACAACATTGCCTGCAAGTGACATTACCGACGGCGGGATTTTATTTATGGCCGCGCACCCCCATGCCCGATGAAAAATTCGCTCAGGCATTATTCGCCGCCCAAAATGTTACCGTGTTACCGGGGAGTTACCTGTCGCGCCCTGCCCACGGCGAAAATCCTGGCGCGGGTTATGTCCGTATGGCGCTGGTAGCCGACCATGACCAATGCCTCGACGCCGCGCGACGTATCCGTCGATTTTTAGAATAACTTATAATCTCTCCCGCCAAAATACTTATTAATTCGTAATTAAAGAACTTACTACCATCATCCTTCGGTGATGATGTTGGTGGTTGCCGGGGTTACCGCGATGGGCGACCGTCGGCGGCAGGGATGCCGCCGTCGAGCGTACAGGGATGTATTTACAGCGAGTCGCCCATCGCGGTAACCCCGGCAACCACCAACATTGATAGCACGCCATCACTAGTATAAAAAACCAGATGTTTACCAGGATGTAAACGGTAGACGTTGTTGTGAATAAGCTATCGAACAATTACCGAATTATTTTATTCGGAACACTTCGTGAGGCGCGTAGCCGTCTACTATAATCCGCGCTACAATGCGTATCTTAAAAACTTTCCCCGGTTATTGTGGAGCCTAACAAATGAGTCAGGATATTCAATCCGTCATCGAACAAGCCTTTGAGCGTCGTGCCGAAATCACCCCCATGCATGTCGACACCATGGTCAAAGAAGCGGTTGACGCAGCCCTGGCCCACTTGGATAAAGGTACGTTACGCGTCGCCGAAAAAAAAGACGGCCAGTGGATAGTCAATCAATGGCTAAAAAAGGCCGTATTATTGTCGTTCCGGATCAACGATAACCAATTCATGAAAGGCGGCTTTACCAATTATTTCGATAAAGTTCCATCCAAATATTCGGATCATAATTCGCGCGATTTTCGTAACGAAGGGGTGCGCGTGGTGCCCCCGGCCAGTGTGCGGCGGGGTGCTTATATCGCCCCTGGGGTGGTGTTGATGCCGTCCTATGTCAACATCGGCGCCTACGTCGATAGCGGCACCATGGTTGATACTTGGGCGACAGTGGGTTCGTGCGCGCAGATCGGTAAAAACGTCCACCTCTCCGGCGGTGTGGGGATCGGCGGTGTATTAGAGCCGGTGCAAGCCGCCCCTACCATCATCGAAGACAATTGTTTTATCGGCGCGCGTTCGGAAGTGGTTGAAGGTGTGATCGTCGAAGCCGGTTCGGTCATTTCCATGGGTGTGTATATTGGCCAAAGCACGCGGATTTATAATCGTTTAACCGGTGAAATCCTCTATGGACGGATCCCGGCCGGATCGGTGGTGGTCGCGGGTAATTTACCCGCCGCCGATGGCAAATATAGCTTGTATTGCGCGGTGATCGTTAAACAAGTGGACGATAAGACCCGTAGTAAAGTCGGCATCAACGAGTTGTTGCGCGATATATAATTTTTCCAATGGCTGAATCCGCGACGTTATCCCTGGCCAAAGCGCTGATCGAACGCGCATCGGTTACGCCGCAGGATGCCGGATGCCAGTTGTTACTCGCCGGCCGCTTGCGTGCCCTAGGTTTTGCCACTGAATCATTGCGCTTCGGCGAGGTGGAAAATTTATGGGCGCGGCACGGTAAGCACGGTCGGTTGTTCGTGTTTGCCGGCCATACCGACGTGGTCCCCACCGGGCCGGAAACCCAATGGCAATCGCCCCCGTTCCAAGCGGCGATCCGCGCCAATAAACTCTATGGGCGTGGCAGCGCCGATATGAAGGGTTCAATTGCCGCCATGGTCACCGCCACCGAACGTTTTTTGCAATCACACCCCGCGCCCACCGGTAGTATCGGATTTTTACTCACCAGTGATGAAGAAGGGCCGTCGATCGATGGTACAGTGAAAGTCATTCAAACTCTGCAACAACGCCAGGAAAAAATCGATTGGTGTTTGGTCGGAGAACCCACCAGCACAAATCGCGTGGGTGATGTGATTAAAAACGGCCGACGCGGATCGCTCAGTGGAAAACTAATCATTCACGGTGTACAAGGCCACGTCGCCTACCCTCACTTGGCCGACAATCCAATCCATGCGGTCGCGCCGGTATTACAAGAGCTCTGTCAGGAAGTGTGGGATCACGGTACTGACTACTTTCCTGCCACCACCTTCCAAATCAGCAATCTGCACGCCGGTACCGGCGCGACCAATGTCATCCCAGGCGAATTGGAACTGCAGTGTAATTTCCGTTTTTCCACCGCGGTGACCGAACAACAACTACGCCAGCGGGTTGAAGCGTTGTTGATGCGGCATAAGCTCCGCTATTCACTAACCTGGACCCTGTCGGGCAATCCCTATCTCACTCCGGTAGGTGAACTGGTGCAGGCCACACGTACGGCCATTCAGCAGGAGTGTGGCTACGCCACCGAACTCTCAACCTCGGGGGGCACCTCGGACGGACGTTTTATCGCGCCGACCGGCGCGCAGGTATTGGAACTGGGACCGCTGAATGCCAGTATTCACAAAATTGACGAACACGTCGCGCTGGATGATCTTGAAACCCTGTCGCGCATCTACGAAAGAATTTTAAATAACTTACTCACGTGATGATGACGGCGGCGCCGTAGGAATAGGTGCGGCGGGTGTTGGTGTGCCGTCTTTTACCGCTGATTCCACGGTGCGGATCACGTCTTGCTCAAGCTCCAACGCCACCGGCTCGGCGGGACTGCCCGCGGCGACCAAGGAGGGCCGCACCAATAAAATTTGCGTGACCCCTTCTTTATGGATCAAGGTGAGGTGCAACGGGCACAGGGCCAACATGGCCGGGTCTAAATTGCCCATCTCGTTAGCATAATTCGCGTTACAAAAAATCATGCTGCGAATATCTTCTAATTTATTTTTATTGTAATTCTCGCCCCAGCGGTTTTTAAAATTAGCCAAGTTCTTGCCGACATTGGGTTCAAAAATCACATAATAACCGTTATTCTCTAATGTTGAAAAAACCCGCTTGTAGGTTTTTTCAAAGTTACCCGGTACCGATTTTACGTACAACATGGAAGCATCGGCGAATGTTATAGTCGACATGGCCAAAAATCCCAGTGCTATTAACCCTTGAATACTACGCATACCCTGTCCTCGCGTTCAGATTAATTTTACCCGCCCTAGCGACTAGAAGGTCAACCCACCATCAGATCTACACTTCAGTCTAGAACTTTGCTCAAGATTATTTCTGCGTGGCCACATTATTTCGCACATACACTGGCGCAATCACCTCGGGAACAGTGCGCACTCCGGCGTTCCATTGGGCCTGCGCGAGTGGAATCAAGTGACGCGCCAGCGGATAACGCTCGCCTGCATAACCCGTTAATCGGATAAGTGGATTATGATTAAGTTCCTCGGGGTACGCGCTAAAGCCAGTGCCGATACCATAACAGCGTTGATTATCCGGTGTGTACACCGCGCTGGCCGGAGTGACATATTCCTCCGTCACGGCGTGCGGTAACCCCGCACGCAGAGAGAAACAAGCCCAATAGACCTCTTTCATACGCGCATCAATACAGGCCAGCACATGCTCACTTTGTGTCGTAGTATACGCCGCTTGGGCTAATGCAGCCAAACTCGATACCGCCAAGAGCGGCAGGTTGGCGCCAAAGGCCAAACCCTGCGCGACGCCAACACCGATACGTAATCCGGTAAAAGAACCCGGGCCTCGATCCACCACCACGGCATCCAGCATTGTGATACCTAATCCCGCCTCGTGTAAGACGTGATCTACCATGGGAAGAATTAACTCGCTGTGACTCTTCGGCGCGGTTTGCTCGCGGTAATACAGACGGCCATCGCACTGCAGCGCCACTGAGCACATTTCCGTTGCCGTATCCAGGGCGAGGATGCGCATCTTAGCGGGCCGACTCCATCGGTTGATTTTCAAAAAAATCGGTGATCAAGTGTTCGTCCTCTACTAACGGCATGGGCGGAAGACTTTGCAAAAATATTTTTCCATAGGGTTTACTCCGCAACCGTGGATCACAGATAACCAATACCCCGCGATCATCGTAATCGCGGATCAGCCGCCCCGCACCTTGTTTGAGGGTGATCACCGCTGCGGGCAGTTGATAACTCATGAAGGGGTTTTTTCCCTGCTGACGCAAACTCTCCAGCCGCGCCTGTAACACAGGGTCATCCGGAGTAGCGAAGGGCAATTTATCGATAATCACACAGGACAACGCTTCGCCGCGCACATCCACCCCTTCCCAGAAACTGCTGGTGCCCAGCAACACCGCGTGCGGGGTGCGGCGAAACGAGTCCAGCAATACATCACGCGATGCCTCCCCTTGCACGAACAGGGGATAAGGCACGGCTTGGCGCAACAATTGCGCGGCCTCCTGCAAAGCACGGTGGCTGGTGAATAATAAAAACGCCCGGCCGCGGCTGGCCACTAGAATTCTACTCGCTACAGTTACGACTTGTTGGGTATAGCCTGGCTCATTGGGATCGGGCATGCCGGCGGGTAAATACAATAATGTGTTATGCTGGTAATCGAACGGGCTGTCCCAGCGTAAACAGCGCGCCTGGTTTAACCCAAGCCGGCTGCTGAAATGGGTAAAATCCGCCGCCACCGTCAAGGTCGCAGAGGTAAATATCCACGTGCCATTTTTTTGGGTTTTATGCGCGAGAAAGGTATCGGCAATATCCAACGGGGTCATGTGTAATGAAACCGAACGGCGATGTACTTCGATCCAATGCACATAACCGTCGGCCGAGGTCTGGGTAAGTTGTTGCAGACGCACCAAGAGGTGCTGATTACGTTCCCAACAATTGGCCAGGGCCTTGCTACGTTCCGCCAACGGCGACAATATCGCATGCAGCTGCTCCAGCGCGGCGATTAATCCTGCCAATGCCTTGCCGCGTTTTTTATTTTTCTCCAGCGTTAACCAGGGCACCCGTTGCTGTTCGTTACCCACCGCGGCACACAACTGTTGCGCGGCTTGAGTAATATTATCCGCCAAGCCAAAAAAGGCCATGG
Source organism: Gammaproteobacteria bacterium (assembly GCA_016194635.1). GTDB lineage: Bacteria > Pseudomonadota > Gammaproteobacteria > UBA6429 > Thiohalophilaceae > JACQBC01. The sequence continues at coordinate 49,607 of JACQBC010000003.1, read as the reverse complement.
ATTCATTGATCTCATCCTTATAAGCCTGGGCGCTATCGGTGGCCAGGTCGATACATTGTGCCGTGCTCAGCCCTATACTGAAATAGTGCGATGCAATCTCCGGCAATTGATGCGCCTCATCGATGATGTAGGCATCGGCCTTCGGCAATAATTCACCAAAACCTTGTTCGTGTAAAGCCATGTCGGACAATAATAAATGATGATTAACGATCACGATGTCCGCCGCCTGCGCATCGCGGCGCGCCTTGAACACATAACATTGGGCGTAAGCGTCACAGTCCGACCCCAGGCAATTATCGACGGTCGAGGTGACCTTTACCCACAGCGGATCGTTTTCAGGAATCACGCTACACTCGGCGATATCGCCCCGCAGGGTGCTGTCCGCCCAGGCGCGCAAGTTATCCGCGTGTCGGCGCTGGCGCGCCTCGAAGATCGATTCTTGCTGCACCGCAGCATACCGCTGCAAACATAAATAATTGGCGCGGCCTTTTAATACCGCGAAACTGGCGGTGAATTTCATCGCCTGGCGTAACACGGGCACATCACGGTGAATTAATTGATCTTGTAAGTTTTTAGTGCCGGTGGAAATGATAATTTTCAGCCCCGACAACACCGCAGGAACCAAATAGGCCAGGGTTTTCCCGGTGCCGGTACCGGCTTCTACCAATAAATCGGTTTTTTGCTCTAACGCCGCGCGGATGGCCTCGGCCATAGCTTGTTGTGCCGGACGGACTCGAAAGCCGCTCAACTGGCGGGGTAACGGCCCGGATTCGCCTAAGATCTCACTAGCACTGTGTAACCCGGCAAGCACGCGGTGATTACAGTAAATCGGTGATCCGGCCTTGTTCGGCCGTCCACACTAATTGGGCGATATTTTTGAAGCGCGCTACCGACATCGCGCCGCGACTGCTACGTTGCGCATTGTGCTGCGCCAAGGCGGATTCAATCTCGGCGCGTACCGCACAATACATTTCCACGGGTTCAAACTCCTCGTTCATCACCACCATCACCAGCGCGTCCCAGGATTTTTCGAGTTTTAATTGGCCGATGCGCGGGTTATTTTTACCTTCGTCAAAAATCGCGCGTCCCTTGATTTGGATCCGTAGCCCTTGCCATGCGCCCTGCTCGCCGATGGCATCGTAGCCGCCTGTATCCTTGTCTACAGCGGTCAATTGCAGCTGCACACAGGCATCGTGTTTGGCGATTTCGCCGCTGATTGGCAGGGATTTACCCGTGGCACGGCGGTAATTGGCGGCCAACTGCCGGGCCTGTGCAATCAATTTATCGAGCGCATAAATCGCCATGGGAATCTTATGTTTAACGTTGCAGTGCATCGATATTGCGTTGCGCTTCCTGCGCGCCGGCGAGGTCGCCACTGCGGTTACAGGCGTGGGCGATGATCCGCCAGTTGTCCATCTGTAAGGTTTTATCACCCCTGGCCAGGGCGTTGGATTTTTGCGCCAAGCCCGCGGCTTCGTTGAAACGTCCCTGCTGCAAACGGATCTTAGCCAGGTAATGCCACATCAGCGGATTTTTGGGCTCAATACGAATTGATCGCTCTAAGAAGGATTCCGCGCTGGCCAAATCGCCTTGTAAGGTGGCGCTGTGGGCTTGTTCGAGCAACTTCATTACGGCCGGGGAGGTTTGCGGACCAGGAAGAATAACGTTGGGTTGATCACTGTGCAGGGGTAACTCTGGAACCGCAATGGCAATATCGGTCGCGGGTTTGTCGTTTAACCCCGGGTTGGTGATCGGCACTGGCATATGGGTGGTACAACCCACCACCATTCCCAGCGTTAAAAATATAAAACCGTAACGTTGCATTGTCTGCCTTCTATCAAGATTTAGCACATTATTTGAATAAATTGGGTAACCAATGACTCTCAGCAGTGATAACATTGCCGCTGCAGTCCACCACCTCCCTGGGAGCGGTGTCCTTAACAAAACCTAGGTTCATCCCTCCCTCACAGGGCTTGTCGGTAACCCGGCGGGTGACAGGATCCACCCAGTGCATTTCAATACCATCACCGGATTCAAAGCTCAGTGAAGTGGTGGCCACTTGTGACATCATATCGCCCCAAATGCGTAACGCCCCCGAACTTCCACTTAGGCCGGTGGGTTGATTATCGTCGGTTCCCACCCATACCACGCCCACATGCGAAGCGCTAAAGCCCGCAAACCAGCTATCGCGGGTATCATTGGTGGTGCCGGTTTTACCCGCGACCAGCAGCTCCTTGGGCAATTGTTGCCGCACCGATTTGGCCGTACCGGCTTCCACAACTTGCGTCAGTCCGCTGTTCAGAACCGTTATCACGCCCGGTTCAAAGGTTTTCTGCACTTCAATCGGATAGCGCCGCAGGCGCTCACCTTGCGCGTTCATGACCTCGCGTATCGCCCGTAGGGGGCTTTGAAAACCGCCCGAGGCGAAGGTTTGATACATCTGTACTACCTCCAGCGGTGACATCTCCACCGCGCCCAATAAACTCGAAGGATAGGCAGGAATGTTACGTTTCACACCGAGCCGATGCAGGGTATCGATGATTGCCGGAAAATCCACGGCCATGCCTAAGTTCACCGTGGCTTGATTATACGATTGGGTTAATGCGCTGATCAGCGCCACACTGCCGTGGGATTTATTATCGTAATTACGCGGTGACCAGGTTTGACCTTCCTGTGATTTTAAGGTGAGCGGCGCATCTTCCACGGTGGTTAGCCAATTATATTTCGAGGGCTGATTTAAAGCCGCCAAAAACACCGCCGGTTTCATTAAGGAACCGATCGGCCGGATGGCGTCGACGGCGCGATTAAAGCCGGCGAAACGCGGATTACGATCCCCCACCATCGCCAACACCTCCACCGAAGGATTAATAGTGGTCAGCACCGCTGCGGCTTGTAATTTGCCGTGTAAATGCCGTTGCTGATCCAATTGTTCAACGCGTTTGTGCACCACCGCTTCGAGTTCCTGCTGCAATACCGGGTCGAGGGTGGTAAAGATCCGCAGACCTTCCGAACTCAAATCCTCGTCACGATAGAACTCGCGCAGCTGGCGTTGCACCAGATCTAAAAACGCCGGGTAGTCGGTGATACCACTGCGACGTTCTGCGATTACCCCTAAGGTTTGTTGTTTGGCGAATTGGGCCTCTTGTTGCGTCACTATATTAAATTCGGCCAGGGTGTCTAAGATTAAATTGCGACGCTGTAGCAAACGTTTGGTATGTTTTTCTGGATGATAAAAACCCGGCCCACGAATAAGCGCCACCAAGGTGGCGATCTGCGCGGTGGATAACTCGTTGAGCGGCTTTTCAAAATAAAAGCGACTCGCCAAACCAAAACCGTGGATCGCTCGTTGTCCGTCTTGGCCCAAATAGATTTCATTTAAATAGGCCTCCATGATTTCTTTCTTCTGATAATGAAAATCCAGTAACAGCGCCATGATAATTTCATTGAATTTACGCCATAAGCTGCGTTCACTGCTGAGGTAAAAATTTTTCACCAGCTGCTGGGTAATGGTACTACCGCCCTGTTCAGTCGCCCCGGCCTTGAGATTTTGCCATAACGCTCGGACGATCCCCCGGATATCAATGCCGTGGTGGCTGAGAAATTTTCGATCCTCGATGGTGATCAGGGTTTGGGGTAACAAGGACGGGACTTCATCGTATTTCACCAGAATACGGTCTTCATGATGCGCAGGATAAATCCCGCCGATAAACGCCGGATCCAGACGCACCAGTTCAATATTGTTGCCGGTGGTTCGATCCTTTAGCGCCGTCACAACGTTATTGGTGAACTCTACGCGGATCGAATGCGAGGGTTCTTGTGCGTCCCAAAAATGAAATTCGCGGGTGGTGAACTCAAAGTTATCCCCCTCACGTTGGTAACTGGCAGGGTCTTTTGCCGGGTAGGCATAACGATAATTCAGACTCACCAGCTCCTTGGCGAAGCGATCCGGTGCCAGCGGCAAACCCACGAATACCTCCAAGGGCCGTGCATAGACATGCGCGGGGATAGCCCAGCGTTTATGTTCAAATTGATCCCGCACCACAAAATCGAGATAACCCACATACAACACCAATAATCCCGCCAGCACCGCCAGGCCGCGCCAGAGGTGTTTACGTTGCAATTTCCAGCCAGCTACAACACCCTTCCCCGAGGAACGTAGACGCCGCAGCCGACCCCATACTTTACGAATTTTTTCGCTGTGTTTGCGTTTACGGGTTGGACGGTGCGGCATGAAACATCCCTGCGGGAAAGCCGCATTCTAAATCCATATACCCTCAATTTGGAAAAAATTCTATTTAGACGCTGGCATCAACCATTTTACCCCGAGGCTGCCCTGCCGTATCCCGGTACACGCGGCGGGCGCGTTCACCGCTATAGGACAGCACCGGCGTGGGTGCAGCAGGACGACGTCCGGCGGCGGCTTGGCGACGTGTATCCTGCGCCGCGTCCTCGGTTTGGGCGGCCGTGGTTCGCGGGCTAACATAGACCTCGGCGGCTTGTTGTTGGCCTAGGGGATCGCTGCGCGAACCTTCTGGATCAGCGGTAGGATCCGCATCGCGAGAGGTCGCAGGCGGTGTGGATGAATCACGGCGCGTATCGATGCCGTCACTGGGCTGGATTGGGCTTGCCCGAGAACGTACCGCCTCGCTCGAGGACTGGGTGGGTTGTGTTTGTTCGTTCGCCCGCCATGACGTCCTTGCCGCGGGAGCGGTGTTACGGGATAGCGTTGGGTTAACAGTATTCAGCTGCACGGTCCTAGTACTCTCCAGCTAACACTAAAAGTATTGGCAAAGGAACAAATAATGTCCATCTTTATAGCTCCCATCTGTGCGGGGGATCACTGATTTTGTGTAAATACTTTATAAAGTAGTCTTTACCCTTTGAAATATATCAAATATTTGAATTTCACGATGAAATCTTCTAGTGTTACTGACAGCCCGACCTAGGTTAAACGCACAGCCAGCATGATAAAGCTCACACTGACACTGCCGTCCGTTATTCTCCTGCTTTACGCTTGCAGTAGCTCCCCTCCGGGGCAGAGGCTCACAGCACCCAGCAAAGCGGCGGCCGGGTTTGAGCCTGGGCGAGTGGAGGATAGGGGTAACCCTGTCCCGGTGGCGGCCCCGGCAACATCCACCCACCTGTTAATGGTTGCCAAATCGTTATTGGGTTTGCCCTACCGCTATGGCGGAATGAGCCCCAGCAAGGGATTTGATTGCAGTGGTTTTACCTATTACACCCACCGGCAGATTGGGATTGAACTACCGCGCACCAGTTGGGCGCAATACAGACACACACAGCCGGTATCCCGACAGCAACTGCGCCCGGGAGACTTAGTGTTTTTCCAAACGCGTCGCGGCCGTATCAACCATGTGGGTATTTACCTGGGTTCGGATCGTTTCATTCACGCGCCGGGCAGGGGGAAAGTCGTCTCCGTCGCTACCTTACACGACCGCTACTGGCGGCCACGCTTTGCGCGCGGTGGCCGGATTGCACTATAAATCCGTTTTTCGTGAAAGAACAAGACCTTGGCCTTCGCCTTGAGCAGAGTTTGTGGATATACTTGGGGGATAATCGTGACTGCAGGGAGATCCGGTGGGTAACACAATATTGAAAATTACAAAAACCCTCCATCAGTTAACCCTGTGGGTACACCCCGAGGGTTTGGTTCACGGTTCCTTATATGTATCGGTGGATACAGAAGCGCGGCCGGTGGAAGATCCGCACCGGGTATTGAACACCGACTGGCCGTTTATCGTATTACGCCGTCACCACCCGGATGAAATCCGCTTTTACAATCGCGGCACGATTATTCGCGCGGAATATACCGCGCCACGTCCGCAAGTCGGCAACTTGGTGGATTTAAAATGCCGTATTTTCATGATGGACGGTTCAGTATTTGAAGGAGAAATTCACGCAGCCCTGCCACCCGAAAAAGCCCGGCTGTATGATTATTTAAATCAGGCCGATGATCGTTTTCTAAAATTATACCTGCAAGATGATCAGGTCTGTTTATTAAACAAGTCGTATATAACACAGGTGACACCCTAACCCAGCACTCCTGGCCGCGGGTGGACACACATTGACAACCAGCAAATGAGTTTATTAGACGGTCTTAAAGCAAGTAAGGCGATATCGACGTTATTGGAATCCTCTGACCCCAAAGATGTCGATGTACTCACCGCCATTTCTAGAATCAAAGAAATCGGCCGCCCGGCGGTATCGCGTCTGATCGACGCCCTACTCGACTCCCCCAATAATCCGTTGATCGAAAATGTATTACTGGGTTTGCTGGATAATAAATCCCTATCCGACTACGTGGACGCCTTGACCGACCCCGACAAAAATCTTGTTAGCAGCATCGCACGAATACTGGTGCGCGGCACCAATTATGATCCGAACTCATTGTTGCGTGCCATTGACGATCCGGATATTCCCAAAAAAGTTCTCTTGCAAATCCTCATCACCAAAAAGGAACGGCTTAACCCGCGTAAGATCATTGGTTTATTGGGTGAACTTGACCCGAACAAGCGTGGTTTTGCCTTTAGCCTGATCGGTTTGGTGGTTACCGAAGAATACGTACCCAGCTTGATAGCCTATGCCGCCAGCGACGATTTTTCGATGCGTTTAAACGTCATCCGTGTATTGTCGCGATTCAATATCGAACCGGTGCGTGGTGTATTGCTCCATGCCTTGACCGATTCCAACAAACATATTCGCTTGGCGGCGCTGGAAGGCATGAGTAGCACCAAGTTCGATATTTCAGCGCAACATATCTGTCCGTTACTCAAGGATCCCGATTTAAACGTGCAGGCCAAGGCCATTGAAGCCTTGATACGTATCAACGACCCCAATACCGTGGGCTACCTAATCGAGATACTCAACGATAATTCCGAATATATACGCCGTGCCGCCGTGGAGGTGTTAAATGAAATCGCCGATCACCGCGCGATTAAAAATCTATTAAATGCTATGCGGGATACCGATTGGTGGGTGCGGGTACGCGCCGCCGATGCGTTAGGGTCAATCGGTGGGCCACGCGTTGTAGAGGCCATTATGGGACTGCTGCGCGATGAAGATGAATTTTTACGCCGCACCGCGGTCGAGATATTAAATTCAGTCAAGGACGAACGCGCGTATTTCTACCTCGTACAGGCGTTAAATGACAGTGACTGGTGGGTGCGTGAGCGCGCTATCGACGCCCTTGGTCAGTTCGGGGACAAACGCGCCATTCCCGAACTCTTTTCCACCTTGGAAAAGTTTCCCGAATCGGCCACCGTGCTGGTACAAACCCTGATCAAACTCGGCGGTGATGAAATTATCGGTGAGCTAATGGAACGGGCCAATGCCACCAGTGGTGATGTACGCAAGGAATTATTATTCGCCATCAGTGAGTTCGCCAAAAAGCAGAAATTGGATGTGAATAGCAGTGTCGAAAATTCACAAACCCACATCCTTAATACCAAATCCAATGTTAACAAGCCGGCCTCGTTCAAATCCTCCGCCAATAATATCAACCTTGGCAGTAACAATAAAATCGGCAGCGAACACGCTACCGTGTTAAATCAAGATTTGCCCAAGGCACTACAAACCTCCAGGCCCACGGATACCAGCGCCGGGATTTTGGATTTATCCGATTCCGAAAAAGAAGAACACATTGCGCAGATCTTCGATGCCGCAAAATTTGTTCCGGGATTTATTCTGGCCGAGCGTTACCGCGTGATCAAACATATCGGCAAAGGCGCGTTTGGTGTGGTGGTGCTGGTAAACGACATGATGGTCAATGAGGATATTATCTTAAAATTCCTCAATGCCTCAATGTCATCGGACGAAAATATTATAAAGCGGTTTGTGCATGAGTTACGCTACGCGCGCAGAATCACCCACGAAAACATCATTCGTATCTACGACTTCATTACCTTCGGCGGCAGTTACGCCATTTCGATGGAATATTTCGCCAGCCATTCGCTTGCGTACGAGATGAAAATCCATAAAAAAATGAAATCCGAGCGGGTATTAAAGATCTTCATCGATATCTTAAAAGGCGTGGGGTTCGCCCACGCACTCAATATCGTACACCGTGATCTTAAACCGGCGAATATTCTAATCGGAGATAATGATCAGGTTAAAATCGTGGATTTTGGACTGGCCGCCGCCGCCAGCTCGTCGGATTCACGCATCACCCGTACCGGGATCTTGGTCGGCACCCCCACCTACATGGCCCCCGAACAGGTGCGGGCACGCGCCATTGACGCGCGTACCGATATCTACAGCCTAGGTGTATTATTATACGAAATATTCGTGGGTAAACCGCCCTACAAAGGAGAAGATCACTTGGCCACGCTTTTCCAACACGTTGAGGGTCGCGCCATCGCCCCGCACGAAGCCGACCCGGAAATACCGGTGGAATTAAGCCAAATTATCCTCAAGGCCATGACCGTCAATCCACAAGAACGGTTTCAAACCGCCGATGAGTTTCGCCTCGAGTTGCAGGCGTATTTACCCAAGGTAGGCGGTTAATGGGCGCGCGGATCAATGCCTTTCTAAAACTCGGCCGTCAACAAGGCGGCTCGGACATCCATTTTGCGGTCGGTCTGCCGCCGCTGATTAGGTTGTATGGTGAGCTCACTCCAATCAAATACCGCGACTTAACCGATCGTGAAATTGAAGAATTGTTGCAGGAGATATTAACCCCCGAACAATCGGAATTATTCCAGCAAGGCAACGATTTGGACATTGCCTATCAAGACGCCGAGGTGGGACGTTTCCGGGTGAATTTATTTCGCAAGATCACCGGTTTGGGCGCAACCTTCCGTGCGATCGCGCCGCGCATCCCCACCTTCAAGGAACTAGGGCTGCCGGACACGGTGGAAAAATTCCTGCACGACACCCAGGGACTGATCCTGGTGACCGGCGCCACCGGCACCGGCAAATCGACCACCTTGGCGTGTATGATCGACTGGCTGAACACCAATCGCCGCTATAACATCATTACCCTGGAAGACCCGATCGAATACGTCCATAAGAGCAACCAGTCCTTAGTCATTCAGCGCGCGGTAGGTCCGCACGTGAGCAGTTTTGCCACCGGCTTACGCGCCGCGTTGCGCGAAGATCCGGACGTGATCCTGGTCGGCGAATTACGTGATACCGAAACCATCTCCATGGCCATGACCGCAGCCGAGACCGGTCACTTGGTATTGGGAACCTTGCATACCTCTAATGCGGTTAAAACCCTAGACCGTATTATCGACGCCATGCCGGTGGAACAAAAGAATCTAACCCGCAGTTTCCTCGCACAGCATTTAAACGCCGTGATCAGCCAAAAATTATTACGCACCGCGGATGGCCGCTACCGCAAGGCGGTACTAGAGATCATGATCAATAACAACGCGATTGGCAATTTGATCATGACCAATAAAATATTTCAGATCCCCTCGGTGGTACACACCAGCCGCGATGCCGGTATGCAATTGATGGATACCGCCTTGCTTGAGGCCGTCCAGAAAAAAGAAGTCGATCCGGACGATGCCTATGTACACGCCACCGACAAACGTTTATTTCAACGTTACGTAACAAACCCCGACCTGTTACCGCAGGTCAACCTGGCGGTAAGCTAGCTAACATGTCAACCTTGCGCATCAATACCTTTCTTGATCTGGTGATCCGCCAAGGGGGGTCGGACCTGCATTTGGTGGCCGGTAATCCTCCGCGGATCCGTATGCACGGTGTGGCCTATCCAGTGAAATACCGCGAACTCAACGCCGAGGAGGTCTACGAACTGATCCATGACTTGATCCCGCAAAAATGCCACGAGGAATTTGTTAATAAGGGTAATACCGACTTCAGTTATGCGTTTAACGACGAGATGCGGTTTCGCGTCAATGTGTTTCAACACTTGGGCGGAATGGGCGCGGTATTCCGCGCTATTCCCAATAAAATTCCGGCACTAAATCAACTGGGGCTGCCGCCGATTATCAAAAATCTTACCCGTTTACGGCGCGGCTTGATCTTGGTAACCGGACCCACAGGCTCGGGTAAATCCACCACCTTGGCGGCGATGATCGATCAAATCAACACCGATCGTAAAGGCCACATTATCACTATCGAAGACCCGGTCGAATTTATCCACAAAACCAGGAACTGTCTTTTCAGTCAACGCGAGGTCGGTACCCACGTTGCGTCGTTTTCGCGCGCCTTATTATCGGCTTTACGCGAGGACCCTGATGTCATACTCGTAGGTGAAATGCGCGACCCTGAAACCATTCACCTGGCGATTACCGCGGCGGAAATTGGTATTTTGGTATTCGCGACATTGCACACCAACGGCGCCGCCGCCTCGATCGACCGCATCGTGAATGCCTTCCCGGCGGGGGAAGAGCCCTATGTGCGGACCATGTTATCAACATCCTTGATCGGTATCGTATCGCAACAATTGGCGCGGCGCGCCGACGCTAAAGGAAGACTGGCCGCCGTTGAGGTGCTAATCAATAATTCCGCGGTCGCCAATCTCATACGTGAAAATAAAATCGACCAAATCGAAAATGTAATACAAAGCGGCGGTATGCAAGGCATGCAGCGCCTCGACACGGCGTTGCGGCGGTTATTGGACGCCAATTTAATCAGCGCGGAAGAAGCTTACTTCAAGGCGCGGAATAAAACCGATTTCGAGGCCCTGGTAAAAGGGAAAAAAAGCGTGAATCCCCCGGGACAAGCCCCTTCACCACACGATAGTGTTAATCTATAACAATAACTGTTCAACCACAGGTGGATTATGGCAAAACTTATTATGACCCTCGACGGTGCGATTATCCGTGAATACCCCATTTCAAAAGAAAGTATGAGTATCGGGCGTAAACACGGTAATGATATCCAGCTCAATGACCTTACGGTAAGCGGCCGTCACGCCATGTTTACTATCATGGGTGAAAACGCTTTTGTCGATGACCTAGGCAGCACCAATGGAACATTGCTCAACGGTGGACGGGTAGCCAAATCGGAAATTAAACACGGTGACATTATCCAAGTAGGGAATTATCAATTTACCTATTATGATAATGACATCGCCGAATATGAACCCACCATGTTTATCCGTGCGGAGATCGAAGACACCCAAATAATGCAATCCAATCCCCCGCAAAGTTCGGATGCGCGCGGCGAACCTCTGGGCGCGGTTAAAATTCTAAACGGGCCGTTGGCCAAAAAAGTCCTAGAACTGCGCAAACCGTTTAATACACTGGGGTTTAATGGTGTCAAAATGGCGATGATCGCCCGCACCAATAGCGGTTATACAATAGCAATGATTCAAAACACCAAACTACGCCGCCAGAATGACACCCCGATGGTGAACGGCAAGGTCATTAGTTCCGAGGCAATGCACCTTAAAGATCACGATATGTTGGAACTGGCGGGGACCCAAATGGAGTTCTTCTATTTTACCTAGAAACATTTTAGCTTTTTAGTGTACAGACCATTCATAGACGGCTTGTGCTTGTCTGCCGTGATTGGAGTATTTTAGGGATCGACACAGGGAATTGACCAATAATATTCCTCTACCGTGGTAGCTGCCGGCATCGTCGATTCTGGTTTGGAATTTATCGAAATCAAAACCGGAGCCATTGTCGCGTACGGTAATGGTTATCACACCACCCTGTTCAGTCGGTGTGTGCGCGATGTGAATGGAAATTTCACTATCGACTAAGTCTGCTAGACGTTGCTGACGTTGTAAATAATACTGCGAGAAGCCATCGGGTTGCTGTTTCAATTCTGAGTTAAGCTGCAATGCGCCATGTTCCAGGGAATTGGTGAACAGCTCTTTGATTATAATAAATAGGTCCTGCTTGAATAACTGGAATTTTTGATATTGCATTAGTGTTTCAACAATAGTCGGTAACGGATCAATGGACTTTAGAATTACAGCGTCAAATACAAAATGCATCTCCCATGTCGATCCCTTGATAGGGTTAGGGCAAACTATAATACGTCGATCAGGGAAGTAATTCGATAAAGTTTCAAAGTCGATTTCAACAATAGTTAAATCATCTTTTTGGGTTTCCTCCGAAATAAACATATCCAAATCTTTTTGGATGGCAGGCAAAGCCTCATTGGGCGCATTTTTTTCCAAGCAATCAATAATCCGCTGAACACCATACATCTCTTTGTTTGAATTGGTCGATTCCACGACACCGTCAGTGCAAAGCATGATACTTTCGTGTTCCTTTATTTGACGGTTATCTATAGAACCTGAATAATCGGTATCTGCATGTATTCCAAGCGGCAAGTTTTTTGATATAAACTGGCGTGAAATTTTTTTTCTTTCCTTACTATAAAACATCGCCACTGGAATACCCGCATTGCAAATGCTAAACGTTTTGTTGCTGTGGCTATAGGAGAGTATGCACGCCGCGAGAAATAAACCGCGCGGCATAATTCTACATAATTTAGTGTTAATTTCACGTGCAATATCCGCAATTCCGAACCCTTTGGAAGTCATACTATAAAAAATATCAGCGACCGGGATTGCGCCAATCGCCGCGCTGATGCCATGGCCGGTAAAATCCCCCAATATCACATTCAACTCGCCGGAGGGTTGATACGCCGCCATGAGTATATCGCCGTTAAATATCGCGATCGGCGAGAGAGAATAACTAAACCCAGGGGCGTCGAGCACCTCCGTGTACATGACTTTTTTGAATAATTCTTCGGCAATGCGATAATTACCCACCAATGCTCTATTATGTTCCTGTAGTTGGTAGTGCTGCGCCTGAGTTTCCTTGTATAGCTTTTTTAATTCAAGAAAAGTTTTGATTTTAGAACGCAGCACCGTAGGATTATAGGGTTTTTCGATGTAATCGATCCCGCCCACATCGAAGCAGTGTGACAGCGCGATAGGATCACGAATCGCGGTTACAAATATCACCGGGACGAATTCCCCCGGACTATGTTTCATAATATTGATGGTAGTCTGATAACCATCAACACCCTCCATAAGGATATCCATAATAATCAAATCGGGTTTGAATTTTTTATGCAGATTTAACCCTTGCACACCATCATTGGCAAAGATGATCCGGTAACTCCTTTCGCTTTTAAGAATCGCGGATATAATGTCGATACTGACCATGTCGTCATCAATGACCAGGATCGTAGATTGATAACCTTCCGCGTCGGACTCTTTTATGATGGCACTATTCATTTAGAAGTTTTGAATAATCGATCGAAATTCAACAGTGAAAAAGATTTTTTAATCACGGAGCTCATATTGATAATGCTGATGTTGGCCTTGTCACCGCCCGCATAATCGCGCAGTACCAATAACATGCCAAATGCTGCGCTATCCATATATTCCACGGTACGCATGTCCACTACGTAACTGGAAGGCTTGTTGGGGGCCATTTCATAAGACTGGCGGAAGGCCGCTTGTTTTGATAAATCAAAGGTCCCATCAATCCTAATGGTTAAGACATTACCCTGATACGAGGAATTAACTTGTTGGTTCATGTGTAATTACTCCTAGAATAACTCCACGTCACCTTCAGCGACACTGACTTGATGCACGGGTTTATGCGTAAAGGTGTTAATACTGCTTGTATAAAACTGTATTTTTTTGTTGACGGATTCAATGTCGGTAGTTGTTTTATCATCCTCGAAAATCGACGAGACCTCAGCAACATGTATCAATATCTTCTTCACGTGCGCGATAAGCTGCTGGGTAATATCTTCAAACTGCATGGATCTAACCGCGACCTGAACGTTCTCGTAAATCGAGTCCGATATCGCCGAAACCCGCGCCAGGTTCTGGTTTACCGACTCATCCATGGACGCCACCTCATCCAACATTCCATCGGTCTTTTCCTTGGCCGAGATATGTATGCTCATGTCCCGCGCCGCCATTTCGTAGATGATAGAGCGGGTTTTTTCTATGGTCTCCTTGGCTGAAAAAACCCGCTTGCGTATCGTTTCATTCAGATCCCTGGATCGAATCGAAAGATTGCGCACTTCATCGGCAACCACTGAAAATCCCCGTCCCGCCTCGCCCGCGCGCGCCGCCTCTATCGCTGCGTTTAGAGCCAACAAATTGGTTTTATCGGATATTGATTTAATATCACCGAGCAAAGAATATATTCCATCCATTTGGACCACCATATCATCCATTTTATGCACCACCAGAATACTTTGCTTACTCACGTCCATCACTATACCAATAAAAAACTGCATTGTTTCAGAAACAAAATTACAAAAATTTCGTATATTCGACCCTTTGTTAGTCTTCAAATCTTCGCTACTGGCGCCACCAAGCCCGGTTATCGTTCCAACCACGATATGTCTCTGCTGTTCACTGAGTTCATTTAATTTTCCAAAACTGGAATTTAAATTAGAAATAGCATCCGCCAACACGGATTTAATCTTGTCCAGATCAATCATGCTATCGTTCAGACGCAGTTCAATATTTTCTGACAAATCTTTTACGTTATTCAATAATTCGCTGTGGGCTGATTTACCAGTATCCGACGACGCCTTGGACGTCTGGGTTAACAGCAATTTTTTGCCGAACCAATACCATCCACCGATGGCTGAAAAATATAGGCATAGGTGTACATATACGGAATCGGACACAAAAAACCCAATAGCCATAACCCCGGTGATAAGTAAAGGTGTGCGTATCACATCCATGCCAGTGACTCGATTAAAGTTTCTCAAGCAATATCGGCTGCTTAATTGGAATCCTTAGCCTTGCGTTGTCTTTCGCCCACCTGTGTGGGTATATACACTAAATCTTTACATCCAGTGCTCCTGCACCCCATGAATCCCCCTTTGGAACCGGTTTAAACCATAGTTTAAGTGCGTGCTTGGCGGGTTGTACCCATGCACAGTCCTCTCACCACAATGGCTGGACAAACGGGGCTTGCGGCCACACCGGCGTTTGACTCGTATCGGTAAATCGCTCGGCAGTTACGCCACCAAAAGAATTGTTCTTGAGCATTTCCAGGAACAGATCAATTTCATTCCATCCGCTGTTGGTGGCGGGATTGATATACAGCGCCACCTGGGTAAAACCGCTGTTACCGCACAACACATCGGCGGCGTCACTGGGCAGATGACAGCCAGTCATACTGTAGGTGGTGGTGTCAGCCACCGGCTGAGCATCGTCCGTGGTCCAACTGTTGACAATACGTGCGCCATCATTGCCTGCCACATCGATATCCATACCCAAGCCCGAGAAACCTTCCAGCCAGCCCCCGGCATGATTAAACATGTCTTTGGAAAAAACCCGTGTCAACGCATTTTCAATGATGAGTTTTAATTGGCTGCCCGTGACCTGCCCCGTGGCGAGCGGATAGGCGGTGGGGAAAAACCGGTAGACATCTTCCAAGGTTAGATCGCCACTGGCGACAGTGTTATCTTCAAGTAAATAGCCAGGTTGCGCGATCACCGCGTCAAAACGAAACCCCGGTGTCATTGCCAATCGAGTGCCACTGAGTTGCCGCATCCCATCGGCATAAGCTTTATTAAAGGTATTTTCCAAGGCATGGCGGCGATCCAGCGCCCCTTGACTATGACCCACCACCGCACTAATCGGCTGGTGCAAGGTGATATCCGCGATCGGCAGGGGCAGTTTAATATTAGGATCAGCCACCAAGAACGGCGCCCGAGCGGTATCGACCAAGGCTTTAACGGCGCTGTCTTCGGCAATCGTGTTATCAATTGCAATTAATTTCCAATCGAATCCGGTTGCAACTCCAGCGGTAAAACTCACCGTCATCACGCCTAAGTTACCGTCATTGCCCGCCTCCACCACGCGTGTACCGCTGTTCGTGGTGAGCGGTTGGTAAGTGGGTTCGTGGGTATGCGCGGAAAAAATAATATCAACCGTGTTGGGGGTCAACACATCGGCCAGTTGTTTATTTTTATGTAAACCAAGTTCACTCATCACCACCACCAGCTGCGCGCCTTGCCGGCGCAACACCGCGGCGTTGGCTTCGACCAAGGTTTTGTAATTGGACTGCCCTTCCACAAAACTCAACCCGGCCGCCAACGGTCCGGCCATGTGCGCCACGATATCCGACGACAAACCGATCACCCCCACACTGATCCCACCCCGGGTGGTCATCCAAGTTGCGGGCAAAAATCCCTGGCCGTTTTTACTCGGCGGCGCGGTATAGCTCACATTGGCCGCCAAGTTGGGAAAGTTTGGCCGTTTAATTTCACCGTTGGGATTGGCAACCCCGGGGATTAAACCCAAGGTAGTGGCCTCGGCCGTGGTTAAACTGGCATAACGCAACCGCGTAACGATCGGGCCGTAGGCATAGTCCCAATTACCGGGCACCCCTACATCGATCCCCAAGGCATTCACCGGATCGACCACCGCATTCCCCAAGCTATACAAACCTTCCACACCTCCGTGGTAGGTATCACCGATATTCATGAGTATCGAATTGGGATGGGTCGCACGTTGTGCCTTGATCACCGTGGCCAAGCGTGCCAGTCCACCGCGTTGCACCACCTGGGTGGTGGCCGCGGTTTGACCCGGCAAGGCATCGGGAACCCGATCCCAATGCGGGGTTAAATGGGCATGTAAATCGCTAAAATGCAGCAATGTCACGCTCGCGGTTGGCGCGGGTACCGGTGTGGGCGTAGCAGGAGTGATCGGGATCGGTGTGGCCGTCGTAGGGTTGGAAGACGAGGTATTCCCCCCACCCCCACAGCCTGTTAGCGTTATCACCGTGACAGCCAAGAGCGTCGTTAATTGTGTGTGCATGGTTTTTCCTTTGTTCCTATCCGGTTGCGAATCTGCTCAGTTCTAAGTGTGACAACGCTGTGCAAACCCGTGATGTCCCAGGTATGACAATGTGTTACAAAGGGTGAATTTGTATGTCTGGCCCAGCAACGCTGATCGGCTATGGTAAGCTAGCAAAATGACAACGACGGCGCGACTCCTGGTCGTGGATGATGACCCTGATTTACGGCAACTGCTGGTTGATTACCTCAGCAAACAAGGCTTTCAGGTGCACGGCGTGGCGGATGGCAGCGCCATGCAATCCTATTTAAAAAACCATGGCGTGGATTTATTGTTATTGGATTTAATGCTGCCCGGTGAAGATGGCCTGACCCTCACCCAAAAATTACGTGCCAGCTCCGCGTTACCCATTATCATGTTGTCAGCGCGGGGCGACGATGTGGATCGCATTGTCGGACTCGAAGTCGGCGCTGACGATTATCTGGCCAAGCCCTTTAACCCGCGTGAGCTGCTAGCGCGGATCAAAGCCGTATTACGCCGCCGCCAACAGCCACCGCCTCCCGCCACATCCACCACCTTACAGTTTGGTCCCTTCCAACTGGACATCCAGCGCCAGCGCCTGACACGAGGGGCCGAGGAAATTCCCCTCACCACGGCAGAATTTACCCTGTTACGAATTTTTGCAAGCCACCCCGGTAAAGTCCTCAACCGCGACCGCATCGTGAGTTTAGCCAATACCGACGAACGCATTCCGTTTGATCGCAGCATTGATGTACGGGTCGCCCGGCTGCGGCGCAAGATCGAGACCAATCCGGACGAACCGATGTATATCCGCACGGTATGGGGGGCGGGTTATTTATTTGTGCCCCACGATAGCGAACCTGCCGCATGAGTAATTCCCTGTTCGCGCGCAGCGCCGGGATCTTTTTTTCACTGCTGCTGGTCTTCCAATTTACGATGTTGTTGGTCTCGTCGCGGCTGATATTCCTACCGCTCATCACTCACGCCGCAGAAGATTTTGCACGACTTATAGGTAGCGCCGTGGATCGCTATCAACAGGCCGGCCTTGCCGATAAATTCCAAGTTGCACAAGCACTGCATGCTGAATTCAAGGTTGATATCAGTACCGATCCGCTACCCAGGGATCTAGAGCCTTCGCAGCTGCCGTATATCCAACAACTACAAACCACGCTAACAACCATCTACCAACAGCCTATTGAAGTGCAATGGTCCCCTCACCTGTGGAAATATATCGCGCGTCTGCCCATGCAACACGGGGTATTAACGATTCGCTTTAGTCACGAACGGATCGGCACACAACCCTGGGCCACCTTCGGCTTAATGGTGCTACTGAGTATCACCCTCAGTACCCTAGCCGCCGTATGGGTAGCGCGTTATGTCACCCGGCCATTACAGCGATTACAACGGGGAGCAGATCAGCTTGGCGCCGGTGCAAATTTCCAACCGATTACAGAATCCGGGCCGCGCGAAGTGATCGCCCTGGCGCATCGTTTTAATCGTTTGGGCACGGAAATTCACCAATTAATGCAAAACCGGACTTATTTATTGGCCGGTATTTCGCACGATTTACGTACCCCGTTGGCGCGTATCCGTCTCGCCTTGGAAATCGTCCGAACCGATCCCACCCCGTTATTATTTGATCGCCTGGAACGGTATTTAGACGATATGAACAAACTGATCGATAGCTTTGTAGAATTCAGCCGTGGCGTTACGGTAGAACAATCCGAACCTTGTGACCTGGGCATGTTATTGGAAGAAATCGTGACCAATGCGCGCTCTGGTGGCGCGGATATACACTACCTGGGGATCCAGCACGTGATGGTAACCCTACCGAGTTTGTCGGTATCACGCATCGTCAATAACCTAGTCGACAATGCCCTGCGTTATGGCCACGGCCAGCCGGTAGAGGTGGAATTAACCCAACACCCCAGCCTTATCGCCCTTAAAATTCACGATCGCGGCCCAGGCATCCCCGCCAATCAACGCCAAGCCGTCTTCCAACCCTTTGTACGTTTGGAACAATCGCGTAACACCACCACCGGCGGCAGCGGCCTGGGCCTGGCCATGGCCAAACAAATCGCGGATAGGCATGGCTGGCAACTCTCCCTGCAAGCCCGTGACGCGGGCGGTACTACCGCCGTGCTTGAAATTAGCCTGTTATGAAAGGCCGGGATAGTTAACTCACCCCAGG
Source organism: Gammaproteobacteria bacterium (assembly GCA_016194635.1). GTDB lineage: Bacteria > Pseudomonadota > Gammaproteobacteria > UBA6429 > Thiohalophilaceae > JACQBC01. The sequence continues at coordinate 30,660 of JACQBC010000003.1, read as the reverse complement.
TACTCTGGCCCGCGTATTCAGCAGCGGGGAGTGCGAATCGATCAGGGCCAACTCCAGGGCGGCCGCGTGGCGTTGGCGTTGGGTTGCCGCCTTCAACACAGTTTTAAGCCAGGCCGCACTTAGCGGTTTGCCTAGAAAATAACGCCGTCCCATCAGAAAATGCTCTCCCTGGCGGCGCCAAAATTCAGCAACTTTGTCGGCATTTGGAAAGGGTAGATCGTCATCCTCGTCCAACCCCACATGGGTGTCGGTAACGTCATCCGCAGAGACAGAAGGTGGAATGTCCGGGGCCGGCAGGTGTAACTGCTGCTGCTCCAGGTCCACCCCGGTGATAAAGGTAAACGCCTCCCCCGCCAGACGGGTTAATAACGGATCAGCCATCTTGGCGATCAACCAGTTCACGGCGTGCGGATCGCCTAACACGGCCGTGGCCTTGATTACAGCGCGGATTTGGGTCTTGTTTTTGGCCAGGGCCGATACCCACTCCCGGCCCGTCTCCACGCCCAATACCCGGAAAATCAGCTGTATCGCCCATTCTTGATACGGACCGCGTTGCAGCACCAGCGGCCGCAGGTGTTTGATGACTTCAACTCGGCCCAATAATAGCGACGACCAGGCCGCCCAAAACAACACCTCCGGGTTACTCTCGGTCAAGGCCGTCTCGAGCACCGGCATTAAATCCTGACGCCGCAGTTCGCCGATCAAGCGCAAAGCCCGCGTATAAAATTTCGCGTGCTGACGGCAGTCCTCCCGCGCCAGGAGTTCGGTCAGTAGCTCGCCGGGATTTTCACGACGCACGCTGCAGGCCGCCACCCCCAGGTATTTGTGTTTCAGATCCTTGCTAAGGAGAAACTTGTCCCGCCAGGGCTGCACAATCACCGCGGGCACCCAGCCCAGGGCGGAAATCAGCCCGTTGAGGCTACGATCATTGGCCACACCGGCTTGCACCGCCCGCTGGATTTTGGGCACGTCATGGCTGCGCAACGCGATAACCGCCGCGGTAAACACCGCCCCGGGATCACCGCCGTCCAACGCCGCCGCGCACACCTCCCAACCCTGGTCAATGGACACCATCAGCCCATCCAGTTGCGCATCAATACGCTGTTCGAGATCGGCCATTTCGCGAATCGTATAGCGCGGCTGGTCAACCTGCACCGAGCGTAGCAGCCATAAAAATGCAGCTTCGGTGACACAGTGTTCTAAATTTTCCCGCTGGCTGTGGGAATCGGCGCTGAAGTTTGTTTGTGTGATGTCCATACTATTGCTGCCTGATTAGCAACCTTCCCGATCGATACTGAATCATACAACATCGAATCCGGTACTTTCATCCGGGGAATTGCGCTATCAGTAAGTAAAAATGCGTTTTTTTATTGGTGGTTTTTCTTTGAGTACCTTTTATTCCGTCGCGTTAGGCGGGTTTTGTGTTTGCTCCATATAATGTGCTCGATACTTCTGCAAGTCAGCATTGCCGCTGACATGATAGAGTATTATCGCCACTATACTTATCATCAGTACGCAGACAATAACAACCGCATAACGCCGCAGCGCTACCGCAAATTCAGCCACCAGCCAAATCCCCGCTCCCAACATCGCGCCCGCCAGCAAGCCACCCACATGGGCCGATTGATCGATCCCCTTGATCCAATATCCCAACACTAAATTGAGAAGAATAACCTGGATAAGTCCAGACCTGAGCCGCTTATCGGTAATTTTATTCGCCGTTGATATACTTTGTTGTTGCCACAATAGCCCCAGCAATAATGCCCCGCACAAGGCCATGATGGCCCCCGAGGCCCCCACACTCACGATATACTGATACGTGAGTGCCTTCTGCATTCCGAACAGCGCTGGCTGATCAATTATTTTTTCGATATGTCGGCTTTGCCACATGGCGCTGGTTAGACTGGCCACTACCCCGCCGCTGAGGTACAACAGCACCATGTTCAGCCTTCCGTACAGCCTCTCGGTGTGCGCGCCAATGATGTACAACATATAATTATTCGCCAACAGATGCAGTAATCCGGCATGAACAAAAATATTGCTCAGTAACCGCCAGTACTCGCCCGTTAGGGTCAACACGGCCGTGTTGCCGCCCCAGGACATTAATATATCCGGGCTGACCGTGTTCAAAGGCACGCCATTGAAGATTAAAACCAGAAAAACCAAAAAATTGATCCCGACCAGCGACAGCGTGGCCGGGAAGCGTAAAAACCAATGATGGGACACCATGCGAGTTTGCATACGTACACGTAATATGTAAAAGTTTCGATTTAAGCTGGGACCCACTCGAAATTTCTACAATTTGCGTGGCTCCTTAAGCGTTTCCAGAAAATCGGCATCCCGCCAGTAATCGGAAAAATCCGGGTCAGTCGTAAACTGTTCCGGTTCTTTACCATGCCGCAGCGCCTGCCGTACTGCAACCAGCATCTTATCTTTGTTATGATGGGTCGCGTAAAAGCAACCCAGATTATACAGCAGATCCATGGTATCCAACCGCATAATATCGAAATCCCTGCCTAGAATCTTATCAAAAACCGGTTCGCAGATCCGATCATTCTTGCACAGGAGCGCCAGCGCCAAGCCTTCACTCGCAATAAACGTGGAATATTTATCCAGGCCGGCAATAGGTATCCAGTTTTCAATATACTGCGCGAGTATTGCTTGTGCGGACACGTATTCTTTTTGGATCGTATAACCAAACAACAACTTCATATAATAAAATGAAAGTTTTAATTTGAAATTGTCTTTTCCCGGCCAGGTTTTATAGTGTATCAAAAAAGCAGCGGCCTCCAGAAAAACAGGTGCGGCACCAACATCGTCCAATGCTTTTTCATACACCCTCTTCAACCACGCCTCTTCAAAAGAGTTAACCGGTCCATAATTATCTCTATCTGGATAATACTTGTTATCGCGGTTATTATCCGTATCCTTGTAGAGATCGGATACACTCAGCACCGTGCGCCGCAGCGGGATAACATCAACGCCATTGCTCACTTGTACAGTAAGGAATTTCCTGTCGTTATTATATTTTTCCTCAAACCACTCCTCCATAAAAATCTGTAATTGGAGTGGCGTATCATTCATCGCAAGTGCAGCAAACACCTCCGCAACTTCCTCGGCATCAAAATGTACGACAGCGTCAATACTAAAAATAAGGTGGGCGTTAGCACTCCAATGGAACATCTTGCCATTAAAATACATTTGCAAAAAGTCGCGTTTTGAAACATTACGATTCCAGTGCAATGCTATCTCAGCCGGCAAAGCGCGCTGCACCGGCGTGCGGTGATGGGTAAATGCAACATTCACACGCTCAGACCCCCCGTTGCAATACTGTATGTGTTGGATCGCGCCTCTGTTAGGATCTAACTTAACGACAGGCTGCCAAGGGTATTGGCGCGCATACCGCAGGGCCTCACCAAATACAATACCGTTCATTTCATGCTCCGCGACAACCGGTTGCGATAATGGGGTTTTTGGCCGTACGATATATAAACCCGGTTGATCGTTAGACCGGCGACCAACACGGTCACGGTCGCAACGCAGAAACAGTACGGTAGTGTTCACCGCCACTCCCGGCGGGACCGCATAAAAAGCGAAATCCGTGCAATAGCCCGCGTCGTTCTGGCAAACAAAGGCCTTGAAACAGATGTGTTCGTTCTCGTGGCGTAACTGCAAACTACCGACGCCGTATCCGCCATACCAATAAAGCCAGTTTATTTCTTGATAGGTTTTGGAAACATAGGATTGTTTTGCAAAACTTAGCAGTTGTATGCGTGTGTCCAGTTGATAAATACTCCGTTCCTGTGCCGCCGGATAAACCAATGCGAACATGCGTTGGATGCACTTTGTAGTATAATATTCTTTGGCAAGTGCTTCGAGGGAAAAAGTTATCTCGCGTACCTCATCAGAAGTTTTATTCTCGTCTGCAGGTCGTTTTTCCAACACCAACCAACCCGTCGGCATTTTCAGATAATAGCGTGTTGCTGTATATTTACTCCCCTCATGTACTTCAAGCCGCTCGCATTCCTGTAGAAGCGCAATACATTGTGCTTCGGTAAGCTGATTTAACTCCAGTATCGCGATATAAGATTGCGCCGTAGCGTTCCCGGTAATTGCCCAGTCGTAATATTTCCCATCGCCAAAACATAGTCCACTGCCAGACAACGCGGGAAGATTGACGATTCGGCCGATAATAACACCTAACGAATTTATTTTGACCAATTCCACGCATGAATCATAGTGAGAGGTTTTCTGTACCAGATAGTTATTCAGAAGCGGATCGTAATAAATATGATAGTAATGTTTTCCGCAAGAAATCCGCGTCAGTTCATAGTGCTCGGACTCCGCCGCGTTTACATGCAGGTAGTTGCCCGGAAACCGAAACTCTAAAACCACACGGAGGGGCGTTAAGAGTAGTTTCAGGGTTAGTTCTTTAGCCCGGTATAACGCGCTTTTTATGGATTTGAAAAAATTACGCGTACCTCGGCCACGTGCAAAACCAAAGTCCACTATCAGATACCCCGTCAACGGCGCGACCAGCATCACTACCTGGCTATACAACGGGGTCAACCAATGATGGGCATACGGTAAACTGTACAGACGGATCAATACAACTTTCGCCAGATACATTAGAATACAGTACCCCACCACCACCACGAATCCAGATTGACCGTCGCTGGATTCCCTTCTGGTGACTTCTGCAATAATATCCCATAAGGCGATGCTATCGGCATATAGAAAACCGATCCATAAAACAATCACGCCAACAAAGACAAAAACGCTATTGAATAACACCAGGGAGTTGCCGGTGGCATTCCTGACGCCCGCATCGACCGCATGTTCAATCCCTGTCATCACGCTACCCAGGGTTAACAGAACGAGCAACCCCACTATCAGCATACCTACCAAACGTTCCGATCCCATATTGTCAGCACTCTTAGTTTTTGATCTTCATTAGATCAAGTTTGGTTAAACTTGCCTGCTTGTATTTTCTGGTTAAAGCTGTAATCCACCAAAACGGAAATATGGTACATTTCGGTAACGTGTCTTATTGCGAAATCCTCGAACGCGTATACTACCGCAACTGTCCATAAATTCTAAAGGTCTTTAGACTCTGGGCTTAATGTTTGAACGGTTAGGTTAGCGCATCAGTCTGCATAGAAAAACTGATGATGAATTTCAACCAAATGGCTTATCAATTTTACGTGGGTTGTATGTCAAATCACCTGGCTGCATATCCTTACAGGACGCACGTGCCCTCGTGTTGGGGTACACCGGCTTGTTCGCCCCGTTGTACACCGCGCCGCTGACGATCGGCCGGTCCGGGTCGCCGTCCAGGAAGGTCACAATCACTTCGCTATGCGTTGGCGAAGGCGGCGCTTAACCAAGAGGTTAAGTTGCACTAAAAAATCGAATTCAATTATTACTTTAATCAATCGACACTTGCAAAATATTCGATAAATAAATTCCCAGGGAACTGACAACATAATAAATACCCGCAGTCGTATACTCAAAGTAATCATACATGTCAAACTGAAAATAACCCACATAAGCGGTTTTAGTTTCTTCAACATCCCCCCCAAGGGCAATAATGTCCTCGAAAGGCTTCACCACGACATACCGGCCATCGAAATTAATAGTGACGACAATGGCTTTATGGGGTGGTCCGTTTACTTTGACATCTTGATGCTTTGGTAGCGCAAAGACACCCTGGATAATTTTCTTCTTTTGGCTCGACTCTTTTTCTGAAAAGACCAGCAGCACACCCAATTCTTTAATACTTGGGCTATATGGTGATTTTATAATACTTGGTAGTTCTAATGTGGAATCCATTATTTTCGTTCCTTAATCGCTTTTATCGTCACCACATTGGACTTATAGGGACCCACCGTCGCATAGACAATATATTCCGTCTCCCGCAAGACCATACTGGTAATATTGAATAAATTCGGGTTGAACCGTTGTCGAATAATCCTTCCTTTCATTTCTTCACGGGTAAAGATTTTTTCTTCACCATGCAGTGGCTTTGGCTGGGGGACGAGATTCTGCGGGCCGGGTATTCTTCCTGACCAGGTAGCATTGGCCTTAATGTCCGTCACAACAAAGATTAATGATTGGTTTAGACTACCATTACGGTCAATATAGGTGCCAGCATCATGTGACTGAACCCCGCAGACTGGAATCGCGTTTAGGTCGTCTTCCGTCTCCGTTGAGCTGAAGCGGATTTCTTTCGGCGCGTTAATGACAATGCCCACAAATTTCAGATCATGAATATCGGGTGAGCATGGATTTTCACCGGGAAGTCCACGACCATCGCGCCCAAATCCGCGTTTGATAATTTGATTAAAATCACAGTTTTCCGGTATCGAATACGGTTGCATATCAAGTGTCCTTCCCGTTTTTTATCAGTGATAAAAAAATACGTCTACACCAAGTGAAATACCAAAAACCAGTAATACAACCGTCGCATGGATTTTAGACCACATTATTAATGTAAAAAATCAGAATCTTTTTTTCAGTCCCGATAACAATGTACCGTTCAAATCCAACTTTCTCACCACAGGCTCACATTGGTCGCAAAACGTCGCTGGAGTAAAATTATAGGTGCCAACGGGATCTTCAGTCGCGTTGCTCCCAAACATGACGCACCCGGGTTTGCCGCTCCATTCACCCGTATTATTATTGAATTTCGCACCTTTCCCGCAATGGGGTCCTAGGTGCCCCTGGTTGTTAACGCCACGGTGTTCGCCATATAATGTTTTGGGTGCATCGGGTAATTCCGGACGAAATTCAAATGACACACTTTTTCCTTGTTTCCTTAACTTCTCATTTTTCTTGCGGTGATCTTTATCACCATACCCGACCATACCCACTTTATGTCCCATTTCATGGTTGAGGGTTTGCAGCATCTCACTGTTCGTCGACGGCGTACTATCCCACCAGGAGAGCGTACCTACTGTGATGAGGTTTAAATTGGTATAACTAAACCCGCCAGTAAAACCTCCGTCAAGGATGTTAACTTTTAATTGGATTGTTCCTTCGAAAGATGAAAAAAACTGACGTGGAATGTTCTTCAAACTGACTTTGACTTGCTTGTAGCCCCCTAGACTATAAGTCTTCGCTCCAGTAATGGTTACATCATCTTTAGGTATCGTGTACTGTCGACCATCTTTTGCCACAAAAGTCGCACTGAATAACCAAAACTTGGTTTTGTCATGATCGTCATCCAGCCCTTCCCATATATATTTGGACCTCCCGTAAATATCCGCAATATTAACAACGAATTCATCCGCATATGCGCCCCAATGGAATAATTTGCTTGGAATGCTCCGTGATACCGTATCAATGACTTCAAAATCAACATAATCTGCTAAAAAATTAGAAAACACCACGGCAACCGCATAGGGATAGTAACTATCAATTGTATAGGCCTTGCGGGCTTCATCACGAAATTCAGCATGATTTGTATTATGTATGGTTTTGATGAATTTCATTTTTTTTCTACCATTGCCTTTTTCCTTCAATTCGATGTTGAACTTTTTACTCGAATTGACAAAGGCATTTTCAAAACCCGACATGGAGCTTAGATAGGGCACTGGGTACTGTTTTATAGGATCATACATGCTGATTACTTCATAATAAAGACGTCTCCAAACCTCTACAGTGGTGGTCGATTCCACGACTTTGTTGTTGTATTTGGCTTTGACTTTGTATGTATTGCCCCCGGCGGCGGGTAAAAACATCTCTTGTTCAACTTTCGGTGTGCTGGTGCTTGTAGACACTTGAACAGGGGGCTTTCGTAATCGAAACCCCGCATGCCTTTTTAATTCTTCCTTGCTGTATTTAATATTCCCGGAACCTGATGGAACGATACTCACTTTAAAAGACGCGGGTTTAGCCGTTTTAAACTTATGCTTAAAATACAAAAAGTCCAATCGTTCTTCAGAAGATATTCCATCACCCACATATCTTGACTCTTTTGGCAAATTCACCCACTGTTTTAAGTTCGCCATCGTTTTTCCTAAATAGGTTATATGAAATCAATACTGATTATTTCATTTTCCGGGTCATCTTCAACATTCTTCGGCACCACCACCAACGGCGGCTGCACCTCCGGCATCGGCGGGGTATTAAACGCCGAACGTTTGTTCTGTAACATCAGATCGCCCAAGCGTGGCACGTTTTTGCCTTCCACCTTCACATCAAACGAGTAATTAATAAATTCGGCCTTGCCCTTAGTACATTGTGAGGCTACCCCGCCCAGGGCACCCGGCTCATCCCCCGTACTGGTGGAAAAGTGCGAGCCCTTGAGCATGATGGGGTTCCCATCCACCTTCACAGTTTTACTGCCGTTGGCCGTGTCCTTGGAAAACGCAATATTGGGATAGGGAATCGGCACCACCGGCGGTCCGCACTGCGTCTTACACACGTCCGGAAAGGTGGTCGCCACCCCACCGCTGTCTTTGTGTACCACGGTTCGACCATTGACGTTCATTGAAGCGGCCATGCGATTCTCCTTTATGTTTAAGTAGGTTTAGGTTTCCACCGGTTGCAGCGTCAGGGCCATTCTATGGCCACTGTCTCCCGATGTCCATAATAAGACCGGGCGCAACTTTTCCTTACTCTTCTTGAAGGTACTCGTGGCACAGGCCAGTAACAACGCGCCCGTGGCCGCCCCCACGTCACCTACACAATCGGCTGGATGCACCAGTGTCTTCATGGTTTGCAGGGATTCGTTCAAACGCGTCCACACCACGCCCCACTCAAATCCATAATAACTCTCGCCGTTTAAACTACAGTAGACGGACTCCACACCCGCCGCTGTCCTCGGCATCACAGTTTCAATGGCGCGGGCCAATCCTTCCCCGGTGCTGTTCTTCTTGGAGTGAATCGTTTCTACTTCGGTCCCTTCGCCTACCTCACCCAGGATCGCGAGGATCGGCACCCCGCGCGCCTGGGCATGCGCCGCAGTCTCCAGCAGTAACATCACCGCCGCTTCCCCCGGAATAAACCCATCCACCGTACGTTCACTGCGGATCCGCCAGGCCGCATCCAGCACGTCCAGCCGTTCCTCTAATAAATAGGAGTCAACCCCACCCACGATACACACCTCCACCTCCCCCGCTTGCAGTTTTTGCATCGCGCTTTGCAGCAATAAAAATACACCCGTGTGACCCGCTTGGGTGGCTTTCCATAATTTAAACGTCGCAAGTCCTGTTTGTTTGCACAGCGTCGGAATAAAATTGGCCGGTACATTCAGAGCACTACTAGCTGTATCGGCTTGCGGCAGCGCCAACATCAAACCACAATTTTCTATATCACGGCGCTGGAGTTTGGCCTTGCCCATCACTTCGGTCAGCGCGGGCAAAGCCAGTTGCAGCAAGCGTTCTACACCCTCGACAAAGGGGTCGATCACCGGCACATCGGACGCGTATAACGGCAAGGTATCATCCCACTCGGGATCCTCGGGTGCACATTCATAATACGCATGTTCTTCAATCCGGGTGATCCCCGCCGCAATCGCCGCGCAACTTTCCTCCGCCGTCGCCCCCACCGGGGTGAGGGCCCCCATCGCCGTGATCACAATCGTGTTCGCGGGATCGCTCATACCGCCCGCTTCTTCCCAATAATCACCGTATCCAAATATAAAAATTGTTTGAAACACGGCACCGTTACTCGCCATGTGATAATAACGCTATTGGTGTCGGGTTCGATCAGCACCGTGTCCAGCGCCGGGGGAAAGGTTTCTTTTTTACCTTTGATGAACACCGCAACGGTTTCTTTCCACGTGGGTAAGTCAAACGTTAAGGGGCCGGCAGTGGATAAATGGGTTAGGCTCACGCGTTCGCCGCCCGTTAAGATACTTTTACATACCAAGTCCGGGTGCGCACCGTTAAAAAAACGATCGCTAAAATCCAACGGCAATAACGGCAGGCGTTTCTTTTTCCAAGCGTCGTCGTAGGTACCGGTCAAGGCCACCCGCGGTTGCCAGGCGCGACCGATGAAGCCAAAACCCGCCGGGGGCGGCCGATCGTCCCAGCGTTGAATTAAATGCCGCGGATCTTCGATGTTGGGCAGGGGCACGCCTTCCTTGGGGGTGCTTTTCGTGCCGATAAAGCCCCGACCGACGGGATTGTGCGGGGAAAATTCGGGCGTTTTGTTGTTGGGATCCGTGCGATCAATGCCACCAAAAGCGCGTTCGTAGACGATCGGCATCCGCTCAAACGGCTGGGGTGCGCTAGGCTCCCAGGTCATGATCGCTTTGGCGGATTTGGCCCACACGCGGTCGCCGATCACCTGACAGGTTTTGCGCATATCCCCCACCTGCACACTCGCTTCCAACGTATAGACGCTGCGTTGCTGCGGCGCATAGGCATGTCCATTGACAATAATATCGGTGGCGCGTTTGTACGTCACCATATCGGATTCATACCGCACGCTGGTGTTATCGGGTTCGCCGTAATGTACATCACCTTCAAAGATTAAGGCCGGTTCTTCTGAAAATACCAACGTGGTCTGTCCCGGCACGATCGTGAATTTGCCTTTCATGATCACCACGGCGTAGTCGTAACCGTTCTTATCCAGGCCGGGGATCAGCCGGGTGGTGAGCGGGGTGTGGTTGCGGATCTCTAACATGGCAGAGGCATTTTAGGTAAAGGTCGTGGCCTGGGTATTCACCAAGCGTTGGTGAGAATCCACTAACGCCAGTTCCAACGCGGCGGCGTGGCGTTGGCGTTGGTAACCCGCCGCTAGCGTCGCGCGCAGGTGTTCAACCGACAGCGGTTGGCCCAGGAAATAGCGCCGTCCTACAATAAAATGTGGCCCGTGGCTGCGCCACAGTGCCGCGACTTTCTCAACCTCCGGCCAGGGTAAATCTTCGTCGGGGTCCAGTGAAACATTCGGGTCGTCGGGATCTTCTGTAGGACCGAATTCAACACCCGCCGGGGCCCGTCCCAGTACCTGTTGCCGTTCTAAATCCACTCCCGTGATAACACTAAACGCTTCACCGGCCAGCCGTGCGACCTTGGGATCGCGCATTTTTGCAATTAACCAATTCACGGCATGCGGATCCCCCAATACTCCGGTGGCCGTGATCACGCCGCGCTCTAAGGCTTTGTCTTTGGCCATGTCCGAAACCCACGTACGGGCCTGTTCCACCGGTAACACCCGAAACACCAGCTGAATCGCGCGTAGCTGTAGCGGACCGGGTTGCATCACATACGGGCGCAAATGCTCAATGGCTTTAGAGTGACCTAAGACGACCGCAGCCCAGCTGGCCCAGAATTTTATGATCGGTTGGTTAGAGGCGATGGCCATCATCACCACAGGCATTAAATCTTGACGGCGTAACTCGCCAATTAAACGTAACGCGCGCGCAAATAATGGCGCGTGTTGCTGGCAATCTTCGCGCTTTACAATAGTCGTTAAGATCTCCCCTGGATCATACCGGCGCACACTGCTGGCCGCCACTCCTAGATATTTGTGGCGCATGTCCTTGCCGTTGAGAAATTTTTCGATCCAAGGCATCGCCAAGGAGGCAGGCAACCACCCTAGGGCGGAAATTAATCCACGTTGGGTGTCGGGTGATGTCAGCCCGGCGTCTACCGCTTGGCGAATACTAAAGGTATCATGACTACGTATGGCTATCACAGCAGCGGTAAATACTTCTCCTGCTTCACCTGTCTCTAATCCAGCCTCGCAAGCCGCCCAACCCTGGTCAATCGAGGTCATCAAGCCGTCCAGCTGCAAACCCAGGCGTTGCTCCAAGGCACGGATATCCTGCAGGGTATAATGCGGACGGTATACCGCGAGGCAGCGCAGTACCCATAAGAAAGAGGCCGTTTCGACGTATTGCGCATACACGCCGTTATACACATTCTCGGATGTATTATGCTGGGGCATCATACTATCAACAATGATGGAAAATACGCTTTACTATCACACACACAATGCCCACGCCTTCGTACCACAGGCGATAACTAAACAAAGTAGCATCATCATGTCGGTAACTCTCATGCGGATTAATTCACCTGTATCGAGCCTGCCCTAAGACGATACATACCGCTGGATCGGTTTAGCAGGTATTTACCGCGGATCACTATTTTGCCTTCCTTGGTGAGGGTGATGCTGGCATCGCCACACTTTAGTACAATTTGTTCCTTGGCGTCGATCACCACGTGTTTGCCATCGATACTCACGTCGTCGAGGGTAGGGTGCGGCAGACCCACCGGGTTTGGTGTTATAGGCGCCGTTAAGCTGACTTCATAGTTTTCGATCAAGGCGTGCAACGGGCTGTGGATCAGCCCCATGATCACAGGACGCTGCGGATCACCCTTGGCAAACAACAAGGCCACTTGCCGCCCAATATGCTGTACGGTAATCGCCGACGTTGACAAGGCCTGCTGTGGTAACCCGGTAGGATTCTCAGGATAATTCACGAGCGGCTGCCCCTGCGGATCGAGTGCCACCAAGGAACCTATCACGATTTCGCCCGGCGCAAGGGTAGTGGTGGATGTTGTAATGCTTTCGTTATCGGCGAAAACAGCACGGTCGGTGTCGTGGCTACTCATTCGGGTAACACGACATTAGCGATTTTTATTAACAATGACCTACCCCACCTTAGTTCGTGGTGACTTTGCTGCCCTTGATGATGATATTCCCCGATCCTTTAACATTAATGTTACTACCACTGATCGTGATATCGCCGTTGCTTTTCATGACAATCATCGCCGAGCCGGTTTTAAGGGTGATTTTATCATCGGCTTGCATCGTGATAGTCTTGGCACGCAGCGAATAATCTTTAGTGACCGTCTCAGTATACGCGCCATCCACCGATTCGGTGAGGTTTTTACCGATGGAAATGGTCATGTTCTTGCCGATCGATTCGGTATGATCCTGCCCTACATCCAGGTCTTTATTTTTTCCAATCGATTCTTTGTGATTCTCCCCCACCGTGATGGTTTTGTTTTTACCGATTTTCTCGGTCTGATTATTATCAACGGTTTTATTCCGATCATGGTTGATCGTCGAATGCTCATCGTGCTTGACCGTCTTGGTCCGGTCATTGTCCACCGTGTGGGTCTCGTCGTGCTCCACTTCGGTGTCGAGGTTTCGCTCGGCGTGGATGAAAATCTGCTCGGCGCCTTTTTGATCGTCAAAGCGCAGTTCATTGCAGTTCTCCGGACCCCCGCCCTTGGTGGAGCGCGTCTTGATCCCGCTGTGGGTCTTGTGGGGGTACACCGGCTTGTTCGCCCCGTTGTACACCGCGCCGCTGACGATCGGCCGGTCCGGGTCGCCGTCTAAAAAAGTCACGATCACTTCCTGCCCCATGCGCGGAATGAACGACGCCCCCCAGTGATGGCCCGCCCAGCTTTGCATCACCCGCAGAAAACACGAGCTGTGGTCGTCTTTCTGACCCTCCCGGTCCCAGATAAACTGCACCTTGATCCGGCCGTACTCGTCAATGTAAATCTCTTCCCCCGCCGGACCGGTCACCAGCGCCGATTGCGGCCCGGGCATGCGCGGTTTGACCGCGCGGCGTTGGGGCCGGTAAGGCACCGCGGCGGGTATGCAGGTAAACGCGTTGCGGTACACCGAGGCCGTGCCCTGGTCGGGAAAATAACTGTGGTCGTGCGCCCGGTGCTCCACCGCCGTCAACAGGTAGCGCCCCTTCTCCGCCTTGACCGCGTGCTCGCTCACGCTGAACGTGCCCCCGGCGTAAAAACCGCTGCAGTTCCCCTCCCCCTGAACACGGTTTAACCCCACCTCCTCCATCTCCATGCGCTTCTTCACCAGCGCATCCCCCAACCCCAGGTCGTACAAGTCGGCGTAGCCGTAATGCTCAAACCCCTTGGCGTTGGCAAACTTGCTGACCGTGGGCGTGCCACTCACTAAGTTACGGCCCGGCTCCTTGAAGTTGTAATCGCTCAGCGTCCAGCGGCCGGTGCGAAATGCGTACGCGTGGGCCCAAGCGCTCAGGTGCGGCTGCGGCTGCGGCCCCGTAGTATACACCAGCCCCGTCTGCGCGCACTCGTCATAGGCGTTGGCCTTGTCCACCACGATTAACCTGTGTTGCTTCGCCTCGTGTTTGAAAAAATACGCCATCCCCTCTTCTTCCATCAACCGCGACACAAAATTAAAATCACTCTCGCCGTATTGCACGCAATACTCGCGCGCCGGGCCACCCTCGGCGCGAAATTCAAAATCGTTAAAACCCCGCGCGCTCATCACCTGGCTGATGATCTCTTTCGCCGTCTTGTTTTGAAAAATCCGGCAGCCCTGGGTCTTTTCTAAAAACCATAACCACGGCACCAGGGTGAACCGGTACTCGTGTAAGCCGTGATGCTGCGAGGCACCGCTGGAAAATTGATTGATGTACCCGTTAAATACCCGAACACTCTTGTCTTGATGGTGCACCTTCACGTTGACGGGTTTACCCACCAGCTCTTCGGGTTTGATCTCGGCGTCGGGCGATAGCGCCTTGAGATGAAATTCAAACAGGTCGGAAATGTATTCAGTTCCCGTGAAGTCCGTTAATAACAAGCGATCCTTCGCCAACGGCGTTTCAATGGAGATTAATCGTCTGTCCTGAGTAAACTGATCCATACTTTATATCTCACGACACGGCGCAAAGGCCGCCCCAGAAGAATGAACAAACAACCTGTGTAAAAAAACCAAACACTGCTCCGCGTACCATGGAGCAGTGTTGGTAGGATGCATTACGATGTTTTTGCAATATCGTAGGCAATTTTTTGCGGTGCACCCGCTTTGTTATCAATGCCTCTACCGGTAAAGTTCACTTCAATGCGCGTGAAGTTTAAACCGATGGATTCCATGGGATGGCTGGACTGCGGTGCCGTAAATACATAACTGCTGACCAGCACGTTTTCCAGGGTGTACACCAGGAAAGGATCCGCCGCCGGTTTACCATCGGTGGAGGTTGCTACGAAATTAATTTCGAGCTTGGCGATAACTTTAGAACTGAAGGCTTGTTGCAGAAAACCGACGACGGAACCGTCAACAACTTTGGTAATCGTCACTTCTTGAAAATTAGGCGCTGAAACATTGCGAGTCCCCGCCGCACCCCCGCGTGTGGTAATGTCTTTAGTGACACCAAAATGCACGGTATCCACCACGACAGAACCCTTGTACTTCTCATGGGTGGCGTCGCCTTTTAACTCTGGTGCTTTAAGAAAAATAGCCATGGTTTTCGTCCTTTTGTGGTTGTCCAATGGGTTGGTATAACGTTATGAATACTATGTTATCTGCGTATTCAAATCAACATGGTAACTATAATACAAACATCGCGAAAAGAAATACTAACAATCATTGATTAAAACACTATAAATATGGTCTATTTTGCGAGATCTATCAAGCATTTCCAGCGGTCTGTGACCTATTTTTGCAATTTTTTGCCGGGTCTTTGTAGCTAGCTTAACCGGCTGTAGGATTTAGCCTACAAGATTTAAAAACTGTATTCAAAATCGAACACCACACGGTAGTTATCTTTCACAATTTTTGTGGTACTGCTGCTGGTTTTATAGTGTTCTTTATACGGGAAGGCAAGTTGCAAGTTGCCACTAAAGCGCTTTTCATAAGCAAACTGCAACCCAATCCCGGCATCGGTGAGCCCCAGTTTGCTACTGGCTTCGGTTGGCAACAGCGTACGTTGCACCCCGTAGGCGGTATCCACAAACACAAAGGGTTTGGCTACGTTTTTAAAATTGACGCCCCATAGCGTGAAGTCAAATAGATCCGGGCTGTTAAAGATCCAATCCCCGCCCGCATAAATACCGTAGTCAGCACCGAAGGTACTGGGCGAATATCCGCGCGCGCGGGTAGGTCCGGCGAGTGAATATTGCATGGCCGGGGCCAGCTTGGCCCAAGCGTATTGCGCATTGGTGCGAAACACCAGCCGTGAGGTG
Source organism: Gammaproteobacteria bacterium (assembly GCA_016194635.1). Taxonomy (GTDB): domain Bacteria; phylum Pseudomonadota; class Gammaproteobacteria; order UBA6429; family Thiohalophilaceae; genus JACQBC01. The sequence continues at coordinate 14,737 of JACQBC010000003.1, read as the reverse complement.
GAGTCGGTAAACGGGATCTTCCAGAAGGTCAGCAAGGAATAACCTCCGGATACAATGTGATACGAATCTTTCTGACCAAGATCAAATCCGTAGTCGTATTTTCCCGATAACACTTTAAGGTTCCCTTGGTGTAACCGGCTCTTGGCTTCTTGCAGGAAATCAAAATTATAATTCAGCGAAATATTTTTTAATTTGTCGTCGTTGGGGTGGGTAGGATCGGTGAAATCACCTACTTGCACTTGCGAAAGCAGCTTTTCATAACGCAATTCGAGATTGGTGTTGGCGGTGCGGCCACGGCTGAAAATATATTTGCCGGTGAGCGCTTGGACGGTAATATCCCCGTGGATCACCACCGTGTTAAGGGAGTTAATATTATTCACCGAAAACTGATTCTTGGACGTTTCCAACACAAACCTTAACTTCGGTACGAAAAAATCCGTATCGTACAGTAACCGGTAGTAGGTCGTATTACTGGGACTGCTGGCGCGCAGCACGCTGGCCGATAAACTGTCGGCATTGCCGAGTAAATCGTTGACTTGAAAATCGGCGTAATAGCGGTACAAGCCGGAGGCCTCCGTGCCGTGGTTATCCACGCGCAGGTTTGAAGAATATTTACTTTCGTTGCGCACCGTGATGTTCAAACGGGTGTCGCCGATTTGGTAGCCGGGTTCAAAATAGCCGTCGACGCTGATCCCGGGGTAGTCGTTGATTAAATACAGCCGCTCTTCAATCGCCGAACTGGTCACCGGCTTTGTCATTAAACTGTCAAACACCGATTTGATTTTAGGGGTGGAATACATTTTATTATTCGTGACATTCACCTCGCCCAGCATCCCCAATAACAAGGTGAGGTTAACAATCCCCTCGCGTACCTGTTGTTTGGGAATATACGCCTTGGCCAGAATAAAACCGCGCTCACGGTAAAACGTAGTGATACGATTGGCCACGGTTTCGATTTGCCCCAGGGTGATGCCGCGCTTGGCCTGTTGGTCGCGGATCAAAAACACCAGTTTTTGCACGTCGTACGGGGTGACGTGCCGATCCAGGGTTTCTTTTTCGATGTCCACCAGTAAATCCGATACCTGGCCTAATTCATCCAGGGTATAACCCGAATCGAGTTGCTTGCCCTCGCCCATTAAATCAAAGCGGATACTTTCCACCAGATCCGCCAAGGCCTGGCGGGTGATGCCCAGCTCCGGGTATTCCACCAAGCCCTGGATCCTAAACTCCGACACCGCCAGGCGCGGCCCGGCCTTGGGGTCGGGACTGCGCTCGCGCACCGCGGGGATTTCCATGTCGCGTAACAGGGTCTTGGGTTTAAATTCCTGGATCTCTTTTACCTCGGGAAGTTCGAGAAAATCCGCGCGTACCATCGGGCTAAGGATGATGCCAAGAAAGAAAAATGCAGCGAACGATTTAGCGGTTACAATTTTATTACAATACATCACGACATCGTCTGTTATAGTTCATTTATATCCCAAATCCCCGTTCAATCGTATTAGTTATTCAAGCGTTTACGTTTTTTCTCATTGTCTTCGTCATCGCCATAGCGTTGATCCTCCGGCATTTTAATCGCGATGTCCTCGTAGTAATAGTTCTTCACCGCAGTGAAGATCGCCGGGTCGACATCGCCTAAGGATTCCAGTTCGATCATTTGTAAATTGATGCCGTCCAGGCCGGTGAACACGTTGATGTCGCCGGGGCGGATCGGCGGGACCCCGTCAAAGAAATAGACGTAGGCTTGATGCGGGAGCGATGACAAGTAGAAGGCGTCCTGCACGCGCACGCTGATGTACGAAAAAGGACTGCCAAACGTCCCTTGCGGGACCGAGGCCTGCAAGGTATTGGCCACGATGTACGGTGGCGGGTTGGTGAAATCGGTGCGATAGGCGGTTAACGATCCGCTGCCGCCGTTAATCACCACATTACCGCTGGCGGCACTGCCGCCATACGGCGCATTCACGCGGTTGTAGCCACCGCCGAAGTTGGTGTTGATATGATCAAGAACAATATTACCCCCGGCATTGGTGTAGGTCACATTGCCCAAAGTATCCAAGGCCAGGCGTTGCATCGTGCCGGTGTTGGTCACGTTGATATCCCCGGCCGCGGTGTTGGTGGCGTCCAAGGTCGAGGTCGCCGTGGTCAGCGAAATCCCCGCGGTGGCCAGCACGGTCGTATTCGTCGCGGTGATCGAGCCGTTGAGGGTGTTAATGTCATCGATAGTGACATTGTTGGCGCGGATCACATTCACGGTATTGAAATCATTGCTGCGCGGCGTCGTGGCGAAGTTAGCCTGGGTGGCGCTGTTCAAGGCGATGTTGCCGTTCGAGGCCAGGGTGGTGGTGCCGGATACCACGATATTGGCCGGGCCGACGATATCCCCGCTCGAGGTGATGTCCAGATTCACCGCTTTCACCGCCGCCAAAGTCGTCGCGGCGGTGTTCACCAGGGTCACGGTAGCCGCGCCTGCATTCGTGCCGGTGAGCGGGGTGGGTCCCGTAAAGGTGAGAGCGCCACTCAAGGCATTATTCCCGGTGAGCGAAATCGTGCCCAGCGTGCGTAAGCTGAATAGCGCGTTGGAGGTTAACCCCTCGGTGCCGCTGATGGCGCCACCGGCCTGGAGATCAAACACGCCCGTGGTGGTGAAAGGATGATTGGTAATTCCGCCTAAGATCACATCGTCTAACTCGGCGAGGTAGACATTCCCCGAGTGAGTAACACTTAGATTGTGGGTGGCGATGTGGATCCGGTCGGTATCCGACGTACCCGCCGCGCCCACGTTGGTCAACGCCAATGAGCCGACGTTGAGGCTGGTCCCGGCCGTTTGCGTCACCTGCTCGGCGGTGAAGATCAGCGTGGAGGCGGGCAGCGCAATATTTGTATTCAAATGAATCGTGTCGCTGCCGCCCTGGCCGTCTAACACCAGGGTTTGTTTGCCGCCGACATTCACCGGTGTCAGTGCGTTCATCGTGATCGCCGCGCCGTTGGTGAGAGTAGCCGAGGACGCCAGTGTCATCGTATCGTTTGCACTGGTTCCGTTTACCGTCAAGCGGGCGGCGGATACTTGATCCACGATGCTCTGCGCGCCGCTAAAGTTAACCGTGAACGTACTGCCACCGTTGCTATAGGCGAACTGATCATACGCCGTGCCATTGCCGGTCGCGCCACCGACGGTGTACGTTCCCAGGTAGGTAGATGCACCGGTATTGCCGGTGGCGGCATCTTGGATGCGCACCGTCGAAGTCGAGCCGCCATCCGAGATAAAATTCACCACACCGGTTTCTGTTCCAGACAGCGATACGTTGAGTGCGTCCGTGCCACCGTTGGAATGAATAACCGGGCCGAGGATGGAACTGTTGCCCGACACATTGAAGGTATCGTTGTGGGTACCGCCAAACAACGTGGCGAAGTGTACAAAGGTCACCGGATTGGGATTGATGCCATCGGTGACCGTGCCGCCATTGGGGCCGGTGATATTCCACGTGTTGCCGGTCGCACTGCCAGCCGAGTCCACGGCGTAAAGTGTATTGGCGGTGGCGGAATTCGCGGTTAGCGTATCGATTTGATAGGTCGTCAACGTCGAGGCGCTGCCATTCACGACTTGTCCGGGTGGCAAGGAGGTCCCTAACAATTTCACGGTCATCGGCGCGGTTATGGTTGAATCCATCGTCAAGCTGTCCGCTTGGCCCGCCAAATGCCCGCCGCCGCTGATCAGACCACTCAACGATCCGGCGCCGGTCAGCGTAAATTGATCCGCACCCGTACCGCCGGTGAGATTTCCAAAGTAAAGCAAATTAGTGCCGTTTAAAACACCGGCGTTCAAACGCGTACTGTTCGCGCCGTCAATCAACCAGGTGTTGTCACTGCTGTTGCCTATGACGCTGTTGGCATTGGTGGTAGCCGCGTCCGCCGTGATCTGGTTGAAATTCGCGACATAGGCATAGCCCGCCGAACCGCTGTTCACCGCGGGCGGCGCGCGAAAATCCACCGTGGTGGCCGCGATACTGGGCGTCGCGGTGGGTGACCATTGCAGTGCCAAGGTATTGGTATTGCTAGCCGTTGGATTGACGTAACTACGCGAGCCGCCGTTGATCGTACCGGTAATCGCGCCCGTGGTTTGCATCGTAAAATCATTCGACGCATTACCGCCGGTCAAGTTATTAAAGCGCGAGAAGGTGACGGTGGTCAACTTACCCCCGGTGGTAGGTGGGGTATAGGCCACGGTACCGCTGTTGGTGCCCGAAATAGTCCAGGTATTTAACACCCCATCGTAGCCGATCAACGTGCTATCCCATTGGCCGGTACCGCTGTTATTGCCGATCACTTGGGTCACGCCCAAGAACGACACGCCCAATTGGAAACTCACCGGGCCTTGGGTCCCGGAAAAATCCGCCACGCCCGAACCGGTACTGTCCAAAATCTGAATGCCAGAAAAAGCGTTCACGTCCGTCGTCAGGCTGGCGGGTGTCTTCGCGGCGTCCGTACTGGTGAGATTTCCACTGAAGGTTGCAACACCATTGGTTACCGTGGAGGTTAAATTACCGAAGGTATTAGCCCTGCCGAACAACGCGTGTACCGTGTTATACGTGGCAACGTTACCGGGAATAAACCCACCGCCCACTATCGTGCCGGTGACCTTGCCCACGGTTTGCCCCGCGATAGAGGTTGCGCTTGTTAAGGTAAAATCATCGCCCCCTGATCCCCCGGTCAAATTCTGAATACTCTGGAAGGCGTTCACATAGGTCGCGCCTCCACTCACCGCCAGATTACCCGAATCGGTGGCGTTAATTATCCAGGTGCTATTGTCATTGCGGCCTTGCAGCGTGTTATAGCTGCTGGTCCCGGCGGCGATCGAGCCGCCGTCGATCACACCGTCCACCGCACCGGCGGTGGGCACGCTGGTGGAGCCTCCGGTTGTCATCACAAAGCTATCCGCGCCTGCGCCACCGGTAAGATTCTGGATATTGCTAAAGGCGCTAACATAGTTACGGGTAGCACTGGTCCCCAACGAACCGGCATTGGCGGCGCTGATGGTCCAGGTGTTGGCGCCATCCCGGCCCGTTAACGTATTAAACGCGCCTATGCCTCCGTCAATCGTGCCCGTGATCGATCCCGTCCCGGCGAGATTAATGGTGGATCCATTGCTATACGGTCCAAACACAAAATTATCCGCGCCGTTACCCCCCTTCAGATTCACAAAGTCGGTAAACACAACCGGGTTATTATTAATGCCGAGGCTGCCGCTATTGTTCCCCGCAATCAACCACGTAGTACTGACCCCATCCGGGCCAAGGAGTGTGCTGGTTGTTGCGGTCGCGGTAACATTGCCCAGCCCGTACACCGCGACAGTATTGGCGGCAGGTGGATTATAAATGGGCGCTGCCGGTGCGACCGGTAAGGCAGCGTATAATTGTACGTTGGTGGAAACGCTAGTGGTAAAGGTATCCGCACTGCCGCCAATGATCACACCGCTTAACGAACCGGCGGTTAAGGTGAATCGATCGGTCCCCGTGCCCCCCGTCAAATTGCCAAACCCGGTGAAATTCACGGTGTTAACCGCGCCGCTATCCGCCGCGGAAATCGTCCACGTATTTTGGGTGGTTCGGTTGGGTCCTTGTAAGGTTTCATGAGACCCAAACCCATGAATACTCTGCACCGCGCTCACCGCTATCGTAGTAGGTGTAGCGGTATTATTCACGACCGCCACGGTATCATTCAATTGCACCGTCATGTCATTCAAGCGGACATTGAGGGTGTTCGCCCCGGTATTGCCATCGATGATGCCGCTCAAAGACCCTGTAGTGGGGGCGCCAGCGGTGACGGGCACATTCGTGAGTTCAAAAATATCCGTGCCCGTGCCGCCGGTTAAATTCTGAATACCGCTAAAGACCTTGACGTAATTCACACTGCCCGTCGTAGTATCATCAAGAAAGCCCGCATCGGTACCGTTAATCGTCCAGGTGTTGGCCGTGGCGCGGCCCAGTAAGGTGTTGAAACTCGGAGCCCCCGCCGCGATGGAACCCCCGCGGAGGGTGCCGGCAATGGAACCGGTGGTGGAACCGGCAAAATTAAACCTATCCGCCGCCGCGCCGCCGGTGAGATTTTGTATACTGGAAAAACTGTTGACATACACCCCCGGCGCGGCGGCCGTTGTGGTGAGATTGCCACTGTCCGGGCCTGTCATGTTCCACGTACTCGCGGTATCGGGCCCCGTCAAGGTGTTATACGTAGCGGTATTTCCGGCAATAACGGCGCCCCCGCTGATACCGGTGGCACCCCCGAGGATCGAACCCGTCGCGCCGATCATAAAATTATCCGCGCCGCTACCGCCGGTTAAATTCTGGATGCGGGTGAATTGAGTGATATAGATTGTCGGCGTGCCCGTGTCATCACGCACGCTACCCTCGTTGGGGCGGGTGATCGTCCAGGTGCTGTTAGTATTGCGGCCCTTGAGGGTATTCGCCCCCGCCCCACCGGTGATCGTGCCGATAGCCCCCGCCGTCGTGGTTGAGAAGTCAAAGGTATCCGAACCCGTCACACTGGCACCGCCGGTGAGGTTGGCAAAATTCGCAAACGCGGTGCTGTTCACCGTGCCGGTGTTCGGCGTGGTGATCGTCCAGGTATTTGCACCCGTCGCACCTATTAATTGATTGGTCGCCGCCGTAGCAAGATTAGCGTTGATCGTTTCAAACTGATCCACCGTCAGATTCGCCGCCGCATTGACAACCGGACCCAATTGCACCGTCGTAACGGCGGGATCGGTGATAGTCAACACATCCGTGCTCGTTCCGCCCAGCAACTGTTGGATACGGGTAAAATGGGCGACATAGGGGGTGGCGTTTCCAGTGATCGCCACCGAATTGCCGGTAGCCGCGAGTGCCCAAGTATTAGGACTGTTTTGTCCCTTGAGTACATTGCTGCCCGTACCCCCGTCGACCAGCCCGGTAATTGACCCCGGTGTGGCGGTGGCAAAATTAAACGTGTCCGCGCCCGCCCCGCCGGTAAGATTCTGGATATGGATAAACGAACTCACATACGGCGTGGCGGCGTTGGTAACCCCCACGCTACCCGTGTCGATCCCGGTGATTGACCAGGTATTAGTACTATCCGCGCCCGTCAAGGTATTGAGGCCCGCGCCTACACCGCCGTCAATCGTACCGATACTGCCCGTGCCGGTGACCCCATTGCCGGCACTCGGTCCCATGATAAAATTGTCCGCCCCCACGCCACCGATGAGCGTTTGAATCCCGGTGAAGGCGTTGACATAGCGCACTCCGGTTGCGGCCACGATAACAAACCCGCTGTTAAGACCATTGACGGTCCAGGTACTGTTATCCGCCCGGCCAATGATCGTGTTCGCCGCCGATCCGCCGGTGAGCGTCCCCGTGATGTTGCCGCCGCTGGAATTCAACGCGACGTTTGAAAAATCAAAGGTGTTGGTCACACCCGCGCCGCCGGTGAGATTCGCAAAATTCACGAACGTGGTGGGCACGGTACCGTTAACAACGCTGCCGCTGTTATTAGTGTTGGTATAATTTGTCGTTGCATTGGCGGTGACACCCGCGGTGGTACCCGCGGTCGTAATGGATACACTGTCCAAGATATTCCACGTGTTGGGCAAACCGCCGGCGCCGGTCAGCGTGCTCGTGGTGCCGTTGCCGATGAAGGCTTCAATCCCGCTATAGGTCGCGCTGCCTAACAGCACGGCCACGGGAGTGGTTGCGGGTACTAATGAGAAATCGACAACATCCATTCCTGTCGCGAGCTGTCCGTTACCGTTCATCGTGCTAAAACTTCCCACCGCCGCCCCTGCGGTAAAGGCGAATCGATCAGTGTCCGCGCCACCGACCAAATTCTGCATCCCGGTGAACGTGGTCGCATAGGTCGCCGCGGGGGTTGCGCCCACGGCCGTGGTATAACTGACGTGACCACTTCCGGCGGCATCCAGTGTCCAGTCATTGGGCAGATCGCGGGCCGTCAAGGTATTGGTGCTGCCCGCGCCGCCCTCCATCCCGCAACTCGTTGAGAACGTGCAGCCGCCAAACACGCCATGGGTAGGCAGCGCGGTGACGATTCCCGACAGTGCCGCCGGTACCGGGGTGGTGGCATTCGTGAGATAAAAATGGTTCGTGGCCCCCGCCGCGCCACCGACCAGGTGATTAAAGTTGATGAAATTAATCGGGGTGGTATTACTGACAATCACCGTGCCATCGTTCAGACCGTTATTGCCTGCGTTCGTAGTATTCGGCACCACGCCGATATACCAATCGTTGGTGGTGGCATTTTTACCGATCAACGTGCTCGTCACCGCATTGTTGCTACCAATCAGGGTAGAGAAACCTGAAAAACTGTTCAGGTCGACCACTACCGCCGTGGTGGAATGACTGTAGTCCAGCGTAGAGCCCGTGCCGCCCCCGTTATTAAAATTCTCAACACTTGAAAAGGTAATACCCGGCACCGCGCCGTTACTCACCGTGCCACCGGTCCCGGTGGTATCTAACGACCAGGTGTTGTTGGAAGTACGCACGGTAAGCGTATCCAAACCGGTCCCGCCGGCCACCGCAACGGTTGTGCTAGGAGACACACCGGTGAGGGTGGCAGCACCCGGCGTGGCAATCGTGATTTGATCATTGCCCGCGCCCGCGTCGATAAACAACGCCGAACCATCGACCGTAATGCTGTCATTGTTTGAACCGGTGGTAATCCCACCGCTGACCTTGCCCGTGGAAGTCACATTAACAGTTTCAACACCGTCCCCCGTCCCGCCGGTGCCCAGGGTAATGGCCCCATTCACCTGGCCCGTGACGGTCACACTATGAGTGCCCGTCGTACCGCCGGTGATCGCACCGGAGGTGCCCGCAATCGTCATCGTGTTGGCGCCATCGCCCGCATTGATAGCCCCCATCACCCCCGCCGCGCTAGGCGCGCTGGCCGCATCCACCGTGATGTTATCGGTGCCCGCGCCAGTAGTCGTTACGCCCGCGACCGCGCCCCCGGCGTAAACGTGGATCGTATTGGCGCCCCCGGCCGTGCCGTCAATGGCGGTGCCGGTGCCGCTGACGGTACCGTACACATCAAGGGTGTTTGTGCCGGTGCCGGTGGTGATCGCTGCGACACTGGCCCCGGCATTAATTTTTACAGAAGCCCGCGCAGTGCCGGTATTAATCGTGGTAACGGAATTTGCTCCAGAAGGCGGCGCCGTCACACTGTTCACCGTAAATTGCTCATCGAACCCCGTGGCGGCAGTCGGTGCGTGGCTCCCCCCGCGCACGTTCGCAAAGTTGGAAAACGCCGTGGTATTCACCCCGTATTGCACGGTGTTAGGGGTGGGCGTAGCCGCACCAATGATCCAGATGTTAGAAGTGATGTCAGGCGCTATCAGAGTGTTGTTCGATCCAAGCGTGGTATCCGTGATCGTTTCTACTTGATCCACCGTGTAATTGGCCCCCGCATCGCGCTGATTACCCAACCGTACCGTGACATTCCCAGGCGCCGTGATCGTCATGTTGTCCTGGGCCGTACCCACACCCCCGCTGATCACACCATTGACCGCGCCGGTAAGATTAAAGCTATCCGCGCCCGTTCCCGTGCTGATATTCCCCGAGACTACTCCGCCCGCGTTGACCTTAATCGTATTGGCGCCGTTACCCACCGTGCCATCAATAGACGCCACCGTGCCATCGACGTTCACCGTGTTCGTTCCCGACCCCGTGGTGAGGGTCCCGGTGACCGCGCCCGTGGCGTTGACGTTGACAATGTTGGTGCCATTACCGGTGTTAATGTTGGCAATGGATATCGGACCTGCGAGATTCTGGGAGTTCACGGTAAAAGTGTCGTCACCGCTGCCGCCGGTGAGCGATTCCACCCCGGTGAAATTCACGGTGCCGTTGGCATTACTTAGTATGCCCGTGTTCGGGGCGGTGATGCTCCAGGTACTTAACACATTTTGACCGATCACAGTATCAGTACCCGCCGTACCATCGACGGTCACGGCCCCTGCTGGCGCTGTCAGGGTTAAACCCGCCAGGTTGATCGTATTCGTACCGCTGCCACCGATAATATCAAGATTCCCGCCGGTGGAAGTCATCGTCGGTCCCGTGGTGGTCGTGTCGTTGGCGCACGCCGCGCCGGTGTTATAACAAAACGTGTAGCTGCCTCCACCCTGGGTGCCAAAATTTAATGCCATATTCGCGGCGCTCGCTATAGGAGTAGGAGTATTCGTTACCGCGAGGTTTTGGGAGGCGTTGACGGTAAACGCCCCCTTGACGTCAATAGCTCCGAGGGTTGTTGTGGCGGCGGTGTTGACAAGCGTTGCGTCAGAGGTATTCGTACCGGTGGTTTTAATAGTAATCACGCCTTGCAAATTATTATTGTTCGCTAGATTTATACTGCGGTTATTACCCAACGAAGTAAAGCTACTGCTGCCGGTTACCGACAAAACATCGCCTGCCACGGTTTGATCGATACTGTTGGTGTTCACGGACGATGCGCCGGATTCAACGATCAAGTTTCCCCCAACGTTCATACTCCCGAGCAGGACATCGCGCGACATCTTAATCGTTGCGGTACCGGTGGTGCCGGTTCCTGTGTCAATCATTACACCTGAACCATCAAAAACTCGTCCAATTGCATCAAATATCCCACCATTTGTCATAACATTTGCGGCTATAGTGATGTCTCCAGTATTTGAGTTTAATTTAACATTACCTCGCGCCGTCAAAGCACCTACGCGGATGTTACCCGTAGAAGTGGTTACGGTGATATTGCCTCCGGTTTGATTGCCACTCACACCGGTCGTATTGATTCCACCGGTGGTAACACGCACACCACTGATCGTGACACTACCTCCTTCAGTTTGGATGGAATCGGCGGCGTTCATTGAAAAACGGCCAGCCCCGCTCTTATCCGCATCCGCCGTAAAGGTTACGCTGTGTCCTGTGGCCGTTTGTAAAGCCAGCGTCGCGGGCGTGTAGACTCCGCCGTTCGTCGACCCCAGCGTATTAATCGTTATATTATTGGTTGCTTCCAATTTAATATCGGTAGTACTCGACAGTGCTTCGAGCGCTCCCTGACTTATGTCGAATGTATTGTTTCCACCCGCCGCCGCCAATATGCTGGGCAAGTTGCCGTCCTGAGGTTGACCGCCGTTTCCACGGTGTATGACTATGTCCGTGGGATCAAATAACATCATGCCCACCCTACCGTTCTGAGCGCTTGTGTTCACCCCGCCGTTAAACGATAATCCTTTTCCGGATATCTCCACAAAACCGCCATTACCCGAAACATTGCCCCCGCGCGCAAACGCCTGGCCGTAAAACCACGTATAGTCATTCGACCAATGGATGATCTTGCCGCCATTGCCTTGCTCTAAGGCATCGGCGTAAATAACGCTGCCCGCACTGACATAGGTACGGCTGGCGTTTTTTATAGCGGCATTCTTGCCCTGATAATCCCCACCGATCAACGCCTGCCCACCGCCGTTGGCGCCCGACACATCCACCGTGGAGTGATCAAACAACCCCACCTTATCACCCAATACCTTGACGATCCCGCCAGTCCCCTGGCTCTGCGAACGCGCCGAGGTCACGCTGTTCTGGGTCAATAGCGTCATAGTGCTCGAATGCAATTCGATTTCACCGCCATTACCGTTCGCGGCATCGGCCTGGAGCGTACCGCGGCTGGTCACGTTATCACCGAGCAACACTATCCGCCCGACGTTTTGGTCCGGGCTGGTCGTTGATACATTCACGGTGCCGCTGTTCACCACATCCGCTCCCCCGCCCAGGGTATAGGTCCCGTCGGCATTCACCACCACGCTGGTGGCGGGTTGAATCCCGGCGGTATTCACCGCTTGGGAGAACACGTTTTGGCTCACGCTGGCGGTGAGCAATACCTTGCCGCCTTCGGCTTGGATACTACCGCTGTTCAACACGGCGGGGTCCACGCCTAAGTCGCTTTGCAACACTTCTTTGGTAACCCGCACGCCTAACAGGCCTTGGTTATCAAAGGTCAACACCGCTTCTTTGCCCGCCGCCAGATTCACCGTACCCAGGTTGGCTACGATCACGCCGGTGTTTTCGACTTGTTTACCCAGCAAGGCCACGTTCCCCCTGTCGGGGACAAGGCCGCCGAGCGAGGCGTTGATTAGCCCCGCATTGCTGACCGTGCCGGGCGTGCCCAGCACCTCGTTGAAAATATAATTACCGTTCATGAAATCGCTGGGCTTGATGTCCAGGCCCGAGGCGATGATGCCACCGACGTTGATCACGGCCGTGGCAGTAAAAAACACGCCATTGGGATTCACTAAAATCACCTGGCCGTTGGCGTCGATACGCCCGGCAATCGTCGAGCCGTTGTTGCTGAGGATACGGTTTAAGGAAATAGAGGATGTATTGGGTTGGACGTATTGCACGCGCTCATTGCTATTGACGTTATAACTCTGCCAGTTGATGGCCATGTTTTGGGTGGTTTGGTTAACCGTGGTATTAGTACCGGTTTGCGTAATCGCCCCAGTACCGCCGACCACTTGACCCCCGCTGGGTCCGGCCTGCACCGAGGACGCCAGCAACATCGAATAACACACGGCCTGCACGGCAGCGCTGATGAGGCGTTTTTTAAAGGGATGTAGTGAGTGTGAGGCAGACAGAGCAGACGAAGTAGATGCGGCGGTATGACTGAGCATGACGATCCCCGAAACGGTAAGTACTGCGCCACCACCCCTCGTGATGACACCTGCTCTTCGGGAACCCGGTTACCGGTGCGCTCTGTGTATAAGAAGCCTCTTATATAATAGAGTCCGGCCAGTGGCTTTGCCGTCCGGGAAAAACTCACCGGACAGCCTTTATCGGAGCTGGGGGTATTCTAACGTAAGTCCTGCGCCAGTGTTAGCCTTTAACCTACTATTTATATGGGGAATGTGTTAAAAATTGTGAACTGGGGTGGATTTTTTGGGGGGGGTATAGGGGCCCGCTTCCCGAGGGGCTGGTTGTGTAACCTGCTTCGCCAATGATCCGAATCTCCTTGTCGAGCTGCAATTACCCTCTGTCGTAATTCACTTAAACCAGAGATGTAACCACTTCCATTGATTATATCGACTTTATTTTTGAGTTAAAATTTTATAATTTCAATCAATCACGTGCCACCGTAATTTATTATCAAACACACTTTCATCAAGCAACATCGCCGTAGATAATTCCTTCACAAGAACTATTGCCGCCCTAGGAATTTTCTTATTTTCCTCAGCCACGATATCAACAAGCGTTTCCAGAGCCAACCCATATTCACCAACGTCGATAAAATCCTGAACTTCTTTTAGTTCAGACTCAGAAAAGATAGCGACTAGCATGTTTAGCAAGCGTATCAATAGTTCTTCGATATGCTGATAGTCTTCTTTCTTCATCTCGGATTTCTCGGTACATTGGTTGGGAAGCCTGAAACAACGTCCCCGTTCTGTTCCTTTATTACTCTGATATCAATGCCACTGCGCGTTCCTTCAGCTATTATTCGGCCACCGCGTCCGGCACGAGTAACTGCAATTGGATCTGTAGCAATATCTGATATTTCGTGCATAATCTTGTCATCTGACCAACCTTGAGGAAACTCACTCTTACCTGGTATACCAGTTCCGGGTCGGTGTCCTCCACCCGTTGCATCTCCATCTAAAATATGGGCACGCCGCTGTGCGCTAGTGAGATCTACAAAATCATCTGGTCTCTTTGCAATTCTCCCTTCACACAACCCAACTGGATCAACCCACTGCACCGGATTCGTCACATACTGATAATGATTCAGCCCACCCAGCAACCCAATCGGGTCATTGGTTAATGAATTGTCTGGTATCCGGACTGTAATACCGAAACCGGTTGTAATGCAAGCCTGTTTCTGGGTCGTAGTACTGGCCTTGAAACCGCAGATTATTTTCAACCTCTTCGACTTCTTTAACCGCCAGGTTGCCGTAAGTCTTGTACTTCGCCTTCCAAACAATCTTGCCCTCGTCATTGGTGAGTTCGTGGGGCGTGCCGAGGTGATCCAGGTGGTAGTGGTACACGTTGCCGTCTTGAATCTGGGCTAAGGGTCGGAAACTGCCCGGCTCATAAAGGTAAGTTTTCTTGCTGTTATTACGTTGTTCTTGCACCAGCTGATTATCCGCCCAGAGGAAGGTGGTCGTCCCAAACGCATCGCGTTTCTCCACGCGCCGGCCCAAAGAGTCGTACTTAAACTCTATTACCTGGTCGCGTGGGTTACTTTGCACTGGTTGTTCAGATTGTAGATAAACTGCTTTTGGAGTTTGCCTTCCTTTCCGGAATTTTCCTGGGTCAGATTCCCCCGCGCATCGTACTCAAACTTCTTATCCCCCTGCACAATGAGGCGGTTACCCTTGACCTTGCCCGGCGCGAGCGTCGACTCCCCGCCCATGTGCAGCAAATTCCCCGCCGGGTCAAAGACAAAGAACTCTGCATCGGCATTGGCAGCGTGCTTTAAGCGATTCAGCGCGTCGTAGACGTACACGGTTTTATCGCCCCCGTCGTTGATCCAGCGGATATTGCCCGCCGGGTCGTAACCGTACTCACGCTGAATGGGACGGTGCTTGGTTTCCTTGTTAAACGCCTGTTGCTGGAGTAACCGGCCCTGGGGGTCGTAGTCGGTGTGGGTGGTCAGTGCGCCCTGTTGGCGGGTCAGTTCTCGGCCCAGGGAATCCCGTTGCAATTGGCTAATCGGGGTGTTGTTGAGGCTAACC
>JACQBC010000037.1 GCA_016194635.1 Gammaproteobacteria bacterium | reverse complement strand
CGGGCCACTGTCCTGGAAATCATCGGTCGCGGAAATCTTGGTCCACTGCGCGATAGTCAGGGAGGGCGAATTCACGTAGGCCATGGCAACCAGGGCGTGGTTGGGCATGTTACTTGGTACCGTATAACTTAAGCGGGGACCGGTGCCGTGGCTCAGTTCCCGGCCTAGCCGCAACACTTGGGTGCGGACGTGTTTGCCGTTGACGGTGGCGGTATGGGGTTTAGTGAGGGCTTGCCTGAGCACCCAATGGATCAGTTTGGCCTCGACCTCGGTCAGGTCGCCGCCATCGCTGTTCACGCCATTGACGCTACACTGTCGCAGTTCAAACTCGACTTCATCGCCGGAGGTGGCCCGGATCGGGCCGGTGATTTCCTTGATCAATACAATACGCGGTCGTGCGAGTACGGTTGTCATCGCTTCCTCCCTTTTCGTTACGGTTAAATGCCTTGCGGTGGTTTACCTTCGACTTAAATACACTATCGCACAACCAATCTGTGCGCAATAATGTATATATCCTGGTAAGAACTACTGTAATTATAGATTTAGGTCTTAGTTTTATTCATCCAGCCACCGGTGTAACGGCTTATTAACCGAAATTACTCTGACTATAGCGCAGCGTAAGTGATCGGTGCTTTGTTTGTAATAAAACCGATACTCAGCCTAGTTGGGAATACATCGACCGGTTTATAAAAAGATGTCGATATAATAAGCGCATTTTTTATAAGGGTCGCAAAATAATTCACTTTTCTGTAATCGCCAGAATTTACGCTTACCGGATCGTAAAAAAATAAACTCGCCGGTTTTTTCTACGTGTCCGCAGCAGCTATTAATATTGCTATTAATCGTTCCCTTGAACATGAGTTTATGTTCGTCAATCATCGAAAGCTGTCCGCTGATTTTGCAAAAATCGCCGTTGTGTTTCGATTGCTGCGTACCGCTGATAGTTAACCCACCGCTGTCGTTGGAAATAATCGCCGTACCATAACCACTTTCGATAAACTGCACGCCAAACATGTGTTTGCCAAGTAGTTTGGACTCGGTGGCAGATGGCGACGCGGGATCCGCGAAACTAACGCAAGAATACGCGGCCAGATATAAAACCAGTGAAAGTGCATAACGCATTGGCTATCCTCACTTTGTTAGATTTAAAATTAGTTGTTTTATTTTATACCACGCGCCGCGCAGATCGCCTCGTAGGCCGCTTTGATCTCTTGAGTTTTTTTAGTCGCGAGCCGCATCATTTCCTCAGGCATGCCTTTGGCGACTAATTTATCCGGATGGTGTTGGTTCATTAAACGACGGTAAGCGCGTTTTACATCGCTGTCGTTGGCGCTGGGTTCAACACCCAATACCGCATACGCTTCTTGCAGCCGATCCGGACGCGGCCTTGCGGGGGAATGTTGGTAATGTTGTTGTTGCGCACCATTGTCATGGAAACTGCGTTGCGCACGCACTCTGTTCTCCAACACATAGTATTCAGCCGGGGAGAATCCCAATTGCTGGCAGATATGGCCGAGCAGGCGTTTTTCTTGGGAATGCAATACACCATCGGCGTAGGCCGCGTGTAATAAAATCTCAATGAACATCTGTAATAAATTGCGGCGTCGGCTGCATTCGCGCCGGAATTGTTGCAGTACTTCATCCAGAGGGAAATCCGGGTGTTTACCGCGATGAAACAATTCGATGGCTAGCTGCGTTTGCTGTTCATCCAGGTGCATCTGCTGCATGATGCTACGCGCCATTTCAATTTCATCTTCGCTTACCCGGCCGTCGATCTTGGCGACGTGTCCCATCACCGAAAACACGCTGGTGAAAAACAGGGTTTGGATCCGTTCTTGTTCACTGCCGGTCGCGCCGCCTTGATTGGCGAGCGTGAGCATCAAGCCTTTATCAAATTGATGTCCCAGCACCGCGCCCAACATGGCCCCGATGGGCCCGCCTAACGCGAAGCCAAAGGCACCGCCGACAACTTTCCCCCACCAGCTCATGGTTGTTGTTTTACCGTTAAACAGAATCAGACATCCAACATTAATTTGCGCGGTTTGCGCATACCGGCAATCTTGCAGGCTTGTTGTCCATAGCCGTAGGGAAATAACTCGTACAGATAACGTCGCGTGGCTTTATCCTTACCGTAACGCGCGGCCATTTCCTTGAGAATCACCCGCGCTTCGGGTACGGTGCCGTTGTGATCAAAATGCTCGCGGACGAACATCACAATATCCCAACGATGCTCGGTGAGTTCGAGTTTCTCTAACTCGGCAATACGCCGTCCTAGACCTTCGTTCCAGACGAAGGGATCCATCAAAAAACCTTCTTCATCGGTAGCAAATTCTTTACCATCAAATATCAACATTGCACTATTCCTCATAATATACACGGGTACCATAACCAGGCCAAATTAACCTGTGTATATCTCTTTACAGCTATGTTGTGAGCCGGGGATTCACTAAAAATGTGTTCCGCAAGAAATTACCCTCGCTCCAGCCTTCCCCCTTCCGGGGACTCGCTATAAAGGTCGTGTGGGGTGGCGAATCGCTCTACTAAACACCCATTATTAATGGGCTCACTTAGCTTTGTCAAACCAGCGGCAATTTCCACCCCGAAGCGCGGCTAGTGGTTGCGGTAAGACCCAATCCAATCCCGCGCGCAACAACAGAATGTTATTTCTGCCGGCCATGTCGTAAAAATCTAATGTGGTCACCGCGGTAGTCTCGACCCAGGGGGTGTCATCTGATATTAACCGCTTGAGGGAGTCGTGTCGGTTTCAACACGGTATACGAGAGCCGGAGCGGTACACAAAAAACCGTTGGTCCTTGCATGGGTTTAGGGAGATACACGTCTGGATACAACACCTGCCTGCGAGGCATCGCTTAGGTTTCCACACACGCGTTAGCAATCGTTCCATCTACTGAACGTGGAATGATCGCGCACTCTATTTACCTTAAGAAAACCTTAGCTCAATTGCCTTGGCTATGTATGGTTATACAATTTGTAACAATTTTCCTTTTGTATTCCAGCGGCTTTGCAGCGAGAATGGATTATATGTGAGCAACACAACATTGATGATTTCAGCAAAAATTTAGCTGACCTAGCAATACTACATAAATAATAAGTTTGTCACACACGAGGGAGTGTCATGGTAATGCCAACCGTTGCAGAACTGATCAACCGTAACATTCAACTTATTTCACTGCCGGAGATCATTAGCCGCATCAATATAATGATTAACGATCCCAACGCCTCGGCGACCGATATTGGAAAACTCATCAGCCAGGATCCGGCACTCACCGCACGGCTGCTTAAAGTCATTAATAGCCCTTTGTATAAATTATCCAAGCCGGTGGAAAACGTCACGGCGGCGGTGAATATTCTCGGCACCCGTCAATTACGCGATCTGGTTATCGCCCAGGCGGTTATCAAACGATTCACGCAAAAGATAAGTCAAAATTTCGATATTGAAGCCTTCTGGTGCCACAGCATCACCACTGGTGTCGCCGCCAAAATAATCGCCAATGCGATTCGCATGAGTAATACCGAACGGTTTTTTATCGCCGGCTTGCTGCACGATATAGGTAAAATGGTGTTATATCTTTTATTACCCAAAGAAGCCTTGCAATTACAACGCTTGGTATCAAAACCCGATATCGATGCAAAAAAAGCCGAACACAACTTGCTCGGATTCACCCACGGCGAGATCGGCGCGGAGTTACTCCGCTCCTGGAATTTTCCTGACAGCCTGATTGATGCCTGTGCCTATCACCATTCCCCTAAAGATGCCCAAACATACCCGCAAGAAGCCGCCATCACCCACATCGCCAATGGTATCGCAAATAATATCCAAGCGCCGATCAGCGCGGATGACGACACGGTCATTGAGGATTATGCGCTCCGGCTATTCGGCCTAACCCAGCCGATGATCGAACGGTTCCACGAAGAGGTCTACCAACAGTTTGACGAAATCCTAAAAGTGCTTTTTTATGACCTGGCGGCGTAAACACTCCCGTGCAACCTAGCATTATTTCAGCGCATCGCGCACCCGTTCCAATCTGGCGCGTACTTCCGTCGCCAGCTGCGCGATTTCGGGCCGGTTGGTGAGTTTTAATACCGCCTCTGGATCCATGAAGGCCACGGTGATTGCGCCATTGTCTTCCTCGCGCACCACCACGTTGCAAGGCAATAACAAACCAATATCGGGTTCGGCGCTGAGCGCCTTATTGGCCAATACCGGATTACAGGCGCCGAGGATTTTATACGGGCGTTTATCCAGATTGAGTTTCTTTTTCATAACCGTCTTAACATCGATCTCCGTCAACACACCGAAACCTTCTTTTTGTAATTCATCGGTAGTGCGGGTTATGGCCTGATCGAACGAACCTGAAAAAGTTATGCTAAATCCATACATAGATGCTTACTCCTGTTGGTTACCAAGGCAACGCCACTGCTGTCGATTCATACCCCGCCGGAAATCACGAGGACAAATTTCACGCCGAATCCTAACATTTGATCGCACCTAAAAACAGTAGCCACGCGAACCCAAAGCAATAGGGCTCCTGAATAGTTAAACCCGCGCCCAAAGGGCGCGGGGAGTCGTGATGTTGATTATATTAAAACCGTTATTTAATGGCGGGCAACAACCGCGAATTCCGGCGCGCGATCCAGCACAAACTGCCGAAAGGCTTCGGCCACGGGTGATAAACGCTTGCCGCGCCGGTGCACCACATACCAATGCCGCAAGATGGGAAATTCGGTGACCTTAAGCACCACTAAGCGCCTGACTTCTAGTTCCAGCGCCAAGGTGTGTAACGAGACAATACCCAATCCTAGACCGGCGGCCACCGCTTGCTTGATAGCCTCATTGCTGCTCATTTCCATGCTGGTTTGTACTTGCAAACCCCGCTCGGCAAAAAATCGTTCCATTGCGATACGGGTACCGGAACCCGACTCGCGTAACACAAAGGTTTCATTTTTTAATTGATGGATCGATAACCCGTCCACCTTCGCCAGCGGGTGATCGGGCGCGGCGATCACCACCAAGGGATTCTCCATAAAAGCATCGGTCACCAGGTCCAACTCTTCTGGTGGTAGACCCATGATCACCAAATCCTTTTCGTTATTTTCAAGCTGCCGTAATAAACTGGCGCGATTAGTAACATCCAAACTAAAACTGACTGCTTCGTAGTGCTTGGCGAAGGCCGCCAACAGCCCAGTCGCAAAATAATTCGCGGTACTGGCCACGGAAATCGCCAGGTGTCCGCGCCGCACGCCCTTGAGATCTTGAATAATCGTCTCTAACTCGTCCAACTGCGATTCGATACTGCGGCAATAATGAAACATTTCCTGCCCGGCGAGGGTTAAATAAATTTTTTTCCCCAGTTGCTCAAACAACGGTAAACCCACGGCTTCTTCGAGTTGTTTAATTTGCATTGAAACCGCCGGTTGGGTTAAATGCAATTCCTGCGCGGCTTGAGTAAAACTCAGCTGCCGAGCAACCGCCTCAAATACCTGCAATTGGCGAAATGTAATATTCATACGCTGGCGTAATACCTTGCCTAATCTTATACCGTCTACTTTATAATTACCCTATCTAAATTGATTGCGACCCCTGCCTTGCCTACCCAACCCCTGCCCATCGACGCGATCCTGCCCCAGTTACAACAAACCCTGGCGACCCATCCCAACGTTGTTTTGCAAGCCCCGCCCGGCGCAGGCAAAACCACCCGCATTCCCTTGGCCTTGTTGACCAGTGCGTGGTTACAGAATAAAAAAATCATTATGCTCGAACCGCGCCGTTTAGCCGCGCGTTCAGCGGCGCACTTCATGGCCACGGTGTTAAATGAACCCGTGGGGCAGACCGTGGGGTACCGGGTGCGGATGGATAACAAGGTAGGGCCCGGTACGCGCATTGAAGTGGTAACCGAAGGTATACTGACCCGGTTATTACAATCCGATCCGGCTTTAAGCGACGTCGGTATCGTGATCTTCGATGAATACCACGAGCGTAGCCTGCACGCCGATTTAGGTTTAGCGCTGTGCCTGGAGAGTCAAGCCGGATTGCGGCACGATCTGCGATTATTGATCATGTCCGCCACCTTGGATGGCGCTGCGGTCGCACAACTGCTGGGTAACGCACCGATCATTTCCAGTCAAGGACGCAGCCACCCGGTGACTACCCACTACCGACCGATCACCGCAAACCCGCTGCGTGACCCTAAAACTTTTTGGCCCGCGGTGGGACAACAGATCCTTTCGGTGATCCAAAACGACACGGGAAATATCTTGGTATTTTTACCCGGCAGCGGTGAAATCCGCCGCATCGAGCAACAACTCCGCGCTTCGGTGAATACCAATTCCATTATTATTGCACCCTTGCACGGTCAGCTGGATTATCGCACGCAAGACACGGCTATCCAGGACACCCCGGCGGGTAAACGTAAAATTGTCTTGGCCACCTCGATAGCAGAAACCAGTCTTACCATCGATGGCATTCGTATCGTGATCGACTGCGGGTTAAGTCGCGTACCGCGTTTTGATCCGAATACGGCTTTGACGCAACTTACCACGATCAGCGTATCGCGGGCCGCGGCGGATCAACGTCGTGGGCGCGCCGGTCGTCTCCAAGCCGGTGTGTGTTATCGCTTGTGGGCAGAGCATATCGCCCTGATCCCGTACCACAATCCGGAAATCCTCGAAGCCGATCTCGCGCCCTTGTGTTTGGAGTTAGCCGCGTGGGGAGTACTCGATCCGCAACAGTTGGCGTGGTTGAATCCACCTCCGGCCGCGCATCTTGCCCAAGCGATAGAATTGCTACAACAACTCCATGCCTTGGATACGGATAAACGCATCACGCCGCACGGACGCGCTATGGCAACTCTCGCAACCCACCCGCGTTTAGCGCATATGATCCTCCACGCTAAAACCTTGGGATTGGCCACACTTGCCTGTGAAATTGCCGCGTTACTGGAAGAGCGCGATCCATTGCGCGCGGCGGTGGCGCGCAACGCCGATCTACGTTTGCGCCTGGAGGTTTTACGCGGACTAGATCGCGCCGCGTCGCTTGATCAGGGCAGCCTGCAGCGTATCAAAGAAAACGCCCGCCGCTGGCAACAGCAATTACACGCCACCCCAGCGCCCACCGACCATAGTGATTTAGCGCGAACCGGACTATTAGTTTCCCTGGCCTACCCGGATCGCATCGCGCAACAACGGGCGGGCTCAACCCGGCGATACGTATTGAGTAACGGCCGGGGGGCCGTGCTTTCCGAGGCCGATCCGTTAATGTCTCACCAATATATAGTGACGGCACATCTGGATGGCGCAGCCGAGGCCAGGATCTATTTAGCGGCGCCGATTGAACCCGCCGAGGTAGTACAACATCACCGCGCCCACCTGCTTAACCACAATGATATTCATTGGGATCACACCCAACAAGCCGTGGTCGCACGGCAGCAACAACGGTTGGGAGCACTGCTGATCACCGATGCCCCCTTGGCGCAGATTGATCCAGCGCAAGTACACGCCGCATTACTGACAGGAATACGTCTCCACGGACTGGACTGTTTACCGTGGGAGGATGCCACGCGTCAATGGCAAGCGCGGGTCGATTGCTTACATCGGCTGCAACCCCAGGACTGGCCCTTGGTGGATGACACGCAATTACTCGCCAGCCTTGAAACCTGGTTATTGCCTTATATCCAAGACCTCACGCGTTTATCACAATTAAAACGCGTGGATCTGTTGGCCGCCCTGCGCTCACTGCTAACCTGGAAACAACAATCCCAACTGGACAGCCTGGCGCCCACCCACATCACCGTCCCCAGCGGTTCACAGATCCGCCTGGATTACACCCGCTCGCCGCCGACATTGGCGGTTCGGTTACAGGAATTGTTCGGCCTGGCCGACACCCCACGCATTGGTGGCGGCCGCATTCCCTTGGTATTACATTTGTTGTCACCGGCGCGTCGACCGGTGCAGATCACCCAAGACCTGGCCGGTTTTTGGGCCGGCTCGTACCACGAGGTAAAAAAAGACCTTAAAGGCCGTTATCCCAAACATTTTTGGCCGGATGATCCGGCCCATGCGCAGGCCACCGCGCGGGCAAAACCGCGCAAGTAACCTCTACCTCAAATGCACTGTCCTAGGCTTGACCAAAAGCAACCGCGCGAGCCGAGGGGGCGATTGATGAAGCCATTGAATAGGTGGCACAATCGAACCTGCGCATTGAACAAATGGAAGCAAAACACAAAATGACAAAGGGTGGCGGGTGGGTGTGACTGATAAGATGTGGGAGGCCATTACCCGCGTAATTCGGATGGACGGTAAAGTAGAGCGACGGGCCACCACGGTAAAAGAACAACAAGACAGAATTGAAAAACCAACCAAAAGAGTAATACGCCTGGAAACAGCACTTTGAGATCGCGATGGCGGCGCGACAGATCGAGAGAAAATAACGATGAATGAAATTAAATAATCGCGCCGTCACCGCCAGGGCTACCGGAAATGACTAGAGTAGCCGTCTTCATCACAGAAACGAACCCGCTACGAATACCCTCGAGACTTACTCACAGGTGGAGACCGTGTTGCGCGCCTAATCGCAGACGCCACCGGGAATAATATTGAATAAGTAATAGCTTATCGTATTCATCATTATTATTTAATTTACATTATATATTTCACGATTATAATTCTCCTCAGCACGCTGGATAAGTTCAAAAGAGTCAATAAAATCCAGATTAACTTATTGATTTATATAAATTTTTATTCAATCACGAGGAGAAGCCAATGGCTGTAAAGACTTACAAAGCGGGCGTCAAGGAATACCGCGAAACCTACTGGATGCCGGAGTACAAACCCGCGGAGACCGATATCCTGGCCTGCTTCAAGATCACCCCCCAAGCCGGTGTGCCGCGTGAAGAAGCCGCCGCCGCCGTGGCTGCTGAATCCTCCACCGGTACCTGGACCACGGTATGGACCGACCTGTTGACCGATCTGGACTATTACAAAGGCCGCGCCTACGCCATCGAGGATGTCCCCGGCGATGACGAAGCCTTTTATGCTTTTATTGCCTACCCCATCGATTTATTTGAAGAAGGTTCGGTGGTTAACGTCTTCACCTCCTTGGTGGGTAACGTGTTTGGTTTCAAGGCCATCCGCCACCTGCGTTTGGAGGACGTGCGCTTCCCCCTCGCCTACGTCAAGACCTGTGGCGGTCCGCCGCAAGGTATTCAAGTTGAACGCGACATCATGAACAAATACGGTCGGCCACTGTTGGGCTGTACCATCAAACCCAAACTCGGTTTGTCGGCCAAGAACTACGGCCGCGCGGTGTATGAATGTTTACGCGGTGGTCTGGACTTTACCAAGGACGACGAAAATATTAACTCGCAGCCATTCATGCGCTGGCGCACCCGTTTCGACTTCGTGATGGAAGCCATTCACAAAGCCGAGAAGGAAACCGGCGAACGCAAAGGTCACTATTTAAACGTGACCGCGCCAACCCCGGAAGAAATGTACAAACGCGCCGAGCACGCTAAAGAATTGGGCGCGCCGATCATCATGCACGACTACATCACCGGCGGATTCTGCGCTAATACCGGTTTGGCCAACTGGTGCCGTGATAACGGTATGTTGTTACACATCCATCGCGCCATGCACGCGGTACTCGACCGTCACCCCAAACACGGTATTCACTTTCGTGTGTTAGCCAAGATCCTGCGCCTGTCCGGTGGTGATCATCTGCATACCGGTACGGTCGTAGGTAAATTGGAAGGTGATCGTGGTGCAACGTTGGGCTGGATCGACATTCTGCGTGAGAAGTTCATTAAAGAAGATCGCAGCCGCGGTATCATGTTCGATCAAGACTGGGGCTCCATGCCCGGCGTCTTCGCGGTCGCGTCCGGTGGTATCCACGTATGGCATATGCCGGCGTTGGTCACCATCTTTGGGGACGATTCGGTACTGCAGTTCGGCGGCGGGACCTTGGGACATCCGTGGGGTAACGCGGCGGGCGCGGCGGCCAACCGGGTCGCGTTGGAAGCCTGTGTCGAAGCCCGTAACCAAGGCGTCGCGATTGAAAAACACGGCAAGGAAGTTCTGAGCACCGCGGCCAAACACTCGCCCGAACTGAAGATCGCCATGGAAACCTGGAAAGAGATCAAGTTTGAATTCGACACCGTCGACAAACTCGACGTGGCGCATAAATAAATATAGATTAACCCATTTGGAGTAAAGCACATGAGTGAGATGCAAGATTACAAGTCCAGCTTGTCGGATGTTACCAGCCGAAAGTTTGAAACCTTTTCGTACCTGACCGCGATGGACAAGGATCGCATTGAGAAACAGGTGACATATATTGTGAACCAGGGCTGGAACCCGGCGATTGAACACACCGAACCCGCCAATGCCTTTGATCATTATTGGTATATGTGGAAATTACCGATGTTCGGTGAAACCGACGTGAACAAGATCCTGGCGGAAGCCGAAGCCTGTCACAAGGCGCATCCCCACAATCACGTGCGTTTGGTGGGTTTTGACAACCTCAAACAATCCAAGGGCGCCGATATGGTGGTGTTCCGCGGTAAGCCGGTTTAATTCCGCGCCCGGGTAATCCATCTGCACAAACCTCTGGTCGGCGGCGGCTGATCAGAGGTTTTTTTTTAGCCCCTTGTTTCTTCGGGACTTGTAGCCGTAGGGAAAAGGTTAGAAGCAGGTAAAGTATATTCATGCCCTCTCACCCTACCCTCTTCCGGGGGGAGAGGATATTATGTGGACTGTTGCATTACAGGAATCAATTTATGACCGCGCATGTCGATCAATACAAAATCAAACACGAGCCGTTTTATAAACCGGCAGGCAATGAAATTGCATTGTACGAAGCCGCCTACGCCGCACGCATGCCGATGATGCTCAAGGGTCCGACCGGTTGCGGCAAGTCGCGTTTTGTTGAATACATGGCGTGGAAACTCGACCGCCCCTTGATCACGGTGGCATGTAATGAAGACATGACCGCCTCGGATCTGGTTGGACGTTTCTTGTTGGATAAGGACGGCACCAAATGGCAGGACGGTCCACTGACCACCGCCGCCCGATTCGGTGCGATCTGTTATCTCGACGAAATCGTCGAGGCGCGTCAGGACACCACCGTGGTGATCCATCCGCTGACCGATCATCGCCGTAGCTTACCGCTCGACAAAAAAGGCGAATTGATCGAGGCCCATGCGGATTTCCAATTGGTCATCTCGTATAACCCCGGTTACCAAAGTTTGATGAAGGATTTGAAACAATCCACCAAACAGCGCTTCGGTGCCCTTGACTTTGATTACCCCGACGCCGCGATCGAAACCGAGATCGTCGCCAACGAATCCGCTATCGACACCCAAACCTCCGCTAAACTGGTGCAAATTGCCCAACGCACGCGTAACCTCAAAGGCCACGGCTTGGATGAAGGCATCTCCACCCGTTTATTGGTGTACTCCGGCCAATTGATCAAAAAAGGCATCGACCCGGTGGCCGCGTGTATGATGACCATGGTCACCCCGTTAACCGACGACCCCGATATGCGCGAAACCCTTCAAGCAGCCGTGCATACGTTCTTCGTGAAATGATAAAATTGTTTTTTCCCTCTCCCAGAGGGAGGGGGAATTACGATGACGATTGACCTTAAAGATTACGCAGACTGCCTCAAACAAGCCGCGCCGGAGGTACGCGCCGTGTTGCAAGGCACGTTTGCCGAGGCAGCGCGTCTCATGTCTCCGGCCGGTTTACAAGCATACATGGAAGGCGGCAAGGGGTTGTGTAATCTGGGACGGGGAAGTGATCTGGTGATTTCTTATTTACAGGAAATGCCCCTGGTCGTAAAAGAGTGCGGTGAGGCTGTGATCACGGATTGTATCAGCGCCGCCTTGAAACTGGCTTCGATGACTTCGGCTGAAGTGATTGCCCTGATGTTCTCCTCGCTGCCGACGGCAGCGCGGCGTCTGGGTGATCCAGAGCTGTTTCGCGGTTATTTACAAGTGATCCACGCCATGGCCTCCAAGGCGCCGCGCGGTTTACGCCCCATGTTGGGCCGTATCGATGAACTGTTGTCCAAACTGACCTTGAGCGGTTTGCGTCGCTGGGTCAACTTCGGCGTCGATGCCTATCGGCGAGATCTAACCAACCAAGTGAAATATTTTGGTCTGGAAACCCAGGACAGCCTGGCGGTGCTACAAAAAGAGCGCCGCGGAACACTGTTCATCGATAACCAACGCAAACTGAATTTCTATCTGCGCGCCTTGTGGGGCCGGGATTTTTTTCTGCGCCCCACCACCACCGATGTTTCCAACTTCAAACCTTATATCGATGATCATGTGATGCATGTGCACGATGCGGTTGATAATCTTGTCGCTATTAGCGGCTTGGAATTTTATCGCGCCACCACGGCGCACATGGCCGCGCACCTGTGCTACACCACACGCGCCTTATCGGCGCAACAGCTTACCCCGGCACAGATGTTTTTTATCGGTCTGCTGGAAGATGCGCGTGTAGAGTATTGCGCTATTCAAGAATTCCCTGGACTGGAAGTGTTGTGGAAGAAAATTCATGGGCGGGGGCATGACAGCAAGGTTGAACACCCGGCGGTCATCAAACTGGAGAAGTTCGCCCTAATGTTGATCGACGCCAGCGTTCACACTGACGACGGTGTTTTAAATAACTTGGCGCATAGATTCCATCAGGGTATCCCCTCCAATAAACTGAACAACCAATTTTCCTGGGATCTGGGTTTTGAATTGTTTCACCACTTTGCCGATCGCCGCGATATGCCGAGTCTGCGCGTGTTGGAAAGCATCCGTATCCCCTACCGGGATGATAATCGAGTCATCTGGTCAGGCGAAGAATTTGATTTTGAACGCGGCGTGGAATACCCCGCCGCCCAGCAGAAACAAGTACGCAAAACCGCCAGCCTCATGGACATGGTTAATACATTGGATTGCGAACTGGCCGGAGATGACGCCCAGGAGATCTGGCGCCTGCAAACCCCGTTTTATCTGGATCAGGAAGGCCGTACCCTTAATGAACTCGAAGGCAAAAAACCGGTCTCCGCACCGTACCACTACCATGAATGGGATTATCAACTGCAACTGCACCGACCAGATTGGGTCACGCTGTATGAACGCCGCCAGCCGCGCGG
This sequence comes from Gammaproteobacteria bacterium, assembly GCA_016194635.1. Lineage (GTDB taxonomy): Bacteria > Pseudomonadota > Gammaproteobacteria > UBA6429 > Thiohalophilaceae > JACQBC01. The sequence continues at coordinate 184,562 of JACQBC010000037.1, read as the reverse complement.
TAACGCGGAGCAGATTGAAAAAATCCTGCAAGAATACAAACCGGTTACCCAACGGATCAAGCGGATCATTGATCTGCTGAGCCCCGCCGGTGTGATTCGTCAACGTAACCTGGAAGACGGCGACGAGATCGACATCAATGCCGCGGTGGATGCCATGATTTCGATCCGTATGGGCACCCAACCCAACCCACGCATCACCTTGCGCCATGTGCTCAAGAACCGCGACCTGGCGGTATTGGTTTTAATGGATTTATCGCAATCCACCAATGAACGGCTCCAGGGCTCGGACAAATCCGTGCTGCAACTGACCAAAGAAGCCGCCACGCTGGTGGGCACCGCCATTAACGGCATTGGCGATCCCTTTGCCATCCATGGTTTTGCCTCGGACGGCCGCCACGACGTGCAGTATTTTTGTTTTAAAGACTTCAAACAAAAATTTGACGCCGAGCCCAAGGCACGGCTGGCCGGAATGCAAGGCGGTTTATCCACCCGCATGGGCGCCGCGCTGCGGCATGCCGCGTATCATTTACGGCATCAACCCGAACGGCGCAAACTGTTATTAATCGTCACCGACGGTGAACCGGCGGATATTGATGAACGCGACCCGCACTATTTGCGCCATGACACTAAACAGGCGGTGGAGGAGTTGCATAATAACGGCATAGTCAGTTATTGTTTAACACTGGACCCGAACGCGGATGACTATGTAAAAAGAATTTTTGGTGCCAATAATTACACCATTATTGATCATGTCCAACGCCTGCCGGAAAAACTCCCGCGGCTATTCGCCAGCTTGACGGCCTAATCTGACTATACGAGATCCCATGAACCCAACCGATCAAACCAAAACCGCCGACATCAAACGCAATCCCTCCTTGACGTTTCTGGCCCAGTTGATTTTCTGGAGCCGCTGGCTGCAAGCCCCGCTGTATCTGGGGTTGATTGTCGCCCAAGGGGTCTACGTCTATCAGTTCATGGTCGAACTCTATCATCTCGTACTGGGCGTGGCGGAACACAATGAAGCCAAGATCATGCTGATTGTGTTGGGGTTGATCGACGTGGTGATGATTGCCAATCTATTGATCATGGTCATCATCGGCGGTTATGAAACTTTCGTATCGCGGTTGAATTTGCGCGAGCATCCGGACCAACCGCAATGGCTGGCGCACATCAGCGCCACCACCATGAAAATTAAATTATCCATGGCCTTGATCGGTATCTCCTCGATCCATCTGCTCAAAACCTTTATCGATGCCGATAAAATGAGTGACCATACGATTCTGTGGCAAGTGGTCATCCATGTTACTTTCTTATTTTCGGCAATCGCCATGGCACTAACCGATCGCATGATGAGCAAAACACTCATCGAAGCCCGCGGCAGCGCGGATGAATTATGAGTATTGATCCTAAATATAAAAAATACCTGGGCATCTTTAACGATACCTATGGCGGTATGAGTGATACCGGCAAGATCATCCGCGACGCTTGGGCCTTCGGCCTGCTCGCGGAAACCGAGACATGTGAAGGCTGGACAGCGCAGGGGATCGAGGAGTTATGGCGCAAGGTCAATCTCGAATGGGAAAAATATCAATTCTCGGTTGGAAAATTACCCCCCGCCCTCCAAGAAAAATACCTGTCGATCCAGGCCGCCTCGGTAAACCGCGCCAAAGCCGCGGGTTGGAATCCTGACCTGGGTGACGACGATTAATCGCCTGTTACGGTAGCGGCGCCAAATTACACGGCCCGGCCGTAGGCGTCGAAATTTTTATAAAGGCAGTCACTGGCGCGACCTGATCGTCAAGTGTATTTGTCGATTGCCAAAACCGGTTGAAGGTTACAATCGAATTGGCCATTGAATAACTAATCCATTTACTTTTAGCGCTGATCTGACCGCATACCGGATACGTAAACACACGATCACTAAATGAAGGAGAACCGGCTTGGTCAACGGTGATACGGTCAAAATTATTGCTTCCCTGCAAGTTCACGTGACAAGTCCGGCAACTGCGCGCCACCGTGGTGTGATAAAGCTTGTCCATATTTTTACCCTTATAGATTGCCGGTAGGTTGGCTTCTTGCCAGCTGGGTGGTAAATACAGTGTATCCATCGTATGCGTGTTGTTGGGGTACCAGCCCGCGATCAATTCCTGTGCGCCCACGGTCGGTCCGCTTCGCAGAACGTTCTGATTCAGCTGGTAAATCGCCTCCTCTTGATCAGCTCGAGTCAAGCCCGCCGCGTCGGAGAAAGCAAAATTGCCAATATCGTACGGCAGGAAATACCCGCCGATGTCGGCAAAGCCAGTCCCGTCCTCAGGAAACTTACCCGCGTATTTGTCTCCACCGTGACATACCACACAGGTGCCGGGGACAAATTTTTCGCGGCGGCCGTCAAGATTAACGGAGGGTAGCAATTCGCCGCTGGGTCCAAAGATCAGAAAACGGGTAAACGGCTTATCGGAGTTCACCCCGCTGCTTTTACGATAATCCATGGCGACGCAAGCAATAAGATCCTTGCCCGCGGCGGCATTGCTTATCGCGGTGTTGATAGACGCTTGATCGGTGGCTTGCGGCCCTTTGTGATTACACACGTAAGCGGCGGTATTATCCGGGCCATAACTGATCGAATGTTGATTGCGCGTCAGGTTCAAATCGACTTGATTGATGTAAGTTGCGCTATATTCTTTAGGTCCCCCTGGAACGTCATAGGGCACGACACCGACCGTTCTTTTCCAATCCTCGAAATTAATCGCTCCAATCAATTTACCCGAGGCGTCACAATCTCTCACCGCGCCGATGGCCTTGTAATATTGGCAGGCCCCCTTGCGGGAATCGATCCCTTTGATTGAGAAAAATTGCTCCGCGTCCGGCAAGCGATCGGACGGTAAGGGATTGGCCGGGGCTGTGGGTAAGGTGGCAACTACCACACCATTGATCTCCGCCGTCATGGCCGAGACCACCGGCGCCTTGTAGCCGGTGAGCTTGGTCAATCCAAAAATCCTGACGTTGCCGGTATTTACAGGAATCAGCAGCGGATTTATTGCTTCGCATGAAATCCTGACGTTGGCTGTCTTTGGGTTATAACGTAACGAGAAATCTCCGTAACTACTTAATCTTACCGGGCCGCCTATGACGTTGCCGGCGGCATCGAGCAACTCGGCCGTGCCCGTGATCTCTTTCTGGAAAAACTCGTTCACACTACCGCAGGTCGAACCGTCCTCGAGCAACACCTTGCCGTAATGAAACAGTAAATTTGTGGCGCTTGAGGAAGGTGGAAGCCCACTATAGTCATTGGTGGCATAAGTGGTAGCGGCATAATCCGGCATTTTCTCCATTGCGGCACCGCATTGATCCCAGGTTTGCCCCGCGTCCGTCGAGCAATAACCTTGATAGAATTTCGGTTTAGCGGGATCGTCGGGCGGTAACGCGGGAATAATATATTGCCCACGCACATCGGTCTTGGCCGGTGACAAGGGCCCGCCGGCGGGAAACATCTGTGGGTTTGCCGGGTCCGTATCCTTCAAATACACCCACACATCCGGCATGAAGGCATGCACATTCGCCTTGTCGGCGGTGTCGTAGGTCCCGTGTGAAATGACACCGCCGCGGAAATAGTTTCCGAGGGTGGGCGCGGCCGCGGCCGGCGCGGTGTAGTTCGCTGGCGGCGCAACAACCTTGGCAATACCCAAATTATCGGTATTCACCTCGACTCGACGTTCGGTATACCCACCCTTGCCATTGGACACGAGCACATACGCAAAATGCAACCCCGGTCCGGCGGGCAGGGTCCAGCTTGTCTTTGCAGCATTCACATCGACAATACAGCCGTCAGAGGATTTCCATTGATAGGCCGGTGTCGCGCCAGCGGCGCCCGGATCGCTGACCGTCACACTCAGCTGCGCGGTAATTAAATTTTTCGTATCGCAGCTTGAGACGACGGGTTGACCGCTTGTTCCCCCGCCGCCGCCACAAGCACCCAGCATAAAGGTTGCACACGCCGTGAGGATTAGAAACACGATACGTACGAAAGTCATTGCGGTATTACCTCACCCATGGCGTGGACTAAGTTTAAATAATAAAATCAGTATACTTAACGCGTATTATTAAAAATGGCCATGTCTTACCAACACGCCAAACATCCAATCTATTTTAGATAATGTATTTTTAAGATAACTTAGCATAATCCTTATGTATATCGCTAGTCAAATATACGCTTCTTGTGAAGCAATTATTATAAATAAGGCGCCATGACAGGCCGCCATCCCTAGCATATAGTGTACTCACTGCCTAGAATAACACTGCCGTCATGAGCCTGCGATCAAGGTTAGAAGAGTTACCCAGTTATGAGTCACGTGAAAGCCAGGTCGCGGCCGGTTATTTTAATCTGGTCAAGGTGGCGTTAAACCGTTTAGACAAGCCGCTGCGTTTTGAACTGCCACGGTTGCGCACCTTAGAGCTGATTTTAGAAGCCGACGCCTGGGTGGTGGTCGATTGTGCCCTCAATGACTTTCCCATCGTCGCCTGGCTGAATTTCGCGACACAGCGGCGCAGCACGTTACACCAACCCATCCCCTGCCAACGCCGCACCTACCATGCCCACGCCACGATGATAGTGGACAGGGTTCTGGACGCCCTGCCGCTGATCGTCGGCGAACAACTCTCTCAACATACCGCGTTATCCACGGACAACGTGCTTGCGTTGCACCCACGCCGGCGCGATTAACCCCTTCCAACACGTGTATTTCAAAATTACTCGCAGAGCATGTTAGGCCACCACTCCCACCACATAAGCGGCCTGGTAACCTTCGGCGCTCGACGCCAGCTTCAGTTGTAACTGGCGGCCACCCTGGCGGAATATCCCGTCGTGGTCATTACGCAGCTGGCGGCTACCGCGTCCGGCGTAGGGTGGTAATTTAAAAACCTTATCACTCAAGTCATCGGCGAAGTACAACTGCGAGGCGAACTCTATCGTCTTAGCCGTAGCGGATGCGGTACGGATTAAAAAATGGATATGTACGGTACGGCCTGGGTACCAGCCGGGATATATCGTCTTAAATTCGACCTCGCCCTGGGCATTGGTGATCTGATAACCACGCAGAAATTGCTTACCTTGCGTATCAAAACTTGGATCGGTCACACCGGAATACACACCGGCGGCGTTACAATGCCACAGGTCCACCCGCGCGCCCAGCAAGGGTAGACACTGTTGTTTCCGAACCGCTTGCACACGCAACTTAAGCGCCAGCGGCACACCCGGCGAAACTGATCCATCGGTCGGATCTACGCGGATATCAACCCGCTGCAATTTTTCATCGACAAAATAGGGGCCGGTGGTCTGCTCGGGTGTCAGCACACAGTCCGGCGGTTCAGCGGAACCCGTCGCCGCCGCGAACAGCGACACCGCATCGCCGCTGACCAAACCCGCGGCGATTAACTGCATAAGACGTCGGCGTTGTGCCTGAAATGTCGTGGCCGCGATTGTTTGCATCGGCTTGTCCAAGGAAAGCTCCGTGTTACTCATAATATTCCGGGACATGTTTAAGTGTATTGTTTTGTTCTAGATCGTGTTGAATCCACAACCGCGCGTTGTTGTCTGTTAGGAATTTTTCCGCCGCCTGCATGGTCTTGAGCGATTGCTGTTTGTCAAAATTAAAACCGGGAACGTATTTATGTACCCAGTTGTCGGTGAAATGCACCATATCGCCCGACAACAATATATTGCCGCTCTTGGCCAGTTTCACGAACAAGGCTTGATGGCCCGGCGTATGGCCGAGCATGCGTTTAATCACCACCTTGCCATCGCCAAAGACATCGTAGTCGCCTTCAAGCTGTTTAACAGGATTGTTTTTTAAGGTCGGGTAACTGCTGGGGTCAAAACCAAATTTAGCCGGTTCCGGACCAAACCCCGCCGCATATTCTTCTTTTTGTATCAGCAGCTGCGCTTGAGGAAATAAATTGGCATTGCCGACATGGTCGCTGTGCAGGTGTGAAATCCCTAGGAATTGCACCGACGCCGGTGAAACACCGATTTCCTGGAATTGCACCGCCAGCGGTTGGGTCATGCGGAAGGTAAATACCTCGTACATGGTTTTACCCTCCGGCAGCTTGGCCAGCTCGTCGGATATACCGGTGTCCCACATTAAACTTCCCTTCGGATGGACAATGAGGTAACACGAATCAGTAAGGATTTTGTGCTCACCCTTGCCGATGCCCGGATGAAACACCGAAACGTCTTTGACATCAATCGTGCCGCAATGAAACACATATAACCGTACAGGTTTGATCGACTCTGACGCACAACCCACCAGTTCTACCAACAACACTATGATGCATGTAATACGAAGTCCAACCGTAACCATGTTCCTCTCCCGTGTATTGATCCTCGTACTACTTATACCTCATTTTCATGCGACACGGCAACTTCCAGCTCCCCCCTGCGCGTAAGCTTGGTTTTGATGGTGATGGGTCGACAACAAACCTGACAATCTTCGATGTACTGTTGCGCGGGCACCGAATTATCGATCAGAATCTCGATGACCTCGCCGCAATAGGGACAATAAATGTCATGAGGGATAAGCGCTTGCATGCCGCTAATGCCCGAGCCCCACGCCAATACCAAAATAAAAGTGCGGTTCATTGCTAGGAGAGGGTTCTCTGGACCAAAGATAAACCCGGCTGTTACCCAACAGCGGGTAATTGACGCTCAGCTCGCCCAGTTTGCTGGCGCGGATTTCGATAACATCACCCACCACGGTAACTTCACGCCCAGGTTTATAACCTTCCGGGTCAAGCTGTCCCGCTACTATTACGATGAAGCGTCCAATCGGATCGAGTTGAAGTTGTGGACGGTGTTGTGCATCCAGCGGGTAGGCCAACACTTCCAGCTGGATATGATCGCCGATTTTATTACCGCTAATGACCGTGCCGCCCCAGGCCACGGGCAAGGTCGGCAACACGGCTGGATTAGAAGCGACGGCCGCGGGGCTAAGCGTGGTGACGGCGTTACCGATGTCCACGGGTGTGGCGCAGCCATACAGTCCCGCAACGCTGAGTAAGGGTAGTAAGCAGTAAATCGATGGTCGCATGCTGGCTCGGTATAACAGGTTGTTATGCTATATATAATAGTGCAAATATAGCCGGTTGATTCAAGTAGATGTCCCGAAAGAGTGAGCGGTGTATTAAAAAAATAGCTTCGTCTGGGGAGGAAGTTGGTGGTTACCGGGTTGACCGGTGTGGGTGACTCGCTGTAAATACATCCCTGTACGCTCAACGGCCGCATCCCTGCGGCCGATGGTCACCCACACCGGTCAACCCGGTAACCACCAACCGCATCCTCGGAGATAATTGGGATTGATTTCTTTCTTTCGCTAAAAATGGTTCTACTTTACTATGTATAAGGGAAAAGGATGCACGGACTTTAGTTCGACACAACAATTGCTCGACGAAACCCCAGCCGATATCCATCTTGGAATTACCTTAAGTGAAATACTCGGAAATTCAGAACCACTAATTATCTCTATAACTATCAACGCGACGAGCAGACTTCTGATCTATTTTGTTCGCAAACAAGTCATGTTATCTCCGTTGGTGGTGGCCGGGTTCCCCCGGTGTGGGTGACCGTTGGCGGCAGGAATGCCGCCATCGAGCGTACAGGGATGTATTTACAGCGAGTCACCGGCACCGGGGGAACCCGGCCACCACCAATTTCACTCCTATAGAATCATTATGAAAATAATTATGCTATGGTATGGGACATGGCCTTGATCAACATACCCGCGTCAGCACAACACCTGCGCACTGTAGCGCGTGTCTTATCCCTACCCGCGGCGAGTTTTAGCCGCGTGCTACAGATCGCCGGAGTGACGCCACGGCCCAGTGATTGGCAACAATTTCTACAACGTTTATTTCTGTTCAGCGGGGTGGCGTTGTTGCTGGTGGGTGTGCTGGCGTTTTTTGCCTTTAATTGGGCGCAGTTGCCTTACTACGCCAAACTAGCGTTACCACAAATTTTAATGCTGGCGTGTGTCATGCTCGTGGGGTTACGCGGTTTGGAGTCGGCGGGCAGTAAGGCGGCACTGTTGGCCGCGTCGGTATTCGTCGGTGCGGCGTTGGCCATGTACGGCCAAACCTATCAAACCGGCGCGGATCCCTATGGGTTGTTTGTGGCCTGGGCGTTATTGATTCTGCCATGGGCATTGATCGGCCGCTCGGCGGGGTTATGGTTATTGGTGATGGTACTACTGGATCTGAGTCTGATATTGTACTGGGCGCAAGTGTTGCATCCGCCGCGCTGGCAAGGTTGGCGTAGCGGGGGGCCGTTACAATGGATCCTACAGCGGTTATTTGATATTGGTTTGGCGCAATGGTTGTTTATCCTCAATGCGCTGAGTGTCCTGGCATGGGAGGCGCTTGCCTTGCGCGGCCCAGACTGGTTGCAATCACGTTATCTGCCGCGTTTATTGGGCTTTGTTGCATTAATAATGGTCATGGCAAATGTTTTATCGCTGCTGTTTGATGGGCACGGCGATAATGGCGCGCGTTTTTCCGTGTTGAGTCCGGTGTTGTATATCAGCGGCACCGTCGCGGGATTCTGGTTTTATCAAACCCGGCGGCGCGATATGTTTATGCTGGCGGTGATTTTATTCAGTTGGATCATTATCCTGTCGTCTTTATTGGTGAAGACGGTTTTTAGTTCGATCGATAATCTGCATTGGGATATCGGCGGATGGATGTTGGTTTTATTATTCATTGGAGGGGCGATCATTGGGCAGATCTATACCATGAGCCGCTGGTTGCGCGCGATCCGTCAGCAGTGGAGAAACAGTGATGCCCATCCCAACCCTGGATAGCGTGTTCGCACAGCTGCAACACGAAGGGCTGGTGGCCGCCAACTGGTCCGAGCCGCTGGCCGCGGAGTTTTGCAGCGAGGCGGAATCTTCCGCGTGGTATATCCGCGGATTCATCGCACTGGGGGCGTGGTTCGCCAGCCTATTTTTGCTGGGATTTATCGCCTTATTGGGCTGGTTAATCTTCCACGATAGTTTTGAACGCTCGGCCTTGCTACTCTTTAGTATAGTGTGCCTGGTTAGCGCGACCCTAGTGCGACGACAGCACGCCCAGGAATTTCTAGTTCAATGTTGCTTGGCGGTATGCTTGGCGGGCGAAGCGTTATTGGCGGTTGGTATCGCCCTCCTATCCGATCACTACCTCCATAGCTACGGTTCGCACACCGCCGAAACCCAGATCCTGGTCAGTCTGATACTCAGCCAAGCGTTGTTGGTTGCAGTTTATCCCGATAACACCCTGCGATTCCTCGCCTGCATCGCCATGATCGCCGAAGCCGTAATCCTGTTCTATATATATGACGCGGCGTTATTCATCCATGGGCTTATCCTGGTGTTAGCAATGGGCTTCGTGCACCTGGTCTTGTCTGAAGGTAGGTACTATACAACCCCGTTTGCCAAGGTATACGTCCCCATCCACTACGCGGTGTTGATCGGCATGTTGGCCACGATGTTGCTGTCGACGGTCTATGTCTTGCCCGAACTGCCGCACACCGCGATCTTTCCCCGTCCGTGGCTTTCCACCCTGGCCCTGGGTGGGGTACTCTTATATACGGTTGTGCGATTAACCCATGGCACGACAACCCCGGTGCGCGACACCATTAAAATAGTCTGTCTGATCGGCGCGGCGGCATTTATCGGGCTGAGTTGGAAAGCGCCGGGCTTGGTGTTATCCCTGCTGGTGATACTGCTTGGGTTTCAGTCCGCCAACCGCCTGATCACCGGTATCGCCATCGCCTTCTTTAGTATTTTCCTGACCACATTCTTCTACGGCATCGAAGTCTCGTTATTGCATAAATCCTATACCTTACTAGGCAGCGGTGCGCTGCTTTTAGTCGGCTGGTATTTGCTACGCGTGCAACAGCGCGAGGCCGGCCATGCGTAAGGTAGTGTTATGGTTGGGGCTGGTTATTATCCTAGCCGCTGTGAATAGCCTCATCATCGGCAAACAACATACCCTCGCCAACGGCCGTGTGATGTTATTGGATTTGGCGCCGCGCGACCCGCGCTCGCTGTTACAAGGCGACTACATGGCGCTGCGTTACCGCTTGACACAAGCGATTGAATCTATAACTGCCTCCAGCACGGATGTCGATGGCGATGCCGTGGTGCGGTTGGATAAAAACCAAGTGGCCGAATTTGTACGCCTGCATAATACAAACGAACCGCTGCACGAGGGGGATTATTTATTGCATTACCGGATGCGTGGCGGCGCGGTCAAAATCGCCACCGATGCGTTCTTCTTTCAAGAAGGGCAGGCGGCGACCTATAACAACGCGCGTTATGGGCGGTTCCGGGTGAGCACCAAGGGTGAAGCGGTGTTGACAGGGGTCTGTGATGCAGATTTTCAATGGTTATCACAGCCCGCTACTACACCGGCACAAACTGTTTCATGCCAAGATGAAAAAATTTAAGCCGTTACCCCAAGCAACGCCCCTACCCCCGCCGTCAATAGCATCGCCAAGGCGCCCCAGAACGTAACCCGCGTGGTGGCCGTCAACACCGACGCGCCACCGGTGCGCGCCGCGAGCGCGCCCAATAACGCCAGAAACACCAATGTGCTACCCGCCACCGCCCCTATGATCGCCGCCAACGGCATCAAAAGCACTATCAACAACGGTAGCAGCGCGCCCGCGGAAAAAGTCAGCGCCGAAGCCAATGCCGCTTGAACCGGTCGCGCGCTTAATAGCGCGGAGATCCCCAGTTCGTCACGCGCGTGCGCGCCGAGAGCGTCATGTAGCATTAGTTGTCTAGCGACTTCGGCGGCCAGCGTCGCATCCAGTCCACGCTCGATATAAATAGCCGTCATTTCGGCCTGCTCTTGTTCGGGGGCGGCCGCCAACTCCTTGCGTTCTCGATCTAAATCGGCACGTTCGGTATCGGCCTGCGAACTCACCGACACATATTCGCCCGCCGCCATTGACATCGCTCCCGCCACCAAACCGGCCACACCCGCGATCAAAATACTGCTTGTGCTCGCGCCTGCCGCCGCTACACCTAAGACAAGGCTGGCCGTGGAAACAATACCGTCGTTTGCGCCCAACACCGCCGCGCGCAGCCAGCCGATGCGTTGGGTTCTATGGCGTTCAATGTGTCGTGTAATGCCCATTTCAGTTTAGGCCCCCGCTTCAAGGTAATACACCTGCCAGGTGCGGGACATCTCGCTTGGCGCTCAGGTTAGAGGATTGACCCTGGCGCTTGAAAAAATCGACGATCATGTGGGTTTGTTCGGCGGGCCAAATATGCCCCCCCGAATGGATAAACGACATCAATTCAATCCCGTCGTGGTTGCGTAACCGTTGAACCCCCGCGTGCTTGCCCTCCTCCAGTTCGATACCGAACCGCGCCGCCGCGTATTGGATGGATCGGTATTGCCAATCAAAGGGAACCACCGCATCGTGGATCCCCATTCCCATAAAAACCGAACGCGGTTGCGCTGTTTCAATCAGGGTATCGGCCTGGGCGGCGGAAAAGGCCAGCGCCGTAAAATACTGGGCGCGCAGCGCCCATAAAATGCCGACCATACGCGCACCGTTGGAATGCCCCACCGCAAACACCCTGCGCCGATCAATGTTGTAATGTTGCGCCAATGACTCCAACACCGCGTCGCTAAACGCGACATCGCGGTCGTTCATCTCGCCGGGGTTGATCTGCCAACCCGTTTTTTGGCCTTGCGGATCATTAGGCCCGGGATTACCGGTCAGTCCGTCGAGATACACCACCAAGGCTTCTGGCCAGGCGCTATGTAACTGGGTACCCACGGCCATTTCGCGTGCATTACTTCCACGCCCGTGGAAGGCGAGCACGGTTGCAACCGGTAGCGTCATCACCGCGGGCGCGCATACGATGCCGGTGCGCTCGATGCCACCCACCGATACGCTTTTGGGTTCACAGGCCGCCGATATATTGCCGCACCAGAGGGCGCAAAGTAAATATATAACGCGCGTAGATGATTTCATGATTCTTCCACAAACTCCAATGTAAACCGTCAATGCTACACCCCTGGTTGGGTAGCAGTGTGCAAGGTTGTTCAAGTGATCAAAGTATACCGTTTTGCCAGGGTTATGAAAGCCAGGGTTGCGGCTATTATAGGTTTTAAATACGCCGATCATCAGAGCAACGCCCAGAGCCTGTTATCATTAGTAAACGGGCCGCGCAAGGGAGGTTTAAACGGGCTGCGGTACCTGCCGCTGGGTTTAACAAGCAAGCGACGCTGCAACCTTAAGCGCGCGAGGAGACTTGCGCCGACCAGCGTTCCAACCACGCGGCGACGTCCGCCACCGGCATCGGCCGACCGATGTGATATCCCTGGGCCTCGTCGCAACCCAGGGCCGTGAGGGCTTGCAGCGTCACGGCGTCTTCCACGCCCTCGGCGGTCACTTCCAATCCGAGGTTGTGGGCCAATTCAATCGTCGAACGGACGATCGCAGCGTTGCGCGGGTCCTTAAAATCCATGACGAAGGATTTGTCGATCTTCAGCTGGCTGACCGGCAGCTCCTTGAGATAGCTCAACGAGGAATACCCGGTACCAAAATCGTCGATCGAAAACCGTATACCGCGTTGATGCAGTTCTTCCAGCTTGCGTTTAGCGCCCGTCGGGTCGTGCATGATGGCGCTCTCGGTAATCTCGAAAATCAATTGCTCCGCCGTGAACGTGGTGGGCGATAATATCTCGGTGATTTGCGGTACAAAGTCGCGATCCTGCAAGTTACGCGCGGAGATGTTGACCGCGATTTTGATCTCCAGTCCCATTTTGTGCCACTGCTTGGCCTGCTGCAGCGCGGTTTTAATCACCCAGCAGGTTAGATCGCTGATCAAACCGGTTTTTTCCGCCACCGGTATAAATTCCATCGGTGGTAACAAGCCGCGCTTGGGGTGGTACCAACGCACCAGCGCCTCAACCCCCATGAGCTGATTGTTGTTAAGCTGGACCTTGGGCTGGTAATGCAGCGCCAGCGCATTCTGCGCGATCGCCACGCGCAGCTCGGCCATTAAGCTCAACTGCTGCGGTTGGAAATGGTCGAAGGCGGCGTCGTAGACGACACAGCTCTGGTGATTGCGTTTAGCCTCGTGCAAGGCCACGTCGGCATGCTGGAATAAGGTGTCTGTATCCTGACCGTGTGCCGGATAGAGCGCCACCCCGATGGCCACTTGTACATCGAGTGGGATGTCGGCAATTACAAACGCCGGCTGCAAGGCCTCGGTGATCTTATGCACCACCAGGTCAAGATGGGCTTGCTGGGACAAACGCGGCAGCAGCGCCGCGAACTCATCGCCGGTGAGGCGCGCCACCATGTCCGATTCCCATAAAACTTGGCGCAACCGCTCGGCCACCTGGATCAGCAGTTGATCGCCATTGTGATGCCCCAAGGTGTCATTGGTATCGCGAAAATTGTTCAGATTAATCAGCAGCAGGGCCAGGTTTTGTTGTTCACGCGCGGCACCCTCCACCGCCTGTTTGAGTCGAGCCAACAACGCGACGCGATTGGGCATAGCGGTGAGGGTGTCGTGATAGGCGAGACGCTGGATGGTCACCTCGGCGCGTTTGCGCTCGGTGATGTCGCGTATCACATTCAAATACATCCCCGGTGCAACACGCGAGCCATGCACCTCAACGGTTTTCTCGGTGCCATTGCGCATTCGGTAGCTAAACTCACCGTCCACAACCCCGGTGCGCACATAGTCGCGCAACATTTCCGGCCAACGACGGCGATCCACGCCAGTAAGTACTTGACTTATATCCATGCCACGAAAGATCTCGAGCGGATGGCCCGCCAAGGCGCAGCAAGCGGGATTGGCATCCAACACATGACCGTTGTCGTCGGTCACGCAGATACCATCGTTAGCGGCCTCGAACAAGGAGCGATAACGTTGCTCCGATTCGGCCAAGCGATAGAAGGTACGCGAAAGTGCTACCGATTGACCGATCTGCGAAGCCAATGCGCGCCCAAAGGCCAGCCAGTCATTTTCCAGCAGGTCACTATGCAGCGACAACAAGAGTAATACCGCCAGGTCTTCTTCTCCGGAACGCACCGGAATGATCAAGGCCGATTTGGCCTGGGCCAGGTCGAGCAGCTTCTCTCCCTGTGTGACCGATACATCGGCCGAGGGGATCATTAGTGAATCACCGGTTTGTAGCGCCCGCTGAAATATATGCGGTATCCCAAAAAAACCACGCGTTGCCTCTAATATAGTAGCGCAGCCGTATTGCGCGCTCAGAGTTAGGGGCGCGTCGGCCACGGTCAGATACAGCGCGCCCTTGGATAGGCCCGCGCCGTCCAGGCAATACGCCAGGATCTCATCCAACGCCGACTCCAGATCTTTGCGCTTAGCCAGGGTTTCGGCGATCAACCCCAGCTCGTGCAAGATCGCGCTTTGCACCACGTTGCGCTGCGCGCAGGCGGCGTGCAGACTCACTTGACGTTCAAGTTGGCGAACAATTTGCGCGTGCCGCTCGGTTTCGAGTTGCTGCACGCTGGCGGTGGCCACCGGTACCGGCCGCTCAAGACTCTCCAAGACCGCCTGCAACAAGGTGTCAAAGCCCTGCTCGCGATACACAAAGGCGCTGGCACCGACACGCGCGCCGAGCTGTTGGTCCGCCTCCTCGAGATAATTCGCGCTGACCATGACCAACGGCAGGTTACGCAGGCGCGGCTCCTGGCGCAGCGCCAGGCACAACTCAAAGCCGTCCAGGTGCGGCATTAGCACATCCGACACCACCAGATCCGGGGGTTCGGCTTGCAACATCAGCAGCGCTTCCGCGCCATGATGCGCTATGTGTACGTCGAAACCGGCGTGTTCGAATTGCAAACGCAATAATTTCAGTTGTACCGGATCGTCATCGACCAGTAACAAGCGCCGATTCGCACCTGGGGCCGGGTCGGCCCCGTTGCGGGACGCCAAAAAACTCGCCACCGTCTGCACCAAACGCGAAGGTTCGACCGGCTTGAGGAGAAAATCAGTAAAACCGGCACCGGCCACGCGTGCCTCTTCCATTTTCGAGACGAAACCGCTAAACGCGAGGATCGGGATATCGCTACCCCCAGGTAGCGCGCGCAATTGCAGCACCAGATCGGCCCCGTGGATATCCGGCAACAGCAGATCAAGCAACACCAGGTCGGGGGGCTGAGCGTGCATTTGTTCGAGCGCACGGCGGCCGTCCTCGGCCTCGGTGACGCGATAACCTTCGGCCTGTAATGCCAAGCGCACACTCTTGCGGGTGATGGGATTGTCCTCGACCACCATAATCAGTGCTTGGTTAAGATCAGTCACCGTGTTTTTTTGAATCGTTCCCGTGGGCATGACACTTCTCCGTGTTACTAATACTTAGATGCTGTGAGTGGTGTTCATGCCTTCGCCTCGGTGCCGGACCCCTGCAGATAACGTGCAACTTCGGCACCGAAGCGGCGGGTATCGATGGGTTTGGAAATATAGCCGCTACAGCCGGAGGCCAAGGCTTTTTCATCGTCGCCTTTCATGGCGTAGGCGGTCAGTGCCACCACGGTGATGTCGCGTGTTTTGGGATCGGCCTTGAGTAGGCGCGTTAATTCGAGGCCGTCCATACCGGGCAGTTGAATGTCCATCAAGATCAAGCGCGGCTGGAACTCGGTCAATATTTCCAGCGCCTGTTCAGCATCGATGGCGGTGCGCACGCGATAACCTTCGGAGGTGAGTAATACCTTGGCCAATTTTAAATTGGTCAGGTTGTCATCGACGATTAACACCGCCTCATCGGCCACGTCGACTCCCGCGGGTCGCGCGTTTAGACACGCCGTTCGGTTTCGCCGCCGTGATCGAGGGTGAGTCGGTGGTCGCTGTAGGAGGCAGCGACAGGTGTTTGCGCAATTCATTTAATAAAGGCGTAATCCCTTCCTGACTGCCCTTGGTGATGATCGCCTGCGCGGCACTCTGCAATTGTTTGCGTTCGTCCGCGCTTAGGTCTTTCACGCTCCAGATCATCACCGGCACGTCGGCACAGCCCGCAACACCTCGAAATTGGCGTAGGAACTCAAAGCCGTCGACGTCGGGCATCAGCAGATCGAGGATCACCGCGTCGGGGGGGTCCTGGTGTGCCAGAATCAAACCGTTTCGAGCCTCGGACGCGATCAAGGGATGATAGCCTAGATCTTGCAAGGATTTTTCCATGATCTTTAACGCATGCGGATCGTCGTCCACCACCAGCACGCGACCCGGGCCACCGACGGTAATCTTCGCCTCCTCCAGTGTTTGCAATAACTCGTCGCGATCCACCGGCTTCATCAGAAAACCGTGGATCGTGAAAGCCTGACCAACATGGGCATCACTGGTGACCGAGGTCACGATCACCGGGGTTTTTTGATTGGGTCCGTGCGCACGCATGCCCTTCAATACCTCCCAGCCAGTGATATCGGGTAAGAGGATGTCGAGCATGATGGCATCATAACGGCTGGCACCACAGCGATTGAGTGCCTCGTTACCATTACCGACGGTCTCAACGTTATAACCTTCGGTTTGCAAAACCTGCTGCAACCAGACACGATCCTGCAGATTGTCTTCAACCACCAGAACCCGTGCGGCACCCCGCAGCAGTTCTGGCGACAGCGCTGCGACCTCAACCTCAACGCCTCCCTGCATGACACGCGGCAACACCGCGTAGAACACGCTGCCTTTTCCGACCTTGCTGCTGACACCGACCTGTCCGCCCTGGGCCTCGACAATGCGCTTGGTCAACGCCAATCCCAGGCCCGTGCCTTGGTATTTCTTGGCCATGCTGGTATCCAGTTGCTGGAATTCGATGAACAAGCGGTGCATGTCCTCGGCCTTAATACCGATGCCACTGTCTTGGATTTCGATACGGTAGTGTTCGGTACTTTCAGCTTGCGCGCGCACCACCACCTTGCCACCCTCGGGGGTGAACTTCAGCGCGTTGGACAGGTAGTTATATAGTACCTGCTTGAGCTTGGCGGGATCGGCCACAATGCTCGCGAGTCCGGGGTCGACCTCGATACCGACATTGATGTGCTTGCGCGACATCAGCGTGCGCAACACGTCGCGCACCTCGCCGATGATCTTGGTCAGCTCCACCGGCTCGGGATGAAATTCCATCTTACCCGATTCGACCTTGGCGAGATCCAACACGTCGTTGATCAATTGCAGCAGATGTTTGGAACTGGTGAGGATATCGCCTAGATATTCTTTGTGATCGGGTGAGACCGGACCGACCTTGCCGTCGTGCATCAATTCGGAGAAACCGATGATAGCGTTCAAGGGCGTGCGTAACTCGTGCGACATGTTGGCGAGGAACTCACTCTTCAAACGATTGGCCTCTTGCACGCGCCGATATTGTTCTTCCAGTTCCTCGTTCTTGCGTGTGAGTTGTTCTTCCAAGCGCTTTTGCTCGGTGATGTCTTTGGAAATCAGCAAGTAACCAACGGGCGTGCCGCCGGCGTCGCGGCGCAGGGTCATGGAGACGCTGGCGGTGAAGCGTTCGCCGGATTTGCGGCGGCGTTCGAATACACCTTCGGCCTTGCCAGAGGCCAGCGCCTGTTCAAACAGCGCCTTGACCCGCCCGCCGGCCAAGTCCTCGGGCGTGTGCAACAGCGAAGTATTGCCCTTGCCGACCATTTCTTCGGCGTTGTAACCGTAGTTGCGGCGCGCGCCTTCGTTCCAGGTAAGAATATTCCCTTTCAAGTCCTTGGCGATGATCGAATACTCGGTCGAGGATTCGAGCACGTTGTTGAGAAAGGTCGTGGCCTCGGTGAGTTCTTGGTTGCGCAGGGTGATCTGACCTTCAAGACGCTTTTGCTCGGTGATGTCGCGCGCGGCGGCGAACACGCCCTTCAAGCGGCCGTCGGCGTCGCGAAAGGTGGTGGCGTTGTAGGACACCACGGTTTCGCGTCCATCCTTGGCGCGGATGGTGAGTTCATAGTTCGTCACCTTGTCTTCGGCCAACACTTGGCGCACCCCGGCCTCGGCACGCTGTGGATCGGTGAAATAATGCTTGAACGGTGTGCCGATCAGTTCTTCCGTCGCGCGTCCGGTGGCCTCGCACATCTGGCGGTTGACGTCGGTAATGATCCCGAGCGGGTCGGTGGTCATGAGCGCATCGATATTGGATTCGATCAGGCTACGGGTATAGGTCTGCTGCTCGCGCAATTGCAACTCGATGCGTTTTTGTTCGGTGATATCGCGCGCCGCCGCTAGGATGCCGACCACTTGCCCGGCAGTGTCGCGAAACACTGCGGCGTTAAATGATACTGGCAGCTTACGCCCGGTCTTAGCACGCGCTACCAATTCATAGTTAGTCACGCTACCCGCCTCGAAGGTCTGGCGCACGCCAGTCTGGGCCCGCTCGGGATCGGTAAAATATTCTTTGAAGGGACTGCCGATCAATTGCTTGCGGTTGTAGCCGAACAGCTTGGCGGTTTGATCGTTGACGTCGGTGATTACACCGTTGGGATCAACCGTCATCAACGCGTCGACCGAGGATTCAATCAGGCTGCGGTTATAACTCTGTTGATCACGCAACTGTTCTTCCAGGCGCTTCTGGGCGGTGATATCGCGCGCCGCCGCCAGGATACCTGCAACACGCCCGGCGGTATCGCGAAAGGTACCGGCGTTAAATGACACCACCGTGCGTTTACCGCTTTTGGATTTGAGCACCAGCTCGTAATTGGTCACCGAACCTTCGCCCAGGGTTTTACGCACACCGGCGGCAGCGCGATCCGGCTCAGTGAAATAATCCTTGAACGGACTGCCGACCAGCTCTTCGCGCGCGTAACCGGTGAGTTTGATCATTTGATCGTTGACGTCGGTAACGACGATGTCCGGGTCCACGGTTACCAGCGCATCGACCGAGGATTCGATCAGGCCGCGTGAATAGTTCTGCTGTTCGCGCAGTTGCTCTTCCAAACGGCGCTGCTCGGTAACATCGCGCGCCACCGCAAAAATGCCTTTGATCTTGCCCTCGGTGTCCTTGAACACCGAAGCGTTGAAGGACACCAGGATCTCGCGCCGGTGGCGCGAGCGTAGCGTGAGTTCATAGTTGGTGACGTAACCCTCGTTAAGGGTTTTTTTAACCCCGCTGCTGGCGCGATCGGGCTCGGTGAAATAATCTTGGAACGCGCTGCCGACCAACTGATCGCGGGTGTAACCGGTGAGTTTCACCATCTGTTCATTGACATCGGTAATGGTCAGATCGGGATCGACAGTGAGCATGGCATCGACCGAGGATTCAATCAGGCCGCGCGTGTAGTTCTGTGCCTGTCGAAATTGTTCTTCCAAGTTTTTTTGCGCGGTGATATCACGCGCCGCGGCGAATACACCGCGCAACTTCCCGTCTTCGCTCGTGAAGGTCGTGGCGTTATACGACACCACCGTTTCCTTGCCGTCCTTGGCGCGCAGCGTCAGCTCGTAGTTGGTCACCCGGCTTTCAGCCAGCACCTTGCGGATACCGTCCTCGGCACGCTGCGGATCGGTGAAATAATTTTTGAACGGTGTACCGATCAACTCCTCGCGGGCGCGTCCGGTGATGGCGCACATTTGGCGGTTGACATCGGTGATGACACCGATCGGATCGGTGGTCATCAGCGCGTCGATATTAGACTCGATCAAACCACGGTTGTAGGCCTGTTGGTCGCGTACCGCCAGTTCGATCTTTTTCTGCTGCGTGATGTCGCGCGCACCGGCGAGAATACCCGCGACTTGTCCGGCGGTATCCTTAAACACCGAGGCATTGAACGATACCACCGTTTCGGCGCCCCCCCGGCTGCGCAAGATCAATTCGTAATTGGTCACCGCACCCGCGTCGAAGGTCTGACGCACACCAAGCCGCGCCCGATCCGGGTCGGTGAAGTATTGCGCGAACGGGCTGCCGGTTAATTGCTTGCGGTTGTAACCGGTGAGTTTAACAGTTTGTTCGTTGACGTCGGTGATCACCCCTTCGGGGTTGACCGTCATGAGCGCATCGACGGAGGCCTCGATCAGGCCACGCGAATAGTTTTGCTGCTCGCGCAGTTCATATTCCAAACCGCGTTGCGCGGTAACATCGCGCGCCACCGCAAAAATTCCCCGGACCAGACCCTCAGTGTCCTTGAAGACCGAGGCATTAAACGATACCAACACCTCGCGCCCGCTGGGCGTGCGCAGGGTGAGCTCGTAATTGGTGACGTAGGATTCTTTCAGGGTCTTACGCACCCCGATAGCCGCGCGATCGGGTTCGGTGAAATAGCCATCAAAACGGCTGCCGATCAGCTGCTCCTTGGAGATCTCGGTGAGCCGCACCATCTGTTGGTTAACATCGGTGATGGTGAGGCTGGGATCAACGGTGATCATCGGGTCGACCGAGGATTCAATCAGGCCGCGGGTATAATTCTGCGCTTGGCGTAATTGTTCTTCCAGGCGCTTCTGGTCGGTGATATCACGCGCCGCGGCAAAGATGCCTTTGACCTGGCCTTCGGTATCCTTAAACACCGAGGCATTGAACGATACCGTGGTTTCCTTGCCGTTCTTGGCACGTAATACCAGTACGTAGTCGGTAACAAAACCCTCGTCGAGGGTTTTTTTGACGCCGCTTTGCGCGCGTTCAGGCTCGGGAAAATAATCGGTGAAAGCGCTGCCGATCAATTCTTCGCGGGTGTAGCCGGTGAGTTTGATCATTTGCTCGTTGACGTCAGTGACGACAATGTCGGGATCGACCGTCACCAGCGCGTCCACCGAGGATTCGATCAAACCGCGCGTATAGTTCTGGGTTTGGCGCAACTCTTCTTCCAGCAACTTCTGCGCGGTGATGTCGCGCGCGGCGGCGAACACACCTTTCAAGCGGCCGTTAGCATCTTTAAAAGTCGTGGCGTTGTACGAAACCATGGTTTCCTTACCATCACGCGAACACAACGTCAATTCGTAGTTGGTCACACGATCTTCCGCAAGCACTTTGCGAATCCCGGCATCAGCCTGTTTCGGATCGGTGAAATACCGGTTGAACGGCCTGCCGATCAAGGCTTCGCGCGGGTGGCCGGTCATCTCGCACATCATACGATTGACGTCGGTGATGAGCCCAAGTGGATCGGTGGTCATCAGCGCGTCAATGTTGGATTCGATCAGACCACGGTTGTACTCCTGTGATTCGCGTAACTCGCGCAGCACGCGTCGCGTCTCGCTGATGTCGCGCACCGCCGCGGCGGTGAAGGGTTCGCCCGCGAACGGCATCGGCGACAAACTGATCTCCACCGGGAACTCGCTGCCGTCCTTGCGACAGCCGACCAGTTCGATGCCGGCGCCCATCGGCCGGGCCTTGGGATCATGCTGATAGGCTTCACGTCGCGCGGCATGAGTACCACGCACCGATTGTGGCACCAAGATATCGATGCTTTGTTGGATAAGCTCGGCCGCGCTGTAACCGAACAACCGCAGCGCCTGGGCATTGGCCTGGGCGATCTCACCGCGCGCGTTCACCAACAACATGGCGTCGGGGGCGGCTTCAAGAAAATCGTGTAGGGTGGTGGTATCCATGCCTGTGTCTTATCGAGGCGTCATGCGACGCGAATTAAGCGGAAGTCAGCGCGTGAACTTGGTAGGTTTTGTGTCACTGCCACGCGGTACCGGTCATGCCCTTACTTCGAGCAACTCCTTAACTAAATAGCTGTTCCGCGCAACTCTGCAATTTGCACAGGGTAGATACTCTATTAACACGGGTGCTCAGGAATATAGAATAACTATTTAGGTATCGCTATTGATCATAGCTCATAAATGCTAGGAAGCTGCAGTGCTAGAATAACCGACGCTGCTCGAAGCCTTTAACGATGCGTCTAGCCACAGAGCCCGTTCCGCTATTACGGTTTCTGGTGTTTTTCTCGGGCGGGGTGTGCATTTTTCAGATCCCAACCGGCCGTGAGCCTGATCAAACAGGATTTCAAAACGCCTACGGGCCTAATGACTTCTACATGTTAGGGGTGAATTGTCATTCGTCGATTCAACCCGTTTAAAAGCTTCACAAATAGAAGGTGCATATAACGTTGCAATGCAACACGAACCCCATTGCGCGGCGTGGGCTTTTGTATCAAGGGGGTTTCCATCGTTGTTACAACTTCGATGCCAGGACAAAGGTTTCTGGTCTTTTACGCGGATTGTCTTGAATAATCTCAACGACTATTGTTTGATCTCCTCGGTTTGGTGCTTATAATCGTCATAACTTGTGTTGATTTTGTTTAGACAGCGTTCGTGTTCATTGTTGTCGAGGATCTTGTTGCATTCGTTGCGCTGGTAGGCTTGGCCGGAGTCATAGGCGCGTTCTGAAGTACAACCTGATCCCGCCAACAGTAGTATAACCATGCCACACAACAATCCTCGTCCAGGTTGTACCGCACCCGTATCGCTGGGTGCATATATTACTGAGTCACATGGAAAGGATACCCTCCCACCAAGACACACCGTCAATACCTCCCTGTAGACTCGACAGCCGTATCCCTGCGGCTGACGGTCTTGATGGGAGGGTATCCTTTCCATGTGACTCATTAGTAATTGGATTTTTTTGTTCATTACCGACTCCTTGAGTTGTTTAGATAACCGACCCGCGAAGGATACAACTATTTGACCTCCAGGTCTTGCCAATGATCGTGACGTTGCCGCCGCTCCTGACGGTAGTTGGTGATTTCGAGTTGCATTCCATCGGGGTCGGTGAGGAAAACCGCATAATAATCCGGCGCGTAGTCCGGATATAACCTGGGTTCGCTCGCGGCAATATTTAGCTGCTTGAGTCTTTGCGCCACCTCGTTGACCTCGGCTTTGTCCTCCACCCGCAAACAAAAATGATGCAGCCCGGGGGCGTAGGGATTGTGCGCCTGGGCCGATCGGGCGGGCCGCAGCACATAACCGAAGTGACGGTTGTAATAGTGAATATGGTTCTCACCACCGAGTTGAAACAGGCTTTTGCGAAAACCGAGGATAGCCATCAGTGGATCGTAAAATTGCTCGGACCGCGCAAGGTCCGAGACCGTGACATAGAGGTGATCGATTCCGATAATGTCAGGCATGGCTAATTGTTAGGTTGATTAGTTGTCATTATCCATTTCCGTGTCAAAATGGAATTTATGCATCAAACGGTGTAATAACGGCCCAAACACCAAGCCGGCGACCACTAGGAATATTAATCCGGAAAACAAGGCATACAAGCCCGCGAAGAGTTTACCCGCCGTGGTTTTTAATTCATTCACCGGTCCCATACCTCCTAGGATCATTGACGCATTTAGAAAAGCATCGATCCAATTCAAGGCTTCTAAATAGTGATAACCCAGCATCCCACTGTACAAAACCACAGCCACTAACAATAACGCGGCCAACGTATATTTGCCTAGCCTAATTCTAAACGCCCGAGGCGATAGTGGCGGCTGACTTCTGTTTTCAAACCCATGACGGATCTTTTTACTGGAAGTATGTTTCATTGGCGGTGTCCTTGATTTTTTTGCACTACGCATTCTACCACCGCCCCATCCATTACCTACGCCCTCCCTCCTTAACATGAATCCCCTCTGCCACTGGGAGAGGGCAGGGATCCGGGGACGCAGTGCACCGGCCGCTGTCACTGCTGTGGTTTTACATCTCCACTGGAATCGCATAGTGAATAACCGATTTATCCGATAGCGGATGGTATTCAGCCCCATAGAACTCCAGATCGGCGCCGTAGGTATGCCGCAGACCCGATTGCAACAACCAGTTTGAGTAAATGTAATTAACCGTATTGTTAATATTTTTCACTTCGCCGCGATGGGTAAACTTCGCATAGGTGGCGGCGGGTAACTCGATGCTGAGCATTTTCTCTGGAACCGTGCCAAGTTGGCTCACCTCGAAAGCGGCGTAATATTCCAGTTGATCGGTTTTTTCTTGGGTCTGTTGCACCACACCGTAACCCATGCCAAGGACCAAGTTTTGTATTTCACCCTTGCGTCGCAAAAAATTATCCCACAGCGGCGGCAATTTCTCGGCGATATTGTTTTTCTCGGAATCCACGCCATAAAAACACGTCCGTAGACCGACCAGCAGTTTTTTTTCCTGATGGTATATCTGTGGTTGTAATGAAATATTCTGGTTGATATGCCGTAAATAATCGCTGTTAAACTGTATCTTTTTCAGAAACAGGCTTTTGTTGCCCAGCTTGCGGTATTGATTGGGGGTCATGGCGAAGGTTTTTTTGAACGCACGGGTAAAACTTTCTTGCGACTCAAAGCCCGCGCCGAGGGCGATATCGATGATCCTGGTTTTGGTGACCAGGAGTTTTTCCAAAGCGCTGGCGAATCGTCGGGAGCGAATATAGGTTTTTAAGGTTTCGTTGGTCAGCGCCTTGAAGATCCGCTGGAAATGCCACTGACTGATGCCCGCGGCCTCCGCCACCTGCGCCAAGCTGATTTCAGTATCCAGATGGGCTTCGATATAGTCGATGCCTATCTGCACCTGCTTTAGATAATTCACGGCCGATCACCTATCCGCCCGGGGGCTCGAAAAAACCGGTCATGGCCACCAGTTTGCCCGTGTCATTGTATTCAGCATAACTCATTCCCACGCCCAGCACAGTATTATCCGCGTTGCGCATTTGCCATTGTGCAATACTTTTGTGGTTGTGCGCCAGAAAATACGTTGTTACAAAATGCCCTCCGGGAATTTGGCGGTGAAAATCCAACATATACGCCTGCAGCGCCTCCCACCCTTGGGTTTTTATCAGCGGATCGGTATATACGCAGGCAGAGTCTAGGCACGCCTTGAATAAGGCATGTTTTTCGGCGGCGCTGGCGGCTTTCCACGCCGCCACGTATATTTCCCAGGTATTTTTAAAATTAGCACTCATCACACTCTCCGGTCATTGCAGTGAGAGGATGGTAGCGTTGCCCTGGTGAGGGTTTTTGATATTTTGTGCTTTATTTAATGCGCGGAGATAAACTGACATTCCGGCAGCCAGCTAGCAACTCGCGTGGCCCCCAGACAATTACTCGACGGTTCGTTCTTAACACCGCCTAGCAAGTCCCTCCATGGACTGGCGTAGCCGACGCGGTCATATAAAAAAAACCGTTGACTGTTGCAACACCTAGCACCGCCGGTGCGGGTTATTGGACGGTAAACGTAAACGTATAGTTTGTTGTCAAAATGCCATCGTCGACGGACAACGTGACCGTGTTAGAACCTGGGGTACTGGGCGAGGTCCCGCTCAGTATGGCCGTGTTCTGGAGTCCCGAGTTAGGATTAAACGTTAGCCACGCGGGTATTGAAACCGTGCTGAATTTTAATGACGGCTGTGCATTGATATTCAATACCGAGAAGTTAAATTGAAAATTGGACCCGGTGGGAATGGTCGTTTCCGGCGGGATCGCGGTAATAATAGGTGCCATTAGGCTGCGTGACGGGACAAGGTGCGGAGTGGTCGTGCCGTCCCCCAACTGACCCGCCGCGTTACTACCCCACGACCACAAATAACCATAGGTATCCCACATCACCGTATGATTCGTACCGATGCCAATTGCCGGACGATTGACCGCGATTTGAGGATACCAGTTCCAGCTATTATTAGAACTGATGGGCGTTGGGCTGGAGCGATTGGTCGTTGTGTTGTCACCCAACTGTCCAAAGCTATTGTCTCCCCAGCCCAATAAACCCGGACCGCTTCCAATACTATGGTTGCCCGCCGCCGCGATCGATTGCCAACCCGTGTAGCTGTCGATCTGAGTCGGCTGGTTATACGAATTAGACGTGCCATCCCCCAGCTGGCCCACGGCATTATCCCCCCAGCCCCATAATGTCGATATGTAAATGGGTAGGTTGATAATATTAATTGCGAGGCTGTGGTTGGAACCGGCCGCAACAAAGAGCCAGTGCGTGTCTGAGCCTATTTGCACGGGCAGATTACGATTGTTAAATGTTCCATCGCCGAGTTGGCCCAGATCATTTTTTCCCCAGGCACGCAGTGTCGCCGTTGACGGTGTGTTAAACGGATATCCCTTTACCGCCAGGGTATGAAAGCTGCCCGCGGCAATACTTATCCAATCAGTATCAGCGAGCGTGCCGATCAGCGCCGGGGCTAACGATTCTGCCACGGGACCAATACCCAGCTGGCCGAATTCATTGCTGCCCCACGCCCATAAGGTGCCGTTCGATTTCAATGCGATGGTATGCCGCTCGCCGGCGACAACGTCCCGCCAATCGCTATCGGTCCCTACCTTGACCGGCACAAGATTAGGGGTTGGGCTCTTGGTGCCGATGCCGAGTTGTCCATAGGTATTATCACCCCACGCCCATAAGGTACCGTCGTTGAAGGTGCCATCATTCTTGATCGCGAGGGTATGGTTCTTACCGGCGCCAACCCGTAACCAGTTTGCATCACTCCCCACCTGCACCGGGGTGGCACGGTGGGTGGTCGACCCATCGCCGAGCTGCCCCGAGGCGTTATTGCCGCGCGCCCACAGGGTACCGTCGATATTGGTATTCACGGTATGTGAATCTCCCGCCGCAAGATCACCGTTGCCCAGATAGGCGTGTTTGCGCAGTTCACAAGCTTCTTTGAGGGTTGTGTACGCCGCGACTTGCTCGGGGGATTGCCAAAAACGATTGAAGGTGACCAATGAGTTTGGCATCGAGTAACCGCGCCATTGATCGGATGTAGTCCCGCATACCGTGGAATTCAAAAAATCCACGGTATTTAGGAAATGATCAAAATTATATTTTTCCGGCAGGTTGACGTGGCAGGTCCGACAACTGTGCGAAATCAAGGTCTGGTACACCTTCGCCATGCCTTTACCTTGGTTAACAACAGGAAGATTGGCTTCCTGCCAACTGTCGGGCAGGTAGTCAACATTCATCGTATGCGAACCCGCGGCATACCAACCCGTAATGAGATCTTGCGCCGCCAGAGTGGGCCCGCTGTTGAGCACATTCTGATTTAAGTGGTACAGCGCCTCTTCTTGATCGGCGCGGGTCAACCCGGGTTTACACGAGAAGGCAAAATTGCCTATGTCATAGGGGAGGAAATGTGCCCCGATATTGGCAAAACCGCTGCCGTCTTCCGGGAACTTACCGGTATATTTATCGCCACCATGACACACCACGCAAGTACCCGGCACGAACTTCTCGCTGCGTCCGTCCAGATTGATCGACGGCAACAAGCTACCGTCCGGACCAAATACCAAGAAACGCGTATAGGGCTGGTTGCCATTCACGCCCGGACTGACGCGGTGATCCATCGCGACACAGGCCACCAGATCCTTGCCGTTCACCGCATTGTCGATCGCGGTATTGATCTCGGGCTGGGTAGTGTCCTTGGGCCCTAGATGATTACAGACATAGCCTGCGGTATCGCCCGGCCCATACGAAATAGAATGATGATTGCGGGTCAAATTTAAATCCACCTGATTGACATAAGTAGCCTGATATTCCGTGGTACCCGCCACCGCATAGGGCGCCATGCGGACCGTGCGTTTCCAATCATTAAAACTGATCGCGCCGCTGAAATGGCCGTTGGCATCGCAACTGCTAACGGCGCCAATGGATTTATAATACTCACACGCGCCTTTGCGGCTATCCAATCCCCGGTAAGCCAGGAATTTTTCCTTACTAGGCACCCAATCGGAGGGCAGGCCCGTCGGTGGAGGTGAAAACTGGCCCACCGCGACAGTGCTGAGGGTCGCGCTCATCGCCGAAATGATCGGCGCTCGGACGCCCGCCAGTGTCGCAATGCCCAAAAATTTATTTTGGGTCGCGTCATTCTGGCCCACGGGTATACGAACCGTGGCATTCGCTTCACAGGCGATGTCCACAAAGGCCGCCGCCGCATCCTGTAAAAAGGTATAGTCGCCTTCGTAACTTAAACGAATCGGCACACGGTTGGGCAGCGGCGCCCCGGATCGATTCAACAGAGTGGCGGTGGCGGTCACTTCCACGGCAAAGAACTCATTCACGGTTCCGCACGCGGATTTATCGGCCAGGCGGAACCGGCCATTGATCGTGGCGCCCGCAACCCGGCCGGTGCTGCGGCTTTCATTGACCGCGATATCGGGCATCTCGGTGATAGCATTGCAATCACCCCAGGGCACCCCACCGCCTGAACAGCGCAGGGTATATACACCGAATGTATATGCTGGATCCGCCGCTTGTGGGCTAACCCCCGGAATCACAAATTGTCCACGGGCATTGGTCTTCACCGGTGCGGCGGCGCCTGCCGCGGGAAACGTGGTGTTGGTAACGTTATTTAGCAGGTAGACCTGCACGTCGGGCATGTAAGTACGAAACTCATTTTCATCATAGGTCTTTTCCAAAATACTGTCGCCATCCACATAACTGCTGTAATAGTTGCCGGTCTGCACACCTCCCGCCGGGGCGGCATAATTCGCGTCAGGGGGAACCACCGTTGTCAAACCAAAGGTGTCGGTATTAACGCCGATACGACGTTCGGTATAGCCCCCATAACCATTTGCAACGAGCACATAGGCATAGTGTATTCCGGGGCCGTTTGGCAGTGTCCAGTCGGTTGTCGAAGCGTTAGAATTGACAATACTGCCATCGGTGGTTTTCCACCGATAACTTACCGTCCCGCCTGTCACTCCGGGGTCCGCGACGCTCACGCTGACTTGAACAACGGCCGGGGAAGTCAATTTGGGAAGTACTGGTGGAGGGGAGGCAGGGGGTGCGTTGCTGCAGGATACAACCGGAGGACTATCCCCGCCCCCGCTTCCCCCACAAGCCGTTATTGCAAACAGTACCGAAATAAATAGAACATTTACGCGATGTGTCATTGTTGTATCCCCTCACCTGTGTCGATGAAAACCTGTTTATTATTCTTTGACGTATCCCTATCCCTAATCCCTGGCGGTAACCTAAATAATATGATCTATGCGGTCAATCCATAGACGTAGTATAACCGAGATCGCACAGGGTTTGAGCTAAATATAGGGCTGGTTTCTAGCGTTTATATACTTAAAATACGATACATAAACGCGACCAATTCCCACTCCCCGCCCGATAATTGCTGCCGGCCGCTGAATAATGGCGATGCGTTTGTCGACATCGTTCCACTCCTTGGCCAAGCCAGCATCGACGATCAGACCGCCCAACCAATAGACTCGCCATCATTTTATCTATCACTGTTAAATTGTCCAGACTAATTCTGCCGGGTGTAACTACTTTCCCCTTTTAACAATACGGTCAATTTTCCGGTTTTTCACGGCTTTTGTTCTCTATACGCATTTAATGAAAAACAGAAGTGTTTTTTGTGTAGATAAATGTACCGGGTAATGCGCTCTCAAAGAGGGTGAACTCAACCGCCGTAGCGATAACTAAATAACATAAATTACCGCGCAGATTATTATTCTGTTGTATTTATAACATTGATGTTATATACTCTTCGTACTATGCAGCCTCGCTGGTTTTTGTTCATCGTACGCCTCTCCGGCCGCCAAACAGCGTCACGGATGCGGTTGTGGCGGGCGCTGAAGACCAGCGGCGCGGCGCTATTGCGCGACGGGGTGTACCTTGCGGCCGAAAATAATCACACCCTGTTGTGCCTGGATCGCTGTCAGCAAGAGATTGAACAGTCGGGCGGCCGGGCGTATCGTTTTCCGGTCGAATTGTCCAGCACCCAGCGTCGCGAGTGGTTACCCTTGTTCGACCGCTCAGCGGCGTATATGGCGTTGCAAAAATCCATTCAAACCCTGCTGCGGCAATTGCTCCGCGGTACCGAGGGCCGCGTGCGCCAGAAACTGGCGCAGTTACAAACAGATTTCGACACCACCGTGGCCATGGATTTTTTCCCAACAGATCTACAAACCAAGACAGGTACTTCGCTAACCGCGTGTACGCTCGCGGTCGATCAGCATTTCAGTGACGGCGAGCCCCACCCGCGTCGTGGCATTATTCCGCAGCGTGCGATTGCCGACTATCAAGGTCGTACCTGGGCGACTCGTCAGCACTTGTGGGTAGATCGGGTCGCCTGTGCTTGGCTGATACAACGTTTCATCGATAAACGTGCGCGTTTTGTCTGGCTCAAGGATACCGCTAAGTGTCCCAAACACGCGTTGGGGTTTGATTTTGATAACGCCTGCTTTACCCATAGCGGCGACAAGGTGACCTTCGAGGTCCTGCTCGCCAGTTTTAACCTGCAAGCCGATCCAGCGCTCAGCCAACTCGCCGCGATGATCCATTATCTGGATGTCGGCGGTGTGGCTATCAGTGAAGCCGATGGCTTTGCCGCCATCCTCACCGGAGCCCGGGCACGTTGCCGCAACGACAATGCGTTGCTTAAAGCCATGTTGCCGATCCTCGACGATTTGTACCAAGCCTTCAGCACTCCACAACAATTACCTTGCAAAAGGAAAATCACATGACACCAACCGCCCTACCTACGACACCACCGGCGCCGGTGAGCCTGGGCAATGCCTTTAAATATTGGCTCAAGCTTGGTTTTATCAGCTTTGGCGGCCCGGCCGGACAGATCAGCCTGATGCATCAGGAGTTGGTGGAAAAACGCCGCTGGATCTCCGAGCATCGATACCTGCACGCGCTGAATTACTGCATGTTGTTGCCGGGGCCGGAGGCGATTCAGCTGGCCATTTATATTAGTTGGTTGATGCACGGGGTACGCGGCGCGGTGATTGCGGGCGTGTTGTTTTTCCTGCCTGCGTTTGTGTTGCTGTCATTACTCGCCGGGATTTATCTCACCTGGGGACAGGTACCGTTGGTGCAAGGGATTTTCTACGGTATTAAACCGGCCGTGGTTGCCGTAGTCGTATTTGCCGCGTGGCGTATTGGCTCGCGGGCGTTGAAAAATGAAATTTTATGGGGCATGGCCGCATTAGCCTTTATCGGTGTGTTTGTTTTCGATATCGGCTTTCCATGGATCGTCTTGGCCGCGGGGATTCTCGGCGCGGCCGGCGGCAAACTGCTACCGGCTAAATTCAAAGGAGGTGGAGGCCACGGTGCGAGTAATAAACAATACGGTCCCGCGATCATCGATGACCACACACCCACGCCTGCCCATGCCAAATTTTCCTGGGGAAAATTCATCGCCACGACCGGCATCTTTGTATTGATAGGCGCGGCGGCCTTGTTGACACTGAGCATGCACCCGCCCATGAAAGCAATGGGGATGTTTTTTACCAAGGCGGCCTTCTTAACCATCGGCGGTGCCTATGCGGTGTTGCCCTATGTGTATCAAGGAGGGGTCGAACACTTTGCGTGGTTAACCGGTCCGCAGATGATGGACGGTTTGGCCTTGGGTGAAACCACTCCCGGCCCGCTCATAATGATCGTCACTTGGGTCGGTTATCTGGGCGGGGTCAGCCAAGGTGTATTCGCGAATTCGATTGCCTCGGGCATTGCTGGCGCAACCGTGGCCACCTTTTTTACTTTTTTACCGTCGTTCTTTTTTATCCTGGCCGGGGGCCCATTGGTGGAAGCAACGCGTAATGAATTGAAATTCACCGCGCCCCTCACCGGTATCACCGCTGCTGTCGTAGGTGTAATCCTCAACCTCGCCGTGTTCTTCGCCTGGCACACCGTCTGGCCCAAAGCAACCGCCAGCGCGCCGTTTTCCGGCGGGTTTGATGCATTTCCGGTGATCGTTGCCCTCGCGGCATTTGTGGCGTTGTGGAAATACAAGATCGATATCATGCAGGTGATCGGCGTGTGCGCGTTACTGGGCCTGGCGTATTCTTTCGTCTGACCTTCATTGAATGAACGGAGCAAGACTGACATGAAGACTAGCGTACCCATACAGCTACAGCAGCACTGGCGCGAAATTACCGGTGTATTCTTGAAATTGGGCGCGTTGAGTTATGGCGGCCCGGCCATCATGGGCATGATGCAGACCGAGCTGCAGGAAAAACGCGGTTGGTTATCGAAAGAAGGTTTTATGGAAGGTTTGGCGCTGGTAAATATGTTGCCCGGCGCGGGCGCCACGCAGTTGGGTATTTTTCTGGGTTTTATACGTGGCGGATGGTGGGGCGGATTACTCGCCGGTTTATGTTTTGTGTTGCCGGCCTTTCTCATCATGTTCGGACTGACCTGGGCCTATTCGCGTTACGGTGCATTACCCTCAATGCGCGGTGTATTCTACGGCCTGACATCGATCGTGGTCGGGATTTTTTCGGTTGCAGTCTGGCGCTTAGGTAAAGCGGCGATCAGGGATCGTAAACAAAGTATATTTGCGCTGGCCTCGGCCCTATTACTGGCCTTGACACCGGTTAACCTCGTTCCAATATTGCTGTTGGCGGGCGCACTGGGTATTGTATTTTATGGCACGCGGCGCTGGGGGGTTATTGCCACTGTGTTGATACTAATCGGTTATGGCATAGTACATTGGTCAGGGATGGGCAGCGTCACAACCACTAGCAACCCAAGTCAGGCAGCAAACCTGGGTGGTATCGCTATTTTCTTTTTTAAAGTAGGCGCCTTTTCGTTTGGTGGCGGCTTGTCAATGTTGGCCTTCATGCAAGAACAGGTGGTAAACCAATTACATTGGTTAACACAGCAACAGTTTCTGGATGGTTTGGCCTTGGGCCAATTGACACCCGGTCCGATACTGATGGTTGCCGCGTTTGTCGGTTATCAAAAAGCTTCTTTGGTGGGCGCGCTCGCTGCGGCGCTGGCGATTTTTCTGCCGTCATTTGTATTGATGCTAGCCGTTTTGCCGGTATACGAACCTATCAAACGCGTGGTATGGATGAAGGCAGCGCTCAAGGGCATCAGCCCCGCCGTCATTGGCATGATTGCAATCGCGATGATCCAGATGCTGCCTAAAACAGTTGTGGATTGGCCAAGTGGAATATTGTTCATCACCACCATCGGTTTACTCTACATACGCTATAGCAGTCCACTGCCGCTGATGCTGGCGGGTGGTTTAATCGGGTGGATTATAAATTCTTGATAACGGAGAAATCAGCATGACTTACAACATAAAACCCCTGGCCTGCGACCCTGGAAAACTCTTAGGCTTATCGGAAAAATTGATCCTCAGCCACTATGAAAATAATTATAGTGGCGCGGTCAAACGCCTTAATGTTATTACCGAACAGTTGCAAGCGCTGGATTTCAGCAAGGCACCGGCGTTCACCATCAATGGTTTAAAACGTGAAGAACTCATCGCCAGCAATTCGATGATCCTGCATGAACTGTACTTCGAGAGTCTAGGTACTTCCACCGCCATACCCGCGACGTTAAAACAAGCCATCGAACGCGACTTCGGCAGTGTTGATCGCTGGCACGCCGAATTTAGCTTCATGGGTAAAGCGCAAGGTGGTGGCGCGGGTTGGGTGTTACTTACTTATTCATCGCGCGATAAAAAACTGATCAACCAATGGGGAGCGGATCACACGACTACTTTGGCGGCTGGCAGGCCGCTCCTCGCCTTGGATATGTATGAACACTCCTACCATATCGACTATGGCGCTAAAGCCGCTGCCTACGTGGATGCATTTATGAATAATATTCACTGGGGCCACGTCGCACAGTTATACACACAGGTCCAAACCTAAAGGAGACCTATTTATGGATCGCACGATTAAACCCCGCGCCCTCAAGCCCCTGCTCGATAAACACTCGGTCACGCTACTCGATGTGCGTCGTAAAACCGATTACGACATGGACCAGGTACAAATTCCAGGGGCGCAATGGCGTGATCCGGATAAAATCGCCGACTGGAGTAAAACCCTCAACAAGCACAGCGCCGTGGTGATTTATTGCGTGCGTGGCGGATCGGTGAGTAATGCCACCGTGGATCAATTACGCCAGCAAGGTATCGACGCTGCGTTTATCGAAGGTGGCATCGAGGCATGGAAGGCCGACGGCGGGACAACCCTGCCTAACTGAATACTACGGGAGGTAATACGCATGAGACCACAGTATAAACAGAATTGTCGGGCTGAAATCCGACCTACGCAGCGACGGGCAGAGGCGTACCCAATACGATGGCACCGGACTTGGAACGGCTATTTAGTTGGCTGCATATTGTTTATCGCCATAGGTGAGTTGCACGCTGCGATCTTACCCGCACCGCAACAGGTATCGCCGCATTGCTGGGCGTGGATCGGACCCTATGGACCCGCTTCAAAAGCCAACCAAGGTTATCGTATGAATCTGGGGTTCGTGGTGGGCAGCCAGGCCGTCGCGGTGATCGACAGCGGTTATACCCCGGCGATGGCCAAGGCGATGTTGTCCCATATCCGTCGCATCACCCCCAAACCGGTGCGTTATGTGATTAACACCAATTCGCAACCTCACCGGTTCTTCGGCAACGAGGTATTTCGTAAGGCGGGCGCCAAGATCATAGCAACGCGCGAAGCCGCTGAACGCATGCACAATGAAGAAGCACAATTTGCCGCGAGCATCGCGACCACCTTGGGTATCCCCCCCGCCGAGTTACACGCACCGGCTGCGCCTGATCAATTGCTCGAGTTCGACCACCCTATCACGATCGCATTAGGTGATAGCACACTCACGATCACACCGGTTGGCCGCAGCCACACCCGCGGCAGTCTAGTGGTACAGGTACAACCGGATCGCGTGGTGTTCGCCGGGGATGTGTTGATGGCTGGACGCTTGCTGGCAGTGATACCCGACGGCAGCATCAAGGAATGGATTGCGGCTTACCAGCGGCTGCGCACGCTGGACGCGGACATCTTTATCCCCGGCCATGGCCCGCCTGGCAAGTTATCCAGCTTCGACCATCCGACCCTGTCGTATTTGACCTTGCTTAAGTCCCATATGGACAAGGCGGTACAACAAGGCATGGAAATTAATCGTGCCATTGACCAGTGGAATGATGCCGCCTGGCAGGGACTGGAAAATTATACCGCGCTGGCCAACCGCAACGCCTACCAGGCCTATCTTGAAAGCCAGGAAGATGGATTTTAACGAGGTATAGATACGATGAAATGGATAACCCGCGAACGCCCCAAGATTGATCGTATTGCCTGCCCGTGGTTGATCGCACGCTTTATCGACACGACACCGGAGTTTTTGTATGTGCCCTCCGATCAAGTCCTCACCACCGCTAAACAAACCGGTGCGACTCCCTACGACATTCCCGGCGTGGAGATGAGCCACGTCGGTGAATTATGCAGCTTTGATGCGTTCTTGAAAAAGTACCATCTGGTTGATCCGGCGTTGCAGCAACTGGCCGAGATCGTGCGTGGCGCCGATACCTCACGCTTGGATCTAACGCCACAATCGGCGGGGCTGTATGCGATCTCGCTGGGACTGTCACATAACTTCCGCGACGATCTCGCGATGCTGGCACAGGGCATGGTGATCTACGATGCGCTATATGCCTGGTGCCAACGCTGTCAGCACGAGTCGCACCTCTGGCCGCCACAGGCCAGTGGCTAACACTTCTCCATGTTATTACGGAGTCACATGGAAAGGATACCCTCCCACCAAGACACGCCGTAATACCTCCCCGTAGACTCGACAGCAGCATCCCTGCGGCGGACGGTCTTGGTGGAGGGGTATCCTATCCATACGCCTCATTTATAGTAACTGGGCTTCGCCTTTACCGTTCAACCCACCACCATAAATCCCCTGGTATTGAAATTATCAGCCGCCTGGTAATCGCCGATGAGGCCAGATCCGCGCGCGCATCACACTGTGGCGTATTAATAAATATTTAATATTAATTTAATTAATTATTAATTTATTGCCCGTTTGTTCGAGTGGTTTCCATGACATGCACACGCCTGCGCACTTTTCTATAAAGTGCGGCTTAAAATTTGTAATATTTTTATTGCAAGCAAACTAATTTTATTTTACTAATGTTTAGCTTTATAACGACGCAATACCCGCACGTGCCGAGCAATTCCATTAAGCGGGAATAAAAAGCAGGGGCTTCATGCCCCGCATACAGTGGCAGGTATCTTAATGACGGCTTAATCAAGGCGTCAGCAGTATTTGCCAAAAATTAATACTATCTAAGGAGGCAATCATGACAACGAGCACAACGAAAGATGCGTGGAACGAAAGTGGTGATACCACCCCCCGGGCCACACGTGGATGGCAGGAGATCTACCTGAAGGAAGACTGGTGGGCTATATGGATAGGCATTGGCTTGATGGCGGTGGCGATTATCTTGTTTAATAAAGGCAATCCGCTCCTCAAGTCTCTGGCGATTAATCCCGGCGGTCTGAAGTGGACCTCCGGCGAGCAACTGATCAACCATTTTTCACAGAATGCGCAATTGTATGGATTACAGTTCGTCAGTTGGTTGATAATTTTCGGGGTCAGTTGCCGCATCATGGGCAACAAATTATCCCAGTTCATCCCCGGGTTTATCTTCTTATATATAATGTCAATTATTATGTTCTCCGTGGCGGGTTGGGCTAACGCTGCCAAGTTTAACTTGGAAGCGCCGTTAGTCGCCCTGGTGGTCGGGTTGGTATTGGCCAACACGATCCGGTTGCCGGCATGGATGGACAGTGCCTTTCGTGTCGAATACTTCATTAAAATCGGTATCGTTCTACTGGGCGCGACTTTCCCGATCACCTTGGTGGTGACCGCCGGCCCCGTGGCGATCATGCAAGCGACGATCATTTCCGTGACCACCTGCCTCGTCATTTATTTCGCGGCCACTCGCCTGTTTGGGTTGGATAACCGGCTGGCGGCGGTCATCGGTGTGGGCGGATCAGTTTGCGGTGTGTCGGCCTCCATGGCGATTGCGGCGTCGGTAAACGCCAAAAAGGATCACCTCTACACCTCGGTAACATTGGTTGTCGGCTGGGCCTTAGTCATGATCTTGGTTTTACCTTTCATTTCTAAAGCATTGGGTCTGCATCCGGGGGTCGCCGGTGCATGGGTCGGCACGTCCGAATTCGCGGATGCGGCGGGTTTTGCCGCGGCCAGCGCCTACGGTAAGATGGCCGGTAATGAAGACGCGGCCATCAAGGCCTTCACCCTCATGAAAGTCATCGGCCGCGATCTCTGGATCGGCATCTGGTCAATTGTATGGGCGCTGATCGCGACCATGGCGTGGGAAAAAAAGGAAACCGGAACCAAACCCGGCGCCAAGGAAATTTGGCTGCGTTTCCCGAAATTTGTCATTGGTTTCTTTGTTGCTTCCATCCTCATGACCCTAGTAACCAGTGGCTACAGCACCGCGGATTTTAATAAAACCGTTAAACCCGATCTCATCATGCCGCTCGTCTCGTTACGCACCTGGGCATTCATTTTTTGCTTCCTGAGCATTGGGCTGACCACTCGCTTCCGCGAACTCAAGCCGGTCGGTTGGAAACCCTTTACCGCATTCACCCTGGGTGTTGCGGTGAATGTGGTCCTGGGTTATTTCCTCTCGGTCCATGTGTTTGCGGATCATTGGAGCGCGCTGTAACCACCTCGCATGGCCGGCTCATGTCGGCCATGCTTTTTTTAGGGGCGCGAGAATGAGTCAAGCACTATGCCAGAATTGCCGTCAACTGATCCGGCAACCACGTCAATTAGAACAGACTATCCCTGGCTTAAATATTCTGAGTTCGGCCTACGGCTCAGTCTGCCACAATACGGGACTGTGCAATCGGCATGAGATGTTTACCGCGCTCACGTCCAGCTGCGCAGATTTCGAGCCCGCGGATGGCAATCACGGATTTAAAACTTAATGAATTTTAAATTCAGAATTAAAAGAACTTTAAGCCTAAATTGATTTTAAATAACCGCCGAGCTTCGGATTAATCGTCACGGTTAACTCATGCGCTGTTTATCGATCCCATTGTTATCTACAAAAAGTTATCTACAAAAATATTTTACTTTAATCCGGAATTAATTCTTTAGAACCCTGTTTCGGCTAGAATCGATCCTACCTACCAGCCCTAGATGAAATACGTTACGGGTGTTGCCAGGATAGATGGGCAATGATTTTTGACATGATCTCGATGGTTAGCGATCCCTATTTCAGGGATCGCATTTTTTCATCGCAGTAGCAACGAGCGCGACCAGGTCTCATAGTTTGCCGGTTGCAGGCTCCACCGGGTTCAAACGCGGATGGGTCTCTTCACCCAACCACCAAACCAGCGCACCCGAAATCCCCATCGCAATCGCGACAAACCAAAACCCCGCGGTCAGCGAACCACCCGCCTTGGCGACATAACCCAGCGCGAGCGCGCCGATACCGTAACCCACATCCCGCCAAAACCGGTAGATGCCGATCGCCGAGCCGCGCCAATTAGGATGGGCGATATCCGCCACCGCCGCCGACAGGTTGGGATACAACAAGGCCATACCAAAACCGGTGATCGCCGCGGACATGCTCCACCACCATACCTGCTCGCCGAGTAACATCAGTGCGACACCGCCGCCGCACAACCACATGCCCCAGACGATGGGTTTTTGCCGGCCGATGCGGTCGGACAGTTTGCCGGTGAAAAATTGCGAGAGTCCCCAGGTGAACCCATACACACCGACCACCCAGCCGATCCCGGCCAGACTCAAGCCGTGGTTGTACAGGTACAGCGGATAAAATACCCAGATCAGCGCGTCGACAAATTTTTCCACCAAGCCTGCCTGACTGATTGCCGCCATGCGCCGATCGCGCCAGCTCATCAAGGTAAACACTTCCCAGGTGGTCGGCGTCACGCTGATGTTGTGCGGATAGCGCGGTACGGGACCCTGTTGCAAGCCCGCGGCATGACGCGCGCCTTCCGCCTTGGCATAGGGCAGGGTTTCCTTGACCCAGATCGCCGTCAGGATCAGCGCCAGCACCACCACCAGCAGACCGAACACCAACAAGCCGTGGCGCGCGCCCAGCAGCGTGGCGAGATAGCCGGTAACGATCCCCGCGATCGCTACGCCCACGTAACCGGCGAATTCATTCAGGCCGATGGTCAGGCCGCGCTGATCGGCGCGCGTCAGATCGAGTTTGGCGGTTTGCGTCATCGACCAGGTAAACCCCTGGTTGACGCCGAGCAACACCGTCGCGGCGACAATCCAGCTCCAGTTGGGCGCATACAGGATCATGAACGGGATCGGCAGCGCCGCCGCCCAGCCGAGCAGCAATACGGTTTTACGACCCCTGCGTTCGGACAAACGCCCGGCGATGAAATTGAGCGTGCCTTTGACAAAACCGAAGGCCACCACGAAGGCCGTCAGCATCATGAAGGAATTTTTTGGCACCCCGAATTCAGACTCCGCCAACGCCGGCACCACCGTGCGCATCATGCCCAGTGTCAAGCCGACAAAAAACACCTGCAACAATTGATGCAGAAATTGCGTCAGGTTGTCGCGGATGCCATAACGGTATAAGGCCGAAAGGTGATCCCGTGGTGCCGACATGTCGAGCTTAGGCGCGGAAGGCGGCATCAAACCGCCCCTGCCGCGTCCCTCGCCTCGGTCCCAACGGCGCTGTTGGCGGCAACAATGCGATCCATTTGCGCGGGCCGCGGCGGTATCTCCGCGGTCAGATAGCGCACGAATTCTTGTTTGTCGGTAATCCGCAAGCCGCTGTTAAAGCGTTTTTCAAATCCGATCGTCGACGAGGGTTTGCCCGACAAGCCCGCGCCACAAACACTGCCCGCTTGGTGGCCGGGAAAAATCTCCACTTCGTTCGGTAACGTCAATAAACGCGTATGCAAACTGTCGAACAGCTGCGCGGCCATTGGTTTTTCCTGACCCGCCAGATCCGGTCGACCGACACTGCCGACGAACAACGTGTCGCCGGTCAACACAAACCAGGGGTCGTCGGCGCGGCGTTTATCGGTCACCAATAAACAGATGCTGTCAGCGGTATGGCCGGGTGTATACAACACCTTGATCAACACATTGCCAACTTCGATCAGCTGGTTATCGCATAACGGTTGAAAATCAAATTTTACCCGTGTGCTATCACTCTCGTGCATGCAATACGACGCGCCAACCATTGCCGCCAGGCGGCGGCCGCCGGAATAGTGATCGGCATGCAGGTGAGTGTCGATGACATGGGTAAGAGTGACATTTTGCGCCTGGGCCTGCTCGACAAACCAGGCTTCGTCATCGGCGACCACATCAACCGCCACGGCCTTGCCCTTACTGCCACAGCCGAACAAATACGACAGCGAAGCCTCTTTTGTTGCTAACTGTTTGAAAAACATGATTGATCTCCGAAGGGTGCTTGACACGAGCGAGAAAATTGCCCTTAATATGCGTAAATACACATATGAGCCTAGACGCATATGAAGAATACCACGCCACACCGCGTGCCTGTCAAGGGCTTAACCACGGTCCTGAAGATCCTCAGCGAGCCGAACCGGCTGCGCATCCTCAACGGCATGGGATTGGAGTGCGTGCCGGTCTCGGCCATCATCGCCAAGACCGGCCTGTCGCAGACCAATGTCTCGTTCCATCTGCGCATCTTGCGCGAAGCCGGCTTGGTAAAAGGCGAAAAACGCGGCGCCTTTATCTACTATTGTTTGTACGATACCGGTTTGCTTGAGATACTAGCGAACCTCGCCGACTGGCTGGCCAGCAATGTGCCTACTCCTAACCCCGCAGGACCCCCGCATGGATAACATCCAACAACAATTAACCACGGTGCGCAGCCATTTAAAAAGTGTCATCGTCGGCCAGGAGGCGATGCTCGATCGCTTGATGATCGGCTTACTCACCGGCGGTCATATCTTATTGGAAGGCCCACCCGGCTTGGCCAAGACCACGGCGGTAAAAACCCTGGCGGCGGCGGTCCACGCGCATTTCCAACGGATTCAATTCACCCCGGATCTGATGCCCGCGGATCTCACCGGCAGTGATATGTTTGATCCCGCCAACGGCAGTTTTCGTTTTATGCAAGGCCCGCTGTTTCATGAAATTATCTTGGCGGATGAAATCAACCGCGCCCCGCCCAAGGTACAGTCGGCCTTGCTGGAGGCCATGGAAGAGCATCAAATTACCGTGGGTGGTCAAACCCATCCGCTGCCGGAATTATTTCTGGTCATGGCCACGCAAAATCCCTTGGAACAGGCCGGCACCTATCCACTGCCCGAAGCACAGTTGGATCGATTTTTAATGCACGTGCGCATCGACTATCCCAACGTCGACGAAGAATTAGAAATCGTGCAACGTGATCGGCGTAGCCATTTTGGTAGCGATCACCCGGCGTTAGAAAGCCGTCTAGATCCGGAATCGATATTGCGAGCACGGCGTGCCGTCGCCGAGATGCACATCGAAGCGGCGCTGGAAAAATATATCGTCACCTTGGTGCACGCCAGCCGTGAATTACACCACTGGCACGCTCCCTGGAAGGGTTATATCGAATACGGCGCGTCGCCCCGCGCCTCGCTGGCGATGGTACGCGCCGCCAGTGCCTACGCGTATTTACAAGGACGTGACTATGTGATCCCCGAAGATGTCCTCGCCATCAGCGCGAATGTATTACGCCATCGGCTGATCATCAGTTTCGCGGCGCGCGCCAATCAAATCAGTGTCGACGCGATCATCCAGAAACTGATCGAGCGGGTCCCGATCCCATAAGCCGATGCGTTTTAATACCTTGCTGTGGTTAATCCAACATCGCTACCGCTGGTGGCAACAGCGGTTTAGCACCAAACCGCAGCCGTTGCTCACGTCTACTGAATTGCAAGACTTGTATCAACACGCCAGCAGCACGCTACCGACCGCGCGTGAAGTACGTCACCCCCTGCTGGGTGAACGCAATTCCGTGTTTGCCGGCAGTGGTTATGAATTCACCGATAATCGCCTGCATAGCGCGGGGGAAGACACGCGGTTTATTAATTGGCGTTTATACGCGCGCAGTGGTCAGTTATACCGAAAATTATTTCTGGAAGAACGCCGCCCGTCGCTGTGGATCATCCTTGACCGCCGTTCTAGTATGCGTTTTGGCACACAAGTGCGCTTGAAAGTTACTCAAGCGGCGCGCCTGGCGATGCTGTGTTTATACCGTGGATTACGCCAACAATTGCCCAGTGCCGCCGTGCTGCTGGAACAACAGGCCCACTGGTTTAAACCGATCCGCACACTCAGCGCGGCATACCCGCTGCAACAGGCGATCATTGCGGCCGCGCCACCGCAGCCTGATACGCAGGAGATACCACTCGCCGCCGTGTTACACGAATTACACGTCCAGCTCAAACCCGGTTGTTTAATTTTTTTAATCAGCGACTTTCATGATCTGGATGACAGTATGGTGCCGGTGTTGTTGGCGATGTCACGTAAGCATCACTTAAGCGCTTATCACATCGTCGACCCCATTGAACTGCAAGCACCCGCGCAAGGTGATTTTGTTTTATGGGATGCAACAACCGACACCACCCAACGTTTAAACTGTAACACCGCGCCGCAGCGTCAACGTTATACTACAACTCTGCGGCAATACCACAGCGCACTGGAATCCCGCTTGTATCAAGGCGGTGTGCAGTATCAGCGCTGGCTCAGCAGCAGCGACGCCCTGCAAACCACCCTCGACACCTCCCATGCCCAGCCCACCCGTAATAATTAATCCTCCCTGGGTGGATCTAATCGAACCCACGGCACCCGCACCGCTGTTGAGCGGCGTGGACAGCGTATTATTAACCTTGGCCGTGCTGGGCGTGTTGCTGATCGTGGCCCGCTGGTGGTGGCGCCACCCGCGCCAACGGGCGCTGCGGCGCTTACGCTATTTGGCGCGACGTGCCCAGCAAACCACCGATGATCCCAAACAGCTGGCCTTTGCCCTACGTCAAACCCTGTGCAGCGGCATGCACGTCATTCAGTTGCACCAGGCGCACCTACCCCCGCCGCAACGGTTACCCTGGCAAGGCTATTGCGCGGCATTAACCCAAGCTTGTTACCAACCACAGTCGCCTACGACGCCGTTACTCCTTGAGCTGATCGAGCAAGCGCGCGTCTGGCTACGCCACACCCCGTTGCGCCATGATCGCTGACGGCAATTTACATTTCGCCTACCCGTTAGCATTGCAACTGTATCCGCTGAGTATCGTGGTAATCGGCGGCTGGTTAGGGTATTACCCGGCCACATTACTGGCCTGGCACGTCCCCTACACAGCGCTCACCCGCCGCCGCTACCGTCACCCGTTACTGCCGCAACTGGCGCTGGCCGATCAAACCGCGACACCCCGCCCGTTACTGGCCCGCATTAAACAAGGGAGCGCGTACCTGGTATTACTCGGATTGATCCATCTGAGTCTGGCACAACCCTATCGCTACGGACAAAAGATCCCCACGCCCCCGCCACAGCGGGATATCGTCTTCGTCGTCGACACCTCGGTAAGCATGTTGCTGCGTGACTATTTGGTGAAGGGGCAACGCACCGAGCGGATGACCATGCTCAAAAGCGTGTTAGATCATTTTATCCAGCAGCTCGCGGGTAATCGCATCGCCGTTGTGGCCTATTCCGAGCAACCTTATACCGTGGTGCCGCTCAGCAACGATTACGCGTTACTGCGTTATCAAATTCAACGGCTGGAACCGGCGGTATTAACCGGCCGTACCAGTGATCTCAGTTTGGCACTGTTATACAGCGCGCAGCAGTTTTTAAGCCCCGGGTCCGAACCGCCGGTGTTGGTATTACTCACCGACGCGACCCGGCCTAACCGCCGCATTGACCCACGCGCCGCCGCCCGTTATGTGTCAGCGCAACACTATCGCCTGCACGTGGTCGCGATCGGCGCGGGCAGTTATGCCGCGCAGGAGCGTGACCATGTTGGGCTTGTCTACCAGCCGGTGAATTTCTCACTGCTACAAGAAGTTGCACAGGCCGGTCAGGGTCGATTCTTCTGGGCCAAGGACACCCAGCAGTTACAGCAGGTGTTAGAAGAGATTCAACGCGCCGAACGCCGCCCGCTGGAAGCGGCCGCGGAATTCGTGCAACTGCCGTTATACCACTGGCCGTTGTTGCTGGCGGTGATCTGGTTGTGCGCATGGCAACTCCTGCCGTTATGGGTACGACCAGGATGATCGACGGCCTGGCGAGTATCGAATTTCGTCAACCGGGATGGTTATTACTGGCGTTGCAACCGCTGCTGTTATTGGGCAGCGTTTATCTACAACGCCGTCGCGATGCCAGCGCCTATTGTCAACCGGCGTTACTGCCTTGGGTACGCGCGCCGCGTTTGAATAGCTTGCGCTCCCACCTGTGGCGGCAACTGTTATTATTCCTGGTATGGTGTTGTCTGGCCATCGCCTTGGCGGGACCACGGTTGGCGGACAAGATTTATCACGCGGCCAGCGATAATATAGCCGAGGTACTATTAGTAATCGATCTGTCCCGTTCGATGTCGGCCGCCGATGTACTCCCTTCGCGTTTGGAACGGGCTAAACTCGAAATTACCCAACTACTGCATCACAGCCCGCAACTGCGCATCGGCGTCGTGGTATTCGCAGCAAGACCGCACCTGTTGTCGCCACCCACTGCGGATTACGCGGTACTCGAACAGTATGTCCAGCAACTCCATACCCAGATGCTGGCCACCGAAGGCAGTGATCTAACCGCAGCGCTAGAATTCGCGGGCAAACAATTCCATGACCGCGCGGTGGCGCGCACGGTGTTGCTGTTCACGGACGGTGAAACCGATGCTGACACTGCGGCCGCGCAACTGGCATTAACTAATGTCATCGCGGATCTTAAACAACATCAGATCCGGGTATCGGTGGTGGGGGTCGGCACCCCGACCGGGGCGGCTTTAGTAGATCCACAACAGGGCTGGTTGCAATACCATGATCAAGCCGTCATCAGCCGCTTAGCCAGCGAACGATTAACCTCTATCGCGACCCGCGCCAACGGGCATTATTATGCCAACAGCGACGCCGCCAGTA
Source organism: Gammaproteobacteria bacterium (assembly GCA_016194635.1). Taxonomy (GTDB): domain Bacteria; phylum Pseudomonadota; class Gammaproteobacteria; order UBA6429; family Thiohalophilaceae; genus JACQBC01. Next base: position 139,779 of record JACQBC010000037.1, on the reverse strand, counting down.
TTTGGCCGGAAATCGTCGACAAGGATCTTGTAGCGTTGAGTCATGGTCTGGATCGCGGTAACAACCGCGCAGTGATTGTATGGCGCGAATTGTATACCTATCCATTGTTAACCGCGCTGCTGCTTTTCATGCTGGCGCAGTGGGAGCGCGCGCCCCGTCCAACCGCACGCCGCGCGCCACCCGGCGTGGCCGTGGCGTTGATCGCGGTGTTGCTGGTAAGCGTGATCCCTGCCTCGCACGCAGACTCCAGCAACTATCGCGACGCCTATTACCGCTACCAACACAAAGACTATGAGCGCGCGGCACAAGACTTTGCCAAACTCCCAGGTTATGCCGCGCGGATGGGCGAGGCCAGCGCCTTGTACCGGCTAAAACGGTATCCCGCCGCCAGTGTTGTTTTCATTCAAGCGGTCTTGGCCGCCAGTGACGATGCGCAACGTGCCCAGGCGTTATTTAATTTGGCCAATTGCTATTACCAACAAGAAAATTATCCCTTGGCGATCGCTACTTACCGTGATGCCTTGGCGTATGCGCCCCAGCTGCAAGCCGCCGCAACCAATTTAACCTACGCCGAAGCCTTGCATCAGCAACGCATCGAACAGGCGCAGTTGATCGCTAAACGCGCCGGCCGCGGTCCACGCAGCGCTACCGCCGTCGCGGACCTGTCTGTTACGCAAGGCTCACTAAGTATTGACGACAGTCCGAGCCCGTCGGTCTTGCCGGAACCCCCGATCACCTCAGCTCCCGCGGCGCTAAACCCCGACTTTAACCAGGCCAAACCCGCTGTAAGTACGATCGAGCGTGACGACGATACCCGCTGGACCTACGACACCGATCGGATCGATCCGGCCTTGCTGCAAAATTTATTACAGGCGCATAATGAGAGTTATCTATGGCAGCGTCTGTTTGAATGGGAAGAAAATTTTCCCGCGCCGGTCAGTACGCCGCACAGCATACCGGGGGTGAACCCATGGTAATCAGCGCGCGGTGTGTATTAATCGTTATCGCGCTGATCCTGGCCACCACCGCGATACCTACCGTGGTAAACGGCAATCCAGGATTAGACGTGCGGGTGAATAATCCCCAGGTTGAATTAGGCAAACCGTTTACCCTGACGCTACGTTTCAACCAACGCCACCCTTCATTGGATGCAATCGACTTGACACCTTGGCGGCAAGCCTTTCACGTCATGCCCATCACAGACATTGAGAAACGGCCCCACGGGCAACGTTGGCAGGTGCGTTTATACCCCTATGCCTTGGGGTCGCAACCCATTCCGGTATTGAACTTTGCCGGTCAACACAGCCAAGCCCTGGTCGTCGATGTAACGCCTGCGGTTGATCCCAAAACGCATACGCCAATGGAATTCCGTACGGCGATCAATCCGCCGCGGCCATGGCTAAAACAGGCGGTTTATATCAACGCCGAGTTGATCAGCACCAGCCCGATCATGGTGGTGGAGACCAACACCCCAACCACGGCCAGTGGCGTGGTGTATCCACAGCGCGTGACACACGAAACCCTTAGCGCGGGCCGGACCCGGCACCACAGCGGCTGGATCTGGTTTCCACAACAACGCGGCACACAAACCCTTGAGCCCTTATTCGTCGTAGTGCAACGGGACGGGGTGATGACCCACAGCTTTTATATCCGCCCGCCGCGTATCGAGGTGCAACCCTTACCGCCTTACCTACCGGCGACGCTGCCGGTGGGCAATCTACAACTACACGCAACCACAACCTCACCCCGCTGGCGATTCACTGATCGGTTGTATAGCTTGGGGTTTGAGCTGCTGGCCACCGATGTACTACCCAGCGACCTGCCGCCGTTGGATCGCCAATTACATTCGCGCAACGCACTGACCCTGTACACGGCAACACAACGTCTCATAACGCGTTTCGACCGGCCGATGACCAGCACCACGCATTACCAGATCCCATTTAGCCTAGCGCACAGCGGCTACTACTCTCCCGGCAGCGTGCAATTGCAGTATTTTGATCCACATACGGCTAAGTTGCGGAGTTTGGTAACCCCTTTGCCGGCTTATATTGCGATTGCACCCGTCTGGGCGGCGATGACAATACTGTTGCTGGTTTGGTTTCTAGCATGGGCAGGCGCCGGGTTGATGCGTACCGCCGCTGACGCGCTACGACAGCGCTGGGGCTATCGTCGGTTATTACAACATGTGAATACGCTGACGTCGGTGGTCGAACTGCGTGATGTCTTGCGGCAGATCGCCGTGATTGAAGCCTGGCCGCCGAACCTGTCCCTCAGCGCCTGGGCACAGCAGTGGCAAACCCGGCATCGCCCTATAGCATTAAACCCACGGCTGGTTGTTGAACTATCCCAGGCCCTGTACCAAGGCAAGAGTATTGATATCGATCAACAACGGCAAATGCTGCGCGGCTTGTGTTACCGGCGTTTCCCACTGTTGCGTTGGACTACCACTAGTCGTCCGTTAAAAACGTGATCAGCGGTTGTCGTTTGAGTCCAAATCCAACACCAAGATGCGCCCGCCCTCCGACGCCGCTGCAACCGGCGGCTAGACATTATTGGGCAAATTCCTTGCGTAGCTCTTTATAATACGCAGTCGCCCCGCCGCTCATAAAATAATAATTGCTTATACCTTTATCTTCCAGATAATAGATCAACCATTCTGCTTGTTTGCCGGCAGCATCATAGATCAATAGGGTTTTATTCTCGCGCTTAGCCCTTTGAAAATACCGTTCCAAACTGGGTTTGTCATCCAAGGCGGCGCGGCGGTCCACGCCGGGAAACAACGAAGAGGCATCGCGCTGAAACCGATCGCGTACATCCAATACGATCACATCGTCGTTACCTACCATCGAGCTGAACTTTTTAATATCCAGGTTGTGCTTCTTGAAAGCCTCGTTGGTGATCAATTTACTCAGGTCCAACGGGCCCTTGCCCAGCAACTCGGATTCAAGCGGGTATTTCTTGGCCCAATCGTAGATACCCGCATCGTAGGCCACCACGTTGGGGATATTATGATTGCGGCAGGCTTGTACAGCTTCATAGGATTTATTGCAGGTCTTGCCGTTACAGTAGGTGACGATCAGCTTGGATGGATTGGCATCGCGCAGTTTCTGCATCTCGTCGGGAAAACTGGCATTGTGCACACTGATGTTGATCGCGCCTTTTATCCGTAGCGTTTCATATTCATACGCTGTACGCACATCGACAATAATGACGTCATTACGTTTGTTATACAGTTCTTCCAACCCGATGTAGGGGACCGCGGGAAAGAATTTGCGTCCGGGAAACTCGTCTTCGCCGGCCGCCCATAGTTGCGTGGCCATGAGTAATGTTACCGCGACTACCCCAACGGAATGCAATTTCATAGTACACCCCCTTAATAGTTTTTATACCTATCCTAGGTTTAACGGCAGGTGCCAGCCTCGCGTTGACTCTTTACAGCTTCTAACACCTGAGTGGCCTGGGGGATACCGTGTGCCGCCGACTGTGATAACCAATGCAGCGCTTCACACACATCGCGCACTGCTTTATCACCGTTGGCGTATAAGGCGCCTAAATTATACTGCGCCATCGCATCCCCTTTATTGGCGGCGCGTCGCCACCACTGGGCGGCCTTGATCGTATCACGTTGGTAACCGTGGCTGCCCATGGCGTATACAATACCTAAATTGTACTGGGAATCAACATTTCCTTGTTGTGCGGCCTTGATCCACCACTCCATGGCGGCTTCCATGTTAATTTCCACACCGTCTCCATTGGCATAGGCGACCCCTAAATTGTGCTGCGCCAGGGCATTTCCGGATTGGGCCGCCTGTTTGTACCAATACGCGGCACGGCTGGCATCATGCTCGACCACCTCACCCCGGTCATACAGCATCCCCAGCTTAAAAGCGGCATCGGCATGGCCTTGTTCGGCCAGGGCGGACCATAAGCGAAACGCCAGATAGACCTCGCCCTCGTCATAGGCGTGATTAGCGTTTTGGTAAGCATCACGGCTGTTGGCCAAGCTATAACCAATATCGATCGGCGGGACAGACACGCTGTGCTGGATACTGACCGCATCCACGTTGAAACTTAGGCTGGCGTGCGCGGGCTTAATCAGCGCACTGGCAAGAGCGACAATACACCCCAAGATAAACCACGGTAGCGGGCGAGCTGCTACCGTCACGGGCAACCGAGCTGCTTGAGTGCTGGGACGATACTGGAAACGACGCATGCTAACCTTCCTGCCACCGCTGGCGTAATTAACAAACTACCTAAAGGTTGTATCGTCATGGGGGTAAGGCGCTTTAATTTTCTTTGCGCGGCGCACAACCGCAGTGGTTACAACCGCACGGACCAGGCAGGAAAACCGTTATGTGGATCACACAAACTCTTGGCGCAAAACAAAACGGGGCCAAAGGCCCCGTTGATTACAGTTGGCTTAAAACCGCTGGATCATGCGGCTTTGGTGACCTTTTGGTTTAATTCCCCCGAGGCATAGCGCTTGGTCATCGCTTCCAGACCAATCGCCTTGAGTTTAGAGGCTTGACCCGCACAACCAAAGGCTTCAAACCGTGCCTTGCAAATTTCCATCATGCCCTTGGTCGATGCCTTGAGCCATTTGCGTGGATCGAATTCTTTTTTGTTTTCAGCGAGGAATTTACGTACCGCGCCGGTAGAGGCCATACGCAGGTCGGTATCGATATTGATCTTGCGTACCCCGTGTTTGATGCCTTCTTGGATCTCCTTGACCGGTACACCGTAGGTTTGCCCCATGTCGCCGCCAAAGCTGTTGATGATCTGCAACCATTCCTGCGGTACGGAGGACGAACCGTGCATCACCAGGTGCGTATTGGGGATGCGGGCATGGATCTCCTTGATCCGTTTGATAGCTAAAATGTCTCCGGTGGGCGGGCGGGTGAATTTATACGCACCGTGCGAAGTACCGATGGCAATCGCTAAGGCATCCACCCCGGTCTTGGCGACAAAATCGGCCGCTTGTTCGGGATCGGTCAGCAATTGCGAGTGATCTAATTTACCTTCGGCGCCACCGCCGTCTTCTTCACCGGCCATACCGGTTTCCAGCGATCCTAAGCAACCCAGCTCACCTTCGACCGACACACCGCAAGAATGGGCTAGTTCCACCACGCGGCGGGTAACGTCGACATTGTATTCGTACGATGCCGGGGTTTTCATATCTTCCATTAAGGAACCGTCCATCATCACCGAAGTGAAACCGGATTGAATCGAGCGGAAACATACGCCGGGAGAAGCACCGTGGTCTTGGTGCATGCAGATGGGAATATTCGGATACTGTTCAACTGATGCGACGATCAAGTGGCGTAAATACGGTTCGCCGGCGTAGGAACGGGCACCGGCGGATGCCTGCAGGATCACCGGGCTGTCCACTGCGGTGGCGGCCTGCATGATGGCATGCACCTGTTCCATATTGTTGACATTGAATGCCGGCATGCCATAACCGTGTTCTGCGGCATGGTCGAGCAATTGACGTAAGCTAATCATGGCCATGAGGGACCTCCTTTAAGTTTTCAAGTTTATGGTGCTAAATATATTACGCTACTATTGCGAATTAGCTGGGTTTAAAACCGGCCCCAACTCACCGACTCGCACAATTTTCATACCGTTGGTACCTCCTAAGACCCCCATCAGATCACCCTTGGTGATAATGACCAGGTCGCCTTCACGCACCGCGCCGCGACGGAGTAATTCATCCACCGCTTCACGATTTACCTCAGCATGATTGGTGGTACTCAGCTCAAAGCTAATCGGGTAAACTCCCCGGTATATAGTAACTTTTCTACGCGTCTCGACATGGCCCGTCAAGGCGTAAATAGGGATACCGGAGCTGATCCGCGACATCCACAAGGTCGTCGATCCGGACTCGGTCAGCGCTGCAATGGCCTTGACGTGCAAATGGTTGGCGGTATACATCGTGGCCATGGCGATGGCCTCGTCGATCCGTTTAAAGGTACTGTCGATACGGTGGTCCGAATGGGTTACTTCGCGTTGTTTTTCCGCTTCACGACAAATCCGATCCATGGCGGCGATGGCCTTGTCAGGGTATTTACCGGTGGCGGTTTCGGCCGACAACATCACCGCGTCGGTACCATCGAGCACCGCGTTGGCCACATCAAAGACTTCAGCGCGCGTCGGTAATTGATTTAAGATCATCGACTCCATCATTTGGGTGGCGGTGATCACCACACGATTGAGGGTGCGCGCGGCACGGATCAGGCGTTTTTGCACCGGCGGTAAGGCGGCATCGCCGATCTCCACCCCCAGGTCACCGCGCGCGATCATGATCACATCCGCGGCCTCGATGATCGCTTCGATATTATTGAGCGCTTCGGCGCGTTCGATCTTGGCGATGATACCGCCATGACCGCCGGCCTCGCGGAGCAACTGCCGGGCCTCGTTAACGTCGGCGGCATTGCGCACGAACGACACCGCGACATAATCGGCCTGCATCTTGGCGGCGGTGATAATATCGGCCCGATCCTTGTCGGTTAAGGCCGGCGCGGTGAGCCCACCGCCCTGACGGTTAATGCCTTTGCGATCCGATAATTCACCGCCGATCACCACCCGGCAATTCACCTCGGTGGTATTGACTTCATTAACCCACAAGACGATGCGCCCGTCGTCGAGTAATAAGGTATCGCCGCGTTTAACATCTTGGGGCAATTGTTTGTAGCTGACACCCACCCGTTCCTTGTTACCGCATTTGATATCGTAATTAATGTCCAGGACAAAATTTTCCCCTTCCTCCAGCACAACCTTACCGCCGGTGAAACGTTCAATGCGGATCTTGGGGCCTTGTAAATCGGCGAGTACCCCGACCTGACGGCCGTGGGCGCGGGTGCGGTTGCGGATCCGCTCCACCCGGTCGATGTGTTCTTGTTCGTTGGCGTGGGAAAAATTAATCCGCACTACATCAACCCCGGCTTCAATCACCTTGTCGAGCATTTTCGGATCGTCCGTGGACGGACCCATGGTGGCGATAATTTTTGTACGTCGTAACATAAATTACGTGGCGAGTACTAAGCGGCTAACCAGCGGTGTCTAGCCCACTTAAGACTCGTTACTTTTTAGCCCTCTCTTCTAGGATGGCCACTGCCGGTAATACCTTGCCTTCCAAATATTCCAAGAAGGCGCCACCGGCGGTGGAGATATAGGACACTTTGTCATAGATATTATATTTTTGGATCGCGGCAATCGTGTCACCGCCACCCGCCAGAGTAAATGCTTTGGTGGTCGCAATCGCATCGGCGATCTTTTTGGTACCCGCACCGAATTGATCAAACTCAAACACACCGACCGGGCCATTCCACACAACCGTCCCCGCCCGCATGATGATGTCGGCTAATTCCTGCGCGCTCTTGGGTCCGATATCAAAAATCATATCGTCGTCGGCAACACTTCCGGCGTCTTTTAATACCGCCGGTTCACTGGCATCAAACTTTTTGCCCACCACCACATCCACGGCGATGGGGATCTTGGCGCCGCGTTTCTGCATTTTTTCAGTAAGCCCCTTGGCCGTGCTGATCAAATCGGCTTCAGCCAAGGATTTACCGATCTTCTTGCCCGCCGCGGCTAAAAAGGTATTAGCGATACCACCGCCCACGACCAGTTGATCGACTTTATCCGCGAGCGACTCCAGCACGGTTAATTTGGTCGAGACCTTGGATCCGCCGACAATCGCCACCATCGGCCGCCTGGGATTGGCCAGGGCCTTGTCCAAGGCATCCAATTCTTCGGTCAGCAGAATACCCGCGCAGGCGATCTTGGCGTATTTGGCCACCCCATGCGTCGAGGCTTCCGCGCGGTGCGCGGTACCAAACGCATCCATCACAAACACATCGCACAACGCCGCGTACTGTTTGGCCAGGTCATCGTGATTCTTTTTCTCGCCCTTATTAAACCGGCAGTTTTCCAGCAAGACCAGCTCACCCGCGGCCAACTCAAAACCGCCCTTGACCCAATCCTTGATCAGGCGCACCGGTTTGCCGAGTTTTTTACCCAGCTCATCGGCGACCGGCTTTAAGGAGTTTTCTTCGGAATACACGCCTTCTTCGGGACGGCCCAAGTGCGACATCACCATGACCCGGGCGCCGGCCTTGATGCAATGCTGAAACGTGGCCATCGACGCGCTGATCCGCGCGTCGGAGGTGACCTTAGCGTCTTTTACCGGCACGTTGAGGTCGGCACGGATCAAAACCCGTTTTCCTTTGAGATCCTGATCGCTCAGGCGCTTAAACGACATGCAAGGGTTCTCCGTTTTATTTGGCGACGTGCTGCACAAAACGCAACATATTGCAGGTATAACCGTATTCGTTATCGTACCAAGCCACGACCTTAACAAAGGTAGTATCCAGGGCAATTCCCGCTTCGGCATCAAAGATCGACGGCGCGCTTACACCACGGAAGTCGGTGGACACCACCTTCTCATCGGTATACCCCAGCACACCTTTTAGCGCACCCTCGGAGGCTTTCTTCATGACCTTGCAGATCTCCTCGTAAGACGCCTCTTTATTAAGCTCGACGGTTAAATCCACCACCGAAACGTCGGAGGTCGGTACGCGGAACGCCATGCCGGTGAGTTTCTTATTTAATTCCGGAATCACCTTACCGACCGCTTTGGCGGCGCCGGTGGAAGAAGGAATAATGTTTTCCAGAATACCCCGGCCCCCGCGCCAATCCTTCGTCGAAGGACCGTCAACGGTTTTTTGTGTGGCCGTAGCGGCGTGGACCGTGCTCATCAAACCGCGTTTGATTCCGAAGTTGTCGTGCAATACCTTGGCCACCGGGGCCAAACAATTGGTGGTACAAGAGGCCGCCGAGACGATCGCCTCGCCTTTGTATTTATCGTGATTCACCCCATACACGAACATCGGGGTTTCGTCTTTGGACGGCGCCGATTGCACAACCTTCTTGGCGCCCGCGGCGAGATGTTTCTCGCAGCTCTCCTTGGTCAGGAATAAACCGGTGGATTCAATAACAATGTCCGCACCGACTTCCTTCCAGTTCAATTCAGCCGGATCCTTCACGGCGGTCAGGCGGATCTTCTTGCCGTTCACAACCAGCGTAGTGCCGTCGATTTTGATTTCAGCCGGGAAACGACCGTGCACCGAATCATATTGCAGCATATAAGCCAGATAACTTGGTTCGAGCAGGTCATTGATAGCGACGATTTCGATATCTTTAAAATCTTTTATAGCTGCACGAAACACCATACGACCAATTCGGCCAAAACCATTAATGCCGACTTTAATTGCCATCGAATTACTCTCCCATTTCTAGTGTTTAATATTAAATTGTTACAAAACCGCTTCAACGGTTTTAACCACATTGTCCACGGTAAACCCAAATTCTTTGAACAATGCGGATATAGGCGCGGATTCGCCAAAACGATTGATCCCAACCACCTTGCCGTTTAGGCCAACGTACTTCAACCAGTAATCGGTGACCCCAGCCTCCACCGCGATACGTTTGCTGACGGCCTTGGGTAATACCGATTCTTTATACGCCGCGTCTTGTTTATCAAACACATCGGTGCTGGGCATGGAAACCACGCGGATCTTTTTACCTTTAGCCTCCAATTCCTTGGCAGCGCCCATGGCCAAGCCAACTTCCGAACCGGTGGCGATGATAATGGCATCGGGGCTACCGCTGCTGTCTTTTAAAATGTAACCGCCCTTGCTAATGTCTTTGACCTGTTGCGCGCTACGGGTTTGCGGTTCCAAGTCTTGGCGCGACAAAATTAAATTGGTCGGTCCGTCTTTGCGTTCCAGCGCCATGCGCCAGGCCACCGTGGTCTCCACCAAATCACAGGGACGCCACAACGACATGTTTGGGATCATGCGCAAGGTGGCGATGTGTTCGATCGGTTGGTGGGTCGGACCGTCTTCCCCCAGACCAATGGAGTCGTGGGTGTACACGTTGATCACGCGTTGTTTCATGATGGCCGACATGCGCACGGCGTTGCGTGCGTAATCAGAGAACACCAAGAAGGTACCGCCGAAGGGGATCAGGCCGCCGTGCAGGGCCATGCCGTTCATCATGGCGGTCATGCCGAATTCACGCACTCCGTAATGTAAATAGTTACCGGTGGGATTTTTTGCACCAAACGGCGTAACACCTTTGGCGTTGGTGTTGTTCGATCCGGTTAAATCCGCCGAACCGCCAATCATTTCCGGCAGGATCGCCACATATTCATTGATCGCGGCTTGCGACGCCTTGCGGGTCGCCATTTTTTTATTATTGCTGACCGCGTTGGCAAGCGCCTGATCAGCCTTGGCATTCCAGTCTTTGGGAAATTCTCCGGCCAAGCGCCGGGTAAATTCCGCCGCCAGCGCCGGGTGGGCTTTCTTATACGCATCGAATTTCTTGTTCCATTCGTTTTCTAATTTACTGCCCTTGTCCTTGGCATTCCATGCGGCATAAATCTCGGTTGGGATCACAAACGGTTCGTAGTTCCAACCCAACTGTTTGCGGGTTAAGGCGACTTCTTCCACTCCTAATGCGGCGCCGTGGGCTTCTTCTTTGCCGGCCTTGTTGGGCGAGCCAAAACCGATCACCGTCTTGCAACAAATCAGGGTCGGTTTATTCTTTTCGGCGCGCGCTTGTTCGACCGCCTTGCGTACCGCTTCGGCGTTGTGGCCGTCTACCGCTGGGATCACATGCCAGCCATAGGCTTCAAAGCGTTTGGGGGTGTTATCGGTAAACCAGCCGTGGACTTCACCGTCAATGGAGATACCGTTGTCGTCATAAAACGCAATCAACTTGCCCAGCCCCAAGGTACCGGCGTAGGAACAGGCCTCGTGCGAGATCCCTTCCATTAAACAACCGTCGCCCAAGAACACATAGGTGTAGTGATCAACGATTTCGTGACCGGGGCGGTTAAACTGGGCCGCGAGCATTTTCTCGGCGATCGCCATACCCACGGCATTGGTGAGCCCTTGGCCCAGCGGGCCGGTGGTGGTTTCGATACCGGGGGCGTAGCCGTATTCGGGGTGACCGGGGGTTTTGGAATGCAGCTGGCGAAAATTTTTCAATTCGTCCATCGGCAGCGCATAACCGCTCAGGTGCAATAAAGAATAAATAAGCATGGAGCCGTGGCCGTTGGATAACACAAACCGATCACGATCCGGCCACTTGGGATTGGCGGGGTTGTGGCGCAAATAATCGTTCCACACTACCTCGGCAATGTCCGCCATGCCCATCGGCGCGCCGGGGTGGCCACAGGTAGCCTTTTGTACCGCGTCCATCGCCAGGGCTCGAATGGCGTTGGCCAGTTCGCGGCGTGACAGTTGGCTACTGTTCGGGGTCTTGCTTGCTGTCTCAATACTCATCGTACCTGCCTCAAAGTTGAAAAAATGAATTCGTCCGCGTCCGTCGCGCGGTATCATCTGGATCGCCGTGAATCCCAACGGTTTACCGGTAACTAGCTCCTAGGCCAACCGCGGAAGAGCAGAGTCGGTGTGCCCCTGCCTTTAAAAAGAGCGGGCGATTCTCCCATTATTTGCCCCACGGGGGCAATACCGACGGGCGGGGCTTGACAGCGGCCCGGTTCGGCTAGATAAATTGGATTTATCATTCAATACAAAGGGTTAACGGTAACCCTGTGGGCTAGGGTTGCCCTTTCCATTTAATCGAACAACCCATGCTGGGTATCTGATCCTTCGGTCCGTTTCCCGTCTTTGCCACCTGCAGCATGGCCTCAAACAAGTCGCGGCGAGCGCTGGGGGCGGCGGTTTGTTTGCGGCTTTCATCCAGTCGGCCACGGTACTGCAACTGCAACTTACCGTTATACCCAAAAAAATCCGGCGTGCAGACCGCGCCGTAGGCGCGCGCCACCTGCTGGCTTTCATCGTATAAATAAGGGAACGGCCATTTCAATTCCTTGGCCAGTTTTTTCATGTTGTCGAACGAATCCTCGGGGTAATGGGAGGCGTCATTGGCGCTGATCGCCACCGATTTGATACCGTGGCTGGACAATTCCGTAACATCGCGCAGGATCCGATCGCGTACCGCTTGTACATACGGGCAGTGATTACAGATAAACATCACCAGTAAACCCTTCGGCCCGGCACATTCCTTCAGGGTCCAGGTTTTGCCATCCACACCGGGCAGAGCAAACTCGATGGCGGGCCGGTCAAAATCACACAGCGGGGTTTCCATGCGTACCATGGGATTCTCCTTTGAGCGTGGCGAGAATAGACTGCCAATTATCCCCATTCCGCGGGCACGATGCCAGGATAAAGTGGGGTCTTGGTATGACTCATCGCTCCAAACGGGTAAGCACCTGCAGTGCCTTGCGCGAGATAACGCAGGGGTTGGACGTTAGTTGCAGGAGTGAGGCGGGTAACGCATGGATATGACACGCATAAATACGTCCCTGTAGCTCGGCGGCGACATCCCTGTCACCCACGATCATATCCATGCGTTACCCGCCTCACTCCTGCGGCCATAAAGCGGTAATTCCAGAAAACAACAATTACAAAATATGTGAGATCCCCAGCAATTTTGGCGTGATACGCCTATTTGAATATCGGGTATCTTCATCCAGTTTGGATCTCAATAACGCCTTATGACCTTAGGAATGGGGAAAACGTATGAAAATACCATGGAAAATTTGGCGTTTGGGTGGACCCGTGTTCACGCTGCTTTTAATGAGTTGTGGGGGCGGGAGTGGGGGAAGCAGTCAGCCGACCCCTCAGGGGTCGGCCGAGACATTGTCCGTTAACTACAAAATCAACGGTGATGTCAGCCTATATACCCGTTATATCAATGACGCTACCGGTAAGATGGTGCGTATGATCGCGTACATCAGCCCCGGAGCCGATGGCACTTGGTTTACGGACGATGATGTGATTGGGTTCTACCAAGACTTCAGTGATACCGCCAATGGGAAGATCCAGCGTAACGTGTCGTTCAACGGGGCCGGGATGGATGGAAAATGGTTCACCGCTGACGATCAGGTAACAGGCTATGACGAAACTATTTACGATGCAAAAGGTAATGTGATTCGCCATATTTATTACATCGGCGCGGGCACCGATGGTGTTTGGTTCTCAGCAGATGATGTGATTCAAAATTACGCAGAAACCACGTATAACGGGAATGGCACTTCTATACGCAACGCCTCCTATAGTAGCGCAGGCCCTGATGGAATCTGGTTCAACGCGGACGATGTGGTAATAAGCTACATCGCGTCGACTTACGATGGAAATGGACGTCAAGTACGTTGGGCCCAGTATAGCGGTGCAGGCCCCGATGGCCTCTGGTTTACGGCAGACGATGTGGTCTTACAATACACTGGGGTTATCTATGACGTTAACGGAATGCTGGTCCGTTCTGTAAACTATACCAACCCTGGTCCTAATGGTGTTTGGTTTGATTCCGATGATGGCATTTCAAGCTATTATGTCACACGACGTGACACGAACGGCAACCTCACACTGCTCATAACTTATAACAGCACGGGGTTGGATGGTAGTTGGTTTACGCCTGACGACGGTATACAAACCTATAATTCGTACAGCCAGGATTCATCCAATAATTCCGCCCGTTCAATCACCTACAACGCTGCGGGACCAGACACACTATGGTTTACGGGAGACGATGTTGTCGAAACCTATGCGGATTATATCCAAGATGCGACTGGCTTGCGCCGCCAATACATTTCCTATTCTAATCCTGGTGCCGACGGTCGCTGGTTTACCCCTGATGATATCCGTTCAGCATATATAGAATTCAGCCCCTACTATTAGTTCTGGGATCGATACCCGCTACTGGTTTTGAAATACAGAGTTGAGCAAGCCCCCTCATCCCTGCCTGCACACAGGCAAGGGGTTTGGGTGTTTGCGCTAAATCTGTTTGGAACCGCGTTTGGGGAGAATTAAAGACTGTTCAGCACCGGCCGAAATCGTTACACTCGCGCCTTAAATTCATGAGGAAGCTCGATGGCTGAACAATTTCTTTTTACCTCGGAATCCGTGTCCGAAGGTCATCCCGACAAGGTCTGTGATCAAATCTCCGATGCCGTGCTGGACGCGATCCTGGCGCAGGATAAACAGGCCCGGGTGGCGTGTGAGTCGCTGGTGAAAACCGGCATGGTGCTGGTAGCCGGTGAAATCACCACCAGCGCCTGGGTCGATATGGAAGCCGTGGTACGTCAAACGGTGCGGGACATTGGCTATAACTCCGCTGACATGGGTTTTGACTGGGAATCCTGCGCGGTACTGTCGGCCATCGGCAAACAATCCGCCGATATCGCCATGGGGGTGGATGAAACCAAGGAACACGAACAGGGCGCGGGCGACCAAGGCTTAATGTTCGGTTATGCCAGCAACGAAACCGATGTCTTGATGCCGGCCCCGATCACCTATGCCCACCGCTTGGTGAAACGCCAGTCGGAGGTCCGCAAAAACGCTACCCTGCCGTGGCTGCGCCCCGATGCAAAAAGCCAAATCACCATCCGCTATGACGCGGGTAAACCCGTGGCGATTGACGCGGTGGTGCTGTCCACCCAGCACAACCCGGACATTCCGCAAAAAACCCTGACCGAGGCGGTGATGGAGGAGATTATTCTGCCGGTATTACCTAAAGAATGGTTACACAAAAACACCCAGTATTTTATTAACCCCACCGGACGCTTTGTGATCGGTGGTCCAGTAGGCGATTGCGGCTTGACCGGTCGCAAAATCATTGTCGACAGCTATGGCGGTATGGCGCGTCACGGCGGCGGTGCCTTTTCGGGCAAGGATCCCTCCAAGGTGGATCGCTCGGCCGCCTATGCCGGACGGTATGTGGCCAAAAATATCGTCGCCGCCGGGATCGCGGCGCGGTGTGAAATCCAAATTTCCTACGCGATTGGTGTGGCCGAGCCTACCTCGATTACCATCGATACCTTCGGCACGGGCAAACTCCCCAATGAACGTATTGTCGAGCTGGTGCGCAAACACTTTGACCTGCGGCCCAAGGGCCTGGTTAAAATGTTGGATTTGCTGCGACCCATTTATAAGAAAACCGCCGCGTACGGCCATTTTGGCCGTTCCGATGTGGATTTTACCTGGGAACATACCGACAAAGCCGAGGCCTTGCGTGACGCGGCCGGTATTAAAAAATAAGCAGTCCCTCCCCTCACGGGAGAGGTGACCCAAGCGGTTAGCTGCTAAACTTTCGTTTCTCGACGAGCATCACTTGAGGGGCGCTGCAGCAGAGATACTCTCTGTCAGGCTCAAGCTTGATGCTCTATCTGTAATAACGGCGCTCACTCATATGCAAATAGGAGTGATGCCATGAATGCTGTCGTCAAATCTTCCACCGATTACAAAGTCGCGGATATCCAACTGGCCAAGTGGGGCCGCAAAGAAATCGAAATCGCCGAAACCGAAATGCCCGGTTTGATGGCGATCCGCGAGGAATACCACGGTAAATTTCCGCTCAAGGGCGCGCGCATCGCCGGATCATTGCACATGACGATCCAAACCGCGGTGCTGATCGAAACCTTAAAAATCTTGGGCGCGGACGTTCGCTGGGCCTCGTGTAACATCTATTCAACCCAGGATCACGCCGCCAGCGCCATTGCCGCCAGTGGCACACCGGTCTTCGCCTACAAGGGTGAAACCCTGGAAGAATATTGGGACTACACCCACCGTATTTTTGAATGGAGCGACGCGGGCACGCCAAATATGATCCTCGACGATGGTGGCGATGCCACCTTGTTAATCACCTTGGGTTCACGCGCGGAAAAAGATCCTAGTTTGATCAGCAAACCCAGTTGCGAGGAAGAACGCGTATTATTTGCCTCGATCAAAAACCGCCTGGAAAACAAACCCGGCTGGTATTCCAATATCCTGAAAAATATCCGTGGCGTCACCGAAGAAACCACCACCGGGGTGCATCGTTTATACCAAATGCAGAAAGAGGGAAAACTGCCCTTCCCCGCCTTCAACGTCAATGACTCGGTGACCAAATCCAAATTCGATAACCTCTACGGCTGCCGTGAATCATTGATCGACGGCATTAAACGCGCCACCGACGTGATGATCGCCGGTAAGATCTGCGTGGTACTGGGTTATGGCGACGTCGGCAAGGGTTGCGCGCAAGCGTTTCGCGGTATGGGCGCCTCGGTGTGGGTCACCGAGATCGATCCGATTTGCGCCTTGCAAGCCGCGATGGAAGGTTACCGGGTTGTGACCATGGACGAGGCCGCGGCAATCGGGGATATCTTTGTCACCGCCACCGGCAATATACACGTCATCACCCATGAACATATGGTGGCGATGAAACACGAGGCCATAGTGTGCAACATCGGGCATTTTGATTCCGAGATTGAAATAGCGGCGCTGGAAAAATACACCTGGGAAGAAGTCAAACCCCAGGTTGATCACGTGTTGTTCCCGCCCAGCAAAACCTTCCCCAAGGGTAAGAAATTAATTGTTCTGGCCAAGGGCCGTTTGGTGAATTTGGGTTGCGCCACCGGCCATCCCTCGTTTGTGATGTCGGCTTCGTTCTCCAATCAAACCATCGCGCAGATTGAATTATTCAATCATTCCAAAAAATATGAAAACAAGGTGTACGTTCTGCCCAAACACCTGGACGAAAAGGTCGCGCGCTTGCATCTACAGAAAATCGGGGTACACCTCACGCAGCTGTCACAAAAACAAGCGGACTACATCAGCGTACCTGTAGATGGTCCTTACAAACCGGATCATTATCGGTATTAACCTGTCCCCTCACCCTATCCCGCTCCCTGAGGGAGGGGGTGGCCACCGCGCGCGGTGGCGGGTGAGGGGGGAGCGGCATACGTGAGGACTTCTTGTATACCCTCGCCCTCGCCGAGTAACAAGGTAATAGCAGCGCGTGCAGTTGGATGAAGGAGGAATAATTTATTTATGGCGCACAGCACAAAATCTTTCAGCTTTGAATTCTTTCCGCCCAAAACCCCCGAGGGTGCGGAAAAATTGCGGCTGGTACGCGATAAACTCGCCGTACTCAAACCAAAATATTTTTCAGTCACCTTTGGCGCAGGAGGCAGCACCCAGCAAGGCACTCTCGAAACCGTGGTGGAGATCATACGGTCCGGGCAAAACGCCGCGCCGCATTTATCCTGCATCGGTTCCACCCAGGAAAACATCCGCGCTATTTTGCAGACCTATCGCGCCAACGGCATCAAACATATCGTTGCGTTGCGCGGCGATATGCCTTCGGGCATGCACGCCGCGGGCGAATTTCGCTACGCCAATGAGTTGGTGGAGTTTGTCCGCGCCGAAACCGGGCAACATTTTTATATTGAAGTCGCCGCCTATCCCGAGGTGCATCCGCAGGCGCGCGATCCAGAAAGCGATTTGCTTAATTTCAAACGTAAAATCGACGCCGGCGCCGACCGGGCGATTACCCAGTATTTTTTTAATCCCGATGCTTACTTTCGTTTTGTGAATGACGCCCAACACTTAGGGGTGAACGCGCCGATCGTCCCCGGCATCATGCCGATCACCAATTACAAACAACTGGCGCGTTTTTCTGATTTGTGCGGCGCGGAGATCCCCCGTTGGATCCGCAAACGCCTGGAGGGTTTCGGCGATGACGCCGCCGCTATCCGCGCCTTCGGCGAAGAGGTGGTGACCGAGCTTTGCGAAAACTTGCTGGAAAGCGGTGCGCCCGGGCTGCATTTTTATACCATGAATCAAGCCGAAGCCACGCTGGCTTTGTGGAAGAACTTGGACCTGTAACGATCACCCTCATTAAACAAGCGTGTAAGGCATGTTGTTGAAACTGCAATCGAACATCGCCTAAACCGGTTCCACTGGATAATTTTGTAAATGAGCGAGGGTATGTTTACCCCGCTAAGCACGCACGCGCTGGAACGACTCGATGCGTTTTTACTCGCTCGCTTTGACAATGATGCCGATAGCGAGGGTAAGGACTAATCCGGCCAATGCCACGCGGGTTCGTCCAATACCCCAAGCCCCTTGACCAGGGTTTGTCCGAGTTGCTTTTCCAATTCGATACGCTGGCAGTGCGGTGCTTCGTGCAAGGCAGCGATTAAACGATGGGCGTGGGAGATCACCCAGACTTGGGTTTTATTCGACACTTGAATGATCAGCCGGGCCAAGGCGGGTAACAAATCCGGGTGTAGACTGGTCTCGGGTTCATTTAATACCATCAGTGAGGGGGGACGCGGGGTTAACAACGCGGCAATCCATAATAGATAGCGGAAGGTCCCGTCGGACAATTCCGATCCGGTGAGGCATCGCAGTAAACCCTCTTGATGCAGTGTTACCGCAAAACGACCGTCGGCCTGCACGCTGATGGCCAATTTGGCGCCTGCAAACGCATCGCTGATCGCGCGGTCGAGCGCGTGGCTATCGCCGATCTCGCGGATGGTTTGCAACGCGGCGGCCAGATCCCGGCCGTCATGCTGCAACACCGGTGTACGCGTCCCCAGTTGTGGAACCCGCGCCGGTGCTTCGGCGTCGGTGCGAAAATGATCGTAGAAGCGCCAATGACGAACCGTCTCGCGCAATTGAAATACCTCCGGCAGCGCGCGTGGATCGCTTACTTGGGTAAACATGCTGTCGAAATGACTGGCATGTTGCATCACCACCTCCCACTCGCGTTTTGCGCGGACCTTAATAAGCGCGCCAACCCGATCCACTAACAACGCTGCCGGGCGGTAAAACGGTCCCGCCCAGATACACTCACGTTTGATCTCCGGGTCCAACGCAAAAGCGGACGACGAGGGCGTCGGTAAGCCCAAGGTGATCGCATAGCCAAAATCCTCCTCGGCAAAACCCAACCGCAAACGTACCACCTCCTGACGCGGCCCGCCCTCCACGGCAACCTCGCCCTTGCGCATGCGCCGAGTCACTTTTTCCGGTCCCGCCCAGAACGTGGAGTTCAGTCCGCCTTCGCGCGCCAAGGCATTCACCACCCCGCCTTGCGCGGTCTCGGCTAATAAACGCAACGCGCGATACAGATTGGATTTACCACTGCCGTTTGCGCCAGTGATGACGTTGAGTCGTCCAAGGGGGATGACCAGTTTTAACAGCGAACGGTAATTGCCGATGGCAAGGGTGGTGATCATGGTGTCTCACTGCACTGAGGTAATTTCAATTACTGTTTGTGTTGGGCGAGTTTATCAGATTTATCATGCGGAAATGCTTTGCGCCGGTCGGCGATAGCCGGAACGACCTTGGGAAGGCGACGATTCTCGCTGCTGAATTGTTTCAGCCGGGCTGAGAGTATAGTTTTGAGGCGGCCACTTGTCGCGATAAATCCCCAAAGGGGGCAGTAACTGCCCCCCTCTTGCCATAGTGCGATGCCCTGTTACAAATTCTTGAGTGCATCGACCACAAACACACACGACACGACACCAACAACGATCCCGGCAATACCCAACGTGGTATTTCCACCCGTGAATCCGACGATGGCAAGTATGATACCCAGCGCCAGGAACAAAATCGTTCCCAACAGGTACCACCATTTATTATTGCTGGTAATAGTAATGATAAATCCAGACATAGGGTATCTCCTTAAGTTGTGTTGCCTTGGCATCCCACATGGGATATCGCTGGAAGTTATCATCCTAGTAGCCATTCAAAAATGAATTATTGCCTATCCGCCACGTGAAAAATTAACCAACGTGGCCGATTAATCGGACTACAATTACTAGAGAACACTCAAGATCAAACTCGAATGGCTCGGCCGCGACTGGTCATTTTGACATGAGTAAAGGTGGGGCAAATCGAAGCGTGCGATGCCGACAAAAATTTCATTGTTACTTAAATCAACAGTCACGGGTTTATCAGCTAGTCCTTTGAGTCATTCAGTATCAATGGATACCGCAGGAATATCGCGTATGTTTTCAATATCCGGCTTTTAAAAATATCAACGTGCGTCATTGCAAGCCTTGGTATCTATGATTCGTATGCCCCTGGGCTTAGTCAGTCTCATGATCCTTTAAGATAGCCTCGCCTTTGGTCAACCACGAAACTCCAAAAGCAAAAATTGCAAATGATTCTAACCAAAAAATGGGTTCTAGTTTATAGGGAACGATGTAGCGCAGAAATAATAGATAAATTAGCAATAATATTATGGAACCGAGTATAGTGATGCCACAGGTCAAATAAATTGCATTTCTGTGGCGTTTTCTTGCCGTCATTTCTTTCGTTGCGTCAGTTTTCCTAAACAAAAACAATGAAAAATAGGCAAGGGTCAAAAATAACAATATCGCGAAGGCTAGATGCAAATAGCCAACCACCAACGACAAGCGGGCCGTGCCTCCATCCGGCATTATTGGGAAAATGGCGACGCCAATCGCAAACAAGCATGCCAAGTTACCCGCAACATCGTCTTTTCTTTCTGGGCCGCGGTACGACAACAGAAAAACACCTATTGCGAATAAACTCCCAACGAAAACATTTCGCATTGTAGTGTAATAATAGCCACTAATTGATGGTAACATCCCCGGCCCATCCATGATACGCTTTCCAATAACAAGCACAAATGGCAAACTTATACCTATAATCCCAATCGCTTTACGCAGTCCAAGATAAGACAATACAAGTGATGTTTCGGATTTTTGCTCGGTTGTCATTGAACAGTCTCCTGCTAGTTGTACATCAGGTTGAATTTGAATTATCCCTACAATCTTACTTTCCTCATTCCGCGAAAAATCTACAAACTTCAGTGTACATATAAAACATCTTTTGTTTGTAACACTACAAAAACTAAAAAAGGCAGCCCAGGCTGCCTTTGGGTAATCCTCTCACAATATATCATATCTATAACCCTACCCTAGCCTGCGATAATTACACCCGGCATTGTGCTTTCCTCAAGGAAGAACAGATAAGCACGGAGGAGCAGTTTGTATTCAACCGCATTTGCTGTCACCGCAGTTAAGACACGTCATACACCCATCCATCTTGATCACTGCCTTGGTGGTGCATTTGGGGCATAGCTGCGCGCCCTCGGGAAAATCGCCGGCGGTATTTTTTTCGGCTTGTTTGACGGAGGCTTCGTATTGTTGGCGTTTCTCGGCGACGAGTTTTTGCTGGTGTGGGTCAAGGCCGTCGTCCTTGAGCAGGCCGATCATGCGCAGGTGGCATTCGACGGCGTCGCCGATCTCGGCGACCAAGCTGGGCATGTATTTGCCGCCTTTTTTGAAATAGCCGCCGCGCGGGTCGAACACCGAGCGCATTTCTTCCACCAGGAAGGTGACATCGCCACCCTTGCGGAACACAGCGGAGATAATCCGTGTTAACGCGACGATCCACTGGAAGTGATCCATGTTTTTGGAGTTGATGAAAATCTCAAACGGCCGGCGTAGTTCGTGCGGCGTACCGGGATTTAGAATC
This sequence comes from Gammaproteobacteria bacterium, assembly GCA_016194635.1. GTDB lineage: Bacteria > Pseudomonadota > Gammaproteobacteria > UBA6429 > Thiohalophilaceae > JACQBC01. Next base: position 118,417 of record JACQBC010000037.1, on the reverse strand, counting down.
ACGTCGTTGATCGTGACGTACAAAGCGTGTTCGGTGAGCGGGGTTTTGATTTTATAGGTCGAACCGAGCAGCATCTCGGGCCGCTCGAGCTTTTCGTGCATCTGGATAACATTGCTTTCCGGTTCTTGACCGCGCGCCAATGCCAGCGCCTGTTCGGCGGCGTTGTCGTCCTCGTCTTGTTTGGCGACGTCGTAGCTGACTATTTTGCTTTGGATTTTAATTGCCATTGTCTGCGTGTCCTCTGTTGTTGCTCTTGCACTCGGCGTTGTTGCATCAATCTTCTTTGTAACATCAACGATCGTTGCATGTATCCTGTCCCGTGTGTTGTTCAGTAAGCCGAGTTTATGCCTGTTCGATTAAAATTTACCGTAATACCCTTCTTTCAACGCGTCGAACAAGTTCGCGGCGGTGTGGATTTCGCCGTCGTATTCGATCTCTTCGTTGCCCTTGACCTCGACCACCTCGCCGTTTTCCAATTTAAACCGGTAGGTGGTTTTTTCCAAATCTTTTTCTTTCACCAACACGCCTTGGAAGGCCTCGGGGTTGAAGCGGAAGGTGGTGCAGCCTTTCAAGCCCTGCTGATAGGCGTATTTGTAAATACCCTTGAAGTCTTCAAATGGGTAGTCGGTTGGCACGTTGGCGGTTTTGGAGATCGACGAATCGATCCATTTTTGCGCCGCGGCCTGGATGTCGACGTGTTCCTTGGGGGTGATGTCCTCGGCGGTGATGAAATACTCGGGGAGTTTTTCCTCCGCTTTATCCGTATAAGGCATGGCCTTGGGATTGATCAACTCGCGGTAAGCCAGCATCTCGAAGGAATACACGTCGATCTTTTCCTTGGACTTACGGCCTTCACGGATCACATTTCTAAAATAATGATGCGCGAATGACGGTTCGATGCCGTTGCTGGCGTTGTTGGCCAATGACAACGATATCGTACCCGTAGGTGCAATCGAGCTATGGTGGGTAAACCGCGCGCCGGTTGTGGCTAATTGTTCAACCAGATCGGCGTCGGCCGTGGCGACACGCTGCATGTAACGACTGTACTTGGCGTGTAATAACTTACCGAGGATTTTATCGCCGATCTTGTAACCGTCACGCTGCATTTCCGGGCGTTTACGTAACATCGCGGCGCTGACGGTGAACTCTTCATTCATGATCGGCGCGGGGCCTTTTTCCTTGGCCAGCTCCAAGGCGGTGCGCCAACCCGCCATGGCCATTTCGCGGCTGATCTTTTCGGTGAATTGCACCGATTCGGGTGAGCCGTATTTCATGCGTAACATGGTGAGCGTCGAACCCAACCCTAAAAAGCCCATGCCGTGACGGCGTTTGCGCACGATCTCATCGCGTTGGCCTTGCAGCGGCAGGCCGTTGACCTCGACCACGTTGTCGAGCATGCGGGTGAAAATGCTAACGGTCTTGTCGTATTCGGCCCAATCGAACGTGGTCTGTTCGGTAAATGGTTTGCGCACAAAGGTGGTGAGATTGATCGAACCTAATAAACAGGAACCGTAGGGTGGTAATGGTTGTTCGCCACAATTGTGCGCATGCAACCCGTTGGCATCAAACGTATTAATGCCCGGTATCTGTACGTCATAGACGTCTTCAATACCATCTTCAGTTACCGCCGCAACGCAGGCAACAAATCGTTCGCGATTCAGTTCACGCTGGTAATTGCTCAGTGCGTTCGCCAGACGATCCGATTTATCAGTATTGGCAAAACCAATGTGTTGCTGGAACTGCAGCAGATTCGCACCGCTGATCACTAATTCATGCTGGGGCTTGGTCGCATAGTGCTTGCTACCGCCTTTACCATCCGGTAATAAACTGGCGCCGGCCGGACGACGATCCGGATAGATCGTGGCAACCACACCTAAACGCAGCAACATGCGTTGCACCGCTTGCAGCGTGGGCAGATCGGACTGTGCCAAACGCACACTCACGCCCTTGGACTGATTGCCGTGTACGGAACCGTCACTGTCAAACAGTCCGCGCAGAAAACCGCGGTAACAGTCACTGGAGCTACGTTCCAAAGTCGGTGTGATCACTTTGTGACCCGGCACCATACCGACATCTTCGGCCAATTGTTTGAGCGCAGCAACACTTAGGCGATATTCGTTACGGCCTGCGACTTCATGCCAACCGCTAAAATCACCGCGATGCGGCAAACTTTGCGCAGCACGCATGGCCTCTGCCATAACGGCCTGTACACCGGTGACAAAATGGGCATCAACACCATTGGCTATTGCCGCCTGTTTCCAAACTGACAGAACCGCTTTGTCTTGCTTAAGTGTACCATCGCCTAATAACAAACCTAACAAGTACCCTTCTTCAAAGTTATGCGCACCGATCCAGGACGTATTGAGGTGATGATCATTCAACAATACACGGTCACCCGCGCGCAATTGACCGGCCTCACACCATTCGGTATCGGTGACATACCCTGAGAACAGGGTGACACGGCGCACGCGATGATCGTGCGTTAACCGTAATTGATATCCCTCGGTGGTTTGCAAACGCACCACGGGTTTCGTGGCGGTTTTAAAGAACCCTTCCGCAGCCGCGGCATGACCTTGACCATTAACCCGCGCGACAAAAGGTTGGCCAATCAATTCCTGTACTTGACGAGGACCATGGCTGGTATGCACCCAGGTATCTGCGGTGACACACGGATTGGTGGCACGAATATTCTCGCACCACCAGTTGTTGTTCATTTCGTTGACTTTGTCGATCAAAATAAAGCCCGGTTCGGCAAAGTCGTAGGTGGAGGTCATGATCATGTCCCACAGCCGCTGCGCCTTAATGGTCTTGTAGATCTTGCAGGCCACCAGTCCGGTGGCATTGGTGACATAGCCCTCGGTGATTGGCCACTCGCGCCACACAACCGTTGTCGTATCGTTTAAATCGATGTTGTCTTCGCTGGCTTCTTTTTCCTTGATGGGAAATACCAGCGGCCAATCGGTATCGGCCTCGACCGCTTGCATGAATTCGTCGGTGATCAGTAACGATAAATTAAATTGCCGTAAGCGTCCGGCCTCGCGTTTGGCGCGGATAAAATCCTTCACGTCGGGATGACTGACATCGAAGGTCGCCATCTGTGCGCCGCGCCGGCCACCAGCGCTGGAAACGGTGAAACACATCTTGTCGTAGATATCCATGAACGACAGCGGTCCGGAGGTATACGCCCCGGCCCCGGACACATAGGCGCCGCGTGGACGCAGGGTGGAAAATTCATAGCCGATGCCACAACCGGCCTTGAGGGTCAGCCCGGCCTCGTGGACTTTTTGCAGAATGTCATCCATCGAATCGCGGATCGAACCGGACACCGTGCAGTTGATGGTGGAGGTGGCCGGTTTGTGTTCCAAGGCGCCGGCATTGGAGGTTACCCGCCCGGCCGGGATCGCGCCGTGGCGCAGCGCCCAGAGGAATTCTTCGTACCAGTGCTGGCGCTGTTCAATCGGCTCGACTTCCGCCAAGGCGCGCGCCACGCGCTGGTAAGTCTCGTCCATGCTCTGGTCGATGACCCGGCCGTCCTTGGATTTGAGACGGTATTTTTTGTCCCAGATGTCCATCGAGGCGGGCTGGTAGTTGATATGGACAAGCGAATCGGAATTCACTCCGGTTAAAAATGCACGCTTCATCGCGGGTTACTTCCTCCGTAATCGATTAGGTTGATGGCAGTGGTCCCGGCGGTGGGTGTGTGTTTGCCACACCGCCACTGTACTGGTTAATTTTGGGGTTCGCACTACCACAAGATATAGTGATAAAGTGAAGAGTATGACCTCCTGAACAAGGTGTCAATAAAACCGGGCTGAAAATTTTTTTATGGGTCTGGTTAAATTAGAATTCAAGGGGTTAGGATTTATCCCGATCCTACCCAGAGCTTATTCACAGAACTATGCACCGAATTTTACCGACCACTATATCTTGTGTTTCTAATATGCCAGTTTTCTCAGCTGAAATTTATCACGGATTGATCCAGATCAAGGGGTCAACAGCCCGGCGCGACAAAAATAATCCAGGGCTTGAACTGCCCAAACCCCATTCCCATATCCTTGCCATCTGCGATTTAACCGCGCTACGGCGCGACACTACGACAAAGGAGAAACACCATGACCCTCGTACGTTATGAACCTTGGAATGTATTACAACAGTTCCGCAAAGAAATGGATCGGCTGTTCGATACCGATACCAACAATGGCAACAGCAGCGTGGTTACCAGCGACTGGTCACCGGCGGTGGACGTGAAAGAATCCGACGATGCCTTTACGATTATCGCCGATATTCCGGGCGTCGACCCCAAGGATATCGAAATCAATATGGAAGACGGTATCCTGACGATCAAAGGTCAGCGTGAATCCGAGAAGAAAGAGGAAGCCGACGGTTACAAACGTGTCGAACGCTCTTACGGATCGTTTTATCGCCGCTTCAGCCTGCCGGACAGCGCTAACCCGGATAAGATCAACGCCAAAAGTAAGAATGGCGTGGTGGAAATCACCATTGCTAAGCACGAAAAGGTGCAACCGCGGAAGATTGCGGTACAACATTAAACCATCCAACGGTACAACCTCCGGTGGCGATCCCCCGCGCCACCGGAACTTTTACAAGTCCAGCCCGTCAGTGTTATCACCGTTTATGATTTCGGCTTCGACCATCAACGGTTAGTCTAACCCCGTATCTGACCGACACTACCCAGCATAAGTGAGAACTCTATGAAACCGGTATTACTCGTTTTGGCTATTTGCTTAGGGGGCAGTGCCGCACTACCACTGGCCCAGGCCGCCCTACCCACGCATGACAGTCAAGGGACGGCGCTACCAAGCTTGGCCCCGATGTTAGAAAACGTGGTCCCTGGCGTGGTTAACATCGCCACCAGCGGCAGGGTGCAAATTGAACAAAGCCCCTTATTTGACGACCCCTTCTTCCGGCGCTTTTTCGACATACCCCAGCAACCGCGCGAGAAAAGATTTTCCAGTTTAGGATCGGGGGTGATCATCGACGCCGCCAAGGGTTTGATCATCACCAACCATCATGTGATCGACAAAGCCGATACCATCACGGTGATGTTAAACGATGGCCGCCATTTCAAGGCCAAGCTGCTCGGCTCAGATCCGGAAACCGATGTGGCCCTGATCAAGATCCACGCTGAAAAACTCACTGCCCTGCCGTTCGCCGATTCGGATAAATTGCGGGTGGGCGATTTCGTGGTCGCCATCGGCAGCCCGTTTGGGTTACGCCAAACCGTCACCTCTGGGATCGTCAGCGCCTTAGGCCGCAGCGGTTTAGGAATTGAAGGGTATGAAAATTTTATTCAGACCGACGCCTCGATCAACCCAGGCAATTCCGGAGGGGCGTTAGTAAATCTGCGCGGCGAACTGGTCGGGATTAACACCGCGATCTATTCCCAGTCAGGCGGCAATATCGGAATCGGGTTTGCCATCCCCATTAATATGGTACGCGAGGTGAGCGCGCAATTATCCGAGCACGGTCAAGTGCGCCGCGGCCGGTTGGGCGCCGAAGCGCAAGACCTTACCCCCGAATTAATTCAGGCCTTTGGCCTGCAAAACGGTACCGGTGGCGCGGTGATTACCCAAGTAACCCCCGACTCCCCGGCCGACAAAGCCGGACTAAAAAGCGGTGATATCGTGGTGGAGATCAATGCTAAACCGATCCGTGATGCCGGGGATCTGCGCAACGCCGTGGGTTTATTGCGGATAGGTCAAAAAGTCGAATTAACCATTGTACGTGACGGTAAACGCAAGAACTTAGAGGCACAAATCGAAGAACCCAAACACGTGAAAACCACGGGCAAAGCCTTAAACCCGCATCTTCAAGGCGCCACCCTGGGTGAAATCAGTGAAGACTCTCCCTTCTATGGCCAAATCGAGGGAGTGATGGTGTTGGCGGTTGAACACGGCAGCCCGGCATGGCGTGCGGGCCTGCGCAAGAACGATGTGATCACCTCCGCGAACCGTAAAAATGTGCATAATCTGGAGGAATTACGCGATGCGGTTGGCAAAACCAGCAGCTTGTTACTGAATATCCGCCGCGGCGATAGCGCTTTATTCCTATATTTACAGTAATCCCTTTTCCGCCAACCCGGATCCGGGTTGGCGGCCAGTTCCTCAAGTCCACACCTAACTATATACTTGTATACCTTGCTGGTTGGCAGCGATGGATAATACCCATGTCATTACAGCAGATCATTGCCCTCGCCTCACGCAGCCATCGGGTTACCACCTTGTTGGTGATCCTGTTGTTGGCCTGCGGTTTGATCCTATGGCATACCATCGACCAGAACCGCACGCTGCAGCATGAAGAACAGGTGTTGCTGAATAATACTCAACAACGCACCGCTGCCAGTATCGAGCATTACCTCGCCGAATTGCGCCATGACTTGAATTTGTTTAGCACCAATGACCGCCATCACCTGCAAAGCGTGGTGGACGAGCCCTACGATAACGGCCTGCAACAACAATTTCTCGGTGATCTTAAACAGATGTTTCCCTCTATCCTGGGTTTTACCTTGGCGGATCACAGCGGCCGGCTTATCTTGGAAGATTATCAAGCTCAGATCGACCCGCAATGCCGTAGCGAGATCCTGGCTTTTGTCAAAACCCGCCGCCAACCGATGCTAGCCCTGCACACGGTCGGTAACGGTGTGCACTTCAGTTTATTAACCCAAGTGGTATTTCCCAATCAACAAAGCGTGATCCTCCTCACCAGTTTTTCACCGGATGGAATCTTAGCCTTACTCAACAATGCGGCGTTACCGCATCAGCAATTCGTGCTGATCAACCGTGATCCACCGCAGGACTTGCTAGTAGGCAACAAACTCAGTGCCGACAACATTGTCAGTGCGCGCGCCAACGCGCCCAGCGAAACAATCCCCATCAGCGACAGCCACTGGGATTTGCTCGCGCTCAATGTCAACGAGGTGTCGTTTTTCACACGTTGGTCGACCGCACTGTGGGCATTTAGCCTTTTATTATTGCTAGGTTCTACCGCGTTGTGGTTTTTACGCCGTGGCGATAGCTTTACCCTAAAACAGAGCGAACAATTGCAACGCGAGCAACGTCGTCTTAATCACCTACAACAAACCACCATCTCCTCGGAACTAAGTTTTAACGAAAAGGTACGGGCCTTGCTGGTGATGGGCTTGGATGAATATTCCATGGAAGTGGCGATTTTATCGCGGGTAGAAGCCAACCTCTACAGCATCGTCACCGCCGTTAGCCCTGACAATACACTGCAACCCGGAATGTCGTTTAACTTAGGCAGTACCTTTTGTCGCAAAACCCTCAGCACCCGTCATCCCATCGGGGTGGAATCGATTCAGGCCAGTAATAGCTCGTCGCACCCTGGTTATAACCGGCAGCGTCGACTCGCGGCGTATCTAGGCACCACCGTCTCGGTACGGGGAAAATTTTACGGCACGTTGAATTTTTCAAGCACCACAGCGTATGCGAGCAAATTCAGCGCCGATGACCTGCGTTTCTTGCAGCTGATGGCACAATGGATTGGCCTGGAGATCGAACGGCGTGAATCCGAACAACAACTCCACACCAAGAATCAATTGCTTGAATCCATCAGCCGCGCACAATCGTATTTTATTTCAGAAAATGTCCAGACCAATACCATCTTCGCCCAGGTGCTCAACGATTTATTAGCGCTGACCTATAGTAATATTGGATTCATCGCCGAAGGCATCTACGTCGGTGATAAATTGCAGCTGCGTTTATTAACCATCAATCAGCGTTATAACCCTAGCCCGGAACTCGAAGAGTTCCTGCAAGACACCCTCGCCAACGCACGGCAAAATGATCCGCATAATTTCATAGCTGAGGTAATGCGTAACGGCGCACCCTTGACCATAAACGGGTTTGGAAATGATCCAAATTTGCCACGTTATGCCGACGGTCACCCGATGTTGACCGCCTATCTGGGGATCCCTCTGTATCACGGTACACAAATGGTCGGTATGTTGGGCTTAGGCAATAGCGCCGAGGGTTATGCCGATTCCACACTGTATATGCTGGCACCGTTGGTGACAGCCACCGCGAACCTGATTTGGGCCTTGCACAATGATGAGGAACGGATCAATACCGACCGTGCCTTACGCAAAAGCGAAGAACAACTTAAATTGGCCTTGGAAGGAGCCAATGACGGGTTATGGGATTGGGATTTGGCGTCGGGTCGTACCTATTACAGCCCGCGTTGGCAAGGCATGTTGAAATTTGAACTGGGCGAGATCAAACCGGATATCAGTGCCAAGGAGTCCTTGATCCATCCTGATGATCTGCCGCTGGCCAAACAGCGTATGTTATTACATTGCAACGCCAATACACCGATATATCAAAGCGAACACCGCGTGCGCACCAAGGATGGTGAATGGCGTTGGATCTTGGATCGTGGCAAGGTGGTCGAGCGAGACCGCCAAGGCAAACCCCTGCGGGTGGTCGGTACCCACACCGATATCACTGCGCGCAAAGAGGCCGAACACGCCATTTTAGAACGCGAAACCCGTATTACCGCGATCCTCGAAACCGCGGTCGATGGTATCGTCACTATCAATGAAAAAGGAATTATCGAGACCTTTAATCCCGCAGCGGAAAAAATCTTCGGTTACACGGCGGGGCAAATCCTCGGCGAAAACGTTAAAATTCTCATGCCCTCGCCCGAACGCGAAACCCACGCGGGTTTTATACAACGTTATCTGGCTGACAATGTCCCGATGATACTTGGCAAACGGCGCGAAGTCACAGGACAACGCGCCGACGGTAGCGTGTTCCCGATGCAGTTGGCCGTGAGTGAAATGTACTTTGGTAAACAGCGCTATTTCACGGGGATTATCCGCGATATTACCCATGTCAAAGAAGCCGATCGTTTATTACAAGATACCATGGCCCTGACCCAAGGGATTCTGGATTCCGCCAAGCTGAGTATTATCTCGACCGACGCGCGTGGTTACATCCAATCGTTTAACGCCGCCGCGCAGGAGATGCTCGGTTATAGCGAGCGTGAGATCCTAGGACGCGCCACGCCGATCTTATTCCACGACAAAGATGAAATCACGCAACGCGCGATTAAACTCAGCGATGAGTTAGGCCAACCCATCAAACCCGATTTTGAGGTATTTATTGCCAAGGCCCGTGTTGGTATCGCGGATGAACAGCAGTGGACTTATATTCGCAAAGACGGCTCGCGTTTTCCGGTCTTGCTCACCATGACCGCGTTGCACGATAAGAACGACGAAACCATCGGTTTTGTGGCGATGGCGCGTGACATCAGCCGCCAGCAACAGGCCGAGGAAGAAATCAGTCGTTTCAAAACCACGCTTGATATGACACTGGATTGCGTGTTCATGTTCTCGCCTGAAACCCTGCGGTTTTTTTATATTAACCAAGGCGCGATGGAACAAGTGGGTTACACATATAATGAATTATTACGGCTAACGCCGATCGATTTGATGCCGGAGTTCGACCAGACCAGTTTTCGCCGCCTGATCCGCCCGATGGTCGAAGGAAAACGCAATACCATCACGATCGAGACGCATCATCGTAGTCGTACTGGCAATTTCATTCCAGTGGAAATCTTCTTGCAATATATTTATCCCGTCGATCAAGAGCCACGGTTTGTGGCAATTGTGCGCGACATCACCGATCGCCGCCGTACCGCGGAATCACTCGCCCAAGCCGAAGAACGTGCCCGCTTACTGCTCGAATCTGCCGGTGAGGGTATTTATGGGCTGGACTTGGACGGCAAGACCACCTTCGTCAATCCCGCCGCCGCGCGTATGCTCGGTTATAGAACCAACGAATTGATTAATATTTTTATCCACGCCCTGGCACACCACACCCGTAAAGACGGCACTCTGTACGACTATGAAACCAGTCCGATTCACGCCGCGATCACCCAGGGGGTGATCCAGCGTGTCTACAACGAGGTGATGTGGCGGCGCGACGGTAGCTCCTTCCCGGCAGAATATACCGTAACTCCGATCCGCAAAAACAGCCGTATTTCCGGCGCGGTGGTGATTTTCAACGACATCACCGAACGGCGCCGCATTGAGCAGATCAAGAACGAATTTATTTCCACGGTCAGCCACGAATTACGCACTCCGCTCACCTCGATCCGCGGATCGCTGGGTTTATTGGTAGGCGGGGCCGGCGGTCTGTTACCTACCCAAGCCAAGACCTTGGTCAATATCGCCAATAAAAATACCGAACGCCTATTGTTGTTGATCAATGACATCCTCGACATGGAAAAGATCGAATCCGGCAAGATGGTGTTCCATTACAAATTACTCAATTTACGGCAATTCATCGACACCGCGGTGCAAGCCAACCAAGCCTACGGAGAACAATTCGCGGTACGCTTCACTGTTACGCAATGCCCGGAAGATGTTTCCATCTACGCCGATGAGGATCGCCTGCTACAAGTCATGAACAACCTGTTGTCCAACGCGGCAAAATTTTCTCCCCGTGGGGGTAACGTGGATATCTCCGCGGTTAAACGCGCGCATAAGGTGCGTATCGCGGTCACCGACTCCGGCAAGGGCATCCCTCAAGTCTTTCATAAAGACATGTTTAAGAAATTCGCCCAAGCCGACGCCTCGGATACCCGTCAATTGGGCGGTACCGGCTTGGGCTTATCGATCAGCAAGGCGATCATCGATCAACACGGTGGTTTGATCGATTTTATCTCGCGCGAGAATTTCGGTACTACCTTTTTCTTTGATCTGCCCGAATGGGTTCAGAGCGATATGGAAGATCCACCGCGCCTGCCCAGTTCGGCGAAATATCGGATCTTGATTTGCATGGACGACGCCGACGTTGCTTACATGTTGCGTATCGTCTTGGCGCAAGCCGGCTTTGATTCGGATTTGGCGCGCACGGTCGAACAGGCCAAGGAATTGATCCGCGACAATCACTATTTGGCGGTAACCCTCGACATGAGTTTACCGGATGAACAGGGCCAGACCTACGACCAAGAAGGTGTCAAACTGATCAAGGAAATCCGCCGTACCGACAGTGCGCGTGAATTACCCATTATTGTGCTGGCGGCCACCGCCGATCAAACCAAGCGCCGGCTGCGGGGCAGTGCCTTCGGCATCATCGATTGGCTGGAGAAACCTCTGGATGAATCCCGGTTACTGAATGCCGTGCAATTCATCGCCCATCATAAACCCGGCCTGCCACGGGTATTACACGTGGAAGACGATCCGATCATCTATGAAATGGTCAATGTGATCTTACGTAGCCAGGTTAACCTGGTACACGCCCCCAGCCTGGCCGATGCCCACAAAAAATTACGTGAAGGCAGCTACGATTTGGTCTTGCTCGATGTGGAACTCACCGACGGCTCGGGCTTGGACCTGTTAAAAGACCTGAGCGATTTAGACTATACCCCGCCGGTGGTGGTGTTCTCCGCACAAGAAGTGGGTACCGAGGTCAACCACGCCGTCAAGGCGGCCTTGGTGAAATCTCGTGAAAGTCGTAAAGAACTGATCAACGTTATCATGTCCGTGATCCGCGATCATGAACAGGTCAACCCGCCGCCCGCATCCACGTCGATCGCTATACCAAACTAAGCTATGGATTGCACCTTGAATCGTATTCTATACGTTGAGGACGAGCCCGACATCCAGGCCGTTGCCCGTATTGCCTTAGAGACGGTGGGCGGTTTCACGCTCGAGGTATGCGGCTCGGGTAAGGAAGCCCTCGCCAAAGCCCCTGGGTTCAAACCGGATCTGTTGCTGCTTGATGTCATGATGCCGGGGATGGATGGGGTTTCAACCTTGCAGGCCATGCGTCAGCTTTCTAATATGCGTGAAATACCTGTTATGTTCATGACTGCCAAGGTGCAACCGCAGGAAATCGCCCAATTACTTGCGCTAGGGGCCTTGGACGTGATCCCCAAACCCTTTGACCCCATGACCCTGGCACATCAACTAAAACAGTTATGGAACAAACACTTAGCCTGAATTTAATGAGCACGGTTTAAGTAAGGTATCTCTCCGTGGATATAAACTATTGATGTGCCCATCATTGACATTATGGACAACGCCTCTAGTATATTAGTAGTTACTAATATTATTTTACTCGGAGGTTTGTATGTCTACCCTAATTCATAACTTTCCACACGACGGTGTTGTTACGATCAATCGCGTGATCCTCAAACCCGGCTACACCGTTGATGATTTACAAGAACGTGTGGCCTTCTTATGTGAAAACGTCAAGACCTATCACTCCGATACCGGCTTTGTCGGCGGTTTCGTAGCCCTCAACAGCGGCCAAGTCTCGAATGAAGGCTCAACCATAGGCCAAGCGGTGGAAAGCCCGTTTAAGGGCAAAGAAGCCTTGATTGTGACCTTCTGGCGCAGCTTTAGGGATCATGAAGAATCGCATAAATCCTCGACCTTCCAACCCTTGTTTAATAAGGTTCTGGAATTATGTGAGAATGGTAATGAAGAGATTGCCTATGAAATGTTGTGGTCAGGTAAGGCTTACTCCGCTGAGGAAGCCAAGGCCGCACGCGAAGCCAAGGAACAATACAAGGCCGCCTAACCGCTCCATTCTGAGAGACCGTGCAATTAATTATTTGGGGACAGAATTTATTCTGTCCCCGGCGGTTGTGGATTCTGCCTGTCGGCGGCTTGCGGCCGCTGCCGGATTAAGGCTTCTTTACGGATCCGCGGTAATTTCTTGATCGCGGCCTCGCGGCGAGACGCGAGTGAACGCGAAATGTAGGATTCGTTATACACCAATTCAACCGGCCGACGTCCACGTGTATAACGTGCGCCACGTCGGTCATCGCCGTTGTGCTCATGCAGACGCCGTTGGATATCACGCGTGATCCCAGTATACAAAGTCGCGTCTACACAACGGACGATATACACAAACCACACCATCAACGGTGCTGTATAAAAACAAAAGGCCCTAATCGAGTGTCTAGGACCTTGAACAGTGCGAGTAACTTGACCTTATTTATCAAGTTTCACTTGCGTCGCCTGCAGGCCCTTAGGGCCTTTTTCGATTTCAAACGTCACTTTCTGTCCTTCCGCCAGAGTACGGAAACCATCGCCGGTAATCGCGGAAAAATGCACGAACACATCCTTATCACCATTTGACGGCGTGATAAACCCAAATCCCTTGGATTCGTTAAACCACTTGACAGTACCTGTTGCCATAAAGAATAAACCTCGAAAAATTAAACCGACGCTCTTGCCTATCGCTTGCGGGATTTACAGAAGATAACCGGAAGGGAAACACCTGAAAAAACCTAATGGATCTGCAATTAGAGGCAAGTATAGTCCATCCCTTGGTTGATAACCAGGTTCACCCCCGTGTCACCACCAGGGTAAATTATCCCTTCATAAATAAATAGTTAAGCCACAAATTTGACGTGGGTGATACTACACGAATGCGTAACCGCCGTTCGGTGGGTGGTTACAGCATGTCAAAGCCAAACGGTTATTGCTCACCTAACATTGCGCGTTTCAGATGGGTATCCGCGGGGTCCTCCCCCAGCCACACTTTGAGTAACGCGTGTTGAAAATCCTCACCGGCGACAAGACCTTGCAGCTTGTCATTAAGAGTGACACGGGTGCCGATGCTCGGTAAATAATCGATTATCACCACATCACCGCGTTTCACGTCGGTGAATAACTGATTAAATTGTTCCAAGCGTGGTTTTAATCCAACCAAGTCCGCCGGGCTGTTATTGTTTTCAAACCCTTCGTTCCAAGCCTTGGTGAGTTTTTCCTTGCTAACCTCGTCGTATAGCATCTGCATGCGTACCCGCCACGGGCCGGTTTGCTGAATAATCTGCTGCGCCGAGGCGATTTTTTCCGGTAAGTACAAGGCCCCGACGTAGACTTTGACAAAGAACTTACTGCGTATTCCCGCGCCATTGAGTTGCAGGGTTACCGCGCCGGGGTCCAGAGTTGTTTGTTCAGCGAGTATAATCCCAGCAATCTCGCGGGTCAGTCCACACGGTATAACCCCGACTATTCCTGCCAGGACCAAGCCGATTGAATTACGTAGTAGCATATTCCCTCCTGCGAGGAGTTTAATCATCGATTAAAATCTTGCCCCTTGGCAAACCGCCCACGCCGTGTGCGGCAAACGAAACGTTGCCAACAAGCGGCTATGACCCCTCTCTCCCCGCCGTTTCCCGCGGCGAGAAAGGATGACGAATCCCTAACTCTTTTTGCAACGCTCATTTAGAGAGTTGCTCCCAACGCATATAAGCCGCCTGGATGGTTTGTTCCAGGACTGTCAGGCGCGCCATTAGATCTCCAATAGCGGCTTTGTTTTGTCGATAAAATGTCGGATCGGCAATTTGTTGTTGCAACTGGGTTTGTTCATATTCGAGTTGTTCGATCTGCTGCGGTAAAGCGTCCAATTCACGGCTCTGTTTGTAACTAAGCTTGGGTCTGGCCAGACCTTCGGGCGCGGCCGTAGGAACATCCGCAGAGAATATTCTTACTGCGGTTGACTTGCCGTTGGCAGCCACGGAGTCACGCCGCTGTCGTAACCAATCCTCGTAACCCCCAACGTATTCATGCAGCTGACCCTCGCCTTCAAATACAATGGTGCTGCTAACCACGTTATCGAGAAAAGCGCGGTCGTGGCTTACCAGTAATAACGTACCGTCATAGTCACTGAGCAAGTCTTCCAATAATTCCAGTGTATCCACATCCAGATCATTGGTGGGCTCATCCAATACCAATAAATTAGCGCTACGAGTAAAAATTTTAGCAAGTAATAACCGATTACGTTCGCCGCCCGACAATACCCGCACCGGCGCGTTGATGCGCGCGGCCGGAAACAAAAAGTCACGCAGGTAACTGATGACATGCCGGGGTTTACCACGCACGTCGACATAATCGCTACCCTCGCATAAATTATTACGCACTGTTTTATCTAAGTTGAGTTGCTCGCGGTGTTGGTCGAAATAAGCGGCTTCAAGTTTAGTGCCTAAGATGACCTGACCGGATTGGGGGCGCAGTTCTCCTAGGATCAACCGTAATAAGGTACTTTTCCCCGATCCGTTAGGGCCAATAATGCCAATCCGATCACCGCGCAGAATACGCGTGGAAAAATCCTGGATAATATTCCGTCCGGCGTAGGCAAAACTTACATGCCTAAAATCCGTCACTAGTTTACCCGAGGCCTCGCCGCTGTCGACCTGCATGCTGACCTTGCCGGTAATTGACAAGCGGTGATTGCGTTCTTGACGTAGATCTATCAAGCGTCGTACCCGTCCTTCATTGCGGGTACGACGCGCCTTGATCCCTTGGCGGATCCAGACCTCTTCTTCGGCAAGAAATTTGTCAAACTTAGCATGGGCTTTTTCTTCCGCGTGTAACATTTCGGCTTTGCGGCGCTGGTAGTTTTCGTAGTCGCCCGGGAAGGAACTGAGCTTACCGCGGTCTAATTCAATAATCCGGGTGGCGAGATTCTTTAAAAAGGTAC
Organism: Gammaproteobacteria bacterium; assembly: GCA_016194635.1. Lineage (GTDB taxonomy): Bacteria > Pseudomonadota > Gammaproteobacteria > UBA6429 > Thiohalophilaceae > JACQBC01. The sequence goes on along the minus strand of JACQBC010000037.1, from coordinate 102,935 downwards.
GATCGTGGGTAATAAAAATCAACGCGCCGCGAAACTCACGCAGGAACCCTTCCAGCCAAGTGATGGCGGTGATATCCATGTGGTTGGTCGGCTCGTCCAGCAACAACACGTCGGGATCGCTAACCAAGGCGCGCGCCAGCATAACCCTGCGACGCAGACCGCCGGAACAATCGGCCAAGAATTTATCCTCGGGCAGGTGGAGTTTACTGAGGATGGTTTCAACCTTTTGTTGTATGTTCCAAGCTCCGTGGACTTCAATTTGCTGTTGCAGCTCGCTTAACCGATGCAGCGCATTTTGATCGTGTTGGTCCGCATGCAAGGCGTGGTGATAATCCGCAAACAGCTTTCCCAGCGCGCCCAGCCCGCCGGCCACAACATCGAATACGGTTTGCGGGATATGATCGGTCACCTCCTGTTCCAGATGAGAAATCCGCAGTGTGTCGCGTCGCCAGACCATGCCCTCATCGGGCTGCGCTACCCCGGTGATCACTTTAAACAAGGTGGATTTACCCGTTCCATTGCGTCCAATCAGGCACACCCGTTCCCCCAGTTCGATCTGTAGGGTTACCTGCGCCAATAACGGTACATGCCCATAAGCCAGCGAGACCTTATCCAATGAGAGTAAGGCCATGGTTAATTACCCGGAGACAGGCTTACGTCAGCCGTCGCCGTGCCACAATCCTGCAAAGGGGTTTGACAATGCCGACACCAATAAACCCCCTGCCCGTGTTGTATACGGCGGTGACGCTGGACACTGAGTGCATGGGTACGGCACGCGCAACGGTAGGGATAACGCCGCTGACGGCGTTGCGGTATTCCTTGCAAATCATAACGGTGTTTAGTGTGTGGACTGGCCCCTAACAACAACATGAGGGCACGCCACTGTTGGCCGTGGGGGCGGATACGCTGTCTGCCGTATAGGACATCGCAGAGGTAGTGTGCCACTTCATGCGGCACGGTATTGTGGAGGTTATCGTCAAAGAACTTCGCAAACAGCCAAGGATTGTAACGAATCGCCCGCACCCCGTCCTTACTCCCATACATGCCCGCCGCCTGGCCCTTGAGATCAAACCGTACCGCAATCGGGGCAATGGTACACCTTAATATTTCACCGGCTTGGCGTAAATACGCCAGCGTCGTAGTAATTACTAACTGCTGTTGTTGACTATCGATCGATACACCGTGGGTTGCCATTGGCTGATCTTCAGCGGCTTGGGCACAATTGGCAAGCGCGGCGCGGCATGATTTGCCCGGGAATATGTAATTGTCGGCTACAGCACCAAACGCAGAATGGTCTACCATAAAGGGTATCATCGTCGGGGGAGCTATTATCATGACTCATGCTATTTATCGTTGGTTAGCCGTTGTAGTGGTTGCTTGTGCGCTTTTAACCCGGACCGCGACGGCGGACGAAAACCCCCACCACCTCGTGGTGTTTGGCGACAGCCTATCGGATCCGGGTAATTTCTACGCCTTGACAGGCCAGTTCAGCACCGCCCCCTACGATGTGATCCCCAGCGCTCCTTATGCCATCGGCGGCATGCATGTCAGTAATGGCAAAACCTGGGTGGAATATCTGGCCCACGAATTGGATACCCAAGCCGGTCCCGCGTACCGTGACCCGCGCTTTAGCAATTATGCCGTGCTCGGCGCCCGTGCCCGCGCCAGCGGGTTTATGGATTTAACCACCCAGGTGAGCAGTTACTTCAGCCACCCTGAGCCCTCGGCCGATACGCTATATATAATTGTGATCGGCGGTAACGATATTCGCGACGCCATCGCCGCTCTGGCCTCGGATCCAAGCGGGGCCAGCAGCGCACAGCTTCTCAACGCGGCACTGACCAGTGTGAGCGACAACCTGCTGGCGCTGGCGGCCTCCGGCGCGAATAACTTTCTTATCGGCACGGCGCCGGACCTGGGCTTGGTACCGGCGGTAGCTTATCTCGGACCCCAGGCACAGGCCGCGGCACATTTTTTCAGTGTGCAGTATAACCTGGGTCTGGATCATCTGCTCACACAACTGCAAACCAACCTACCGATTCAGATAACGCGTTTAGATATTTATACTTACATCACGCAAATCATCAACTCACCCGCGCAATTTAATCTTACCTATACCCAGACACCCTGTCTAAAGTTCGGGGTGATTGCGCACGCGGTATGTCAAGAACCAGAGCAGTATTTCTTTTGGGATGGACTACACCCCACCACCCATGTGCATCGGCTGATCGCCGACTATGCTAAGCAGCAGTTACGAACCACACTACACGCCACAGGCGTGTACCATTATTAATAACTATTAACCGCGGCCTTGTTCTGCACTAACACACCGTTATTGTAATCACTGATCGCCTGCTTAATTTCCTCGGTGGTATTCATTACGAAGGGACCGTATTGCACGATCGGCTCGCGCAGAGGTTTACCGGCGACAATAATAAACCGGGCGGGCTTGTCGCCACTGACGGCCTGTAACGTATCACCGTCATTGAGCACCGCAAAGCTATGCTCTGCAAGCCGGGTGCCGGCCACGTTAAGCTCGGCTTCAAACACGTAGATAAATCCCTGTAAACCCGCCTCTAAATCATGGCTAAAGGTTTGAGCTGCTTGCAAACTGACATCCAGGTATATCACCTGGGTCGTTGCATCAATGATCGGACCGCGCACCCCTTGATACTCACCACTGAGAATTTTTACCTGTTGGCCTGCGGAACTGATCCGCGGGATCGCCGCGTCGGAAAATTCTTGGTAGGCCGGCGCCGTCATCTTCTCACTGGCGGGCAAGTTGATCCACAACTGAAAACCACGCATCAGTCCGGCGACTTGTTTGGGCATTTCGGAATGGATCACGCCACTGGCGGCTTTCATCCATTGCGCACCACCAGAGTGCAAGTGACCTTGGTTACCCATACTGTCACGGTGCAACATATCGCCGTCCAGCATATAGGTAAAGGTTATAAAACCACGGTGCGGGTGATCGGGAAACCCAGCGATATAATCGTCCGGGTTATCACTGTTGAAATAGTCCAACATCAGAAATGGATCGAGATGTTTAAGCGCGGCTGTACCGATAGTGCGGTGTACCGTAACACCGGCGCCTTCGGAAACCGCTTGGGCCTTAATCAGTTGCTTGATAGTACGTGCCGCCATGGAGATTCTCCTGTCGAAACAGAAGAGTAAAATAGGGCCAACTAGAGCCAAATACAAGCGCCTGTCCGCGGGCTTAGCCGGCCTGCTGTTTGGCGGACCATTTAGAATCCATCAGCCATTTGACGATTTCAGCATTCACTTGCGGTTTACAGATGTAATAACCCTGGGCGCGATCGCAACCCATGGCGGCGAGTAATTCAAGTGTAGCTTGATCCTCAACACCTTCCGCTACGACTTTAAGACCAAGATTATGCGCCAGATCAACCGTGGACTTGACGATGATCCGCGATTCGGCGTCATTGGGAAGGTTCAGAATGAAATCTCGATCGATCTTCAATTCACGCGATGGTAGGCGTTTTAAATACGACAAGGATGAATAGCCGGTACCAAAATCGTCCAGCGATAATTGCATTCCCATACCCTTATACAGATTGGTAATCTTGAGTGCGCGCTCGGGATCGGACATGGTCATGCTCTCGGTGATTTCCAAGGTCAAATAGGTAGGTGAAAAATCGTATTTATCCATAACCACTTTTATCAAGTCCGGTAACGTTGGATCCAAAAAATTCCTAACCGACAAGTTAACCGCGATATGGACTAAAAAACCTTTTTTATGCCATAACGCCGTTTGTTTGAGCGCTTCGTTAATTACCCAATCGGTCAGCGGCTTGATCAGTCCTTTTTGCTCCGCCATGGCAATAAACTTATCCGGCGGTATAAATCCCATATGTGGATGATTCCAGCGGCATAATGCCTCCAAGCCGTACACCACACCCGATTTTATATCCACGATCGGTTGATAATTTAAATGCAATTTCCCATTGTGGACGGCGTCACTCAGATCAATCATCAATTGTTCTTGTTCCGTGACCTTCTCATGTTCCACCGCGTCGAAGATTTCAAATCCGGTACCGGATCGCTTGGCTTGGTCCATGGCCGCGTCAGCGTGTTTCATAAGACTTGCGACGTCCATACCGTGTTCTGGATAAAAGGTAATGCCGACACTACACCCCACCAATAAGCACTGTTGGTTGAACATAATCGGCTCTTGCATCACACGGGTAATTTTTTTAACAATGGGTACACAGGCTGCACGGTCCGCGCGCGGCATGATTAATGCAAACTCGTCCCCGCCCAGTCTGGCCACGGTATCACTCGAACGCAACTGCAACACCAGCCGCTCGGCGACGTCTTGCAACACCTTATCACCCGCCAAGTGCCCATAGGTGTCGTTGACCGTTTTAAACTTATCCACGTCTATGATGGCAAAGGCGAAGCCGGTATGATCGCGACGCGCCGATTCGATGCACTGATACAGTCGATCGTGTAACAACGCACGGTTGGGTAATTTGGTCAGCGGATCGTGCAAGGCGGCGTGTTCTAACGCCTCGTTGGACGACTGCAACTGGGCGTTCTTTCTTTCTAACTCGGTTAATACGGATTGCAGCTGTGAGGTCCGGCTAGCAACCTCGGTCTCCAGCTTCTCAACGTAGCGCCTGGCTTGCCAACCAAGATTCCATTTTTTTACCAAGGTCAGCGCTATTTGTTGCACCGCGGTGGCATCGAAGGGTTTACGGATAAATAACAATTTATCGGTGTTGCCAAGCCGCGCGATGATCTCATTCCAAGAATGATCCGAATACGCGGTGCACAACACCATTTCAATATACGGATATTTTTCCCAGATCCGTTGAATGGTTTCGATCCCATCCCAGCCCGGAGGCATACGCACATCCATGAACGCCATGGCATAGGGCTTGCCTTCCTCGTCGGCGGCGATCACTTTTTTGAGGGCCTCCTGTCCCTGCAAGGCATGGTCCACCACATAAACAGGCAGCTCCATTCTTTCCACCGCGCCCGTCTTGGTTTCGGCCTCGTCGAACAATTCTTTTTCGAGATCGGTCACCGCCTGATCGTGGGATTGGTGATGGCTGGACAATACCTTTTTAAAATCCTCATGGATGGACTCGTTATCATCCACCACCAATAGCCGCAAGTTGAAATCCATGCCGTCACCTCGTTAAAAATTATGCACTGTCTATCCGTACCCCCCAGCCAAATACCGCCGCTGTAACTTGGTATAGCACAGCATTTGATTTACATATTTAAAGTAAGGGAAGAGCCCGGGTCTCCCCCTACTACGCTCGCAGGCACCCTACTATAACGGTTCAAAAACCCCTGCCCTTAAGCACTATTTTGAATTAAGTCCAATGGATGGACCATGGTCTCACCGACGCCCCTCACGGGAATATCGTCCAAGAAAAGACCTAGAACGCTAAAAATACCAGGCGCGATCGCAATCGGCGTCAGTAAAGACAGTCAAAATCAACACGCCCAGTGGATGTTGCAGCAGCAGTGGTTGATCGATATCTGCATCTGCATTTTCTTGAGTATTATTATCCATTTGTTATTCCGGCATAACGCCTTGCGTGCGATGAATAACCTGCCGCAAGATTGGCTGATTCTACAGCACGGCTCCCTGAGGAGAGACTCCATCTACGCATTACACCGCATGCTTTGCCTATCACCAGATATTCAATGTCGTTGCTGCACGCTATGCGCGTCTAATCACAAGTCAAAATGCACGTGGATTAGTCAAGCCATGTCATGTACAACCGCCCGCTAACCCGCCACCCATAATCTGAATTTCATAATTAAAAACAAAGCCTTGTATTCATTTGTGGGTAGGCTATGCTGTTAACATTCTGTCGCCATAATTAGAATCAGGGTGGACTTGACCTTCCGTATGTTTTCTTTTCTCAAACGCTCCTTACGACTTAAACTTATCGCCACCAGCGTACTGGTGGAAGCCGTGATGCTGACCATTTTGGTCAGTAACAGTTTGCGTTTGATCCAGCACGAATTATTAGGGCTCACGCAACTGCGCCAACATGAGTTAGAGCATTTACTCAATACCGCGCTTGCCGCCCCACTGGTGCAACGCGATTACGCCACGCTCAAGGACATCATGGATAAATCCTTGACGGACGAAGGCATCGTTTACCTGGTGTTGTTCGATGATACCAATACCCCGGTGGTAGCCAGCAATTGGAATTTAAACACCACCCTGCCACCGGTCGAAACCAGCCTACTAGAGGATTTAGACGATCCCCTGCATCGCTTTGATAGCAGCTTGCGGATTAAAATCGCCGGGACACAATACGGGCTTTTACGTTACGGCATCTCGACCCGCTTTCTGCACGAGGCCAAACAACGCCTATTGCGCGAGAGTCTAGTGATTGCCACGATGGAGGTCGGGTTATCGATTATCATGCTCGCGGCCTTGGGTATTTGGTTGACCCGTCACTTGAGCAACCTCACCGAGGCCAGTACCGACATTAGCCGTGGTGAATTTACCACTCGGCTGGAGGTCCATAGCGAGGATGAAGTAGGGCAACTCACGCGCACCTTCAACGCCATGGCGTTGGCGATACGCCAGCGGATTGAAGAGCTAAGTCAAAACGAGGCCAAGTTTCACGCCATCGCCGACTACACCTATGATTGGGAAACCTGGCATGGACCGGACCACAACTTGGTATGGATTAATCCGTCCGTTGAACGTATGACCGGGTATAACATCGCACAATGTATGCAGATGGAGCGGTTTCCATTCCCGATCATCCACTGCGACGATCGCAGTCAAGCCGTCGACGATTTCACCATTCATACCCACGCTAGCACCGGCACGGCGCGTTTCCGGATCATACGCAACGACGGCAGCATGTTCTGGGCGCACGCGGCTTGGCAACCGATTTATAATAACCAGGGCCAGTACCAAGGCATCCGTAGCAGTATTCGTGACATCAGTGACCAGATCCAGGTCGAACTAACCCTACAGGAAAAACTTCATGCCCTGGGCCAATCCGAAGACCAGCAACGGCAACTGCTGTTACACAGTCAACAAGAACACGCACGCATGGTGGCGTTGTTGTCCGCGATGCGCCTGGGTATTTTGTTTGAAACCACCGACAATCGTATTGCGTATTATAATCCCGCCTTCTTGCAGATCTGGATGATCGATCCGGCAATCGATTTGTCCGGACGATCCACCGATGAGGTATTGGCGCTGTCAACCAATATCCTCTCCCAGCCGGATCACTTTTCACGCCATATTATGCACGTTGCGGGAACCCACGAAGTCAGCGATAACCTGGAAGTGGAAATGTCCGACGGCCGGGTCATCACCCAACTGTGTTATATCGTGCGTGACGCTGAAGGTCGGTTTCTAGGGCGCTTGTGGATTTACGAAGACGTGACGCGTGAACGTCAAACAGCGGAGCAACTTATTTATCTGGCCGAGCGCGATCCCTTAACCGGTTTGTTTAACCGACGCCGTTTTGAAGACGAGCTGGCCCGCGCCATAAGTATTTCGGTACGCCGCAAAGTGAATACAGCCCTGTTATTCTTTGATCTCGACGAATTCAAATACATCAACGATACCTACGGTCATCGCGCCGGTGATGCGATGTTAATCCGTGTGGGCCATGAGGCCAGCGCCTTGATCCGCGAATCAGAGTTCATCAGCCGTCTGGGCGGCGATGAATTCGCGATATTGATGCCCGACGCCAGCCTAAAAGAGGCCGAGCAACTCGCCGAGCGCGTGATTCGCGCTATTTATCAAATTCCATTTCGTTTTGAAGGACGCAACCTGCGCCTGACCACCAGTGTCGGCATCGCTATGTACCCGCAACACGCCTCTGAACAAGACGAGCTGATCGCTCACGCCGACGCCGCCATGTACCAGGCCAAAGAAGCCGGCAAAAACGCCTGGCGGGTATACCGCTCCGATCTTGATACCTCACGCCTGATGTTGGACCGCTTGTCGTGGGTTACCCGCATCGCCCAAGCACTGGAACACAATCTGCTACGGCTACATTACCAAGGGATCTATTATACCAACACCGGTAAACTCGCCCACGTCGAAGTGCTGGTACGCATGGTTGACGAAGAACATCACAATGAAATCATCATGCCAGGGCGTTTTATTCCGTTCGCGGAAAAAAGCGGCCAAATCTTCGATATTGACCGCTGGGTGATCCGCAATAGCATCGCCTTGATCGCCAATGTGCCAAATTTCCCCAATGTGCCCGTGTCGGTAAATATTTCCGGCCGTTCATTTGATGCCCCCTCACTACCACAATATATCGCTGACCAATTGGAGTACTTCAACGTCGCGCCTGAAAAATTACTGGTGGAACTTACCGAGACCTCGGCGATTTCGGATCTGCATGATGCGCAGCGTTTTATTGAATCACTGCAACAAACCGGTTGCCAGGTATGCTTGGACGATTTTGGAGCCGGCTTTTCTTCCTTTACTTATTTAAAACATCTCAAGGCGAATCTATTAAAGATCGACGGCCAATTTATCCGCGACCTGCCCAACGACCACGATAACCAAACCTTCGTCAAGGCCATCGTCGATGTCGCGAAGGGTCTGCATAAGAAAACCATCGCCGAATTCGTCGAAAACCACGAGACTTTGATCATGTTACAACAACTAGGGGTAGACATGGTTCAGGGCTATTATCTGCATAAACCTAGCGCCGAGCCACCCACATCCACTGTCGCCGCCATACACACATAGGAGACCGCCATGGTGTATCGTTGGGTTGTTACCACCTTGTTGTATTGCGTAATAATACTCACCCATGCCGCTGAAAGATCCGCCGGCCCACCACCCTTGCGGGTTGGCCTGTTACCTTACTTAAGTACCGAGAAATTACTGGAGCGGTTCGCGCCCCTCAAGACCTACTTGGAAATCAACCTGCATCGGCCGGTAATCTTGGAAACCGCCCCGAGTTTTAGCAGTTATGTTGAACGCGCCGAACACTACCAATACGACCTGTATTTAACCGCGCCGCACATTGCCGCCTTGGTAGAAACGGATTTTCATTACCGACGCATCAGCCGCCTTACCCGTGAACTCGACGGTAGCATCGTAGTTCGCAAGGACGGCCCGATTAAGACCCTACAGGATCTCAAAGGCCGTATCTTTATCGCGCCGTCGGACACCGCCATCACCACCATGTTGGGCGAGCAGCTGTTGCGCGATAACCAATTGATCGCGGGGAAGAACATCACCGTACAATATACCCCATCGCATAACAATGCCATCATGGCGGTAGCGAGTGGTAAGGCCGACGCCGCGGTGACATCAGCAGCGGTATTTGAAACCATGCCTGTCGAGGTGCGCGATAAGCTCCGCATCCTCACCACCACTCCCAAGGTACCGCATATGATGTTCATGGCCAGTCCCAAACTCAAGGACGGTGATTACCAGCAATTACGCCGATCAATGTTGCGGTTTACCGCCGCCGGCGCGGGTAGGACCTTCTTTGAAAACAGCGGCTACGGTGACATGGGTGAGATCACCAACCGTGAAATGCGCACGCTCCGGCCCTACGTGAAATTGCTCAGGCAGCGGTTGCAGGTGGAACGCGCGCAAGAGCAGAACCAATCCTCACCCTAGCTTCTTTCCCCTGGATAGACCAGGGGAGACGGTGGATGTTATACGGTTAAATACTGCTTCACTTGCGCGTCGCTTAATGCCGGCATTGCACCCTGCGCCACACTGCGGCCCTTGTCCATAATCACGAATTGCGTTGCAACGCGGCGCGCGAAGGGAAGTTTTTGCTCTACCAATAACACCGTCAGTTTATCTTGCTGATTGAGTTGCAAGATGATAGCACCGATCTCCTGTACGATATTGGGTTGAATACCTTCGGTGGGTTCATCGAGGATCAATAATTTCGGATCCAAGGTCAGGGCGCGGCCAATCGCCAATTGCTGTTGCTGCCCACCGGACAGATCACCCCCCCGCCGCTGTAACATATCCTTGAGCACCGGGAATAACTCATAAATACGCGCGGCAATCGAACGCTTGTTTTTTCCCAACGCCGACAAGCCGATTCGCAAATTCTCCGCCACTGTCAACAAGGGAAATATCTCGCGGCCCTGCGGCACGTATCCTATCCCCAATCGGGCCCGCTGTTGTGCGGGAAGTCGCTGCAAGGTTTTATCTTTATACTGCATTTGCCCAGATTGAATCGGCAACAGCCCCATGATGCTTTTGAGCAAGGTGGTTTTTCCAACCCCATTACGGCCCATTAAACACACGCAAGCGCCTTCGGACACATCCACGTCCACGTCCCACAATGTATGGCTCTCGCCGTAAAACTGATTGAGTTGTTTAATCTGCAACATCCCAGCATCACTCTCCCAGATACACCTCAATCACCCGCTGATTATTCTGCACCTCATCCATCGTACCTTCCGCCAACACGCCGCCTTCGTGTAATACCGTGACGTGCCGGGCGATCGAACGGACAAACTCCATATCATGCTCGACCACCACTACCGAGTGTTTACCGGCCAAGGAAGTTAATAATTCCGCGGTACGTTCGGTTTCTTGATGAGTCATCCCGGCAATGGGTTCATCTACCAATAAGATGCGTGGATTCTGCATCAATAACATACCGATTTCCAGCCACTGTTTTTGACCGTGGGATAAGAATTTTGCTTGCTGGTGTGCGTGTTCGGCCAGCATTACCGTCCGCAGCACTTCGTCGATACGATCACGTTGCGCACCGCTCAGACGCGCCACTAAACTCGCCCAGACGCGTTTATCCGCGTGCATCGCCAATTCGAGATTTTCAAACACACTGTGTTCGGGAAACACCGTTGGCTTCTGGAATTTCCGGCCGATGCCCGCCGTGGCGATTTCGTGTTCTGACATGGTGGTCAGATCCAGGGTTTGCCCGAGAAACACTTGACCGCTGTCCGGCCGGGTCTTACCGGTGATCACATCCATCATGGTGGTTTTACCCGCGCCGTTCGGGCCGATGATGCAACGTAATTCGCCGTCCTCGATATACAGGGTCAGATTGTTTAGCGCTTTGAAACCATCAAAACTGACACTGACACTTTCCAAATATAAAATGATCGAATGACTGGTATCGATCGCACCCTCGATTAGCGGATGGGTGCCAAAATCTTGCCCGGAGCTCGCGGGCATCAAGCCGCTAAGTTCGGTGTTGCTCATGGCGAAACGATCCGTGGTTTCAACCCGCGCCGTGATTGGAATACACCCACCAACCCCTTGGGCAGCAATAACGTCACAAAAATAAATACTCCTCCCAGGACGTAAAGCCAGGCCTCGGGTAAAAATCCGGTGAAAAAGGTTTTGGCGTAATTCACCACCAAGGCGCCGGCGACCGCGCCGTATAACGTGCCACGTCCCCCTACCGCCACCCAAATGGCCAACTCAATTGAATTCAACGGTTGGAATTCACTGGGATTGATAATGCCGACCTGGGGGACATACAACGCCCCGGCAATTCCAGTCATGATCGCCGCCACCACGAACAACCACAGCTTGTAATATTCAACTTTGTAACCAACAAAACGCGCCCTGGCCTCAGTGTCGCGGATCGCGGTGATCACCCGGCCAAATTTTGCCGTGACGATATACCGTCCCAACACATAACTTAACCCCAGCATTAAAACACTGGCGAGAAACAACGACACACGAACCCCGTCGGACTGCAGATTAAAGCCAGCGATATCTTTAAACCCGGTCAGGCCGTTGTTACCCCCAAAGCCCATGGCGTTGAGAAAAAACGCCAGCATCAAGGCAAAGGTCAACGCCTGGGTGATGATCGACAAATACACACCGGTCACCCGTGAACGAAACGCAAACCAGCCAAACACCAAGGCCAACAGCCCCGGCACCACGAGTACCATTAATAACATAAACCCGAAGTGATCAAAGCCAAACCAAAACCAGGGCAATTCCTTATAATTTAGAAATACCATAAAATCCGGTAACACGGGATTACCGTAGACCCCGCGATCGCCAATCTGCCGCATTAAATACATCCCCATGACGTAACCGCCCAAGGCGAAAAACGCCCCCTGCCCTAAACTCAGAATGCCGCAGTAGCCCCACACCAGATCCAAGGCGATGGCCGCGATGGCATAACACAGGTATTTTCCCAGCAAGGTGACGGTATAGGTGGAGACATGCCATGGCGAGGATTCGGGCAGGACTAAATTTGCTAACGGTATGGCTATCCCGATCAACAATAATCCTGCCAATAAAATCTGCCCGCCGCGATCATGCCGCAGGAAATTTGTGATTAACGAGGTTTGCGACATCACCATCACATCTCGGCAGCGCGCCCTTTTTGAGGAAATAATCCCCTGGGACGTTTTTGAATGAATAAAATAATAAAGATGAGCACTAGAATCTTCGCCAATACCGCGCCGGTCCAAGGTTCCAGGTATTTATTCACCACGCCCATCGCTAGTGAACCCACCAGCGTACCCCAGATATTCCCCACCCCACCGAACACCACCACCATAAAGGAATCGATAATATAACCTTGCCCTAAATTTGGACCGACGTTGGTGATTTGACTCAAGGCCACCCCCGCGATACCGGCGATGCCGGATCCTAATCCGAACGTCATTGCATCCACCCATTCGGTCCGCACACCCATTGCCTTGGCCATGGCACGATTTTGTGCCACCGCGCGCACCTGCAACCCCAGGTTGGTTTTCTTTAGGATCAATAACAAGGCCAGAAATAAACCCATGGAAAAAATAAAAATAAATACACTGTTATAGGTAAAGGACAAGGCAGGATTGATCTCCCACGAACCGCTTAACCAACTGGGATTTTTAACCGTAACATTCTGCGCGGAGATAAACGTACGGGGTATTTGCTGCAACACCAGGCTGATACCAAAAGTCGCCAATAATGTTTCCAGCGGTCGACCGTAGAGAAAACGGATGACGCTGCGTTCGATAGCGATACCGACCAGCCCGGAGACAATAAAGGCCAGCGGAATCGCGATAAGAATCGAGTATTCAAGCCAGGAGGGCAACAGCGTTTGCACCAGATAGGTTGTATAGGCACCCAGCATCATCAACTCGCCGTGCGCCATGTTAATCACCCCCATCACACCAAAGGTGATCGCCAAACCAATGGCCACCAGCAATAAAATCGACCCCAGGCTCAAACCAAAAAACGTGGTTTTGATAAATTGGTATTTTTCACGCTGGCCGTCGATCCGCCGCAGCGCCGCCTGAGCGACATCCCTCACCCGTAGCGATTCAGCATCGGTGGCGCCAGATAGCTCTCTAAGTACACTTTTTATTTTGTTATAAGCCTCGGGGCGCAGACTGTCGCCCAATGTGGCCAAGGCTTTTAGCCATAACGCATTATCCTTGTTGTCTAACTCGGCGATGGCCACGGCCACGTTCAGCATTTCTAAAATCGCGGGGTCGGTTTCTTTCGTCGCCAACTCCCTGAACAGGGTTAATTTCTCCGGGCTTACCTCGCCCACCAGCTCGCTCACCGCCGCCAGGCGCAGGGTGCGATCCGGACTATGTAAATTCAGCACCGCGGCGAGTTCCTTGATGACGGCACGCAGTTGGTTATTGACGCCAACCTTGTCGTAGGCCGATATATCCACCACCGCGATGGTTTCCCCACTTAATACCTTGCTGGCCTTAACGCTAGTCCCGCTGTCATCCAGGTAAACCATCTCCCCGGTCGTGGTCGAATAATATAAACGCGCGTCTTGCAAGGCTTTGATAACCTCGGCGCTGCGGGGATCGCCACTCGCGGCCAATTGCCGGATAGCGATCTCTTTTTGATCAAAGTCATCGGATTTTAATCCCGCCAGGGCCTGAGCGAATATCGCGGCTGGGTTAGGCGTAACCGTGTCAATGGCATGGCTAAGCGACGCCCCGCCCAAGCCCACGACTAACACGAATAATCCTTGGATTCGCTGATACCGCGTCATCGTCATCACTTTAGCCACTCTAAATAGAACTCATTCAAGAATACTAAATTACTATCCCCTAAAAACATTGGCGATGCTCACGCATCGCCAATTAAAGTCGGACTTACACACACACTTTTTTATTTATAAACTTGTCCCGAACACTTCTTGGTCTTGGTATTGTAATTGCCGCAGTTGATCGGCGCGCTCCAATCGGCAATGATGTCTTTGCTGCCGGGGAGGAAATCCGACCAGGCATCGCCTTCCACTTCTTTCTTGGTCTTGAACACCACGTCGAACTGGCCGTTGGCTTGAATTTCGCCGATCAACACCGGTTTGGTGATGTGATGGTTATTCAACATCTTGGCCGTACCGCCGGTTAAATTCGGTACCTCCAATCCCAGGATGGCCTTGGCGACCGCGTCGGTGTCGGTGCTCTTGGCCTTCTCCACCGCCTTCACCCATAGATTGAAACCGATGTAATGCGCTTCCATCGGATCATTGGTGACACGCTTGGGATTTTTGATGTAATCGTGCCATTGCTTAATGAAAGCTGTGTTGGCCGGTGACTTCACGCTCATGAAATAATTCCACGCCGCCAGATGACCCACCAAGGGTTTGGTATCAATGCCGGAGAGTTCTTCCTCACCCACCGAGAACGCCATAACCGGGATATCGCTGGCCGCGATCCCTTGATTGCCCAGTTCTTTGTAGAACGGTACGTTGGCGTCGCCGTTAATCGTGGACACCACCGCGGTCTTCTTGCCGGCCGAGCCGAATTTTTTGATATCCGCCACAATACTTTGCCAATCGGAATGACCAAACGGCGTATAGTTGATCATGATATCGTCTGGCTTAACACCCTTGGCCTTCAAGTAGGCTTCCAGAATCTTATTGGTGGTCCGTGGGTAAACGTAGTCGGTCCCGGCCAACACCCAACGTTTTACTTTTAGATCCTTCATCAAATAATCCACCGCCGGGATCGCTTGTTGGTTTGGCGCAGCACCGGTATAAAACACGTTCTTGGACGACTCTTCACCTTCGTACTGCACCGGGTAGAACAACAAGCCATTGAGCTCTTCAATCACCGGCAACACCGATTTGCGCGACACCGAGGTCCAGCAGCCAAAAATCGCCGCTACTTTATCTTTCTGGATCAACTCACGGGCCTTCTCCGCGAACAACGGCCAATTAGAGGCCGGATCGACCACCACCGCCTCGAGTTTCTTGCCGAGCAAACCACCCTTTTTATTTTGCTCGTCAATCAACATCAGCATGGTATCTTTCAATGTAGTCTCGCTGATCGCCATCGTGCCCGAGAGCGAATGCAGGATGCCGACTTTGATGGTGTCTTCGGCGTGTACTACTTGGAGGGTGGCGCCCAACACGAGCGCCGTACCCCACAGTTTTAATTTATGCAACACAGAATTATCCATTATTGACTCCTCGTAGGGTTGGTTAGCATCTTAATGTAAAGACGCCTCAAAGAGGCGTCTTTATAGTTTCTATCGTTAACGATTAAAAGTTATAAGTTACACCCAGCGCGATACCAGTGCTAGCTTTAGATGGTGTGCCACCAAGGCCGTAAGCTGATGAACCGGTAATGCCTTTTTTATTTGCATTTTTATCTGAATTTTGCAGTTCAAGCGAATAGAGTATGGCAGACGACGGCGCGTAGGAAACCATAGCGGTAATGATGTTACCTTTTTTGCCTGTGTCAGGTACCGCACCATCACTTTGACTGGTGTCAGAATAATCCGCGACGAAAGTGATTTTATCTGTCATGGCATACGAACCAGTTAACATCAAGGTATTGATCGTATTTGTAACTTGACCGGATTTATCAGCCGGTTTGCGCATGTCATAGGCCCCAACCACACCAAATTTACCCATCTTATACGCAGCACTGATACCTGCTGTGCTCTTCAGAACAATACCCGACCAGGTATTTTGTGAATCAATGAATTGATTTAAATCAGTTGAAAAACCGTACTTTGTGCTTGACCCATCCGCATACTTAGAGTAATCGGTATATCCTGCACCCAAAGTCAAATCACCCGTCAGATACGTGGCTGCCACGGTATAATTGTTGGTGGATTTCCCAGAGGTATTATCTTTTCCTATATCAAAAGCTTGCGCCCCGATTTGAAAACCCCCCATAGATTTGCTCACATATTTGACAGCATCGCTCACCTGGAACGAAGACATCCCGGGCGTATAATAGTAGTTAGTAAGATAAGTTCCACCATCGACCATCTGCGAAAACAGGCCAACATCGCGTTTACCCAAACTGACGGTACCAAAACCTCCTTCCATACCCACCATGCTCAAGTGGGTCCCTGCAGAACCCGTCGCATGGTTAGTAGTTATATTGAGGAGCCAATTAAAATCATAGAAATACTTGATTCCATCTATCGTACCCACATCGCCTTTTACACCTAATAAGGACACATTATCGTACATCGTTAAACTACCTTTTGAACCAGTGCCAGTGCTGGCATAGGCCCCGTTAGAAACAAGGGCAACCGCGAGATCACCATACACTATTGGAGCTGCCGCACTAGCTGGTACAGCCGCCGCACCTAGGGCAGTGGCCACAGCGACGGAAAGCAGGGTTTTTGTATTGCGCATGGAATTTCCTCCGAAAAAGTTGTTGGTGTCATAAAAATCATAATTCAGGGTTGTATTACCCTGCTTAGCTCTGGGAAGGCAAGCGCTATGCCAAAGGGTTTTATTGATTGATTACAATAAGTTATAAAAATTTTGAAGAAACCCCCGATTTGCAGCTGTGCGATCATGGTGCGTGCGCACTCGATCGGTGCCTTAAGTCGGTGCGCTTTTATTGTACACCTGTGGCGGAACAACAAACAGCGTTGGGGATACACAACAAAATCGACCGCGAAGGTTTCAGTAAGGTTTCAGTATTGTGATAACTCAATTCAACATACCTTTATCGACGATGAATTGCTCAATAATTGCCAACCCATGCCCGGTTTTGAGATTGGAAAACACAAACGGCCGATCGCCGCGCATTTTCTTCGCATCACGATCCATCACCTCGAGGGACGCGCCAACGTACGGTGCCAGATCAATCTTGTTGATTACCAGCAGATCAGATTTGGTGATACCCGGCCCGCCCTTGCGGGGGATCTTGTCGCCCGCCGCCACATCGATCACATAGATCGTTAAATCCGATAACTCGGGGCTGAAGGTGGCACTGAGGTTATCCCCTCCACTTTCGACGATCACAAAGTCCAGATCGGTAAACTTGCTCTGCAATTCCGCCACGGCGGCCAGGTTCATTGACGCATCCTCGCGGATCGCCGTGTGCGGGCAACCCCCGGTCTCAACACCAATGATGCGATCCTCGGTCAGCGCCTTGCTGCGCATTAAAAACTGCGCGTCTTCTTTGGTGTAGATATCGTTGGTCACGACCGCGATTTGATAACGATCGCGCATGGATTTACACAAGGAATCCACCAGCGCCGTTTTACCCGACCCCACCGGGCCACCGATGCCGATGCGTAATACCTGACTTGTCGTACTCATCTGTTTCACCTTCTAGTTCACCGTGTTAACTACGAAATAATCGGCTGTACTGCGCCTCGTGCTGAGCACTGGCTATCGCCAGCCGTGGTAACAAACAACCAATGGACTCGTCTTCCATCGCCAGTGCGTGTTGCACCACGGCGGGAATCGAAGCAATCAAACGGGTCATGATGCGTTGTCCGGCGCGTTGCCCCAAGGGGATCAGTTTCATGGCCGCCGCCACCTGGTTCTCACACCAGGCGAACGCCAGACCGGAGGCGGCGCCGGTCAATTCGATATCGAGTCGGGTACAAGCAAAGGCATAGATCACGGCGAAACTCACCTCATGGGTTGGGGCCTGCGGGGAGATCTCCGGCGGTAAAATTTCCTTGAGGATCACCTTCAGCGCATCACCCAGCTGCAGATCTTCTTGGCGTAATTCACGCGATTCGCGCATCGCCAGTAATTGTCGCTGATAGCCTAATACGGCTTCGCGATCATCCCGCTGCCAAGCGGCATAGGCGCGCGCAAATAAGGGCAGATCAACCTGTTGCAAATTATGGGTTAACAGCCCGTGGATCCATTCCCGCGCGCTGCTTTCATCGTGTACCCAAACCGCCTCGACCGCCGCTTCCAAACCGGTGGAATAGGCATAGGCACCGATCGGCAACATGGGGCTGATTAAACGCCACAGCTGCAACTGACCGGGATCAATCATGGCTGTGCCCATGTTGATCACGATGAGCATCTTGATCGGCATGTGGAGAATGGTGATGGCTACGCGTCGTTCCCTGTCCATAGGCACCATTCTCCGGTTCAAACGCGGCCAGCTCACAGCCCACATTCAAACCTAATCCTTGCACCATCGCATCCAGCACGTGGTCGTGCAGATAACGGCACCAGCCAGGGCCAATTTGTAATGGCACATGACGGTTACCTAAATGATAACAGGCCCGTGCCAACAACACGGGATCCTCGCTACGCACCAACGATACGGTTTCCAGCGCCGCCTTGATCGCCACCACCGTTCCATCCTCGGCACGCAAACACTCCCCACTGCGCAAGATGTAGCCGCGCGGCAAGATCAGGGCCACTTCGCGCCCGTCATCCAGCCTGGCACGCAAACGGCTCTTCTGCCGAAGATCAAACGGCAGGGTCAAACTCGACTGACTCTGCGTCACCTGCGTGAGTTTTTCTTCAATACGTAACATTGACATACCTCAAAACAAAAAATACCGCTGCGCTAACGGCAAGACGCTCGCCGCTTCGCAGCGCAACAACTCGCCGTCGGCACGCACCTCATAGGTCTGGGCATCGACTTCCATATGGGGTTGGGCGTTGTTCAAGATCAAATCCTTTTTTTGAACGGTGCGGGTATTGCGCACGGCGACGACGTCACGTTGCAATCCCAATTGCGGTTTAATCCCGGCACTCAAGGCCGCTTGTGATACAAAGCTTAAACAACTGGCGGGTAAGGCCAGACCAAACGCGCCAAACATCGGTCGATAGTGCACCGGTTGGGGCGTGGGAATCGAGGCATTGGGGTCGCCCATCGGCGCGGCGATAATAAAACCGCCCTTGATGATTAAGGCCGGTTTAGCCCCGAAAAACGCCGGTTTCCATAACACCAAGTCGGCGAGTTTACCAACCTCGATCGATCCGACCTCGTGGGCGATGCCGTGGGTCAACGCGGGATTAATGGTGTACTTGGCGATATAACGTTTAACCCGGTAATTATCCGCACGCCCGCTGTCTTGCACCAAGGCGCCGCGCTGTTGCTTCATTTTATGCGCTGTCTGCCAGGTACGGGTAATCACTTCACCGACGCGGCCCATGGCCTGCGAATCCGAGGACAACATTGAAAACGCCCCCAGGTCGTGCAAGATATCCTCGGCGGCGATGGTCTCGCGGCGAATACGCGATTCGGCAAAGGCCACGTCCTCGGGAATCGAGGGGTCGAGGTGATGGCACACCATCAGCATATCCAGGTGTTCGTCAATGGTATTAATGGTATAGGGCCGCGTCGGGTTGGTGCTCGACGGCAAGACATTGGCCTCACCACATACTTTTATGATGTCGGGGGCGTGGCCGCCGCCCGCGCCTTCGGTGTGGTAGGTGTGAATCGTCCGTCCTTTGAAGGCCGCGATGGTATCTTCGACGAATCCCGATTCATTCAAGGTGTCGGTATGGATCGCCACTTGCACATCGTAGGCATCGGCGACTGCTAAACAGTTGTCGATCGCCGCCGGCGTGGTACCCCAGTCTTCATGGAGTTTTAAACCGATCGCACCGGCTTCAATCTGTTCCTTCAGCGCTTGCGGTAAACTCGCATTACCCTTGCCTAGAAAGCCCAGATTCACCGGCAGGCCTTCGGCCGCTTGCAACATACGATGTAGATTCCACGGGCCAGGAGTACAGGTTGTGGCATTGGTCCCGGTGGCCGGGCCGGTGCCGCCACCGATCAGGGTGGTGACCCCCGACATCAAAGCCTCTTCGATTTGTTGCGGACAGATAAAATGAATGTGCGAATCGATCCCGCCCGCCGTGACAATCAAACCCTCGCCGGCAATCGCTTCGGTGCCCGGTCCGATCACAATGCTCACACCGGGTTGGATGTCGGGATTACCGGCCTTGCCGATCGCCGCGATCCGGCCGTGTTTGAGGCCGATATCGGCCTTGACAATCCCCCAGTGATCCACGATCAAGGCATTGGTGATCACCGTGTCAACCACCTTGGCCGCCACCGCCTGGCTTTGTCCCATGCCGTCACGGATCACCTTACCGCCGCCAAATTTTACTTCCTCGCCGTAGATCGTGTGATCGCGCTCGACCTCGATGATCAGATCCGTATCCGCCAAGCGCACACGATCGCCGGCGGTGGGACCGAACATATCGGCATAGGCCTGTTTACTGAGACTTGCCATTATTTTTTTCCTTATCACTTGTCCATGAGGTTGCTTTGCCTTCTATAGTCTTTTCTACTGCTGTCCAGTTTAAAACCATCGCGGGGGCTTGTTTGTGCTACTGCCTTTTTTTCGTTATAACGTGCCCATCACTTTGCCTTGAAAACCATACACCGTGCGCGCCCCAGCAAACTCCACCAATTCCACCTCGCGCGATTGACCCGGCTCAAACCGCACCGCCGTGCCCGCGGCAATATTTAAACGACAGCCCCGCGACTTAGCGCGGTCGAAATGCAAGGCGTTATTGGTTTCAAAAAAATGATAATGCGAACCGACTTGAATCGGCCGATCACCGCTATTGGCCACCGTCACCCGCACCGTCTTGCGACCCGCGTTAAGCGTGATTTCGCCCGCCTCGATAAAATATTCACCTGGGATCATGCACCACTCCATCAATTGTCTCTGAGTTCTTGTTTAAAATAACCGCTCCGAAATAGTGTCCACCAACCAAACTACCAGAATAGAACGGTGCCGTTGTAGGTCGGGCCTCTTTAAGATTAATTACACAATCGGGTTATGCACCGTAACCAATTTGGTCCCATCCGGAAAGGTCGCTTCCACCTGCACCTCCGGGATCAGCTCCGCGATGCCGTCCATCACCTGCGCGCGCGACAGCAAGGTCGTACCGTAGCTCATCAACTCCGCCACGGTCTTGCCGTCGCGCGCGCCTTCCATGATGGCGGCGGAGATCAGCGCCACCGCCTCGGGGTAATTCAATTTCACCCCCCGCGCCTTGCGCCGCTCCGCCACGAGGGCCGCGGTGAACAGTAATAATTTATCTTTTTCACGCGGAGTTAATTCCATGGTTGTATTTCCTCAGGTGGCCCAGATGCGTGGTGTACAGGCCTGCACGCCCATCATCATCGGACGCAATAAGGCCCATACGGTTTGAAAATACTCCAAGGCGGCACGCGCCTGTTGACCTAAAAACCGGGCAATCAACACCCCGTCGATCAAGGTCATACTAAATAATCCCGTCAGGCACGCACACAGTGAACGACGCAGCTCCTCAAGTTGCGACGCCTGCACCGGTGTTGCCAGCAGCGTGGCACTGACCGTGGCACCGCCCATGCCCCAGGCCGCCTGCAATAACGGTGAACCCCCGCTGAGCCGCGCGCGTTCCATCAGCAGCGGAGTTTGATCGCGCCAGAGTTCCAAACCCTGCCGACATTCACCGCGTGTAAACTGCTCCTGCGCGGCCGGTCGACCCAAACAAGTGATCTCCCAACCGATGAATCGAGCCTGTGGGGCCAAATTGATACGCGTCTGCATATTCACAAACGCGCCGTCGTAGACGATGGTTTCCTGCGGTAACCATTCCAAGCGCGCGCCGTCGGCCACCTGCAGGGTTTGCCGCAGGCTGGCAGGTTTAGCCTGACTGCGATAAAATTTATTGGCCGAGGGTGTTGTCAACAACACATGGGTACCGCGTTGCGCATCCACCTCCAGGGTTAAATTATCACCGCCGACAATCCCGCCCGGCGGATGCAAGACATACACATGGCAGGCCCCATCACCGGGATAAAAAGGTTTTTGCACCACCAAGGGTCCACGGTGTTCGCGTTTGCTCAAATAGGTTTGGGTCTGTCGCTGGCTAAACTCTAAATTCAAATGCGCCGACCAACCGAGCGTCGTTGGGAGTGTCAAGTTCATGACTGGTTCACCACCATCAGGGCACCGATGATGATGGCCGGCACGGCTATGATCAGACGTAACACCGACAGGGCGCGCAGATAACGTTGGCCCAGACGTTGAAATAGTCCGCCTAATACACCGCCGAACACCAGCATCGCGAACAACACCCCGAGGGAAAAACACAATAAATACGCCATGGCCTGCAACGCTGTCGCCAACTGTGTCATCGGTAACAATGCCAGCAATGCCGCCGATCCGGAAATACCGTGCAAGAAACCAATCCCTACGACGCGGTGTTGGTGCCAGGGCGATCCTGATCCTCGGTTCAACAACGATGAAAAATTTGCTCCGCCCTCATCCCGAGGAAGAAAACCCCTTGCCGCGGTGAATGCACGGGCTGAACGCAGCAAGGTGCCAAGCCCAAGCAAAACTAATACGAGGCCGACAACCCGTTCCGCCATCGAGGCTAACCTGAAAGGAATCGCTTGCTGAAACACGACAACTGCAACGCCAACAATAAGGATTGCCACGCCATGACCCATGGCCCAGCGGCTGCAAAAATTTAGGCTGTTTGAAATCGAGGTACGGTTCGGAGTGAAATTGGCGAGGGTCAACAGATGATCACTATCGAGCGCGTGCAGCATGCCCAGTCCGACGCCGATCAACAGAATTTCCCATAGATTGGACCCTTGCATGACACACCCTTGCCCTTGTGGTTTCGATCAACGCATCGCGTGGCGCGATCAGCCGCCGATTATTTTTATTGGCAACCTCGGTTTGTGTTTGTCTGTTATCGAGGTGGCTAAATTTTCTTGCTCAGTGCGGAGATAGCAGCATTTGTGCCATGCCGTCCAACCCTGTTTTATTCGTGCCCATCGAACCGCGCAGACAACGTAGGGAGCTCACGGACAGTTGTTATTTTTCCGCGAGTTAGCAAGAGGTTTACGGTAACGGTTTTAAACCTAGCGACATTCCCACGCGCGCGCCGAATCCAACCAGATCACAGCTAACGGTCAAGGTTGATCCAGTATAGTGCGCATACCACGCTTATATTTACTGTATTGCGGTATATTGGTGCAATTCGGTTATATCTACCCGGGAATTGCGAAAATATGGTGTATAAATACACAATTCTGCGCTGAAATAAGGTCCAAATCAGAATTTAATTGCACCACAATGGCTCAATGCCTGCGCTGTCGTGGTGCCACCTTCGCTGCCTATTGCTCTAGCCCCATTGACCACAGGGGAAGAATGTCCTTCATTGATCGCTTACAGCAAAACACCGCCGCGCTTTTGCCACCCTTGGCTTGTTCGTCAATCAAGGCCCGCCATTCTTCAGGGGTACCATACACCATGGGTACTCTCCTCATTGATAAAAGAGATCTACCCTAGTCCATCTCTCAACGGTTGAATAGAGTGTCGTTTATTTTGCGCTTACCTTAAGCCTCGCGACTCACTCCACCATCGGCAAATCTTACATTCCCTCCTGAGGGACTACTTGTTCAAAATTCGGAATGCGCGCAACAAGAATCTGATCAGGATCGTCGAACGAGATCAACGAAAATCCTTCGGGGATCGATACCCGTGAAAAGTGAACACCTTTATTACAACTTGTGCACCATATATCAAGATATCCGATCCGCTTCTCGGCACTTCCTACGTACTGAAAATCGACAGAGCCGCCACTGCTACATTCAGGACAAGTCAATTCCGACTTCGTAACGCCTTCCCTTATGCGCTTGTACAAGTTAAGCCAATCATTAAACATTAGCGTCCGCCTTTTGACTGCCAGTATTTTACAAACGAATCTTCGAGTCCGTAAGCAGCGTTCTCGTTCAAACGTAGCTCCACTGCATTTTGAGGCACCCCAAAAGTACGCACCTGATAGACGTGCATTCTTTCATGGCCGAGGGTTCTAACCAAATTCTCAGGACTTGAAAAAGCATCGGGATACAGGTCAATGAATTTGCCGTTTGGATGAGTGTATCCATGAAGATCTTTTCCAATCATAGATTCATCACGAATAATCCGAACTTTGACGCCGTCGAGCCCTACGCCAGCTTCGTTGGCATAACTTCGAACAGTTTTCAAATCCATCAAAACTGGGAGTTCCGAGAATGCACCTTGGTTCGCAGTACGACGGAACATTGCCAAGTCATTGTTTGCAACTACAGGTCTTTACCCGATCCTTCCCGCTATGCATGTCATTCAGCAACTGCTGAACTATCCCAAACATCGCCGCCTTTCGCTTGTCGCTAGATACGGTGTATGTAATCTCCTCAAGTTTGTTCTCTGCATCGAACAACAGAGAACGTAACCACTTCTCTTCAACCGCCTCTATCTCTTGCTCCGATTGATAGAGTGCGGCTTGCAAGGTCTTTGC
This sequence comes from Gammaproteobacteria bacterium, assembly GCA_016194635.1. Taxonomy (GTDB): domain Bacteria; phylum Pseudomonadota; class Gammaproteobacteria; order UBA6429; family Thiohalophilaceae; genus JACQBC01. The sequence goes on along the minus strand of JACQBC010000037.1, from coordinate 78,489 downwards.
ATCTATCTGCTCCTTCAAAAAAAAGCCGCATGCTTTTTCAACACGCTCAACAGCGTCCGGATAAATCCAGTTGGTCACTGATTGCTCCTTCTAAGGATAGTAACAACGACATTTCCGCCGTTCTCAGTGACAACACCTACATTGCCACTCCAATGGACCGTCCTAGATACATCGTCTACTACGGTATGAGTTTGCTGTCCTGTTCGAATCACGTCTTCAACGAAATTCGGCGATATGTTTCTACCCGGAGTGAGCTCACCAGCCGGAGCCCCAAGACCCGATGGTTGCATTCGATTGACGGAGTGCTGTGTGTAAAGTCTGTCACCAATCTGGGCGTACTCTCGACCTTCGATAGAAACCTTCGAGTAGTCCTTCCAAGAACCCCAAAGCAGACGCTCCCCACTGTTTGCAACTACCCTCTCCGCCCCACCCAGCGCCCTCGCACCTACCGCTTCCCCACCAACACCTGGAATTAATAACGGTGCTGCCATCTGCACGAGTGTGCCGTATTCTTTACTATTATAATCCGCCTGCCAAGGGCTGTAATCAATGTTAACCTCAAAGGGCGACACCATCCCAAACAATGAGTTATTTAGCCCCCCCTTTGACACCATCTGTCCGATATCGATTGCCGCGTTGTATGCCCCCGCGAACGTATCATTCCAATTCTTCCCTTCCCAAGCTGTATTGAGATATCGGCCCGCGCCGGTGTTATCGAGTTGATCACGCGTATCGCCAAGCAGTTGTTGAGTTACGGTATCCGTGGGGATCGTCGAGCCATCGCCCATGCTGTCCAGCATGGCTTGTTGTTCCGCGGTGTAGGTGACCGCCGGTTGATCCTGCCAGGCTTGAACCCGGTTATAGGCATTGGACAACCCGGTGGTGATGTCCGACCACGTGGTCGAGGCCCAGTTACTGATCTCGGCCGCCGAAGGCAGTGTCGGTAAGGCGTATTGTTTCCATCGTACACTGACCTTGGGCATTGAACTGCTGGCGGTATCCCCCCAATCCTCACCAGGACGCAGCCCGAAATTTTCTGCGCCTACATCATCCGGGGCGTTGTTGTTAGCAACACCCCCGCCTCGCGCTGACATCCCCGCCGCACCCTGTGACGTTTGATACCGCTGCATTAACCGGGTATACGCCTCACTGCCCAGCGCCACCGCATTGCCATTTTTATCGATGGCATCCGCATTTTGGAAGCGATCGGCTTCATCGAACCGTTGCACGGTGTTATACCGATCCGCCACATCGGCATACTCCCGGCTACCACGTTGCACCCCATTGCCATTGCGATCGATCGCATCGCCGTTCTGCATGCGATCCGCCGCCGCAAAGGCATCCGCAGTGGCCCCGTAGGGATCGCCATCACCGGAGAAGGCCACGTAGTTACCCATGGTTTGCGATAACCGGAGGACCCGTACCCGGCCACACCCCCCGACCCCGTCAGTGCAAACCCGCGAGGCCGGTTCGGATCATTCAAAAATCCATCCAGTTGCTGCTGGTATTCAAACTCCCGGTTCATCCGCATGTCCCCCACGATGCTGTTCCCCAGGGCATCGCCAAAGCTGTTCGCGGCCACGGCGGCAAACTGGAATCTACCGTCGTGGTTCACGGCCATGCGCACCAGTTCGCTACCCGTGCCAGTGGCCAGGCCACGCACCAGGTCGTGTTGAAACGGATGAGTTTCGGCCGAGGAGCCGTAGGCGCTGTCCATCGCCCCGCCGATCGCATTCACAACCGGCGCCGCAATCGCCGCCGTGGCGACTTGGTTCCAATGAAAGTCTGATTGTTGTCCGGTGAGGATGCCGAGGCCCTGGCTCATCACGTTTTGCAGCGCCCCGCTGAGCATTTGATTGCCCATCGGACCCAACCCGCCGACCCCCGGCGTGGGGATCATGGCGGTCAAACTGGCTTGCGCCAATGCACTCCAGTCAAAACTTTTTTGTACGCCCAGCGCCATACCAACCCACTGCCCGGCAATGTTACCGGCCGCCGCCCCGATCACGCTCGCCCAAGGACCATATTCCAATAGATAATATTGTTGTGTTACGGCCGCCACGACAATGACTATGGCCGCAATAAAGATCTGCGCGAAACTACAGTTGCCGTTGTCCTGCGGCGGGGGATCCGGCAGGTTCGGGATAAAGGGCCTTGACCCCCTATTCCAATTCCTACGACTCCTTTATCACGCTGTTAAAAATCTTGATCTCGCAAAGCCACTCAAAACTTTAGCATTTAGCATAATCAGCCCGTCACTCCAGAGTCATTGGGCCAGCGTCATTGCACCAAAATCAGCATTAAGCTAGACCTTTGGCGTGGCGACGCCGTACAGATTACGGTGGCTGATGAGTTGTTTTTTAAATATTCTGGCGATGGCGTGGGTCGATGGATAAAGCGTTGCTGATTCAATACAGACAATATCAAACCCCGCCCGTTTAAGCATGTCGGTGAGTCTTGTGTGGGTCAGTGGATTACAATGCGACCAGGTTTTGATGGTTTCTTTATAGTCCACGCCACGCGCTAACAGTAGCGCAATATCAAAAAACGCCGCATAGATCCTAAGCAACCGCTCGAACATCCTGGTTGGCAGTTTACTGATTAAATACAGCGGGTAACGCAACAATCTTTTGTCATACAATAAATAATCGTATTGGGTTGGAAAAGTATGAAAAACCAGGTGGCCGTTTAACGCCAGATTTTTGCGGATGGCCACTAATAGCGCCCCCAATTCATCATCGTGCAGATGTTCAAAAATATCGAAACAGATGGCGATGTCGATCGGTGGAAAATTTTGCGACCAGTCCGAAATGTCGGCGCGAATAAATTCCGGCTGTACTTTTTCTTCCGCGGCGAGCTGGCGCGCGATTTTTAACGCTTGTTCATCGAAGTCCACACCATAAACCTTGTAGCCCAGTTTGGAAAATTCAAGCGCAAAGGTACCGATCGAGGTACCCACGTCCACCACGATGATCGTGGATTTAGCCCGGTCCCCGAGTTGGGGGACCACATGGTTACGAACCAAATCATGTGCCAGTTGAATGCGAAACTGCCAATGATTATTCGCCCGATCTTTATACTTCTCAACCTGTTTACGCTGATATTCTTCGCCGTACTGATAGGAGGTGTGTTTCACCTTGTTCGCTGTATTCATATCTATTTCCATCGGTAACCGCCTCCGCGTTATGCGCCAGGTCTGGCAATCCTTATGGCTGACTTAATTTATCCCAGGGTTAAGCGTGCCGTACTACACGCGGCAGAAAAACTTCTTGCCCAGCACCGCTGGCCGCACAGATCACACATGTATTGTGGACGCACGAGGCGCGGTTATTATCGCGCAAATAACCTCTAAAATGCACTCTTTGCGGGTGGAACGCGTTGCGCTAACCATTGGCCCAGACGCAGAGGGGATACTGGAATACCGCAAACCCTAAGTTCTTACCGATTTAACTGCAACGCTTCGGTGTGGTATGAGGCAGCCCCCTGCCATTTTTCTGTCACACAACCTCCACACGCTTGCAACACTCCGGTTCGATGATCACTGCGATTGGGACGGTATTCCAATCAGGTCATTAACACCCACTCAGCTGCAACAGGAGTATCCCTATGATCTATCCTCAACATCGTAAACCACTGGCATTGGCGATGAGTCTCGCCATGGCGGGACAGGTTATCCCATTACAGGCATTGGCAAGGCAGGCGCATGACGATATGGAAGACACTCGCACTCCGCTACAACACGTCATCGTAGTGGTAGGTGAAAATCACACCTTCGACAATCTCTTCGCCGGTTATAAGCCCACTTCCGGGCAACACATCGATAACTTGTTATCCAAGGGTATCATCAACCAAGACGGCAGCCCCGGGCCGCATTTTGCCCAGGCGGCGCAACGGTTGGCTACTAATGTGGATGTCTATCGCCTTAATCCGTCCATCACCGGCAGCTACGCGACACTGCCACAGCCGAATACAACCCGTGCCACCGGCCTGCCCCCCAATACGGCGGACACACGTTTCCCCGCGGACCTGCCGAACGGCCCGTTCCAGCTTACCAAGTACATTCCCTACGACGCCTACAGCGGTGATCCGGTACATCGCTTTTTTCAAATGTGGCAACAAGTTGATCAAGGCCGCCATGATCTCTTTCCCTGGGTAGCCACCACCGCCAGCATCGGCCCGAGCAACGACGGATTTTCTCCCACTCCCACGCAACCCAATCAAGGGGGCGAATCGATGGGGTTCTATAATATGAGCAGCGGTGATGCGGCAGGATTTAAAGCACTCGCGGATAACTTCGCGATCAGCGATAACTATCACCAATCGATCATGGGTGGCACGGGGGCTAATTTTATTGCCCTGGTCACGGCAGATGCGGCGTTTTATAACAGCAACGGAGTAGCACAAACCCCACCGGCCAACCAAATTGAAAATCCCAACCCTCAGGCTGGATTGAATAATTGGTATACCGAAGACGGCTATCGTGGCGGCTCTTATGTGAATTGCGCCGATGCTACCCAACCCGGAGTAGCACCCATCAAGGCGTACCTGCATTCGCTGTCGTATAAACCGTTTCATGATGGCAACTGCGCCGCCGATGCCTATTATTTGGTGAATAACTATAACTTGGGTTACCACTACGACGGTACCGTCGCCGCGCTAGGCGCTGACAAGTTTACCTTGCCGCCGCAAACCATTCCCACCATTGCCGATGCCCTCAGCGCCAAACACGTCAGCTGGAAGTATTACAGCGGCGGTCGCGTCGCCAACGCGCCACCCACGGGTGAATATTGCGGGATCTGTGATCCGCTCACCGGCTTCAGCAGCGTCATGACAACGGCATTAAAAGATAATTTACAAGGTGTCGAACAGTTCTACGCCGACGTCGCGCAGGGTGATCTACCGGCGGTGTCGTACGTACGTCCGTTCGAGAGCAAGGCCGGCCACCCCGCCAACGCCACCGTGGCCGATTTTGAACGCTTCGTTACCGATCTGATCCAACGGGTTCAGTCCAATAAAGCATTATGGGCCAAAACCGCGATCTTGATCACCGTGGATGAAGGCGGCGGCTATTATGACTCCGGCTACATACAACCCGTCGATTTCTTCGGCGACGGCACACGGATCCCCTTGCTGGTGGTGTCACCGTTCGCGAAACAGGGCTATGTCGACCATACCTATTACGATCATGCCTCGATACTAAAGTTTATCGAACGTAATTGGGGCCTCGAACCCCTCTCGGATCGTAGCCGTGATAACCTGCCCAATCCGGTCACGCGGCAGGACAATCCCTATGTGCCGGTCAATGCTCCGGCGATTGGCGATCTAATGAACTTGTTTGATTTTTAATAGCTTGAAGCCAGGGGACAGCATTAATGCTGTCCCCTTGATTTATTACTAATCACATGGAAAGGATACCCTCCCACCAAGACAACGCTGTCAATACCTCCCTGTAGACTCGACAGCAACATCCCTGCTGCTGAGACGGTCTTGAGTATAAGGATTGGATAGCGACGGCCTCCCGGCCGACCTGGCCAATATTGCACAACCCGTGAGTCCACGCCTGGGTGCAGCCGGTGCAGTAACTGCAAATGATCAAATATTTACCGCGAAAGCTATGCGGACTGCATGTTACCCAGCTACTTTGCGTTGCCTCGGGTTTGTTATCCAGGTCATTAAAATATTGCTCAGCGCGCCTGCCTCGAAGGGTTTGGCGAGATAATCATCCATGCCCGCCGCGAGGCACTTGGCCCGGTCTTCGGCCATGGCGTTAGCGGTGAGTGCGATAATAGGAATATGGGTGCCGCGGCTCTGTTCCGCGCGGCGGATCAATTCCGTGGCGCGATACCCGTCCATGATGGGCATCTGACAATCCATCAAGATCAGATCAAATGTTTGATCCTCCCACTGTTGCACGGCCACGGCACCGTTCTCGGCAATCACAACCTCCAAACCCGCCTTCTCTAACATGGCGTGGACCACCATTTGATTCACCACCGTGTCTTCAACCAATAAGACCCTGCCGGTCAAATGCACGGCGGAGTGTGTTGTGGTGGTGTCCTCAGCAACCGAATGCGCGGTGATCAGTCTGGATTTTTCTCCATGCCGCGCGCTACCCAGCACCACGGCCAGTACCGCCGCCAATTGCTCGCTCAACGCGGGTTTGGTGAGATAGGCGGAAAATCCGGCTTCTTCAAACCGTTTGGTTTCGCCACGCAAGGCGCTGGAGGTGAGTATGATCAGGGGTAAATGGGCAAAATCCGCCTTGGCGTGGATCATCTTGGCGAGTTGTTCGCCGTTAATTTCCGGCATCAGGTAATCCAGGATAACCAATTCAATTTCTTCCGCGGCTAACTGTTTGCTGCGCTGCAGAACGTGTAGCGCCTCGTGTGCATCACTGGCGGTGGTAACCCGCATGCCCAGCGCCGAGAGCTGCTCCTGTAACACAAGTCGATTCAACGGGAAATCGTCCACTGCTAGAACCCGTACGCCGGTTAAATTGGCCTTGGACAGTTGTGTGGGGGTTGGCGCGGGGGTTAATGGAATTTCAAACCAAAAGGTCGAGCCTCGGCCGGGCTGGCTCTCGATACCCACACGCCCACCCATGACTTCAATAATATTTTTACAGATCGCCAAGCCCAAACCGGTACCGCCATAACGGCGGGTGGTTGAACTATCCGCCTGGGTAAACGATTGGAATAACCGGGGTATTACCTCCGGGGCAATCCCAATGCCAGTGTCAATTACCTTGATCACGACCTGCGGGGCTGGCAGTTGATCAGTTTTATAATGGATATCCAACAATACATACCCCTGGTGGGTGAACTTGATCGCGTTGCTGATCAGATTAATCAGCACTTGTCGCAGCCGGCTGACGTCACCCGTGAACCAGCGCGGACTATCCGGTGCGTAGCGTAGGATTAATTCCAAACCCTTTTCGGTGGCGTTATTCATTAGTAAATGGCAAACATCGTGCGCGGTATAACCCAGATCGAAAACAATGGCTTCCAAGTTAAGTTTGCCGGCCTCTATCTTGGAAAAATCCAATACATCGTTGATCACTGTCAGCAGCGCCCTACCCGAACGGATGATGGTCTCGAGGTAGTGTTGTTGTTCGGGTGTTAAGGCCGTGGTGGAGAGGATCTGCGCCATGCCTAACACCCCGTTCATGGGGGTACGGATCTCGTGACTCATGGTAGCCAAGAATTCACTCTTGGCGCGCGCCGCGGCCAGGGCCTGGTCGCGCGCCTCCTCCAGCATGCGATTGGCTTCGCGTCGCGCGGTAATGATGGTTAAGGTTCCGATCAAACGCAGCGGTTCGCCCTTCATGTCGCGAGTTATCACCCGTCCATGTTCGTGTACCCATTCCCAGTGACCATGTTGGTGGCGTTTTCGGTGTTCGGAGGAATACTGTGCGGTGTTCCCATCCAGGTGATCATTTAACTCGCGCATCACCGAGTCAACATCTTCCGGGTGGATGCTACCCCAGGCATAACCCCCGCCGGTTTGATCATCGTGTTCAAATCCCAACAAGGTGATCAGGCGGGCGTCATAAAATGTCGTCCCGTGCTGGATATCCCACTCCCACAAACCAGCTTCGGTTGCTCTCAAGGCGAGAGACAAGCGCTCTTCTTCAAAGCGTAGTCGTTGGGCATTACGCCAGGCCGAGATCACGCCGCCGTAGGTGCCCACTAAGGGTTTGAGAAAATTCAAGTCGGCGGCGTCATAACCGCCTTGGCGGTTGGCTAACCCCACCATCGCCAGCAACTCGCCTTGGTGCTGAATCGGCAATCCCATGAAGGCGTGCAAGGGCGGATGCCCCACCGGCAGTCCCCCACGGTATTCATCCTGCAGGGGATCATTGCTTATGTAGGCTTGGCCGGTAACTAACACCCGGCCGAACAATGTATTCAGATTACGAAATTCCAGGCCGGCTTCGATATTCTCAGCATAAAACTGCCGACTGGCCTCATCCCACGCGATGTTGGAAATCGTATGCGTGTGTAGATACGGCGCTCCTTCACTATCGCGTTTCACCTCACCGATAAATCCAATGCTACTGCCGGTTAAATGTAATAAATCATTCAACAATCCGGCAAATAACACCTTGGGTTCGCTTTGCGCGATAAAACGTGACTGCGATTGATTGATGCAATCCAGCAACTGGTATTGCTGGCGCATGGCCTCTTCTGCGCATTTGCGGCTGGTAATATCACGTACCAGGCCGGTAAAAAATCTCTCTACCCCCACCTGGTATTCACTGATCGCCAATTCCATCACGAACACCTGCCCATCCTTGCGCCTTCCTTGGGTCTCGCGTTTATTACCGATTATTTTGTGCTCGCTACCTTGTAAATACGCCTGTAAATAATCATTGCGCTGGTTGTGGTCGGGCTCGGGCATGAGCTGCCTGATGTTTTGCCCAATGACCTCGGCAGCCGGATAACCGAAGATTTTCTCGGCGGCCGGATTAAAACTCTGAATAATCCCGTGAGTATCCATGCCGATAACGCCATCGACGATATGATCTAACACCGCGCGTAGACCCTGTTCACGTTTTAACACCGCATGTCGCATCGCCGCAAAAGCGCGCGCTAACTCACCGGTTTCATCGTTGCCTACGGTTGGAATAGGCGCCTCGGTATTACCCTTGGCCAGTTGCCGTACCGCCACGTGCAATAAATTCAGCGGGCGACGCACCCAGTAATCTTGGATCACCAAAGTTAATACAGCTATTGAAGATAAAAAAACCATAGCGAACACTTCCAAATAATGAATCGACGCGGTTTCTTCTCTCAGCACTCTGGTGACATCCGTGCCGAGTTGTAATTTGCCGTAGGGACGCGCCTCGTATTTGACTAACGCGGACAAGCTAATTAAATTTTCTGTCCGCACGACAGGATGATTAACCAACGGGAATAGCTGCTGGCCGTTGTTATTAAACAAACGTATATCGCGCCAGAACGGCCGCAACGCCAGGGTTTCATTCAAGGTGGAGTGGACCTGGGCCAGATCACCGGCTAATAAGGCCGGCGTAATGGCGGTGGCTAATAAATTCAATTCGCGGCTTTGGGTTTGGGTGAAATGCTCGGTTTGTTGTCGCAGATACTGTGGTAACCAATACCAATGCATAATGGTCCCAAACAACACCAAGGCAATGATGATCGGCAGAAAAAGTTTGGCGCGGATACTCACACATCACTCCCGCTGTACGAATTTTTCCAGCCCCAGCTCACGCAGAGGGGCATAATCATCCAACGTCGCAGGGCCGATCGACTGGATGGGAATTGCCGCTAACAGCCGTTGGCCTTGCGGGCTTTGTCCTAGATCTAACAATGCTTGCACTACCGCGTCGCGGACTTTTTTAGGGACGCGTGGATGGACACATAAGGGATGGGGCGCAATCTCGCGGGTGCGATACAGCACCCGTAACTGGAATTCCAGATCGTCGTTTTCCATCTGCCAAGTTCGGTATATCCCGCCCCCGGCTTTGACCTGACCCAAGGCCACGTTTAGATACACCGAGGAGTGATTCTTGACGTATTTCGGTATGAACTGCACCCCGAGGCGGGTTAACTCGGCGCGGATCAACAACGAAGCCCCCAAGGCATTGGGGGAGGGAAACGCAATTTCTTGGCCGGACAATTGTTGCACCTGGGTGATACCACTGTCTTTGCGCACCAATAAAATACCTTGAAGTTTTTCAGCGTGGTCACGCAATACCGGCAGGTACCCCTGGGCCTGGTTGGCAAGCAAGCAGTGGTAGGGATTCAAGTACACAAAATCGAACTTGCCTATACTAAACTGCTGTTCAAATACTGCAATATTGGGCGAAGCCATGAGCTGCAATTCGATCTTGGACTGTGTCGTCACGGCGTCGAGCAGGGGTTGCCAGGTTGAATACAGCTGGCGGGCATCAAACTGCGGCACCACGCCCACACTGTAGACCTCGGCTTGCGCCAAGGCCGCATAACACAGATAACCAACGAATAACCCGGTTAATCGTCGCATTTGCAACCTTATCATCGCGCAGGCATCCCTGATATTTATTTGCAGCCGTGGTTAGAAATTCAGAACCAACAGGGGAGAGTATCGGCTTACCTTTGGGTTTCTTAACTTGAGAAACCGTATTATCGGAATGGGATAACCTAGGTTTGATTGGGGAGGATGGGTGGCATGGGACAATCCCAGCTACTGGCCAAGGCGCGTAATACTTCCACCTCGCGCACGCTTATCTGTCGATCATAGGTAATTACCTGCGCGCATGCCTTAATGGCGCTGGGTTTATCCATGGGATGTAACAAGCCCAAGCGATCCACGGCAACTTCAAAGCTGGCCGCAGAAAGTTGTTCGGGAGGTAAGGCTTGTAGACCGGTTAGATGAAAGGTATCGGCGCTGGTTTTAATAATCGCTGCCGGGTTTTTCCCCGTATCAAATTGCGCCAAGAGCGATAGTACAATGCTTAATTCGTTACGGCAGTCGGATAAACGTAATAGCTTGGAGGGTTGGACCGGACCGTAAAAAAATGTTTTTAATTGATAATCAACCACGCGCTTTAAGCACCACTCGAATAAACTGATTTTTTTATCCAGCCCAATGAATTGATCCAACACCTGCATAAACTGCTGGTACTGGGCTGCCGTGCCTTGTTTTAAACTCGCCACGCACAGATCCAGCAAGGGTAAACGCATCGGATCCGGCAGTGCCGTGAGTAACTGCAACTGACTAGCGTACTCGGTTTGTTTGGCCTGGATCAGTTGCTGTGTAGCAGGATCCATTGTGGATACCACCTCGGTTCGTAACAGCACCTGCGCCAGGATAAGTTCGGCCGCGCTTGCCGGTGTTTGCGACAAGGCGATCAACGTCGCCGGAAGTTGTTGCAATAACTGTTGTGAATATCCCAGGTGTTCGCTGTCAATTGTGCCGATGCGGTTAACACTGCTGAGCACGGCGGCGGCGGCAACCAAACCCTCGGCCGGGCGCATAGGCGACGGCCTAGGCGGGGGGGATTGATCTGTTGTGCTTGTGGTAATGGCGGGTGTGATGAATATACCATCCCAACGCGGTTCAATGCGGCGAATGCGTGTCTCCAACGGCGGATGGGTGGCCCACCAATCGGTCGCAAAGTGTTTACCCTCGGCGAATAATAAATGCGTGACCTCGTCGACGCGGGCATGGGTTAAGACACTACCGCTGCTGGCGCCGATGATTTTCAGGGCGCCGGCAATGCCCTCGGGATTACGGGTAAATTGTACCGCGGAGGCATCGGCGAGAAATTCGCGTTGACGCGATACCGCCGCCTTGATCAAATTTCCAAAAAATGTGCCGCCATAGCCCAGGATGATCAGCGCAATGCCGATCCCCAGTAAACCCGCCGCGCCCCGTCCCCGGCTGTTGCCCGCCACACGCATGGCGTAATACCCCAGTAATCCGATCACCAAAATCCCGTGCAGCAGGGCGATCAACTGTAGATTCAGACGCATGTCGCCATGGAAAATATGACTGAATTCATGCCCAATCACCCCCTGCAATTGTTCGCGATTAAAACGCGTGATCGCGCCGCGCGTGATACCGATCACCGCATCGGCCGGGGTATACCCCGCCGCAAAGGCGTTGATGCCATCCTCCTCTAATATATAGACGGGGGGAACCGGTGTGCCGGAGGCGATGGCCATCTCCTGCACCACGTTTAATACCCGTTTTTCATTCAGGTCGGCGGTAGTATTGGGAATTAACACCCCCCCCAGGTGCTCGGCGATAACATACCCCCCAGCGCGTATCGTCAGCCATTTATATAAACTGGCGAAGCCGATCACCACCAGGATGGCCAGATTGATGATCCAAAATACGCCGGACTGTACATAAGTGGCCAGATCATAGTGGCCGGGCGTGAAGTAACGCGCGCGATCCGGCGCAGCTTGATCGTAGGACAACAGTAGATAAAAAATACCGTGGGTGATGGCAAGGAGGCTGGCAATCGCCAACAACAAATACACCAGCAATTTGCGGGTCTTGGTCCGCGCTTGATGTTGCTGGCTGAAAAAATCCATTAAAAGCTGACTTTAGGTGCCGCCTGGATCGCTTGCCGATCTTCAAATTCTAATAAGCTGGCATCTTGAGAATGGCCAAATACCGCCGCGAACAGCACAGGTGGGAAGGATTGTTTGTAGGTGTTATACGCCTGCACCGCATCGTTAAACGCCTGACGCGCGAACGACACTTTGTTTTCGGTGCTGGTCAGCTCTTCTGACAATTGCATCATGTTCTGATTGGCCTTGAGATCCGGATAGGCCTCCATCACCACGTTCAAACGTTGCATCGCCTGGCCCAACATCGATTCCGCCCCGGCGAACTGGCCCACGGCGGCGGCATTGCCCGGGTCTTGTTTCATCGCTTGCAACCCTTGCACGGCGGTATTGCGCGCCGCGATCACCGCCTCCAAGGTTTCGCGTTCGTGTTTGATATAGCCCTTGGCGGTTTCCACCAGGTTGGGGATTAAATCATAACGCCGCTTTAACTGCACCTCGATCTGCGCAAAGGCGTTTTTAAACCGATTCCGCAATGCGACTAGATTATTGAAAATACTAACAATGTAGAAAAACAAGGCTAACAGAAGTACGAGTACAACAATCGTGCCGATCATGGCTCCCCCTGCGGAAGTGGATGCTGGAGGGACTAATAGTACACCGATCGCAACGGCAATTAACAGGACGGGCCGGTGTGAATGTTGTGAATATTATAATTAAAGAGGGACAGGATTCATTCTGTCCCTCAAAAACACTACTGCACCACCGTCAGTTCGGTTTTTACCAAGCCATTGGGGTAGGGTTGGGCACTGCGTAAATCACTGAATTGCACTTGAGGATAAAAAACACCCGCTGTGGTCAAGGTCACCATAATATCCTTGGTTTGGCCCGGTGAAATTTGCACCTGGGTGACGGTTTGCGGGGTCTTGAGGGCAAACCCATCCACGTTGTACAAGGTAAAAGGCAGCGCTACATTGTTCGCATCGCGTATTTCAAAGCTCGCCTGGGTCGAGAGGATACCCATCAAACGGATCACCAAATTTTTGCTCTGCCCCGCCAAGGTCACGCTGTGACGTAAATCCAGATTGCTGGGATTTGCAACGTCATAACCTTCTTCGCCGTTGATCAGAAAATATTTTGGAATGTAATCCGCAAAAATGGTGCTGTCGCCTTTGGCAGCGGCGGTATGATAGCGGGGGTCCACCGTGCTCAGCATCATGTTCCATTCTTCATCGTATTTCGGCCCGGCGGCATTGATGTGCCCGGCCAGTGCGCCGCCACCTTTGACGATAAACATCCCGTACATGCCCATCTCAAGATGCTTCACGGTATGCACGTGGCAATGGTACATATGGCTGCCAATATACCGATCATCGACACGGACAGTGCCTGGAGGATTTATCATATAGGTCACGCCTTCGCGCAAGGTCACCGACGAACCGCTGTTTTGCGCGGCATAGGATTCAGGCACCCCATCGTTTTGGGTGTCCATGTCTAATCCATGCAAATGGATTGTATGCCCCAGATAGGCGTTGGATGCGATACTTCCTGTGTCCTCCTGCGGGGCCATCATCATGTTTAAGGTGACCTGCCCGGGTGTCCCCGCGGTCAGTTCCAGAATGGGGCCGGGCAAGGTGAGACCGGTATTATTCATTCCCATGCAACCCGTGCAAAACACCCAAAAAGGGACCGGTGTGCCGTCACGCATGGTTTTCGTAAAGTCCCTGACCACCAAACTTACGTTATTCGCCGTGGCCACATCCCGCACCACAAAGGCTTTTTGCGCCAGCACCGTGTTCGAGTAGGCGGAAATAACCAGCAGCAGCGCCGATCCTGTTAGAACGCGCGGGCTAAATAATCCGTTAATTTTCATACCATCAGTCTCCTATTCACCGACAATCATGGCGGCGGTACCGTTTAAATACACACCGTTGCCGGTTTCCAATTGCGCGCTATGCACGTGCATCGGGTAATAACCCCGTTGGCTAATCGTGTAGAGAACCATGGCGGTTTCCTTGGGTGGCATATTCAGCGTGTCGATTTCTTCAAACTCCGACAAGCGCACTCCATTACGGCTGATCACTTTAAAATGGTTGCCGTGAAAGTGCAGCGATTGCGCGTATTGGCCGCTGTTCACGATGCGTACCAAATAGGTGGTGGTACCCGCAGGTCCGCGCAGCTCGGTGCCAGGGGCATACATTGCCTGAAAACCGTTCATACCGTTTATTAGAAAATAATTGGGTGTGTAACTGGCGGTGATCACTTTGCTTGGACCTTGGCTTGGATCCAGGGCGACTAGATTCCAATGGCTGTAATCCATATCCTGAATGACCCACAGCGCCTCTTTGTCATAGGTCGGCCCACCCGGCCAGGCGACCTTACCCAAGGCCTGTGCCGGACGAACAATCAATGCTCCGGCCATCCCTACCGCGCTATTCACACCGTTAGCTACTGTATCCTCATACAAATACACTCCTGCCGTTGTCGGGGTTAGCGTATATGTGAGGGATTTGCCGCTATCGATCAGCGCGCTCGCGGCGGGCGTGATTTGTGTGGAGGGTAGGTTGCGGACACTAAAATTATGCGGCTGGGAAAGATCATTTTTGATGTTAACCGTGATGGTCTCGCCTTCACGCGCCTCCAGCAACACCCCCGGAACTGTTGTTCCAGTATTTGATTCCGTGGCGCTATAACCCCAGACCGATAGCGACTGTGCGCCATTAAGGGTATCCGGGCTGGCGGTAATAGTGACCGTACCTTGCTTGATAAATAACGAGAACCCGCCTGGGCTAGGGGTTATCGTTGGCACCGGTATGGTCGTAGGCGTAGGTGTTATGCTAGGAACCGGGGTTACCGTAGGTGTGGGGGTTACCGTAGGTGTGGGGGATGGCGTTGGCGTTGCCATGGGCATCGGTGTGGGTGTCGGCGAGGACGCTCCGCCACTCCCACCGCCGCACGCATATAACCCTAACAGCCCCACACACAGTAACAATATTTTTATTGGGTGTAACACGATCTTTTCCTCCCTGAAGGGTGACGTCTGGGCGACAGGCATATCAGAAACTGGTTATATACTAAGTCAGCCGTGGTTAAGAAAAACAGGAACTGTTTCACACGGATACGAGTAAGAAGTGGTATGCCTATGTTCTGCGCACAGGGATTTTTTTAGCGCTAAGGTTGTTCTGTTTTTGTAACAGCAGTGTACGCCGCATAAATCATTTTTACATCTTGGACGGCACGGTGGCGTCGATAGTGGCCGCTGCGGGCCAGGGCATCGCGCTGCTGCTCAAACAACCGATACCCGGCCTCTGAAAATAAATCACTCAGTGGAAGAATATGCAACTGCGGTAGCGCGCCAACGGCGTCATATAAGGTGTTGATCCATTCCGCATCCCAAGCGGCGGCGTCGCTATAAAGCAATCCGTTAGTACGGGCAACAGCACCATTTATCGCATCCGCCACGTAACGCGCGGCTTGACCGTGTTTGCTAAGCTGCTCTCTTGAAATGCCATGCAACGCTTCTGCTGCCACATCCCAATGGGACCAGGATTTTTCAGGCGTGATTAACCAGGACAATATTTTCCCATTAACCAGGATCGCTATTTCAATAGGGTACGAGTCGCGATGCAGACCGCTTGCCTCGATATCAATAAGATTCAAATTATTCATAAGGAAAACATAAATTCTTTGGGTGTAAAAATATTCCTTTTCTGAAAAACCGGTGCAGCGAGATCCCGCGCCCAAAATACTTGAGGTTCTTCACGTAGCCCGGAAAATTCATCTGCCCACGTGGAATCAATCGCAAATAAATCCCTCCACTCAACGTCGTTTCAAAGACGAACCCTTCAAACACTACGCACGTGGTAAAAACGCGCTGCACCCATCCCACTTGAGGGCCCTGACGGATCATGTTTGCAACCTAGATAAGTTCTGCTTATGCTAGCCTACGTAAATCTATTGTTTTGTAACGAGAAATTCGCTTTATTTTACGCGCAAAACTAGCTAATTTAGGGCCCCCCTGGAAGCATATCGCACGCCTCCGGCGAAGGGTATAACGATTTTTCCATAACTTATTGATTTCAATAAAAGGGTGCTAGATGAGTAAGCTTGTCAATCCACACGGTGGTGGCCCGCTCAAGCCGCTATTACTAGAAGGTGCCGCGCTGAAGTCTGAACTGGCCAAGGCCGCGACGCTTTCCAAAGTCAACGTCAGCTCGCGTGAATCGGGCGACATTATCATGCTCGGCATCGGCGGTTTTACCCCGCTGGACGGGTTCATGACCCGCGCCGACTGGCAAGGGGTCTGTGACGGCATGAAGATGGCCAGCGGCCTGTTCTGGCCGATCCCCATTACCTTATCAACCGATAAAGCCACAGCCGATAAGCTCAAGGTCGGCCAGGAAGTGGCCCTGTTTGATCCCGAACGCAATCTGATCCTGGCAACCCAGAAGATCACCGAAAAATACAGCATTGATAAAGCCCACGAGTGTATGCAGGTCTATAAAACTACGGATATAGAACACCCGGGTGTGAAGATGGTGATGGAACAGGGTGACGTCAATCTCGCCGGCCCCATCAAGGTATTGACCGTGGCGGAATTCCCCGCCGAATACGGCGAACAGTTCATGACCCCGGCTCAAACCCGCGCCGAGTTTGAAAAACGCGGCTGGAGCAGTATCGCAGCCTTCCAAACCCGTAATCCTATGCACCGTTCGCACGAATACCTGGCCAAGATCGCGGTGGAAATCTGCGATGGGGTATTGGTCCATTCCTTATTGGGCAAACTCAAACCGGGCGATATCCCCGCCGAAGTGCGTTCCGAGGCGATCGGGGTATTGATCGAGAAATACTTCGTGAAAAACACCGTCATCCAGGCCGGTTATCCCCTCGACATGCGTTATGCCGGTCCGCGGGAGGCGTTATTACACGCCCTGTTCCGTCAGAACTACGGCTGTTCCTTCTTGATAGTGGGCCGGGATCACGCCGGGGTGGGCGATTATTACGGCCCGTTCGATGCCCACCACATCTTCGATCAAATCCCCAAAGACGCCCTGGAAACCCAGCCGCTCAAGATCGACTGGACCTTCTGGTGCAACAAGTGTGGTGGCATGGCCTCGATGAAGACCTGCCCGCACGGTAAGGAAGATCGCTTATTGTTGTCGGGCACCAAGTTGCGTAAGGCGCTGTCAGAAAACGAAACAGTGCCGGATAATTTTTCGCGCCCCGAAGTATTGGAAATATTACGTAAATATTATGCGAGTCTGGCCGACGACCAAAAGGTCAAGGTCGAACTCAAAGGCCACTCGGCCGCGTAGAAAGGATGTTCCCTGCCGGGGAGCATGCAAACCACGGCAGGAAACAAGGTTGAACACAAACTTGCTAGCTAGCAAAAACGAGGAGTATCAAAATGCCTACATTCGTAAGAACGGATAAATGTGACGGCTGTAAAGGTCAGGACAAGACTGCGTGTATGTATATCTGCCCGCATGACCTGATGAAGCTGGACAAAGACGGTTCTGACACCGGTCACGCCATGAAAGCGTATAACCAAGAGCCTGAACAATGCTGGGAATGCTACAGCTGCGTGAAGATCTGCCCGCAACAAGCGATCGAATGCCGCCATTACGCGGACGTCGTACCCCTAGGTGGTTCCGTACAACCCCTGCGCGGTTCAGATTCGATTATGTGGACGATTAAATTCCGCAACGGTGTGCTCAAACGCTTCAAGTTCCCGATTCGCACCACCCCCGAAGGTTCAATCAAACCTTATGAAGGCAAAAGTGCCGCCAATATGGCAAATATCAGCAAGTCGGGCTTTTTCACCCAAACCAACGGGTATCGCGTCGGCAACCCTGCTGAATTGATTCGCAAAAAGTAATCCAATTTAGAGACTACGAGGAAACACACAATGGCAGGAACATTTGGTAATCCAGAAATCGTCCAGGAAGAGGTGGATATCCTCATCATCGGCGGCGGTATGGCAGCGTGCGGCACCGCGTATGAAATCGGTCCTTGGATCGATGCCGCGAAAAAAGCGGGCCACAACATTAAAGTTAAATTGGTCGATAAGGCCGCGATGGATCGCTCCGGCGCAGTCGCACAGGGCTTGTCTGCTATCAACACCTACATCGGTACCGAACAAGACCCCGCGGACTATGCCCGTATGGTTTCCAACGACCTGATGGGGATCACCCGTGATGACTTGGCCTACGACTTAGGCCGTCACGTCGACGAATCGGTGCACTTATTTGAAGAATGGGGTTTGCCGATTTGGAAGACCGACGAAAAAGGTGAACGTCACGACGGTGCGCAGGGTCTGACCCCGCTCAAAGACGGCGGTAAGCCGGTGCGTTCGGGTAAGTGGCAAATCATGATCAACGGCGAATCCTACAAGTGGATCGTGGCCGAGGCCGCGAAGAAAGCCTTGGGGATGGAAAACATCACCGAACGCATTTTTATCGTCAAGCTGGTCAATGACAAAAATGACAAGAACCGGGTCGCGGGTGCGGTTGGTTTCTCGGTGCGCGACGATAAGGTCTTCGTCTACAAGTTCAAGGCTTGCCTGCTGGTGGCCGGCGGCTGCGTTAATATCTTCCGGCCGCGCTCGGTGGGTGAGGGTACGGGCCGCGCCTGGTATCCGGTATGGAACGCGGGCTCCACCTACGCCATGGCCGCGGAAGCCGGCGCTGAAATGACCATGATGGAAAACCGCTTCGTCCCAGCCCGTTTCAAAGACGGTTATGGCCCGGTCGGCGCCTGGTTCCTGTTGTTCAAAGCCCAAGCCACCAACGCGTTTGGCGAAGTCTACATGGTCAAGAACAAGGCCCTGTTGGATGACTATCCTCCCTATGGCCAAGCGGCGGTTCCGGCCTCCTGTCTGCGTAATCACTTGATGTTGAAGGAAATGAAGGAAGGCCGTGGTCCGATCTATATGGACACCGTGACTGCCCTCGCCAAGCTGAAAGAAACCCTGTCGCCACGCGAAGTAAAACACTTGGAAGCCGAAGCCTGGGAAGACTTTTTGGACATGTGCGTCGGCCAATGCGGTATCTGGGTGGGTGAAAACATCGAACCGGAAAAGAAAAACTCTGAATTGATGCCCACCGAACCCTACCTGCTGGGCAGCCACTCGGGTTGTTGCGGTATCTGGGTGTCAGGCCCTGAAGATGTGGGTGCCCCCACCTCCGAGGACCATCCCGAAGCCGGGAAGATCCCCGGGCATCTGCCCAAGGGTTGGAATTGGGGTTATCGCTCGATGACCACGGTAAAGGGTCTATTCACCGCCGGTGACGGCGTGGGTGCCTCTGGCCACAAGTTCTCCTCCGGTTCACACGCCGAAGGCCGCATGTGCGCCAAGTCGATGGTGAAATTCGTCATCGATAATAAAGACCACAAACCGGAGCTCGACACCGACGTCAATACCCTGGTGGAACAAATCTACAAACCGGTGCGTAATTATATGGAGAACAAGAACTACTCCACCGCCATCGACGTCAACCCGATGTATATCACGCCGAAAATGCTGCAATTCCGTCTGCAAAAGATCATGGACGAATACGTGGCCGGTGTGGCGACCTACTACACGACCAACGCCAAGATGCTCGAAGTGGCCTCAGAGAAATTGGACATGTTGAAGGAAGACGCAATGAAGATGCGCGCTAAAGACCTGCACGAATTGCTCCGTGCCTGGGAAAATTATCACCGCATCTTGACCGCCGAAGCCCACATGAAACACATTCAGTTCCGTGAAGAATCCCGTTATCCGGGCTTCTACTACCGCGCCGACAAGAACTTTGTCGACGAGAAGAACTGGAAGTGCTTCGTGAACTCGATTTACGACAAGACCACCCACAAGTGGACCGTGTTCAAGCGCGCCCACGTGGACCTCGTCGACAAATCGAAGTTGTTCAAAGCCGCTGCACATTAATTGCGGTCGGTCATAAGTAAACAGGAACGGGGCTTCGGCCCCGTTCTCATTTTTAGCCCCAAAAGAGAGATACCCAACCGGATCGCGTATGACTAAAATATGCGCACCGTTGAGCGAGGTGATACATGGATCCCGACTACGACAAGTTTGATTACAAATTCGATTTACCCTTCAAGAGCCCGGTTGAACCGGTAAAACTCGATGGCAACAGCAAAATCCAATTTAACTGCCATCCGCAGATCCGCTGTTTTAACGAATGCTGCAAGAAGGCCGATATCACGCTCACACCCTATGATGTCTTGCGTTTGAAACAACGCCTCGGTGTCACCTCGGGTGAATTTCTAAAAAAACACACCGTCCCCTTCCAAATGGACGGCCACGGTCTGCCCGGCATTAAGATGCGCACTACCGATAATGAACCGGTGTGTTTATTCATGGATGAAAAAACCGGATGTAGCGTCTATACCGATCGCCCCGCGGCCTGCCGTTATTACCCGGTTGGACTGATGAGTATGAAGGCCTTTAAAGCCAACCACGAAGAACAACATTATTTTATCGTCAAAGAAGACCACTGTACCGGCCACTGCGAGCCGCGCGAATTAACCGTGGATCAATACCGCGAAGAACAAGGCGTTAAACCCTATGACGAATTTAACTGGCCCTGGTACAAACTGGTTCTAAAGAAAAAATCCTCGGGCCCGACCATAGGCCGTCCGTCGCAATTGAGCTTTGACATGTTTTTCATGGCCAGCTACGACGTGGATCGCTTTCGTCTATTCATCGAATCGAAAAACTTCCGCAAAGTGTACCTACTCGAAGATGCGTATTACCAGTCTTTATTGATTGATGATTTTACTCTAACCCAATTTGGATTCCGCCTGTTGGACCAAGTGTTGTTTGGAAATTCAACGATTCCCTTGGTAGCCAATGCGTATGAGCAACGCTATGAGGAACGCAAGGAGGTTATCGAGGCCAAATTTAAACTCGCCGAGGTACTGGCCAAACAAGAAGACCCGGCCGAAAAATACATCGAGAAATAACCCGCGCTCAAAACCGAGCTAGCAACCGGTACCTTTACTCATTTTGCCGCGAAATTATTTCTTGGTTTGGGTGTTGTACAGGCCACGCTCCATTGCCCGGTCGTATTGTTCGACCTGTTTCATCACCAAGCCGATGGCTTCTGAATACGGAACCGATCCGGTTTGGCGAATGATCTGCTGGCCTTCGCGACTCAGCGCAAATGAGATAAATTCTTTCACCTGCGGATCGGCATTCACGCCACCACTTACCAAGTATAAAGGACGATACATCACGTATTGTCCGGATTTAATATTTTCGTAGCTGGCCTCTTTGCCATTGAGCTTGAGTATTTTAACCTTGCCTTCTTTGGCGCGGCGCTGCGAACTGCTGACACCGCTGGCGGCGATTGAATTTGGCTCTTGCTCCACGCCCTGTTCGAGCGGTCCGGAGGAGGCCATGATGTGTTTGGCGCCGGTGAATTCTTGATCGTAGTTGGCAAATAATAATTCACGCAATACCCTGCCCACTCCGGTGAGCTTGCCACGCCGCACATATAATTCGATAGGTTGGTTTTTGCCGCCCAATTCGTTCCAGTTTTTAATTTTACCCAAATAAATATCCTTGGCCTGTTGGAAGGTAATGTTATCCACCGGATTACTGGGGTGGACAATAAACACCAGCGCATCCCAAGCCACGGGGACTTGATAGACGTTGCGCTCTTCTGCCATGGATTCAATATTGGCGCGACACGATGCACCGATCTGCACTTCGCCGCTGTTGACGCTTTGAATCCCCGAGATTGAACCGTCCAACCCGGATTTGCCTTTATCAAATTGGATCTTTATCTTGGTTTTTTTCTCATAGGCCTTGGCCAGCTCTTCCATAAAGGCATATTTCGTGATCCCACACCCCGTCCAGGATAAGGTTTTTGCGTTATTCGCAGGCCCTGGGGGGGTGGTTTCTGCGCTGACGGGACTCGTCGCGGTCAGTAGCGCGAATAGGAAAAATATCTTGTTGAAGGGATGGGCATATTGCTTGTACATATAGATGGCCTATGATTTTAGGGTCAGGTTTGTCGTTCAGCTTACACATAGTAAGTGTACAACGACAGGGTTTATATCGGCAGTATGCATATAAAATTATATGAGATTCGGGTCTAATTCAGAGAAATATTAATATAAGTAAATTTTAATTTACTAAAATTCTAATATTCTAAATGTAATAAACAACTGAGCTCTCTGGACCGCATGTGAAAAGACGGCTTAATATTCGTCTTCCGCCCGGAATGGCCGTCCAAAACCTCGATATAGATCGTCAGCATGCATCACCGGCCCATCGGGAAATCCCGTGGACTCACCCCTAAATTTACAGGGTGCCGCCGGCCGGTGTTAAGCCCCGTTGAATCGCCCGCTCATGTTCTTCGATGGTTTTCATGACCAGCCCCGCCGCGTCGGAATACGGCACGGTACCGGTATTTCGAATCACGTCCTGCCCCTCACGGCTAAGGGCGTAGGTAATAAAATCTTTCACCCGCGGATCCGCATTCTTACCCCTGGTCACTAAATACAAAGGCCGGTACATCATGTATTGACCGGTGCGAATATTTTCAGCGGTGGGTTCCTTGTCGTTGAGCTTGAGGATTTTTACCTTGCCCGCTTTTAAACGGCGCTGTGCACTACTGATCCCGGTTGCACCGATCGAATCTGGATCTGTTTCAATTCCCTGCTCCAGCGGCTCCGATGACACCATGATATGTTTAGCCCCGCTAAACTCTTGGTTGTAATTGGCGAATAACAATTCACGTAACATCCGCCCTACCCCGGTGAGCCTGCCACGGCGCACATACAGCTCGATGGGCTTATTGTTACCCCCCAGCTGTTTCCAGTTGCTAAGATTACCCAAATAGATATCGCGCACTTGCTGGGTAGTGATGGAATTAACCCGGTTACTGGGGTGTACGATAAACACCAAGGCGTCCCACGCCACTGGTACTTGATATACATCACGCTCTTCACTCATCGTACCGATATTGGTACGACAGGAGGCGCCAATCTGGACCTTGCCTGAATTAACACTTTGGATGCCGGCAATGGAGCCATCTATAGCGGCATCACCGCTGTTAAATTGAAGCTTGATCCCGGTTTTCTTTTCGTAGGCTTTGGATAACTCATCCATAAACGCATGCTTGGTAATACCACAACCTGTCCACGCCAGGGTTGTGTCATTAGCCGCGCCAGCCAGCAGCGGCACGCATAATAAATAACATAGATAGATACTGCAGCGAGTGATGTAACGGTGCATTTTTCCTCCCAAAATAAAGTGGTTCGATGCGCCAATATAGCGTACTTTATTGGTTAAGATGTACAATATTTCAACAATCCATGCATAAAAAAAGCCCTCGCGCGAAGGGCTTTTGTGTAACGCTTCGCAGTAATTGCGGCTAACGTCGGGTAATGGCTTCCAGTTGGGTGGCTTTGATGATCTGGCCATCCAGCCCTGCTTGCTTATCACTTTTACCATAGGCCACTGCCATCAGAGTGGAATAATACACCACCGGCATTTTGAATTTGGTTTTGTATTTGGCATTGATTTGATCTTGATAAACTTCCACATTCATCTGGCACACTGGACAGGGAGTCACGATCATATCGGCACCCCCGTCATACGCAGCTTCAATAATATCTTTAATCATGGCCTGGGACTTCACCGGCTCGGAGAAGGCCAGCGCACCGCCGCAACATTGCACCTTCTTCTCGTAGTTCTCGATCGGTTCGGCCCCTAGGGTGGCGACCAGTTTGTCCAAATATTTAGGATTCTCAAACGACTCACCGTCGATGCCAAAAGGACGATTGGTTTGGCAGCCCACGTAACCGGCGATCTTCAATCCTTCCAAGGGTTTTTTAACGTGTTTGCCCATCTCTTCGTAGCCGATGTCTTCGATCAACACCTCGACCATATGACGGACCTTTTGGTTGGCCGCCACTTTAAGACCCGCGGCGGCGAGCGCCTCGTTGGTCTCCTTCATGAGAGCATCTTCATGATTGAGGCGATCCTTGGTTTCCCGTGTCGCCAGCCAACACGCCGCGCAGGTGGCGACGATATCTTGGCCGGGATTGAATTTTTCCGACAGCGCCATGTTGCGCGCGGACAGGGCCAACCGCGGCAGTTCGCCGCCTTCGGCATAACCGATCGAGGCCGAGCAACAATTCCAATCGGGAATTTCATTGAGTTTAATATCCAGTTCATCGCACATCGCGTTAACCGACACTTGATAATTAGACGCCGACGCCGCCTTCTGCGAGGAACAACCGGGGTAAAACGAATATTCTCTTTTTGCCATGACAATATCTCCTTAGGCCTTTTTGGCCTTGGCTAATTCGATCGCGCGCGCCTTTTTGAGGATGGCCTGCAAACCGGCGGCATCTTTGATCCCGTGCCCGCCCACGTATTCCAGTGGATTCATGCGTTTGGTCTTGAGCATGTTTAATCCTAAAGGAGCCATTTTCAGGGCGGTTTTAATCCCCTCAACCAAGCCATTCATAAAATACAGCGCCACACCCAGCTTCAATTCATTGACCCGGCCTTTTTTGACCAGGTTATTCCAAAATAACTTGGCGAATTTGCGCGTGGGTTGATTCTTGGGGGCTAACCCGAGCCGTTCAGCGTAGTGCGCCAAGCCGTGCATGATATGGGTGATGGGTAAATCACGCGGACAACGCACAATGCAGTTATAACAAGAGGTACACATCCACATCGAACTGGAAGTCAGCACTTCTTCGCGTTTGCCGGCGCGGATCATCATAAACAGCTCTTGCGGAGGATGATCCCAGGCCGAGCCCAGCGGACAAGAACCCGAACACACACCGCATTGCATGCACATCTTGACCCACTGGCCTCCCTCGACATTCGCCTCGACCTCTTTCAAGAAGCTGTTTCGATATGCCTCAACTTTCACTACATTCATGTCGCCCATCGCTATTCTCCACAAATCCTGTTAAAACTTAAACGGACTCAGCCCAACCTTCTTCACGGCCTCGGCCATGTCGTTAATCAAGCGCGGCGCACGTTCAATATCGGTAATCGCTACCTCATAGGTGGCCACACGTTCAACTTCTAAATTCAAGGTCTTGAGCGTATCGTCCACCTTGCTCATCCGCACTTGCGCGATTTCCGATCCTTTCACGAAGTGGCACTGGTAGTTCTCGCCCTTCTGGCAGCCCATCATCACCACGCCGTCATAGCCGCTGTTCAAGGCATCGGTTAACCAAATCAAATTCACTGATCCTAGGCAACGTACCGGAATGATCCGCGCCCAGGCGCTGTATTCAATTTTGCGCATCGCCGCCATGTCGAGCGCGGGATAGGCGTCGTTCTCACAGGCCAACACCAAAATCCGCGGCTTTTCCTCGAATTCCTCGGGAATATTGATATTTTTCAGCTGTTGTCCCACCGTGTCGACGGAGTAGTTCTCAAACGAGATCACCCGCACCGGACAGGCACCCATACAGGTACCACAGCGCCGGCAACGCGATTCATTGAATACCGGGAAACGTTGCTCGTCCTCGTCGATCGCGCCAAACGGACATTCCACCGTGCAGCGTTTACATTGCGTGCAGCCTTCACGTCGAAACGAAGGGAAGGACAAATCGCCCACGCGCGGATGCACCGCCAAACCCTGTGCGGCACTTTCGATCGACTGGATGGCTTTGAGGGCCGCGCCGGTGGCGTCTTCTTGTGCTTGTAGCAGGTCCATCGGACGGCGCACCGGCCCGGTGGTGTAAATCCCGGTACGACGTGTCTCGTAGGGAAAACAAATAAAGTGCGAATCGTTGAAGCCGTGTTTGAGCAGGGGAATATCCTTGCCTTGACGGTAGGATAGATTCAACACCGACTCTGGGCTGGATTTCCACTCGCCGGGTTCATCTTGTTTGACCTCGTCAATGTTGACACCCGAGTTAGCAATCATACCGGTGGCCAGCACCACTAAATCGGCTTTTTCGACCACGTCTTGATTGAGGATCAGGTCTTTAAACTTGACATCGAGTCCGTCACTACCGTTTACCACTTCAGATACGACGCCCTTGGTAAAGGTCACGCCTTTACGTTGGCCGGAGCGATAAAATTCCTCGCCACCGGTTCCGGGGGTACGTAAATCGGAATAGATCACATTGGTATCGATGGTCGGGTTTTGATCCTTAAAATACATCGCCTGTTTAATCGAGGTCGAACAGCAATGCCCCGAACAATAAGGCAGGTGGCCTTCCTTGCTCGAGCGTTGACCGGCACATTGTACAAACACGACGCTTTTGATTTCTTTACCGTCTTTGGTTTTGAGCACCGCACCATTGGCGGCCTTGGCCATTTTTTCGAGTTCGAGTTGTGTTACCACATTGGGGGATTTGCCATAACCCAGTTCCGGTAGTTTATTCGCGTCGTAATCGTGAAACCCCGTGGCCTGCACGATAGCGCCGAAATGTTCAGTCGCCGTCGCACCGCTCTCGGTGGTGATATCCACCGCAAACCGCCCCGGCGCGCCGGAGGTACGGGTAATGGTGGAATTCAAATGTACTTTAATTTTGCTATCGGCCTGTATCGCCTTGATTAAACCCGCCACACCGCTGTCTTCAGGGTTGGCATAGGGGGATTTTTGCGGTACGCGGCGCAGAAAATTCGCCGCGTTGCCACCCAGGGCACTGGCCTTCTCGACAATATGCACCGGATAACCGGCCTTGGCGGCTTCGATGGCGGAGGTCATGCCCGACACACCACCGCCTACAACTAAGATGGTACGGTCGTATTTGGCTTCGGTATTTTTACTCGGCGGGGTCATGAATTTGGCTTCGATCACCGCCATACGCACGTAGTCCTCGGCCATTTCCTGCGTGGTCTCGCGGGCCTCTTCAGTATTGGGCCGTACCCAGATCACGCCTTCGCGAATATTACCCCGGGTGATCGCCACGCCTTCAAAATTAAACGCGTCGGTCTTGCTGCGGCGCGAACAAGCGCAGATCGCCACCCGATTCACGCCCTCGTTGGCGATATCGTTTTTGATCATCTGCACGCCCTCGGCGTTACACAAAAACTCATGCTCGCGCACTAGATGCGCCTTGGCGTCACGGCTCGCGACCTGCATCATTTGTTTGGCATCCAGGCGCTCGCCGATGCCACAGCCTTTACAGATATACGCACCAATCTTTACGTCTGCCACGTCTTAACCCTCCGTTCCGGCGACCCGATTGATCACCTGGATGGCGCGCAAGGCGCTGGCGGTGGCACTTTGCACCGCGCGGTTCACATCCAGGGCATCGCTCGAACAGCCCGCGGCGAAGATTGCGCCGTTGGCCTCGTCTTGTTCAATAAATCCACTTTCGTTGACCTTCACCTTGATCGGGAAGTTATTGGCCGCAACACTCGGCTCCATCCCAATCGCCAACACCACTAAGTCGTGCGCTGTGGCATAACGTGTGTAGCCTTCGGTATCCACGCCGTGCACGACGGGATTACCGACTTTGTCCTGCTCGATCTTGGCGACCTTGGATTTAATAAATTTCACCTTGGGATCGGCCTTGACCTTTTGGTGGAAATCGTCGATCCGATCAATCGCGCGGATATCGATATAATAAATAGAGACATCGCCGGCATCGGCGAATTTTTCGCGCACATAGGTAGCCTGCTTGAGCGAGGCCATGCAACAGATCCGCGAACAGTGTTTGAGGTAATTACGATCGCGCGAACCGGCGCATTGAATAAACGCCACGTTCTTGGCCTCCTTGCCATCGGAGGGGCGGAGCAATTTACCACCGGTCGGACCATGGGGATCGGCCAGGCGCTCAAATTCAACGGAGGTAATCACATTGGGATAACGATCGTAGCCGTAGGGTTGGATCTTGCTGGCATCAAACGGCCGCCAACCGGTGGCCCAGATGATCGCACCCACCGTGAGGGTCTTGGTTTCAACTTGCATATCCAAGTCGATCGCATTGAATTTACACGCGGCCTTGGCGGCCTCGGCATCGGCGGTACCGATAATGCGTGGATCCAAAACATACCGTTGCGGATAGGCCATGGCATTGGGTAAATAGGCCCCCTTACGCTTGCCCAGTCCGTAATTGTGTTCGTCGGCGAATTCGGCCTTCACGGCCTCGCCGCAAGCCCCGCAGGCGGTGCAATTTTCATTAATAAAACGCGGTTGGGTTTTCAAGGTAACCGTATAATTTCCGGCTTGGCCTTGCACGTCGGCCACCTCGGTCATGGTCAGCAGGCGCAGATTTTTGTTACCGCGTAAGCGTTTTAAATTGATCTCCAATCCACAGGTGGGATGGCATAACTTGGGAAAATAACGGTACAACTGACCGATGCGGCCGCCGATACTGGGGGTTTTTTCCACCAGAATCACGTGCTTGCCACACTCGGCGGCTTCCAGCGCCGCGGTCATACCACTAATACCACCACCCACGACCAGAATGGTTTGATTGGTTGCGACGATCTCCGCCATCAACGATCCTCCTACAGGCATTCGGAACTGATAATGAAATATTTTATTTTTAAATAGTCTGCACCTTGTGCAGGGACGGGTATTCTACACGGCTTTTTTCCCATTTTTCGTAACTACAGGATTTTCTTACTATTAACCCCACATATTGACCGAGAATCGAGCCGACGGTAAAACCGTCTTACACTGCCGGATTACACCGATAAGAACAACCGAATTTTATCTGGGTATATATAAGTGGATTTTATTTTCACAGCAGTCCTGAACTATCGGCGGTATCACGTCAGCGTCCTGCTCAGTGGTTGATAATTCTTTTAGAGGTGACACAGTGGGTGTTGTTCCCAAGGATATTTCCCGAACCCCGCTCCTTTAGGGATTAACAAAATTATAGATTTAAGCAAACCACATTCATGTGGGCGTTGTGGTAGTAATATTTCACAAATACTTTTCTTAATTTCACAACCGCGAACTAGCTGCACGGGATCGAATTGGATCCTGAAGCTACCCCAGGAGCGATACACGAATGCGCGGTGTATCAAATCAATATTCAACAAGACTACCCGCTCTTTATTCTGGATAATTTTATTTGTCAGAACCAATTTCAATTCGCCGCATACCCCTCCGATATACTGCTGGTTAAACAACACATTTATACCTTAGCGCAAACGCTGAACTCAAAATTTCATGGAGGTGTGTCGCATTAACCTCGTGTGGTGCGCGCGTCCTGGACTGCGATAGATTAAAAGGCATGTTAGCGTCTTAACAACAAGTAAGGGCTGTATAGCCACCTTGATATTCAACCATAAGTCGAGGTGGGAGAGCCGCTACTGTCGATACAATCACCAGGGAGATCACAGGTATTTTTAAGCGTTGCGAACGCCGATCCGCATAACCCGTTCCTGCTTTTTTAACCGAGCATTAGTTGTCCATGGTGCAGCCCCGCGAGGGGCCTGTCTTTATGCCTTGGCGTTCAAATTGCTTATAAGCCCCCAAATCCCTTATATATATTACTTTATTAGTATTCTCTTATATTCATTCTCAGCCTATCGTTACCGTCATTCTGTACTTAACTATATACGCGCGACCTCCTCTACTTTCAGACTTTGGGTCAAAACCCCGGAGGAGGGCTGGAACGTTAAACCCCCTCACCTCCGGAAATGACTGGAGTGAGGGGTTACTGATAAGGCTTATGCAATGACCGTTGTCCATAATCCCATCCAAGCTCCGGCCGGGCGCATTGAGGTAAAGAACACCACCTGTTATATGTGTGCCTGCCGCTGCGGTATCCGGGTGACACTGCGCGATGGCGAAATTCGCTATATCCAGGGCAACCCAGACCACCCCCTGAATAAAGGGGTCATCTGCGCCAAGGGGGCCTCGGGGATCATGAAGCAGTATTCCCCTGCCCGCTTGACCCGGCCGTTGAGACGCAAGGAAGGGGCGGACCGAGGCGATGCGCAGTTTGAGCCGATCTCCTGGGAAGAGGCGTTCAGTACCATTGCTACCCGCCTAGAGAAGATCCGCAGCACCGATCCAAAGAAATTCGCCTTGTTCACGGGCCGTGATCAAATGCAGGCCCTCACTGGCCTGTTCGCCAAACAATTCGGCACCCCCAACTATGCCGCCCACGGCGGGTTTTGCTCGGTGAACATGGCCACCGGGATGATCTACACCATCGGTGGTTCGTTCTGGGAGTTCGGCGGTCCGGATCTGGACCGGGCCCGGCTGTTCGTGATGATCGGCACGGCCGAGGATCACCACTCCAATCCATTAAAAATGGCCCTGTCGAAATTCAAACGCAACGGCGGCCGGTTTATCTCCATCAACCCGATTCGCAGCGGTTATTCGGCGATTGCCGACGAATGGGTACCGATCAAACCCGGCACCGACGGCGCGTTATTGCTGGCCTTGATCCACGAATTGATCCGCACCGGGTTATATGACCGCGACTTCTTAGTGCAATACAGCAACGCAGCTGAATTGGTCAGCGTGGACCCGGCCTCGGATGATAGCGGTCTGTTTGTCCGCACCGATATTCCGCGCGACCCTGACTGTTTTGATCCACAAGATCGCGTCTGGTGGGATCGCGCCAGCGATAAACCCACCCCCGCCCGCAAGGCCGACACCGATCCCTTTTTACTGGGCGAATTCGCCATGCCCGACGGGCGCAGGGTCAAGCCCTCGTTCCAATTGTTAAAAGACCGCGTTGCCCACTACACCCCTGAGTGGGCCAGCGAAGTCACGGGCATTCCGGTGGAAACGATCAAACGACTCGCCTATGAAATGGGCATTACGGCGCGCGATGAAAAAATCGAATTGCCGATCGCCTGGACCGATGCCTGGGGCAAGGATCACGATACCGTGACCGGCAATCCCGTGGCGTTCCACGCGATGCGCGGCCTGGCCGCCCACTCTAACGGTTTTCAAACCATTCGGGCCCTGTCCATCTTGATGAGTATCCTGGGCACCATCGATCGTCCCGGCGGGTTTCGCCACAAGGCGCCCTTTCCCCGGCCGATACCGCCCTGTGCTAAACCGCCCAAATCGCCCAACGACGTTAAACCCAATACCGTGCTCAACGGAATGCCCTTGGGTTGGCCGGCCGATCCGAATGATCTGTTCGTCGATGACGATGGCAAACCGGTGCGTATCGATAAGGCCTTCTCCTGGGAGTACCCACTGGCTGCGCACGGGCTGATGCACAACGTGATCACCAATGCCTGGCGCGGCGATCCCTACCACATCGATACCTTGTTGATCTTCATGGCCAATATGGCGTGGAATTCCACCATGAACACCACCCATGTCCGCCAGATGCTCAACGACAAGGACGACAACGGCGAGTACAAGATTCCGTTTCTGATCGTCTGCGATGCGTTTCAATCCGAAATGACCGCCTATGCCGATATCGTGTTACCGGATACAACGTACTTGGAACGCCACGATGCCATGAGCATGTTAGATCGGCCCATCTCTGAATACGACGGCCCGGTGGATTCGGTACGCATCCCGGTGGTCCCGCCCAAGGGCGAATGCAAGCCGTTTCAAGAGGTGTTAATCGAGCTGGGCTCGCGCCTGAAATTACCGGCCTTCACCACCGCCAGCGGCACGCGCAAATACCGCGATTATCCGGACTTCATTGTCAATTACGAAACCGAGCCGGGTTCGGGGATCGGCTTTCTCGCCGGCTGGCGCGGCAAGGGTGGCGAGAAATTCATGAAGGGCGAACCCAATCCCAATCAATGGGAAATGTACGCCAAGCATAATTGTGTGTTCCATTACGAAATGCCCAAGTCGTATCAATACATGCGTAATTGGAATCGCGGTTATCTCAAATGGGCGCAGGAGCATCGCCTAACCCGTTACGCCGAACCGATCAACATCCATATCTATTCCGAAGTGTTGATGAAGTTCCGGCGTGCCGCACAAGGCAAGTGGGAAGGACGTATTCCCCCGGTGCACCTGCGTAAACGCATCGAAACCCATTTTGATCCGCTACCGTTTTATTCCGAGCCGCTGGAAAGCGCGTTAACC
The DNA here is from genome assembly GCA_016194635.1 of Gammaproteobacteria bacterium. Taxonomy (GTDB): domain Bacteria; phylum Pseudomonadota; class Gammaproteobacteria; order UBA6429; family Thiohalophilaceae; genus JACQBC01. The sequence continues at coordinate 46,493 of JACQBC010000037.1, read as the reverse complement.
GATAAACACCAATACCCGCTCAATGCCGTAACCCAACGGCCGATGGCCATGTACCACTCCTGGGATTCCCAAAACGCCTGGTTGCGGCAGATCCATCCCTACAACTTTTTGCACGTCCATCCTAAAACCGCGCAGGCGGTCGGCATCGTGGACGGTAGTTGGATCTGGATAGAATCGATGCACGGCAAGGTACGCTGTTTGTGCCGTTATTCCGAAGCCGTCGAACCCGGTACCGTCTGGACCTGGAATGCGATCGGCAAAGCCAAAGGCGCCTGGCGTCTGGAGCCCAACGCCAATGAATCCGAACAAGGCTTTTTGTTGAATCATCTTATCAGCGAAGAACTGCCCAGTTGTGAGGCCGGCGCGCATGTCTCGAATTCCGATCCGCTGACCGGTCAAGCGGGTTGGTACGATGTACGGGTGCGGATCTACCCGGCCGGCGCCGACGAGGCGCATGTGACATCGCCACAATTTACCGCCATGCCGGCCCTACCCGGTACCGGTACGACGCGTAAGTGGCAAGGATTTTTCGCGGGCATGTTTACCAAAAAGAAAACGGCTTGAGGTTAACTCCCCTCACCCAGGGTGATACTGAACATAATATAACCCCCGCGCCTAGGGCGGAGGGGGAAAACAAAGGTAATGGATATGACACAACTTGCTCTAGTCATTGATCTGAACGTCTGCGTCGGGTGCCACGCCTGCGTGACCTCGTGCAAGGAATGGAATACCTCCGGGCCGGCGGGATTCATGACCGATGAAAATCCCTACGGCAAGGACCCCACCGGGACGTTCTTCAATCGCGTCCAGACCTATGAGTTCGGCGAATTCCCCAATACCGAAACCTTGCACTTCCCCAAGAGTTGCTTGCATTGCGAAGACCCGCCGTGCGTGCCGGTGTGTCCAACCGGCGCAAGTTACAAACGCAAGGAAGACGGCATCGTATTGGTAGATTACGACAAGTGTATCGGTTGCCGTTATTGTTCCTGGGCCTGCCCCTACGGGGTGCGCGAGATCGACGAGAAGCAACGGGTCATGAAGAAGTGTACCCTATGTGTGGATCGCCTCTACGACGAAACCCTGCCCGTCTCCGAACGCAAACCCGCCTGTGTCTTGGCCTGTCCTACCAGCGCGCGTTTGTACGGCGATGTGCATGACCCCGATTCCGAGGTTTCGGTCGCGATTCGCGAATCCGGCGGTTACCAGTTGATGCCCGAGTGGGGCACACAACCGGCGAATCATTATTTACCGCGGCGCAAAACCCGCAAGCAGATCCATGAAGACGAATTGGTGCGCGCCGATAATCCGCTCAAGAAAGAACAACGCGGACCGAGCAAACCGATCAGCGAACCGACGTTGGATGATAGTACATCGTGGTAAACAGGGTTGCTGCTCCTCAAGGAAAACAGAAAATCATTAGATTTGAGGTTTAAATTATGCATCCGGCTTTCTCTGTCATATTTCTAACCACCTTAATTGGCGTCGGCCAAGGTATGTTCCTGGCATTGTTCAGCGGCCAAACCTATTCCGCCGTGGAATTATTACCAACCTCCAACAGCGCGCGGTTCTATGCCACGGGCGCGTTTATTGCCTTGCTATTTTTAGTCGGCGGCTTGATCGCCTCGTTCTTTCATTTAGGCCGGCCGGAACGCGCTTGGCGCGCGGCCAGTCAATGGCGCACCTCGTGGTTATCGCGCGAAGTGATTGTCTTGCCGACCCTGATGATGTTGGTGTTCGTCTACGCACTGATGCATTACTTTGAATGGGATACGGTGTTATTCACCAACGCCAAGGGCGCGCGCTTGCAATTAACGCTGGTCGTGGCTTGCTTCGGTATGCTGGCCACCTTTGCGCTGTTCATCTGCACCGGAATGATTTATGCCTGTTTGAAATTTTTACAAGAATGGCACAGCCCCCTAACGGTGATCAATTACACCCTGCTCGGCACCGCCTCGGGTTTTGCCCTGACCACGGCCTTCGCCAATCTCAACGCACCGGAATTGATGCGCTTCTACGCTATCTGGACGATCATCATCACCAGCGCGGGGGGGATCACCCGTGCCGCCTCCTTGCTGCGTAATGCCCAGCTGAAACCCAAATCCACGTTGCAAACCGCGCTTGGCGTGCGGCACACCAAGATCCAACAAAAATCCATGGGTTTCATGGGCGGATCGGTTAATACCCGCGATTTCGCCCACCATAAAACCGCCTTGTTTCTAAAAAACATCAAGTGGATCTTTATCGTTTTGGCTTTTGTGATACCGCTGTTATTACTCTGGTTGGGCATGCAACGCCGCGACACGGGAATATTACTGGCGGCATTTATCGTGCAATACATCGGCCTGTTATTTGAGCGCTGGTTCTTCTTCGCCCAAGCAAATCATCCACAGAATTTATATTACCAAACCGTATAAGCCCATGCTTTAACCCGCGGCCGAACCCCCGGGTATCACGGCGTAATCAAACCAAAACCGGAAAAGCTGTTCCATGGTGGTTAGAAAGTGCGAGTAGTTCACCGATTTGTGGATATAACAACGCGCCCCCAGGCTATAGGCTTGGGTAATATCGTCTTTTCGGTTGCTCATGCTAAACACTATCACCGGTATCATGCGTGTTTCCGGGCGTTGCATTAACATCAATAACACCTCAATACCGCCGCGCCGAGGTAAATTCAAATCCAAGAATACTAAGTCGGGCACAGGAACCGTATTGTATTGGCCACGCCGGTTGAGAAAATCCACCGCTGTCACCCCGTCGTTGCAGATATGCAAGTTGATCGGCCGCCCCAGCTCACGCACGGTTTGTTGCATGAGCTCTATGTCCGCGGGATTATCTTCAACCATTAAAATCTGGTGCATTGTTGGTTCCTTTAAATAAGTTAAATAAACCTTCCGAAATAGAGAGATTACGCCGCATGGAGTAAAACATGAAAGGTGCTGCCTTCTCCGGGAATGGAACTCAGCCAAAGTTTACCGCCGTGTTTTTCAACAATCTTTTTACAAATCGCCAGGCCGATTCCGTTACCTTCAGAGTGGCTGTGCCCGTGCAAACGCTTGAATATCTCAAATATTTGATCCCAATATTCCTCGGCGATGCCCTCGCCATTGTCGCTAACCTTGATATGCCAATCGCCTTGGTGGTATTCGCTGCTAATGTCAATTTTAGGTGCTAAATTGGGTTTTGCATATTTTATCGCATTGCCTATGAGATTCTGAAACAACTGCCCCATTTCCTGCAAACTGGCCTTCACCACCGGTAACTGCACACAACCGATGCAAGCATGGGTGTCGCGGATTTGGCGTTGTAAATTGTCAACCGCCCAGCCGTAGGCTTGATTTAAATCCACCGCCACCGATTCGATATGTTGGGTTTCCAGACGCGAATAATGCAATAACGCCTGGATCATGGCCTGCAGCCGCGTCGCACCGCTGGTAATGTAATCGATATAGTGCATGGCTTGTGCGTCGAGTTTGTCGTGGTATTTGCGCTGCAATAATTCCGCGAAGCCGTAGATCGCGCGCAACGGCTCTTGCAGATCGTGGGACGCCACGTAGGCGAAACGCTGCAGCGCCTCGTTGGATTGCAACAGCTCGGCGGTCTTGCTGGCCAGCTGCTGTTCGATGTGAATACGTTCGCTGATATCGGTGGAAATACCCGCGCTGCCTAACAACCGCGACTTGACATCATAGATGGGAAATTTAATCGAAATATAGTGGTGTAAAACCCCGTCGGCGTGTTGCGCGGTTTCTTCAATGGCGATGGCCTTGCCGGTCTGCATGGCTTGCAGGTCGTTCGCGCGCAAGACATCCGCGATTTGCTTGGTGAATAAATCGTGGTCGGTCTTGCCTGCGATGGTCTTCCGGTTGGTATTCAACAGCGCCTCGTAGGCGTGGTTGATGGTGATATACCCGCCGTTTTTATCCTTGACATAAATAATGGCCGAGGTGTTGTCGACGATGGATTCGAGTAGGTGCTGGTTATAATGCAATTGTTTGCTCATCGCATTGAGCGCGTGACTGATCTCGCCCAGCTCATCTTCGCTATGAACCGGAATCAGATGCGCCAGGTTACCTATCTGCAATTGTTTTGTACCCGCCAGAATCAACCCCAACGGTACGATCATGCTATGCCACGAGGAAACACTCAGCACGATAATAATCAGTACCAAGGTCGCCAACATCCCCAACATTTGAAACGTCGAGGTATTGCTGTGGTGTCGAATGATGTCGATACTGTTTTTATGGATATCGAAAGAAAGTTGGATCATCGCCTGGCTTTCCACCACCAAATCATCTTGTAGCAAAAGCATGAGGGTTTGGTTCTCGCTTTTATTGAACGCGTATTGCGCGCTGGCCTGCCAGCGCGAGAAAATGCTATCGACGTGTTCGACGCGTTGGGCCAAATTCACAATCGCCAGGTGTTCTTCGGGCAGCGATTGTTGTAAGCGTTTGAGCAGCCGGCTTAACTGCTGTTGTTGCAGGCGCCATTGTTCGGTGATCCGCTCAGCCGGATGAAGCGCGAACTCATGCGCCAGACTGGACAATTGCGCGACCGTGCGCAGCGCATTTACCAACAGCGTTTCATTATCGACCGAGCGTTGTTGCGCCAGCAAGGTACTGATCGCAACATAAACCGACAACAGCGTGACGATAGCGGTCGCGACGATTTTGACGAATAACTGATGTCGGATCAACATCGTGGTTTATTTTATTGGATTAACCAACAGGTCCGCCGTCGGGGCGAGTTGCTTGATCCAGCGGTTATCGATAAAACGCAGGTAATTGGGTATCTGCGTAGCGTTCACCAAGCCGCGCTGCAGCGCCCAACGCGCCTCGTTTTCCAAAGTTTGAATCAGCTCTTGGTCGAGTTGTAATTTGTATTCGTAATTGGACCACGACCAGCGGATGAACTCGTCATCCAATCCCAGCCGTTGTTTGAGAATGGCCTGCGCCTGTTGCGGATGGTTGTGGGTATACTCAACGGCTTCCGCCAGGATGCGTAATAATAACGTGAGGGTTGCGGGGTTATGTTCGATAAATTCACTCGGCGCCACCAAATTAAAACTCTCACGGTAATGGTGTTCGCTGGGGATCTCCACCAAGCCGTCTTTGAGTAACTCGCGGCAATGATAAATCACCGGTTCCCACGCCGCCACCGCATCGATTTTACCCTCGGCCAGTAATTGGGGTAATTCGGTAGGCTCGGCGTGGATCAAACCCACTTGCTGTGGCCGGATACCGTGGTATAGCAATACCCGCTCAAGAAAAAATTGACTGCTGGTGCCGACAATAACCCCGACCCGCTTGCCGACCAAATCCGCGGGGGTGTGCATCCCCGTGGCCTGTCGCGTCACTACTTTGAGTTCGGTACGTGAGGTGGTAAACGTGGCCAATACGCGCATATTAGTGTGGTTAAAACTCTGCAGCATGATCGGAAAATCCGCCACCGTCGCCACCTCGGCCTGACTATCTAGCACGGCTTGTAATGCACGCTTGCCACTGGGATAGTCCACGATCTGCGTTGTGAGTTGGTATTTTTTAAACAACCCGAGCCTTTCAGCCACATACCAAGGTGCGGAGAGCGGTGTTTTTGCTACCGCGATGGTCAGCAATGCCGCCGTGGGATTCGGCGCCGCCAACCCCAGTGAATGGCCAAGGTAAACCAATACGAGCACACACCGAATATATTTCCGCCTAGGCATGGGAATCCCTCTGGTCTTTAGCGACCCAGCTAAATATAACGCCACGGCCGATAAAAGCTTGAGAATAAACTTGGAAACCCTGTCATTTTCTCTCAAGGATGAGACCTGCGGGCCGTTATAAACAGGATGTGTCCCTGTTTCACCTGTGGTTAATAAACGCGATGATCTACCAACAAAAGCAACGGCCTTGCGCAATTAACCCATTCACCTGGCATGTGGCCTTTACCCCCGATCCAGCATAATCCGTCCACGCTTGAACACACGGTGTTGGCTCGCTTGTTTAACCAGTGGCGGAAACTGGTCCAACACCCTGCCACAGCGTGGGTTATTTTCTTTCTGATAGCGGCTCTCACCGCGCTGGGCGGGGCGTCATCGTTACAACACCGCGACACGGTCGCTACACAACAATTCGCGGTTATCAGTAGCCAAATTAAAGCGGCGATCCAGCAAAATCTGCAGGAATATACCTAGGTGTTGCGTGGCGGCGTGGGTTTATTTGCAGCGAATAACCACGTGACGCGCGGCCAATGGCAACGTTATGTGCAAGGTTTGCAGTTAAGCACCGATTACCCCGGCATGCTCGGTTATGGTTATGCAACACTCATTCACCACGATCAAAAAGCTCGCCATGTCGCCGCGCTACGCGCGGAAGGTTTCTCCGACTATGAGATTAATCCACCGGGTGATCGTCCCTACTACACCAGTATCATTTACTTAGAACCGTTTAATAGCCGCAACCAACGCGCATTTGGCTTTGACATGTTTACCGAAACCACCCGCCGCGCGGCGATGGAAGACGCGCGCGATAGCGGTGAGGCGTCACTCTCCGGCCCTGTAACCTTGGTCCAAGAAAATGCTAGCGATCTGCAACCTGGGTTTTTGATCTACCTGCCGGTGTACCAGCAAGCGCCACATTCCCTCAGCGAGCGGCGCGAATATTTACTCGGCTATGTATACGGCCCGTTTCGCGCCCAGGACATGATACAAAGTATTCTGCGGCACGACCCGAAGGCCACGTTGATTGATCTGGAGATCTTTGACGGTGAGGCGCCCTCGGTGGCGACGCTATTGTATGACAACCATCCTGAAAAACTTGAAACCGTCGCGGCGGTCAGAAGCGCGCGTTTCTCCCGCCAGGAAGTACTCAGCGCCGCCCATCACAGCTGGACGTTACACTAGTCCAGCACTCCACAATTCGAGGTCCAGATTAAAAACCTTGAACCCGAGTTGATCATCGTGGGCGGCACGGTGATCGACCTATTGATCTTGGCGGTGATCCTCGCTCAGGCCAAGATGCAACGTCGAGCGGCGGCCTTGGCCAATCGAATCATGCTTGAGTTACAGCACCACGAGGCACAATACCGCAATATCACCGAATCCGCCACCGACAGATTACACGCCAGCCTGCAATGGCAACAGGCCATACTCAATAACGCCGATTACACCATCATCTCCACCGATACGCAGGGTATTATTCAAACCTTTAATAAAACCGCCGAACGCTTATTGGGCTACACCGCCGACGAGGTTGTTGGTAAGGTTACACCGGCGATCATCCATGACCTGAACGAGGTCGTGGCACGTGCCGAAGTGCTGAGCAAAGAACTGGCTACAACGATCGAACCTGGCTTCGAGGTATTCGTGGTTAAAGCTCGTAGTCAACCGTTTGATGCCAATGAGTGGACCTATGTACATAAAAACGGTTCGCGTTTCACGGTGCGTCTGTCGATCAGTGCCTTGCGCGGTGTCGACGGCGCGATCAGTGGCTATCTTGGCGTCGGTGACGACATCACCCTACGCAAACAAGCAGAACAACAGTTGGCGCATAAGACCGGGGAACTAGAACGCTCCAATGCCGAACTGGAACAATTCGCCTATCTCGCCTCGCATGACCTACAAGAACCTCTGCGCATGGTAAGCAGTTTTACCCAGTTATTGGCCCAGCCTTACCAAGGTAAACTCGATAAAAATGCCGATGAATTCATCCGCTATGCGGTGGATGGAGCAGTGCGCATGCAGTGTTTGATCCAGGATTTATTGCTGTATTCACGCCTTAGCCGCGTTAACCATCCACACCAGACTATCGATCTCAATACTGTTCTACAAGCGGCATTGCTAAACTTGCACGGCAGTGTTCAAGCCGCCAACGCGTCCATCAGTTATGACCAGCTCCCAACGATCACAGGAGATAACGCGCAGCTGCTACAACTATTTCAACATCTGATTGCCAATGCGGTTAAGTTCCAGGGCGAGCACCCGCCGCGGGTCCATATCGCCTCGAGTCAACAAGACGCTAACTGGCGGATCGCGGTGTCCGACAATGGGATCGGCATTGAACCGCAATACTTCGATAAAATATTTTTAATCTTTCAGCGCCTGCATAGCCGCGAACAATACCCAGGCACCGGCATGGGTTTGGCCTTATGTAAAAAGATCATTGACAATCATGGCGGCAGGATTTGGTTAGAGTCTACTCCTGGCAAGGGCAGCACCTTTTATTTCTCATTAGTGGGCTAGGGTATTATTCTACTATCGTCCGTGTAACGTGTAACATTTCCTGCAACCGATCTGTCCAAGCACCTACAAATAAGATGCAATACCCCATTTGTTACGGATCGATCCCGATTGCGTAACAGTTGTTAACAAATCAACCTCATTGAAGTCGAAAAATATCTCTTGCCGCATTAAAGAATTACTCTTCAACCAGGACTGAACTATTTTTCTTATTTTTTTACAACAGAATTTTACTACTGCAAGTTTCAAACCTGCCATTACTTTTTGTCTTATTGTTGTTGTTGGATTTTTGTGCTTGAATATCTCTGCACCAGGTTTCGGTGTTTCCATTAAATCTTCAACAACGCAAGGAGGTGACTTGAACATTAAACTGCAATCTACGTTAGATCGCGATACGGCAATCTTCACCACCGGACAGGATCGCGACCCGGTTAGGAATTTGTTATCGATCCTAAAGGTGAATTTGTCACTGTAAGGCCACTGCGCCCCCTGTTTTGCTATGCACTAACGCATCCTACAGGTCAATTGTTTTAACTAATCGTTAAGTAACCCAACTGGAGGTGATATGAAAGTTATTCTGCAATCGATGTTATATCTAGCGCTGCTGGTAATCACCAGTCAGGTCTACGCGGAATGTCCGTCAACCCTAAACGCGGACCAGATGATCCTGTGCATTCGCGCGGAAAATTCCGGTTATATCTACACCCCCCCAACCAAAACCAATGACATGAGCGCCGGTTCGTCCAGCAGCGAGGTTGCTAATTATTCGGACGGTGCGAACAAAGTTGCTAACGCCCCACCCGGTTATCTCAACGGTAACGAGTAACTAACTATCGCTGTATCCGTGCAATTTGGCTGTTTCATGGATACAGCGATAATTCCCTAACCCCTCCCGCCGCCGTATAGTGCTGTTCCCGAGGTCCCCGCGGTATACGGCTAGATGCTAGTCGCCGTGCCGCTGTATCTGAATTTTCCGGCGCAAACCCCGGCCTGGGCTTGTCCGAATCCAAGCCCTACATAGTGAATAGGTAATTCTCTGTATATCCTACCAAAAACAACCTGATATAAACTTGGGCCAGGTTCTGCTATTTATATACGGTATATACATTAAGTGGCGAACTCGTCTTACCCCCCATAACCACTTGGTATGTTGCAAACCCCATCTGGCTGACCCCAGGTGGGGATTTGTTGTCCTCGCCACGGTGAATTTTTCACTGTGCCGTTCTTCCCCCTCTGTTGAACTATAGCCAGCACCTGACAGGGGTTAGGTGTTTTCACACTGTTCGTGGGGGATAAGCAATGCACGCACCACAGCCAATACCACAGGGTCCTAGTTTTTTCGATGTCGCCGCGATAGTACATCTGCAGCCCGACGCTATCGTGGTGGTAAATCTGCAGCAGAAAATTCTCTTCACCAATCCGGCCGCCCGCCGCCTGTTATGCCGGTTAATCAATAACGATGCATGTTTGCCTGCGGTACTCCAGGTGTTTGATACCGAACCAGCACGGATCAGTCTCAAGGATATTCTGGGGCAGGATTTATTTATCCACTTACACGCGCAATCCTTGCTCTGGCAAGGCGCCGACGCCTATCTGTTATTGATACAAGACATTACCGCACAGGTAAAACATACCCGTGAACTGGAACAGCAGGTGTACCGTGACGACCTCACCGGTCTCTACAACCGGCGGGGCTTACACCGCGCCTTACAGTTATTAAACACGTTACCCGAACACCCACGGCCTAGCTTGAATGTAATCTATCTCGCCATTAACGGTCTCAACCACGTCAACGATACCGGGGGGCATGCCCACGGCGATCGGATCCTCCGCGAGACGGCGAGCGTATTGCGCCAGGTATTTCATCTAACCGATATCAAGGCGCGGATCGGCGGGGATGAATTTATGGTGGTGATACGACACCGGCCGAGTGATTCGCTGGAGACGCGTTTACACCATTTGCACAGTGAGATCCAACGGCGTAACGCCTGTCCCGGACGGGAATATCAGTTGTCATTGAGCGTCGGCAAGGTACAGTTCACCGTCTCACAACCCCTGTCGCTGGACTATATCTTGGCACAAACCCATCAACGCCTGTATGTAGCGAAAAACAGCCGCAAGAAAAAGTTTTTGCGCTTTTTCAGTGATACCTCGCCCGACCGGCCATTATTGGTGAATGATGCGTCTTATGCTGCGGTGGGGTAAGTTTTTCACAGGATAGTGGATAGGACGGGTGATGATCGGCTTCCTTGCCGCGGGTGACCGTGGGCGACAGGGAGGTCGTCCGCAAGCCTACGGGGACGTATTTATGGCGAGTCACCCGCGGCAAGGAAGCCGACCATCACCAGCCCGCCGGCAGTTTTTCGTTGATAATAATTTTGTTCTTATTCACTGTGATATAGCCGCCGGTGCTTAGATCCTTGAGGATGCGGCTGACCATCTCGCGCGAGGAACCGACCATGCTAGCGATGTCTTGATGGGTGAGACGTTGTTCAATGACTTTTTTACCGTCCTTATCCTTGGCCAGATCCAACAAGGTATGCGCGACACGGCCGTACACGTCCATCAACGCCAGGTTCTTAACGTTATCGGTTAAACAACGCACTTGCTGGGTGAGGGATTTGATAATGTTGTAGGCCAAATCCGGGTTGCTGGATAAACAGCGTTTGAAATCCGCCTTGGTGATAATCAACACCTTGGTGGGGATCAGGGTCATCACCGAGGCCGAACGCGGTGAATCGTCAAGCAGGGCCAACTCACCGAAATATTCTCCCTCTCCCATGATATTGAGAATGGCCTCCTTGCCTTGGTCGTCGCTAACAAATACTTTGACCTCCCCCTCTATGATTACATACAAGGAATCGGTTTGATCACCTTCGGTGATCAGCACGGTATTGGCAGGATAGGTGCGGGTGGTGCTGTGCTCGGTCAGCAGGCTGGTTTCTTCCGCCGCTAAATTGCGAAACAAATGTACGTGGTGGATCATGGCTCGCCTCTGGTTGTTATTACTGGCATTACCCACGATGGCGGATCACCGTCATCTAACATCCGCGGCTGAGCAAATAACACGGGCACAGATTCTCTTCAGTACGCGTGACGTGGGGGGCCGTCAACACTAACTCTACCTATTATATGAAGATTTCGGCAGAATAATAGCCACGCGCGGTGATTCAAAGGTAATTATTCCTAAAGTATAGAAACTTAAGTGTAGAAATAAATGTTCCAAGAGGGTGCATAGACATTTGGATATTTGTGATCATATACAATCATCCGGTTGTAACATGAACTTGGTGTACAAGCAGGTACGACTAGGCGTGGCCAGCGCTAACCCCCGCCGCGGTAGAACGGCAGCGTGTATGTCGAACTAACCTCACTACTTTACGGGGTATAACACCGGCACTGCCGGGTTTAACCCCTGCCCTCTTAAAAGGATGCGTATCCCCCGAGGGTAAAAAATTAGAAGATGCGGGGAATAAATTCATGTTCCCAACCCTCTCGCGTGGGAGAGGGAAAACTGAGGATTATAGTTGGTAATGATCAGGGCAGTGCACACATGGTTTGGGCTGACGCGAGGATGGTTATTTCGCGTGGGGCGTGAACTGGCCATGCCGTTGGCGCGACCTCTGCTAGTGGGTAGCGGTATTGCACTGCTTGGGATCGGGCTAGCCGTAAGCCCAGCGGGACATTGGTTGGAAGAAGAAATCGGTTTGGTGTGGTTATTCAAGTGGCGCGGGCCGATCACCCCGCCACCGGAAGTAGTGATTGTGAGTATCGACAATGCCTCGTCCAAACACCTGGGACTGCCCAACAAACCGCGTTTATGGCCGCGCAGCTTGCACGCCGAACTGCTAACCCAATTAAAGGCGCGCGGCGCCAAGTCGATTTTCTTCGACATCATCTTTGAAGAGCCACGCGACCCGCAAGACAATCAACGCCTCGCCGCCGCCATCCGTGCCGCCGGCAATGTAGTGTTATTCCAATACATGCAACGCGAGGTCGTACCCTTGGCGTCGAACGGTAGTGAGATCTATGTCGAACACTTGAACGATCCACTCGCGGTGTTGCGCGATGCCGCCTTTGGCATGGCCCCGTTTCCACTGCCCAAGGTGCCCGCCAAGGTAAACCATTTTCTGTTATTTAAACCCGAACTGGGCGACATCCCCACCATGCCCGTCGCGGTACTGCAAACCTACACCAGGGACAGCTACGACGAGATGCTAGCCCTGTTGCGTCGCCAAGGTCTGGAATTACCTGCCTCCCTGCCGCGCTCGGCCCTACAGTTGCAACAACATGGCAAGGTCAATGAAGTGGTAAAACAACTTCGCCAGTGGTTCTTGGCCCAGCCGCAATTGGACACAAGCTCGTTCACTAAAAACACACCGCTACGCAATCTGATCGCCACCTACCGCGCGCCGCGTAGCGTCTATTTGAATTTTTACGGTCCCCCGCGTACCTTAACAACTATTCCGTATTATCAAGTGTTACAAAACACCAGCCACGTGGACCTGCGCGGCAAGGCGGTGTTCGTGGGATTTTCCGAAGAACTGCAACCCGAACAGAAAGACGGTTTTTATACCGTGTACACCAATCAGCGCAGCGGCTTGGATATCAGCGGCGTGGAGGTGGGCGCCACCGCGTTCGCCAATCTACTGCACCAGCACATGATCCAAACCCCTGCCCCTGGCTACGATGTACTGCTGCTAGTGAGCTGGGGTTTAATCTTGGGTTTCGCGTTACCGCGCTTGCAGGGTTGGCGATTACCTGCCGGTATCGGCGTCATCGGCGTTGGGTATGCGTTACTCGTTTATAACGGATTCACGCGCTATTATCTGTGGCTGCCCCTGATCATCCCCCTGTTGTGGCAGTTACCCTTGGCCGTCACCGCCACCCTGGTAACGAACTACCGCGCCCTGCAGCGCGAACGCCGTAATATACGCCGCGCCTTTGGCCTGCATTTACCCATTGCGGTGGTGGATCAATTAGCCAACGGTGTTGAACACCTCACCGCGGCCGGGCATACCGTGCATGGCATCGTGATGGCCACCGATGCCGAGCAGTACACATCGTTGTCGGAACGGCTTGGCCCTACCGAGTTACATAGCCTTATGAACCGCTATTACGCCGCGGTGTTTAGCCCGATCCGTCAACACCACGGTATCGTTTCGGATGTGGTCGGTGACGCGGTGCTGGCCTTGTGGGCGGCACGCCACGCCGATGTGGCTCTGCGCCGGCAAGCCTGTCACGCCGCCATGGCGGTACGCGATGCCGTCGCGCACTTCAATCACAGCAACGCGCCGCTGAGCCTGCCAACCCGTATCGGGTTACACACCGGTGATGTGGTCATGGGCCACATAGGGGCCTTAGATCATTATGAATACCGCGCCGTCGGTGACATCGTCAACACCGCCACTCGGATTGAAGGACTGAATAAAATACTCGGCACCCGGATCATCGTATCGGCCAGCGTGCTCGCCGGTGTTGACGGACTCATCAGCCGTGAACTGGGGACCTTCGTGCTCGCCGGCAAACAACAACCGCTAACCCTGCACGAATTAATCTGCGGCGCGGATCAGCAACTGCCCGTCCAACGCGAAACCAACGAATTATTCGCGCAAGCGTTACAAGCGTTTCGCGCCCAAGCCTGGGACGAGGCGCGCGTCGGCTTTGAAACCTGCCTGCAATGTAACAGCGTCGACGGCCCGGCACGTTTTTACCTGATCCAGTGTCAGCACTATCTTCAACACACACCGGAGGCATGGGACGGCGCGATCCGCCTGTCGCAGAAATAACTACACGGTGATTTATTCCCTGCCTCGCTGGGTAAAATTACCAGTATTTTTCGCACAGGACTTGGCTATAATCACCACCACGCTACAAACTATTCACTTCCGAGGCACATTAGCGCTATCATTACATCGATCAGCGACTTTAAAAAATCTTTAGAATAATGGAGGGGTTCGACGGAATGGGCAACAAAACCACATGGGCAACGCTCGCGTTGCTGGGGTGGGCCATCTCGCTGCATGCGCAGGTGAGCGCCGGTTGTGAGCCCTGGTCGGCCAAGGTTGTTTCGATCCAAGGCCCGGTCCAAGCCAGACGCGCCGCGACCGAACAGTGGCTGGCGGTGAACCTCAATGATCTTTATTGCAGCGGTGACAGCCTGCGCGTGGGTGAACACGGCCGCGCCGCGGTGGTGCTGGCCAATCAAACCCTGCTGCGCTTGGATCAAAATTCCGCCCTGACGCTCACCGCGGTTAAAGCCGATAGTCCCTCCTTGCTGGAGGTACTGACCGGCTGGGTGCATTTTATCAGCCGTGTACCGCATAGCCTTAACATCAATACACCGTTCGTCAACGCCGCGATCGAAGGCACAGAATTTGTTGTCGCAGTCACGCCATCCGATGCCCGCGTCATCGTATTTGAAGGCAAGGTATTGGCCCAAAACAGTGCGGGCGAAGTCCGCGTGACCCACAATGAAACCGCCTTAGCGAAAAACGGCGAGGCACCGCTGAAAATTCTAGTGGCCAAACCGCGCGATGCGGTGCAATGGGCACTGTATTATCCGCCGCTGTTGTCCGCCGATGATCCGCTGGCCCCGATTGCCGATCTGTTGTATCGCGGCCGGGTGAACGAAGCGCGCACTGCGTTGGCGCAACTGCCCGCCAACGCGGATAAGGGCAAGGCCAAGGCGCTTGAGGCGATCATCGCGGTGGTCAACAATGACAACAATGCGGCTCTGGCCCTGGCCAACGAAGCTGTAGCTTTAACCCCCAACAGCGCTGCCACCCACATAGCCCTGTCCTATGCCCAGCAAGCGCGCTTTGATTTGGAAGCCGCCCTGGCCAGCGCCCAACAGGCCACCACGGTTGAACCCCACAATGCCCTGGCCTTCGCGCGGTTGGCCGAACTGCAATTGTCGGTGGGCTATCTCAGCCACGCCCTGACTTCGGCACAACACGCCACCCAACTCGACAACAAACAAGCGCGCGCGCAAACCATCCTGGGCTTCGCCTACCTCACCCAGATTCATATCAACGCCGCCAAACACGCCTTCGACCAGGCTATTGTGTTAGATCAAGCCGATCCCTTACCCCACCTTGGTTTGGGCCTGGCCAAGATCCGCGAAAACAATCTCGCCGAAGGCCGCCGCGAGATCGAGATCGCCACGATGCTCGACCCCAACAACGCCTTGATCCGCAGTTACCTGGGCAAAGCCTATTTCGAGGAAAAACGCGCACCGTTGGACGCCGATCAATTCGCCATGGCCAAGGAACTGGACCCCAACGACCCGACCGCGTGGTTCTACGACGCGATCCGCAAACAAACCGAGAACCGGCCGGTGGAGGCGTTGGAGGATTTGCAGCAATCGATCAAACTCAATGACAACCGCGCAGTGTACCGGTCGCGGTTGCAGTTGGATCAGGACGAGGCGGCGCGCAGTGCGAGCTTGGCACGTGTCTATTCAGAGTTAGGCTATAATCAACTGGCCCTATTAGAAAGTTATAAATCGGTAGCCATGGACCCGAGTAATTATTCAGCCCATCGTTTCTTGGCAGATAGCTATGCAAACGTACAGCGACATGAGATTGCTAGGATCAGTGAATTATTGCAGACACAATTGCTACAACCAGTTAATGCTAATTCAATTCAGCCACAATTAACAGAAAAAGGTTTAAGCACCGTTGAAAATGTTGGTTCGGTTTATTCTTCATCAAATGAATTTAATTCCCTGTTTACTAGTAACAGGGTAGGATTACAAATTAATGGTATTTATGGTGGTAATAACACTAAAGGTAATGATCTGATTATATCCGGCGTCCAGAATTCTACTTCGTATAGTTTTGGTGAGTACCACTATGCAACGGACGGTTTTCGGGTAAACAATGATATACATCATAATATTCAGGATTTCTTTGTTCAAAATGATATTGACACATCATTAAGCATTCAAGCAGAACATCACACCAGAAACACACAATCCGGTGATTTACTTTTGCAGTTCGATCCCAACATTTACGACAGTACCCTACGAAATAATATTGATGCAGATAATGATCGCATTGGAATGCATTATACGCCCGCACCCACGCATGACATTATTTTTTCTTACATTAAAAGCAGTGACAATGAAAATAAATATCATTATGCAATTGTACGAGATGCCCTAGGTGTCGGCCTTGATGCACTGGGTGAGGTATTTAGCAACATTGATAGTAAATCAAAAACAAGTGAATTACAGTATTTATACCACCCAAATAAGTTCAAATTGATATCTGGCGCAGGTTATATCGACACTAAACGTACTGATACAACCACGACTCAAGCTACTGCGTTACCCCCTTCACCACCTGTTGTTGTATATTATGATCAGGCTACTCTCAACTTAGATACTGAACACAGTAACGCTTATACATACATAACTTATCAAGTCTCGCAACAGTTTTTAATAAATACCGGGCTCGCTTATGATAATTTTAAACAGATTGCTCAGCATAAATCACAACTTAGTCCAAAATTTGGCTTAATGTATTGGTTTTCGGAAGATACTCTTTTGCGTATGGCTACATTAAAGACACTGAAACGCCCGCTTTTCACCAACCAAACACTTGAACCCACTCAGGTCGCGGGCTTTAACCAGTTTTTTGATGATGTAGATGCTACCGAAGCAACACTCAGCGGTATTGCCTTCGAGCATAGTTTCACTCCACAAGCGCATGCGGGTATTGAGTCTTCACTACGTTCACTTAGAGTTCCTACTCTCATCACAACAACAAATACGGTCGCATATAACGATCGAGATGAATTAAATCAGCATGCATATCTATACTGGACAATAAACAACAACTATGTATTTACCTCTGACTACTTCTATGAAAAATTTACTGGTCAAACTCCTGTTCCCGATGCGTTAGTTACTTATCGTGTACCTTTTGGACTGACAGCGCATTATTCAAATAATATTTCATCGAAATTTGTTGTCAGTTATGTCAACCAAACACTAAACATATTGAATAACATTCAAAACGATAATTTTTGGCTTGCCGATTTTTCTTTTTCCTACCGCTTACCCCGACGTACCGGCATAATAACAGTCGGTGGCAAAAATATTTTCAATCGGTATTTTAAATACTACAATCTTGAATTTACTGGTGAGCCACGCAACCCGCTATTCCAACCGGGCCAATTTTGGTATTGTCAAGTTTCACTTTTGCTTTAAATATGCTTCGTACTAATCAATTAATTTTCATCAATAACAACTTGGAGGAAATCATGAATAAAATACATATCTTGATATTAACCTTTATCACTAGCGCATTGTTAATGGGCTGTGTAGACTGTAAAACTTATACCACCGATGGAGGTGTTAATAAATGTTCGCCCGTACCATCAACCGCCACGGGTACGTGCCCACCAGGATCAGTACCTGGTAAATGTCCATAGCGTTTAACATCGACATCTGATTTCCAACTGACTTTCGAATCGGTTTTTCTATCTGCATTTCGTGATATAAGCCCAGTGGAGATTTCATGCTGATATTTTTCCGTTTTGTAGCAGCATAATTTTAAGTATACATGTAAAAAAACCGGCCCCAGCCGGTTTTTTTATTGTCTTACCTCTACAATTGAGAACTATATGCGAGGGGGCTATCATAGCGAGCGCTACACCCCTTGCTTCCGACTATTCTTACTCTTTTAGCTAAAGAATGATTTGTGTGATATTGCGGAATTCTTGACACTGCGCAGATATGTGCTGCTAAAGCGACTAAGGCCAGCGTTTGCCCAGTGACAACCCCAAGAAGGACGGTGGTTATGCGCTGCACTACACTCTTTAAATTTTAATATTGCTCGAATACTATGAGAAGGAAAGCATCATTTGGCAATTAAGCTGAATATTATATTTTAAGTTTACCCCCTACAAGTAAAATATGCTAAACCGGGTTGTCAAGCCGGTTTTTTATTTCCCCCTTCCCTAAGCAGTTGCCGAGCTAATCTTTCGGTATTTTTTCACATCCAATTCAGGGTTTTTTCCCTATACCCACTTACCCAGGTGCCCCTACACTGGATCCACATGGAAGTGGGGGTGCCACGGAGGGCACTACTCCCTGTTCAGCCCAACTTAAATAATTTTATGAGGACTAGTGTGATGCTACAGGAACAATCTACCATCGTAACTGCAGAGTCCGTTTCCACACGGACGTTCGGAGTATCCATTTACACCCTAGGGCATTTTGAAGTGCTGGTTGAAGGTGTGCCGCTGCGTTTCGCCCGCAAGGTGCAAAAACGCCCGCTAGAGCTGCTCAAGCTTCTAGTGGCCATGGGTGGGTATCACGTGAGTATGGATACCTTAGGTGAAAAACTTTGGCCCGAGGCAGACGGAGATGCCCTGCATATTAATTTCAACACCACCTTACACAGGTTAAGGAAACTAATCGGTGCCGAGACGGTTCGGGTAAAACACAGCTTAGTCACCTTGGATAAAGCCATTTGCTGGACGGATCTGTGGGAATTAGAACAGATTTTATCCCAACTGGAATCGATGGTGGTACAACCCTTACCCGCAGCCCAGGCATTATGCGATGTGCTGGAACAGGCCGCCTATTTATACCGTGGGCCGTTCTTGTGTAATGAGGCTGACCGGCCTTGGTCGATGTCCCCGCGTGATCGGCTCCAGCACCGTTGGCAAATGGTATTGCACGGCGCGATTGCCGCGCTAGGTGGGGCCAAGCACTGCGATTTAGCCTCGCTTTGGCTCGAACGGGCGCTAGAGTACTTCCCGATCAATGAAGCGTTTTACCGGGGTTATATTGCCTGTCTGGCCCAGCAAGGCCGGCGTGCCGAGGCAATTAATATGTACCAACGCTGCTGCCGAGTGCTGCAGGAACAATTGCAGCTGGAACCCTCGATACAAACCCACAACTTATACCAGGAAATTAAACACAACCTTATACCGGCGCAGTCACAGGATTGCGAATTTTGCAAACCGGTACTAAGTAAACTTTATACGCCGGAGCTAAGATCATCGTCTCATGTTTCATTTAATGGTTAATCAGTCAAGCACTAGACGATGACTATGAAATCGATGGAACGCGCAACCATGAATGGAGATTAGCCGCCATGTCACGCCATACACGTCAGCACGATAATTACCTGTACAACCGTACGCGTACCCGCCATTTGCATACTAGTAAGTTCAAACTGCAGCTCACCTTCATGTCCTGCATGTTGGGACTGCTAAGCCTTATCGTCTGGTACATGAAATAACCCACTGAAGGACTGGATTACAACTCTCTCCCTGGTGATATTCACCCACCGCCCCGCGCGGTGGATTTTTTAGAGTGCGCTATTTCAGTGCAGAAACCATGATATCCATCTTAATTCAGCTTAAGAAATTACAGTAAACTCGTCCAAAACCGACTACCATGGGGAATATATGACGGGTGACTACTTCAGCTGGTTGGTATACGCACTGCCCTTTATGATGATTGGGCTGGTCTATTATTTTCGCCAGCGTACCCATAAACACAACAAAAAAATTCTGCATAAAAACGTCAAGGCTGGGATGGCTGATCCGGCGTCGTTACACCCGCTGATTAATTCGCACATGTGCGTGGGCTGCGGCGCCTGCGTGAGCGCCTGCCCGGAGGGGGATGTGCTGGGGCTGATCCACGGCCGGGCGGAATTGATCAATCCTACTTATTGTATTGGCCATGGCGCTTGCCGGGTGGCCTGCCCGTTTAACGCCATTAGCCTGGTATTTGGCACCGCCACCCGGGGAGTGGATATTCCCCTGGTAAGCGAGACGTTTGAAACCAATATTCCGGGTATTTTCATTGCCGGGGAACTGGGCGGGATGGGGCTGATCCGCAACGCGGCCGAACAGGGTAAACAAGCCATCGACGCCATTTCTAAACTCAGCGGTATTGGTAAAAACAAGGATTTGGACGTGATGATCATCGGCGCGGGCCCGGCGGGATTTTCCGCCAGTCTCAGCGCCATGGAAAAGAAACTGAACTATGTCACCGTTGAACAGGAATCCTTGGGCGGCGCGGTATTCCAATACCCGCGCGGTAAAATCGTCATGACCGCGCCGGTGAAATTGGCGCTGGTGGGCAAGGTGCAGTTGCGCGAAACCTCGAAAGAGGCCCTGCTACAGATGTGGCACTCGATCGAAGAAAAAACCAAGGTGAAGATCAATTACCGGGAAAAAATGGATAATATCACCCCCGATGGCGATCATTTTATTGTCACCACCACCAAGTCAAAATACCGTACA
This sequence comes from Gammaproteobacteria bacterium, assembly GCA_016194635.1. GTDB lineage: Bacteria > Pseudomonadota > Gammaproteobacteria > UBA6429 > Thiohalophilaceae > JACQBC01. The sequence goes on along the minus strand of JACQBC010000037.1, from coordinate 26,005 downwards.
CGTGCGGTGTTGTTGACCATCGGCCGACGCGGCACACCGCGTAAACTCGGCGTCCCCGGCGAGGAACTCCCCAAGGTGGTGTATAGCCTGCTGGATCCCGAGCAGTTTCGCGACAAACATGTGTTGGTGGTAGGCGGGGGCGATAGCGCCCTGGAAGCGGCGATCTCGATCGCCGAGGAAAAAAATACCACCGTTGCCCTGTCCTACCGCAGCGAGGCCTTTTCCCGGGTTAAAGAAAAAAATCGCGTTAAACTGGCCAGCGCGGAAAAATCCGGGCGGATTAAGGTGTTGTTATCCTCGACGGTTAAACATATTTCACCCGACAAAGTCAGCTTGGAGCATCTGGGCAAACCCTTGGAGCTGAAAAATGATGGTGTCATCGTCTGCGCCGGCGGTATACTGCCGACCCCTTTCCTGAAGCAAATCGGTATTCAAGTCGATACAAAATACGGCACTGCATGAAACCCGTCCTTCCCGTAGTAGTTGTTTTGGCCTTGCTGGTTCCGCTGTGGGCGCACGCCGACGCGATGTACGACGCCCAGTTGGCGGTGCGGGAAAAAAACTTCACCCGCGCGGCGAAAATCCTTACAAGTTTAGCGGATAAAGGCGACCCCAAGGCCATGTATGAACTGGCCACCCTGTATCGCAATGGACAGGGCGTGCCTCAGGATGAAAAAAAAGCCCTGGCCCTGATCCGCCAGGCCTGCGATAAAGGCTACGATAAGGCCGAATACAGCCTGGGCATGGCTTTTATGAAAGGCCAGGGGGTACCCGAGAACCCCGACCTTGCCAAAAAATGGCTAGGCATGGCCGCGAACCAGGGACACAGCCAGGCCAAGCTCGCCTTGGCGTCGGTGGGTAAAAACCAAGACATCGCGATTGAAAATATTTCACACAAACAAGCCAACCCTGTATTACTGACCGCAGCGCGCCGCGGCGACCTGGATCGCGTCACCATGCTGCTCAAAGACGGCGCCAATATCAATTACGCCGATGAAAACGGTCGCACGCCGTTGCTGGAAGCCGTGGACGCCAAAGAAGAGAAAACCGCGCAGTTGTTGATCAGCAAGGGCGCGGATACCACGCTGCAAGACAAACAAAACGACACCGCCTTAATTCTCGCCGCCCGTCAGAACAGCTTGACGCTGGTTAACTTACTCCTGACTAAGCCGGTGCAGATCGACGCCCCCGATAGCCTCGGCCGCACGGCCTTGATGGAAGCCGCCGCCAATGGTAATCAAGCCATCGTGACGACGCTGTTGCAACACCACGCGCAGGTCAATCTTACGGATAAAAAAGACCGTACCGCCTATATGCACGCCCTGGCGGGTAAACAAACCCAGGTGCTGGCGTTATTAAAAGCCGCCGGTGCCAAACTGCCGCCGCCTTCGACCGACAAGAGCGCGAAAAATCAACTGACCAAAGAAGACATTACCAAGGCTGTCGACGCCCAAGGCACCACGCCGGAGAAACGTTTTTCGTTATTGATGGAAGCGGTGGTACGCGATCAACCCGAGGTGATCAAGGTATTGCTGCAACAAGGGGTTGACGTTAACACCACCGACTCCGAAGGTTTTACGCCCTTGAGCAAGGCCGCGCAGCTGTTGCACGACAAAGTGGTTGAACAGCTGCTGCAATCCGGGGCCAATGTCAACTTCAAGAACGCGGACAATGTCACCGCGCTGATGTGGGCGGTGCGCAGCGGTTGTATCCCCTGTGTAGAAAAATTATTGGCCAAGGGGGCGGATACCAACGTTATTTCTAAAGACCAACGCACCACGTTAATGTGGGCGGCACAAGGTGGCAATCCAAAACTAATCAATGACTTGATTTCTAAAGGCGCAAACCTCGGCGCGCGCGACAAAGAAGGTCTTGATGCATTAATGATCGCCGCGCGTGAAGGCAAGGAAGGCGCAGTGGTGGAATTGTTGCGCCACAAGGCATCGCCCCAAACCAAGGACGCACAGGGCCAAACCGCGGTGATGTTGGCGGTGGTGTTTAAGCGCACCGGCACCGCACTACGTTTATTCGACGCCAGCATCAATTTGAACGATACCGATAAACAAGGCAATAATTTATTACACCTCAGCGCCAGCGTCGGCCTCAGCGATCTGGTGAATACCCTGCTGACCCGCAAAGTGAAAGTAGATACCAAAACCCTCACCGGCAATACCGCGTTGTTACTCGCCGCCGAAGGAGGTTATACGGATACTGTAAAACTACTGTTACAGCACAAAGCCGATGTCGACACCAAGAACCAGTACGGCAACAGCGCCCTGATGCTGGCCGCGCGTCATGGCTACACACCGATCGTCAACCTGCTACTGGAACACGGCGCCGATGTTAGCCTGCGCAATAAAGACAAACAAACCGCGCAAGCCTTAGCGCTGGCGGCGGGGTATACGACCATTGCCCAACAACTGGAAGAAGCGAATAAAAAACGCGGGTTTTTTAATTTGTATTGAGGGTTGATAAGCCTTGGGATACGCATTGAGCGATTTAAATTTACACCGGCACTTTACGCTTTCCTGGTATTCGCTCTTCCATGAATGAATTAATTAGGATGCCCTCCCCTCTGCCAACTTTCACCCGTATTACATGCGTATCAGTAACAAGATCAAAATCTGTATTCGGAACTCGGTTACATTTTTCGTCCATATTTATCATCACCTAAAATATCACGCTCAACCTATCATCCGGCTCCAAAAGTCATCGAAATCCGGTGCCACAACAACCCACCGTCCCTCAGGATTTAAGAGGGAAACACATCTTCCCAGTGCTTCCCAGCGGCTGGCCATACCATGTGCCGTCAGCTATGACTGACACCAACTTCTCCGGCAAGCATATTCTGTTAATCCAGCTATCGTCTTTCATCGAATTCTCACGGCCTTCTTACTGTCATACCAGTTGCTCTTCTCAAGGCATCGATAATTTGCTGTTGACAATCGAGCGGCACCGTTCGCGTGCCGTTACCCATCGGATTATACGGATTGAGCGTCCGTGAGTTGAAACCTATAGAAATTGTATTGTCTGTTTCTACAGTGAAGGAGAACCCAAAGTTACTAGTTGGTTCAACTTGCAGAAGTTTACTAAACGCCTCATTGACTGGTCCATGAAGTGAGTCAATTCCTGGAGAAGACTAGTGTGTTAGGTTGTAGTGAGCGTTAATTTGAAATGGGTTTTAATTATTTTCAGCGTTTTAGATAATGATATGCGCATAGGCAATTCTGGCGTGTAATTAACCAAACCGATAAAACTACCGTTAGTATCGAGTGATACCGTATAGATAGGTTAGAGTTCTAACCATTGACTATCAGCTTCAGCTGTGAAGACAGTTTTCTGTTAACAAAAACCTTCTCTGCCACGATCGCCGATTTATTTATCGATCGTCTACCCAGTATGGGCGGCTAATGTGTGAAGACGATTTTGTTGTGTGGGTGGCTATCTGGCGTGCTCGCGTTGGCTATCAACACAACAAAAATAACTGCAAGTGAAAGTATCACCATGCGTACTAACGGCTGAACCGGTTTACGGGGAATTGTTACCCTGTTAAGCGGTGCTTCCGTCCCTGAATATGTTTCCATACAGCCATCCTGGGTGTGATCTGAATTTATACAGGACTAGTGTAAATAACACCTGTAAAAGATTGTGTGATCGGCAACACAGGTTAGAATATTGATTAAGATTTGGACGGTGCATAGGTGTCCCTACTTACCGTTAGATCACACTAAAAATCGTATACATACCCAAAATAAATATAATGATTATTCTCTACGGCGCCATCATTTGTTCCTCCTTTGGTAATACCACGCTCTATCCCAATTTCACCATCAAGACGCATGTTCTTGTCTGCTTTGTATTCAACCTTAAACGATGGTTTGTAAATTATCCTACTGCTGCCGTCGGTAGCGTTCTGATGGTTTAGAGTGAATTTTGGATTCAGGCGCCAATCGGAATTTACCGATATGCGATCGCTAAAATTCATCGTCCATGACGCATTGTGCGGTGCATCGGTATAACGCAGCCCATAGTTCGCGATATCGTTGTTAAATATAACATTGTTGCCAATAAGCTGCGCGCCATAGGAGTATTGGTTACCTGTGCTTGGTGTGCCGGAAATCACCGGATTCACATAAGTCGAGTCGGCAGTTTTCCCGGTATAACTATATGAAAAATCCGCGCCCAGTTGATAGTTGGTACTTAAGGGCATGTTGATCGAAGCAGAAAGATTGCGTTGTTGCGAGGTGCGGTCTGCGACGAGTTGGCGCACGGTTGACTCGGGGTACAATTGCAACAATTGGCTTAAGGTGGTTGCGCCTGTTACACCGCTTAATCCACTGGTCATCATGACCATGGGCGATTTTCGATAGTCCAGGTTTAGGTTAACCGATGTGTTGTCTTTAAAGCGCCAACTACTGAAAAATAAGGCGGTATTTAATTGCTTAAAGTTCACATCGTAATCAAGGATCGAGAAGGCGGTAAAATCCTGACTTAAATATTTCATCTCGGTTCCCACTGCCTTGCGATCAAGAATATTATCGGCGGTTTGTTGGACTGCATAAACATTCATATCCCAATGTTCCGCGAACGTCCCCATATCCAGGCTAAGCCCTGTCACCTTCTTGGCGTGATTGATTTTCTTGGTTACTTGAAAATCCACTGGATTACCGTAGATGAAATTTACTTTGTATTTTGGATCAAACCGATAACTATAAAATAAGCCGTCAAACCGGCCCAAGATTCCGTAGGAGCTTTGTGTCTGTCGGCCAACACGGTAAGTCATATTGGTTAATCTATCCGACGTATCGAGATAGGCGCTATTTAAACGAAAATCGTATTTACTCGTCGAAGTATTTAAAAAACTATAATAATCATTAGCATTTATTTGATAACGCATATCATAGCGCTCCCCGCGATAACGTCCGTTCGAGGAAAAATCCGTAGACAAGGATTTATCCGCGGTAAACGCTTGGGTAGTGCCTTGCGCATTTGGGGTTGCTGGCGGGATATCCAACCTGGTATTTTGATTACGATAATACTGGGAAAATGAATTTGAAATATCCCAGACCGCTTCCACTTTCTTGGTTTCAGTCTTCACAAGTTCCTTCTGTGGCGAGGATTTAGCGGTCGACAAACCCACCAAGCGCTGGCGTAGACGGTCGCCATCGGGGCCATTGGGATAGTCTCGAATATATTCTTCGTAGTTGGCTTGTGCCTGAGCAATTTGACCATTGCGCTCACGTGCCAATCCTAGATATTCGCGCGCATCTTTGCGTTCTTGCAAATTCCCAGTATCAAGCATTTTGGTGTAAATGCCTATGGCGATGGGATAGTTACCGTCAATCATGGCCTGACGGGCGCGCTCCATTAGAGAACGCGCCTTTTCGTCACTCCCTCCCGTAACCTCGGGAGGAAGAGTGGTCACTTCGGCGCCGGACTTTTTCTTTGCGGTCGCCGTCGTGGTATCAGGCGCCGCGTTCGCGCCCGCCGTGGCTGTTCCTGTTTGTGGAGTAGGAACCGCGGCGCTGGTAGCAACTTCGCCACCCGCTTTCCATTTAATTTCTGGTGCGGCAGTCGCGGTTGGTGGTTGGGTGGCCGGTGTTGTGGCTTGTTGTTGCTCGGTTTTTGCCACGGCCGTGGTGGTTTTTTTCGCTTGTAATAATTTATCGGGATACAAGGCGTAATATTTTCTTGCAATAGCGACTTCCGACGGGGACGCAGTATCAATCCAGGCCGATGGAAATATAGCTTGCACCTTAACGAGTAAATCCGCCGCCTCCACCTCGGAGGCCGCAAACCCCAAACGATGCCGGTACCATTTCTGATTTTTGAATTCGATCCGCGTGAGATAATTTTTATAGTCTTTTAATTCTGGATAAGCATCAAGTTTTTTCAGCGTTAATGGCTGGATGGAGGACTCCAGATTGATGACATAAATCCGATCAGGGATATCTTGTTTTGGTGTGCCGGATTCAGTTGCGTTTTTCTCGGCCACGGCATCTTGTGGTCTTTCATAAGGCGAAGTTGTGATTTTTAAATTAAATCGATTCGTATCTTGTTCAATCGCAATACTCACTATCGCTGAGAAGTCCATGGTAATAGTAACATTACCCTGTTGATCGCCTTGAAATTTTGTGTCTTGTAATAATGAACCGGTGATCGCGGGGATTTTAATGGTTTCATCACGGGTAATTTCGCTTAGGTCCGCGGGATTAGTCGAATTCAGCTTTAGCATGATGGTGCATTGCTTACACAGGTTACCCGGGTACAACCGCACATATTCCAGACGCTTGGAAAATTTTAAATTAATAACGCTCTGGGTATCATGAATAAATTGCTCGGTATTTTGAACGATCTGTTCTGCGCCCCAGGCCAAAAACCCTAGGGCGCTTAGATATATAACAAAGACTAGTTGTGTCAAAAAACGCATTGGATGTGGTATTTTCCGTCGAAGTTCATGTTTGATTTACAAAAACGCTCACGGTTTTGTGGGCGTGGCAGCCTCATGCCGGACTAACCCCGACAATTCAAGGTGCAAGGTACGAAAGTTATTGTCTTGGTAGATAGATAATTGCGCGGGTTGACGTAAATATATTACTAAATTAGCCTTGCCGGATTTACTGCCTTCATACCGAATCTCTTCAATAATGTTGCGGAATCGCTTGGGCACCGCATGATGCTCGATACCCGCGTACATTCTACGGTAACTTTTGGCAACCGTACCGATGGTTGCCAGTTGGATGATATGCGTCTTCGTGGCTTTATCCGCGATGACGGTGGTTACACTGACGGGAAAATTAAAACTTACGTCAACTAATAACAGCGTCTCAGCGTCATCCCACCATTGCACATCAACATCATCGATCGCGATATTTCCCACGTGTGGGGAACGTATATCTTCAAGATTCTGATGGTCCTTCTTGCCGTGCACAACAGGCACGGACAAGAAGAACATCAATAGCAGGACAACACTTGCTCTCAAAGCAGCTGGAACACGGCCACGCAAACCCAACCTCTGAAGCTTATACAGCACGCCGTCATTCCATACCACACCCGCGATTCACGGGATGTTAAAACCCTCTCGATTTTATGCCATGGCACTGGCCGCAGTCTTGGCTACATGCTGGAACACCGCCATGCGAGTTAGGATCGTTGGGGTTGTACTTCTTCGGAGTGCTCTTATGACACGCCGCACACATCGTGTGGTCAGGGCATTCCGGATATAAGCCGTAGGTGACTTGCGGTACTGAAGATTTATGGCAAGTCCGGCAGGCGACTGAGGTATCGTGATCTTTCGCCAGAGCTACATTGTGTGTGTAGGTCACTTTCTGGGCAAATCCACCCGGGTTTTTACTATGGTGACACGAATCACACTGCATCAATGTTATACCGGTGAGGTGACCCGGGTCAGCACTGGTGGTCATTATTCCCGTGAAATTGCTGGCGTGACAGGCGTTACAGTTGGTGTCACCGGCAGAATGGGTATAGGTGGCTACCGTCCAGGAACTGGTGTTATGGCAGCCGCTGTTACCGCAATTCGCGCCCGCGGTGTTGAAATGGATCACGCCGGGGGTCGGCCCATGGGGGTTTGTCGATCCCGTGGGTGATTGCGAATGACAGCCGGTACAGGTTGTGGAAACCTCGCTGTGGCTAACCCTGTGTACCGTCCATGTCGATGTAGACGTATGGCAGGCATCACAATTATCGGAACTCGCGATATGACCGCTGCTATCCGACGCCTTGCTGGTCTTGACCGGCGGGTTGTTGGGCTTATGACAGCTCACACAGGTGCCGCTCACTTGCGTGTGGTCAACCTTGGTGGTGGGTGACCACGCCGCCGTGGTGTGGCAAAGATTACAGCCGGAGGTACCGATCAGTTTTATGTGTTTACCACTCATGCCATCGGCAGGCGGCGAGTGCGTACCGTCATGGCATTTGTAGCAGGTATAAGAACTTGTTACGGCACTGGTGTGCGTCCATGTAGAGGGCTTCCACGCGGCTTGATCCGGCCGGTGGCATGACTCACACGTGTCGGGGCTAGGTATATGCGCAGTTGTTTTCAGCGTGAGGTGACAACTGCTGCATCCGCTGGTCCTGGTATTATGATCCGCAGGTTTACCGCCAGCACCGGTTGTCCAGCTAGTGCCGGGGTTATGGCATAACTCGCAATTGTCATTCACATCATGCGGCAACCCGTTGGCCTTTAATGCAGGTCTGACGGTAACAGTTTTATGCCCGGGTGAATGACAGGTTACGCAATGGGAGGTCGCGTTCAACGAGTGATCAAGTGTGGTGAGCGGCCAGGTGGTGAAGCTCTTATGGCAATTTTCGCACACGGTAGGACTGGTAAAATTGCTGTGCTCTGTGTCGGTCGGTTTCTTGCTCATGTGGCAGGATACACAGTTATTGGTGATGCCGTTGTGATCAAAGCTACCGATTGTCCAGCTGCTGGTATTGACATGGCAGTTTTGGCAATTGTCATCAACCGGGTGTGTCGCGCCAGAACTCGTGGTCACCGGGCGAGAGGTATGCTTGGGCATGGCTCCCGGGGTATGACATTTCACGCATTGATTTGACGCTATGAACGCATGGTTAAAACTCGTGGGGGGCCAAACACTAAAGCTGGTATGGCAGTTTTCACATACCGTGACATTGCTGACATTAGCATGCACCACATCGGCTGGTTTTAAAGCGCTGTGGCAGGATACGCAATTGCCGGTAATGCCGCTGTGATTAAATGCCCCGGTGAGTTTCCAACTGGCGGTGTTGTGGCAGCTCTCGCAATTATCTTGGGCGACGTGGGCAGCGCCGGAACTGGTCATGGCGGGCCGGGTAGTCTTCACCACTGTACCTGGCTTATGGCAGGTAACACAGGTTGTAACCGATATATAGCTGTGATCAAATATCGCGGGCGGCCAGGTGGTGAAACTCGTATGACAGTTCTCACAACTGGTTACGTTCATGACGTTGCTGTGCACAATATCCGTGGGCATTTTACTCTTGGCGTTTACGCCGTTGTGGCACGAGCCGCAATTGTTGGTAATGCCTTCGTGGTTAAACCCGCTGGTTGCCCAGGTAGTGGTGCGGTGACAGGATTCGCAGTTATTCCCCGCCGGTGGGTGGTTAACCGGCTTGCCAGTCGCAACGCGTCCATCATGGCAACTAATACACGTACCAATCACGGATGAATGATCAACCCGCGCGGGTTTGAACGCGGTGTCTACGTGGCAATCGTCACACCGGTCGGAACTGCGGATATGGTTACTGGATTTTTTGGTGGCGGTTATTTGCGAAACTTGCGCATGGCAACCGTCGCAGGTTTTCGGAATGCCTTTGAAGATACCGCGGATATGGCAGGAATCGCAGACTAAATCGACGTGGGCTCCGGTTAAGATAAAGCCGGTAGTATCGTGGTCGAATTTTTTGGTCTTGGCCGCCGCATGGGCGTGTAAGGGAGCGAGTAGCATTGCGACTAACAGCATCAAGCCGATCAATAGCCATGCAGCCGACACCTGGCGCGGACCGGACATTATACTCACCGAAGATTTAGCTGTTTTCATATTATTCACCTGCTCACCGTTTAAATTGTTGTATATCCTTGAATGATTTTGTGGTGTGGCACTGTTCACAGCGCGGACCGAACTGCCCATTGTGGATATCATCCAGCCGATGGCAGGCGATACAGTCGCGTGAACTATGGGGAATTGCTTTCACCGCTTCGCGGTGACACCCGTAACAATGCACTTTTTCATGTGCCCCATCGATTTTAAATTCCGCCTGCTTATTATGGTCGAACCGCCAGATTTTCCAACCATTAGGATTGTGACATAGTTGGCAATCTATACCAAGTTTACCCTTATGTTCGTCATCTTTGGCATGGCAACCGTTACACGTAGTCTCGGTGTCCTTATACGAAGTGGATAAATGGCATTCCTCGCAAGGGGTCACCGCGTGTAATCCAATCAAGGGAAAATGGGTAACATCGTGGTCAAAACGGACTTTTTGCCGCCAGCCAAACTCATTATGACAATTCTGACATTGTTTGCCTTGCTGACCATGGTGCGCGTCATCGAATTGGTGGCAGGCATAACACTCAATACTGACTTTTACTTTGTAGGGGTCGCCCTTATGACAGGCGCCACAGGCGGCGTCTTTGTGTTTGCCGCGTAACTTAAATTTGGTTTTGTCGTGATCAAACTTGGATTTTTTCCAATCGCGGGTGCCGTGACAGGACTCGCATTTGGTGCCATTTTGGCCTTTATGCACGTCATCGTTCTTGTGGCAGGAAATACAGGTGGTTTTTAATTTCACCTTGAAGGCGTCTTCTTTGTGACAATCGCGACAGGAAATATCCGCATGTTTGCCGGTTAAGGGAAAATCCGTGTCGGTGTCATGGTCAAAGGTCATTTTTTTCCACGAACCAGTGCCATGACACTTCTTACATTCTTTACCATTGGTACCGGCGTGTACGTCGTTCAAGCGATGGCAACTAAAACAGTCCATCGGTGTCTTGGCATAACGTTCGTTGGCGTGGCAGGCGACACACAAGGTGGTTTTGTGTTTACCGGTTAAAACATATTTGGTTTTATCGTGGTCAAAGTTAACCACCTTCCAGCCTTGTTCGGAGTGACAACTTTCGCATTTATCGCTAAGTTTTCCCATGCCTTCGCCGTGCGGGCTTTGCTTGCGGTGACAACTGACACACGTCGAGGGCGCCTCACGGTATTTTTTCTTGGGCACATGACAGCCGTTACACGCCACCGCGGTGTGGCGGTGCTTTAATGGGTAGTCCGTCATTTCATGGTTAAACGTTTGGGGATCAAATTTAATGATGTCGGCGTTGCGGCCTTTGTGATCGGTATGGCAAGTTTTACAACCGGCGTTAGGACCCGATTTTAAACGCCCATGATAGCCTTGTTTGTTTTTTACATCGGCGTTAATTTCTTTGTGGCAATCCAAGCACTTGACGCTTTGGTCGTCTTTTTTAAACACCGTATGGCACTGATTACAATCGCTTTCAAACTTGGCATGCCCTTGGATGACCTTCCCGGGCATGATCAAGGTTTCTAAGGTATCAGCGCGAACAACCTGGGTTAAACTCATACACATCCCTATGGCACCACTCACCAGCAGCCATTTATTTAAGTATCTACTTGTCCATTCCCACATCACTAATAACTATGTGCGGCAAACACATGCACAAAACCGGAAATCACTAACATGAAAAATAACGGCAAGTGGATAACATGCCACAAACCGAATAAACGTTCATAAAAATGAAAATGCGCCGTGCTCTGTAGCATTTTAAGATAAGTACTCAAACTCATCAAGGCCTGATGACTGATGTCATGCAACATTTGGCTGTCCCAGCCGCGTTGCTCGGCTTGTTTGCGTAACTCGTTACGCACACTGTTAACGATAGTAAAGCGCATCCGCCAACAATAAATTGTTACAAATGGCATATGTAATACACCCATCAGCAAATTGCGCTTTTTGAGCGCGTATTTCTCCAAACGCTTCAGGCGTTCGATATTGCGTCCCGACAGATGCAAGGTGTCACTCAGCTTACCCTTGCTAAGCTTGAGATCGCGTCGCAGTTCTTGCAGGTTGGCACGCTGGCCGTATAAACCGTGATGTATCTTGATATACATATAACGCCCCACCACGCCGCTGCCGGCCACCAGCAACATACAGATCAGCGCCAAATTGCTATTGAGCGATCCGAAGGAAAAATTGGCGTGAAATAATACTAACACTGGACCCACTACGCCTAAGATCATGTGGACCCGAAACCAATGCCGAACCGCCCCTAAACGGCTCATCGGCCGCCATTGCTTGCGCAACGGGTAGAGCAGTAAGGATAACATCGCGATTCCGCCCACCAGCCCCAATACATACCCCGTGCCTTCGGCACCGCTGAGATTGTTATCGTGGCGTGACAGCCAGCCCGCGATCAGCACCACAATTACCGTAATGGTGAACACACTCACCCAAAAACGGTTACTCTTGATGGTAATGGGAGTGATGGTGGCGCGCGGACGCGCTTCCGCTTTGGATGAAGTAGCGGGCAAATTGCTTGAAACGGGTTGCGCCTGTGCAGTCATGCTGGGTACATCAACGGGCCTGCCTAAAGAATATCAGGAATCCGCGCCTTTGTTAGTGGTAAAACCATGTAGAAACATATTAGTCGGCACTACTATAGACGACATTTATGGTAACAATGCGAACTTGCGCACACACTGGAGAAAATTACCGATGGTCTATGCATAAATAGAAACAAATCTGCTGATAAAACGATCACTTTTTATTTTTTACCAACCGTAGATGACGCCTTCCAACAAATTATTATAGCCTTCAAACTCCTTATTATCTGTAGGGATCAAACGATCTTCGGGTTTACCAAAGCGTTTAACCAACTCCAATACCGTGGCATCGGGCGTAGTACTGGTGAGCGCTTGTTTTAATTGCGCACGTTCCTGGACACTCACCCGTTTGCTTACGGAGAATCCTTGGTTGGGAAAATTGCCCGTTTTAAAGATCACCTTGAGGTTTTTTTTCTCCTCGTCACTGATTTTTTTTGCGTAGTAATTGCTGCGTACCAGGGCGGCCTTGCATTTGCCTTCTTTAAACGCTTCTACGATCTGTTGCACACCACCACCGATGGATTTCAACACCGGTTGACGTACCGGATTACGAAATTTATCCAATAGCGCCAAGGTACCAAGATTGGGTGGCGGGATGGTGCAAAAACTCTGCGCGACCATGTCTTCAAGTTTATTCACCGAGTCCTCGGACTTGCGGGTATACAGGGTAAAATCCAGCGGGCCGGGCATACGCACAATGGCTTCATTATCGAGGTGGACGATCCGCCAGGCGATAAAATGCGGTCCGTCGAAGATGATATCGTATTTGTCCTCTTTCATTTTCGCTTGGTAATTGAGCCAATTAGACGGGTTTTCGTACACAACCTTTTGACCGATCACGCTAGAGAGGTATTTGGCGAACGGAATGTAAAAGTCATCGGCATTGTCATTACCACCCCCGCCTTCACGAGGAGGCGAGGTAAAGATCAAATCCGCGTACACGGGCAGGGCGATCAGCACCAGCAACGCTAGTAGCCATGATTGAGCACTGATTTGTAAGCGTACTCGCATACGAACACCTCTTATAAGGGGGTAGAGTGGCAATACGCCCATAGGGGGGTAATAACCGAATCGATCTTTTCATTGAAAACCGGTATAACTATCGACAACTCAACCACATTCTTGATGAGAAGGTATCGACCGTGTATATCTATACTTTAACTCTGGCTTATAGTTATCAACCCGCCGCAAGTATAAGATAGGGCGTGTTATGAATTCATTAACCTATTGAAACAAAATAATAAATGAACCACTACATCACATGGGTTTGTTATGGTTGAAACCGCAATACCACTGCGAATACCCCAGGGAGAGGTGCCGCTCCCGCGGCTAAGTATTCCTACGATTAAAGCGACTACCGCAAAGTCTCGCCCGTATTACCGTCCTAAAACCCTGCAAGCCTGGGCCGAGGCGCTTCCCATCGGTAATACCTCCGTGGCCTCCCACCAGTTCTTGCAGCGGTTGCGTTCTCTCAATACCGCGGTTTACCCGCCCAAAGAGCGCTTGGCCTTGTTGAATACCTTGCGTGCTCTCGCGCACAACTTACTCGCTGCTCTTAAACAACCCCTGCGGCAGGCAAGTCTGCCGTTAGACCCCAAGGAACAATATACCACGGAATTTATTCAGACCTTGTTAGCGCAGTTGGCGAGTGGTTACAAATTGGTGGTGGCGGATTTAAGCCGCAAGCCTTGGTATAAACTCAAAGAAGCCGAGCGGATGACGCTGCAAGAGGCCTGTTACTTTGGCATTGTGTACCTGGGTATGCAGCTGTTGGAAACCTATGCGGTCTATTCCCCCGCGCCCCCCACGGTCTGGCTTGATCTCAACCAACTGTATCAATTTGCCGAAGCTCGGGGCCTGCATGCCACGACTATAGATGAACCGCTTCCTGATACGCCATTGCCGGTACAACACACGGTTGATTTTGCCTATAAACGTATTTTGCTGTTAACCCTGGCAGCCCCTTACCATTTGATGGAATACGAAGTAGAAGACATGTACCGGCTGATTGCGCCTTCCGCCGCCGCCTGCCAAATTTCCCACTTAGGTTTGCATATTCCCCAAGGCTCTTACGTGATTGATCTTAACCAAGCCTCGGGACCGCGTTTTATTAGTGGCGATACGCCCTGGCAAGCAACCGACGGCCGTGGCATTGATATTAGCAGCATCAAGGCACAGCTAGATCTGCATTTAAACCGTATCCTGCGCAACAACGCGCAGTCACCGGTGTTAGACGCCACCACCTTGGCGGAACGTCAATACCGCGACATGTTATTGCGCCTGGCCGACGCGTGGAACGGCCGCTTGGTGCGGCAAAATCCACGCGTGCAACTGCACGGTAAAGTGCAACTGTGTTCTGGATTAAATGCCTGCCATTATTTTATTTCAGGGGAGAAAGAATTCACCCCCGCCATGGATGAACTCAAACTGCGATCCCACCAGGATCAAACACACCACAAGATCTTTGCCGGCGTCTACCGCGATGCCTTGGAACGCGACCGCCGCCACAATACCAAATTATATGCCCTCAACCCGTGGACACAACGCGATGTGAGTCCGATCGGTATAGCACTGAATTGCCGCGATGTGTGCGCCGATATGCAAACCCGGGTGGGCGAACTGGTGACCTACCGATTTACCGATAGCAACCTGCATCGCTGGCGGATCGGTGTGATCCGTCGCTTACAGTATTACCCCAACGCCTCCCCCCAAGAGGGTCAGATCCATATCGGCATATTAAACCTGGCCATCGGCGCGGTGCCGGTGGGGGTAAAAGGTATCCTCGGGGTGGGTTCGGAGAGCGATTACTTCCGCGGATTATTCATACCGCGCCAAGTCGCCTTGGATCAAACCCGCGCACTAATTGTTCCGGCGCTGATGTACGACGTTAATTCCATTCTTGCGGTGAATATGAAACAACGCCTGTTCTATGTGCGCTTAACCCGCATGCCGTTGACCACCCGCGGCTTCGCCCAATTTGAATTTGAAATAGTTACCCCGCCACGGTTTGCACTGGACTACCCGCCGCCGCCTTGAGCTTGGAGTATCAGAAAACTTCCAATCAAGGTGGCATGCCAGAAGGCTTGTGATTCCACCTCTAGGTTGGATTGACGCATCGCCAATTGCGCCTGTTCAACAAACGGAGATTTAGCATACTGCAACGACACCGCGATTAACGTGGCCGAGGGGGAAGGCAAGGCGTTGTCTTTGAGTTGCATCTGCTCGCCCGCGAACCGCAACAATGAATCTTGCTCAAGTTGCCAGCCTTTTACGCTGTGAAACCGCTGCCAGGCTTGGGCGAGTAATTCTTCCAATACTACTTTATCTTGTTCACTATTATAGGTACGCCAATACGCATACACGCCCTGGGCCAGGTAGGCATAATCCTCTAACGTACCTTCGCCGAGGGGTTTTTTATTATCAACATAACGGTACAGGCTACGCGTCTTGGTATTCCACCACTGCCGCCGTAAGCCTTGCATAATGTCTTGTGCGGCACGACGGTACTTGTCTTGTTTTAAAACCCGATCACCGTTTACAAACGCCTTCAACGCCAACCCGTTCCAACTGGCTAAACGTTTTTTGTCGACCGGAAGATGGCGTTGGTTACGCGCTTGCAGCATTTTCTGGCGCGCCTGTTCAATGCGTTGGGTCAACGCCGCCGCGGGGATAGCCAATTGTTTGGCAGTTTGTTCCAACGATTGGGTTTGGATCAAATGATGCCCCGCGGCCAATTCAGGACTGCCTTCCACCCGCCAGAAAGCCTGGACCGCGGCCAGCTCGTCCGGCGTCAACAATTTTTTTAATTCATCTTGCTGCCACAGGTAATACCCGCCCTCTATCCCGTTGGCGTCAACCGCCGACAAACTCGCCGCAAATCCACCCTCCTCGGTATGCAACTCGCGTAACATAAAATCCAAAGTATCACGGCCGATGGCCGCATAACCAGGCTCGACCAGCAGTTCACTGGCGTCTAGGTACAACGTGGCCAACTGCGCATTGTCGTACAGCATTTTCTCAAAATGCGGGGTATGCCAGCCCGGGTCGACGACATAACGGAAAAAACCACCGTTTAATTGATCGCGCAAACCCAAACGCGCCATTTGCCCCAGGGTTTGATCCAAAAATTGTTTGAGCCGGGGTTGCGGCTGTTGCGCATATACCGCTAACAGAACCTGTAACTGCGGTACCGAAGGAAATTTAGTGTCCTCGCCAAACCCTCCCTGGAGTTCATCCGCCAGTTGAAAGCTTTGCGTCAGCAGTGCATTTATTAACGCTGGGGTTGAAGCAACCGCGCTACTGGTCTCCTCATCCCGCGATGCCTTGCGCATTTCTTCCACCCCGTCGCGTGCCAGTTGGCTAAGTTTTTGAGGGGATGCCTGCCATTGCGTGGCGATCTTTTCCAACACCGCGCGAAATTGTTCCGCTGGCGCATATACCATACCCGCCAGCGGATAACCCTCGGGAGTGATAAATACATTTAAGGGCCAGCCCGCGAAACCTTGGGTATGTTCGACAAACTCGATGAGGTGGGTATCCAAGGCAGTATTGATCTCGCGGTCGACCTTGACCGCGATAAAATGCGCGTTGAGATAGGCGGCGATGGCGGAATTACGATAACTCTCGCGCTGCATCACATGACACCAGTGGCAGGCAAAATAACCGCTGGAGACAAATAGCAACTTGCGTTGTGCGCGGGCTAAACCGAGGGTTTGTGCATTCCATTCATGCCATTGAACCGGGTCTTCGCCGTGCATGGCAAGATACGGTGAGGGGTGATGGTATAACGCATTGGGTTTGGCCAAGACCATTGCCGTTTGGGAAAAAATAATCAGTCCCAAACCCAGTAATGGCGCGATCCGCCTGCTTAGTACCACGGTTCCAGCCTCGCTGACAATTGAACTTTACCTAAGACGTTGCAGGACTATTGATCCCTATTGAGGGAGCCGCCCTTAAGGCCTAGCTTTTTTAAAATGATCAATCCTGGGCAGATACCGGAAATACCCGCAAAGGTTAACGCCACGACGGGAAAATATAACAACCAATGTACCTGGCGAAAACCACTCAAGCCAATTCCTAACAAAATAATCGCCGCCATTACTAGAAATAATACTCGCATCGCAGACATACTCTTCTCCTATTAAATGAACATGCCAAATTTATTGTATGAGATTAGTCCACCATACCCTTACCCATCCACACAGCGATAGGTCGGTTCGGAGATTGTGGCAGACCGAAGGACAGAAGTCATTTAGGCGTTGCCATGACACACATAAATACCTCCCTGTAGCAATGACCTCTGTCCTTCCGTCTGCCACGGGGTACAATACGTATTGTACGCCGGCATCTAAACCCGCTTGTTAGGATTTAGGTCATGCTATCGAAGCTGGCTCAGGCTTTTGTTGACAATACAAGGGACAGCCAGCGACTGATATCGACCACTTCTTGCGGACATACACCGTGTCCCATGGAATAGCTATGCCATTGAATAGGACAGCCCTGTTGCTGCAAAAGCTTACAAGAATGTTCGGCGACTTGCAGCGGTATCACCGTATCGACCTGGCCATGCGCCATCCAGATCGGTGTAGACCGGTTAGCCTTGTGTAATTCGGTAGTCAGTGCGGCCGGCATAGGTAAATACGTGGACAAGGCCAGGATACCGGCGAGTTGCTGCGGAAAACGCAACCCGGCGTGTAAGGCAATGGCCCCGCCTTGTGAAAATCCCGCCAATACGATGCGGTCGTAGTCAATACCTTGCGTATGTTGCACATTGACATAGTCGTTCACCCGGCTCGCCGCGGCGCGTATGCCAGCTTCGTCCTGGGGTACATCAATACCGAGGGTGTAAATGTCATACCACGCACGCATCACATGGCCCCCGTTAATACTCACCGGCCGTGGTGGTGCATGGGGGAAAATAAAACGGGTATGCGGTTTCGCCGCAAACTGCAATTCATCCACGATAGGTTCAAAATCGTGTCCATCCGCCCCCAAACCATGCAGCCAAATCACCGCGGCGCTGGCCTTGGCGGGGTTGATAATCACGGCATCAAGAGAAGTGGCTACCATTAACCGCTATAATACTCCCACTTGGCTTTACCACGTTGGAAAAATTTGATTTGCTAGCGCGCCCGTGACGAACAGTCACCACGACATGGTTTGGCGCGCGGCATCGAGGGGTGAAGGCAATGGATTTAGTCCGACTTGGGGATCCCGGCCTTGCGATATTCGGATACCCCATCTGTTTGTTCTGGCTACTTGTCCGGGCTGCCCGCTGACCCTATTGTGATCTTTATCGTGAGCCTACCCCTATGAATGAACCTGCTAGCGTCTGTGTATTACCCATTGAAGGCATGAGCTGCGCCTCCTGTGTGTCACGGGTGGAAAAAGCCTTGCAAGCCGTGCCAGGAGTGAGCACCGTCAGCGTGAATCTCGCTACCGAGTCCGCGACGGTGACCAGCCGAGCGGCGCTGTCCGGACAATTATTAAAACAAGCGGTGGAACAGGCCGGTTACCGTGTGGCGGACAGCGAGTTACGTTTTGCGATTGAAGGCATGAGCTGCGCCTCCTGCGTGTCGCGGGTGGAAAAAGCCTTGCTGGCGGTTCCAGGGGTATTGCAGGCCAGCGTTAATCTCGCCAACGCAACCGCCCAGGTACGACTGAGCCGGGGTGTCGACCCGCAAGTTCTGGCGCAGGCCGTTGCCAAGGCGGGTTATAGCGCCACGCTTGTCAGCGATCACCCGCTAACGACGGCTACTACCAAGTCCAACGAAAAACATCATCTTGTCTACGCGGTGTTATTCACCCTGCCATTGCTGTTGCCCATGTTGAGTTTACCGCTGGGTAAACATTGGATGTTACCCGGCTGGTTACAATTCGCCTTGGCGACGCCGGTGCAGTTTTGGCTGGGCGCGCGCTTTTACCGCGCCGGCTGGGGGGCGTTGAAGGCCAAGACCGGCAATATGGATCTGTTGGTGGCCCTTGGCACCAGCGCCGCCTACGGTTTATCGATCTACCAATTAGCCTTAGGCGATCCACAGCAGTTATATTTTGAAGCCTCCGCCGCCGTACTGACGCTAATTTTGTTGGGAAAATACTTAGAGGCCCGCGCCAAACATCAAACCAGCGAGGCGATCCGCGCCTTGCAAGCCTTGCGCCCCGACCACGCACGGGTACGACGCGATGGTGTGGATACGGATGTTGCTATCGAAGCGTTACAAGTCGGCGATCTGGTGGTAGTACGCCCGGGTGAACGCATCGCGGTGGATGGCGTGGCGCGTGAAGGCAGTAGCCAGGTGGACGAATCGCTACTCACCGGCGAAAGCTTGCCCGTGGCCAAGACCGTGGGTAGCCACGTTACCGGTGGCGCGGTGAATGGCGACGGTATGTTACTCATTGAAACCCTGGCGGTCGGTGCCGAAACCACCCTGGCACGGATCATACGCCTGGTGGAAAACGCCCAGGCGGCCAAACCACCGATTCAGCGCCTGGTGGATCGCATCAGCGCGGTGTTCGTGCCGATTGTGATCGGGATTGCGTTACTGACCCTGCTGGGCTGGGGAGTGTTTACCCAGGACTGGCAAAACGGGATATTAAACGCCGTTGCCGTCTTAGTCATCGCTTGTCCGTGCGCCCTGGGTCTGGCCACCCCCACCGCGATCATCACCGGCACCGGGGTCGCGGCGCGTTATGGCATTTTGATCAAAGACGCCGAGGCGCTGGAAATCGCGCATAAGATAACCACCGTGGCGTTCGATAAAACCGGTACCTTGACCCTGGGTAAACCCGCCTTGACGCATTTGATCGCGTTGCAACAGGATCGGGTTAGGAATTTAACCCTGGCCGCCGCGTTGCAGCGTGGCAGTGAACATCCCCTGGCCAAAGCCGTCTTAGACGCCGCGCAGGCGGAGGGCATCACGATTCCGAGCATCACCGACAGTCATGCCTTACCGGGACGTGGTGTGAGTGCGCGCATCGATGGCCAGGTGTATCAACTCGGTAGTAGTCGATTATTACAAGAATTGCAGATCGAGGCAGCGGCGCATTTCGCACAGGCTGAACAACTCGCATTGCAAGGCAATAGCGTCTCCTGGTTGATCCGCATGGGATCTCCACCGCAGCCAGTCGCGCTGCTGGCCTTTGGTGATAATGTCAAGCCCACCGCGCGCCACGCGATCCAGCGGCTGCGCCAACAGCGGATCAAAACCGTCATGATCAGCGGCGATAATCAAGGTAGCGCCCACGCCATCGGCCTGCCCTTGGGTATTGATACCGTTATCGCGGAAGTGTTACCCGCAGACAAGGCCAAGATCGTCACTTCGCTCAAAACCGAGGGTCACACCGTTGCGATGGTCGGGGATGGCGTGAACGATGCCCCCGCACTGGCCGCCGCGGATGTAGGTATCGCCATGGCCACTGGCACCGATGTCGCCATGCACACCGCGGGGATCACCTTAATGCGTGGCGATCCGGCCCTGGTGGCCGATGCGATTTGTATTTCCCAGCGCACCTACCGCAAGATCCGCCAAAATCTGTTCTGGGCCTTTATCTATAACGTCGTGGGTATCCCGCTGGCGGCCCTGGGCCTGCTCAATCCGATTATCGCCGGCGCGGCGATGGCCTTAAGCAGTGTCAGCGTGGTCTCAAATGCGTTGTTGTTAAAACGTTGGCGTCCCGCCGCGCCCCAGCCTAACCCAGTCGCGACACCAACCCCGGCGGATTTACACCCGCCCGCCGTTGAGGACAACAGCGCTCACGGCGCGCTTGAAATCAAATAAGTGTTTCGCAAGGGACACTATGGTTGTCGCAACTAGCTTCGCTTTTTCCATCAGGGATGTTCATCGCTGGCCGGACAGGAATTATAATTAGAACTGTCATTTAATCGGCGAGGGTAACCAACGCGTTAATATCAAGTGCAATTGTTGCTGGGTAAAGGGCTTGCTAAGAAAATCATTCATCCCCGCCAGCAGACAACGATCCCGATCTTCCTCAAACGCATTGGCCGTCATCGCGATGATCACCACGGGAGATACATGCTGTTGTATTTCCCATTGCCGGATTTTGCAGGTGGCCTCTATGCCATCCATGACGGGCATTTGCATATCCATAAAGATCAGGGTGTAGTCCCCCAATTGGCGTTTTTCGACGGCCAGTTGTCCATTCTCCGCGAGCTCGATACCAATACCGCTACCGCGCAACATCTCGCTGGCCACGATTTGATTCACCGGATTGTCTTCCACCAATAACACAGAATAATCCGTGTAATGCGTCGGCGCGGTTTCAATAACCGTTGTGTCAACCAGCGCATGCGCGGTCACGGTTAACGACAGTTCAAACCAAAAGGTAGTCCCCTTACCCACCTCACTTATGACACCAACCTCGCCTTGCATCAATTCCATCAACTGTTTGCAGATCGACAGGCCCAGCCCGGTACCGCCGAAGCGGCGGGTAATACTCGTATCCGCCTGTTCAAAGGGGGTAAATAAACGCTGCTGTACCTGCGCGTCGATGCCGATGCCGGTGTCGCTAACCTCGGCGCGCAACCGGATTTTGTCCTGGTAGGCGCCTACTTGGCTGAGCTTGATCAGAACAAATCCTTTTTCAGAAAATTTTATGGCATTGCTTACATAGTTATTTAATATTTGCTCGATGCGGATTGGATCTCCCAGCAATGCCGTAGGAATATCTTGTGCTATATTGACCTCCAATAACAAACCTTTTTTGGCCGCATGGCTCGACAACAATGCAACGCTGTGTTCGACACAGGCATGAATATCAAAGGGCTTATACTCAATATTGAGTTTCTCGGCCTCTAACTTGGAAAAATCCAAAATATCATTAATAATCCCTAACAAATTATGCGCCGAATGAGTGGCGATCTCGGTGAATCGTTGCTGTTTGGTTGTTAATGCAGTATTTTCTAAACTTTGTAACATACCAATGATGCCGTGTAGCGGGGTGCGAATTTCATGCGACATGTTGGCGATAAAATTGGATTTAACCCGAGCTATTTCGGTGGCGGTCTGGGAGGCCAGTTTGACAGCAGCTTCCCATTCTCGCCGTTCGCTAACATCAAAAATTAGACCGGATGTGGTATAACTTTTTTTAAAGTCATCCACCACCACGGTACCGTTGAACTCGATATAACGCGGCTTTTTTTTGAGCAGACAAGGCAATACCACTTCAAATTTAAACGGCCCCACGCAAACGCTATCCAGCCCGGAAAAATAGTTACTAATTTTGTTGCGCGCCGCGTTATCAAAATGGCTCAGGAATTTTTCCACCGTCGAGGCCGACTCCTCCTGGATATTCAAGATCTTTCGCGTTTTTATGTCAATTTCCAAGACCTGTTGCGCACTGGTATAGTGAAAGTTACCTGCATTGGTTGAGGCAATCGATGATTCCAACTGCTGTTGCTTAAGCGCCAGGGTGGTTTCGATTTTCTTGCGTTCGGTAATGTCTTGTACGATGCCGATCCTATCTTGGCTGGTCTGCGCGCCGGCATCCAGCAAATTGCTGGCAATCCGTAACCATTGTGTAACGCCATTGGTCTTTTCCAACTTAACATCCAGATCGAAGGCTTTGTTACTAACGATGGCCACGGCGATGAGTTTTTCCACGCGCGCGCGTTCCTGGGGTAGATATTTTGCTACTATGCGCTCACGGCTCAAGGGTTGTTCTGGAGCCAAATCAAAAATTGCGAACAGCTCCGGGGTATAACTAAACCGCTGGTTCGCGTGTTGATAATACCAACCACCGATCTGACCTATCTTGCCGGTTTCTTGCAATAACTCTTCTTGCTGCCGCAAGCGTTGTGTATCGTCCGTCGCCTGCAAGTGCAAGCGGATATTCATTTCGAGGGTATTTCCCAGGCGTTTAGCATTGCTATACCCGTACACAAAAAACACAATAACCAATAATCCCATGAATAGAAAAATGGACTCTGCTTGCATGAAGAGCTGCAAACTAAACGGCGCCAGGGCAAGCACCAAGAAACCTTGTGCAGTGCGCACCCGCACCGCCAGCGACGATATCGCCCCTGCGGCCATGCCCGCCAGCAAAAAGGATAAAAACGCCAGGTGTACCGGAGAAACCACACTGAAAAATATATACCCCGCCGTGCCCCATAACGCGGCTGTCAGATAGGCCAAAATATCAAACCGCAGAGCCGCGGAACGGGTCTCACGCCCGGCCAGGACCCGCCGGATAAAATACCGGTAGTCCAACACCCGCAACAAACAGATATGGGCTAGGCTTGCATACCAGCCAACCACAATAGCGTGCGAGTGGTTGTTCCACATCACCAGGCACAAGATCGCGCCGTTGAACAGCGTTGCAGCCAGCGCCAACGGCAGCGCCATATAGGCTTGCCGCAACAGCTCGGTTTGGAGGTTAGCGCGGGTTGTGTTTGATCTATCCGCTGTGGATATGGTCATTCGCATCAAATGAGGTGGGGATATCACCCTGCCTTATCGGCAGTATCGCTGCCCAGCATAAATAATCAGGTCGTACGAATCATTACATAAGCTATTGTTTTCAGGTATTAATCCATTCACCGCACCCGACTCTAACGACTAAAGTTAGCCGTTAGCCTAGCCGTTAAAACACTATCCAGGCGTACGCTAATCTGAGGACATACCATGACGTTGCAAGCTGATAAAAGTACCGACGGCAAAACTCTAACGATTAAAATGCCGCAAGAATTTGATTTTCGTTCGCATAAGGAATTTCGCGAAACCCACCGCAATCCAGGAACCGTCAGTCAATACGTGTTGGATTTTTCCCGCACCAAACACATGGACAGCTCCGCCCTGGGCATGTTGCTGTTAATGCGCGAAGAGATCGGTAATGACAGTAATAAAATCCGCCTAATCAACTGTCAACACAATATCAAGGCCCTGTTGGAAATGGCCAACTTCCATAAATTATTTACCGTCGTTTAAACGTGTCCGCGCATTCCTTGGATGCGATGGAGAATACGGCCCGTAACGTGGCTGGGTCGGACTCCATCGTGGTGTTGGTTGTGGATGACGACGCTGTGAATCGATTGATCCTCGAGGGCATGCTGCTACAAAGCGGCTTCAAGGTAGTCACGGCGGAAAACGGCCTGCAGGCCCTGGATTTATACGCGCACTATAATCCGCACGTGGTTTTAATGGACGTCATCATGCCTGTCATGGATGGCTATACCGCCGCCAATCGCATCAAACAAATGGCCGGCAACGTATTTATCCCCATTATTTTTCTGACCGCGGTCACCGACGATAACGAACTCGCCAAATGCGTGCGTTGTGGCGGCGATGATTTTATGACTAAACCGTTTAGTCGAGTGATTTTACTGGCTAAAATCGAAGCCCTGAACCGCATGGCAGGCTTATACCGCACGATCACCAAACAACGCGATGAAATCGATCGATACAACATTCAGTTATTGCGTGAACAAAAGGTGGCGAAAAAAATCTATTCGCGCCTAATCGATGAGGGCTGTCTCAATATACCCGTAGTGCGTTATATACTTTCACCCTTATCGATTTTTAATGGCGATTTATTGTTGGCCACCCGTACCCCATCGGGGGATCTGAATATTATGCTGGGTGACGCCACCGGCCATGGCCTGCCCGCCGCGATCGGCACGGTACCGGTGGCGGATATTTTTTATTCCTTATCCGAAACCGGCGCTTCCACTGAAGAGATTGTCTTAACCCTAAATCAAAAACTCAAAAATATCTTCCCCCCCGAGTTTTTTTTGTGCGCCAGCATCGTCAACTTCAGCAAGGACTTTCGCTTAATGACGGTGTGGCACGGGGGCTTACCCGATATTATTGTCTACAGCGGCCAACAACATAAAGTTACCGCCACCCTGCGTTCGAATAATTTCCCCTTGGGTGTGGTTAAGAATCAAGACCTGTCGCCGCAAATCAAAACCTTTGAATTGCAACACGGGGATCGGGTGCTGATGTATTCCGATGGTGTGATTGAGGCACGTAACCCCGAAGGCGAGGAATTTGGCAGGCACCGTCTAGACACGGTCCTGTCCCAGGGTACCGACGCCGACGTCATCCTTGATCATATCAACCGCGCCGTGCGCCGCTTTCGCGGTCGCCGTGACCAAAGTGATGACGTAACTATTCTGGAGGTTAATGCCAATGCCGACCTCATCTCGGAGGATAACAGTGGCCATTATCTCGAATCCGTCACCCAACACCCCGGTGATTGGGAGCTACGTTATCATTTGACCCAAGATGATTTCCGCCAGGCCAATCCCATCTCGGTGATTACCCGTTATATCGGCAACATCAAGGGATTAAATCTGCACCGCGAGAAAATCTATGTTGTATTATCCGAACTTTACAACAACGCTCTGGACCATGGTGTATTGCGTTTATCCTCCACCCTTAAAGCCCAAGCAGACGGATTTACACGATTTCTAACGGAGCGCCATGCGCGCCTGCACGACTTGCAACAAGGCCAGATTGATATTTATTTGCAACACACCACCCTCGCACTACAAAGCGGCCGGTTGTTTATTAAATTTCACGACAGCGGCGAGGGATTTGATATCCTCGCCCAGCAAGCCTTGTTAACGGCGAACACGGGTTTTTCCGGCCGCGGCCTTGCTCTGATTAAATCCCTGTGCAAAGAATTCCATTACGAGGACAATGGGACCACGGCGGTTGCCGTGTATCAATGGTGAACAACGCAAGAAATAAGGGACAGGTTGTCCCCTGTCCCCATAACGTTACTTTAAAATTATTCCACCTTGGCCGTAGCCGAGTCTTTTTCACCTTTGTTGTCCAGCCAGGACATTTCGATGCTGTCACCGACTTTGGCACCGGTGATGACAAACGAAACGTAGGGGTTTT
>JACQBC010000036.1 GCA_016194635.1 Gammaproteobacteria bacterium | reverse complement strand
TCACGACAGACTACATCGACCGGTATTACAATGTAAAACGTCGACATTCCACCCTTGGCTTGCGATCCCTGCAGGACTATGAGTTAGCCAATGTCGCATGAGCGCTCTTTTCGGGGTGTCTATGAAATCGGGGGAAGATCACACATCACAGGTGCTCCCGAAAGAACGCGACCAACCGCCGTTTCGAATCCGCTGCTGCGTCCGGGTCGAAGCCTGCGCCTGCAAAGAGGGGGCCCAGCACAGCGACGAGCAGATTCGCGGGCCTCGTCATGAAGCTATGACCTGCCGACGGATAGACCTTGAAGTCCGCGGCGATGACCGCCCGCTTCAGCTCCTGCGCAAGGTGCTTCGCGTGCTTTGCAGTGACGCGGTCGCGACCTCCGTAGCTCGCGACGATGGGACATGCGCCGTCGAGCGTCACCGGGGCCTGGCCGTAGAATGGGGCGCTCACACGAAAGAGGCCAGTCTTCGCCAGAATGAGCGCAAATCCACCCCCCATGCACAACCCCATCACGGCGACACGATCCGCGAGGACATCGGGCCTGCGCACGAGCGCCTGCCGAGCGTCGAGGAGATCATCGATGCTGCGGCCTTTTTCCGCCTTAAGGTCAGCCATGAGTTGTCGAATGCATCTGAAGAAGGAACCGCGCTGCAGGAGGTCCGGGATCATGACGATATATCCTTCACTGGCCAGCTCGCCCGCGACGCGCTTCATCTCCGGATTGATACCGAACGGCTCGTACACGAAGAGGATACCGGGGAGCGAGCCCGGCGTAGCTGGGCGAACCCACCACGCCCGCATGTCGAAGCCGTCGCGGCACTGAAATGGGATCCACGACTCGATAAGTTCAGAAGTCACGTGGTCTCCTTAGTGAACACGCACGCCTGAACGAGTCCGTTCAGCAGAAGCGTGCACGCCTGCGAGGCGGGGGCGAGGCTGCCGAAGACGGAGGGGTCGAGGGTCCGGCCGCGGCGCGTCAGCGCCCAGAGCGTAAGCGCGAGTCCTCGCCCGGATCTCACTCCACCCATCGCCTGGCGCGCTCGCGCAGGAACCATGTCCCTTGTCGTCTCGACGATGAGAAGCGATCCACCGGAGCTAACACAGCGCCAGAGATGGCGGATCCCGGCGTGGCGATCAGGCAGGGCGAAGAGCAGCGAAGCTGCGGAGACGACATCGGCGCGGTGCGCCTGGGCAAGGTAGCGGAGGTCGCCGACTTCAAACCGACATTGCTTCTCATCGCGAGCGAGTCGCCTGGCCCGCAGGATCATCGCAGGATCGTGATCGATTCCCACGACGTCGTAACCGCGCTGGCTTGCGAGACGCGCGACCAGTCCGGGGCCACATCCCACGTCAAGCCAGGTTTTACCGTCACCTTTTGGCAGGAGATCGACGGCTGCCGCGTGAATGTCCACGTAGAACGGAGCCCCTTGCACCCACGCGAAAAACGCTGCGGAAACGGCGCTCATGCTCGAACCCTAATTGGCACAAGCCTGGAGTTGCGCAGCGGCCGCTGGCAGGATTTCGGGTACAAAATCCGCCTTAGCATGACGAAAATGGCCAGCTGGAACGGGACGGTAGTCCCCTGCGCGAGCGTTACCGCGCCGACCCAAAAACAATGCCCAACAGACATTGTACGATGGCGCTGCCCCCCCTCTGTGGGCGATAGCCGTCTTGAATGTTGGTCGGTCATTGATAATGCCGTTTCGATAGTGAAGGGGTGCGATTGCCAGTCTAGCCAGTGAACTATAAAATAGGAAGTAGTTACCTTTTAGTAACTATCCCTGGGGCGATAACATGTTGACAGCAAGAAGATTTATTCTGTGGTGATACCGAAAACAGGATGCCCGCTCACGGCACTGGGGTGAGGTTTGAACGATGTGATGGCGGTGTTCGGCAAAAAAATAAGATAACGCCGAAAGTATCCCCGGATGGCACACTGGAAAACACATCATAAGGCAATTTCCATACCTAACAGGTTATTGAAAAACGGTAAGCGCAAACCCAACGACGCCCTTGACAGCGGCCGTTAAGACGGTGTGTTAAATTTTCAAAATATCAGCGGTGAGATTAAACGGCGGCAGCCGTTCGATGTCCTCAACGGTGGTGGCATTGGGTAGAGTGGTGAAGAGTTAGTCGGAATGTCGTACCGTAAACTACTTTACATAGAAAAAGGTAATGCGCCGGTGCCAGGAAAATTATTGAAAAAAAGTGGTAGTGAAATTTGATCTTCCTCCGTACATTGAGCGTACAGTCTTGCCTGAATAATTGTCCCTATCGGCTTATCCCGCACCGGCTCGTTCTCAGCCACGTGCCGCTTTACTTGGTGCGGGTAATCTTTGTTGATTCAGGCAAGCGAAAGAACCGGATTGCGTTTGCGGTTGTAGCTTCGGCAAGCTGTTTGACGCTATTCCCGCTTATCGAGGCTAGCATTTCAACGATAATGGGTAAATACATCGGTTCATTTCTTCTATCATTGTGTGGGGTGCGCACCGTACCTGGTAGTAAAAAGGGGGCATCGGTCTCTACCATTAAACGGTTAGCGGGAATGATATTGATAAAATCACGCATGTGTAAACCACGGCGCGTATCACAAATCCACCCAGTAATACCGATATGTCAATCCAACTCGAGTATATCTATTTTCATTAGGTGCGAGAACTTATCCTTAGATTTTATCAAGAACTCTGCGCGTCAGAAGTTAATTCACTCTGAGAGAGTTCTAGGACATGCAATTATCTTGGCAAACTGGCGAGGGCGATTGTCGTCAACCACGAGCTTGATAATATTGGCATACCCGGATTGAACGAACTACAGCAGTTGCTGATCGAGCATGGTATCTCTGAATAAATACCCTTGCGGGTGCTGTCATACAGCCCATGCCGGGCTATTGTGGTCTACTAACTCCAGGTATTGGGTAATGGTATACACTACGACGACCCGCGCGCTTTTGTAGCTTCACGAAAGAATGTTTTGGATGTGGCTTTTGTTTCCTGGCTAACATCTGCTTTCAAGCAGGCAACAACGGGGCAGGAAAAAACTAGTAAAGTACGGTATATAGAGCTAACGGTTTTGCCATTACCACTTCGGTTAAGAATCAAGTACTGATACGACATCGTCCGCTCATCACACACATCTATCTGCGCATTACTTTTTCCAACTGCTGTTCTGGTATTGCCAGCGCCATTAATATTGGGTTCTAATAGGGCAAAGTTTAGTCCGGCCAAAGAAATAATACACTTACTAAAAAACCGATTCACTCCTTTATCACCGACGCATGAAAACACGGAAACATATATTTGCGACGACATTCATCCGTGATCGTAGACTCCGTAAGTTTATTAAAAGTGTTGCAGACAGTGGTGCCCCCCCAAGCACCATACCTACGCATAAGCTAAGAATAGGATATCGTTATTTTAATAATCAGGATGCTGAATTTTGTTTAGTGCCTTGCAGCTTCCTTCCTTTTTCTGTATGGCACGCAGTTCTTCCACAGTGGATCCGTTCACAGCAAGTTTCACTCCGAATTTCTTTTCCTGACGTAGCGTGTCTTCACATGTTTTATTGACGATCTCCGCGCATTCTTCCTCGCTCACCTCCGCAGAGACCGCGTTTACATGCCCTATAACACATAACATACTTAAAATTGCTCCGTACTTATTCATTGCAAATCTCCTTTTAAAGTGTATATGTTTGTATTCCGAGTGAATTTATTGGCGCCTTGAGGCCAATGGTTTTCACGTATTCTATCTTACTGCATCAACTGAATGACACGCTACCATCAGGATTGCCGATTAATTTACCTTTAAACAAAGGTGTAATTATGTATTTAGCCAACAAGAATAA
Organism: Gammaproteobacteria bacterium; assembly: GCA_016194635.1. Lineage (GTDB taxonomy): Bacteria > Pseudomonadota > Gammaproteobacteria > UBA6429 > Thiohalophilaceae > JACQBC01. The sequence continues at coordinate 120,529 of JACQBC010000036.1, read as the reverse complement.
CGCAAGAATAACCCAGCCAATATCCCAGTCCAACGCTCGCTTCAGAGTCCAAATAACCGGCATGAGGGCCACAGGCATTAACATCCACACACCGCATTGCCGATAGTTTTCGTAAAAATTAAAGTATAACCGTTGATTAAAATTAAAATGAAAACCACCCGTCATAATATGGCCCAGCAAGAACGTGGGAAGTAAGTGCAGTGCAGACTTGAAATCCACGACAGTGGAATTAATCATAATCATGTTAGAATCATTCTGTTGCTCAGGCAAATAAAGGAAAAGCCAGCAAAATGCCGTCATAAACACATGCACTGCGGCTAGCGAAGCAAAATCACTCCAGCAAGACAATTTTGCATTTTTAGACCCCGGCTTTCCAGCATATTCGTATACCGTGTACCACGAAACTAATTTCTTTTCTAAATGTAAGGCACGAATTATCCCATAGGTTGGAATGGATGCGATACTTGCAATGAAGTCACTTAACCAGATTGCAATAATAATGGCACTCGATGTAAAACCGGCCATATGGTATTGCCAGCCCGCCCAAACAACGAGAGCCAGTGAGATACCAATTCTGGCATAGCGCATCGATTCACCTCTCACTTTTATCATGCACCCGGTTATTACATCAAAATATCCATGTCCCCGCGTCTATCGCGGCCAGCACGTTTCGCGGTGCGTTTATACAAGAAAAAATCACTCGCCCGATCGGCGATACTAACCGCTTAACGTTAATCGTTGACTGATAAGCTTTATTAACTAACCACCGTTATTAATCTCATCGGTTGCTAATAACAGGTTTTTTTTCATTGCTCTTACGGGTAAGAGTTTTCAATGCCGTGATAGCAGCTTCATCCCCCTGCTCGGCGGCTTTTTTATACCATCGTATGGCCATGGTCTTATTTTTCTTAGTCCCCTCGCCGTTGATGTACATCTCGGCAAGATTAGCTTGGGCCATGGCAAATCCTTGTTCTGCGGCCTTTTGCAACCAGGCGAAGGCCTCGACATGATCTTGCGGTACACCTTGGCCATGGTTATACATAAATGCTAAATTATTTTGCGCGGAGGCATAGTCTTGTTCGGCGGATTTGCGGTACCAAGATACCGCCTCGGCATAATCTTGTTTCACCCCTCTGCCGTTTTCATATAACAGCCCAAGGTTATACTGCGCCAGTGCATTATCTAACTCCGCCGCCTTGCGATACCAACTCTGCGCCTGGTTGTAATCCTGTGTTACCCCTTCGCCATTTTCATATATAAATCCAATATTTAACATCATATCGCTGGTTAAATGCTTATGCTGACGTGCCATCGCAAGGTAACGACGGTTGTTCTCATGCAAGTCTGCTTGAATGGCTGTTGCATCTGGAAATGGCCCGGTGACGCGCGCTTTAAGCCATTGTGCCACCTCGGCATGCGCGCCTGCGTGCGCGAAATCAATGGCGTTATAACCATCGTAATTGACCGCATTCGGGTTGGCATGCATTTCATCCAAAATAACCGGTAATAGTTCCATGCGTCCTTGACTGGCCGCATAGTGCAGCGGCGTTCGACCTTGCAACTCTCCACGATCAATCAGCGCGCCATGTTGGTACACCATCCGCGCCGCCTGCAACTTTCCATACAATAATAAATGCGCTAAGGTGGTATAACCATTCGCATCAGGCATATTGAGATCAAATTCGCGCGGCTTACTAAAAAACCATTGCAGCTGCTCGGTGGAGGCATAGGTCGCAAACGAGGTAAATACCGTCTGCCCCTGGCTTACGATCGCATTCATATCCTGTCCGTGTTGGATGAATTCCAGGACCCAGGGAATACCATTGTCATCGGGCATGAGTTTTTCAAAGGCTAGCTGGTCCTGTTTGTTATAACGATTTGGATCCGCGCCGACTTCGAATAACACCGGTACCCGTCCTTGCTTCTCGTATAACGCAGCAACGTGCAAGGGGGTATCACCGTTGGCATCGGCTTGATTCGGATTAACACCGGCGTGTACCAGCTGACGGATTAATGCCGGGGCCGACGCATGGCCGGAGTGTGCTAAGTGATGTAGCAAGGTCGCGCCTTTCTCATCACGAACCGCGGTGGTTGCGCCTTGCTTGAGCGCCCACTGTGCCAGGTCAAGCTCATCCTGTTCAACGGCTTGCCATAAGCAACCTAGATCCGTTGCACTGCTGTGACGTGCATCGACATGAAACTGTTCCGCCAAGACCACCGCAGACTTACCGAGGCGTTGCGCGTGTTGAATCACAATCTGACAGGCCTTGGCACCGTCGTCGATGGTTAGTTTTGCACCCGCGGCCGCGAGTTTGTCGGCAATTAACACTTGATCGGCATTAAGATCAAAGGAAGTATCCAGCAGATTGGCCAACAGGGTTCGGCCGTATTTATCAGGGGTGGGGTTGGGATTCGCACCGTGATTTAACAGCAGCTCCACCAGGTTTGGGTTTTTCTTTTCCATTGCGATTTTAAGCAACGTCCCCCAGGTTCTAACTTCTGTATTAGGGTTAGCACCGGACTCTAACAATAATGTGGCAACCTCGAGATTCTCTTTATCAATCGCTTCGTATAACAAGGGTCGATCATAATGCGTCAAACCATCGACGTCACCGACCGTCGGCAATAACAAGGCTAACTCGGTATAACGTTCTTCTCGCAGGAGGTCATAAGCAAGATCAGAAAGCGCTTTGTTTAACGGAGCCTCGTTAGGAAATTTGGCCCCCTTTAACAGCACCGGAAACAACGGCGGTTGTCGTTCCGCCGCCACGGCCAGCGCACGGGTGAGTTGCTCGGGCGTTTTCCCCGCACCGTGCTGACGCAGTAATATCACCATCGCGGGGTTGGCGGCCTCGATGGCCGCCAATAACGGTACTGCATCGGCAGTCTCGTGTGCGTCGGACGACTCGACCGCCTCACCTGCCGCAATTAATGCTTCAACCCGGCTAAGATCATTGGCACGGATCGCCGCGAAGAATTCATTGCGTTGTTTCACCCGGGCACGTTGCTCCGCGAGTTTTGGATCAAAATCATCCAGAAACGCACGCAGCTCACTCAAGGCTTCTAGCAAGGGATTATGTTCAACCTTAGCGTTCTTTCCTGTTGGGGGTGACAAGAGGGCCTTAATCCACAGTGCAAACGCCGCATCGTCAAGCCTGGTGCGCAAATCGGGTAAGGGTTTATTCTGATACTTGGGTAGCTTCGCCAAATAGGTAGTGGCTTTGGTCCAATTGGCCGCTTCTTGCAAACGTTGTAGTTCTGGCTCTTCGCCGCTAAAGCTTGTTTCAAATTGCGCGCGGTGTTGACTGACCTCGTTGAGAATTTCCTCGGTGAATGCCTGGGTGGCCTTATCCAAACGGGCTTTGGCATCACGCTTGCTCTTTGAGCCTTGTGTTTTTCCCGACAAGGCGGTGCCGATCTCACCCATGCCTTGCATCATTACCTGATTAAATGCGATAACCCGGATCGTATCGATCAAGCCACCCGCATTGATCACGATAAATCGTGCCGCCTCAGGCGTTGCCTTGTCCGGAGGGGCTGCCGTTGCGTTCACATTGGCCTCACCGCTTGCGGCGAGCACTACGATAGGTAACAGAAAAACACGGACTACAGAAAACTGGCCCCAGCTGCATCTCATTTATGGTTCTCCCTGTTGTCATGCTTGTATCGATTCCGCCATTTAGTATACGTTGAGCGTCTCAGAATGTCGGCCGGCCGACAACATCGCCATCCCCCTCCAAACGTCCTGTCACCCAATGCTGATAGTATCTTAGTTTGAACAATACGGTCGGTATGTGATAAACATACCATTTCCACACCGTGTTGATAATAAGGCATAGGCAGGTGATCGTCACCCTTAAATTACTCGTTGTTGTGACGCTGCTCTTCACCGCGTGGGCCACGATCAGCGGGCCGGTGTTTTTAATGCTAGCCGCCTGGACACGCGAACATCGGCATTGGTCGAGCATCACACGCTTGCTATTGGGTGTGTGCTACTGGTCATTGGTGGTTGCAGGATATTTTGGTTACTTGTTGTACCAGCATAACTACACAGGATTGGCTGAAACACTTAGCCTCTGGCAGGTCGCTCTGGTGGCTACCGTGCCGTTTGCGGTCTTGTTGCTGCTGACACTGCTGTGGTTGAAGTACGGTCACATCGGTGGTTGGTAACACTGTCCAGCGGTAAGTGCGTACCCCCATTGTGGTGTGGCAAAATGCCCCCGCAGCATCCGTATATCCTAGTGTTCTTTGCGCGTTATAAGCGACTTGGCAATCTGGAATCGCGAGTGGGTGACCGAACCGCACTGTAGCAGTCAAGCAAAGCAGGACATTATTGGATCATCAAGATCCGCGACCGTCTTAGCAAGATTTACTTGGGCGAGTTGGTATTCCTCGGCGATTGCTTGTCGGCTTGATTCGACCTCAGATGATTTTGCAATGAATCAACGCGTCTTCGTCAAACCCATAAATAGCGCAGAGCCTGTGATAGCCGTCCGCAATCACCACCCTGCCATTGCGCTCATCCCTCACCAGCAGTAGCGGGGAAAGGCTGATACCTTTTTTGATCTTCTGCTGGTTTTTTTCCACGTGCGAGTTACTTACCCCTAACAATGAAAGTTGCGAGGCCCTGAAAATATCTTTTGCTTTGAATTCTACAATGTCAGCCACCCGCAGTTTGGCCAACATCTCGGCAACCCTTTCATCCGCATAAATAATCCGCAAGTAAGATTCCGCCGCGGGGTAGTTGTGCTCTTCCACCTCGGAAAACCACTTTATATCGCGCGATTTCGACTCGGTCATTTTAGATCTCCATCTGGATCTTCGTGAACAGGTGCAATCCTCACCCGCTACACCTCCCATAACACTGGCATCTTCGATACCAATTCCATCAGCGTTGCTGCTCTTGGCAATGTTTCCTCCAGTATCGTCACCTCCCTGAAAGCTTCTTATCCTTCATAGTGTCGGGGCTCTCGGGTATCGAGCGCGTAATTCGCTTAATGCGTCCGTAGCAGTTCGATCACAGAGTGATCTTGCCGCAGCAACATGCACCGCGCAAAACCCTTCCAAACCCTCGGGATGTCCGATGTCTTCAGTTCGCTGCCTAGGATAGTTGGAAAATGTAACCCAGTCTCCCTGACGGCTTTGGAGAGCGGAAAGTCCGCAGACCCCACAGATGGCTGGTTTCATGGCGATTCCTCCGTGGCCATTACACCAAGGATAGGGATCACCAAGCGTGGCAACTCCATCGCGGGTGACTTCAGGACTACATTGGGCAGGACGGCCGCCTCACACATCTCGATAAGCATAGATTGCATGTCGTCCGCGCTCAATACTCCCTGACATGATTTTCACGGCGATCATTACAACACTGCCGTCGTATCGGAGCATGTGTTTGATATCTGCTAGATTCACCACCTGTCGAACGGCACCCACCTTGGCTCCAAGACGCAGAAGATACGACATGCCAGTCGATAAGTTTGGTATTCTGAAAAGATTATTCATTGGCATGCCTAGGGCATTGGCCATCGCACCATCACCTAATCGAAGCAAATCGACAAACCCGGCACCAAAGGTCGTAAACGCATGCGTTGTTGCCGCTACAATCATAACCTCTTGTTCATATTTGGAGTCTGCCACCCACAGTATCGACTATTGAGTCCGTTGACTTTCTTTTCCCTTCAAACCAGTCTGCTATTTCGGGAAGATACCGCATTACTGTTTCCTCCTTGTTATGGAATTGATGCATCGCAAAGTGAAGTCAGAACATAAATCTTTGCGTAACGCACTGAAATCAAATGGACCCTCGAAACTGGACTTGGTTTGCGCATGGCCTTTACACTACCGGGAATTTTTGCATGAAACAATGGCTTTTATGATGAATGCTGCCGCTTAGACACCTGCCTAATCTCCATTAATCCTAACGGGTCTAGCAAAAAAAGCGCGCAATACGGCGGTGATGTGCAGTGCCTTCCAAACAGATTGACGAGAGGGGCGCGCGATCCCAATAGGCAGCGAGCTGCGTTTTTGCTAGGATGGAATACCTAGCGCGTTGATTTCGTATTGATCCCTAGCAGCTCGTGTTACGCCGAAGACCCTGGGGTAATACAATTTGATATGGATAGTCTCCACTAACATGATTCATAAACTTAGAACATTATCCCACTTTTGAATTATGCAATCAGATCCTTTTGATAAAACCGGCCGCAGCAACACCCGCTGGCAACAGTCACTATTGAGCCGCGAAGTGCGGGAATCGCGTAACCGGCATCGCGCGGCGGTGTTATGGTTTACGGGTCTTTCGGGGGCGGGCAAATCGACACTAGCGCATGCGACTGAAAAACGCTTATTTGAGTTATCGTGTCAGACCTATGTGCTCGATGGTGACAATGTGCGGCATGGTTTATGCGGTGATTTGGGTTTTTCGGTGGAAGACCGCAGCGAAAATCTGCGTCGCATCGGTCATGTCGCCAAACTATTCTTTGACACCGGCGTGATCATCCTCTCGGCCTTTATATCACCTTTCAGTCAGGATCGCGCATTTGTACGACGCATGATCCCCGCAGGCCGGTTTATCGAGATTTATTGCTCCACACCTCTAGAAGTTTGTGAATCCCGGGACACCAAGGGACTTTACCTCAAGGCGCGGGCGGGTTTAATAAAAGACTTTACAGGCGTTTCCGCCGCGTATGAACCCCCAACAGATCCGGAGTTGATCATCGATACACAACAACAAACCATCGCGGCTTCTGTAGAAGAAATAGTTGTTTTACTCGTAAAACGTAACATCCTGCAACTTTAAATGAGTTTACAGCGAAACCATCGATTTTGCTGCGCGAGGTGTGTGCGGCTAACGAAGATCACGGCTTCTCATGATCGAGACGGTATGCAAAATGATAATGCTGTTTGCTCATGCCGCCGGGGCATCAGCGTATAACAAGCGCAGTAACGCGGCGATAGTAGTTTGAGTATAGGTACGGGCGCGTTGCACCTTGCTGGCGCGTGGACCGGCAACATTCAAGGTAATAACATTTTTTTCCAAAATAAATTTCTTAATCAAATGCGCGGCTTGCTCCGGTTTGGAATAGTCGGTATTGATTAACAGGTGCGGCTTGCCTTGTTGGCGGCAATACTCCACAGTATTAAGCGTGCCCCCTTCGAGTTTGCCAAAATAAATAATCACCGTACCGTCGGATTCGGCAATGTTTTTCATAGTGCGGACCCGATAATCTTCGCTGGGGACCTCTTGCAATGGATAAGTCGGATCGATTACCCCATCTTCCGCCAGCCTGCCCTTAGGGCACCAGCCACCGCAGGGTATCCCCGCCGCCAGGGCTGCATCCAAGGCGCCGCGATCCACCCCGGTCTGCCCGCCGGAGATGATCTTGATTAAAACCTCGTTATTCGCCATACGGACTAACCCTCGCGCACTAATAACCCACCATCATATCCGTAGGGGGTGCAGGTACACGGTTCGCAGTGCTTTGTGTATACGGCGGTCATCTACCCGTTCCGTCGCTGTAAATACGCCGTATGCCTAAAACCGTCGCTACTAAACCTGTGGATACTTTACACTTTAGCGACGGGCTATTAAGTAGCTTTAACGGTCGAGCGTTCGCCTCGCGGTTAATTGAATGGTCATTGTGGAACAATCCGCCAGCGGTTTCAATACAGCGGGTTGAGACCTAGCCCAATCGACCCTTGCCCCCCGTTACACACGGTCGCAGGCACGTTGTTCTGCCAAGAAAAACGCTTGCTCTGGATGGGGTCACGGTTAAGCTTCGGTGTTAAGCACCAGCTTACCCAATGTATGTCCCGTCTCAAGTAACTCATGCGCCTGTGCAGCCTGGCCTAGGGGGAATACTTTGCTCACGTGGATATTGAGATCGTCGCGATCAACCAATTGGGCGCAGTTGTTCAGGATATCAACCTGATGCGCGCGAGCCTCGGGCAAATCGCGCAACAGCGGGGTAAGCATTAATTCAAAACTGATACGTAAGTTACGCGTGCGCGCCTCTTTCCAAACAATGTCTACGCCGGGGTCCAACAGGGTTACCAGATCACCGTAATGTTTTACGGCGTTAATCGTCTGCCGAAACACCTCGCCACCGACGGTATCAAAGGCCACGTCCACCCCACGTCCACCGGTAAGTTGTTTGATCGCCTGTACATAATCCGTGGTGTGATACATGATGACCGTGTCGGCCCCTAGGGATTTGACAAACTCCGCCTTGATGGTATCGCTGACGGTGGTAATCACCCGTGCCCCGATGTGCTTGGCTAATTGAATCGCTATATGGCCTACTCCACCAGCGCCGGCATGGATCAACACGCTCTGCGCGGGTTGTAAATTGGCGCGATCGAACAAGGCTTCCCAGGCGGTGATCGCCGCTAAGGGCATGGCCGCGGCCTGGATAAAATCCGCTCTGGCCGGTTTGCGTGCAATATAGGCGGCTTCAATCACGCAATATTGCGCGTAATTACCCGGTTCACGGCCCAGGCCGCCATGACAAAAATACACTTCATCACCGGGTTTGAAATGCCGCACTCGCGCGCCCACTTCGGTAATAATCCCGGCGGCATCACAACCGATCACTGCGGGTAACGCATCTGGAAAAAACAAACCGCGAGCGCGGATCTTGGTGTCGATGGGATTGACCCCCGCGGCCTTGATCCGGACTTTGACTTGGGTAGAGGTTTGTAAGGCGGGTTCGGGTAACGCGTGTAATTGCAACACCTCGGGTTTACCCACGGTCAGCATTTGCACGGCGTTCATGGCGGCGGAAGGATTTTGCATAGTGTTATTGTGAGTTATTGGCTTATCCACAACAAAATTCATGGTGTACTCCTTTACGGTTACACGTAGAAGCAAGTGTAGTGGGCCTAGGTGAGTGATTCCAGCAAGGCTTCCACCACAGTCGACCAACCCTGCGCGAGATTCGACAAATTATAACCACCCCCACCCATCGCCAACACCCGTCCGTGGCCAAACTGATCGGCCAAAGCGCACAACCGCCGCGTTGCATGCGCATGGGCGGCGGGGGAATATTGCAGGTGAGTAATCGGATCACCCTTGAGACTGTCGGCGCCGCATTGCAATAAAATAAATTCAACGGGATGTTCTAGCAGAAACGCCTCGGCCTGCTCCCATGCCTGATAAAACTGCGCATCATCAGCGCCTGGTGACATGGGAATATTCAGTTTGCTGCCCACGGCCGCGCCTCGACCGGTCTGGTGCGCGTCACCCGTGCCTGGATATAAATACCGCCCGTCCTCGTGCAAGTCGACAAAATATAATTCGGGATCTGCTTCAAAACTATAATAAACCCCGTCTCCGTGGTGTGCGTCGATATCCACGTAAGCGATGCGTTTAAGCCCGTGATCACGCCGCAGGCTTTCGATCACTACCCCACAATCATTAAACACACAAAACCCGGCGGCACGATCGCGCTGTGCATGATGTAAGCCGGCGATAGGGCTGAACGCGCGGCGCACCTCCCCCGCCATCAGGCGTTGCATCGCGTCCATACTACTGCCCACCACGGTGAGCGCCGCCTCATAAACACCGGCAAACGCCGGGGTATCACCACAGTCCAAAAAACCCTGCCCGAGGTGGGATTGGGTTTTAACCCGGTGGATATATTCATCGGTATGAAACAGCCGCAGTTGTTGCTCTGTGCCTTGCACCGGTTCAAAAAGTTTTACTTTGTTATCCAACCCACGCCGCTGAAATTCCTCTACAAACGCCGCATAACGTTTGGGCCCGAACGGATGCGTGGCGCCGAAGTGATACTCGGCCAACGCCTCACCTATATATACCGCAACCTTTGTTGTCATAAAATACGTATAAGCCCCGATAAGGATCAGCGTGTTCACCGTATGTAGCCGGTTATCTTCCCACCGTGACTCGCTGTGAATACATCCCTGTACGCTCGGGCCGCAGTCGCTTACGACATCCTGCCTACCGCGACACTTGCACTTCCTTGTGCATCGTCCCTGCGGCCTACGGTAACGGTGGGAAGATAACCGGCTACATACGGTGAACACACCGATGATTGCTACTCCTACTTGGCAGGCTCCGTCACACCCGCCTCACCCAACGAACAATCCGGCCAGCCGTACCCCCAGCGCCAGGGTAAATACGAACAGGGTTTGCCTCCCAGGCGCACTGCGTAGTACATCATGTCGGCGATGACGCGAAAATTCCGGACGATGTTGTCTTCGGAAAGTTTAAATTCCTCGGCAAATTCGGCCCGATGATTCTCGCCATAGTTAACCACGCAGGCCCGCAGCGCGGTATCGGCTTGTTTACGTTTAATATACCCCTGCTCGACGTCTCCTCTCCAATAGGCCCGATCGTGGGTTACACAACACGGCTCATAGGGCGGATGGTCAGCAAATTTTTTCTTAAACGCCGGCAGCAATTTGCTTAAGCTGGTCCAACCGTCCGATAAACCGCCGCTGCAGCCATCGCTGCTAAACTCGGCAAGATGATTTTGCGGATCGGCTTGCACCGCGGCCAAGCGCGTGAGATACCACTCTTCTAATTGCTGATCCAAATTCAACCCTGGGTTATCCGCCGCCGCACAACCATGAACTAACCACATAAAAAACCCCAGGGTGCTCAGCGCGCGAGCCTTGTGTTTGGCAAGGTAATCACGCACTACAACGCACGCCCGTGCCGCCCAAACCGCAATAACCTTGCGGATTCTTGGCCAGGTATTGCTGGTGGTAATCTTCGGCAAAATAAAATTCCCCGGCGGCGACAATTTCCGTGGTGATCATCGCATAACCGGCGTCTAACAAGGCTTGTTGATAACGCGATTTGGATGCTTCAGCGGCCTGTTGTTGCGCCGCGGTATAATAATAAATGCCGGATCGGTATTGGCTACCCACATCGTTTCCCTGCCGCATACCTTGGGTAGGATTGTGCGCCTCCCAAAACACCGCCAAGAGTTGTGCATACGAAACCTGTTTAGGATCAAACACCACCCGCACTACCTCATTGTGGCCGGTTTGACCACTGCACACTTCTTGGTAGGTGGGATTTGGTGTGAATCCGCCGGCATACCCCACGGCGGTGGTATAAACCTGTGGCAGCGGCCAAAAACGTTTTTCCGCGCCCCAAAAACATCCCATACCCAACAGTGCCAATTCCATACCCGCCGGATAGGGTGGCAACAGCGGGTGGCCGTTGACATAGTGCGCAGCCGCTACCGGCATCACCTGGGTACGGCCGGGAAGGGCTTTATCGGCGGGCGGCAAGCTGGTTTTTTTACGCTGTCCAAACATAAATCTTACCTGTGCGAAAAGAGGGTTAGGGTGGCTTAGTCTGCACCCAAGGCTGGCTCGCTGACAAGTAGTACCGGCGGGGATCGCACTTCAACCCGGCATAAAAATCGGTCCGAAGGCTGGCCTTTAACGCAGCCGCAGTTGGGCCTTCATGGGGAAGGGGATGATCCCCTGGGCACGCCGTAATTGATTTAAATATAATTTGCCGGCGCGATAACCCGAACGAAATGACAGGCGCAAATGTTCAGCCTGGGTGATCTGTTTACCGCGCAGGGCCCATTCAAATCCGCGATAAAAATCCTGTTGTTTAAGGTGCGTGGGGACTCGCACCCCGACCTCTTCGGGCGATGGATACACCATGTGCGCCCTCCTAAGCGTGTATGCCTAATGCGATCTACGGCAAATTACTTGACAACTTTAGGGGTTAGATCACGCAAAATCGCCGTTGCGCAGGGGCGGATATCTTATCGCTCTTTTTGCAACTCCTGTTTATTCAACCGCGGAGCGGGCGGATTTTTTATTACTGATCCGAAATAAGCGGTGTTTTGCGCGTTCGTATTGGGCCACGTCCAACACCCCTTCCGCGACCAAACGCCGCACCATACGTAACTCACCGGCCAACTGTTGCTCCAAGCTCAGGCTCCAATACTGGCGCGCCTTGACGATAGCCGTGTGCAAAGCATCGATGAAATTGCGATATTCGCGTTGAGCGGGATTACTGACTAAAATATCAAATAGCGCGATGTGTGAACCGCGTGAATAAAATATTCGCACCCGTGAGATGTTCACGACAAACAAGGCGATGCCGATCAATATACCGGCAGACGCTACCACTACGATGGCAACCTCGTAAACCCCAGGCTGGAATCCCAGCTGCCGCTTCGCATAGTAGTGTCCACCCAATAATAAACCCATCAATACCGCCAAGATCAACCAACCCCACGAAAAATAAATCCGATAACTGCTTTTCTCGCCGATCGCCAATAAACTAATCGCGAACGACTGTTGTTTAAACTTGCTGGTGAATCTAACCCGAATTTCCTTGCCCTCGGCGATGACATAGTCCCGTGTCACTCCTAAGCGAGTCCGTTGCTGTAATTGAACGGTATTTTCTACGGGCATGGTGAGGCGGGTTTTAGTGCGCTTGGCCCTTGAGGGTAACCACGCTCTTGTTTGTATTCACCAACATATCTTTGAGCGTAAGGGTGGCCAGGGACTGGGCGGCCGCGGCTTGGTATAGATCAAAATACTGATCGACCACGCTATCGTTAGGTAGCCGTTTAAGATTAAGGATCGCGTCTTCTTCGGCCTGCCGTACCGCATCAAGAATCGACAATAACGGCATTGTTTCGGGGGCCTGGCCCGGAATATATCCCGGCGGATCGGCATCCGTGCGTATCAATAATCCGTGCTGCTGCAAGGCAAGGACGATGGGACGCAAGGAATCCATCGCGACGTTCAAGGTTTGCGCCAAATCGCGTAAGCGCCAGGGTTCCTGGTGCGCGTAATACGATCGGGCCACCTGCGCCATGATAGCCAGGGCTACTTTTTCCTTCATCCGATTACTCAAAAATAAGGCGTGTCGTTCGCGGATCCGTTGCTCGGGGTGTTGGTGATAAAACGCGATGCCTGCGCCAATCAGCAATATCGACCAACTGGCATATAACCAAATCATAAAAAAGAATAAGGTAGCAAAGGCGGAATAAATCGCCGAATAATTGGCCGTGGCGATAAACCAAGCGAATAACCACCCTAGACTTTGCCACAATATCCCCGCCACACTCGCCCCCGTCAGGGCCGAACTGAGCTTGACGCGGGTATTCGGTATAAAGACATATATTAGTGTAAACGCCATGATCACCAGTACAAACGGCAGCACGTGGCTGCCCAAGCCGATCACGAACGCAAATACCGGGTAATCGATCAATTTTTGATACAAGGTGGTACTCGCCAGCGAGGCAGTGAGTCCCAAGGCGCTGAATACCAATACCGGACCGATCATGATCACGCTTAGGTAATCCGAGAAGCGCTGTCCAATTGAACGTTCCTCGCTCACCCGCCAGGTATGATTAAACGATTGTTCAATTTTTTGCATCAGCGACACCACTGTATATAACAGCAAGGCCAGCCCGAACGATCCTAACAGGCCGGAATTGATATTATTGACGAACTGCGTGATGGTATGGGTGATCTCCACCCCGCGATTACCCAGCGGCCGTAAAATATTCAATAACGCCGGTTCAATTTGGTTGTGTACCCCAAACCCCTTGAGTACCGAAACACTCACGGCAATCAACGGTACCAATGCCAGTAACGTGGTATACACCAGACTCATCGCTCGCATGGTCAGTTGTGGATCAAAAAACACATCATGCAACAGCAAATAGATAATCCGCAGCGTATTCACCAGACGTTGCCGCCAGTGGCTTAGCCCCTGTAGATCGATATCCCAGATCTGGCGCAGCATAAATTGATGCAGAAAATTAAGAGTAGTCAATGCTCTGGACCGTTAATGTGATGTGCCTAAAAGTATAGTGATCGGTTCCCCCTGACACTATAGCCGCATTGCTATTTTGTGAACTAAACATGTTATACTGCCGACGAATTTGTCACGCCTTCCTCCACCTAACCTAGGTAACGTCCTTCATGAAAATTGCCCACCATACCGTGGTCGCTCTGGATTATGTCCTCACCGATAATCGCGGCACAATACTGGATCAATCGCAACAAGGTGAATTCACCTATTTACACGGGGCCCACAATATCATACCGGGGTTAGAAAAGGCCCTCACCGGCAAGCAGACGGGTGACCAATTCGCGGTGGTGATCGCACCCGCCGACGGTTATGGTGAACGCGATACCGACCTCACCCAGACCGTGCCTATGGATATGTTCGATAGCCCGGAACAAGTCGTGGTCGGACAAAAATTTCATGCCCAATCCGGTCAGGGCGACCCCATCGTGGTCACAGTGCTCGAAGTACAAAATGGTCAGGTCACCATCGACGGTAATCACCCGCTCGCGGGGCTAGACTTACACTTTGCCGTGACGGTGGTGAATGTGCGTGAAGCCAGCCAAGAAGAAATCGCGCATGGGCATGTGCATACCCCGGGTCACCATCACCACTAAAATCTAAATCCGGTGTTACGAGGGTAATCGCCACCCTTGCACCTTGTGGCTAGTGGCGTGCTCTGTAACTGCTTGCTTTACGGCGATACAGTCTCGGCTTCCCTCTGGGTTCGTGCATCGCCACAGTGCAGTCTTCCCCCTGGGAGAAGAGTGTTATCGCCCGATCCCCCACCCGCTACAGTAATTTCATAGGGTGGCACGCATACTGCATCAAACTATAGTGGTCCCGGTGAGTGACGGGGTTTGGTTAACACCGCACGACGACCTTGATGGAGATCATGATGAAAGGCATACCCCTGCAGTTAATGACGGTCATTTTGGAAAACGGTGAGCAAGGCGTTTTTATCGGGCTTCCGATGGTCAGGGAAACCCCACCGGAGAATAAAAACCAAATCAGTGAGATCTGGTTTTCCGATGTGCGCGAAATACCCAATACCTTACAGGTATCCGTGCTGATGGAAATGGTTCAGGCCCAGCTCTGTCAATGCCAAGGCAAGGTTCATTAGCTGATTTTTCTTGCTGTAGGTGATTCTGCCCCGCGGGTTGAAAATCCCAACCCTAGGGAGGCGGATGATTTTTTCTTCGCACCGCTATTACTTCTCGTCCTTGGGAGTTTCCTTTAGCACCTGAATCTTTTTAATCCTGGCACGATCCAGCGTAAACGATTCTGAACCCCCGGCTATCCAATGACGTTCTAACAATAACGTATTGTCGTTAACCTTCTTTAATATACCGCGCCGTTCGGTGTTGTTGGTCAAGGTCACAATCAAATAACGTTTGAGGTATTTCCCAACCCGGCCGGGTTTGATCGTTTCAGTATTCTTGGGTGGTTCGGGTCGTTTGACTTGTAGCGGGTCAATCGGCGCATCGGAATTCTTGGCGGGGAAATTGGCCATGTTGCTTGCATTGCCGGGCTTAGTAGTATTTGCGGGTTCGGTCTTAGCGGCTTCTGGAGCGGTTACTGCCGGTAGCGGCGTAACTGTCGGTGGTGGCGTGGCCACGGGCGGTTGCGCGCTTAGCGGGGGGGGTGTTAACGGCGGAGGGGTCACCGCTGGAAGAGTCGCGGGCAGCGTGGGGACAACACTCGGTGCGGCCAGCAGCGGATGAACCGGTGATTTGTTTTTGGAATCGGCGCTAGCGGTGGCAAGCCCAAGGATTCCGCACATGGGATTCGCGGTGTGGGCGCATACGCCCACCCAGTAAGACGGTATGGTGGAAATAAATGTTACCACGGACAAGACCAAGGCCACGATGTAAAGCAATAAGGGCAGTTTAACATCACGAAAATACGCCACCCCAAACGCGAGCGCCGCAAAGGGGGAGAAGATCAGCACTATCAAGCCCCATACGATGCTGCGCGTAAAGGCCGCAATGACCAGCCAAATAAAAAATACCATGCTGGCGGCTAGTGATAATAAGAACAAACTCATGCGGGTCCTCGATTGTGTGGTGTGTTTGTGCCTACGCTAGTAGCCCTAGCTGCATGTCCCGTACTAAAAATTCAGTGTCATGCACCGCACCTACTAATGAGGCGTATGGAAAGGATACCCCTCAACCAAGACCGTCCGCCGCAGGGATGCTGCTGTCGAGCCTACAGGGAGGTATTGACGGCGTGTCTTGGTTGAGGGGTATCCTTTCCATGTGACTCAGTAATAAGTCATAACCAGATTGAGTATATCGTGCAATCCACCCGCTTGCACAGTCATCCACGCTCCTAGACGCCGTAAAAAAAACGGGGCGCAGTGCGCCCCGTCTCAGCTGTTGCAGGTTAGCTTATTGTCCGACCGCGATCCGTTGGGCGCGATCATAGCTGCCCAAGTTGTAGACATTCTGCAGTCCCTGCGCCTTGAGTTTTTCCGTGGCAATATAGCTACGCGTACCACTGTTGCAATACAGCAGACAAACCCCGCGCTTGAATTGCTCAAGGTGCAGGGGCAAATCTTCCAATGGCAAATTGATTGCGCCGGGGAGAGGCTGTTTAGAAAATTCGTTCTGACTGCGCACATCCACCAATAAAGCTCCGGCTTTGAGCAAGGTCTTGGCCTTGGATTCTTCCACCGGCACTTGCCACTTGCCTAACAGCCGCATCAGTCCTTCATAGATCCACGACAAGGTACAAAAATGGGTGAAGATCACAATGGCCTGCAATACCAACAGACTCGCTCCAACTACCAGAGCGGCCATGGGCAATCCCAGCAGAAACAACACTCCGGCCGTGATATTCATCAATCCGGCGGATAAACACGCCAAGCGGCGCTGAAACGGGTTTTCGGGTAATTTGACCGCTCCGATGGCGGGGGCCAACAGGCGGTTATAGATCAGATCCATGGGGTGGCCGGCGGGGAAGAAAAATGCCCAGATGCCTAATAAGGCCACAATGAACAATACCACGGGTTGTTGGGTGTAAAGACCATACAGTGCAAGCAGGGAGCACGCGGCGGGGGTAAACCGCAGTCCCCATTCTAATTGTCTGAGTTCCACCGGGGTATAACGTTGATAACCCTGTTGGACGAGTGAACGGTGCTGAAACGACAGTGTGCAGCGCTTATCCATAGACTAACCTCAGTAATAATGTGAATTCACGTATATTAGGGTTTATTAATATACTAGACAATACCTCTTTACTACTCAGGTAACTAAACTCTGTGCCGATACCCACAATATTCCAATGCCTACCACGAATATACGGTAAGTAGGTTGGGTAGGCCGCCGCCGCTGTGCGGTGTAAAACCCCAGGGGTAGCTCTAACTCAATGACAACAGCCTCCGAACTCTTACATCGCCTTGGGCTGCACAGCCTACGCAGTCGTTATATCACGACCGCGGTGTTGGTCTCATTGTTGTTAACCCTGGCCGCCAGCATCGGTTGGCAATATGTCGAAAGTGTTACCGGTAATCAGCTGATCAATGTGCAACACCGGGCCGCGGCCAGTGATACGATGTCCGACGCCACCGCCCAAACCCACATCTTAGAAACACAATTTTACCGCTACATCACCCTACCCAGTGCTACAGGCCGGGAAATGATCCAGCAGACCTTCCAGCACCATGCCGCGGCCATCAATATCCTGCACAACAATCCCTGGTTGCAAAAGGATCCGGCGCTACTTGAATTAATCAACGCCCTCCAACACGACCATCAGGAATTATCCCGCGAAATTGAAACCCTGCTCGAAGTCCGTGGCGACGAGAACAAATGGTTTCCCGCCATGGCCACCATACAAGGTGAAATGTATATCTTGAATACCAAGTTTATGTCGGCCCTCGAATTACTCACCCATGAACTCGGCGATGACCTGGAAACCCCTGAAAAACTCGAACTGTATAAATCCCTCACCGATATTCGTCACAACTGGCAACTGATGATAGGCGAATTTCGTTTGTTTGTGGCCAACAGTTTTGGAATATTCTCCAATAATCCCCAAGCCGGGATGCGAACCCGCAAAACCAATATCAATATGTATTATGCCTACCTTGACACCCAACTCAACCAATTAATAAAACACAACCGTGTGGAGCAACTCAATTTAGTCAGCAGTGATTCCGTTTATGATCTGCGCAGTTGGTTAACCCAGTGGCATAACGATTACAGCCATGTTGTAATGAGTTATAACAATGATCGCTGGCGAGTTGATCTGATGTTGCTGCGCGAACGGGTTGAACCCATCCTCGCCCGGATCCGGCAGCGCAGTTCCACTCTACAGCAACAATTGAGTGTAGCCTCCGCTAAAGACATTACACGGTTGACCACCTTGGCGCATAATTTTTCCAATTTTGTTATCTACCTGGCGAGTATTATTATCGCCGCCGGGTTGTTGGGTTTTGTGGTATTTCATCGCACCATCTTGCGTCCAATCGCTGATATCGCCCAGGCATTAAATGATGAGGCCAGCGGTAAACAACGTGTACCCGTCCCGCGCAGCAGCGCCGAGGAAATTGGCGATCTAACCCAGGCGTTCGCCACCATGCGTGAACAGATCCGCACCCGCGAGGCACACCTGGACCATATGGTGCACCACGATGCATTGACTCAATTACCCAATCGACTGTTATTTCATCGCCGTCTTGAGAACGCCATCAATCAAGCCGTGCGGGACAATACCTTGGTGGGCGTGATGTTTCTAGATTTGGATCGTTTTAAACAAATCAACGACACCCTCGGCCATGATATCGGCGACCTGCTCTTACAAGTCGTGGCCAAACGGCTGAGCGGTTGTTTACGTTCGACGGATAGCGTAGCGCGGCTGGGTGGAGATGAGTTTGCGATTATCCTCAATAATGTTTCCAATACGGATCAATTGATAACCACCGCTAACAAAATATTAAGAGAACTTAAAACCCCCTTTAGTGTGGCCGGCACGGAGTTATATACCTCCGCTTCAATCGGTATCGCGCTTGGTCCAAAACAAGCCAGCGATGTCGAAACCCTCACCAAGAACGCCGACATCGCCATGTACCACGCCAAATCATTAGGGCGTAACACTTTCCATATCTTTACCGCCGAGATGACCTCGCAGGTGTTACACAAGGCCACGCTGGAAACACAACTGCGCCACGCCATGAATCACAACCAATTCATTTTGTATTACCAACCCATTATTGATTTGCGCAGCGGCAGGATTATCAGCACCGAAGCGCTGTTACGTTGGCAACATCCAGAACGCGGCTTACTGGCGCCGGCTGAATTCTTGCCGGTGCTGCATGATTCCGGCTTGATTAAACCGGTGAGTCAATGGGTATTGCTTGAAGTGGGGAAACAATTCCTCGCTTATAAAACCGCGGGCCAGATAAATATCCGGATCGCAGTCAATATGTCCGGCTTTGCGTTTCGTAACGATACTATCCTCGATTTTATCGATAACGCCATCGAACACACCCAGATGGACCCCAAAGGATTAATAATCGAAATCACTGAAGATACCTTGCTGGAAGAACTCACCAGCGCACAAAGTTCGCTTAAGACGTTGCAGGAAATGGGGATCCGTATCGCGCTCGACGATTTTGGCACGGGGCAGTCGTCGCTCAACCACTTACGCCACAGCCCCATCGATATTATCAAAATTGATCGGGATTTTATCAATCACATCCCCATCGATCGCAGCGATTCGGATCTGGTCGATGCGATCATCGCCATGGCGCATAAACTCCATATTAAAGTGGTCGCCGAAGGGGTCGAGAACAAACAACAAGTGGATTTCTTACACTGGCATAAATGCGATGCCATTCAAGGGTACTACTTCAGCCCGCCCTGCCCGAGCCAGGACATTTTGGCCATGCTCACCCAAGATCGCAAAATCTTAGGTCAAAGTTAATTGCCCACAAGATTTTAGCCTTCCCATTTACAACTCATTGATTTATTTGAGCGTTTGACAAGTCTGCCAAATTGTACTTTAATTTCTGTAATTACGGAAAGTACAGATTAAACGCTTATGACCAGACCAACCCAAACCCACCCCCGTCGCGTCACAGTATTCGTCATATTGATCATCGGCCTGGCGTGTGTACTCATGGCCACGCTGATGGCCCCGGGTCTGCCTAGCAATCCGCGGCTCGCGGATCGAATTCATTTTATCGAACAACACACGCTTGTATGGCAATGGAGTTGGTTGAGTTGGACCTTAAGTTCGTTTGCGTTGCTGTGGTTTAGCATCTTGTTGCTGGATTATATCCCCACCACGGCTGCCAAATTTTTGGGCATCGTGTTAATCGCCCTGGGGATTATTCCTGATCTCCTTGCGCAGCTACTTTATTCGCAGCTGCTGCCACAACTAACGGCGGATCCAAGGGGTTATCAATTCACAGAAACTATTGCACAGTGGCTTACCGGTGTCCTGGCGAATGGTCTGTATTGCAGCGGTGGCTTACTGCTCAACCTATTACTATTACGTAACCGTAGTTTGCCCCGCTGGCCTATTTACAGCGGTCTACCTGCATGGTGTTTCGGAATCGGTCTTAGCGTTGCCATTAGCGGCGGTCATTATATCCTTGCGACCTTGCTCACCGCCCTATCCATGTCCTGGAGTCTTGCTTGGATGGCGGTAGTCGCATGGAAGTTATGGCGACTCAATACACACTACGAGATGTATACCCATGTCATATGAAACCTTGTATCCCGTTCTAAAACTTCTACACCTGGGTAGTTTAATACTGTGGCTTGGACCGAGTCTGGGTGCGTGGTGGATGTTACGCCTGAGCAATATCCACTTCGGCGAGCCCAGTCTACACAGTCAATTCATGTACCAAATTTTTCTGCAATTGCTCCGGTTGGAACATGTCGCGTTTGTGGGCGTGATCGGCAGCGGCATTACTCTGGCGGGAATAAGTCACGGGTTTGGATTCCCCTGGTTACAACTAAAAATAATGATAATCCTGCTGGTGATTGCTCCACTGGAGATAATCGACATATGGTATAGCAACATACGCCTGACGCGTCTGTTTATACAACGCCATCCGTCGCGCCCGTATTCATTGAGTGAGCGTCGCTGGTTGGATAATTATCATTATCGCTTCGTACCCATGGCCCTAGTACTGATGCCACCAACCCTATTGGCTATTTTGTGGCTGGCCATCGGCAAACCTACCATTACCTGGTAGCGGATGCAGATACCATGGCTTATCGAATTCTAATCCTGGGGGGTTACGGCGTGTTTGGTAGTCGTATCACCCGACGACTGGCCGATGATCCGAACAATGTCATCATCATCGCCGGCCGCGACCTACACAAAGCACAACGCCTGACAGAGGAAATCAACCGATATTATAATATCGCGCGGATCCACGCGGCCCAGGTGGACCATACCAAACCCGCGACGCTGTTGACCGGATTGGACTGCTGGCGGCCACAGCTGGTAATTAATTGCGCGGGACCGTTTCAAGGCCAAGATTATCAAACCGCCGAATGCGTCATCCGCGCGGCCTGTCATTATCTGGATATGGCGGATGCGCGCGATTATGTCGTGGGGTTCACCCGGCTTGATACCTTGGCGAAACACTATAAGGTCTTGGCAGTAACGGGGGTGAGCAGTGTACCTGGCCTATCCGCGGCAGTTGTGGACTATTACCTGCTGCAATTCTCACAGCTAACGAGTATCGATATCGGGATCACACCGGGGAATCGGGCACCCCGCGGCCTCGCCACGGTCCAGGCCATCCTGAGTTATTGTGGCAAACCCTTCTTGCACTACCGGGGTGGCAACCACTACCCTGTCATCGGTTGGCAAGGCATCACGCGCCGTCGTTATGCCGAGCCGGTGGGTACGCGTTGGCTTAGCTATTGTGACGTACCGGATCTGGCATTGTTTCCGCTGCGGTATGCCCCCGTGCCGCAGGTGAGTTTCCGCGCTGGGTTAGAATTGTCGTTCTTCCAGCTGGGGTTGTGGTTATTATCCTGGCCGGTACGCTGGGGCTGGATCAAAAACCTGGCACCGTACGCACGCCCCTTGTTGCGCATCAGCCAGTGGTTGTATTACTTCGGATCCGATCAGGGGGCGATGCACGTTGAGCTCCAGGGGATCGGTAAGGATCATCAGCCCCAATGCGTGCGCTGGCAACTTCTAGCCCAAGGGGCCGACGGTCCAGAGATACCCTGTACTCCCGCGGTGATCCTGGCGCGTAAGCTCGCTCAGCAGCAACTGCCCCACACCGGGGCCATGGCATGTGTGGGATTATTTAGCTTAGAAGAATTCCTGCTGGCCGTGGATCGCTACGCGATCCATCCGCGGGTGGATACCGTTCGCTTAGATGCAATAACCGTTGCGGAATCGCGGGCAACCACTACGCCCCCTTTGCCTTGAAGGATTTGTGCCCAAAGTGCGCAAGACACCGGTGCGGGGCCGCCCGATCACTATTCCAGAACCTTTGTTTACCGCAGCGGAATCAGTATTGACGCCTGTACAACCAGTTGCTTGTGAACCCGCATAATGATTTAATCTGCCCACCTCATTCATTTAAGGAGAACCACCATGAGCAAGTCTCAAGATCAGAAAAAAGAAGCTAAAAAGAAACCCACCAAAACCCTTAAAGAAAAACGCGCCGAGAAAAAATCCAAGAAGGACAACCGCGAGTTCTAACCTCGACTCGAGGCATTTCATTTATCGCATCAGCCAAAAAACCCACGACATGACCTCCCGCCACTGGCGGGTGAGGACGCAACCTTGTTCTGTCCCGGTAAGAACCGGGCCGCCGTCGGTGTGAATCCGGCGGCTGCACACGCGCAGTAGTGTTGATCAGCTTCGCTCGGTAAACAGTGGTCTTCCAGGCACAGTCAATCTTCAGTACCCACCGGCCACTCTACGACGGCCGGTGATTCATACCACCTATTCTCGCTGCAAGCAGCACCACGTTATACCTTCGTCCACCCACTGTTTTACAAAAGAATTGTGTACTCTTCATGACAATGGAGATTTATTTTATTACATAACACAAATAGATAGGTTTAACGTTCAGAATAAGCAAGCCCCAACCAAGATTAATATACCATATCCAAATAAATACTAGGTTTTTTAGCAGACCACACAACTATTATTCCGCGCAGCCGCTATCGTTACGACGTGAGATGGGCGTGGATCCAACACATTTTCTACGGAAATATTATCAAATAACGCAACACCTTCCCCGCTGTAGAACAATCTTACTGTCGCGATCATTCGTCCCATCGGTTATGAATTACACTTATGGGTTCATAATATATGATGGACGGGCAACACGTTATCATCCGCTGTGATGAATATGTCCCACGCCCCTACACTCATAACGGATAAATAAGATTAGCCGTATACCCTAATGCATACTGATATGCAGGTTACTCTTAATTTGTTAGAAATCTCGGGAACTATACCTATACCGCGTCTTTCTGAGGAGTGGCATAATGAAGGTACCTGGTGTTCATCCTACCGATACCACACTTTTAATTCGTTGATTATTTATTCTTTAAGGAGAAGAGAATTATGGAAAATTTATCGATAGCACAACCACCGCACCCCCCCATCGTAAGCTTGTCACAACGCCTAACGTTGTGCGATAGCGGCTTTGTGTTCGATCCGGTAACAGGTAACAGTTCGACCGTAAACCCCACTGGCATGGCAATCATACGCCAATTACAACAAAACTCGAACCTAAAACAAGCAGTCACCGCCTTGCAGAAAAATTTTAAAGTGCAATCGCGCGTCGCCGAACGCGACTTTATTGAATTCACAAATTTACTCTGGAATCATTTTAGATGACCGTAGGTACCGCTGTGACGGTTGCAGTGACCGGAATGAACGCACTGCCCGACAACCCCGGTCCCGGCTTAGCGGTAGCGCGTTGTCTGCGCGAGGCGTACGGCGACAACATTCGTATCGTCGGCCTAAGCTATGACGCACTGGATCCTGGACTGTATCTACACGAGTATTGTGATAGCGCACACCTGCTCTCCTATCCACGTAACGGCGCCGCCGCCATATTGGCGCGCCTGGTGGAAATCCAGATGCAGGAAAAAATCGATGTTCTGATCCCCTGTCTGGATTCTGAATTACCCGTGATGGTAAGTCTCGCACCGCGGTTGTTGGAGATGGGTATTCGCACCTTTTTACCCAGTGCTGAACAACTCGAACGCCGCGCCAAGGATCGGCTACCGGAGCTGTCTGAGATCGCCGGAGTGTTGTGTCCACAAATCCACAGACTGACCAGCCCCGGATTTTTCAAAACCTGTGAACCGGAAGGTTGGTTATATCCGCTGGTGGTTAAAGGTGTGTTTTATGACGCAAAGGTGGTTCACAATCCCGAAGAAGCTACGGCGGTATTTAATATGATTGCATCACAATGGGGCTTGCCTGTTATTGCGCAGCGCTTCGTTGCCGGTGAGGAATACAACTTAACCGCTGTTGGTGATGGTAAGGGTAATCTGCTTGGCGAAGTCATGATGAAAAAACGCGCCATTACCGCCAAAGGCAAGGCATGGGTCGGTATCGCGATACACGATGACGCACTCGCGGCGACAGCGCGCCGATTGGCTAGCGCGCTCAACTGGAAGGGTCCACTCGAAGTAGAAGCCATGCGTGACAGCAAAGGCCGCTATCAGCTGATCGAAATCAATCCGCGCTTTCCAGCCTGGATTTATCTGTCCCTAGGGGTAGGCCGCAATCTACCGGCGCTACTGCTGGAATTAGCACTGGGCCACGCAACACCGCCGCTCTCGCCACCTCAGCCCGGCACCATGTTTATTCGTTATGCACAGGAAACCATCATACCGCTGGCCGCCTTTGAAGCACTCATGATTGACGGCAAGCGTACTCAACCGAATTTGAGGATATTACCATGACCCAACAGAAAACCTGGGAACCCCCAGCACTCGTACCGCATCGCGCCGGGATTATGAACAAGTTTGGTGACGCACCACCACAATCGTCGTACCAGTCGGATATCGATGGAGTAGAGATCGCGCAGTTACGGGAGCAATACGGCTCGCCATTATTCATAGTGTCGGAAAAAACCTTGCGAGAAAATGCCCGCCGCCTGCGGCAGGCGTTCGCCAGCCGTTGGCCCAAAGTACGCCACGGCTGGTCCTATAAAACCAATTACAATAACGCGGTGTGCAACATCATGCACCAAGAAGGATCGTGGGCCGAGGTGGTTTCCGATTTCGAATATTTAAAAGCACGCGCGCTGGGTGTCCCCGGTTCACACATCATCTTCAATGGACCCTGGAAGCCCAACTACATATTGGAACAAGCAGTGCGCGAAGGCGCGCTGATTAATATTGACCATTTGGATGAACTGTTTGCCCTGGAACAAATCGCGAGTAATCAGCGCAAACAGGTTTCGATCGGCATACGCCTCAATTTCGCCACGGGTTATACCGAGGCATGGAGCCGGTTTGGTTTTAATATCGAATCCGGCGCGGCCATGAACGCGGTACAGCGCATCCACTCCAGTCCATGGCTCAAGCTGATTGGCCTGCACAGTCATATCGGTACTTTTGTGCTGGATACCCGCGCCTATGCCGTCCAAGCACGTATCATGGGCGGTTTTATGGACAAAGTGGAACGCGACTATGGCTGTGAAATCGAATACTTGGACATCGGTGGCGGCTTTGCTTCGCGTAATTCCTTGCAAGGTGCTTATCTACCAGCGGACTTGGTCGTACCTACCTTTGACGATTACGCTGAGGCTATCGTCAACGCCCTGAAAGAAATCACGGCCAAACGCAGCGCGGAAGGCAAACCCTTGCCAACACTCATATTGGAAACCGGAAGGGCCATGGTCGACGATGCGGAAACACTGGTGACCACCGTGGTAGGTAATAAGCGTCTACCGGATGGACGCCGTGCAACCATACTCGACGCAGGTTTGAATTTATTATTTACCGCCTTCTGGTATAACCATGAGATCAAACCCTTGCGCCACATCGACAGCATAACCGAGGAAACCGTACTCTACGGGCCATTGTGCATGAATATCGATGTGGTTCGCGCTTCCATTATGCTACCAGCGCTCAGTGTCGGCGAGGCGTTGACGATTCGTCCGGTTGGAGCTTACAACAATACTCAATGGATGCAGTTCATTCAGTTTCGTCCCGCGGTGGTGATGATAACTCAGGAAGGTGAGGTAGAACTGGTCCGTGCCCCTGAGACAATGCAAATGCTCAACGACATGGAGCGTCTACCCGAAACACTGCGCCACCCCTTCCCTGCCGGCTTGCCTGAATGACACGGCTACTACGTCTGGGCCAGCGACTCGCGCCGCTGGCGCGGGCGTATGCTGGGGTTTTATTTTGTGAATCACCCTGGGTCGGTGCGTGGTTTGCCGCTATTACATGGTGGTCACCGCATGCGGCGCTGGCAGGTTTGGTTGCGTTGCTTGCCGCCGCGTTTTGGGGACAATTACTCGGCCTCAGCGGCGGACGCGAACCGCACTTGTTAAACAGCATGTTGGTCGGCCTGTTCGTCGGCGCCTTCCATACAACAGATCTGACCTTACTCGGCTGGCTACTGGCCGTCGCCCTGGTTACTACGCTTATAAGCCACTGGCTCGCTGCCTTGCTGTGGCGTTGGGGAAAACTGCCTGTCTTGAGTCTGCCTTTCGTCCTGATAACCTGGATGGTCATGCTCGCCATGCGTGCTACACCCGTGGCACCGCCGCCGCTGGTTCTTACATCCTCTACGCAGAGCGTGTTTACACCCTGGCTAGACAATTTCTTCATGTCCCTCGGCGGGTTGATGCTGGTTCCCTATCCGGTTGCGGGTGCGCTCCTGTTCGCGGGTCTTACGCTAGCATCGCGTTATCTCGCCTTGTTGGCAGTCGCAGGTTACCTCGCGGGTCATACTGTTTTATGGTTGTTGCATCACCAGGATGGACATGCCGCCGACTTCAATTTCATGTTATCCGCCATGGCCTTGGGCGGAATTTTCATGCTACCGGGCCGGAGTAGCTTTTTGCTCGCCTTGGCAGGCGGCGCATTGGCCGCTTGGTTAACCATAATACAGGGCGCACTACTGCATCTGGTGTATTTGCCACTGCTGACACTGCCGTTCATTTTTGCGGTATATCTTTGGCTAGGTGGCATGAGTATGCGCACAACGATAAAACCGCCGTACCTCAGCTTGGACTATCCAACGCTACCGGAAACCTCAATCGAGCGGTTGCGTCTTGCGCGTACCCGCGGTGGCGATCCCACGACCCCGGCGCTACAACCTCCGTTCCATGGTGAGTGGCGAGTATCGCAAGGATTTAACGGCCCCCATACCCACCGCGGCGCGTGGTGTCACGCGCTTGATTTCCACATCACTGAAGGAACGTCTAGCCATCGCGGAAGCGGCTTTGCCCAAGGCGATTATTATTGCTTCGGCGCACCGGTGCTCGCCCCCACGTCCGGCCAGGTGGTGCGTTTACGCGACGATCTTCCCGATCTCACCCCGGGTGAAGTCGACGTGGTCAATAACTGGGGTAATTTTCTGTTGTTACGCAGCACCTACGGCTATTACGTAGTGCTTGCCCACCTCAGTCAGGGCAGCCTCAGAGTACAAGTCGGTCAATGGGTGGAAACCGGACAAGCTGTAGCGACTTGTGGTAGCTCGGGACGTTCCCCCGAGCCCCATTTGCACCTGCATGTGCAAAATGACGAATGGCTGGGGAGTCCCACCCGTCCATTTCACCTCACCAATGTACTGGTGCGTAACCAGGGTCATACTGAATTTCATCTCTACCATCTGCCAGCGCAGGGCACACGTTTAGCCGCCGCGCCGCGCAACGCACAACTTACCGCCGCCCTCCACTTGCTTCCCGGACGGGTTCTTACCTACCGCCTGCGTATCCCTGGAATAACAGTGACCCAAAGCAGCCAACTGCGCAGCGAATTAACCCTACTTGGCCAAGCACGCTTGGTCGCAGACGGCGGCAGCTCGGCGGCATTCATCGAAACCCCCGCCGTGATCGGCTATTTTGATCGGCGCGGAAAACGTCATGCCCTGCTTGACCTGTGGCTGCTGGCGTTAGGATTGACCCCTTTAAGCACTGCGGCCGAGCATTGGGGTGATCGGCCAGGGTTACATCTGTTACCGCTGGGTCCAATCCGTCGACTCTTCATCGCACTCTTAAGACCGCTCGGCGCGGGTTGCGATAGCCGCTACCATCGCTACTGGGACGAAGCCAGCCACACATGGCGACAAGAAGGCCGGCACTGTGTGCGTCTTGCCCCTGGAATTGAATGGTGTGGTGTCACGATCGCATGGA
Organism: Gammaproteobacteria bacterium; assembly: GCA_016194635.1. Taxonomy (GTDB): domain Bacteria; phylum Pseudomonadota; class Gammaproteobacteria; order UBA6429; family Thiohalophilaceae; genus JACQBC01. Next base: position 92,402 of record JACQBC010000036.1, on the reverse strand, counting down.
TCGAACCCAACCGTGGGATAAAGAACTTACAATTCACTATGTTTGGAAAATGCTGGGAGGCCGTGCTTGAAACATGCGGTTGGTTAAACGCGTAATTTATGGCGGGTCGTGCTCGGATCACTTAGGTAATACCACCTACAGATCATTCAAGGTAAAAATACATCGTATTTTAGCCAAGACCGATAAAACCTCCGCGGCCATGTGGATCTTGTGACTTGGATGAATTTCCTCAATGGGGATGGCCGCATTCAGCCAGACGTATTTACTGTCGCAATCTTGCAGGCTAGGCGGCGCATAAAAAATCAGGGCAATTATGTGTTAACAAGACTGTGACCATCCTCATACTAACACCCACACAAATATTACAATCTGGTTTAGATCCGCTTACAAATTAAATCTTGTAACAGTTTGTAACTTGCCAGCACGCTCATTCAACGCTACGCTAGGCGAACGTTGTGGATCGGCGCATACATGCCGATGGCCACTCAATCATGCACCGCACCTTAGCTGCCGTACCCATCACAACATTCAAACAGGGAGAGACCTTATGGAGGGTTTAACACGTAGGGATTTTTTAAAATCATTAGGTAACAGTGCTGCATTGCTGCTACTGGCCTCCACCGGAGGATGCGAGGCTATCTTGCAAGCGATTCGCGATCGCCCGGTGCGTCGCTGTATTAGTTCGTTGGCGGCCAATGATCCCATTATCGAAACCTACAAAGCCGCCATCTCGGCAATGCAGGCCCTGCCCGCGGGTGATCTGCGCAACTGGACCAAACAAGCGGAAATCCATTTAAATCATTGCCCGCATTCCAACTGGTTTTTCCTGCCCTGGCATCGTGCCTATCTATTTTATTTTGAAAAGATCTGCCAGAAGCTCACCGGTAATCAGGACTTTGCCTTGCCGTATTGGAATTGGACAGGCGACAAACATGTTCCCGCGGTATTTTGGGGTGGCGCGGGCAACCCGCTGTTCGATGCCAACCGTTCGGCCACTCAAAGCTCGGTTATTTCCGACGCAGTGGTAGGTCAAACCGTGGTGGACGATATTCTCAATGAACCGAATTTTTTGCTGTTTGCCAGCGGTATGTCCACCACCCAACGGGGAGCATCGACCTATGGCAGGTTAGAGGCCACACCGCATAACTCGGTGCATGGGTTTGTCGGCGGAGACATGGGGACGTTTATGTCACCGCTGGACCCGGTATTCTGGACGCACCACAATATGATCGAACGTTGCTGGGTCGATTGGAATATCGTGCGCCATCACGCCAACACCAATGATACTACCTGGTCGAATTTTACTTTCACGGGTGATTTTTGTGATGCCGACGGCAATCCTGTCAATATTAATGTCTTGACAACCTTGTTGATGCCCTTGTTGAGTTACCAGTACGACAACGTTGTTTTAGGTAGTTGCGGTGTGAACTTTAAGGCCCAGGCTATGGCGGACACGGCCGAGTTGCGCAAATTCCTACAAGACGGTGCCGCAGTTAAATTTGAATTCCATCGCCAAGTAGAGCTGGCGCGCGCCGTTGAAGTACAGGCCAACACCGCCAGCCAGCATAGCCTACAAGTGGAATCCAATTTATTGCAACCTATCATCACCCCCCATGCGCCGGATCGGCTATTCCTGACGATTGATCAGGTTAACCTCCCCAAGGAAAATGATTTTTTCGCACGGGTTTTTATCAATAAACCGGACGCCAACGCAACCACCCCGATTACCGATCCGCATTACGCCGGCAGTTTTGCCTTTTTCGGCGGCGACCACGCCGAACACACGCAGGCGGGAACATACCCAAGTTATCTTGTGGATATAACCTCGACCTTACGCAAGTTAATTCCCGCTGGACAACTAACTACTATGACGAAGATGGACGTGCAAATTGTGTTGGTGCCCGCCATTGAAACTGCGCCCGTGCCGCAACGTAAATTTAGCTTTAAACAATTGCGGCTTGGATTTGTTCACTAAAAAGATAGTACAAGGAGATCCACCATGAAGAACTCACTTTATTTGTTTCTGCTCATGGGTTTTATCAACTCCCAACCTAGCGTCGTAACGGCGGAGGTAAACCCGGCCACCACCCGCGTGGAATTGTTGTGTAAATCAGATTCCATCACCTTGAGCGATGCCAGCCCCAGTACACGCATAGCCCTGTCCAGCACTACGATCGAGACCCTGGCGGAAATATTGCAAATTAGTTTGTCGCATATCGAGAACCCACAACATCAGGGCCTGATGTTGTGCAGTTATTTTGTAACAGATATTGGCGTGGAAGACATTCCAATTGGGTGTGTGGGTCTTTACCCCGTCGCGCAGTCCCAGGCGCGTGACTATGTGTTAGGCGTGACCAAGGCGCAACAATCCCTGCGCGAGGTGGTGGCCGACTTACCCAGCGACGCCGCCTTGCTACTGCGAATCATGGCCGTGGATCCCGCTACAACACTCAAACCGGTGCAAATAAAAATTGACTCATTGCAATGGCTGGCGAATACACGATAATGCGATCACATCCCGGTTAACGAGAAGTGCATAAAATCCTTTTGTTTACCGGCAATCTCGCCTCCCCACTTAAATCCCGCCATCCGCATGGCTTTATACAAGCTTGATGCGCGGGTGATCGCGCCCCTCTTCGTTGGGTAGTATTCTCCGCCGCGAACCAGCCGGCACAGTGGATTAAACTCAACACAGGCGGCGTATAATCCGTTACTGTCGGCGTTAAAATCCAGGGCGGTGCCGTACGAATGGTTGCTGAATTGAGTCCGTTGTCCCAAGGCATTCACCGCGCCCTTGGTTTTCCCCACACGGTAACCCACCACCGAAGTTAGTGGAAAACCATCGGCGCGGGCCTGTTGAATAGCGCGCGTCACCGGCGCTTGCAAGATCTTACACACCTTGAACACCGGCAGGGTGTCTAGACGGATCTCGACCTGGTCTTGTTCGCAAACCGTACAGCCTGGTACCGTGCCACGCTCCTCGGCACTGAGTTGGGCGCTTGATTTGATCACCTTGGAGTGGCTGACCGATTTCTTTTGCACGACATCCCACACCCAGCTGTCATAGCTACAGGTAGCGGCTAATAAGTAGTGGCAACGTAATAACGCGATAAAAATTATGCCGGCGGATAACCTCATCGCACTAAAATGCTAACCGCGTTGGAAACCTTCTGCCCTTGCTTAAGATAAAATGTATATCTACCCCGTTGCAGCGGCCAAAACACCTCGTCATTATCGGCCACGAGTGTTGTGGGCTGATCATTCATAAATACACGCACGCCGTGATTGTGCTCTACGCCCCGCAGCACGAATCGAATCTCTTGGTGGTCCAAGGGAATCGTTGGATCAATCGCATACAGCGTATTGTTCAGCGGTTCAATGATACTCGGAGCATGACTGTCCAGCTGCGCCAGCAACCGCTGTGGATTCGTTCCACCGCAAGTTTCTTGGAATTGATTCTGCAACGAGGGTATGCGCGAGGATTTGGCCCATTCCTGATATTCCTGAGGATATTGCACATAGGTCAGTGTTACGGCCTTGCCATTGCAATTGGGAATTAGCCGGTGTTTATGATAGCGGCAGCTCTGTAACGGGGCATGATCCGCCAGATGATACTCAAGCCGCGTCAAGGAACAGTATTTCCCGGGTTTTTCCCCCGACAAAACGCATACCCGGCTCGCCACAATACCGGCGGGGCGTTTTATCCACTGCGGATCACGGTATTTATTCGCCGCATCCATGATCTTATGAAATAACGGCCCCGTGCCCCGGCTGGCCGACAAGCGTTGTAACATAGGTGTCGCATCGGCATTGCCGCGCCAAACCCCGACGGTGATTTTTTTGGTGAATCCCACCGTCCAGTTATCCCGGTAATCACTCGATGTACCGGTTTTCACGGCAACATCATAGTCGAATTCCAACGGACCGCCGCGGCCAAACTCTTCCTGGCGAGCCTGCGGATCGCGGAGCACGTCGGCAATTAAAAAAGCCGTCTCGGCGGGCATCACCCGCTTTGGTAAGGCGATATTGCCGCGCAAGTAGGTCGGCGTGATGGTTGTACCCAACCTTGCCAAAATGCTATAGGCCTGGGTTAGTTCCCATAAACTCACTTCACCGTTACCTAGGGCCAGTCCGACACCGTAATACTCTGCCGGTTGTTGGAGGCTGGTAAATCCCAAACGGCGCAGCCGTTCTAACACGCGGGTTTCACCCAGTTGCGTTGTCATATATAAAGCGGGTAGATTCTTGGAATTCGCTAGCGCATCACGAATCGTGCGCGGTCCAGAGAAATTACCCCCGTAGTTATTGGGCTCGTACACCGCACGCTGGGTGGAAAACACCATGGGAATATCCGGCACAATGCTGTATAAATTCCAATTATTTTCCAAGGCCAGTTCGTAGACAAAGGGTTTCAGCGCGGACCCCGGTGAACGTAACACCCTGATACCGTCCACCATGCCATGCGCCGGATCGAAGTAATCCGGACTGCCCACGTAAGCCAGCACCTCGCCTGTGTCATTATCCAACACCAGGGCCGCGCCGCTATCACCGCTGCCGCGCCGCTTGGCGGTTTCAGCGTACAGCAGCGCTTGAAGGGTTTTTTGCAGCTCCAAATCGATCGTTGTAAAAATCTCACTTTGGCTGGGTTTTTCTTCGAGGATCCGCTCGGTAAGATGCGCGGCGTAAAATTGCGGATTGGTCTTGGTAAATTTAATCGGCTCGCTTTGCGCTTGTGTCAGTACAACCGTATCGGTTGCAGCAAACATTTTTTGCAATAGATCGTGACGGCGTTGCGCCAGCGCGGTGGGGCGCCCGATAAACAAGTTAGGATTTCTTGGAATAATCGCCAAGCTCGCGACCTGCCCCGGGGATAACTGCTCGCAGGTTTTATTAAAAAAATAACGGCAGGCGGCGCCGACACCGGAGATTTTATTCCCAAACGGAACCGTATTAAGATAATACGTTAACAACTCGCCCTTGGAATATTTATGTTCCAGCCATAACGCCTGAAGGATTTGCGCAGGTTTATGCACGACACCGCGTAATTCCGGCCAGTTAATCTTCACCAATTGCATGGTGATGGTGCTGCCGCCGGAGACTTTTCGCCACTGGCGCAGCGAATAATATAACCCCCGCGCCAAGGCGCGCCACTCAACACCCTGATGGGTGTAAAAATGCCGATCCTCGGCCAACACAAACGCGTTGCGTAATTGTTCTGGAATTTTGTCCAAGGGTTCAAGATAACGCCGTTCGCCGCGGATACTTAGGGCGTGGCGAATTTCCCGGCCAAAACGATCCAAAATGCGCTGGCTACCGCCAACATCGGGCTGCGGCAGATGTGAATCGATGCGCAACCAATCAACCAACACTCCTATCACCAAGATCAGACCCGCCAGGTAAATCGTTCGGCCCAGGGTATACGGGTTGGGCCTGTTCCAACCTATAATCCGTTTATTCTTCAATAATAAATTGGGCGGGCGTTGATTTTCCATACACCTCGGGCTCGTACATTTGTTCAATCAAGGTGGGGTTGGCATTAAATTCCCCGGTGGCGATCGCTTGCGCGATATAAGCCAGCTCGAATTCACCCACGTCGAGAAAATTAGCAAAATATTGCACCGCGTGCAGACGCATTTCGCGGTGATAAAAACCGCCATTGGCATAGAAACCGTACCAATCATCGTCCTCATTCCAGAAATATTCGCCGGCGGAATTATTCCGCTCACCCTGCGCATCTTGTTTAGATGTACCGCCCAGGGCTGTATTCACCGCTTCTAACCCGGCGGGTAATTTATCTTCCAATACCACCTGGTGACGCAGCGCGGGGATCTTGACCTTTAATTGCACCTTGACCAATTGACCCCGTTTTAATTTAACGATATTAGTTTGTTGCTGCCAACGGCCATCGGCGGATTGGGTATAATAACTTCGTGTCACCTGCATACCGGAATTCACAGGGGTGGTGCGCACATCTTTATACGCGATGCGCAGCCGCGCGGTGTAATACAACCGCCCTTGGCCTTGTTTCTGCAATACCAAGGTGGATTTTTTGCCGACCACGTCGGGAGTAAACCTAAGGGTTTCGGTCTGGGGGCGGTCTTTAAAATTACTAAAACTAACGCCCTTGATCGTTTGATTCAATGCCGTACCGGTCAGCGTATAATGGGGAATATCCTGTTCGTTGTAACTTGCATACTGCGCCAGGGCGTTTTGGCAATACAGATTCTCCTGGGTGTTATTCCAATGATTGGATTTACGCCCCGCGATGATTGAACGGACTAACGGTTCAACGAATTTTCCTTGCGGATCTTCCACCATCATGGCCTTGAGCAGGCTGCAATTGGTTCGGGTGACACTATGTAATATCTGTACGTAACCATCATCCTGTTGTTCTCTGAATTGAATACCGCCCGAGGTTAGGTCAGCCGCGCTGTAGATTTCCTTCTTCAATGAATCCAATAAGGCCGCGGTTTCTTTGTGCCGCGCCGCTGCCATCCATAAGAAGCTTTTGCCGAAGAGGCTTAGATTCTGCCGTTCCTGATAGAGTTTATTGATCATCGCCAGTGTATTATCGCCTTCCTGGGTAAGCACCGCAGTGGCCATCGCCAGCACCGTCGCCTTGGAACGTTGCGTATAATACCGGGGGAACGTTTCCGTGCCTTGGACTAAGCGCCGCACGTAGCCGATTAAATTCTCGCGTGCCTGTTCCGGTGCTTTAATAGTGGATGGGTTGTCTGCTGCTGCTGCGCCGCCTTGCGCCAGGCGTTTAACCAATCCAAACAACTTATCGCTTACCTTTTCAGGTGGGGTGGTGTCGGATTCACTCAACCATTGCAATCCTAATGCCGTAAACACCGATAAATAAGGATCGATCGTACGCGGATCAGGTTTCCAATAGGCCATCGCGCCGTTTTCGTATTGGAACTTCGGCATCTCGTCCAATAATTCGCTCGCCCAGGTCGAGGGATCTTTGGTGAGTTCCGGTATCGATAAATAGTGTTGCAAACGCTGGTATTGTCCGAGCGCAACCGCGCGCACCAGGGTTTGTTCCCAACAGCTGTAGGGGTAGTTAAATAAATAACGGAATGAATCGTCCAAGTGCGAGATCAGCGTTGGACTGACCTCCACATCCAGGCCGCCCAGTTCCGGACGGATGCCTTCGGGGATTAACAAGTTCTCGCTAATCTTGTTATCGGTGGTCGAACCGTAGGTGGCAAAGGTCTCGTACGAGGCATAGGGATAAATAGGAATCGTCTCGCGAATACCGTCCTTGCCGTTGACGGCCACGGCTAACACTTCAAAACCCGCGGAGGTTTTACCAAACGGGGTTTTAACCGGCCATTCAAAATAACCCTTACCATCATTGGCGATGACCGCGGTTTTATCCGCCGCCGCCGTTAACTCTAAATTGGTGGGTTTGAATCGGGCTTTGATCGTGGCCTGAGCGCCGCTGCGGTTAAATACACTAAACCGCGCATTCAAGACATCGCCTTCGGTGAGGAAACTCGGCAAGGCGGGCTCGATCATGATCTTCTTGGCGGATCGAAACGTACCATCACCAAATCCGAAACGGTGTTTTTTATCCACCGCCACCACCAACACCCGCCACGTGGTGAGATTGTCCGGCAAGCTGAACTGCACCTCAGCCTTACCACTCGTATCGGTGCGCACCCTCGGATTCCAATACGCCAGGGGCAGGATATTCTTGCGTATGGCCATGCCGCTGTCACCGTCGCCCCCCGCGGGCGCGCCCTTTTTGCCGAAATGACGCCGGCCGATGAGGTAACTTAACATTTGCGAAGTGCTGACATCGCCACCGCGCAAATTGTAGAATTTATCGTGCAGTTGATAACGGTCGGCGTAATCACCGGCCAGCTGCAGAATTTTCTCGTCCACCACCGCGACCGACAATTCAGTAACATCATTACCGCCGGGAGAACTCACTTGTAAAGCTACTTGGACTTTGTCCCTCGGCTCGTATTGGTCCTTAGCGGGTTTCGCGGCTATCTTTAATACGGTATCGGGATCGACCACGGTGATCTTGGTCATGCCCATTTTGAACGAGGGGCGTCCCAAATCAACTCCCCCCTGCAGCTTTTCAGATACCCGCCCCTTGATCAAATGCACACCGACGTAAAAACCCGGTGCGTAGTCTTTGGAATCCACCGGGATAGAAATGATTTCCGCTCCTTGGGTGAGCTTGCGCTGGAATTGTTTTAAAATACCAAAACGCTCCAGCGTAATTAAAGCGTCGACTTCTTGATAGGGATTTTTCACCAGCAACTTTACCGTTTCGCCTATTTTATAGGTCTTTTTCTCGGGGATCACATCGATCCGATCGTGATTCTCTCTAAACCAACCGATATATTCCTTGCCGGTGACATATTTTTGCAACGCTGTTTGAGTAATGCGACCCTGCGGATCTTTTGCGCTGGCGACGATATAATGATCCCCCGCCGCACGCGACATTAATCCGCAGCCCTTGGGGCTAACAGCGCTTTTAAATGTGCAGCTGGCAATTTCTTTGTCCTGGGTTTTAGTATCGTAGTAAAAATAATTGCCTTCACCGTGACGGCGCACTGTTTTATAACTCCGGTTAATCAGTTTTAATTCAACCTCGACCCCCGCCACCGGTTTTTCAGCGTGATCCAATAGAATAACCTCGGGAGAAATTTCCTCCTTGGCGGCGTAAGTCCACTTCGGGGTTTTGATACCGATCATGAATTTAGAATAAAAGACCTCGACCGTGCTCAACCCGGCGATGCTCTTGCCGCGATCGTCTTTAAACGCCGCGCCGTATTCCACGTGGCCATAGGATTTAAGTTGATCGCTGGGCAATAACACCCCGACATTCACATCGCCATTGTTATCGGTTTTTATTTCACCGTTGGCGATTTGCGTTACATTAAATTCGCGCGGTTTCTCATAACCAACAATATTCAAATCCAGTGCATTTTCAAAACTAAAACCATCCCAGAGGGCTGATTTAGTGGGTTTCCAATACCCGGGGGTAAAATTGGCGGTGTATTCTCCTTGAGTATTGGGAACACCGCCGCCAAAGTGATAACGTGCCATGGTTTGAAAATTCGCGGATTCGCCCACCTCAAAACTAGGCCGTTGCGGTTCGATGCTGACCTTGAACACCGGCAAGGTAAATTCCTGCACATCGAACTGGCCCGCGATGGTTTGGAACTCACCGACGCGCGCGATAATATAATACACCCCCAAGGGGCTGCTCGCGTCCAGATCAAAGCTAAGATCCGCGGTGCCAAATTCGGATAAGGCTATTTTCTTGGCGAGTACGGATTTGTTCAGGGCGTCTTGTACTTCGAGTTGGATTTCTTTAACCGCGGTCATTCCATAACGACGTGGTTCCCAATGACGGGCGAACAATTTAACGTTGACCTTCTGGCCGGGCTTGTATAAGGGCCGATCGGTAATCGCATGTATGATGTGATTGGTGGATTCTTTTAGTGGCTCATAACCGAGATAGTTATCTCCTTGACTAAAATCCGAGTAATCCAATCCCCTCTGGCCAATCTGGTAGGGTAAGATGGAAAAATCATCTTTGCTTTGAGCGACAACATACAATGGTTGTTGGTCGCTCGAACCGCCATAGATAGTGCGTTCGGGATCCCACTTCTGCGCCCCGGGAACTTCGAGGTAGCCATTGCTGTCGGTAGTGCCATGAAAAATCACTTTATCATTGCTGTAGAGCCCAACGTCAATGCCTTGCATGGGAACAGCGGATTTAATCGAATGGACCCAAATACCCGAACTATAAAACCCCACCTTGGCCAACACACCCAAATCGGTAACCACGGTAAAGAAATTACTGCATAGACGGTGCGCTTTAAACGCGGAACCCGAAATATCACGGCCGCCATCCACCTTGCCGACAAACATCCCGTATTTAAATTCAGGATCAATCCTGGATAAATCGATTGGCGCCGTAAAAGGTAGATTTAATTGGGCATCGGTTTTTACCAACGATTTTTTTAACTTGTCATTAAAAATAAATCCGCTATTGCCTGATTCATCCTTACAGGTATCGTACGAGGACCACATCTTTATATCGGAAATAGCGTGACTTTGATAATACTTCAGGTCGATGTCACGCGCATTCACACCACTGAAACCCAATTGATGCGGACCCTCTTTCTCTATGACGCCGTAACCATCGGGGAGCTGTAATATCGGGGTAAAATTACTGGTGGTCACTATGATCGTATCTTGCCCGGTCAGCGGCCGGTTAAACCGGTCTTTCAACCCTTGCAGTTTCACTGTATGTTTAGCCGCGCCTTGCAGCGGACTACTAAGGTATATGCCCTGGTAGAGGGTATCGGGATATTGTTGGTAGTACTCGGGCGAGCCTTCTCCGCCCGCAGACCAACCAAACAAGGGGTCGGTGTTAATTCTTCCTGCTAAGTTTGACCCCGTCGTAGGCGTAGTTAGCTGTATACTCACACCGGAATCCGGATCACATTCATTAAGTTTTAGTGTTTTGGCATCGGCGGATAGCGCCGTGATTCTTTCCTTGGTCTTGCTTGAGGTGCACTGCGCGGAGTCAATACTGAACTCGGGATAGGTTGAGAACGAATAACTAAACGGCTTTGAAGGAACCCGCCCGCTGGCCGATCTTGCTTGCGCCTTCATCCCAAGATCACATGTTTTCCCAATCCCTATCGGCTGATCGTAGGTAAATACATAGGTCCGTGCCGCATCCACCCCCAGCTCATCGGCTAGAGTGGCATTAACCTTTGCGACCGATACCGCGCCGCAATCCGTTTCGACATTGGCTTGTAACGACGATAACTCCATCGCCTGATTAAAACTCAGATAAATCGATGGAACATCCGGACCTTGCCATTCTACATCCGTATTCACGACTTCCCATTGCAAGGTGGTAAAGCTTTCGGTTTTCGCCGCCGCCAACACGCTACCGTCGAGTGACGTGATCCCCGCGGGAACCGTGATCTTATATGCATTGGATGGGGCTAACGGCTGATTCAACTGGCACGCCAGGGTACTGGTATTTAACCACCGCCATTGGCAATCAATACCGGGGCTGACTTGGATATTAAATGCCTTGGCGAGCTTTTCGTAATCCCCCAGTGGCACCATGGCCTTGTTAAAGGTCACCGTGATCTGTTGTACGTCGATGACATTCTCGCTATTTGGGCGAATCAATAGGACTTCGAGGTCTGTATCCGCGGCACGGCCGGGGTTGTTCCAAAAGATTAAAACCGTTGTTATAAATGCAATAACAAAAAGAATGCGCTTGCAATCCACAATGCGTTCCATAGCCCTCCCTATCCGAGGCCAATCTATTTTTGTTTGATATGAGTAGTGTCGTTTATATAAACGCCCTGCCCAGCGTCCCTAATAATAGGACAAAATTGGATTATTTGTCGATGATTTTGCCCCTATGGATTGAGGACGACTAGCGTTTTAACGTCAACTTAAGCCGTTGCATCAGACCCTGTTCGACGAAGCTATAATAGGTGCCGTCACCGATGATGACGTGGTCATAAAATTCCAGTCCCAAGGAGGTCGTATTGATCAGCAGGTCCGAGGTGAATCTTTCATCGCCTGAGCTGGGCCGCGGATCTCCGGACGGATGATTGTGCACAATAATAATTCCGTAGGCGTTGAGCGAGATCGCCCCGCGCAATGCCTCGACCGGCCTGGCGTACACCGAATTAACCGAACCGATGGCGATAATTTCAAAACACAATAATTTTAATTTCACATCCAGACTGATGGTGATGAGTTTTTCCTTAGCTTCATTTTGCAAATCAGAAAATAATTCATAAACCCGGCGCGGATCGGTCAGCGGCTCATTAACCGGTGCATTCGCGTCCACCGGATGTTTTTTATAGCGAATCTCGATTTCGCGGATATACGCTGGATATTTTTCAGAGGTGCTCATGGAACTCCACTTGTTTATTAATAGGCTTGCGCCACCGTCATCTTGGCCCCGTGCGCACGTGCGCCCAATAATGACATGGCAATCGCGGCTAGATAGGGTAGCGTCTGTACGCACAATACCACGGTCCAGAACAATAAATCCAGCGAGGCATTGGCGGGGGAGTACGACACCCCCGTCACGGCAGCGATAAATAACAGCGTTAACATAATTTCTTCATACACCACGGCCAGGGCGGATGTGTATGACAAGCGTTGCGCCAGTTTGGGTGTGCGAAAAAACGGTTTATCTTTTTTTATGAAGCCCTGTACAATCGCCTTGGAAATGGTATGGGACAATGCAATCCCCGCAATCGTGGCGGCGAGGGTTTGCCAGATATTGCTATTCACGTGCGATTGGTATAAATAAAATTGCTTGGCGGTCTTAAAGCTAAATAAGGCCAAGGGTAATAGCGAGAAAATAATCAACGGTGGTGTAAAACTGCGCGGCGCCAGGATCATGCCCAGTGACCAGAATAAAGCGGCAATATTAAATAATAAATTCAGTCCATCGGCGAGCCACGGTAACCAGCCGGCCACAAAGTGATAACGTTGTCCCCAGGTCAGGCGTGTTTTTACCCTGCCTACTAATTGCCGGGCATGCCCGCGTAATATCTGAACCGCGCCAAAGGCCCAGCGAAAACGTTGTTTTTTGTAGTCGATAAAGGTATCCGGCATCACTCCCTTACCGTAACTCTTAGGAATATATATCGCCTCGTAACCGTGTTCAAATACCCGCAAGCCTAACTCGGCGTCTTCCGTGATACACCATTGCGCCCAGCCACCGATCTTTGCTAATACCGAATGGCGTATCAATGTCATGGTGCCGTGCTGGATAATGGCGTTGCGTTCATTACGGGTGATCATCCCGATCTGAAAAAATCCGGCGTATTCGCTATAACACATGGACTTAAATAAATTTTCATTGCCGTCACGGTAATCTTGCGGCGCCTGAACAATCGCGATAGCTGGGTTTACGAATTGCGGGGCGAGGTCATGCAGCCATAAGGGATCAACCTGATAATCGCTGTCAATCACGGCTATTACCTCGGTCTGGGATGAGGTCTTGGTAAGCGCATAGTTTAACGCGCCGGCCTTGAAACCCGCCAACGGATCTTGGTGATAAAAATGAAACCGTTCCCCCAGCTGTTGGCAATGCGCCTGCACCGGTTGCCACACCGCGGGGTCTTGGGTGTTATTATCAATGACGATGACTTCATAATGCGGATATTGCAAGCACGCCAGCGAATTTAAGGTTTCGATCATCATCGTGGGCGGTTCGTTATAACAGGGCACATGGATGGATACAAACGGTAGTTCCGCTACCGGTACGATCAGGGGTTTAAATTCGCGGCGCCGGAACCGGCTCCAGCGCAGTTCTGCCCACTCGTGCGCCTCGGCGAGCATTACCACAATCACGCCGATCATTCCGAACACCAGTAATAAACCGATAAACACACTTAACCCGGTGAGGTACTGGTTGGTGTAATCGTTTGCAACCCATACCACGGCGGTGGCAACCGCGTAGGCGATAATGGCGAGAAAACTCCTGCCGTGCATGCCCAGATGTTTACTGTCCATTAACAACAGGGCAAATACGATTATCGCCATTACCACCGACAACCCCGCCAGCCACTTCCAATGCGGTATGCCTACGATAGGTTCGGTAAAAGAAAATTTTTGATGGCGGTACACATCGTACACCCCCCAGTAAGAACCCACTCCCCCCTCAGAGCTGTCCCCTTTCCAGGGTTGGTCGAAGGCCTCGATAATATAATAGGTATAATCTTGTTGCTCGGCCAATTTAAGAAATTGGCGCAAGAACATCGCTTGATTGGATTGGCTGGCCACCGCCGCGCCCCAGCTGCGGCCATTGCTCGGCCAACCCACCTCGGTGATCACTATCGGTTTATCCGGAAACAGCGTCTGCAGATAGTCCATTCTATCGGCGACAAAAGCGACCGCCTTCTCGACCGGTTGTTTTTCCCAATACGGTAACAAATGCGCGGCGATAAAATCCACGTGGGTTTCGAGTTGGCTGTAGCGCTTCCAAACATCCCAGGTCTCGGCGGTACTCACCGGCACGTTCACGGCCTTACGAACACGGTCTAAATAACCTTCTAGTTGTTCGACGCCGATATAGTTGTGCAACAATACTTCGTTGCCGACGATCACCCGCACCACGTTACGGTGTTTAGCCGCAAGTTCGATCAGTTTATTGATCTCACGTTCGTTGCGTTCTGTATCTTGGCTGATCCACGCCCCCAACGTGATATTGATATTATATTTCTTCGCCAGGCGTGGGATCTCGGCCAGGGTTCCCTCGGTGGAATAACTGCGCACCGCATAGGTACGACCCGCCAGCAGGGCGAGGTCTTGGTCGATATCGTCCACGCTGGGTAAGATATGTTTAATCGCGTCTTGGTGGACCCGAAACGGCGAAAAAGAAAATCCCTTGACGATGCGCGGCCAAGGCGGATGTTCCTTGGGTTGATTCACATAGGCCCACAAACTGAACGTTACCACTGCCACCGCGATAACAATCAACACATTAACTCGATTCATATACTATATGGAATAATCAGCCTGTGAAGCCGCCCATTGTAACCTATTGCCCCTAGATTAACCTTACTCTTGCACTAATAAATTCCTGCGCCCCGGTGTTTTTTGCAAACACACCAAGACCAGAATCGTGACAACGGCAAAACGGGGGGACGCTTTGATCTACCCGAACAATGGTGCTATATTTTCCATTGGTAGCCGCCCTCCAAGCAACGGCACTACTTTTTCAATCGTTGTCCACGCGGTTTAAACGCGCTTATAAACATAACGCAAACTACCGGCTAAAAGGTATCGAATGAGAATACAGTATTGCACTACTAAACCTTTTAAATACCTCTTCATCATCGGTTTATTCACCGTGAGCTTATATTATATACCTAACGCCCAAGCGCAGTTGATTGACACCGAAACCTTAATTGACAACACACCGTCAACACAGTTACGTAACCACATCCAAGACTCCTTAAACCGCGCGGAAGTTAGAGCAAAAATGCGTGAACTGGGGGTCGACCCGGAAAAAATACAAGCGCGGGTGGATTCACTCACCGATGCCGAAGCTCAAGCGCTGGCAAAAAACATCGATGCCCTACCCGCTGGTGGGCGCGTTGATAATGTTACATTGCTGCTAATAATCATAATAATTATCCTTTTAGTTTAACTTAAATTCAATTCGCAACGACAGCCTCGGGCTTAAAATCTGAGAATAAGGGATACCTATGCGGAACACGTCTGCCACGGCTAGGTTTATACATTCGGTTTCTTTCAAACCACCGAGGCCGAAAATACGGATCGGGATCATGCGTTGAGGGGATCAAAGCTCGGGTTGTTGATCACTAGGCCCCATACATTGATGGCACAGCCTTCGAGTTCCGCCCTGGCGTTGGAGATCAACAGCGAGCCGTCTTTGAACTTCGGCCGGTGCGGTCGTTATGCACCGAGCTGGCCAAGTTGCTGCACGCCTCAATGTACCCTGCTCGATCCACGCCCGATGTCACCGCCCTGGCGATGCACCTGACCGGCTGCGGTCAAGGCATTGCCCCTTTGGCCAATGACTTTCATGACGCGAAATTCTTACAACAGGAAATGCGTGATGATCTGCATCGCCAAGCGGTGTTCGTCGCGAAAGTCATACGCCTTACGCTGCCTGAAACCACACCACGTCGGTACTGTCTTTGAAGTAAGTTACACCCGCATCGGGCGCGATGACAAGCTCAACGGCCAAAACGCTACGGCTACGATGCGGCGGTGGTTAGTGGAAGATAGACAATGCCAACCCTTGTTTGGATTACAGCACAGCACTGTCTGACGTCCAATACCATTATGTAGTTATACTGTAGGTCACACACCCCGTGCCTGGTTTAAAACTAAAGCGCCATTGCAAATTGCGACCGCATGGCTGCAGGAGGTATGCAACCTTGACCAAGTAGTTGATTTATAGCCGCAACCAATACCCATCCAACCCCTGTTTCACAGCCAGCGGCATTACCACTACAATACCTGCATGGACAGCTCCGCTCTTGCCGGTTTTCATCCGCTCATTGCCCAGTGGTTTAGCCGCCAGATCGGCGCGCCCACGGCGGTACAACAGGCCGCCTGGCCGGTGATTGCATCGCGCCAATCGGCCCTGATCGCCGCCCCCACCGGCGCGGGTAAAACCTTCGCTGCCTTCCTCGCCGCGATCAATGATTTATTACTGCAGGGATTGCAAGCGCGCCTGCCCCAGGCCACCCAGGTGTTATACATCTCTCCCCTCAAGGCGCTCTCCAACGATATACAAAAAAACTTGCAGTTGCCTTTAAACGGCATCCGTGATCAATTATTAGAATCCGGCCTGCCCGATGTACCGATCAGCGCTTGGGTACGCAGCGGTGATACCAGCGCCGCCGAACGTGAACGGATGCGGCGTCACCCCCCCCACATCATGGTCACCACACCCGAATCATTCTACATATTACTCACCTCGGTCTCCGGCCGCGAGATGTTAGGCCAGGTGCGTACGGTAATCGTCGATGAAATCCACGCCCTGGCCGGAAATAAACGCGGCGCGCATTTATTGCTGTCATTACAACGTCTAACCGCCTTGTGTCAGGCCCAACAAGGCGCGGCGCCGATCCGGATCGGCATTTCCGCGACCCAAAAATCGATCCACGCCATGGCCCAGTATTTAATGGGTGAAATACACCCTAACTGCGCGATCATCGACAGTGGACACCAGCGCGAGCGCGACCTTGCCTTGGAACTCACCGCCTCGCCCTTGACCGCCGTCATGGCCAATGAAGTATGGGATGAGGTGTATCAACGCCTGGCGGAATTGATCAGCCAACACCGCACCACCTTGATCTTCGTTAACACCCGCCGCCTGGCGGAACGCGCCGCGCACCATTTAGCCCAGCGTGTGGGGGAGGAGGCGGTCACCGCACACCACGGTTCGTTGGCGCGGCAGCATCGGCTTAACGCCGAACAACGCCTGAAGGCCGGACAATTGCGCGCCCTGGTCGCCACCGCGTCCCTGGAGTTGGGTATCGACATCGGTGAAATCGATCTGGTGGTGCAACTGGGTTCACCCCGTTCGATCGCCACCTTGCTACAACGCGTGGGTCGCTCCGGCCACCGTCTGGCGGCCATGCCCAAGGGCCGTTTATTTCCGTTGTCGCTCAGTGATCTGGTGGAATGCAGCGCATTGCTGGCGGCCATCCAACGCGATGAACTCGACACTCTGGTAATACCCGCGCAACCCCTGGACGTGTTAGCGCAACAGATCGTCGCCGAGATCGCCGCGAGTGAATGGAACGCCAGTACTCTGTACGAGTGTTTGCGGGGCGCCTGGCCGTACCGCGATCTGTCACGCACTGATTTTGATAGCGTGGTGCACATGTTGAGCGAGGGTTATAGCACTCGCCGTGGCCGACGCGGGGCATATCTCTTTTACGATCGTGGCCAAAACCAGCTACGCGCACGACGTGGTGCGCGTTTGGTGGCCCTGACCAACGGCGGCGCGATTCCGGATCAATTCGATTACGACGTGATCTTGCAACCCGAGGGCAGTTTTATCGGCACTCTCAATGAGGATTTCGCCTTTGAAAGTATTCCCGGGGATGTTTTTCAACTGGGTAACACGGCTTACCGCATGCACAAGATTGAAAAAGGCAAGGTGTATGTCGAAGACGCCCACGGTCAACCGCCGAATATACCCTTCTGGTTTGGAGAGGCCCCCGGCCGCAGCCTCGAATTGTCGCGCGCCGTGTCGGATCTACTCGGTGCTTTAAACGATAAATTGGCACAGGGCAACACCACGGCTGAACATTGGTTACAACAAACCCTACAGTTACCAAACAGCGCCGCGCAACAATTGACGGGGTATTTATACCTCGCCAAACATGTCCTGGGTCGATTGCCCACCCAAGACGATATTATATTGGAACGGTTTTTTGACGAGACCGGTGATATGCACTTGGTGATCCACTCGGCCTTTGGCACCCGCATCAATCGCGCCTGGGGACTGGCCTTGCGTAAACGCTTCTGCCGTAAATTTAATTTTGAATTACAAGCCGCCGCCACCGATAATCAGATTATTTTATCGCTCGGGCCGACCCACAGTTTTCCCCTCGATGAAGTCGTCCACTATCTGCAGGTTAATACTCTGCGTCAGGTGCTGATTCAAGCCGTGTTGGATGCGCCGATGTTTAATACCCGCTGGCGTTGGAACTGTAATATCAGTCTGGCGGTGTTACGTAGGCGCGGCGGGAAACGGGTTGCGGCGCAATTTCAACGCAGCGACGCCGAAGATTTAGTTGCCCTGGTATTTCCCGATCAGCTGGCTTGCTTGGAAAACATCGCCGGTGATCGGCAAATCCCCGACCATCCCCTGGTATGCCAAACCCTGCACGACTGCCTGCATGACAGCATGGACTGCAGTGGGTTGGAGGCCCTTTATCAACGTATTCAAGACGGCGCTGTCCGACTGCATTATTGCGATCTGAGCGCACCCTCGGTCCTATGTGGTGAAATTATCAATGCCCGGCCCTATGCCTTTTTAGATGACGGAGCCGCCGAAGAACGCCGCACCCACAATATCCAACAGCGTCAGCTCGATGCGCATGACAGCCATAATTTACGCCGGCTCGATCCGCAGCTGATCGATACGTTGGTTAACGACCTCTGGCCTACGGCCACCACCCCCGTTGAACTGCACGAGGCGATCTATATGCTCGGCTTTATCACCCAGCGTGAATTAACCCAAACACCGGCCTGGGCTAGCCTGGCGGAGCAGTTACAGGGCCAACAGCGTATCGCGACGGTACGGTTGTCGACGGGTGAAATGATCTATATCGCCAGCGAACGGCGGCACGAATTCGCAGCGGATCTTATCGCGCTGATCCGCAGCCGGCTGGAATTTCTAGGCCCGGTGACGGTAACACACCTGGCCGCCTCACTCGCGTTACCCGCCGCAACACTCCAATCCATCTTGCTGGCGCTCGAACAACAGGGCTTTGTTATCCGCGGTCAATTCCATCCCGCGGTTGTGGAGCAGCAGTGGTGCGAGCGTCAGTTACTGGCGCGATTACACCGCCAACACGTGCAACAGCAACGCCGTCGTGTCGAGCCGGTCAGCCCGCAACTCTTGATGCGTTTTCTCTTTGATTGGCATCACCTCAGCGCACCGCGCCAAGGGGTGGATGCCTTATTTACCACCCTGGAACAACTGGAAGGATTCCCATTACCCGCCAAGCTGTGGGAAAACGATATTCTACCGTTGCGCCTACGGCCGTATTTTCCACACGAACTCGACCAGCTGTGCAACAGTGGACGTCTGTGCTGGCAACGTGTGCTCAGCGCCAGTAACAATACCCCCAAACGCAATTTATTACGCACCAGTCCGATCGCCTTTTTTAATCGCCGACAGTTGTCCTATTGGCAACAGCAGTTTGCCGTGCCCTCAAGCGACATCAGCCCCGGCGCACATCGCGTACTGACCTTATTACAACAACGCGGGGCCTTGTTCTTCGATGAATTACAACACGAGTGCAAATTATTACGCACCCAATTAGAAGAGCTATTGGCCGAGCTGGTGGCCAACGCCTTGATCAGCGCCGATAACATGATCGGTCTGCGCGCCTTGATGATCCGTAATCACCCGCGGTGGCGTAATATTTCCCAACAGCAGCGGCCGCGCTTGGCCACCGGCCGGATGGAGGATGCCGGCCGCTGGTCCGCCTTAAATTACCGTACCCTGACAAACACCGGCGAAGCGACCGCCTACATCGCGCGGGTTTTACTCCGACGTTATGGCGTAGTATTTCGTAAGTTGCTCGACCGCGAAACCAACCTGCCCCCGTGGCGGGAATTATTATATGAACTGCGACGCATGGAAGCGCGCGAAGAAATCCTCGGCGGGCGCTTTGTCAGCGGCATGAGCGGTGAACAATTTGCCCTCCCGCACGCCGCCATTGCGTTGCGGGGATTGCGTAACGCCCAGGAAGACCGCACGGATTACCGGATCAGCGTAAACGATCCGCTCAATCTCACCGGTATTATTACCCCGGGGGAGCGCATTGGGATGAAATCCGCCCGCCATGTGTTGTATCGTAACGGCCTGCCCATGACACAAAACGCGCCTGACCGAGACGGCCTTAACCTAGGCTACACTACTATGGCTGTTCCCAAAGGGTGAACGCTTTATAACGGCTGACTTAAAAATCATTTTAGATCATCTATTTAGTACGGCCCACCGCATTAGAAAACGTTAATATTAAATTCTCACAAAGAAAAATCCTCTAAAGAAAATCATGTGACTACCGTTACACACACTAGCGCAAGCCTCGATCCTATATTTACATATACAAAACCCAGGGTGATATATGACGCAAGTCCGCATTGATGGTATTTCATTAGACCTCCGTCCCGATGGCCATTTGTCACGCGTGGAGGATTGGAACATCGACGTTGCGCGCGCGCTCGCCATCAAGGAACGTATTACCCTAACCGATGCCCATTGGAAGGTTATCGATATCATGCGCCAGTACTACGCTAAATATAATATTTCGCCCATTTATAAATTGCTAAAGAAAGAAGTCAGCGAAATACTGGGCGCAGACAAGGCCAGCGACGAGTATTTGCAGTCATTATTTCCCGGCGGCATCACTTCGCAGGGAGTACGGATTGCGGGAATTCCCAGCCCCATGTTGGACGCTGAATTGGAGAAATCCGCTTATATTCAGCCCGCACGGGTTTCAACCACTAGCCCGGTGTTCTCCGAATTTGAATATAAAGGTAAAACCCATAAGGTTTACCCCAAGGGCAACCTGGTGAATATGGATGAATGGAACGGTGAGCTGGCGGTCTTCATGGCGCAACGCGAAAATATCACTCTTACCGAAGCCCATTGGGTAGTGATTTCATTTTTGCGTAAATTTTATTTTCAATACGGCATTACCCCGATGGTGCGCCTGCTGATGAAACACATGCGGCAGCAACTGGGCGATGAGAAGAGCAGCGAGGCCTATTTGTACAACCTTTTTCCCGCTGGACCCTCACGGCAGGGATCACGTATCGCCGGTTTGCCTGAGCCGCAAGGTTGTATCGACGCTTAGGGATTATTATTTTTGCAGTTTAAGGTACTCGGTCTCTAGCTTCGTGTGTTTCTTTTCTAATTCCATATGGCGGCTTTCAAGTGCCGCGGTTTGTTGTTTGAGATCGTGGATCTCCTGTAAGTAGCGATTGTCCGATTCCATTTGTTCTTTTAATAAGCTCTGGATCTGTTCTGTTAGGAATTGATTTTCGTCCTGTAATACGTCAATCGCAGTACTGAGTTCATCGGCGCTAGCGTTAATCAAGTTTAAGGATTTTTGCACGCGTTGCAACATCGCCGCTTCCACTTCCAAATCAGCGACCGCTTGGATCAACTTGCCGATCTCTTCTTGCTGTTGTTGAATAATAGAAGTGGCGTTGATATCCACCGCGTTGGCATCTGGGTGGTCGCGGCGATTATCCATCAACAAGTCCAACTCGATCTCGACTTGTTTTAGGTGTTGCTCCAGGGCTTCTTTTTCCTTAGCTAGTTTTTCCAAGGCGCGCTTGAGCTCAGCGGAATCGGTATCCGATAATTGCAATTGCTGTACTTGGGCGCTGACATTGCCTTGCGTGGTTAACATAGTGCCCAATTTGTCTTTAATATCGAAAAACAAATCCCGGAAGCGCTCCAGATTTTTAATCCGCTGCTCGGCGATACTCAGCTTTTCGCGCAATTCACCGACCTCAATGAGGGTATTTCTATCAACCGTGACCGGTAATGCGGTGTTTTGTTGCACTGCGGGTTTGAGCGGTGCGTTGCCGGCGGTGAATTCGGCTAGTCGTCTTTTAAGTTTGCGGGTTTGCATAAAATACACCAGCGCCAACAACACCGCCACGATGGCGGTTTGTTCAATAACAAGTAACACCCATATGGATATTTGGGTCATGACCGGTGTGTCTAGCCCACGGTCTTGAGATCGACGGAGATACTTCTACCCCACAATTCATTCAAATCCAGGTCAATCGGCTCGCTACTCACGAACGCATCGATGATCGCATAATTTTGTCCACTGGTGTGGCGGATGATCGGTTTGGCATACATTTTCCCGCCCAACAGCCCAAGACAGGCCACGGTGGGGGTTAAGCTGCTGTGTGGATTTCTTTCCAAAACCACTGCCACCTCTTGGCTGATTAAGCGCACCAGCGAGCCGGGAGGATAAATACCCAATTGTTTAATCACCAGCAGCGCACGTTGATCGGGGCTGTTTTGCGCCGCTTGGTAGATTTTTAACAGGGCGACTTTAGGTGGGAGAGGTTTTTGATAAGCACGCTGCATGATCATCGCAAAATACCATACGACCGTCCCCAAGATACTGGCCTCATTACAAATATTGTCCTTTAGTTTGTTAGGGTAACCGCTGCCATCGCTGCGTTCGTGGTGCTGCATGACAATTCGCAACCATAGTTCATCGGTAATGTGATTGGCGAGTAATAGTTGCTGGCTGATGTCAGGATGTTTATTGATATACTCGCGTTCTTCCGGCTCCAAGGCGGAAATCCGATTCACCAACACATCGAAATACTCGAACATTCCCAGATCCGCGGTGAGCGCCGCACCCACCAAGCTACGCGCCGTGGCGGCATCCAATTTCTGACCGTGCGCGACATCCAGACACAATAAGGCCATGTACACCGGTTGCAAACAAGACAAGGCATGTTCGTAGTCGAGGTGGATGGCCCCTAAACAGGCATCCGGCGACATGGCATACAATTGCTGGATTGAATCAATGAGTTTTTCAATGACCGCGCACTGATCCGTTTTTCCTTGGCAGATGGACTCGCAGATATGTTGTTCTTGGGTAATACAATAATCCAGTAACGAAAAAAAGTTTTCTCCCTCCCGCTGTAGCGGTGAGGTATAACCTTGGTTGAAATCGTAGAGCACTTGCCGCCGTCGCGTCGCGGTGTTGCCATCCGCGGCGGAGATCGATACCGGTTGTGCATGCGCTGACAGCGGACTCCCCTGCGGTGGTAACGAGGCCGGTGTGGTATTGGGTTGTTCCACCTCCACGTGCAAATTCATAGCGAGAACCCGGCGTCGGCTATCCTCGGTATTGATGATAAAACCACGCCGGAAAATCCGCCGTCCGGCCTCATTATATAGATCCGTGGTTAATGCCCTACCTACGGTAATGTCACTGGGGGTAACCTTAACCCGCATATTTATGCTTCCTACTGTAAAAATTTTGATAATGTTTCAAGACCTTTATATGGTTATAGCAAATTACCGGCTAAATTCGATGTATACATCGCACCTGCCATCCGTGGCACAGCCACAGTCTCACGCCGGAATACGATCGGCCTACCAGGGCCAAACCAATCGGCTCCGTTTATTCTATTTTTAGCTTATAAATCAAGTAGTTAAAATTGGGTTATGGTTCAGTTTTGATTCAGTGCCGTGATCCGACAATAGCCGCGTCGAAACTACAACACCCCTGGAGATAGACCATGAAAAAATTACTCACTGCAATCCTAGGCATTACCGGCACCGCCCTGCTGCCAAACTGGGTACACGCCGATAGTTTCAGCCTCAGCTTCAGTACCCGTTCTCCCGCGTATATCACGCCGATCACCACTTACGAATATACCGAACATTATGTTCAACCCCAGGTGATTGTAGTACATGATGAAGATGATGAAGACGAGGATCACCATCACCGGTATTATAATCACGGCCATGGGTATCACTATGATCGCTACGATCATTACCGTCCTCACTACGATGGTGGCCGTGACCGTTATGGACGTTGTGGCCAAGCGGATCGAGGCCGGTATGAGCACCACGGGGATCGTTACCCACGGCACGGGGCGGCGTATAATTCGGGTTCGGAGATCCGCCGGATTGAAACCAATCCACGCATATTCCGTTAAATCACCCTCCCCGGAAAACAAGTTGTCGTGTATGCTTATCATATTAGCAATCTCACGCGGAAAACTATGCAACGCTTGTTTACATTGTTAACGCTACTGGCGTGTTTAATCCTGAGCGTCCCAAACCAGGCCAAAGAAAATCACACCGTGGATAAACAAGCCGCGGCTTTAACCGCCATGCAGCGTTTCCCCGGCAAGGTAGTCTCGGTCAACCCGGGTTATCAAGGGGAAACACCGGTTTACCGCGTCAAGGTGTTGGATGACCACGGGGGTTTACACACCGTGGTCATCCACGGTCAGTCCGGCGAAATACTCTCGGCCCACTAAATTTTATGCGTGTCCTGATTATCGAAGACGAGGTGGATATACGCGCGCAGATCAAGCGCCAACTGGAAACCTTGAAATACATGGTGGATGAAACCGGCGAGGGTCAAGAAGGATTATTCTTTGCCAAGGAGTACCCTATCGATCTGGCCATCGTCGATTTGGGTTTACCCGGGATGTCCGGTATTGAGGTGATTAAAAAACTACGGCGCGACGGACGCAATTTTCCGATTCTGATTTTGACCGCGCGGGATCGCTGGCAAGATAAGGTGAATGGTTTAGAAGCCGGCGCCGACGACTATTTGATCAAACCGTTTCAAATGGAAGAGTTGCTTGCCAGGGTGAAGGCCCTGGTGCGGCGCGCCAGTGGCCAAACCCGCCAAACACTGACCCATGGGCCGATCGAATTGGACGTGGAGGCGCAGCAGGTCAGCCTTAACGGCCAAGCCTTGGAATTCACAACCTTTGAATACCGCTTGCTGGAATATCTCATGCGGCACGCCAACCAAGTGATCTCTAAGAATACCCTCAACGATTATCTTTATCCGCACGATGAAGATCGCGACAGCAATGTCGTCGAAGTTATTCTCGGCCGGATCCGCCGCAAGATCGACCCCAGTGGCGAACTCAAGCCTATTGAAACCCTGCGCGGCCGCGGTTACCGGTTCTGCCTCACAACTAAAACCACATGATCTCGCTGCGTGCGCGCTTAATCCTCGCCGCCAGCGTAATCCTCAGTCTGTTTTTGGTAGTCGCCGGTTATGCCCTGCAGACCGCGTTTTATAAAAGCGCCGAGCAAAGCCTGCGTGAGAATCTTCACGGCTATTTGAATCTACTCCTAGCCAGCGCCGATTTCGATCCGCAAGGCGAGATCGACATGCCGGCGCGCTTATTAGATACTAAATTCAGTCTCCCCAGCTCGGGACTGTACGGCATTATTATCGACGCCACGGGCAAACCCCTGTGGAAATCACTCTCGACCGTGGGTATTAACTTGCCCACCCCGCAGATCCTCCCGGCGGGAGAAACCCACCTGCATACGCTGATGTATGACGAAGAAGAATACATGGTGCTGAGTTACGGGGTGGATTGGTATACCGCCAGCGACAAACGGCCGTTGACCTTCAATATTATTACCGAATTGCGGCCGTTTAAAACCCAAGTGTACACCTTCCGACGCACCCTGGGTTTATGGTTAGTGGGGCTCGCGCTTGCCTTGTTAGTCACCCAAGTGGCTATTCTCATCTGGGGTTTACGCCCCTTGCATAACGTGCGGCAAGAACTCTTGGCCATTGATGGCGGCAAACAAACCCGCATTGCGGGCCGCTACCCCAGTGAATTGCGTTTGCTCACCCAAACCATCAACGAACTCATCGATCACCAGCACGCGCAACAAACCCGTTATCGCCACGCCCTCGCCGATTTAGCCCACAGTTTAAAAACACCCCTGGCGGTACTGCGCGGTGCTATCGCCGAATTACCCGCCAGCATTCTCAATAAAAATACCCTGGATGATCAAGTGCAACGCATGGATCATATCGTCGCTCATCAATTACAACGTGCCGCCACCGCCGGTAGTACCGCGGTGCGGCAGAGTATTGCGCTCGCCCCCCTGGTGGATAAATTATTCGCCGCCATGGCCAAGGTATACCGCGACAAAAATATCCGCTTTGAGAACACCCTGCCTGATCCTTGCCGGGTGCGGGTTGATGCAGGCGACGCGATGGAAGTCCTGGGTAATCTGATTGACAATGCCAGTAAATGGTGCCGGCAACAGGTGCGCGTACAGGCGCAGCGGCAAACCAGCAGCTGGTCAATCTGTGTCGAAGACGATGGCCCTGGCATTGCCGCAGAACAAGTCGCTCTTATCTTGCAACGCGGCGGGCGAATCGATGAGGCCATGCCGGGACAAGGGATTGGTCTGGCGGTGGCGCATGAAATAATTTCTAATTATGCGAGCAAGTTACAGATTGAACGTAGCCCCTTGGGTGGCGCCGCATTTTGGTTGGCGTTACCATTGGCGGAATAACGATGATTGAGCTGTGTTAGGCCCACCATGACCCATGTTCCAGCCCCCCTGCCCAGTAGTACCGCCGCCCCCGATAGTTTAGGCGCCGTGTTGCGGCCTGTTTTGCGGCATAAACACGCGTTAGCCCTGGCCCAGGTCTTCGCGTTGTTGACGGTACTGGCCAGTATTCCCCTGCCCCTGCTCATGCCGCTGTTAGTCGATGAGGTGTTGCTCAAACAACCGGGCGTATTAATCACCCACATCCACGCATGGTTTCCCCCGGCTTGGTGGGGCCCCGTCCTTTATATTAGTGTCATTTTAGGGATTACCGTCGCACTGCGCTTCATCGCCATCGGTTTGGGGGTATTGCAGAATCGCCAATTCACCCTAATAGCCAAAGACATCACCTTTCAGCTACGCAGTGCATTGCTGACGCGTTTACAAACCATTTCGTTGTCGGAATACGAAACCCTCGGTACAGGTAAGGTGGCCAGTCATTTCGTCACCGATATGAATACCATCGACGAATTTATCGGCTCCGCCATCAGTAAATTTCTGATTGCCGTCTTGAGTGTGATTGGCGTGAGCAGTGTGTTGTTATGGATACACTGGAAATTGGCCTTGTTTATTTTATTGCTCAACCCGCTGGTGATCTATTTCACCTTGGTGCTGGGTAAAAAGGTTAAACAATTAAAAAAACACGAGAACCGTGCCTTTGAATTATTCCAGCAGGCCTTGATCGAAACCCTCGACGGCATCCGCCAGATCCGCGCCAGCCACCGTGAACAACACTATCTCAAAACCGTGATCGACCGCGCCCGTGGGATCCGCAGCCATGCGGGCGAATACGCCTGGCGCGCCGATGCCGCCAATCGGTTTTCATTCGGCATCTTCTTGGTGGGCTTTGATATCTTCCGCGCCGTGAGCATGCTGATGGTGGTCTATTCCAATCTGACCATCGGTGAGATGATGGCGGTGTTCGGTTATTTATGGTTCATGATGGCGCCGGTACAGGAAATCCTCGGGATTCAATACCAGTATTTCAGCGCCCGCGCCGCGCAACAACGGATTAATAATTTACAACGGCTACAATCCGAACCGGTTTATCCGCACCGCCACAACCCATTTCGAGATAAAACCACCGTCGGCGTACGTTTGGAACGCATCGTGTTCCGCTACGGTGATCGAGAACCGGTATTAGAGGATATTTCATTAACGATTAAACCCGGCGAGAAGATCGCGCTGGTGGGCGCCAGTGGCGGTGGCAAATCCACCTTGGCGCAGGTATTACTCGGGCTCTACCCATTGCAATCAGGCATGGTATACTTCGATGGGATAGCGGTGACCGAGATCGGCTTGGACGTGGTGCGACAACACGTTGCGATTGTGTTACAACAACCGGCGCTGTTCAATGACAGTGTGCGCAACAATCTCACCATGGGGATCAGTGTGAGCGACGAACAATTATGGCAGGCCCTGGACATTGCGCAATTAGGCGCCACCATCCGTGCCCTACCCCAAGGATTGGAAGCGATCATTGGTCAAGACGGGGTACGACTGTCGGGCGGTCAACAACAACGCCTGGCGATCGCGCGCATGATCTTATCCAAACCCAACGTGGTGATCCTCGACGAAGCCACCTCGGCGCTGGATACCCAGACCGAAACACAATTACACCTGGCCCTGCAGAACTTTCTGCGCCAGCGCACCACCATCATCGTCGCGCATCGGCTCAGTGCGGTGCGACAAGCCGATCACGTTTATGTATTCGACGGTGGGCAGATCATCGAGCAAGGTCAGCACCAAGAACTGATCCAAAACGGTGGCATTTATCAACGGCTTTATGGCAATCAATAATAACTTCATATGAAACCTATTCGCATTTTTCGGCATTTGGATTGTGAAGGCCCGGGCTATTTGCTGGATGTATTACGACAACACGGGTTCAGCCATGAATCGATCAACATCGACGCCGGTGAAAACGTACCCGTACGTACTGACGATGTTAGCGGCATTATTCTCATGGGCGGTCCAATGAGCGTGAACGATCCACTGCCGTGGGTAGCCGCTGAAATCGCGCTAGTACAACAGGCGGTAAAAAACGCTGTCCCGGTCTTGGGCATATGTTTAGGCAGTCAGATGATCGCCAAGGCGCTGGGGGCCAAGGTCTATCCTGGACCCTGCATGGAAATTGGCTGGATACCGATTCACATTACACAAGGTTCACGCTGGACAGAAGACTTGACCACTCACCTGGATGTCTTCCATTGGCATGGCGAAACCTTCGATTTACCCGCCAGGGCAGAACACTTATTCCGCAGTGATCATTTTGCCCAACAAGGCTTTGCTATCGGTCCACACCTGGCCTTGCAATTCCACGTCGAGGTCACCGCCGCGATGATCGAGGAATGGCTGACCCGCCATAGCGGGGATTTGCAACGCCGTTGTTATCACGACCACGATGCCAGCACGATCCGCCAACAAACCCCGCAAAAAATCGCCTCGCTACATCGGACCGCGGCGACTTTATTGGGTCGTTGGTTAGAGGGGTGTAAATAAATTGTTATCGAAATCGGATCACTCCGACAGATTTAAAATCCAATGCAACCTATTAAATCGCTGTGGATTGATGACAGTACAGTAAATTACATTTGGGTGGTCGCCTTCGCTGACGTCTCACACCCACGGCGGCAACCGCTCGACGGTAAATTATCACGCCTCCTACCTTTGTAACCCCAGTAACATCACCCCGACAATCGTTTTAGCATCGACGATCTCGCCACTGCGGATCCAATCCCGCACCGTGGCTAATTCAATCCAGTGAACTTCAATACACTCCTCGGGTTCGTGCGCGGTGGGCACTATTTGCAACTCCTGCGCAAGATACAAATACACCACCTCGGTGAACACCCCCGGCGAGCTGAGGGTACGGCCTAAGGGGATCAATCTTTGCGCCACGGCTCCTGCTTCTTCCCGCAACTCCCGCCGCGCCGTGTCTAAGGGCGGCTCGAAATTATCGATTTTTCCCGCCGGAATCTCCCATAACCATTGTCCCACCACGTGGCGGTAGTGCCGCAACAAACATAATTTCTGCTCTGCATCCACGGCTATGATCCCCACGCCGCCGGGGTGGTGCACCGTCTCCAAGGTCATGGCCTGACCATTGGGAAGCGTGACCTGTTCTTGGGTCAGACGAATGATCCGACCTTGAAATATTTCCTTGCTAACCTGTGTCATGCGCGTGGTTTTCCTGCCAGAATGGGCTTGTCAGGCGGTGCTCGGAACCGTTATGGTAGCAAGTCCCTACGTAAGGATGAACCCCATGGCAAAGATACTGTATTTCGGCCCGCTTGCGGACATGTTACACAAAGAATCCGAGCAGCTACCCCTGCCTGTCGAGGTCCGTACCGTCAGCGAATTGCTTGGCCATTTGCGCAACCGCGGCAATGAATGGTCGTTATACCTTACTGAAGATAAGCTTCAAACCACCATCAACCGGCAGTTTGTTTCCCTCCAGACAGCGATTAAAGACACCGATGAAATCGCATTAATTCCGATCGCGCGACGGATTTAACCCCATAATTTAGCGCCAAAACCACCCGCCGATCGCACAAATACGCGGTTTGCTCTATAGGCGGGGCGGTAAGATTACGATAGTATTTTTCTATGCAACGTCAACACTCACATGCTGACCGCCTGTCATTGCTGCGCAATGTGCAAACCGCTTGGCAGCTCCTCACCGAACACGTCTTAACACCGATGTTATTGTTGGACATCGACGCGACCATCATTCTCACCAATCCAGCCGTACAGACGCTGCTCGGTAGCCACAACACCGGCTCATCCTTGTTCGGCCTACTCAATGATACCGATGCCCGAACGGCACAACGCTGTCTTGATGCCCTGGTCAGCTCCGGCGCGGAGCAACGGTTCATCGCCCGTTATTCGAGTAAACAAACCGGGCTGGGCTTTTATACCCATGTCTTATCGCCCATTAAACACGACCAGCAGATCATCGCTATTATGGCGCAGTTGAGCAATCTGCACGACCAGCCACTCGGCGCTGGCTCTATCGCCTTCACGGGAAACCTCGCAATCGCCACCGACAACGGCGATGCACAAAATACCCTAGCACGCATGCAGACTTTATCCAGTGCCTTGGAACAAACCGCAGACCTGGTGATGATCACCGACCGTGACGGCAAAATTGAATACGTCAACCCCGCTTTTGAACAGGTCACGGGGTATAACCGCGACGAAATAGCGCACAAAACCCCCCGGTTTTTGAATTCAGGCAAACAAGACCGGAGCTTTTATAAAAATCTGTGGGAAACCATCTTGGGCGGTGACCCCTTTACCGAAGTGTTCATCAATAAACGCAAGGACGGCAGCGTTTTCTACGAAGAAAAAACCATTACGCCGATCCGCGACAGCCAAGGCGCCATTGCCCATTTTGTTGCCACCGGTAAAGATATTTCCGAACGCATGCGTACCCAAGAACGTATGCAGTTCTTGACCCACCACGATACGCTTACCAAACTGCCGAA
Source organism: Gammaproteobacteria bacterium (assembly GCA_016194635.1). GTDB lineage: Bacteria > Pseudomonadota > Gammaproteobacteria > UBA6429 > Thiohalophilaceae > JACQBC01. The sequence continues at coordinate 61,553 of JACQBC010000036.1, read as the reverse complement.
TCGCAGTTTATTCATGGATCGCTTGCGCCAGGCGATCGCCCGTGCCCGTTGGCATCACCGCATGGTGGCGGTGATCATTGTTGATCTCGATCGTTTTCATGAACTCAATGATCGTCATGGACAACACCATTGTGATCATATCTTATTACAACTCGGCAAACGCCTGTCGCACAGTGTCCGCAGCGGTGATACGGTGGCGCGTTTTGGCAGTGATGAATTCGCGGTTTTGTTGGAAGACATGGCCTCGGAAAAAGATGTGTTGCAACTGGCTAAGAAACTGTTAGATACCCTGGTGGCGCCCTTTACGGTCGATAATATCGACCATGCGCTTACCGCCAGCCTGGGTGTTAGCATTTTCCCCACCGACGGGGAGGACGCCGAAACCCTATTGCGTAACGCCGATGTCGCAGTGTACCGCGCCAAGGATCTGGGACGTAACAATTACCAATTTTACTCCAATGAACTCAGCGCGCGCGTGTTCGAGCGGCTTACCATGGAAAATGCCCTGCGCCACGCCTTGGTGCGCGATGAATTACAGCTGTTATACCAACCACAGTTTGATATCCGAACCCATACCATCATCGGCGTCGAGGCGTTATTACGCTGGCGGCACCCCCAGATGGGCTTGATCTCGCCGGGGGATTTTATCCCTATACTGGAAGAAACCGGTTTGATCGCGCCGGTGGGGGAGTGGGTGTTGCGCCAAGCCTGTACCCAAGCACAACGCTGGCACCAAGCCGGGATCAAGAACCTCAGCATGGCGGTTAACGTCTCAGGAAGACAATTTAACAACCCGGATTTCTCCACCAACATCACCAATATTATCACCAGCACCGGGATCACCCCCGGCCTTTTAGAACTGGAATTAACCGAAAGTATGTTGATGCGTAACGCCAGTAAAACCGTCAGCGCCTTGAATACCTTGCACCATATCGGTGTGACCATCGCCGTAGATGACTTTGGTACGGGGTATTCTTCATTAAACTACTTACGCCGTTTCCCGATCAGTTCATTGAAGATCGATCGTTCCTTTATTCGTGATATCGCCGAAGACAGTGATGACGCCGCGATTGCCACCGCCATCATCGTGATGGGTCAAAGCCTCAATCTCAAGGTGATTGCCGAAGGTGTTGAAACCCAACAACAACTCGACTTCTTATATCAACGTGGTTGTTATTTCATTCAAGGTAATCTCTTGGCCAGCGCCCGCAGCGCCGAGGATATACAAGCATTGCTTATCAACCATCACAGCACAGTGTCAGGCTAAGTTGAATTCGCATCACAACCACACCCTGTTCGCAACGATCTGCCACTTGCAGTGCGGGGTGGCTGAGGTGAGGATCACACAAGTGCCATATCCCCCCACCCGTGGTTTAATATTTAATATTCAGTGTATTTCTTGGCGCTCCCCCGCACCTGTTCCACAGGATATTTTTTTTCATTGAGTTCAATCTTACGTTGCACTGCGGACAATAAATCCACCTGTAAACGATCCGCCAGACGAACGGTATAGATATAAATATCGGCCAGTTCCAGCGCTACTTGGTCGAGTTTGTCTTGCGCTAAGCTCGCGCTCTGCGCCTCACTCAACCATTGGAAATGTTCGACTAATTCCCCGGCCTCGCCGATCAAGGCCATGGCCAGATTTTTGGGGGAATGAAACTGCTCCCAGTCGCGCACCTGGGCAAACTCACGCAGCCGTTGCTGCAAGCTTTCAATATCTAAGTACGGCTTAGGGGTTGTCACGATCTGCTCCTTTTCATCATAAATTCAATAAGTTGCATAAATTACGGAAATTCACCTAGTTAACCAAGGGATTTTTATCTCATGCTATCCGCATAACCACCGATATATCTCGGGATACTTCGCATAAGGATAATAACGTGGTCCCTCCCGCCCCACCACCAGCCCCTGGAACCCATGTGCAGCAGCGCCTGCGCAAGGTGTTCGATATCCTGGGTATCAATACTATTTTGGGCCGGTTTATTCTCACCGCACTTGCCCTGGTCCTGGCCACTATCACGATGGCCTGGCTGTCGCATACCAAGGTTAGTCTTGCCAGCCGCGTTAATACCGCCAATCTCAGTGGCCGAGTCAGCAGCAATCATCAATTACGCCAACTGAGCGACGAACTGTGGCAAACCGAAATGAATTTCCAGAATTATATGTTGGTACCCAATACCAGCGATAAAATCCAATTGCTCAACAACATGCGGCAAATTCACGTCAGGATAACCGCGCTGCAACACGACCCCCAGATTACCAACCACCCTGACACCAAACAAATGGTAGATCAGCTTGCCGTAAACAGGACAAGATTAAATCACAGTATGGCATCGGTACTTGATTTACGTGCTGAGCCGTTAAAAGTTTTTCCCTATATCGGCTTGATGCTCAATGAATTAAATCCATTACATATGGAATTCATTAGCAACTGCAACATCGCCATCGATGCCGGTAAAAACAGCATCAATAGTCAAGAACAATACCACGTTGTGCAATTATTTAACGAATTGCGGTATACCTGGTCACAACGCATCAATGCGTTTCGCATCTTCACTTCCAATCGCGTCGGGGTGTATTTTATTTCGGTGGAAAAAGACCTGCAGTCCGGTATCCACGACATTGGCATTTATAACGATAAAATCACCGCTTTGCTAGCCGAGCTGACCGAACTAGAAAAGCAAGACAAGCTTGGGTTTGAGCAAAGCAACAGTGTCGGTGAATTAAAAAAGATTCATTCCAGCTGGAACAAATCCTATGAGCGGATTAAATCGATTATTCTCTCCGAAGACGGCTGGCGGGCTGACTTACCCATTGTTCGCGACGAAATAAATCCGCTATTTGTCCTAATGTGGCAACATCTACATGATATCCTGGTAGCGGTTGAGCAACGCGCCGCCGATGATATCGACAATACCACCAAGACCGCCGATCAGGTTTCTAATCAACTATGGTGGTTAAGTGTGGTGGTTATCAGCGTAGCATTGTTTGGCACCTTGTTCTTTAATGCGCAAATTCGCCAACCGATTCGCCGCGTGGTAACAGCACTCAAGGCCGAGGCCTCCGGCGAGAAGAATATCCTTTTACCCCAGTCCAATATCGCCGAGGCCAATGACCTGGCCGTGGCGTTTACCCATATGCGCGAGCAAATTCACAACCGCCAAGAACATTTGCAAGCCATACTTACCTACGCCGCCGAGGCCATTCTCACTATCAATGAAGATGACATCATCGAGAGTATTAACCCCGCGGCTGAAAAACTCTTTGGCTGTCCTGGAACGGGGCTGGTTGGCAAAAATTTAAACTTGGTCATTCCCGAACTCCATCAACCCCATACTGCCAACCCACAGGCCGGAGGTTTAAGGCTGAGCAACACCGGCATATTGGGGAAATTGCGCGAACTCAATATCCTCCGCGCCGATGGGGTGGAATTGCCGGTCACGTTACGCATCAGCGAGATGTTCGTCGGTGGCCGGTGTTTGTACCTCGCCCTGGTCTCCGACAATCGTGAACGCCGTGACATGTTAGAAAAAATACGCGCGCGCGAACAACATTTACGCTCGATCCTGGACAATACCGCCGAGGGTATTATTTCTTTTAATTCGCAGTGCGAGATCGAATCGTGGAATAGCGCCGCCGAGTTTCTGTTTGGCTGGTCACCGCAAGAGGCCTTGGGATTACGCCTTAGTGAATTCATCACACCGGAAAATATACCCACTGAATCCGCCAAGGCACAGTTCTGCAATATCAAGCAAGTTATTAACTATATCGGACGTGAAACCGAGGTGGTGGGTCAACATAAAAATGGCACCCTCTTCCCCGTGGCGATCCGAATCAGCATAATGCAATTAGAAGGGACTATTAAATACAACGCGGTCATCGCTAATATCACCGAACGCAAGGCGATGATGGAAAATCTGCGCAATCTTGCCGAACACGACAGCCTCACCGGCTTATATAACCGCGCCTTCTTCCACAACGTGCTGGAGAAAAGCGTGGATAGCGCCAAAGCCACACCGGGTACGCACAGCGTTCTGTTATACATTGACCTGGATAACTTTAAATACGTCAACGATACCCTGGGCCACGCTGCGGGTGACAAATTGTTAATCGAAGTATCCAAGATACTCAACCAGCGTACCCGCCGCAGTGATTTAGTGGCGCGCCTGGGCGGTGATGAATTCGTGGTGGTGATCAACAATATCGATACCGGGCAGATTCCCGGGCTGGCGGAATCGTTCCGGCGTTTACTCGCGGAGTACTCATTTCATTATAACGGCCGTACCGTGGATATCAGTTGTTCTATCGGGGTGGCCGCGATTACCGAAACTGTTAACTCCTCCAGCGAGATCATGTCCCAGGCGGATTTGGCCTGTCACCTGGCTAAACGCAACGGCCGCAACCGCGTCCACGTCTATACCCAGAGCAACGCCGAAGATGTACAGACGATGTCGATCGACATCGGCTGGTCGCGGCGAATTAAACATGCCTTGGAACACAACCGCTTTGTGCTTGCCGCCCAACCGGTGGTCGCGACCCGAACCCATGAAACCTCGGTATTTGAGATCTTAGTGCGCCTGCTGGACGACGACGGTTCGATTATCATGCCGACCGGATTTTTGCCCACCGCCGAGCGGTTTGGCTTGTCCGCCGAGATCGATGCCTGGGTGATCACCCATGCCATTAAGCACCTGGCCCTAGTGCGCGCACAGGGCGCCGATATCCGTTATGCGCTCAATCTTTCCGGGCAATCCATCACCGCCACCAGGATCGCGGAGTTGATCCCGGCCGTGTTAGAACAAACCAAGCTCGACCCGCGTGCGCTCACCTTTGAAATTACCGAGACCGCGGCCATTGCCGACATGAACATGGCGGTGGGATTATTAACAAAATTACAATCGCTGGGATGTTTAACCGCGTTAGATGACTTCGGCAGTGGCATGTCGTCGTTCGCGTATTTGCGCGAATTGCCGGTTAATATCGTCAAGATCGATGGGCGATTTATCCGCAACTTGGCCAATAGCAGTATCGACCAAGCCATGGTGAAGGCGATGAACGAAATTGCCCATGCCTTGGGTAAACAAACCGTGGGAGAATTCGTCGAAAACGAGTCCCACTTCCGGGTCTTATGTGAAATGGGAGTGGACTACGGCCAAGGATATTACCTGGGCAAACCGGCATTGCTCGATATCCGTGCCGTGCTGGAAAGCGGAAAACATCGACTGTCATCCACCGGATGACAGTCCCTAATGCCTATCCGGCGGGCTTAGTTCTGGAAACGCACCGAGCCACTGCGGCTTAAGTGGCGATTGAGTTCCAAACAAGACCAGGCTTGCATGTCGATGATTTTGGTCGTGCCATCGAGATACTCGATCATCGCCTTGGAAGGTGAACCCGAAACCAACTCCATCATTTTAACTTTGACGAGCTGCCCGGTACGATTGACGTACCAATTGCCTACAACAGGCGTGTGCTGCTTACTCATTGCTTCACTCCCCGCATGTCACCATGCAGATATCATTGTTCTGGTGTGACGAGTTTACCAGGGAACTCCCCGATTCAATAGTGTCACTTCACAGTTGTATTAATGTAATTTTTTCAAAAAATGGGCAAGTAGTGAAATACAGTATTTGATGTATTCTGTCGTCATCCTGTTAATCGGTTCTCAGTTTGATAATTTATTCATCAGTGACACAGCCCTGGGACGCATCTTTCACAGTTTTGATGTACTTATACAACACGCCACGGCTGGCCTTATACGGGGGCATCTTCCACTGAGCGCGGCGTCTGGCCAACTCCGGTTCACTCAGATCCACGGCCAACAGGTGTTGTTCAGCATCGATGGTGATCTTATCGCCATCGCGAAGTAACGCAATCACGCCCCCCTCCTGGGCTTCGGGGACCACATGGCCGATGATAAAGCCGTGCGAACCGCCCGAAAAACGGCCATCGGTGATCAACGCCACGTCCTTGCCTAGACCCGCGCCCATGATCGCCGACGTGGGGGTTAACATTTCCGGCATCCCCGGCCCACCCTTGGGTCCTTCGTAGCGAATCACCACCACGTCACCTTTGAGGATCCGACCCTGCTCTAAGCCTTGGAGCATATCTTCTTCGCAATCAAATACCCGCGCCGGACCGGTGAATTTCAAACCTTCTTTGCCGGTGATCTTGGCCACGGCGCCGCCGGGGGCAAGGTTACCGCGCAGGATTTGGATATGGGCGGTGGGTTTAATCGGTCGCTCCAAGGACAGGATCACCTCTTGACCGGGGGTTAAATCCGCAACCTGTTGCAGATTTTCAGCCAGGGTTTTACCAGTGACCGTCAGACAGTCACCGTGCAAGAAACCGCGGCTCAATAAATACTTCATTACCGCGGGAATACCGCCTACCTTGTGTAGATCCTCGAATACATAGCGTCCGCTGGGTTTGAGGTCAGCGATAAACGGAATACGATCCGAAATCACTTGGAAATCATCAAGGGTTAAAGCGATCTCCACGGCACGGGCCATGGCGATCAGGTGTAACACCGCATTGGTCGAACCCCCGGTGGCCATGACGATCACCATGGCGTTTTCAAACGCGCGCCGGGTCATGATATCGCGCGGTTTAATATCGTTTTCCAGCAAATAGCGGATTGCCTTGCCCGCGTCGAGACATTCTTGCTGTTTGCCTGCATCCACCGCCGGGGTTGACGAGCTGTAAGGCAAACTCATGCCTAGGGCCTCAATCGCCGCAGCCATGGTATTAGCGGTGTACATCCCGCCGCAGGCGCCGGCCCCAGGACAGGCATGCTGGACGATACCCACTCGCTGGGTTTCGTTGATCTTACCGACGAGAAGTTCACCATAACTTTGAAACGCCGAGACGATGTCCAGGGTTTTATCCTGCCAGTGGCCGGGTTTAATCGTACCGCCGTATATCATCAAGGCGGGCCGGTTGACCCGCCCCATCGCCATGATGACCCCCGGCATGTTTTTATCACAGCCGGGGATCGAAATATTCGCGTCATACCATTGCGCATTCATCACGGTTTCAATCGAATCGGCAATGATATCGCGCGATTGCAGCGAGTAACTCATGCCATCGGTGCCCATCGAGATACCGTCCGACACCCCAATAGTATTAAACCGCATCCCCACCAAGCCCGCCGCCACCACGCCCTGTTTTACTGCGGCCGCCAGATCATTTAAATGCATATTGCAGGTATTGCCTTCCCACCAGACACTGGCGATGCCCACCTGCGGCTTGGACAAATCGGTAGGTGATAAGCCCGTACCGATTAACATGGCCTGTGACGCCCCTTGAGATTTGGGTTCTGTGATGCGGGATGAATATTTATTGAGCTTTTTCTCGGCCATACGGGGTTCCACTGCCTCAGGTTAAATCGTAAGCGCGCAGTATAAAACAACTCGGCGGGCAACGGTTTGGGTTCAAACCGCGGGTGGCGAGCCCGATCCGCCTTTTTCATGCATTATTCCGCTCAATGTGCCCACCACCCTGGTCGATAACCTAGGGGTAATGGGCCAATTGCCCCATAGTGTATTAACAAGGAGTTAGCTAGCATAGTTCAAGCTGACTGTGTATAGTGAAGCCGGTATAGAGGTGTAGTAATGGTATTTAAAGCAGTCAAGCAGTCCGTGTTGTCCACCTTGTGCGCAGCAACCCTGGTCTGCACGGTTACACCCGTGGCCGCCCTCAGTGACACGCTCCCAACCCAACGGCAGTTATTCCTAGACGCTGAACAAGCGCTCAAATCCGGACGGACTACGCATTACCGCCAACTCGAAGCACGGTTACGCGACTATCCGCTTTACCCCTACCTTGAATTTCAAACCATTCGACGCGATCTGGAACACGCCGACTACAAAAATATTTATATTTTTCTAGATAAATATGCCGGTTCACCCTTGGCCCTGCGCCTGCAAGAAGAATGGCTCAAGACCCTAGCGCGAAAAAAACAATGGCGCCTATTGGTTGACAATTATTACTTCACCACCGACGTTGCCTTGCAATGCGATTTCGCCACCGCGTTATTTCAAATCAAAGAACCGCAACGCGCCTACAGTGTGCTCGAAGGTATTTGGCAAACCGGCAAAACGCTCCCTTATCACTGCAATGCGCCGATCGACCGTTGGAATGCCGACGGGGCTTTAAGCCAGGAACTGGTGTGGGAACGGATCCGCTTGAGCATGCAAGCCGGGCAAGTAAATCTCGGGATGTCGCTGGCACAATACGTCAAGAGCGAAGATCGATTCTGGGTACGGTTATGGGCCAAGGTACACCGCGACCCCGCCTACGTCCAAGAAGTGTATGCCCGGTTTAAACAACACGATTCGCAAATCCTCCGCTGGATATTAGGCGATGGAGTGGCGCGTATGGGTTTTAAAGAGGGCCCCGCGGCGGCGGCCCTGTGGCATGACTGGCGTAATCAATTTCAATTTAGCGCTATCGAGCGCGATCGTACCGAGCGCCATCTGGCCTTGGCCCTGGCACGCGAAGACCCGTTCAGTGGCTATGAATGGCTGGCGAAATTCGATATTAACACCAGCGATCTACGCGCCAAAGAATTATTCATTCTCACCGCCTTGACCGATCAAGATTGGGAAACCGCCTTGGAGTGGATGGATCGGCTGGACGAAGCCCAAAAACATAATGACCGGTGGCGCTATTGGCGCGGCCGTGCGCTCGAAGCCTTGGGACGGATGGACGAGGCGCGTTCGATTTATTTACTCAATAGCGATATCCGCAGTTATTACGGTTTTCTCGCCGCCGATCGCGCTGGGCTAGGTTATCAACTTGAATACCGGCCCGTGCCCTACACCGCCCCGGATTTACAAACCCTCGCCAAACTGCCCGCCATCGCCCGGGCGCGCGAACTCCATACGATAGGCCGCACCGTGGATGCGCGCCGCGAGTGGGCCTATGCCATACAGCGCATGGATAAAGCGCAAATGCTGATGGCCGCGCAACTGGCGTATGAATGGCAGTGGCACGACCGCGCCATTGTGACGCTGATGCAAGCCGACTATTGGGATGATCTGGAAAAACGTTTTCCGTTGGCCTACCGCGAATTGGTCATGACCCATGCCAAACAACAGGGCATCGAACCGGCCTGGGCCTACGCCATCATCCGCCAAGAAAGCGCCTTTACCGAGGACGCCCGCTCTCACGCCGGCGCCTTGGGGTTGATGCAATTGATGCCCACCACCGCACGCCAAATCGCCCGTTCGATGCGTTTGAGTATCAATCGCAGGGATCTACTGGAGGCGGGCACCAACGTTAAACTCGGGATCAATTACCTGCGTAAAGTCGCGGAACGATTCGGCGGCAACAAGGTACTCGCCACCGCGGCATACAACGCCGGCGATAACCGCGTCATCAAATGGTTACCCAAAGAAGGCACGTTACCGGCGGATATTTGGGTTGAATTGGTCCCCTTTAGCGAGACCCGGGAATATTGCCAACGCGTTCTCACTTACACGGCGATCTATGAACAGCGTTTAGGACAACGCCCGGTACCATTGATGGAACGCATGGTACCCATTCCGTCGGATCTGCGAACCGTATCGCTACCACAGGATATCGTTATCGATACGGGCGCGTGATGTATGCCGCACTATTTCTTTAAGCTAAACATCACCACTATAACGTTTCGTGATCTGGCTCAATGTTTTCCACACTAATTACAATTTTAATTTAACCATGATAATCGATGATCCGATACACCTGAGTAACACGGTCCGATTTGTCAGAGGTTGCTAAAAAATGTTGTATGTGATTATCGCAATTATTTGCAGTGGTTTGTTTGTACTGGGGTACCATCTGGGTAACCAACTGGGCCGCACCGCGCACATCCGCGAAGATATCCAACGCGCGCGCGACTCACGCCGCGTGGCGCGTATCATTAATCGTTGATTGTTGTCCGTTATCAGTTAATTGAGCAAATAAAGCACCCCCTCACCCTACCCTCTCCCGTGGGGAGAGGGAAAAAAGTGGAGGGGGATATAAACCAAAGAGTTTAGTTAAAAATAGACGAACAAATTCAGGTACGGGCCTTTGACGGTCATGTCACCGTACAGCTGATCGCTGGTTTTATTGATCTTAAACTTGAGTGATCGCAACCCGGCTTCCACCCCTAGGTGCAACGCGGTTTGATACCGCAGTCGCAGCAATATATCGGACACTTCATTTTTATTGTAAGTCACCACACTCAGATCCCCCGCCAGATAAAATCCACTGTTGAGGATTGGAACACTGACCGCGCCATATAACATGGGAACAACGACATCGATCTTCTGGGTGGTGGTGGTACCGCCTTGGGTCAAACTCGCCTTACCGTTAAACAGCTTGAAGTTTAAACCTAAATCAAAATCAAAGCCGGTATCGATGATCTCATAGTACAGGCCCAGATCGGTATGACTCAAATCGATCGAGGTTGCTACGTTGGTTGAACCCGTATAATTTTGACCATTGAAATTAAACGTCTTGGTAACCGTGCCCTGCCCAGCCAATTTCAAATCCGTGGTCCCCAGCCGAATATTCGGGATAATGGGCAGTGGATGCTCAAAATACAAAAATCCACTGGGCTTTTTGTCATTGGCCAAATGCAAATCGTTCTTTAAATCGACAGCATCGCTTGGTGAACCGCTATCGCGGATCGTTCCTGAGACACTGTAATCAAATACACCACCGCTGGCACGCACGCCTAGAATATCAGCGTGGGCGAACGTACTGGCTAGAAGAAGTAAGACCGTAAAAAGAAACTTGTGCATAGCTTATCCTCTTGAGTGAATACCGTGGGCGAAATTGACTAGCTAAAGTATGGAAGGCCAATACAAGATATCAAGCTAGCGATGACACTTAGGAGGTGGCTTAGCGCACAAAACCGATCTGGCGGGCGATTAAACCCTGTGCCTATTCCGGTTATTGAGGTTAAAACATTTCCGCAGCGGTGTTCTCACCCCACTCCGGCCTTCTACCGAGAAAGCAGGCGTTATTCAGGGCGATCACCGCTTGGGAAAGTGTATATGAGGTTGATTATGGCCTTGGAGCAATCGACAGCGCCGCAATCACCTGATCTTCGTGTGAAATACGATCCGCCAGCAACTCGCCGAGTTGGGATAAATCCTGATCCAGTTGAGAATAATCCGCCGTCGTACAATCTTCACAATCGTATTTTTCGTTGAAATCCAAGATCAGCTGGGTGGAATCGACGATCCGCGGGTATACCTGGGCGGCCACGGTTTTGACACGGGCACGCCGTTCCGTGCCATCATCGATAAACCGGTATAACTGAAAATGCGCACTGGCGGTATAGTCCACCAAGGCCTCGCAAAACTCTTGTAATAACCCCTGTAAAGCAGGATCGGCACTGAAGGGGCGGATCCCTACCAGTTGACTAAACAAGGTGAGAGTTTGGGTGCGTGACGCCAATAAGGTTTTTAACCGGTCTTGAGCGTCGCTGCGGCGTTCACGGGATGCTGGCTGGGTCTGAGTTTGGATTTGCATCCACTACCTCCGGGTGATGTTTACATGCAAAATTTTTATAGACCTATCAAGCCTGAACTGACCCTGCCCTGTCAAGCCTGGTTAGGGCTCGTAACCTTTTTTAACATTTCGAGTGGGATCACGGATCCATTCGCTCCAGGATCCGGGGTACAAACGCGAACCGTGTAAGCCGGCGATCGCCATCGCCAGGAGGTTTTGGCAAGCACTCACCCCAGAACCGCACATATGCACCACCTGCTCAGGTGTGCTGGCCAGCGGCATAAATCTGGCCCGGAGCTGCTCCACGGGCAGAAACCGCCCTTGGGCATTCAGATTGGCCTCAAACGGATAATTGATTGCCCCGGGTACATGGCCGGCAACCGCATCGAGTGGTTCGGTTTCACCCGCATAGCGGGCCGGGCTACGGGCGTCCAACAAATATAGTGCGGCCGTGGCCAAGCCCCGCTGTAGCACAGTAACGTCGGTTGCCATGTCGGCTTGAACCTGGGGAATAAAATACCGAGGGGTTTGAACCGGCAGGGTGTGTTCTATCGAACCCCCCGCCCCCTGCCAGGCGTGCCAGCCACCGTCTAGAACCGCCACGCTCGCATGGCCTAACCAGCGCAATAACCACCACAAACGCGCGGCGATCGCGCTGTTACCGGCGTCATACACAATGACTTGGGTGTGCCGATCGATACCCCACTGTCCGAGTTTGTCAGCCAGCGACCTAGGATCAGGCAGGGGGTGGCGGCCGGAGGTAGCCGTCGGCGCTGAGGCGAGATCAGTATCCAGATCCGCATAGCGCGCGGCGGGGATATGTGCTTGCAGATAGGCTAGCCTACCCGCCTTGGGATTTTGTAACTCAAAGCGGCAGTCCACGCAAACCCAGCGGGGATCGTGTAAATGGCTTTGGAGGGTAGCAACATCCACCAGGGTGGTGTACATGGCCGGTGTTTTACACGTTCCGGGCGGCTCCGGCAACCCTCCTCTCTTGCTACACTTTGCTCACTGCTACCGTTAATATTCAAAAGGGGTAGCCAAATACCCCCACCCTGGCCTTCTCCTGTGGGGCGAAGGTGTTATAAACTGCTCACCTTAACCCCAGGCTTAAGCTATGCAAGCTCCCGAACTACTCCTCCCCGCCGGCACGCTTAAGAACATGCGTTATGCCTTCGCCTACGGCGCCGATGCCGTCTACGCGGGGCAACCCCGGTATAGCCTGCGGGTGCGCAATAACGATTTTGATCTCGCCAACCTGACCACCGGCATCGCCGAGGCCCATGCACTGGGGAAAAAGTTTTTTGTCGCCAGCAATATCTCGCCGCATAACAGCAAACTTAAAACCTATTTGGCGGATATGGCCCCGGTCATCGACTTACGGCCCGATGCCTTGATCATGGCCGACCCCGGTTTGATCATGCTGGTCCGCGAACGCTGGCCTGACACGGTGATCCATTTGTCGGTACAGGCCAATACTGTCAATTACGCCAGCGTAAAATTTTGGCAGTCGTTGGGGCTAAAACGGGTGATCCTGTCGCGCGAATTGTCGTTTGATGAAATCGAAGAGATCAAGCAACAGTGCCCCGAGATCGAATTAGAGGTGTTCGTGCACGGCGCCTTGTGCATCGCCTATTCGGGCCGCTGTTTGTTGTCGGGCTATTTTAATCACCGCGATCCTAACCAGGGGGCCTGTACCAATTCCTGCCGTTGGGAATACAAAGTCCACAACGCCAACGAAGATGCCAGCGGTGATATCCAAAAGCTTGAGTTTGACGCCATGGCGGCACTGCGTAATCCAGAACCGTTTAGCGCCGTTGCAACCCCCCGCCATCCGCTCGCCGATCAGGTGTATTTGATCGAAGAAGCCGAACGTCCGGGGCAATACCTGCCAATCCTGGAAGACGAACACGGCACCTACATCATGAATTCCAAAGACCTGCGCGCGATTCAACACATCGAACGCCTGGCGAGGATCGGCATCGATTCTTTGAAGATAGAAGGCCGCACCAAATCGTATTACTACGTGGCGCGTACCGCGCAGATTTACCGTCAAGCGATCGATGACGCGGTCGCCGGCCGGCCGTTCGACACGCGCTTATACGGTAAACTGGATAACCTCGCTAATCGTGGTTATACCGACGGTTTTTATTTACGCCATCCTGATCAGGCGTATCAGAATTATCTGCAATCGACCTCGCTTCACCAGCAACAACAGTTTGTCGGCGAGATCATCGGCTTTAATCCCGACCATGGAATGGCCGAGGTGTTGGTAAAAAATAAATTCCGCTGCGGTGATAAGCTAGAATTGATCCTGCCGCAGGGTAACCGGGAAATTACCCTGCAAAAAATCCATTCACTGCAGGGTGAGGCCATCGCGGAGGCCCCCGGCGGCGGCCACCATGTGTATATTTCATTACCGCAAGCAAACTACCAAAACGCGTTATTGGCGCGCTACCTTAGCTAGCAGGTTAAAGCTGGTGGAGTATAGGTCGATAACCTAGAGTTGCAGTAGCACCAATAATAAAAGGGAACCCGTGCTGAACCTCACCTCCAAGAGTTTATTTCTCGCCATCGATCAAGGTGGTCATGCCAGCCGCGTACTGGTGTTCGACATGGAGGGAGAACTGCAAGCCAGCGCGCAACGCGCGATTCAAACCAACCACCCCGCTATCCATCATATCGAACACAATGCCGCGGACGTATTGACTTCGATCCGTGACTGCCTTGACGAGGTGATGGAACAACTGGGTGGCCGCAGTAAACACCTCGACGCCGCCGGTCTTGCGACCCAACGTTCCAATATTGTCTGTTGGGATAAAACCAGTTATCAGCCGCTCTCTCCGATCTTCAGTTGGCAAGATACCCGTGCCTACCGTTGGCTGGATGAACAACGGCTGGATCGCGAAGATATCCATAAAACCACCGGCTTATTCCCCTCGCCGCATTATGGCGCCAGTAAAATTCGTTGGTGCCTGGATAACATCGACGCGGTGAAACAAGCCCTGATCGATAAACGCCTGTATGCCGGACCGATGAGTAGTTTCCTGGCGGCGCAACTTACCGATGAAAAACATTTCCTAGCCGATCCCGTCAGCGCCTCACGCACCTTGCTGTGGCATATTCACCGCCAGGATTGGGATGAGTATTTATTACGCTGTTTTGGTATACCGCGCGAGATCTTGCCCAACTGCGTGCCCACCGAGCATTTGTACGGTTACATCACGCTCAAGAACCTGCGTATCCCACTAAAGATCGTCACCGGTGATCAATCCGCCGCATTATTTGCTTACGGCCAGCTACAACCTGAAACGGTCTACATTAACATCGGCACCGGAGCATTTGTCTCGCGCCCTTCGGGTTACGCCCTGTTATACGCGCGGCGTCTGCTCACCAGCGTGATCTATTCCGATGCCCAGGATTCACACTACGTATTGGAAGGCACCGTAAACGGGGCCGGCAGCGCCTTGGAATGGCTCGCCAACCAAGAACCTATCACTCAGCCTTGGGAACAGATCCCCGTCTGGTTAACCGACATAACCAAGGTACCGTTGTTTTTAAATGGCATCTCGGGACTGGCGGCGCCCTATTGGGTTGCGGATTTTGAATCGGAATTTCTCGACGCCCATGACACGGCGTCCAAATACGTCGCGCTGATCGAAAGCATCGCGTTTTTAATCACCGCCAACGTGCAAGAAATGATGAAATTCGCTTCTCCCCCGGATCAACTTCAGGTCAGCGGCGGCATGGCCAAACTCGATGGTTTATTACAACGGATCGCCGACCTCACCCGCCTGCCCATCTACCGGCCCAATGACTGCGAAGCCACCGCGCGCGGCACGGCGTATCTCGTCGCCGGAATGCCTAGCCATTGGCCCGAGAATAAACTCGGTGATTGGATCGAACCCAACAGCCAGCCGGTGCTCGATCAACGTTATTTGTTATGGGAGAACGCCATGGTGGATCGTATGCGGCGCTATCGCAACGACAAAGTAAAATCCAAATAGCCCCCCATCGTCAATCAACCTCGACATCGAACGGCGGGGTATCCCCCGGCGCCAATTCCAACGCTAACAACGCCGTCTGGGTTACTACCGCACGCCAGGGCAAAATCCGTTTTAATACCTGCAGTACCTTCAACGCGGTGGCGCGATAGCCGGTAAGTTTGCCGCCCACCAAGGCGACGTAGCCGGGCAGGGTCGGCGCGGTAAACAACAGCGTGTCACGCGGCCGCTGGAATATACTCTGCGCGCTCTTGGGCAATACCCGCAAACCAGCGAATTGTGACTCGACCGTATCATTGATCGACGGAAAATAGTGTCGCGCAATGGCGCGTAAATACTCTATTTCAGCGGCACTGGGCTGCACCTGTGCCGGATCGCCGTTATACAGCTGTTCCGTCGTCCCCACCAGGGTTTTACCATACCAGGGCATCACAAACACCGCCCGCCGATCGCTGGGTGACTCCAGGTAATACACACCACTGGGCGCCGGCTGTTGCAGCACAATATGGGTGCCCTGAACCAATTCGATTTCGGGAAATTCACAGTAGGGTTTAATACTGGCGTGGACCCGCTGCACCCACGGCCCGGCGGCATTAATTAACGCCACACAGCGGATAATCCCCGAGGTACGGCCGTGCGAATACGCCACGTGATATTCACCGCTTTGATAATGCACCGTATCCACCTGCGCCGGACACAATAGCCGCGCACCGAGTTTAGTAGCCGAATGCATCACCGCGCGGGTCAACTTGGCGTCATCGGTTTGCGCATCCCAATATTGATACACGGCTTGTAAATCTTGGGTCTTGAGTGCGTCTAATTTTTCCCACTGGGTCGTGGCTATACGCCGAAAACCGGCGTACTTTTTAAAACTCCCTAGCAGGGCATACAGCGATAAACCGCTGAATATCTGCCAGCCACGGCGCGAGGTGTTGGTATAGATCGGGATATAAAACGCTACATGACGGATTAAATGCGGGGCAAGGCTGGCCAATAGCTCGCGCTCTCGCAAGGATTGACGCACCAAGGAAAACTGCCCTGTTTCCAAGTAACGTAAACCGCCGTGAATGAGTTTACTGGAACGGCTCGATGTCGCCACCGCCGGTAGGTCGCGTTCCAATAACACCGTACGGTAACCCGCCGCCGCCGCCGCCTGTGCGATTCCACAACCCTGGATGCCACCCCCGATAATTCCGATATCGTAATATTCGCTCACGCCACCGGGGTCCGCAATTTTATCTGGGTTAACATCGGATCAATCGCAAAGGTTTCGACCAAATCAACCCCCCGGACGAACAGCCGGAGGGCTCGGTCGGGATCGACACATTCATACACACCAATTTTGCTATTTCCATAGCGCAGTTTACCCCAGCGCGGCAACCTTTCGATATCGGTAAACAGATACTCCGGACTCAATTTTTTTAACGACGGAGAATGGCGCTCGCGCCAACGGTCAAATACCGCGCCAATCGGGTAATCACTTTGAGCGCGCACCACCGCGAGCGCGGCAAAATCATACGAAATGATCACCGCCTGGGATTGAATTGCCGTCAACTGCTCCAGCACCTTCGACACCACCGTGGCGATGCCAAATTGCTTTAAACTGATACGCTTGAGTTCCACAAACACCCCGACCTGGGGCTGGGTCGTAATATACGCGACTAACTCCACCAAGCTGGTCAGCGGATTACCGACGTATTTATACCCAAACTTGCCAAACTCCTGGGCCGACAGGGTTTTTAATTGCGCCAGGGTATATTCATGAATATGCCCAGACCGGCCGCACATCCGTTGCAGATCGCGATCATGAAATAACACCGGGATCTGATCGGCGCTCAACTGCACATCGAATTCCACCCACCGCGCCCCGGCCTCGACCGCCGCCCGGATTGCGAGCAAGGTATTCTCCGGATAGGCGGCGGCAAAACCACGATGGGCCACTAAGGCGGGGGTTGAGATCTGCATTACCGTTCCCATTGTTATGGTCTGCCTAGGATTCTAGCAGCAGGGCGTAAAAGGACAAAAATCAGGTTAAAATCCCGGTTGCTTCCATTTCACCACACACAAGGCCACTATGTCCGAAGAAATTATCCAACACTGGTTACACGAGGTCAGCCGTACGGTGGCCGCCAACGATCTTACCGGGCATTTAAACCTGATCTCCAGACGTGTCGCACTAAGTGGCGTGCCCGGTTTTGAAACCATTGGTTATGACGATTGGGCGCGGCAGTGCACCCATGAATTCAACCAGCGTTTGATCCGCAGCGTCCAGTACCGTGGCCTCAAACTACGCGCCGCGACACCCGAACGCATCATGTTCAAGACCTATGAAACCGTCACCGCCACCGATGGCGGCCAAAACAGTCAGGGGATCGAAGTCTTGATCGAAAAAGAACCCGACGGCGTGTGGCGCGTGGTACAAGAACGTATCCTACCCGAAGCCGAATCGCGTCACGATGGTTTTATCCCGGGCGCATGACCCGCCCTAACACACCCTGGGGAGTATGGCCAAGCATAGGGCTGGCGGGGCTACTGTTGGGCGCGGTGGTCGGGGTTGATCTGGTGGTTAGCCTTATTTACACCTTGCGGCACACCCCGGGTTTGGGGGATGCGATCCGCAGCGGGCACTGGAACCAACACTTCACCCGCACTATCGCGCGGTTGGCGGCCAACGGCGATTTGTTATCCTTGGTGTTAAATCTACGCGCCCTCGTCGGCCTGGGTTTAATCTGGCTGTTCTGCCGCGCGCGCAACGGCCTACCGCTACGACAGTACCTGGCCTTAAACCTGCCCGCGTGGCGGGATGTGTTAGTGTTGGTAATCACCTTGGGGGGGTTTATCGCGCTATCTGAATGGATTTATTTCCTCTTTGGACGCGACCCGGTCGGTGATTTTATGCTGCAAGCCTATCATAGCGCGAAATATCTACCGCTGCTGTGGTTCGCCGTCGTGATCAGCGCGCCGCTGTTCGAGGAAATATTGTTTCGCGGATTTCTGTACGCCGGCCTGAGCCGATCCTGGTTGGGCCACAGCGGAACGATCCTGGTGACCGCGGCGGGATTTGCCTTAGTCCATTTGCAATACGCGTGGCCGGAGATGCTGGTCATATTTTGCTTCGGGGTGTTATTGGGCGTGGCGCGTTGGCGCAGCGGTTCGGTGTTGTTACCGATCCTGTTACACGCCCTAAATAATTTCACCGCTACCGTACAACTGAGCTACGCGTGCCAATGAATTCCCCCGCGCGCCAACCCAGCGTACTGGTATTCGCCGGTCACGATCCCTGCGGTGGGGCCGGCATCCAGGCCGATATCGAGGCTATCAGCGCGAACGGCGCGCATGCCGCAACAGTGATCACCGCCCATACCGTGCAAGATAGCGTGCGGGTGCGACGTTTTGTGCCGGCCGATGCTGTGTTACTGGAAGAACAGGCACGGCTGCTGCTGACCGATCTGGAGGTGCGCGCCATTAAAATCGGTATGATCGGAAACATGGATACGCTGGTCGCGATTCTGCGGATATTGCAGGATCACCCCGCGATCCCGCTGATCCTCGATCCTGTCATGGCCGGGGGCGGTGGTGGTGCGTTGATGGATGACGCGGTTGGTCGTGCACTACTCGAATTGATCGTACCTCGTACCCTAGTATTAACTCCCAATAGCATTGAAGCCCGGCGTCTTGCCGCACGCGATCCGTTAGAGGAATGCGCGCACTACCTGTTGAGCTTGGGTTGTCAATACGTGTTCATCAAGGGCAGCCACGAGCCCAGCCCCACCATCGTGCATACCCTGTATCACGCCACGCAATCGGCGCAGCGGCTTGAAACCTCTCGGTTGCCACACCACTACCACGGCTCCGGTTGCACCTTGGCGGCAAGCATCGCCGCGTATATTGCACAGCAGCAACCGGTGTTCACCGCCATTCAACGTGCCCAGGCCTATACCTATCGCAGCTTGCAACACGCCTATCGCATCGGGCAAGGACAACGCATCCCCCAACGTTGCCCGCGGGCCGATAAATAAATCTTCGGCAATGCCAACCCGCCCCCCTCGCATCCCGGTCGTCCCTGCCGTGAAAGAGCGTTTAATCCCCCCGTTTACTTGGAACAAATATACTTCGTGGTGACCATTAACGATGCGCGACCAACTGCATGGCTTATACGCGATTACCGACAGCGCTCTGGCACACAACCGCTCCTTGCCTGCGATGGTGGCGGCGGCCTTGCGGGGCGGCGCGCGGATTATTCAATACCGGGACAAAACCTCAAACGCCGGGCAACGCTTAGCCCAAGCACAACAATTACGAACCCTATGCACTGACCATGCGGCCCTGCTGATCATCAATGACGATGTCGAGCTGGCGTTAGCGTGCGCGGCCGATGGTGTGCATTTAGGGCAAACCGATACCGCGTTGCCGCAAGCACGCGCGCAACTTGGTCCGCAACGGATCATCGGTGTGTCCTGCCATGCCGATCTACGTCTAGCCCACGAGGCACAACAGGCCGGGGCCGATTACATTGCGCTGGGACGATTTTATCCCTCCACCACCAAGCCACTCGCCCCACCCGCCACGCTTGAGGTGTTACGCGCCTTGCGCCAACAGGTCGCCCTGCCGATCGCCGCGATCGGCGGCATCACCCCGCACAATGCCGGCGTGTTGATCGACGCAGGCGCCGCTATGATCGCCGTCATCGCCGGGGTGTTCGGCGCCCAAGACATTGAAGCCGCGGCGCGATCGTATGCCGCTTTATTTCAACCGTCCTACTAAAAAACGGCCGCTAATCTTAACGATCTATTAAAATCTATATCCCCTCCATAGTGGGGTTAAGGACATTTGCAAACTCACCGGCAACTGCGCATAATTTGAAACACCCAGGATCGATTGCAAGGAAGGCCGACGATGTTATCCGCTATACTCGCACCACGACGCTTTGCCGGGCTGTTGCTGTTGCTGCTGTTTCCCTGTTCACTCGTCATGGCGACCACGATGGAAAAGATAACCTTTACCACCCAAGACGGCGCCAAGATTGAAGCATCGCTTTTTAGTGCCAACAAAGATCTCGCCGTGGTGTTCGCGCACGGCGCGGCATTTAATAAAGAAAGCTGGTACACGTTGGCGGAGCGGCTGTTAAACAACGGTATATCCTCGTTGGCAATTGATTTTCGTGGTTATGGCCAAAGCAGCGGCGGTAGCGGCAGCGATCTCTACCCGGACATTTTGGGCGCCGTCAGCTGGCTGGAAAAAGCCGGCTTTAAACACCTGGCTTTAGTTGGCGGCAGCATGGGCGGCGCTGCGACGCTCGATGCTCTGCAACATACCCAAGATCCAAAAATTACCAAAGTCATCCTACTCGCACCCGCCGGGGGCGAAGCCATCACCAGCAAGACCATCAAAAAATTCTTTATTGTCTCCGCGGGTGATGGACTGCACGACGACGTCGAGGCCATATTTAAAGCTTCAGCCGAACCCAAACAAATCAAAGTCTTGCCAGGCTCCGCCCACGCACAAAATATTTTCAACACCGCGCAAGGCCCGGCATTGACCGAGGCCATCGTAGAGTTTCTTAAATGATCATCTAACGCTTTTCTACTGATTTGAACCCCGTTGCAGCAAATCTCGTAGTTTAATCTTAACGACACCGCGCGGATAACCAATGTATAAATTCTGTTTGTCCGTGGCCAGCGTTTGAATGTGGGTGACCGGTGATTTATCGTAAAGCCGAGTTACCCGTTTGGATTTTTCATCAAAAATGATCAAACCATCCCCAGGCACTGCCACGAATACCGCGTCTTTCGCCAACACAGCCGATACCGGCCACGAATACGGATTGGTTGGTTTATAAATCAGCCGGTAGTTCTTCTTCTTGAACGAATAGCAATACACATTCCCCTTAACAAAACCAACCACCGCACGCTGAGCATCAAAATCCAATGCACTGATTGACGAGTGTTGCGGGGCATTTTTAACAAGTTTTTCATAAAGCATTATTTTTTTATTCAAACTTTTACTTGTTACTTGGGTTGCCGCGAACGCGTAAGAGTATCCTCGCGCGGAATTAAGACTGCCATTCAAGCCCAACCAGAGTGTACGGGTTGTCGCATCCACAAAAATATCCGTCACCTGGTCCCCTGCTGTTTTGCGAATTTTAGGCGTTACCTTTTCTAGCGCGGTTCCATCAAGAAGCATCACAAACAAATCCTCGCCCGCAGCGATATACAAGTGGTTTTCAGCCACCCCCAAGGCCGTAACAGGTTTGTCCACAAAAAGCGGTAAAGATTTTAGGTGGTCGATCCAATAATCCAATCCAGCAGGTACCGACCCAACACAGTACGAAAAGGAAATTAATCCTAACAGTATAACTAAAACTTTTCTCATTAATTTATCGGCATGCAAGCACAAGGTCGACATATCCATTAGGAGGGGCTGCTTGCCACTGATTGAGTGCTGTATTCCATGACCAATACGTTCCACCGTTATAACGCTGTACAGTTTCTCGTAATAAAACATTCTCATCATTCAAGTCCAAATCATTAGGGTACCGCCCGTTTATCCGATGTCCGTTTAAATAGGTTCGTGCTTCAGTTTCTTTAGTTCTTATTAATGCCAACCCCTGGTCAACATTAGCAGACCAGTTCCAGCGCTGATTGCAATTTGCAGCAGGGTTACACAGCTGCATCACGCCAACATCACCGCCAGTACCCAGCAAAGGCATTCCTGTCGCATCGAACTGCCGTTTTCGACTTTCTTGGCAGGCTATTCGCTCACCCGCGCTATTAGCACCACCCAGTCGTAATATTACAATTCCTAATTCGAGTACTCGGACAAGAGCCGAGTTGTACAGTTTCAGTGATTTGAATCGACCAATTGAATAACGTAGTTGCTGTAGGATCAGGTTGCACACCCGTAATACGAGCCTGACAAGCAATGTTCGGCATTCTCGGAATCGTATCAATATTAAAACGCGCGTCCTGTGTTGGAAGCACTATCATTAGCGGCATAGCAGTTCCTCCTTGCTAAATCGATTATCTCTAAATTATTATTCAGTGCTATTATTAATGTAATCCGTATGCAGTATTAATTAAATAAATCACATAAAATAGTAACTGTCAACAAAATTTCGCGCCTTTGTAAATTATAGCTGGATAACCTTGTACAGAAAGTAACTACCTCCAATATGCTAGTACCCTAAATACATTTCCTCAACCTTTGGGTCTTCCCGCCTGTTGTAACTGGGTTTGGCGTTGTGTGGTTCTTCAAACTTATCTTTGAAATATATCCCTCGACAATTGCCCCCCGCATTATCTATCTTTCCTACACTTATGTACATTTGGCAGCTACAGTCGCTCATGGCAGTCCTGCCCGTCTATGATACACGACATCCCCGTGCTAGTCCCTGCGACCGACGTCATGTAACAGGGAATACCAACCACTCCAGCAGCGTAGGACGACATCGCCCACCAAAAAATGTCTATCACACAGTCGTAACTATAGCCCTCAACAACACTGCAAAAGATTTTGCAATGTTGTTGTCTGTTAGGAATTATCAATGTATTAACACAGCCGAAGATCACCGCGTGATCTTAAACATCTTTATTTCTGGAATGTTGAAACAAATTGTCCGATTTACCTTGATTACTGGTTTTAATAGTAGACCGGTGAATGTTGCGGGAGTAGGTGTGTTTTCCTTTTCACATGACTCGCTGTAAATACGTCTCTGTACGCTCGACGGCGCGGTCGCTCACGGCATTCTGCCTGTCGCGACACTAGCACATCCTTGTGCGTCGTCCCTGTCGTCGACGGTCATGTGAACGGGAAAACATCACCTACTCCCGCAACACCTAGGTGCCAACCAGTGAGTGGTTTGCCGAGTCTGGGGTATAAACCACGCCTCCAAAGCGTTCTGAGCTAGTAGCCGTGTAGCCTGCCGCATCCCGGGCTTGCATCCTGCGAGTAAACCTACCGGAAGAAAGCGCGAGACTGCACAGTCGAACGTGGATCTTGCCCTCGCTCCCCAGTACAATCCCCCACAATAACACTACCCCAGCGTCCCAGGAGTACCCATGTCGCGTTCGCACGAGTTGTTCGTCAAGGCCCAGCAGCATATCCCCGGCGGGGTGAATTCACCGGTGCGTGCGTTTAAAGGCGTGGGTGGCGATCCGATCTTTTTTAAACGCGGCCAGGGCGCGTATTTATTCGACGTCGATAATAAACAATACACCGACTACGTTGCTTCCTGGGGTCCGTGCATCGTCGGTCATGCCCATCCCGAGGTCTTGGCCGTGGTTGAAAAAACTCTGCGCGACGGCCTGACCTTTGGCGCGCCCACCGCATTGGAAATTCAAATGGCGGATTTGGTCTGCCAACTGGTCCCGTCGATGGACTTGGTCCGCATGGTCAGCTCCGGCACCGAGGCCACCATGAGCGCGATTCGTTTAGCGCGCGGTTATACCGGCCGCGATAAATTGATCAAATTCGAGGGTTGTTACCACGGCCACGCCGATTCCTTATTGGTCAAGGCCGGTTCCGGTGCGTTAACGCTCGGGATACCCACCTCGCCGGGCGTCCCCGCCGATCTCGCCAAACACACCCTCACCTTGTCGTATAACGATATTCAACAAGTCCGCGCGGCGTTTGCAGAACACGGGCGGCAGATTGCCGCTATCATCGTCGAGCCGGTGGCGGGCAATATGAATTGCGTGCCGCCGGTCATGGGCTTTTTAGAGGGGCTGCGGGAGTTGTGCGACCATTACGGCAGCGTGTTGATCTTTGATGAAGTCATGACCGGATTTCGCGTCGCGCTGGGCGGTGCCCAAGCCCATTACAATATCAAACCCGACCTTACCACGCTCGGCAAGGTGATCGGCGGCGGCATGCCGGTGGGGGCCTTCGGTGGTAAACGCGCCATCATGGAAAAGATCGCCCCGTTAGGTCCTGTATATCAAGCCGGTACCCTGTCGGGTAATCCGGTCGCCATGGCGGCGGGATTAAAAACCCTGCAGTTGATCCAGGCACCGGAGTTTTTCACGCGCTTGAGCGCCATGACCGAACGTTTCATGCAGGGTTTACGCGCGGTGGCGAAACACGCGGGAATTCCACTGACCACCAACCAGGTCGGCGGCATGTTTGGAATTTTCTTCAGCGACGCGGCGCAGGTGAGCAACTTTGCGCAGGTCAGCGCATGCAACGTCGAACGGTTTAAAAAATTCTTCCACGGCATGCTCGCCGCGGGAGTATATCTCGCCCCTTCGGCGTTTGAAACGGGATTTGTTTCCAGCGCGCACACCGCCGCGGATATCGACGCGAGCATTGCGGCGGCGGGGCGTGTGCTGCAACAACTGCGGTAATTTACCCTGTGATCTTTCACAAAAAAATTGTGAAGCGCAACTCCAAAAAGATGAGGTGCGCGCTCTTTGGGAATACTTAATTTAGAGTCTACCGGGAGAATAATATGAATACTATGCAGCCCACCCTGCCTGCGGCGCTTTTGTCATTATTGGACTTCTACCTCGAACAACGTCGTACCCCCCCGCCGATATACACGCATGGCGCGGGAGTTGCCCCTGCCCCCGGATTCTTTTCCGTCGCCTCGCTGCAATACCATTTGAATAACCCGCTGTTGACCCCCGACTGGGTACAACTACGATTGCAGGGGCAAACCGTGGCGTTGGAATCCAGCTGCCTGTGGAAGCTGGTGCAGACGAAAAAACTGTTGTTCATGGACAAAGAAGTACTCAACGATCAATTGAAGCGCGGCGCGGCCCTCGTGCTGGAAGGGCTCGATATCCTCGACCCCACCCTCAATGCCTTTGTGGCCAAGCTTGATGAGGCCCTGCCCTGCGCCTTGGCCAATTGCGTGGCATTTTTCTCGCGCCACGAAAACGAAGCCTACGGCGGACACTGCGATAGCGATGACGTCCTGGTGGTACAATTAGAAGGCGAAAAACGCTGGGAGATCTATACCCCGCAACAACGGCGGTACTTTAATAATTCACCGCTGAGCACAGAACAAATGCAGCCGCTTGTGACCCAGGTGCTCATGCGACCGGGCGATGGTTTGTATGTTCGCGCCGGCGTGCCACACCGCTGCCAAACCATGAGCGATTACAGCCTGCACCTGTCGTTCGACCTGTGCGACCGCACCCCCAACATCGAACAAATGACCCACGAGGCCAACAGCCGTTATAATCACGCCTGCGAACTTCCCTACTTGCCCGCCTCCAAGGTGATGGATAAATACGTCGCCCTGATCAACTCGCCGGAATTCCAGCGCGACATGATAGCGGCCACCCAACAAACCAAAACCAACGCCACTGTTTTCCGCCAACGTATTGGCCGGTCCGCCGCGGTACAGGCGTTAACTGCCTTTATAAAAAAACCTCCGGCCTAACTATTTATCAAACAGGATTACCCATGGGCAAACAACGACTCGAAGCCTTCAGCGATGGTGTGATCGCCATTATCATTACCATCATGGTGCTGGAAATGAAGGTTCCGCACAGCGATAAACTCGCCGCCTTGCAGCACTTGGCCCCCGTGTTTATCAGTTATATATTGAGTTTTATCTACGTCGGAATTTATTGGAACAACCACCATCACCTGTTACACACCGTCAACCACGTCAACGCGCGTATCTTGTGGGCGAACTTGCATTTACTGTTTTGGCTATCGCTGATTCCGTTTGTCACCAATTGGGTAGGCGAAAATCACTTTAGCGCCCTACCGGTGGCGGTATACAGTAGCGTGTTCATGTGCGCCGCCATCGCCTATTATATTTTGTCCCGCGCCATCATCACCACCCACGGCCCAACCTCCCACCTGGCCACCGCGGTTGGTAAAGACTTCAAGGGTAAAATTTCCATCGTAGTGTATCTGATCGCCATCCCGCTGGCGTTTTGGAAATCCTGGTTGGCGTTCGGCTTGAATATTGTCGTCGCCGCATTGTGGCTGATACCGGATCGGCGCATTGAGCGGGTGGTGACGTGGCAGTAAATACAATTAGGTCACCACGAGTGGGGCCGTCTCCACTTTGGTAGATTAGGACGTGGTGAGTTTCAGTTATTCATCTTTCTGTTTTGTTTCATTCTTCGCCTCAGTGGTATAGTGTTGATTTTCTCCTTTCGGAGTGTCTACTATTTCGGGGGAAGATCATTTTATTGACGCATCTCTTTACATAGGAAAAGCAGCGATACGATGACATGCTGAAAAAATCGCGACCGACTACATAGCCCATTATTACAATGTAAAACGCCGACATTCTATCCTAGGCATGTGTTCACTGCAGGATAATGAGTTGTTGACCAAGGCGCGCAGCAAACAGTTACGCTGTTTCGAGT
This sequence comes from Gammaproteobacteria bacterium, assembly GCA_016194635.1. Taxonomy (GTDB): domain Bacteria; phylum Pseudomonadota; class Gammaproteobacteria; order UBA6429; family Thiohalophilaceae; genus JACQBC01. The sequence goes on along the minus strand of JACQBC010000036.1, from coordinate 34,726 downwards.
TGGTGCAGATGTAAATGCAAACGCTGGATGCGTTCCGCGGTATCATCGAGTTGCAATAATTCTTGCTTGAAGGACAATGGCATGGGCAACAGTTCGCATAAACGCGCGCTTACCCATTCCAGGTCGTCGTATTGCACGGGCATGGTGGAGTATGGCGGTTCCAATTGGGCAAGGATCTTGCGAAGCAGTTCTTCCATCGCCGTGTATTTATGCGGCAATACGTAAGGCGCGACATTATCCAACGGTTCAACCTCGGCCAGAATCAATTGATCAGCTTGGACACTACTGCTGAGGATCCGAAAGCGTTGCGTGCCGCGTAAGGTCACGCCGAGCAGGCCGTCGTGGCGCGTATTAAAATAACAAATCTCGCCCAGGGTGCCGATCAGATGGGTTTTGGGCGCCGGGCCGACTTCGCGGCCTTCGCGGATCAAGACCACGCCGATAGCGGTATTGGAGCGTAACGAGGTACTGACCATGTCGAGATAACGCGGTTCGAATACCCGCAAGGGCAAGACACCGCCGGGAAACAACACAGTATTTAAGGGAAAGAGCGGAATAGTGACTGCCATGATTCTTCAGACTACGTCGACTTAAGTATCTTAGTTGTAGACCCCTGGGGCCTAGTTTGCAATCTATTTTAGGCTAAATTACGCCAAACTTTGCGGGTGGCCCGGCATTATCCAGAATAGAAGCTTAAGAAAATGTTGTCTGCCCCCAGCGCGGTACTAATTGCTGCGGCACCTGCAGATGGTCCAGCAACCGGGCCACAACAAAATCCACTAAATCATCAATGGATTTAGGCCGCTGATAAAACCCCGGGTTCGGCGGCATGATGGTCACCCCCAAACGCGCGAGTTTGAGCATATTCTCCAGATGGATTGCGGAAAACGGCATTTCACGCGGTACCAGGATCAACTGCCGTTGTTCTTTAAGCATCACGTCGGCGGCGCGCTCAATCAAGTTATCGCTCACCCCGGCGGCAATCCCGGCCAAGGTACCCGAGGTGCAGGGGCACACCACCATGGCCCGCGCGCTGTGGGAGCCGCTGGCGATCGGCGCCATCCAATCATCGCGGCTGAACACCGCGAGCTGCTCGGGATGGGCCGCAAACCGTTCAGCGAAGAATGTTTTGATGTCCTGCGGGCGGGCGGGTAAATCCAAGGCGGTCTCGGTGGCAAACACCATCTGCGCGGCCTTGGAAAATACCAAGTACACACGGCGCTGCGCCTTGAGCAGGCACTCCAGTAACCGCACCCCGTACACGACCCCCGACGCCCCGGTGAAGGCCAGGATTATCGTATCGTGATTGCTCGGTGGGGCTTGGTGTATCATGCCGGAACCCCCTGCTGTTGCAGTGCAGCCAATAGCCGGGCGTGCAAATTCTCAAACCCGCCGTTACTCATGATCACGATATGATCGCCCGCGCGGCTCTCGGCCGTAAGACTGGCGAGCATGGCGTCGGTGTTAGCAAAGGCCAGGGCCTTGCCATGGAGTTGATGGACGGTGGGGCCCGTGTCCCAACCCAGGCTGGGCGGTGCAAACAACAACACGCGATCCGCGCCGTGTAACGACGGCGCCAGGGTTTGGGCGTGTACGCCCATACGCATCGTATTGGAACGTAGTTCGAGGGCGACGATGATCCGCGCCGTCCCCACCTTGTGGCGTAATCCGTCCAAGGTGGTTTCAATGGCGGTGGGATGGTGGGCAAAATCATCGTAGACCGTCACGGCATTAATGATGCCGCGCACCTCCATGCGGCGTTTTACCCCGCTGAACTGAGATAAACTCTCGATGGCATTCCCTACCGGCACCCCCACATGCCGCGCCGCGGCCACCGCCGCCAAGGCGTTGGCGACATTGTGCAATCCGAGTTGATTCCAGGTTACACGGCCCTGGGATTTGCCTTTCAACCACACCTCGAATTCACTGCCGTCGGCGGCGCCTAACCGTGCTTGCCAATCGCCCGTGGGACCGACGGTTTCGATCGGTGTCCAGCAGCCGCGTTCGAGTACCGCATCCACCGCTAGCTGCGGCGCGGGACGGATGATCAAGCCGTTGCCCGGCACGGTACGCACCAAATGATGAAACTGGGTTTGAATCGCGGCGAGATCCGCGAAGATATCGGCGTGATCGAATTCGATATTGTTGATCACCAAGGTGCGGGGATGATAATGGATAAACTTGGAGCGTTTATCGAAAAACGCGGTGTCGTATTCGTCCGCCTCGACCACAAAAAACGGCGACTGCCCCAGATACGCGGATTGATTAAAATTAGTGGGGATCCCGCCGATCAAATAACCGGGTTGGAGTGTATTGTGTTGCAGTATCCACGCCAGGATACTCGCCGTGGTGGTCTTGCCGTGGGTGCCGGAGACCGCCAGCACCCAACGATCCTGCAAAATCTGTTCGGCGAGCCACTGTGGTCCGGAAGTATAACGCAGGCCGTTATTCAAAATATATTCCACCGCCGGATTGGTGCGCGACAGGGCGTTGCCGATCACCACGACATCCGGCGCGGGTTTTAACTGTGCGGGGTCATACCCCGACACTACCTCGATGCCCGCCTCCGCCAGTTGCGTACTCATTGGTGGATAAACATTAGTGTCAGAGCCCGTGACACGCAGCCCGCGCGCCCGCGCCAGTAACGCGATGCCCGCCATGAAGGTACCGCAGATGCCTAGAATATGGATGTGCATTTAATTCCCTAAAATTCCAAATTTATATTGCAAGGTTAGTTCGAGTAATAAGAAACCACACGCTACTAAACCGGCCATTTGCAACGAAATCGAAAAGGCATGCCGAAAAATATGCGCGACGACCACTAAATTCCAAACAACCACCACAATTCGTATAACTGTGATAATAACCGCTGGAAACCCCGCCAGTGACAGCATTACCAGCATTGTTAACCCAAACAGAGCTAATATCAGTTCCACCCCAATGATGGTCGTAATGGTTTGCACGGCGCGAGCAGCGTAATGTAATAAACTCAGAATCAAATAAATCCCGCCGTAGGTAATTAGCGCACTCATAAAAATATACGCCAGCTGCTGCGAAATATTTACAGCAGGTTGTTCCTTGGATTGAACCAATAACACAAACAGTTGTAAACCCAGCACCGCCAATAACAACCCGCCCAGGAGTGCTCGCGAATACGGCACGTCCTGCGGCCCTTTACGCAGCAAGATGATTTGCAAAAACAATTTAAATAACGAGGTAAACATATTTTTGATTGGCTTATAATACACAAAACTCTGTTGGGATACCGCACCTTGTATGGCCGAAACCGAATTTGTTTTTGTTGAATCCGCCGCCGCGCTCATTACAGTTTGTGAGCAACTGGCGAACGCGGATACCCTGGCGGTGGATACCGAGTTCACTCGCGAAAAAACCTATTATCCGCAACTGGGGCTGGTCCAAATCGCCAGCCCGAGCCTGGTGGCATGTATCGATCCGATCGCCGTGTCAGACCTGCAGGTATTACGGAATCTGTTGCTCGCCCCGGCCATTACCAAGGTGTTACATGCCGCGCGCCAAGACATCGAGGTGGTGTGGCAACATTTACAGGTTGTGCCCACGCCGATCATGGATACCCAATTGGCGGCGAGTTTCTTGGGTTTGCACGAGCAGATCAGTTACGCCGCCCTGGTCGAACATTTCTTAGGAATTACCCTTGCCAAGGGCCAGACCCGCACCGACTGGTGTCAACGCCCCTTGAGTCAGGCGCAGCTACACTATGCCGCCGATGATGTGCGCTATCTGAGCGCTTTATTTCCCTTATTACGCCAGCGATTACAACAGGCAGGCCGGTGGGAATGGTGTCAGAACGAGTGTTTGCGGCTGCAGGATACCCGTGGCTTCCTGCCCAACTTAGCGTCACTGTGGTCGTCGGTCGCCGGTCAGCAGTATCTCAGCGCGGCACAATTAGCCGTGCTCCAAAGTCTGGCGGGTTGGCGTGAAGAACGTGCCCAGCAAAGCAACCGTCCACGCCAGTGGGTGTTGCGTGATGAACAACTCATTGCCCTGGCCCAACAGGCCCCCACCCACCTGGCGGCCTTGCGTCAGATGGGACAATTACCCGCCGGTTTGGTGGAACGCCATGCCGCGGTGATTTTGCAACGGATCGCCCAGGCCCTGGCGTTACCCTCGACCCACTGGCCGGTGCCCCAAGCCCGTGATGCCCTTAGCAATGCGCAAAAAACCCTGCTCGGTACTATCACCCAACGCTTACGCGAGATTGCGCAACAACAGCAGATTACAACATCGTTACTCGCAACCCGCAAAGAACTCGAACGGCTGATTACCCAACAAGCGCCGATTGCCCTGTTCAGCGGCTGGCGTTATGAATTGGCGGGTAAGGCGATTGAATCCATGCTCCCCGCGCAGCTGCTGCCACTGCCCGCGCCGCTACCGCAGGGATGATATTCACCACCACGCCGCGTTATCAATTTCCCTGGCGAGCCAATAATCGCTTTGAATTATTCATCGACGGGCAGCAGTTTTATCCCGATATGTTGGCGCAGATCCAGCACGCGCAACACAGTATCCTGCTCGAACAATACCTGGTGGTTTCCGGACGGGTAGTGACGCAATTCGTGGAGGCCATACAGGGCGCAGTACGGCGTGGGGTACAGGTCTATATCTTGCTCGATGACTATGGCGCACGCGCCCTATCCCCCGCGGATCGGCAACGTTTGCTGCAATCTGCGTTGCACTGCCATTTTTATAATCCGTTTCGCTGGTCGGCGTTATACCAAAGTCTGCGGCGCGACCACCGTAAATTACTGATCATTGATGGTCAAACCGCGTTCGTCGGCGGTGCCGGGCTGGCAGATAGTTTTATGTACCCGTCGGATAATCTACCGGCCTGGCATGATGTGGTGGTGAAGATGCAAGGCGCGGTGGTTGCGGACTGGCACCATGCCTTCACACGGGCTTGGCAACAGGCGACCGGCCAAATCCCGTTGATGCCTAACAGCGTGTTTAAACCGGTCGCAGCGACACAACCTGGGCAGGTACAACTGGCCGATGGTCTGCTCAACAATGAAATCATCCGTGCCGCGGTCAGCCAGATCAAAAAATCCCGGCAACGGATCTGGATCGCCACACCGTATTTTGTCACCACCCACAAACTACGCCGACAGTTACGCGCCGCCGCGCGTCGCGGTGTTGACGTACGGTTGTTATTACCGGGTGAATATAACGATCATCCGTGGATTACCCACGTGGCACGCCGCCATTACCTGCGCCTGTTATACGCCGGGGTACAGATTTTTGAATACCAGCCGCGTTTTATCCACGCTAAATTGATCCTCTGTGACAATTGGGTGTCGATCGGTTCGAGTAATTTAGATCGCTGGAATCAACGTTGGAACCACGATGCCAATGTCGCCATCCAGGATGCCGTTTTCACCCAACGGGTAATGGAGTTATTCCAACAAGATTTCGCCAATAGCAAACCTATTTCCTTGCAGCTGTGGCGGCAACGGCCTTGGCGGCAACATTGGCGCGAAATCTGGCACGGTTATAAGGTGTTAATCATTCACTGGGTTGGTTATTGGCTGACCCAGCACCACCGCCACGACAAATAAAAAAGGCGGGAAAACCCGCCTTTTTTGTAGCCATCGCGTTAACGGCCTTGGGCTTAATTTATTTCTTGCCCTTTTTCTTATTCTTTTTCTTACCCTTCTTTTTACCTTTCTTCTTAACCTTGGCCGACTTGGCGGGTTTCTTCTTACCGGCCTTTTTCTTCGCCGCCTTGGGCTTGCCCTTAGCGGTTTTTTTGGCTTTTTTCTTGCCGGCTTTTTTGGCGACTTTTTTCTTACCGGCCTTTTTCTTACCGGCCTTCTTCTTGGCCGTTTTCTTTTTAGCCGGGGCGGCGGGGGATTTAGCCACCGCCGATTTGGCGCTGGGCAAACTCTCTAACACCTTCACAATGCTGTTGAAAATACCCTTGATCTCGCCCAAGCCTTGCACCGTGCGCAACTTGCCCTGTTTACGGTAATAATCGATCAACGGCGCGGTTTGGTTTTCATAAACCTTGAGGCGGTTGCCGATGGTAGCCTCGTTATCATCGGAACGTTGCATCAGTTTACCGCCGCATTTATCGCACACACCCTCCACACGCGATGGACCGAAATACACATTGTACATTTGACCACAGGCGGTACAGGTACGACGGCCGGTCAACCGTTTCATTAATACGTCAAAATCCACGTCGAGGTGTAACGCGGTTTGTAACCCGCCACCGATCTTTTCCAGCATTTTGTCCAGTGCCCCGGCCTGCGCCAGGTTGCGCGGGAAACCGTCGAGGATAAAACCCTTCTTGGCATCGGGCTTGGCCAACCGTTCACGGATCATGTCTAAGACGATATCATCGGAAACCAGCTGTCCCGCATCCATCGCCTGCTTAGCGCGCATGCCCAGGGGTGATCCGGCCGCAACGGCCTCGCGTAATAAATCACCGGTGGATATCTGCGGAATGCCGTACTTCTCGATCAGCATCTTGGCCTGCGTGCCTTTGCCCCCACCTGGGGCACCGATTAATACGATTCTCATTTTTTATTCTCGCTCCATACCGAAGTTTGCGATGTTGTCCACCAACAGTGAACAACGCTTAAGGTGAATGAATAATACGCCTGGGCCGTAGCACCACACCGAGCGCATTCACCTGGAGTAGTAAAACTAGATCACCCATGCAGCCCAAGTCAATGAAATTTTGTGTGCGAAATCAAGTGTAGAGGATTATTTTCACTGCTGTTTTGGTTTTTGTCGCGGATTTTTGCGTTTGAGATCACTGGCCGGCGTCTCTACCCCGAAGGAGCTAGTGGCGAAATAGCCAATATTCCCTCACGCGGGTGCATCTTGGTCGGAGCTGCTGGTAAAATACCCAGCTTCTTCAATAGTCCGCATGCGTTTTCACAAAGGCTTCAATTATGAATTTGGATCGGGTTGGTCCGGGCTCAAACGTCCCGGAGGATGTTAACGTGATTATCGAAATCCCTTCCCACAGTGACCCGGTGAAATACGAGGTCGATAAAGCCACCGGGGCGATGTTCGTGGACCGGTTTATGAATACCGCCATGCACTACCCGTGTAATTACGGTTATATCCCCAAGACCCTGTCCGAAGACGGCGATCCCGTCGATGTATTGGTGATAGCCCCCATTCCCTTGATCAGTGGCGCGGTGGTGCGCTGCCGTCCCGTGGGGGTGCTAAACATGGCCGATGAAAAAGGCCCCGATGCCAAGATCCTGGCGGTACCGATCGACAAGGTCTGTACCCTGTACCGCCAGGTGCAAGGTCCCACGGATCTACCGCAGCAACTGCTGGGACAGATCAAACATTTTTTTGAGCACTACAAAGATCTGGAAGACGGCAAATGGGTGAAGGTTGCCGGCTGGGGCGACGCCAAGGCCGCTGCGCACGAAATTCTGGGTGCGGTGGCGCGTTACACGGCGACCCCGGATAAGCCGTTTTACTGAGCCATGAAACTCTGTATTCTTTCGGATAGCCACGATAACCGCGCCCTGCTGGGGCTGGCGGTGGAAGACGCCAAGGCCAAGGGCGCCAGTGTGGTGTTGCATTGCGGCGATGTGGTGGCGCCCACGACCTTGCGGGTGTTGCTCAAGATTGGCCTGCCGGTGCACGTGATCCACGGCAATAACAGCGGGGATCTGGTTAATCTATGTAAACTCAGCAAGGAACAACCCGAAGTGATCCACTACCATGGCCAGGACGCCAGCTTGACCTTGGACGGCTGCCGGGTGTTTATCGTGCATTATCCGCACTACGCCCATGCGATGGCCTTAACCGGAGACTATGACATTGTGTGTTGCGGGCATGACCATCGCAGCGATATCACGCACTATCAAACCGTCAAAGGCACCACGGCGACGGTAATTAATCCGGGCACCGTGGGCGGCGTCGGCGCCGAACCTACCTATGTATTGGCCGATCTGGTTAGCCGCGAATTCACCTTGCATACCGTTCCGGTAAAAGCCGATCAAGTCGTGAATCGCGCGCCAGTGACGCCGCATCAATAATACAATGCGCCTATTTACTCCAAGTGATTTCTTTCTCCTACCTTCTACGTATTACTGAGTCACATGGAAAGGATACCCCCCCACCAAGACACGCCGTCAATACCTCCCTGTAAGCTCGACAGCAGCATCCCTGCGGCTGACGGTCTTGGTTGGGGGGTACCCTTTCCATACGCCTCATTAGTAATCTTAAAATCGTGATTTTTTATCCGCCAATAAAAAAACGGTGACGTCGTCTAGACCGTCACCGTAGTTGTCGTAAATGTAGTAGGTCGATACTAAGTTCAGCGTGTGATCAACGGCACGATCAATAACGCCACGATATTGATGATTTTGATCAGCGGATTCACCGCGGGTCCCGCCGTATCCTTGTAAGGATCACCAACCGTATCGCCGGTCACCGCCGCTTTATGCGCATCGGAGCCCTTACCGCCGTGATGTCCCTGCTCGATGTACTTCTTGGCGTTATCCCAGGCGCCGCCACCGGTGGTCATGGAAATCGCCACAAACAGACCGGTGACGATCGAGCCCATCAATACGCCACCCAAGGCCTCGGGTCCTAGGAATACCCCGACCAGTACGGGGATCACCACGGGTAGGAGTGAAGGCAGGATCATTTCCTTGATGGCGGCCTTGGTCAACATGTCCACTGCTTTGGAATAATCCGGCTTGGCCGTACCCGCCATGATGCCGGGGATCTCCTTGAACTGACGGCGCACTTCCACCACCACGCTACCGGCCGCCCGACCCACGGCTTCCATCGCCTTGGCGCCGAACAGGTAAGGCACCATCCCGCCAATGAACAAGCCGATGATCACCATGTGGTTTGACAGATCAAACACGATATGCCGGCCCACAGCTTCCAGGCCGTGGGTGTAATCGGCGAATAACACCAATGCCGCCAAACCCGCCGAACCGATGGCATACCCCTTGGTCACGGCCTTGGTGGTATTGCCCACGGCGTCAAGCGGATCGGTGATGTTGCGGATCGCCTCGGGCAGCTCGGCCATTTCGGCGATGCCGCCAGCGTTATCGGTGATCGGGCCATAGGCATCCAGCGCCACGATGATACCGGTCATGCTGAGCATCGAAGTGGCCGCGATCGCGATGCCGTACAATCCGGCAAAATAAAACGCGCCCCAGATCCCCAAGCAGATTACCAACACCGGTAAGGCCGTGGCCTTCATGGAAACCGCCAGACCTTGGATCACATTGGTGCCGTGACCGGTTGTGGAGGATTGCGCAATACCACGCACCGGCGCGTATTCGGTCGCCGTGTAGTACTCGGTGATCACCACCAGCGCGGCGGTCACGATCAAACCGATCAACGCCGTGGAATAAATCGCCTTGACGCTATAGATGGGTATGCCCGACATCAACCAGTCGGTGACAAACCAAAACGCTACGGCGGAGATGATCCCGGCGACGATAAGACCGCGGTACAGTGCATTCATGATCTTGCCGCCTTCTCGAGCACTGACGAAGAACGTACCGATGATGCAAGCAATGATCGAAACACCTCCCAACACCAGCGGATAGATCACCGCATTACCAAATCCTTTTAATACCAACGCACCGAGCAACATGGTGGCGATGATGGTCACGGCATAGGTCTCGAATAAATCCGCCGCCATACCGGCGCAGTCACCGACGTTGTCGCCGACGTTATCGGCGATCACCGCCGGATTGCGCGGATCATCTTCGGGAATTCCGGCTTCGACCTTACCCACCAGATCAGCACCCACGTCGGCACCCTTGGTAAAGATACCCCCGCCTAAACGGGCGAAGATCGAAATCAACGAACCCCCGAATGCTAAACCGACGAGAGGTTTTACCGGATCGATGCCGGGCGCAAACATCAGCAGTAAGCTGTAGTAACCCGCCACCCCCAACATACCCAGACCGACCACCAACATGCCGGTGATCGCTCCACCGCGGAAGGCAATTTGCAACGCGGCATTGAGTCCATTCTTGGCGGCATCGGCGGTACGCACGTTGGCACGCACTGAGATATTCATACCGATATAACCGGCCAATCCCGAGAGTATTGCACCAATAGCAAAGCCGATCGCCGTAAAATGATCCAGTGTCAAAAGGATCAACACGAACAAGATTACACCGACAACTCCAATCGTAAAATATTGGCGTTTTAAATACGCGCTCGCACCTTCCTGGATTGCAAGCGCGATCTGTTGCATCTTCTCATTACCTTTAGAAGCTTGCATGATGCTGTAGATAGAAATAATTCCGTAGACAATGGCAACGACCGCTGCCAGCAGTGCAAAATTCAAACCTGACATGACTCCTCCGTTATGCGTTATAGTGTGCAGCCATGTTTTACAACTAAGCGTGAAAAATTTCCAGTGAATACGCAGTTATTTTTTTACGTTATTAAAGTAACTTTTAGGCCCATAACTTTTGCCACCAGCGTCGTCGCGATCGTGTCTGTAGCACGCTAGGTAGGTCCACCGGCTGACAACGACTGATCACCCAGGCCGGTAATGGAGGATGGGCGCTACTGCCACACACCACCCCTAGATTATTCGGGTCATACACTTTTATAAATGCAGGTTCGGTTTTATTGTCGACATACACAATGCCGCAATACGCTTCGGTGTGTTCACGGTGTAATAAAACATCTACTTCATCAATAAAGCGAATGAACTGATCGCGCGTCAGTGTCTGGTGTGGCGGTGCTTCTCCCAAGGCGTACACGTACCAACCATTGTCGGCGCTGCGCTTGAGTATCCGCCAGAAATCCTCCAACTCCTGCCAGCGCAACAAGCCGTAAAAACTGCCGCGAAATTGCTCATAAAAAGGCTGCGAGACATCACCAGGCATGTGAATTCACCGTTAACGTTAACTGAAGGATTAAAAAGTATAACCGCAAACTCACCCGTCAAATATACCAGTCGCCCAGTCCCTAAGCCGGTGTATTTTTTTCCACCCAGCGGCTGTGGTGATTGTCTAAGGTTTCTTTTTTCCAAAACGGCGCGTGCGATTTGAGATCTTCCATCAGGAAACGATTCGCCGCGTAGGCCGCCGCGCGGTGCGCGGACCACACCGCCACCACCACGATGGGATCGTTGGGAATAATGATACCAACGCGATGCAGGATCAGCAGATCGGCTATCGGCCATTGCTGCAGGGCCTGCTGAGCGATTTTTTGCAAGTAGTGCTCGGTCATGCCCGGGTAATGTTCCAATTCCATCCGCACGACCGTCTGGTCTTGATTAAAATCACGCATGCTGCCAATAAAAATCGCCGTAGCCCCCACCTGACCCTGTAAGTGGGGTTGTGCGCCTTGGTAACGTTGCACCTCGGCCAGGGGATCTAACGCTGTGTCGATCACCGCCACGTGCATAACATTAACCTCCGGTCACCGGCGGGAAAAACGCTACTTCATCGCCATCTTTCACCGGATCATCGAATCCCACGTATTCCAAATTGATTGCGCACAATACATTGTGACGGGGATAGGTTTGGCCCACGCAATATAGCCAGACATCACCTACGGTATGGGCTTGGCTGGCTGACACGACGGTCTCGGCCATTCCCAGCTGTTCCCGCAGACGGGCAAAAAAACGCACTTGGATAGTCATAACGATCGAGGGAGTTGTGTGGCACACGAGATACTTTTACACTGTAGCAAATTTCACCTCCCCTTGTCTTAATCCAAAACCACCCTGATGAGCAAATTAACGCATTTTAATCCCCAGGGCGAGGCCCATATGGTGGATGTGGCCGATAAAGCCGTGACCCAGCGCCGTGCCGTAGCCACCGGCCGGATCCAAATGCAGGCGTCCACCCTACAACGCATCGAACAGGGCGGTCATCACAAGGGGGATGTGCTGGCCATCGCGCGTATTGCGGGCATCATGGCGGCGAAAAAAACCGCCGAGCTTATTCCCCTCTGCCACCCCCTGGCGTTAACCCACCTCAGTGTCGACTTCAGCATCGAACATGCGATCCTCAGTGTGGTGTGCCAAGCCAGCGCCGCCACTGACGGTAAAACCGGGGTAGAAATGGAGGCCCTGACCGCAGTGCAAATCGCCTTGTTAACTATTTATGACATGTGTAAAGCCGTGGATCGCGGTATGACCCTGCACGACATCGGCTTAGTCGAAAAAACCGGTGGCAAATCAGGCCACTGGCGGCGTAAAGAAGCGGATTGAGACTGCCGATAAAAACCTACACTCCCCCGTCTCTTTGGAGAAGGTTATGCCCTTGTTGCTTGTTCCGCAGCGTCTCTACCCGGCGTTGGCACTCGTCAGTCTAATCATCCTGCTGGGTATGACAGCCACCCCCCAGGCCGCCGATGATTGGGTACTCACCGATCGCTTTAAAACCCAGCTCAAAGACGCCCAAAAAGGCGACTCGCTGGCAATGTACGAAGTCGGCCGCATGTATGAACGCGGCCGCGGCACGGAACAGGACGTGAACAAAGCCGCCGATTGGTATAAGAAAGCTTCGGAGAATGGTCAGTACGAAGCCAAGGCCCGTTTAGGGATTTTGTACCTCGAAGGAAACGGTGTCGATCGCAACCCCGCCAAGGCATTGGACCTACTCGCCAGCTCGGCCGAGGCCGGCGTAGCCACGGCCCAATTTTATCTGGCCACCATGTATGAAAACGGTGAGGGCGTGGCCGCGGATGATCAGAAGGCTTTGAATTTGTACAAGGCCGCGGCCAACGGCGGCTATTACCAAGCCAAGGCCCGGATCGCCGCGTTGGCGACCAAACCGGTGCCACGTAAACCGGTTCCCAGACCCCGCGCCGTCCCCAAACCCGCGCCGGCCGTCACCGCAACCAAATCCGATGATGCTCCGGTGGTCATGGCCAGCGCCGCGCCGCCCGCCGCAACCACTAAAACTGAAAAACCCGGTGAAGTGTTGCTAAGCACGATCTTGGCTGGCCGCTGGGTCGGTCAGAACGGCGAGCCCGCGGGTTTCCTGCCCTCCAAAACCACCCTCTGCGACCGCGAAGGTGAGCTTGGTTTAAAATGTGTTTCCGGAGAACAATGGCGCAATACCGGTGCCTTGGTGATCAGTTACGTACTGGAGGCCAGCTTGAGCGGATTTAATGCCTCCGACCAATTCAACGTGCAGTACGTCAATAACGTCTTGGGCACCAAGGATGCGAAAAAGAAACCAGGCGATGATCAAGCCGCGTTATCCTTCGGGGTTAAAACCGGCAAACAAGCCACGGTCCATAAACTCAACTGTGAACTGGAAGAAGAAAACAAATTGGTGTGCGTGAAAGACCGGATTACCACGATTACCTTTACCCGTTAAGCCAACCCGCAACTGCTTCTGCTACGAGGACTTGTAGCCGAAGACAAGCTTGGGCGAGGCGACGGGGGATAAATTCGACCGGTCTTCTTGCTACCGGCAATGCCGGGGTAAAATAAGGGATTTTAAGTGATATCTTTGCCCGCAAGAATTCCTTACAATTTTCCCATGCGGCCTCACTACCAGCCACCTTTGACTGAAAGCGAATTATTACAACGCGCGCGCGCCTTGGCCGGCATAAGCCTAGAACAACTCGCCGCGCAACAACATCACGCCCTGCCCAGGGATTTGCGCCGCGCCAAAGGGTGGTTCGGACAATTGGTTGAACGTTATCTGGGCGCTACGGCAGGTAATCAATCCCAGCCGGATTTTATGCAGTTGGGCGTGGAATTAAAAACCCTGCCGTTGCAACACGACGGCACCCCCAAAGAAACCACGTATGTCTGCGCCGTGCCATTACGCGATGATTGTGGTCTGCATTGGTCGCAATCGGGCTTGTATCGCAAGTTACGGCGGGTATTGTGGTTGCCGATCGAGGCCGATCCCGCGATCCCCTTGGCGGCGCGGCGGATTGGGAGCGCGCTGTTATGGAGCCCCTCGCCCCACGACGACGCTACACTACGACAAGACTGGGAAGAAATCATGGAGTTGATCGGCACCGGCCGCATCGATGAACTCAGCGCCGGGCTCGGAACCTATGTGCAGGTGCGTCCCAAAGCCGCCAACCACCGCGCCTTGACCACCACCACGGATCTCCATGGTGAACAGGTGGCGACCTTGCCACGGGGATTTTATTTGCGTCGGTGTTTTACCGGCAAAATTCTCCGCGACCACTATGCCTGAAGGTAACAGCAACGACGGCGAGATATTCAAACAGCGAACCCGCGCGGTATTTGATTTAGTCGCCACCGGTTATGATAACCCGGCGCAACGTTTTTTTCCTTTTTGCGCGGACCGCATGATCCATCAATTAAATCTTAAACCTGGCGAGAAGGTGCTGGATGTCGCTACCGGTACCGGAATGGCGGCGATCGCTGCGGCGCAACGTATCTTGCCCGGCGGGCGCGTCCACGCCATCGACATCGCGGAAAACATGCTCGCCAAGGCGCAATTCAATTGTCATAAACACGGGCTCGACAATGTTGATTTTCATACGATGGATGCCGAGCAATTACTGTTTCGCAGCCAGTATTTCGATGCGATTAGCTGTGCTTTTGGATTGTTTTTTCTGCCCGATATGTCCGCCGCAATAACCCAGTGGTCCCGGGTATTAAAACCCGCCGGCCGAGTAATCTACAGCAGCTTTACGCAAAACGCGTTTAGCCCTTACGCCGAACTGTTTCGTCACGGTATCGAATCGCTGGGGATAAACTTTCCCTCGGCCAGCTGGCGACGCCTGTCCGAACCCTTGGAATGCACACAGTTATTAACTACAGCGGGTTTTCGCGACGCGCACGCCGAGCTTATCCAAATGGGTTATCACCTCGCGGATGAACAGCAGTGGTGGGAACTCTTATGGAACAGTGGATTCCGAGGCGTACTGACCATGCTCTCACCCGAACAACTGGCGCGTTTCCGGGTGCAGCACTTGGCGGCGGTTGCTCAGCACCAAACCTCTGACGGCTTGTGGTTGAACGTCGAGGTGATCTTTACCCATGCCCGTAAGCCGTGAATACCTCTTTTAGATCGTGACGGTTCGATGAAACATCATTTGCACCGTAGGCGGACAGTGAATAGAATGCCTCGTTCCCTTTACTCTAAATATGGCTGTTCGCAGTAATGACCGAACCACTTCCGCCCTCTACCACTATCCCCGCCGCTAAGGCATTTAATCTATTGGACAATACCGATCTGGAAAAACTATTGGCGGCGCATCAATCGCAATTGACCGCCTTGCCGCTGTCCGCCACCCCGCTAGATCGCGCCGTTATTCAACTTGATATCGCCAGTGATCTCTTGGCCTTGCAACGCCGTTCCGAGGCATGGCAACAGGCGCGACAGTGTTTTGAGGTTTTCGTAACCCAACATGCCTGGCAACCGGCGGTGGAAAGTTGTGATGTGATTTATCAATGCGAACAAGCCGATGCGATTGTCGCCCTGGCCCAGGGGGTATGGTTGGCGGTGAGTTTTCCGATCCAACCCCAGACCAGTGTGGCGCTGCTGCAGCATATTATCGACGAGACTCCGCCCAACGCCGATGGCGCCGCAGTAGCGGCGGTGGTGGCGCATTACATCGCGGAACTACGCAGCACACCGGAACAACGCGAGAGTTTAATGTTTCTTACTACCCAAATGATCGCGCAAGTGGCCAAGAATCACAGCCAAATAACGTCGCAGAGCCAATTGGATTTTTGGATGGAACGCCTACAACTCAATGACCCGGCGATTTTTTTACCGCGCATGAGTAAGGTCATCGACGCCTTGGTGGAAGGGCAGTGGTGGTTTGACCGGGATCGGTTACGTCGGCAACTGCCCGCCTAACCCAGATGAATACTCCGATCAAAACCCGCGGTGTTTTTTTGTCACGTGCGCAGCGTTATATCCTTACCGGCATTATCACCATCATCCCGCTCTGGTTCACGTTTTCGGTATTTGAATTTTTTCTGGGGCAGTTATCCGAATTTGGACTGCCCTGGGCCGAGGTATTAATCCGCGCCTGGCGGCAATTTTCCCCTGACGCCGGCGAATGGCTGACCTCGCCGTGGTTTATCAACAGCCTGGCCGTGATCATGACGGTGCTGGCCCTGTATCTACTGGGTTTTATTGCCACCCGCGTCATCGGGCAGCGGGTATTGGATCTGTTTGATCAACTGATGAGTTCGATCCCGCTGGTGCAAAATATTTACGGCGCGGTTAAAAAACTCATCGCGGTATTGCAAAACAAACCCGATGGCATGCAACGGGTGGTGTTAATCGAATTTCCCGCCAAGCACCTGCGCGCGGTAGGTTTTGTCACCCGCACCATGCAGGATAAAACCACCGGCCAAACCTTGGCGGCGGTATTTGTGCCCACCACACCCAATCCCACCGGTGGTTATCTGCAGATTGTGCCGCTGGACAGTCTGGTTGAAACCGGTTGGAACATGGATGAGGCCATGACGTTTATTTTATCCGGCGGCGCGGTGGCGCCAGAGCAGATTACTTATCATAGACCCCCGAGCAACAGTACTTGAGGTTGTTTTTCCTTCCCTAGCGCCGCATTACCACCCTCTCGCCTCCTATGCTAACCGGTATGAACAGCGGCATAACCCATGTTAAACACCCGGGTCACATAATCCCAATGCGTGAATTTTCATGTACGCCAGTGAACCGGCGGTACGCTTTGAAAAAGAACGAATATCGATGTTGCGGGCGAAGCGCGGACCCGCCACGACCAGTGTGTGGTATTCGCCTTCCTCGCCACACAGATCTAAGCCGGTCCGTTCACGAATACTACACAGCTGGGTAATCGCCGCGTTATCCAAGGTACGACCAATCCAATCATCACTCAGCCAGGTTGTGTTGACACAGGAAAAACGCGCCTTGAATCCGCGCTGCAGCAATTGCCGCAACAAAGTAGCGCGATCCCGCCCCCACAACGGCGTATAGACGTTCATTCCAACGCGACGGCTGCGCTCGCGGATCCAATTCGGATGGCCGTTGACTGCAGCGATATCCCCCGTGACAACACAGTCAATACCCACTTCATCTCGTAACGTGCGCAAACTGGTCTCGTAACCTTGCTCGAACGGTGCATTGATGGGCAAGACGTAGTGCGGCAGCGCCAATGCTTGCGCCTGCAGTGTGATGAAATCCAAGGGATGCGCCAAGAAATCCGGCTGCGCGGGTGCGAAGGTGACAAGACAAACAACGTTGTAACCGTTTTGCCCAGCCTCGTACAACGCCATCGAAGAATCTTTACCGCCCGTCCAGAGGACGGCTGTATTTTGCATGGAGCCAATCCGTGTCACGTCGCTTAACGCTTAAGCTATAGAATACAGCACTTTTCGCAACCGAAATTGCCGGTGCTGTTAGCCCCGAGTCAGTTATTTCGTGGCGGGTCAGGGAAGATACTGCACGATTCCCCGGCTTCACCGTTCTGGGATAACACGCGGGCCACAATTTTCATCCGCCACGAAGAACACCAATACCTCCGCCGGTGGGGTAGCGCTCGCATTCTCGGCAAAAAGAGGCAGCGTGCCTGACGGCTCAAACCATGTATCGCCCGGCCGATAGGTACCAATCGGACCGCCCGCTGCGAACGCAACGTGCCCTTGAAGAGTGCGACAACCGCACCGTCACCCCCACCTAAAAGGATATTCAGCCGCCGTGCCCATAACGGGTTGAACATTCCATCGGGGGCGAAGGCTTAGGAGCGTTGCCTCTGTATTTTTTCTGAGTGACATTGCGGCATTCTCCTTAGAATCCAGAACCGTTTGAGGTCCAGTGAGTATTAATTTCGGTGTCGATCGATTAACGTGGGTCTGGTGACCAAGGCAGCGCCGTTTGGGAATCCGGCAAATGTTACGCCCCCAAGCGAAAACCGGCCTCCCAACCGAGTTCATGGCGCGCCTTGGTGGTTGCGACGTAGGGGTTTGTTTCAGCGATATTGAAGATCCCCGCACGGCCTTTTTCGATAGCGAGTAGGGCCGCCCACGCAGCGGCGTCAACATGCAGAGGGACCGAGTCGGGCGACATGTTAGCGCCGGTACCTGGACCGTACAGGTGTCCGTAACGCAGCACAATGCCCTCAAGCGGAGGGGAATGTAAGGTCAATCGCTCCAGTGTCGCGACACCTTGCACGCTAATAGCGCGGACCCCTTCGGCCTGGATATCGAGCGGATCGGCTTCGGAGTGTGGTTCTTGTCCCGGGGCGTAGACCCAGGCGATGCTTTGGGCGATAAGCCGGCGCGCACCGGCTTTACAGGCCGCGGTCAGCAGATTTTGCGTGCCCTCGCTGCGGATCCGCGCGTTGCGCACCAGCGCTTCCGCCATCCGACTGGGGTCCAAGCCAGGAGGGAGATCGGTCAATTGGTGGATCACAATGTCCGGGCTCACTGCAGCCATTGACCGCGACAACGCCGACGAATCAAACACATCGACGATAATCGGTTTTACACCGGCAAGTTTTAGCTCCTCGGCTTTTACCGCGGAGCGAGTTGTACCGAAAACCTCATAACCCGCCTCGAGCAAAAGCGGCACCAGTCGCTTACCGATAACACCGCTTGCGCCGGCTAAAAAAACCTTGCGATACATACCCGTCTTCCTTATGTTTAGAGATACTCACTTATATTACTGAGTTACATGGAAAGGATACCCTCCCACCAAGACACGCCGTCAATACCTCCCTAGGCCCGACAGCAGCATCCCTGCGGCTGACGGTCTTGATGGGAGGGTATCCTTTCCATGCGACTCAGTCAGTAGTACGTC
This sequence comes from Gammaproteobacteria bacterium, assembly GCA_016194635.1. Lineage (GTDB taxonomy): Bacteria > Pseudomonadota > Gammaproteobacteria > UBA6429 > Thiohalophilaceae > JACQBC01. The sequence continues at coordinate 15,986 of JACQBC010000036.1, read as the reverse complement.
CACAGGGCGTATTTTTCATCCGGCGGCGTGGGGTCGAAACCATGCGTTAGCAAAGGATGGTGGACTAGCTGACAAGTGTGCGATCCCCCGCAGCGATCGGTACGGAAATAACCAAAAATATTACGTCCACAGGGGACGCATTATAAAAACGATGCGCTACCCCGGGAGGAACATGTATACCTTGGCCCGCACTAAACGACACTGAGCAGCCGTCGAACTCCATCGATGCGGTACCGGAAAGTACATAGAAAAATTGCCGTGCCCGCGCGTGAAAATGTTTTACCTCGCTAGCCCCGGGCGGTACACGTTCCTGCACCACACTCATTTCACTGTGCCTAAGCAGGTGCCAGCCATCACAGACGTCACCCCAAACATAATGCTCCGAGTTGACGGTACTGGCGGGTTCAAGCAGATCAGTCATCCAAGTCAGCCCTTACACATCGTTGCGCGTAACTCCCTATCGTCCTCTATAGTAAAATAACCTCGCGGGTCGATGCGAGGTGCTTTGCTGCAAACCATGGCCGTTGCTATCCAGCTTGTGACGGCCCTCACAGCCGTGTATCCGCCTCACCTAACGTGGATAAGCGCGCGCCTGCTTGAGCCACTTGCCGAAAAACCTAGGCAAAACCGCTTAAGTTTCCCTCCAAACGTCCGAAACTCAGATGTACCCATAACAAAATTAACCCCATCGGACAGATATGTCACTGTTTAATCAAATTAATTTGCAGCAACGCTTAAAGTTCCTGTTTATTTTCAGTTGCCTTGCGCTTGTAGCCACCAGCGCACTTGGCCTCTATGGGATGTATGCCTCGCACGAGGCGATACGCACCGCTGTCGCGGTGCAAAAACTATCCTCTGGCGAGGCCAGCCCTAGCAGCCCAGGGCAACCGGACGCACCCCCCGGTAGACACCAGGCCACGGCTACTTTTACAGAACTGCAATCCGCCTATGACAGGCGCTTTAATTGGATAACCGGTGTGATGGCACTAGCCGTAATTTTACTATGGTTGATTGGCTATCTAACCACGCGCAGCATCGCCCAAGTGGCCGAGTTGGTGCGCAATGCCCTCAAACGCATGGCAGGTGGGGATTTTACGGTGCGCATCAACTATGGCGGGGGTGTTTTAAAACGTATTATCTCCGACATCAATAGCACCACTGAACGCTTGCAATCGGTATTTTCAGAAGTAAGCCAAGCCAGCACGCAATTGGCCGCGGCCGCGACACAACTTTCCAACATTACCGATACAACCGAGCACGATATAAAGCAACAGCAAACCAAAACAGATCAGATCATTTCCGCGATGCATGAAATGTCCTCAGCCTCGCACGCCATTGCCAACAACGCCTCACAAGCCGCCGTGGCCGCCAGTAATGCGGATAAACAAGCCCTTAATGGTGTAGACGTGGTCACCCAGGCAATTCGCGTTATTCAAGGGATGGCCGGCGCCATGGAAAATTCCACAACCGTGATCCACAAACTGCAACAAGAAAGCACGAATATCGGGGCGGTTTTAAAAACAATTAATGAAATAGCCGACCAAACCAATCTGCTGGCACTGAATGCAGCGATCGAGGCGGCACGGGCGGGAGAACAGGGGCGCGGATTCGCGGTCGTGGCGGATGAGGTACGTACCTTGGCCGGGCGCACGCAACAAGCCACTATCGAAATCCAGCATATGATAGAACGGCTGCAAGCAGGGTCAAAAGCGGCTGTGGAGACCATCGAGTACAGCAACAGCCATGTGTTCAAAGGTGTAAATCAAGCCACCCAAGCCAGCGAGGTCCTAAGCACGATCACCCGCGTCGTAAATAACATCACCGATATGAATACCCACATCGCCAGTGCCGCGGAACAACAAAGCGCGGTGGTCACGGAAATTAATAGTAACATCGCTTCGATCGGCACCATCAGCACCAAAAACGCCGCTGCTGTTCGTCACACCGCGCAGGCCAGCGGCGCCTTGGCCGCGCTCGCCGCGCAGCTTCGCGCTACGCTAAACCAGCTAAAAGTGTAGTTGTTTTAATGATTATTTCTTATCGCCTTTCTTCTTGGTGAGAAACACCCCCGGCAACCAAGTTTTACGTAACTGGGTGGTCTCTTGCAAGGTATCGCTGGCGTCGTGTTGGAATTGAAAATTATTCATGCCGATGCGAATGATATCGTTGTGCTTGAGTTTACACATCCCCACCGCCTTGTCGTTGACATAGGTATGGTTGGTGCTGCCTTGATCGTGGATAAAAAATTCTGACAGCGGCGGTTCGGTTTTTTTAGCGGCTTCTTTGACCACCAGCTCAATGATCGCGTGTTGCTTACTGACCAATTCGTCATTGAGGCACAGATCGTTTTCGGTGCCGCGGCCGATGCAAAACCGTTGCTTGTTAATTCGGACTTTAACCCCGGATTCGCCTTCTTGCATTTGGATAAGTATAGCCATAACTCGTGCTGCGTTAGGAAGGACGCATCATTATAAGCCGGTAGAATACCGGCCACAATCCAGGATGATCACTTATGCGTCAACACCAAACACGCGCAATCGCCGGCTGAAATTCACCGAATTGGTCAATACAGGTATGTCCGTGACATCAATGTCGACGGCAGTCGGCGCAATCGTTACCGGGTCGAGATTGCTATCGAATTTAAACAACGCCTTACCCAGACGCACAATATCGCCGTCTTCAAGCCGTATCCGCTCGATAGGTTGGTCATTAACATAGGTGTGATTGGTGCTGTGCAGGTCTTGCAGATAAAAGTCGTAACCGTCAGCGGTGATATTCTCGACAACCTCGAGTACGGCGTGGTGCTTAGAAACAAAGGCACAAACCACACAAATATCATTGTCGGCGGTTTCGCGCCCGATCGTTAAAATACTTTTGTTAATAGGGTATTTAATTCCGGGGGCGCCATTAGCGAACTGAATTAACGCGGCCATACTGTTAAGTCCTCTGAAAAACTCGACCCCATTACGTATGGGTCGGTGTAAGCATAGGACAAAAGCCAATTGTTAAAAAGTGTTACAACTCACATTCTCAGAATAAGTATCCTCTTATATTATTATTTTTACTTAAAAACACCCTGCAACAAGCCCTGCATCCGTTTCCAAGAATCCTCATCGGCCTGTTGGTTATAGGCCAGGGGTAAATCAAATTTCTTGCCCACTATGTCGGCCTCGGGATTGGTAAACGAATGTTTCGCACCAGGGTAACTGATCACCTCGAATTTAGCCCCTGCGGCCTGCATTTCGGCCTTGAATTTTTCCACCACCGCCGGCTTAGCCATGGGATCATCGGCGCCGGTGAGCACCAAAATGCGCGCCTTCACCTTGCCTTTTTGCGCGGGCTTATCCGTGCCTAATCCGCCATGAAAACTAACCACCGCTTTAAGATCAACCCCTTGACGCGCCATATCTAATACCACACTGCCCCCAAAGCAATAACCTATCGCCGCAAGTTTGGTTTTATCGGTGTGTGGATTCTGCTGTAATACTTTCATCCCCGCTTCAAACCGCTGGCGCGCGAGGGTTTGTTTAGCACGCACCATCGAAGCAAAAGCATTTGCGTCCGACGGATGTTGGGCCTGCTTACCCTCCCCGTACATGTCTACCGCCAGGGCGACATATCCCAACCCCGCAAGTTGTTGGGCACGTTGTCTTACATAATCGTTAAGACCCCACCATTCGTGCACCACCAATATCCCCGGTCGGGGAGTGGTCACCGCATCATCGAACGCGAGATAACCTTTGAGCACGCTATCCCCGGCCTTATAACTGACCTCGTTTCCCACCACCGCCGCGTGTACCCAGCCAACACCACACAGCAGCAGCACGCTGGCCGCGCGCGCGCAGGTATTCATAGTATTCATGGCATTCTCCAAATAGGATTTCCGCGGTAAATTATTGCTCAACGGTTGTTAACGGAGCAACCCGTCGCGTGCTTGCGTGTTATCTTAGCCTGGATGATTTCATCAGCCTGGTTTATTGATGGTTCACATCGTGCCGGTGTTACGGAAAAAGCGGTTATGCCCGATCTTTTGGAACGGTTATTCAGAGTAGTAGATTGAGACTTTGTCTTACCCCATCGATCACATACTGTACCGCCAGCGCCGCCAGCATTACACCCAGTAAACGGCTGATCACATTGGCGCCGGTTTCTCCCAAGGCGCGAACAATGTCGCTGGCGATCACTAGAGAAATGTAAGTACTCAGCAGTACCGCCAGCAGAATAACCAGCAGCGACCAGTGAGTGGTGTCGCTCGCGTGGCTACTGGTCATCAATAACACCGTGGTGAGCGCCCCCGGGCCTGCGATCAAGGGGAAGGCCAATGGAAACACTGAAATATCCTGCTTGTGCTCAGCCTCACGCTGCTCGCCGACCGTGGTAGAACGCAGACCCGAATGCCGTGCAAACACCATGTCGATGGATAATAAAAATAACAACACGCCCCCGGCGATTTTGAATGCCGACAGACTGATGCCCATCAAGTGCAGCAACCGAACACCGATAAAGAAAAAGGTGAATAGGATCGCGCTGGCCAATAACACACCGCGCGCGGCAGTACGCCGTTGCGTGGCCCGATCGGTGGCATGGGTCATGGCGGCAAACAGCCAGGCCACCCCCACCGGATCCACCACGATAAATAAAACCACGAAATTATTAAACAGGTTATCCATACACCCCACCATAGCTTACCGGCAACAGCTTGAATAGACCACGCACTTACAAATTAACAGCGGACACCCTACAATACAGCGGAAAAAATCCCCTTGGAGTTAGGTACGTGAAGTTAACCCCGGAACAATTTCGCCGCTGGCCGCATAAATCGATCACCTTGCTGGGGATGTCCGGTGTGGGCAAAACCCGTCTGGCGGTGAATTTACGCCGCCAGAACTGGTTTCACTTTTCGGGGGACTACCGTATCGGTACCCGCTACTTGGATGAGCCGATCCTTGACAACATCAAATCACAAGCCATGCAGATACCCTTCCTGCGTGACCTATTGCGCACCGACTCTATATATATAGAAAACAATATCACCGTGGATAACCTGCAGCCGGTCTCCAGTTTTCTAGGTAAACTGGGCAATCCTGAGCACGGCGGCTTGCCACTGGCGGAGTTCAAACGGCGCCAGAACCTGCACCGCGAGGCGGAAATCGCCGCCATGCGCGATGTTCCAGAATTTATCCGCAAGGCCCAGATGGTGTACGGTTATCGTCATTTTATTAACGACGCTGGTGGCAGCCTGTGCGAGCTTGACGATGCCAAGACCCTGCAAACCTTGGCGGAACACACCTTGATACTTTATATCCAGGCCAGTGAAAAAGACGAACAAGAGTTGATCCGCCGCGCCAGCGCGGACCCCAAGCCCTTGTATTACCGCGAAGAATTCTTGGATCAACAGCTGGCGATCTACATGCGGGACTCCAAACTGGAATTCACCGCGCTCTTTGAGCCCGATGAGTTTGTCCGCTGGATATTCCCGCGGTTATTTTATTCACGCATCCCGCGTTATGCCTCGATCGCCCAGCAATATGGATACAGTGTCAGTACCGACGAATTGTGGCAGGCACACGATGAGACCCAATTTTTACAACTGATTGAAACCGCCTTAGAGCGCGGTCCCTAAACCTGGGAACAAACATCATGCCGCTGGTCGCTCATACAAACCTGCCCACCTTTCAACGTCTACGCGACGAAGGTGAAACCATCCTGCCGCGCGATTATGCCCTGCAACAGGAAATCCGTGAATTGCACATCGGCTTATTGAACATGATGCCCGACGCCGCGTTGGAAGCCACCGAACGGCAATTCTTCCGTTTAATCGGCGAGAGCAACCAAATCGCGCAATTCTATTTGCATCCGTTTTCCCTGGACGAACTGCCGCGCGGCCCCCAAGGCCGCGCCCACGTGGAGCGATACTACGAAAGCTTCGCCACTATCCAAAAACAAGGCTTGGACGCACTGATCATTACCGGTGTCAACCCCACCCATCCAGAACTGTCACAAGAACCGTTTTGGCGGCCGCTGATTAAAGTCGTGAACTGGGCCTATGAACATGTCACATCGACCCTGTGTTCTTGCCTGGCAACCCACGCGGTCATGGAATTTCGTTATCAGCAAAAACGCCAACACCAGGGCTTCAAGCGTTGGGGGGTTTATTCGCATCGCGTGGTGGAACCCGTCCACCCCTTGGTCAGCGGAGTCAACACCCGTTTTGATGTACCACATTCACGTTTCTATAATATCAGTCGTGCCCAATTTGAAGCCGCCGGGCTGCATATCTTGGTCGAAAGTGGCGAAGCGGGCGTTCATTTAGCGGTTAGCGAAGATCAATTCCGCATTATTTTCTTTCAAGGCCATCCCGAATACGATACCGTCAGCTTGTTAAAAGAATACAAACGCGAGATCAAACGTTTCCTCAAGGCGGAACGAGCGGATTATCCACCGTTTGTGGATAATTATTTTTCCTCGCAGTTACAAGCGATCTTAGATGAATACCGCGAGCAAGTAATTAACGCAAAACAGCGCAGTCATATACCGCCGGAATTTCCTGAACATTTAATCATACCTAAATTAGATAATACCTGGCACGACAGCGCCGAAGCGGTAATCAATAGTTGGATTGGCAAGGTATACCAGCTCACGGACATTGATCGCAAAAAACCCTTTCAAGCGGGCATCGACCCGCAGGATCCGTTGGGACTCAAACGCTAAATAGTTATTACGGTATGAGACGGTAGTGGTTGCCGGGCCTACCGGTGCGTGTGACCGTCGGCCGCAGGGATGCGGCCGTCGAGCGTACAGGGACGTATTTACAGCGAGTCACGCGCACCGGTAGGCCCGGCAACCCCCACCGACCGCACACTCAACCGCCCCATTTATCGCGAAATACAAAATACACCGCACCCAGGATACACAACCCGGCCCACAGATAATCCCACTTGAGGCTTTCTTTCATATAAAACATAACAAACGGTACAAACACCAGCAGGGTCACAACCTCTTGCAAAATCTTCAGTTGCCCCAGGTTCATAACGTCATGCCCGAGTCGATTAGCAGGGACTTGAATCAGGTATTCAAAAAACGCGATCCCCCAGCTGATCAAGGCGGCCACTAACCAGGGTTTATGCGCAAGATTTTTCAGATGGGCATACCAGGCAAAGGTCATGAAGATATTGCTGGCCGCAAGCATCGCGGCGGTAATCAGGATTTTATTCATGCACGCCGTGTTGATCTGGAGTGGTTATTGAAATAACTGCGCCGGTAGATGCCCCACAACCAAAACCCTAGCCAACATCCCGCCATGGTAAGCGCCATTACTTGCATTACCCACACTAGATAGGCGATCATGTCAGGTTGTTGAAATACCGAGGTATCGATAGGCAGCATTTTGATTTGTTCCGACACCTGACGCAATGATTCTAAAATATATTCCTGTAAGGCTGCAGGAAACATAGCGGCTTGCAATCGATCAACGATATAAACCGCACAGGTCAGATGTAATAATGTATACCCCCATGGCCGCCTCCACCAAATACCTAAGCCAAACAGTATAAATAACACGGCATACAATCCATGGTATACGATAACGCTGGGTGCCGCGAGCAGCACGCCGAACAATGGCACTTTACTGGTTATTGAAATCACTTCAAACGCCGCCGAGGCCCAGAAAAGCACCGCGGCGACTTGAAAGGTCAACGTGCCTGGAGGATTTTTTATATCCTGCATCGTGTGGCAAGCCTGTGGGTTACGCGGTTATAAGAAACGGAACATCCTACTGGTGGATGCCGTAGGTTACCATTAGAATGCCGCCATGCCTACTGCCACCGCAATACCCTGGACTTTACGCTTGCTATGCGCCGCTATTCATTGCACCGACTGGATTATCCCACCGCTTGCCTGTCGCTGGGTAACCCGCATTTGGTTCAACGCTCCGCGCTATACAGCGCCGCAACGCGAGCTGGCCTGGCTCAACACGGCGCAACGGCAGGTATTAAATCACCGGCTTGGGAATATCGTGTACTACCGTTGGGGAGAAACTAACCGGCCGTATGTGTTATTGGTGCATGGCTGGAGTGGACGTGGCGCTCAATTAGCCGCGTTCGCCGATCCGTGCCGTGCGGCGGGGTTTGCCGTGGTAACCTTGGATGCCCCCGCCCATGGAGAATCCCCAGGGCATCAAACCAGCGCGTTCGCGATGGCCGAGGTGGTCCATGATCTTATTCAGTTCTTGGGGCCGGCCCATGCGATCATCGCGCATTCATTTGGGGGTATCGTGTCGGCCTACGCGCTGCGGAAGTTTTCATTTCCCCTGCAGCGATTGGTAATCATTGCCTCACCCGCCACCGTCGGTTATCTGCTGGCGGGATTTGTCATCCGTTTAAAAATCTCAGCGCGTTTACAAGCGGCTTTTACCGCGCACCTAGAAAAGATGTTCGGCGCTGATCTTTGGCGACAGCTGGCGGTGGAAGAAAATGTTAAAGCGCTGCATTTACCGATTTTAATTGTGCACGATAAACAAGACACCGATGTTGATTGGCAACAGGCGCAACGTATCGCCAAGCAAAACCCCAAGGCCGAATTATTATTTACCGACGGGCTAGGACACCGCCGTATCTTGCGTGATGCCGATGTCATACAACGAATTGTGGAGTTTATTCGATAAAAATAAAAACACTTTCAACCCTCGCCACGCGGGGTGGGTGTTGTTGGGTTGACCGGGGCGCGGGTAAACGCACTGTCTACACATCCCTGTACACTCGTCGGCCGCATCACTGCGGCCGATAGTCACCCGCCCCCGGTCAACCCAACAACACCCACCCCCCGCAGCGTCATAGGTTTAAATAAAGTTGTTACTCGTATCTTTTAGTATTCGTAGGCCCCGATGTCGTAGCCAGCCCCTTGGGGCCGGGACCGGGCATCGTAATCGTCGACAACCCGTCCAGAAACAGCAGCAGAGCCGGTATCGATAGCCATGCTTCCCGTCAGCAAGTGAAAATCCGTTCCTGGCGTAACAAACTGTGGATCAGCCAATACCAGAGAGCTGTCGCCTAGCGTCGCGCCGCTACCGTTGTACCACAGATTGTTGGTGACGGTGCCAAAGGTTCCACCAAAATCAACCGTACCTCCGGCATACGCCATGCCGGTGCGTGGGTAAACAATATTGTTCTCAACATCAAGCGCATCCGTGGGGAAGTTCCAATCGTTGGATAATTCGCCCGCCGCCGAGCCCGCTGTATTGTTCTGGTAGAGTGTATTGTTATAAACCAGGCAGCCGTGTAGCGTATTGGTGTTAAAACGGATACCGGCGTTGTTATTGTTATAGATGATGTTATTCCAGACATTGATATTATTTCCGGTATTATCCGACAGGCCGATACCACTTTTACCCAGCCCATCGTGGATCAGGTTGTGGTGGATAGAGAGGTTGTTGGTCAGTGAAGAGGGGCCGTTCGTGCCATTGTTGTATTGCAAAATACCATAACCACTGTTGACACGCGCAATGTCATTGTAGCCGATATCCCAAAAACCGTCGTTCGCCGCCGAGCTACCTCCATCGACATAAACACCATGATTCTCGCCACCGCTTCCCAAGATGTCATGAATGCTATTGCCCAACACCGCGATGGCCGTGCCGTTACCCGTCACCCCCGCAGCCTTGACGACAATGTTGCCCGCACCCTGCGCGTTCAGATCGTTATTCACAATACGCCAGTGATCAGCCATGATCTGTACATTGATGACTCCCGCGACGGCATCACCTTCCACATTCAAACCCGAAAGTGTCACCCAGGCCCCACCGTCACTATAAGTGGGATTGGAGCGGTCAACACCCGAGATTGCCGAGTTGCTATTATTGAAGACATTTACCGTTTCAGGTGCATTAGCGTTCACCGGCCCCGGATAATTCATCACCGTAATCGGTCCGGTGACAACCGCTCCGGTCGGCGCGCTTCCCGATTTATGCAGGAATCGCAACCAACAATTGTTGAGCCCCAGCGTGTTGTACACTACACCACGACCACGCACGACAATGACATCGCCGGGCTGCACCACACCATAGGCCCCCGCCGTGGGATCCGTGGTCTGAATATTCTGAAACGGCGCGGTGAATGTACCGGGATTGGTATCGCTACCACTGACATTATCTACAAACCAAATATTTCCAGGGTTGGGGGTGAAAGTGACATCGGTGTTTGAGTCAACGCCGCCTACGCTCACTTTGATACCGTAGGCTGTTCCATAGGTGAGTCCGGGCAATGCTCCGACCTGCACGCTGAGCTGCTGGATATCCGTCCGTCCCTTGGAAGGTCCAAGGTAGCGATAGTTATCCACCGCGACCCAACCCACGGTTGGATTACCGATACTCACCGACAACCCGCCGAGTGAATTGCCGAAGTTCTTACCGAAAATGGAAAGATACGCGCCTTTTCCGTTTTCACCTCCCAGGGTCGGCCCCGAAAGTATATCGGTATAAATTACCGATGGGGGCGCAGCAAACACGGGGGATGCCGCGGAAACAAAACACAATGCCAAACCAAACAAGCCAACCCTGAAACGCGTTGCTGCGACCACCCCTCGCGCAGGGATATTCTGCTGGTGGGTTGACTGAACGGAAATGCGCTTAATGGTTTGAGTCATGCTTCTTATAAAACTCATACTTCTTATAAAACTTGTTACTGTTGTTTGATTTCTATCGATGCAACGCATAGTAGTTCTCCCATGTGTTAGTTTTGTAAAAAAATAGATTGCATCGAGAACTAAAACAATCAGGTGATCACCTGGATCATCGGTAGAGGAAAAATTTAGTGCTTACATTTTTATTATTGTAATACGCCATTTAATCTGATCCACAGTGGATCTAAATCAACTATGCCAATAAGGATTTATAAAAATAAGCGTTTATAAAATGGCGCAGGGGAATCTAGAACGCACAGTATTTCCATGCCGCTATTTAGTTTTATTCCGCCACCGCCGCGCCGGCGGCACGAAACGGCGGGCGCGCGAACCAGAGCACGGCGATGAGCGCGAAGAAGATACAGCCGGAAAGCCAGAAGATATCGTCGGTGGCGAGCATCACCGCTTGCTTGGTGATCGTGCGGCTCAAAATGGCAAGCGCGCCCTCACTGCTGGCGCCCAGTGCATGCAAGCGGTCCAGCGCTTGCGTGGTCAAGGGATTGGAAGCGGTGACATGCTCGGCGAGCTGGCTGTAATGCAAGGAACCGCGGTGCTCCCACAGCGAAATGCTGAGTGAGGTGCCGAAGCTGCCGGCGAGGATACGTAGAAAATTCGACAGCCCGGCGCCACTGGCGAGCTGCTGCGGCGATAAATCTGAAAGACTCATGCTCGACAGCGGCACAAAAAAGAACGCGACGCCGATACCTTGAATAAAACGTGGCAGGAACAATTGAAAATAGCCGATGTCGGTGCTGAAACCGCTGGTCCAGAAGGAAACGCCGGCAAACACCAGGAAGCTGAACGTCGCGAATAAACGTAGATCGACACGATGCAGATTACGACCCACCATCGGTGAAAACACCAACGACAATAAACCAATCGGCGCGGCCGCCAATCCCGCCCAGGTAGCGGTGTAGTCCATCTGGGTTTGCAACCACAACGGCAGAACCACGACGTTGCCGAAGAACGTGAGATACGCCAGGCTGAGCGTGATCGCGCCGACGGCGAAATTGCGTTTGCGGAACAGCTGCAAGTCCACGACCGGATGTTCCGCGGTCAATTCCCAGGCGATGAAAAAACTCAGCGTCACGGTCGCGATGACGGCGAGCCCGACGATAAAAGATGAACTAAACCAACCGAGCTCGTTGCCCTTATCGAGCAATATCTGCAAACAACCCACGCCGACAATCAGCAACACCAGGCCGACGCCATCGATAGGGCTACGCGTGATAGTACTTTCGCGATCCTTGAGCAACTGCCACGTCAGAAAAGCAGAAAAGAAACCCACCGGGATGTTGATGTAGAACACCCACGGCCAACTAATGTTGTCGGTAATCCAACCGCCGAGGATCGGACCGAAGATCGGCGCCACGATCACCGTCATCGACCACAACGCGAGCGCCATGCCTTTTTTTTCATTGGGGTAATTAGCCAGCAACAGACTTTGCGACAGCGGGATCATCGGACCGGCCACCGCGCCTTGCAGGATACGAAAGAAAATCAGCATCGGTAGGTTGGTGGCCAGCCCGCAAGCCCACGACGCAAGCGTGAACAGCAGCGTGGCGGAGACGAACAATTTTACTTCGCCCACGCGCCGCGCGAGCCAGCCGGTGATGGGCAACATGATGGCGTTACTCACCGCAAACGAAGTGATCACCCAGGTTCCCTGATTCGGGCTCGCGGCCAGATCACCGGCTATGGCGGGAATGGAAACGTTCGTGATGGTCGTGTCGAGCACCTGCATGAAGGTGCCCAGCGCCAGCGCTACGGTCACCAGGGCTAGCGAGCTACCGACGATGGGTTTAGGCGGCATGCTACGAAATACTCAGTGACGCGCGACCAGACCGCTAACCTTAGCGAGGTTAGTACTGACAATGTCGCCGATTAACGCGTTGACGTCGCCGGATTCAGTATTGTAGACCGGCGTGCTGTAGCGCGCGCCGCTGACGGGCTGGCGCGCGAGGATATCGCCGTTGCGTTGGTGCGTGTCCACCGACACTTGCATCGACAAACCCACACGCAACGGTCGCGTGCTAATTTCCTTGGCGTCGAGGCTGATACGCACCGGCACGCGCTGCACGATCTTGATCCAGTTGCCACTGGCGTTTTGCGGCGGCAACAATGCGAAGGCAGCGCCGGTTCCGGCGCCGACACCGACAATTTTTCCATGGAAGCTTATTGCCTTACCGTATAAATCGGCGACCATGGTCACCGGCTGACCGATGCGTATGTTGGCGAATTGATCTTCCTTAAAGTTAGCCTCAACCCATACTTGATCGAGCGGAACGATGGTCATGAGCGGGGTGCCGGGGCTGACACGCTGGCCGATCTGCACGCTGCGCTTGGCGACATAACCGCTGACGGGCGCGGGCACTACACGCCGCTGCCATTCGACATAAGCGGCGCGCAGCTTGGCTTCCGCGGCTTGTACTCGCGGGTGATGTTCAACGTCGGTGCCTTGCACCAAGGCGTTCTCGGCTTGCAAATCGTGCTCGGCGGCGCGCAGCGCGGCCAAGGCGTTGTTATAGGCGGTTCGATTATGCTGCAATTCCTCGCGCGACACGGCTTGCTCCGCAATCAAGGCCTGACGCCGCGCGAGATCTTGTTTAGCCCTGGCCACGTCGGCTTGGCGCAAGCTGACTTGTTCGCGCAGCTGCCCCACGTGCTCGTAGGTTTGCTTTACCTGGCGCACGGTCTCGGCGAGATTGGCCTTGGCCTGATCCAGCGCAATGGCGCTATTGGTATCGTCAAGCCGAACCAAGGGCTGCCCTTGGCGCACGAGATCGGTTTCGTCGGCGTCGATAGAGGTCACCGTGGCAGTGACCTGCGGTGTGACGGTAACCAGATTGCCCATGACGTAAGCATCGTCGGTGTCTTGATAATATTGCCCGGCCAGCCACCAATAGGCGCCGTAGATCATACCGACGACGACAAACCCCAATGCCAGTATCGTTAAGATGCGTTTGCGCCGGCCATTGCCGTTTTTAGGCGGTTGCGTTGCCGCTGCGTTGTCGGGCGTATTATCAGCCATGGTTTGTTTGCTCCTGCGCTGTCTTAGGTCGGACCGGTATGTCCTGTGTGCGATAACCGCCCCCCAGCGTTTTAATCAAGCCCAGTAGGCTCTGCAAGCGTGTCTCAGCCAGTTGAGCGTTGGCATCGCGTTGTCGCAGCACATCGCGTTCAACTTGTAATACGGTTAAATAATCGGTAATGCCCTGCTCATACCGCAGACGCGCGATACGGTAGGCCGCTTCGCTGTCTTGCAAGGCTTGTGACTGATGCGCCTGTTCTTCCGCCACCGAACGCACCGCCGCCAGTTGATCGGCCACCTCGCGCGCAGCATCGATCAATACGCGGCGGTATTGTTCCACGGCGATGTTGTATTCCGCATACGCCGCGCCCAAATTCGCACGCAGCCGCCCGCCTCCGAAAATCGGTAAATGAATCGCGGCGCCATACGAGGTGAATTGACTTCCCGCTGTGAGCAAATTTTTAATTTCAAGACTTTGCAAGCCGATGACGGCGGCGATGTTGATGTTGGGATAGAAACCGGCTTTGGCCACGCCGATTTCATGCGCGGCGGATTCCACTCGCCAACCCTGCACCGTAACATCCGGACGGCGTGCGAGCATATCCATCGGCAGGATCTCCGGCACGTGGAAGGTTCCTTCAAAATGACTCACGGGACTCGCGATGCTTTCGGCCGCGTCCGGACCCTTGCCGAGCAGGGCCGCGATAAAACGTTTGTCAGCGGCAACCGCGCGCTTGAGCGCAACCACATTGGCGGCTTCGCGCGCGACATCGGCACTGGTCTGTTTAACCGCCACCAAGGTCTCAAGACCCGTGTCCGCGCGCCGTTGCGTGAGCGTGGCAAGTGCTTGACGTTGATCGAGGGCGGTAAGCGCGATGTCAAGGCGCGCTATGTGGCCTTGCAATTGAAAATACGCGCCTGCCAAACTGGTACTGACCACCAGCCGCGTCTCCGCCTGTGCCGCTTGCGCGGCCTTGGCTTCGCCGAGCTTGGCTTTATACAGTTCGGCATTACGATCCCACAAATCCAGATCGTAGGCGGCATTAAACGCGACCTGCCCTTCGTTCTGGCTCTGCCCGGCAAACGGCGGTGGCACGATCCAGTTTTCGCTGAAATGTTCGCGCGTGACGCTGGCGTTGGCGTCGAGCTGGGGGAAATTACCGGCGTGTACCGCCGCGGCCAACTGTTGCGCCAGCTGCACGCGGGCGCCGGCGATCTTGATATCGGGATTTTCCGCGAGCGCTTGCTCGATCAGCGCGTCGAGCTGGCTGTCATTGAACACCCGCCACCAGTTGTCTTGCGGCCAATCACCACGAGTAAATTCCGACGACGCCAGCGCCGCCGTAACGCTTTTATCGAGCGAGAAAGATCCCGCTGCAGGTAGCGCGGTGGGGCTGTCCGCCGGCGGGGAAATACAGCCTTGCAATAATAACGATAGGGCCAGCGTGGCACCGAAAAGATAATTTTTGATAAAGGAAGAAAGCCGGGCTGTCATAGCGCATTTTGCTTTTGCGCCAGTTCACGCAAACCGCCGAGTGAAAACGCGGTGATGTGTTCGGCGAGGCGGTCAATCGTTGCCGGGGTAAAGTGGAAATCGGGGTCGAGGTGCCCGATCACGCGGCGCGCGATCTGGTAGTAAAGACATTGACCGATCACGCTCATGGCGCCGCGTTTGACGTTTTCCTCGTCCACGTCCTGGCCCAGCACCGCGTGAACGATATTTTTCAGGTCGCCGTGCGCCGGCATGATAAATTTTTCGATGATCATATCGAATGCCGCCGTGGGTTCAACCGTTTCGCGCGCGATGAGTTTGCCCCAGCGCGCCTGAACGGTGTCGTCCAACAGCCGTTTCAGAAAAATCCGCACGTACTCTTTCAGTTGATCCTCGGGCGTAAGCGTTGAGTGCGCGGCCACGCTTTGCGATTGCTCTTGGAATACCAACGTGGCGGTGGATTGAATCACCGCGTTATACAGCCCTTCTTTACCGCCGAAGTGGTAATTAATGGCGGCGAGATTGGCCTTGGCGTGCTTAACGATGTCGCGGATCTTGGTGGCCTGGTAGCCCTGCTCGATGAAAATATCGCTCGCCGCCTCGATCAGCCGCCGACGGGTATCGTATTCCAAGTCAGATTGAACCGCGTTCATAGTGTTTTGAGGATAGGGCCTGATTAAAACATATGTTTCAAACGAATGTATAAAACAATTGTTTTAAATGCAAGCGCTATTTTCGTTAAGGTGATCAAAGTTGGGCCGTGGGTAACCGGAAATGACAGATACAAGT
>JACQBC010000035.1 GCA_016194635.1 Gammaproteobacteria bacterium | reverse complement strand
CGACCATTCCTTGGCGGCATTGCTGGGCATCTTGCAGCCGTCGATCGCAAATAATTCTTTGCCCAATAAGCCTTGCTCATCGCAGATCAATAAAATCTGCTCAAACACCGCTTCGATTTCCTCGGGTCGGCTGCTGACAAAACTGGCTAAGGTGGTGAAATGCGGCACGGTATCGCACGACAAGGCTTTAAACAGTACGTTGGTTTCGCAACACCATTCGATCTCGCGGCTGGAGGTGACCCCTTTGGAGTACGCAAACAGAATTATCTTGAGCAGAATCGCCGGATCATACGCCGGTCTACCGCCGTTTTCGTTCGTATAGCGGGGATGAAAGACTGTTAGATCCAGTTGGGTGTCGATGATGTGATTGATGGCGAACTCAAAGGTACCGGGTTGTAACTGATCGGCGTCATTAATCACCACCATTTTGCTTTGATTTGGATCGTACCGTATGAATTTTGGCATCGCGCAGTACTCAGTGCGGAGTCGCGTCATTTTATCAAAAAATGTCGATGGTTTCTGGGTTTTTATACAGCTTCAACGTGGAGCTAAGGGGCGCCGCGTTTTTGCGGCGTCCCGCTTGAGCACAGGGTTAGCCATTGTTCTTACTGTGATGATAGTACAGGTATGCTAGACCTATTGGTGCAATGAATATAGCAAATGCAAAACACAATGTCATTGTTAGAAATTTCACAAAAAGCATAACGAATGCATTTACAAAAAATACGTTATTGCCCATGAAAAAATTTATTACACTCTCATACACATACCGTGAATATGGGTACAACAGGGTACTTATTACTAGCAGCATGATTTGAAATGTAAAATAACCTATTGACATAGGATGCCTACTTTGACTATGGAACATTGAAACCAGCATAAGTACTAGAAAAATAAATCCAAAAAATAATTGACGGAAATAATATTGAGGCGATAATCCTCCGAATGTTTTTGCAAATACTGGGTGCATGTAACTCTCCTTTGTTTGTTGATTTTAATGGCTAACGAGGCTGTAGGAAAACATGATTTTGCGGTTTTATGCAATTATAAGTCATTGTTTTGATCACATTTATTAACTTGAAATTTATGATTTAGGGGTTTTCCTACAGCTTCAACGCCGCGTTGTGCGGCCGGCGTAGCCGGTCCGCACGAACGACGTGTTATACGGTGTTGCGCCTAATGCGTGTGTATCGCCGTTACTGAAGATTAACCTGTTTGAGCGGAACAATCTTATCTGTTACCGGATCGGTAATTGAAATAGTCCACAGCCCGGGTGACTTCTTATCTTCAAATGCATGAAGTCCATAAGATTTTCCTGCTTTTAAATCATACTCAACAACTTGATCGCCTTTTTGTACCCAGGAAAAACCGACCTCCTGTTTTTCAATCCTCACACGAAAAGAATGCTTGCCTGGTAACAATGCGTACTCGCAGAAGTTTGGCTTAGCGTGACTAGTTCTGCTGCTGTCGACGGCTAATATGACCAATGAAAAACCACACTTAATTACCGACACTTCCGAGGGAGGGCGTTCGGAACCCGGATACATTTTGACGAGACCCCCTAATGCCCCGGCGCAACCCATCAACAAAATGGTCGAAACAGCTAGGGCATAAGTCAATTTGGTTAGACATCTTATTGATTGAACAGTCATATGTGCCTCCTTGATATTAATGCTGATACAAAATCCTCTGGATGGTCCGTGTCAGTCCCACCAACATGTGAGTGCCGTATAACGCTCCGGTTCACGCGCCGGCGCAGCCGGTCGCGTGGAACCGGTTGTTGGGCCGCGAGAGTTATTTGGTGGCGATGAAGATGACAAGTGCAGAACCCCAAAAGACCATAAAGAAAAAGGACAGAACAGTCATTTGATAGCTAACGGATGGCTTCTTCAGAATCTGTTTATCGAGCCATTTCTGGAATCCTTTGTGTTCACCAACTGAGAGGCTTCGCGATACTTCTTCCTTAATGAACTCCGGAGAAGCGGCGAAGAGCTTGGCATCTGGACAGCACTCTCGTTCGATACGTGCTGCCGCTTCTTCCCATCGAGATTGCCAGTACTTGCCTCCAAGATTTATGAAGAACCAGAGCAACGATACCGCCGCGCCAAGCGCCGCAAGCGCCGGAGCATACGACGCCTTCTGCAGAGAGAAGAAACCAACAGCGATTGCTGTGTTCAACACCATGAAGTAGTTCGACCGTTGCCAAAATAGTTGTATCTCAAGTTGACGCGTATTTACCGCTATTTTGTAAATTTCCTGCTTGTCCATTGATCACTCCCTGTCTTGTTTTTCATTCATAACATGCCAGCGTGATGCAGGAATTCTTCAACAACAACGCGGCATCCATGTCGGATTTTTTCAATGTCGCTCTTTTGTGCAGTGAAGTAACGACCGTGTGCTGACGCATGGCCTATGTCACGCAGTTGTGGCAAGGCGGATTTCGTATTGCGCGATAGGGCAAAGCTCGACTCGTTTAATGTGACCCCGATGAGGTCGGTTAACTGTAGATAGTTTCCGTTCTTATCCTTTATCTTTTCGGACAGATTCTTCTTTTCGAAGGCTTCAATTAGGACGATTTCCATCAATCGCCGCATCATTACCGCACAGCCATCGTACCAACCGACCCCAAAACAACCGTTCATCTGGCGGCCAATCACTATCAGGTATCCGCGTTTTGTTTGAGATAGAAGATTTAGGGGAAATAGCGCACCCTGCTCGGTTTGAGCAACGGGACGCTCATGTTCTCTCCATGTAGTGCGCAGCGAAAAAACCAGTTCTCGCGCTACTTCGGCTTTTTTCTTTACATCTGCATTCGGGGAGAAGACCACCTCGATCATTTCGGCCATTGCCGAAACATCGCCTGCGGATTGTGTCGATAAGTCTCGAAACGCGTTGACAGCGTTTACTCGAAGCTCTGCTAGTTTGTTGGCGTAGAAGTTGTCGGAGTTCAACTTTTGCCTGTGCTTTCTAGCTTTCTTGGCGATATCTAAAGCCCGTTGAACTGCCTGCTCTAGCTGCGAAGCAGGGGTTGGCGGGACCTTACCGCGTGGCGCTCGTGCCATACGCTTACCACTCCGAATAGACAAACGTTTCTTTGTTTCCGCTCGCTTTTGACCGCTGTCTACGTAATGTCCGGCGCTGGGTTAGTTTTTGAAGGGGTCCGCTCAGGCTTGTCAGTGGAATGTGGTGGCCACGATTCTCAAGTTCTGCTTTAACTTGAGCAATTGTTTTTGGCTTCTTGAAAAATCCATCTTCGGTCATCTCTTCAACATACGCTTGTGGCCCAGACTTCGCAGCTTTGGTCTTAGTCGATGCGGCAGGGCGTGACTTTTTCTCGGCAGAAGGTTTTCGTGGGGCAACGCCTGACTGCAATGCCAGTAGATCATCTAGCACCTTTTGAAATGCGACCCGTTTAAGTTCGGGATCTTTTACAGCCGCTACGGCTTTTTCAGCTTGAGAGACAAGCTCAGCGTAGTTACGTTCAGTAGTCATTCTTCCTCCCAATGTCATTTGTCCAAAACGCAAGAACGGTTACTTCCATTGCGGCCCAACGCCGCGTTGAGACGCGCGGGGCATGAACACAGCAGGAAACGATGTGCTGTCTCACCGCGTCGGCCTCGAACGCGATGTTAGGCGTAAATTGACTTCCCCACTTGTGCTACTGTTTATCTGCCTCATTTTCCCATGCCTCTTCATAGCCGGATCGCTCTAGATAACCACTAATAGAATACATTAACTTCTCTGTCCAGAATTCCGCGCTTTCTCCCCACGGAAGACGAATTTCCTGTTTTTCGTCTTCAATAGCGGAATCGACCATTCGCCAAAAATAATTACTTAGGTATTGAGCTTCCTCTATATTTTTAACAACACCCGATTCAATTATTTCCATAGCCTTTGTATCTTTTAACTTGTTTGCGTAATACTTGGCAAACAGTAGCTCACCATCATATTTGTATTTGATCATAGTGTTTTACCCGCATCCCGAATTACCGACATCTTATGCGCAACGATTTTCAATCTAGCTACAAGCTGGCTTAACAGCATTTGTTCGGTAACTGTTAAAAAATAGTGTCCTTTTTTGCTGCTATCCGCTACAAACTTTAGGCCAACAGGTAAATCTGCTGCTTCTAGTACCCAGAAAATATGAATTCTTTTACCAGGATTATGGCGCCCTTTTAGTTTGTACACATTTCTTAGATTACTAAATGTTGAGGAAAATGATAAGCCCATTTGGTCATGTGGCATAACCCATTTTTCGTCTTCGGATAGAAACCAATCTTTAATGCGGACTCCTTTTATAACTTTTTCATGCCCAGCTACATCCCTTCGTCGATACAGAGTTGGATGACTTAAATGCATCGTCGGACGCATCAGCATGCCTTCATACTCTTTAATGATATCTTTTAGATCTTCTAAAGTGCGAAATTGCAAATTCATGTTAAATCCCTTTCACATTGCATCTATTTTGCCTAACGCAAAAGCTAACCGGCGCGCGCTGTTTGCTCGTCCGTGTTGAGCGCCTTGTTGGGCAGCAGCGAATTGTTGGACCTCGCCGCACCTTTCATGTGTACAGCCGCAGCAAAGGCAATTTGAGTTCTCTTCCCTGACCATAATTTAGCGAAACCTGAACGATACCTTGCCAAGCATAGCCAGTTTCGCTTAAACGTATTTTGAATCGCTCTGGTCCGTTCCCGCGCACCACTAACGGCGGCTCACAATTGGCTGAATACCGCCCAGGTTGGCCCATGTTGATAGGAACGACGTACTCGATTTGTGGGAATAGCAGCCCCGCTCCCGGAATGCCATGCAGCTTCACTTCCCAATCCGACACTTCAACTTGTATTCCCAAGAGAACAGCATCAACCGGGCCGGTGTTCTTGACGATGATGTCTAGAATGAGGTCCGGTGACTGTACGTTCCTGCTCGAAAAATGTAGTACCTGAGGGTCCGGCTGAACCCATTCACAGGCAGGGTCAAGCTGAAACCTGAAAAGCTCTAGATTATCTATTGCGAATATTCTTCTGATGTCTTCATACAGCGCATAAAAGTACGTATGCAATAGGTCAGGGTGCTTCTCAAGTTTCTCGTTAATGATCGACGCGCCCCAAACCTCAGTGTTCCATTCGGCCGGGACCTGACCAGAAAGCCAATCAAGAAACTTATCTGTGGGATCTACTGGCAGACATAGGATCCAGCGCCTGACCGTTTCATCATTCTGTTTTTTAAGGGACTCAATAGATTTCTGAATGGACTTTTTTGTATTGGAGTTTAGGTTCTTTGAGAACTTTATCTGCCACACCATTCCTCGAAACATGTTCCTCTTACCCGACGCCAGAAATCTGATTACGTCGCACCCGCTATCCCACGACGCGGAAGCAAGAGGCATTGCGTCTGGAAACTCACGGCGAGCAAGACGTGTGCAAAATTGCTGAAATCGCTCTGGGCTTTCTAGCCGCATCAGATCAACTTTCAAGACGGCAATATCCTCTTATCACGCCAACCTGCCCTAGCGGCCCAACGTTCGCGTTAACCGGACGAGGGGCGCGCAGCGACCCGAAGGTCCGTGTTGAACGCGGGGTTAGAAATCACTTTCTCGGCAGTATCAGTTCTTTTTTTCACACAAGTTTCCATAAGCAGCTTGGGTGTAGGCAGTATAAGGAAGCACGATAGTGTCGGCGACCAAGCTGAAGGGAAAATCTAAAACCACCACATCTTGATCTGGATAATTTCCGCGTAGGAATCGAATGTCGTTAAAAACGCCGGAGTAGACCCGTGGAATTGTGTACTTCTCGTCACAATCAAATTTTTCTCTGTTGCTGCCAGCCGCAATTGTGGCAAACGTCGAACACCCGGAAAGTGCGAGCAGAATGGATGATGTAATTAAATGGCGAATGAACATTGTTGTGATTTCTAACAGTGTATTAGGCAGAATACTGCCTTCCGCTTCTTAGCCAGAATTCTGTATAAGTCCGTTTTTACCATGAAAGACAGAATACTGGGTTTAGATTTGTACCACAACTCCGGATCGCATTAGTAATTGTGGCGTTATGCGGAATTGACCGTTGTTAATTAGAAACTCCTGATATACCAACATCATAACTTACTACTGTCAACCCGCAAGCGGGCCTTGCCGCACGGTTAAGGATGATGTTTTCTATTTTTGCGATCACGGGTGCGTCTCATCATTCTGCAAAACCGGATGCAGCACTATTCCACCGTATTTGTATCGCTTCAGTATATTCTATTATTTGGAATTCTTGGGGCGCATATCGCACCAGATTTTCTTTTGGCATCAGCACTAAAAACTAATGAATTGGATAATACTGTAATAAATATCGGTCCTCGTATTTTATTCATGACTCATGCCCAATCTCAACGTAACGTGTGAATCTACCGGCGGTGCTCGGCTTCATCGCGCAACGTCCGGTGAAAGGATGGATTGAGCCGTGTGCTCTGCATACCATGAAATAGCTTGTTCGAGCCGGTCATTGCCCCAGAAGGGTTCGTGACCCACCATGAAGAATGGTGCTCCGAAGATGCCCAGTCTGGCGGCCTCGTCAGTTTGTGCACGGAGTTTCAGCTTCGACTCCGCCGATTGGGCCCGCGCGAGCACCTCAGCCGCATTCTGTCCGAGGGCGGTAAGACAGCGCGCCACCACGGAAGCATCTGAGATATCGAAGTCGTCTTGGAAGTTCGCACGGAAGATGGCGCGGACAAATTCCGAAAGCCAGCTGGCATCTGAATACCAACAGGCGATGCGGGCGGCCAAAAGCCCATTACGTGGAAACTGTGATGGGCGACGGTACGGGATTCCCTCGGACTGGCATACACGCTCGAGATCGCGCCACATGTAACGTCCCCTCGCCGGATAGATGTTGAACGGTGAATCGTTCATACCTTCGGATTTGAAGATCGCTCCGAGCAAGAATGCCCGCCAAGAAATACGAACGCCACGGCTCGCCGCGAGTTGCTCAATGCGCATGGCGGCGGGGTAGGAATAGGTACTCCCAAAATCAAACCAGAAATCGAGTGTCATCTTTATCCTGTGACGCAACGTAAATTAGGCTGCACTCTGCTTTGCTTCTCAGCCCTTGTACGGACGCTTCACTTCACCCCAGCCCCACTTGGGCATGGGGGCATGTTCATTCACCGAAGCGCCCGGTTGTGAATTGATCACGGCCAGTCGTGAACCCCACTCCAGATAGCCAACAAGCGCAGACCGGAACTCAGGATCATCGGGCATGCCCAGTTCGTCTGCGGTTTCGAGCAACAGTCCCACCCAACGGCGGCGTTGTTCTTGTGTCAGATGGCGATTGAGGTGCTGTTTGATCATATGCGAGTGTCCGCCGTATTGCTCGGAGTACGCGGCGGGGCCGCCGAGCACTTCGCCAAGAAACGTGGCGACGTGGGCTGGATGGTCGGCACCCATGTGCACAAAAATCGGCGAAAGCAAAGTGTCAACCTTGACGTGCTCATAGAATCTCGTGGTCAGCCGGTTCAGTGCCTCAATGCCACCGACCCAATCGTATAACGTTGGAATATTTTCAGTTGACATGTCGTGCCTCACTTACGTTTTAATGAAATGATCGAAGTCGGGGTGTAGTGCTGCATCTCCTCAATTTGGTTTATATAAGGCTTAATAGCAGCAAAAAAAGGGGCGAACTCGGGCGCACGCCGAAAGCCCGTCAAATGTCCGTCAACGGAATCCCATTCGATTCGCAGGATGTATCGGTTTTGTTCCTCAACGCAACGAGATAGCTCGTAGCCAAGACAGTGCGGTGAAACATCCAGCGAGAAAGCGGCAGCCCGATACGCGGTTTCAAAAGCGCTGGCGCTGTCTTCCTTCGATTCCGAAGCTTGCTCGTGGAGTTTGTAGCGAATATATTCGACGATCATGAATGAATTTTCTCGTTTCGCTCCAGCATTTGCACAAATTGTGCAATTTTCTTTGCACGAACCTCCGCGTTCCTGGCGGTTTGAATCCTGAACAAAACCGCGTAGCGATTTCGATTATCAAGCGTTGCGAAAAACTTCCTTGCTTGCACATTGCCGTCCAGCGCCGATTGAAAATCTTTCGGCACCACGGATTTACTTGCAGCGTCATAGGCCGAGTTCCAGCGTCCATCGAGCTTCGCCGCCTCGACCGCCTTGAGTCCGGCGGGTTTCATTTTTCCAGAAGCGATCAGCGCAAGCGCCTTTTCCTTATTGATTTTCGACCACACACTCTTTTTTGATCGCGGCGTGAACTTTTGCAACCAGTACTGATCGTCAAATTTCTTTTTCTGTCCGTCGATCCACCCGAAACAAAGGGCAACCTCCACCGCTTCCTCATAGGAAACCGAGCGGATTCCGGTATCTGCTTTTGCAAGTTGCAACCACACGCCGGATGAGCTGCTGTGGTTTTTTTGTAACCACGAAGCCCAATCTTTCCGCTGTTCACACAGTTCAATGGGCAGTACCGGAGATGAAGTAAGCCGGGTTTTCATGGTTTTGTTCACCTCTAAAGCGTGCACCGCGTAGTGCCAAATCGATTACTCGCCATCCCAATAGTCGATGCCGAGGTCTTCGCGTCCGACAAAGCGGAACACCTGCGGCTTACCCTCCGGACCCGCAGGATACTCGGCCAACACGCCAAATTTACCCGAGTCCGGATATTCGACGATTTCCGGTGAAAGCTTGGTACTGACCGCAAGATATCTCAGTTCATCCTTGCGGGTGTTGACGATCTGGTGCGCGAGTTCTTTTCCGCCAGCGGGGCACGCAATGATATCGCCCACACGGACTGGGTACACGGATTCACCGATACGCAGCTCACCCGTCCCTTGCAGCACGAAAAACATCTCCTCGTTGACACGATGATTGTGCAACGGGAAGGCACATTTGCCAGGGGGCACGGCGGTCAGGTTGTACCCAAGCTTTTGCGCGCCGAGCAGCGGCGCGATGAAGCCCATGCGCGCATCATAGCGCTCGGCCGCAGCGCCAGTGGCAGCGAAGGCAGCGGGGCGCGGTTGAAGTTCAATATCGGCGATGTTGATGATGGGACGGTTCATTGATGTTCTCCTTTGTTCAAGCTGCAGATGTAACAACCAATATAAGGTATCAGGCGCGAGACTATGATTCTACCTTCAAGGCATCTGCAGCCGTTACGCATTTGGCAAAATAGAAAATGCGCATGCTGTCCTTTGATATGTCCACTATTGCGCACTATGTGCGGGCGCTGCCGATCCGGTGCGAAGAAACACCGCGCTGAGCAAGGACGCCGTGGCCGCAAAGAGGGCGCCGATGATGAAGGCGACATGGTAGCCCCCATTGAGCGCGGCAAGCGAACCCGCCCCGGACGCAAACAAGTCGTCGGTGCGAACAGCCGCCAGGCTGGCGAGGATCGCCAGACCGAGTGCCCCACCCATCATGAATGCGGTATTGACGACACCTGATGCGAGGCCGGATTGATCGGGGTTCACCTCGCTCATCGCGGCAAGCAGCACAGGGTTGAATGCGATGCCGCCACCCAGACCGAGGAGCAACATGCCGGGGAGGACATGCACGGCGAAGTTTCCGTCGACCGGTGCGAGCGCGAAAAGCACAAGCCCGACGGCGGCCAGTAGCAGCCCCATTGCCAGCGGCAGCCGGATACCGAAACGCATGACCATTTTGGCGGAGAGGCCAAGCGAGAACGCCGCCATGATCAGGTTGGACGGTAAGAAAGCGAGGCCGATCTGCAGCGGGCTATAATTAAGCACCAGTTGCATATAGAGCGCGGAGATGAAGAACCACGCGAACATAGCGGCAGCCCACAAGATACCAACAACGTTCGCCGTGGCGACATTGCGCAGCCGAAAGAGACCCAGCGGCATGAGAGGCGAACGAACCCGCGCTTCGATTCCGAGAAAAAGACTGAAGAGCACGGCGGCGGCGACAAATGTCACTAACGTCTGTGTAGAGGTCCAGCCAGCCTGATTGCCGTTCACGATCGCGTAGACGGCAAGCATCAACGATACCGTTATCGTTATCGCGCCCGCAACGTCGAGACGCCCGGCCGCCTGTCCACGGCTATCCGGCAGCACAACGAGACAGAGTGCGTACACCGCCGCGCCGATGGGGATGTTGACGAGAAAAATCCAATGCCAGTTGAGCACATCGGTTAACACACCGCCCAGCAACACGCCGATGCTACCACCCCCGGCCATCACGAAACCGAAGATGCCCATCGCCTTTGCCCGCTCGACTGGTTCACTGAACATATTCATGATCAACGACAGTGCCACCGCCGAAACAATGGCTCCGCCGAGCCCTTGTACCGCCCTGGCACCGATCAACAATACCTGCGAATTTGCCAGCCCGCAGGTGAGCGACGCGAGCGTGAAGAGAAGGAGCCCAAGCAGGAACAGGCGGCGTTGCCCGAACAGATCGCCCAACCTGCCGCCGAGCAAGAGAAAACCACCGAAGGTAAGCATGTAGGCATTCACCACCCAGACCAGCGAGGTCTGAGAGAAACCGAGGTCTGTTTTAATCGATGGCAGGGCAACGTTCACGATGGTGGTGTCAAGAACGATCATGAAGTCACCGAGGCAGAGGATCATGAGGGCCAACCAACGCTTGCGGTGATCGATGTCGCTTACCCTCTCTATTGTGGAAGGCCGGTGCAAATACCCGAGTTTTTTCTTCCCGTCGAACGTTTTCATTTTTGTTTCCTCACGGCATGTCAGCCGATTATTTTTCAGCAAGTGCCTTCAGGTTAGCGAAACCTTCTTTATATTTTTTTATCGACTCCGGATCATTCCAGAGCTGTCGTACTTTCTCGGCCGGGGCGGAGAAGGTGCGTTCTACATAAACTGTGGAACTGCGGCCTCGGGCAATGAATACAAAGGCAACGATGAGGATCAAGACAACCGCTGCGACGGCCAGAGTTTTGAAGAACATGTGAGGGCTTCCTTTAACTGAAGTTTAAAAACGACTATCCAAATCTATTCAATAACAACCAAGCTCAGGTGCGACGCCGCCGGCCAGAGTGAATTGTTCATCTCGTTTAAGCCGTCGCACACTTCTTGACGGTCTCCCAAGTGCGCGTGGTCAGGTTGGTGCCGAACGTCTTCTCGATCAGCGTCATGAATACGGGTCCGCGCGGGTTCGGGACGTAGGCGGTGAAGATCTCACGGCCATTTATGGCGAGAATGCGTGCGCCATCGACCTCGATGGGGAGTGAAAGTGTCGCGGTGAGGGGTTCACGCAGAAAAGTAACGACTCGCTTTGCGTTCGCGGGCAGACGGTAGGCGGTGTAGGGATCGAGATCGAGCAGCTGGTGCAAAACATCGGCCGGACGCACGATGGTATAGAACGTACGGTCAAGGCGTTTCGTCATCGCGGCTTCGATTTTCTGTTCGAGCCCGGCTTCCGACACGGCACGCGCATTGAACGCGACGTTGCCGCTCGAAAGCACCGTCTTAACATCGACGAAGCCAGCCGCTTCAAAGCAGCGCTTCAGCTCGGGCATCTTTACATTCATCGGACTCACCCCTCGAAGGAAAGCAACATAGCGATGCATAACTTTTCCTTGATTTCCGGTCATGACGAAAGAGTATCAATCCTTCACCGCATCTTTCAACCCCTGGATGCTGATCTTTTTCATTTGGAGCATCGCCTGCGTGGCCCGGTGGGCTTTTTCGCGGTCTTTATGACCGAGGAGTTTCATCAAAATCGACGGTATAATCTGCCACGATACGCCGTACTTGTCGCGCAGCCAGCCGCACATGCTCTCAGCGCCGCCGTCGGCGCTGAGTTTATTCCAGTAGTAATCGACTTCCTGCTGCGTCTCACAACTGACAAACAGAGAAATCCCTTCGCTGAAATTGAAATGCGGACCGCCGTTGAACGCATGAAATTTCTGGCCGTCGAGAATAAACGAGGCCGACATGGTATCGGCACTTAGAATTTTTGAATTTTTGAAAATGGAGGCGTAGAACTTCGCGGCTTCCGCGCACTTTTCTTTGTACATGAGAAACGGTGTAATTCTTGGTGCGGTGCTTGCGCTGACCTTGGTCGGTTTTTTCGCGGGCACTGTTACTTTCTTTGGATGCTTTGTTGTTTTTTGTCGAGTGGCCATGTGACTTCTCCTACTTTGAGATTCTTTAGTAAAGACGCTTAGTACAAAAATACTTGTCTACGCCCGACATGATTCAGGCGGCCTCGTAGGCGTGCTGCAAAGCTGCGATGTCGAACTTCTTCATTTTAAGAAACACTTTGGTTACGCTCTGGGATTTTTTTGTGTCAGAGCCACACAACATTGCTGGAAGAATCGTCGGCACGATTTGCCACGATACACCATATTTATCCTTGAGCCAACCGCATGGGCCCTCTTCTCCGCCTTCTGACAGGCTCGCCCAAAAATAATCAATTTCTGCTTGGGTCTCGCAATTAACAACAATCGAAGCCGCTTCGTTAAACTGAAATTTCGGGCCGCCGTTTAGAGCGATGAAATCCATTCCATTTAGTTTGAAATTCACGACCATTGCCGTTCCTGCCGGTTTTCCGTGAAACTCAAAACCCTCTTTGCCATAACGGCTGATGGTGCCAATTTCAGAATGCTTAAAAATCGCTGCGTAATGTTTTGCCGCTTCTTCGGCTTGGTTGTCGAACCACAAACAAAGTGTCATTTTTTGCATAATATTTCTCCAGGGGGAGGTTTAAATAAAAACACCGTTTTGACTAGCGCTCATGCTTAAGTTTGAGAAAAGCGCCCCTCTCAAACGCCATGTTAGTCCTCAATTCAGGCGTCATGCTTTTGGGATGGGCAGACATTCCATGACCTCCACTCCCTCGCCCGGAAACAGGGTGAAGTGCGGATGGCCCTCGAAGAGCTTGGCGGCCGCTTCGTGGGATGCAGCGCGCACCACGGTATACGCCGCTAAGTCGTTGCGGATGTCGGAGATGCCAGACTTCGAAACCTTCTTGGTTCCTCCAAGCGGCGAGCCGCCCTCTGCAATTGAAGAGGCGTGTTTGGCAACCCATTCGCCCCACGCTTTGAAGCCTGCTGAATGACGCGCTTGACGTTCGGGTTCGCTAAGCGCTTGCCAACGAGCCATTGCCTCGGCAGAGCCTGTGAAGACAGCTAAAAATGTTTTCATGTGTGCACCTCCTTAAGGTTAGTCGAAAAAATGTAAATTCTGTGTTTCACATTGCGATGATATTATTTTTCTGTGAGTGTCTTTAGACTGGCAAACCCTTCCTCATATTTTTGGCCGATCATGTTGTCCATGCTGAAAAACACGCCCATTAGTTTGTGGACAAACGAACTTGGACCGTACATGGCCTGGGTAAGCGTGGTGGAGTCGCCCTGTGTCACCAGCGTAAATTCAATGGTGTTGTGGGCTTCAATGGGTTTAATAAAATCGATCTTGAGTACGAGCTTGGTGGGTGGTAATGACTCGATGATCTCAATACGCCCCTGTCCAATCTCGTTGTTGCCACTCCACTCGTATATTGCGCCTTTGCCGCTGGCAGCGCCGCTGTAAGTGCGCTTAACCGCTGCGCTGGATCGACTTTTTCCCACGGCGACCATGCCTCCTATTGGTGAAAATCGTTGATGAGCGCAAAGAGCTTTTCGGGCGGTGCTTTGAAATTCGCCGAGCGCTGCACGCGGAAACTGTCGGGCCGGGTCGCGGCAAAGACCAGCACGGCGCCGATCAGTAGTATGACGGCAATCGCGATGAGCTTGAGCATGTGTTCCTCCAGTGAATGTTGGGTTTTTTATGACTCATGAATAATCGTTTGCTTGCGATAACAAACAAATTCCCTCGTCCTACCCAGTCGATAGAACACGGCGAGGTGTGTCGAAGCCAGTAACGGAACCAGAAAACCTGGAATCATTAACCAAGGGAGCGCGGTCATCAAGCTCGCGTCTGGTGTTGTGAAGATCAACTGCAACGGCCCGGGTGAGGAGGTCACCCCGAGCGCAACGGCGGCGATCAGATCTAGCAAGCCTAAGGTGTTCCAGATCATGACGGTTGTGTGTGCCGCCTCCCGCTTCTTGTAAGTCAGCCATGCGACTGGAATCGCCGTAAGGCCAATAAAAATATCGCCCCAGCCAGCCAGTGGGGCAAACGGTGCGGGCAGGCGGTCGGCAGCATAGAGCAGCACGAAGGTGGCACCGAAGATACGGATGACGTTTACCCCGATCAGCGTGGATAACGGAATGGTTTGAAGACGCCGGCGTAATAAGGGCGAACGCAGTACGCGGACACTGAGTACCACGATTGGCAGTAACACCGCGAGCCCGAGACCGGGCACGCCCACGCCATGTTGGTTGTTAAATAACCCCATGGCCGCCAGTAGTGTTACAAGGATGAACCATCCGGCCAGTCCGGCTGCAATCCGGATACGAGCCTGAAGGTTTCCGCCAAATCCGATGGCCAATACGGCAACTGCAAGCGCTGCGCAAACTGTCATTTCTATTGTTGCAAGTAGATCGAGTTCCATAGGCTATCTCCGCCTGGGTTGTTGATCACAAAAGGGTTGTATGGTTTGGCACTTGCTAAGAATCATAGCATATCACTTGTATAATGCAAGTATGGTATACTATATAAATATGAAACGTGCCGACAATAAATCGCATTGTCCCGTCAATTTCGCGCTGGAGACCTTTGGCGACAATTGGTCTCTATTGATTGTGCGCGACATTGTGTTTTGGGGAAAGAAAACCTACGGCGAATTCCTGGAATCCGGGGAGGGCATTGCAACCAATGTGTTAGCAGCCCGCCTCGCGCATTTGGAGCGCAAAGGCATTCTGATAAAAAAGCCGCATGCGACCGATAGGCGAAAGGAAATCTATGTGCTGACTGAGAAGGGTTTGGCCTTGATACCCATACTGCTTGAGATGTCGGGCTGGAGTTCGCGGTACGATCCAGAAACAACCGCGCCCAAGAGTTTTGTCGAAGCCGTGTATAAAGATCGCGACAACATGTTCAAGCAAATCCAACAAGTGGTTCGCGAGGGGGGTTGTCTGTTTGCGGGAAAACATCCCATCGTAAAACGTTAACAGAACTTGTCAAGCTTGGCGAGCGGACGATTGGGCGTTATCATTAAGTTCACCACCCCTGAAATGATGGAGATACCCAATGACGGTTGAAACTCAAGATGATGTCGACGGTTTACTACAGACGGGCAGGGTGGTTTCCCTGGTGTTAGAAAAAATGCTCGACGCACTGGAGCCGGGTATGACCACGGCCGAGTTGGACCAAATGGGCAAAAATCTGCTGGATAGTTTTGGCGCGCGCTCGGCACCGCGTGTTAGCTACAATTTTCCGGGTAGTACGTGCATCAGTATCAACGAAGAAGCCGCTCATGGCATACCGAGCGCCCGGCGCATTCAACCGGGTGATGTGGTCAACGTGGATGTGTCGGCAGAACTCAATGGTTACTTCGCCGATACCGGTGGCACACGTGTCGTCCCTCCATCGTCTCCGGTTAAGTCGCGCTTATGTCACGCGACCATGTTGGCTTTGCACGCAGCGATGGACGTCGCGCGCGCCGGCAACCGGATTAACCAAATCGGCAAAGCGGTGCAACGGGTTGCCAGAATCCACGGATTTAAAGTCATCAAGAATCTGGCAGGACATGGTGTCGGCCGTAAACTCCACGAAGAACCCAAAAATATCATTGGCTATTATGATCCAACCGACACACGAGTACTTAAAGAAGGAATGGTGATTGCCATTGAACCCTTTCTTTCCACAAAAAGCAGTCAGGTTGAGGAAGCAAACGATGGTTGGACGCTGGTGGGCGTACCTGGAAATATTTCCGCACAATACGAACACACCCTGATCATCACCCATGCAAACCCCATTGTTGTTACAACCCACAGTGGGATTTAGTCATTGCCGCCGGACCAGCGTAGCGAGATACGCGCAATTCGTTCTCCAAATTTCTTCGCTGTTACCAGATCGCCGGGCAATGGACCTTCTTCTACACTGGCATCCGTCGGTGACTGCGCCATGAGGCCGGTGAATGAATCGATAAAATTAATATCGTTGCGTTGAGCCGCTTTACTGCTCGCTGGCATGAGGCTGGTTCCCATCCATATCATTGAATGTTGCATGGCGAGAGTAAACAAGTAATGCAGAGTGGATAGTTTATCCCCATTCATTCCCGATGAATTGGTAAACCCTGCCACAAGCTTATCTTTCCATTTTTGTTCAAACCACGCCTTGCTTGATGCGTCCGCAAATTTCTTAAATTGCCAGGAAACCGTACCCATGTAGGTAGGTGAACCAAAGATGATCGTGTCAGCAGCCGCCAATAATTCCCAGCCACTCTCGGGGATATTCCCCTCCGAATTAATCGGAAGGCGTATAGCCTTTACATTCGAATGCGCTGTCAGCCCAGAAAGCACGGCCTCTGCTTGTTTCTGGGTATGTCCGTAGCCACTGTGATAGACAACGACAATAGTAACCATGTGAGAAACCTCGTACGTTTAGGGTTGAAATGCAGTATGTGCTACTTAGTTACTAATTGTAAGAAGGCACTTTATTGTGTCATACTAACTTTAATGTAAGTAAAGGCGCATGTTAATGAATCATAAACAATGTCCACTACCACCTATGTTTGAAAAAATTGCGGGCAAGTGGAAACTGTTAATCATATATACCCTCAGCCATGCCGATGCCATACGGTTTAGCGATCTGCATCGGTCGATACCAGAAGTTTCCCAAAAAGTGTTGACCGCGCAATTACGCGATCTAGTGAAAGACGGTTTAGTGAATAGAAAGGCGTATCCTGAAGTCCCACCAAGAGTTGAATACAGCTTGACCGAAAAAGGCTTATCACTTTGTCCAGTCCTAAGTTTATTGGCGGATTGGGCGGCTGAAAATATGTGATTAGAATTAGAGCTAATGCAGTTTTAGAAAATCCACACCGAACATGTGCGCACTCATTGACTTTCTATACCATCGCGATCTGGCATATAGCATATACGCAGCTAAAAACGGTAGGTGCCAGAGAGCAATAAATTTAATATACGGAATGAATGGTATAAAAAATCTCGGCATTGGTGAAGTCCAGATTTTCTTACTGCTTAACACAGCGTTCACAGGTGCGCTGTTTTTGCGAGTATGGCGGAATTATTACTGAGTCACATGGAAAGGATACTCCCCAATCAAGACACGCCGTCAATACCTCCCTGTAGACTCGACAGCAGCATCCCTGCGGCTGACGGTCTTGATGGGAGGGTATCCTTTCCATGTGACTCATTAGTACGTGTTATGTACGGATTTTCCATCGGTGTGGATCTCGACTGCCGTGCATTACAGCGAGCACAACAACGATAGAGTTTTCAGTTCGATAGTAGACACCAAAGGGAAATCGTTGAATCAACGCACGCCGTGTATTTCTGTGGATTTGAGGATATAAAAGCGGTGTGTCAGCAATCAAGGAGAGCATGGCTATCACTTCGTCGAGAAATTGGTGACCCAGTCCAGGCAACTGTTGCTCATACCAGGTTGCCGCATCTGATAAGTCTTGTTCTGCTTCAGGCCGAAGCCGAACTTCAAGGGTCATAGTTTGCGTCGGATATCAGTCATCACATCAGTTACAAGACGGCCACGGTTTTTGTCGATATCATAAGCATCGAGGCGCCGATCAAGTTCGGCTTTCTGCTCGTCCGTGAGTTGTAGCGCTTGCTGGTCGGCAGCAATGCTATCCCATAAATCTTCGACCAACTTGATTCGTTCTTCCAATGGGAGATGTTGCGGTTTTGTGTTCATGGCAAGGTCTCTAAAATGTATTGTACGTGTAGGTAGTTTAACCCATTGGTGCATAAAGTACATAACGATCAGGGTTTAGGCGCGTTGGTGTGTCAGGCAAACGCCATGAGTGAGACATCAGTGTTTCGACCTTGATTACACACAATACCGGGGACTGCACGAGCAGTTGCCTTGGCAGGGTTAATCCGGAGGCGTCTCTGCTTTCATCGGGTCGGCTGGCTGCCCTTAGGCAATCACTCAGGGCACCCATGCCTAACGCGATACCTCCGCCTGTGTGTCAAACGGCATGTATCTTCTTGGACATGATATGACCCGCAGGCCACATCAAGAACAGGGCTCCAACATACTCTCCTGTTAGCTGACGAAGGGGTAGAAAGATTCAATTTTTTGAATTTGTAATTCACGAGATTTATTGTATGAAAATTTCTCGGTACTTGTGAAATATGGGTTTTCCTGCAGCGTCAACATTCAAATTGAGGAGCGCGCCGCTTTTGGCGCGTCCCTCTCGAACGCCATGTTAGCCATAGCTTATTTGCTTTCAGGCAATATCCCTAGTTGCCGCATCATTCCTAGATCGTCCGTTTGGCGCCAGTGCTCGACGATCTTTCCGTTTTCAATTCGCTCGATTTGAAACTGATTAACGGTTACTCGTTTTCCTGTAGGAGCAATTCCAAAAAATTCGCCCGTGTGCGTGCCAGTTATTACCACTCGAACAGCAACCTTGTCGGGGGCAACAACCATGTCTTGGATCGTGTATTTCACGTCCGGTATTCCTCTGCGGATTGCCTCCACGATTGGTTTAAGACCTTCGGGTCCGGGTTTGGGGTTTGGTGCGCGTGGGCTGTGGTTGATGTAGTTGGGAGCAATTAATTCATCGAGAATTTCTAACTTCCCTTGATTCCACACTTCATCGAAGTAGCGGGTAACGATACGTTTGTTTTGTTCAATGACTGACATCTTCAAATTCTCTCCTGCAAAAGTTGGGGTAACAAAGAGTGACATAAAAATTGGAAGAATTAGTGCGCGATATTTCATTCGCACTTCTGTTCGCAATTTACCTTGTTATACGAACGGTCATAAAAGTCGTAAAGACAGGTACATTGCAAACGGCCTAGTCGGTTCTTGTACATGTTGTGATTTTGCCTCATAGACAGCTCAGAAAATAAAGAGTCACAGATTGTCGCACTCAGTTAAGTCTTGAGAATAGTCGCATAAATGCATACATTCCAGTCCGTTCCTGTCGTGATTGCCTCAAAAAATCATTATATGAATGCATGGAGCCAGTGGCAAAATGTTGATATGCAGTGTGGGCTCCACGATGCAAGATAACACGCCGTCGCCATCTTACCGTATCGCTTGACTAGCAGGTTAGAATGGCAATCTAATCCGGTTTCTTAAAAAAGTAATAGCGTCCGGCCATCAGTCCGATGGTGGCGAAGTGTAAAGCGGCACCTTGACCCGTTTGATACGGCTCTTATCTGCTTCAATATTAATTGCCAATAACTCGTTGATAGTTTTGTATCATGAATTGTTGTTTAAACCCCAGGTTCCGGTAAAGCGGTTCTCCGGCGGCGGAGGCTTGCAAGGTAATATGTTTAGCTGCCAGTGCATGACAGCGCTTTATAACATAAAGCATCAGTGACTTTGCAACACCTTTGCCACGATATTGTTCTGATACGCCAACTTGATGTATGCCGATGATATCTTCTGTTCGAAACAGCAAGGCAGTTGCGGCGGGTTGACTATCGACATAGGCCAGGAGTAACTGCACATCGGGATCATCAGCGATGTGTTGGATAACGGATACATCAATCTCGTAATTAAATGACTGGGCGGCGACACGAGTCCAGGTTTCAATATCACGTTCAGAACGTATTGTTACCACATCAGGTTTAAGGTGGTCTGCTACGCGGTAGTTTTCCAGGGTTAAATACATGGCGGTTTGTTGAAATGATAATTCAAACCTGGCATCTGTCAATATTCGTTCAAGAACAAGGGAATGATCAAGCTGTCCTCGCCACACGGGTATAATGCAACCGCGTTGTAACTGAAATAACAGGTCGTCCAGTGCAGGGGTTTCCTCGATGTTCGCCGTCCAGTCAAACCAACCACGGTGTGGCCAGCTAACAGAAGCGTGAAAATTATTAATGAACATGATAGAAGGCGGCTGCGTTCCCATTTTTTTCCAGAGAGAGGTAAGGTTAGTAATATTCGCCGCATTGAGGTTATCAAGATGCATAAAATCACTCCCGGTTAATTAACACAATACCAGCAATCAAGGCGAGTACACCGATGAACTTGGCGACAGTAATGGGCTTGACGGGCAGATCAAACCAACCAAAATGTCCCGCAATAATCGCAACCAGAATCTGCCCGGCGAGTGCGTAAGACATCATTGCCCCTATGCCCATTTTTGGAATAAGATAATAAAATAAGGCGATAGCGAAGGTACTCAATACACCACCAGAGAACCATAGATAAATTGGTACAGACCTTATGGCAGCAGCCGATGGGTACGCTTTGCTAAAAACGACCACAGCGAGCGAAGTAAAGGTAAAACTGCTTGCAAAGGCGACGCCGGTGGCGAGCAGCGAGTTTTTCAGAAACACTCCTAGCTGTGCGTGCATGCTGGCCTGTATGGCAATGGCCGCACCTGCCATGAATGCGAGTAATGATAAATAATGCATACCTAAAAAGTGAGCACCATTTTTTCAGCATCAAAACGAATTTTTGGCATACGGGCAAATGGGTCGTCTTCATGACGCGTACCAATGGGACATATCACGGCGGTAGTCAACGCCTTATCGGCAAGCCCAAGAACGTTATCATAGCCTTCGGCATTAAAACCCTCCATGGGGCAAGCATCAATTCCCATGATTGCCGCACAGGTTAAAAAATTGCCTAAGGCCAAATAGGTTTGATTTTTGGCCCAGGCATTTTTTTGCTGCGGTGTTTTAGCCGCTAATGAACCTTTTATTTGATCGGTCAGGTCTTGTAATTCTTCTGACGGGATACCACGAACCTTGGAAACTTGATCAATATACGCATGTACGATTTCATCACCGAGGTTAGTTTGAGTTGCAAAAACAATGAGATGTGAAGAGTTGAGCACCTTATCCTGTCCCATAGAGTAAGCCAACAATTGCTGTCGAATCTCAGTTGATTTCACTATCAACAATCGGTAAGGCTGCAAACCAAACGACGATGCGCTCAGTCGTGTTGCGGTTAATAACGCTTGAACCTGGCCATCATTAATAACATCCGTTGAAAATTGTTTAACCGCATAACGCCACTGCAGGGATTTTATGACATTCACTGTCATCACCTTGGGTTGCTAATGAATCTAACAGATTACAGAGGAAGGTGGCTGATGACATTTACATAGGTTGATAATGTATGATTTTTTTACGAATCCGACTCAGTTGCGTAGGTGTTATGCCCAAATGCGAGGCGATATGATACTGGGGTATTCTTGCGGAAATTAATGGATGCTCCTTGAGGAATCGTACGTAGCGTTGAGTCGCATCTTCTTGAACCAGCTCAACCTCACGGGCATCTTTCGCCAGCAACCAGTTTTTTTCCAAGTAATAAATTTGGAATAACTTTAAATCATTCGCCTCTAGCAATAGATTTCTAAAGCCGCTAAAATTAATGCTGATTACGGAAGAAGATTCGAGCGATTCAATCGTAAGTCGTGATGGGGTGGAAGTTAATAGCGCCGTCATGGCACCAGGAAAAGTCCCCTCATCAAAAAATAGCTTATTGTACTCGTTGCCGTTGACATCGGTAATAAAGACCCTGAATAAGCCTGCATAAACAAATGAAAATGAGGTTGGTAATTCACCGGATGGATATAAAATGCAATTTTTTCCAACCTCTCTGAAATCACAAATGGCTTTCAATGCCGCCCATGTTTCATTTGAAATTGGCGAATAGGCGTCCATCACTTTTTTTAACGCGATGAAGGCGTCGTTTTTTATATTGTCATTACCCAACTCGTAGATCCTCGTGATAGTTAACGATATAGACATGACTATTCACAATCTACCTCGTCATGAGAACTGCCTAACAGTCCATCGAACCGCGCCGTAAAATAATATGGCTACCTCGCTGGCGAAGAACAACGAAGCCCAGTGCTCGGGACCACGGACGGTCTCCATGCCGGAGACACGCGGTAATTTGGGCATGCACCGCCACATCAAAGGTAGTAATTCAAGGTTGCCCAGAAGTGGTGATTGGAAATTCCTCCAGATAAAGCTCGATGGCTTCGCGCAAATTTGCCAAGGCTTCCTCGACGGACTCGCACGGCTTTTGACTTTAACCGAAAATGCGGCGGCCAACGCAATAAAATAGTATTGCTTGGCCTTCCGATATGACCGACCCGTCAAGAACATCTGTTTTACCCGAAATTTCTCGATATCCGCAAAATTGATATTTTATTACAGTATCAAGGATTTACACGAGTGGCAATCGACAGTGGTTAAGCCCGTTTTAACCAATTTCCAGAGCACTGTCCCATACAAAAAAGCGAAAAATATCGTCCGTTATCGGTGGGGATGAATCTTGATCAAAAACACATTAGACGCTTACCGCGTCGGCAATAAAAACGATCCAATTTTAAGGAGCAGTGATAACGCTATCATCCAGCCGCTAATGCGGTATAAATGATGCCACGGTTGGTTGGTAGCCTTGAGCACTTCAAATTCCTTGACGAATACGACTTCGCAGGCACCATTGCCGGTATCCTGACGGGTGGTACTGGTGCGGCGTACCCAGCCGGGTTTGGATTGCCAAGAATAATTTACCAGCATTCCGCGCAGGTGGATTTGATCACCGATATGGGTTTGTCGAATCGTTTCGCGCACTACTTCATCGTCTGACAATAAGTGATTATTAGAAATTTCATCAAACG
The DNA here is from genome assembly GCA_016194635.1 of Gammaproteobacteria bacterium. Taxonomy (GTDB): domain Bacteria; phylum Pseudomonadota; class Gammaproteobacteria; order UBA6429; family Thiohalophilaceae; genus JACQBC01. The sequence goes on along the minus strand of JACQBC010000035.1, from coordinate 63,699 downwards.
CAAAACTTACTCCGGCCGGGTATTGAAAGTAACAAATAAAATCCCCGCTGCTAAAAGATATTTTCTGATAATCGCTGTTACCGATATTGCCGCCCCATATCACGCAGATATCCTTGATATCAACCGAATCTTTGGTGTGCATGATATCGGTGATACCGGTGATGTTATTGTGGGTCACCACCAGACCCCATAACTCATACTCGGCCACGGGTTCAATTAAATACCCTTCACTGTGGTAGTTGAACACGAACGGAGGGTGATGGGTGGCGGTTTGCACCGGTGCTTGGGTGAGTTCGGGTACGAGGTGAGTAGGCGCGGGTAATTGGTCTTTTAGCCACAGAGCGAGCGCGAAACTGCTAATACTAAGCACTACTAAAAAACTCAGCAGGTGATCGATCCCGCGACGTTGACCATAGGTATTGCGGACACGGGCGCGTTGCGAAGCGGGTATGATCGGGCGGGGTGGATACACTCCGGCCTTGGCGTAGGCCACGCCGCAGGCCGGGCATTGCCAGGCGGGGGTTTGATCCGTGGCCTTACGTTGGTAGCGGCACTTGGGGCATAGCATTTATGCCTATGCCGCGCTGATTCGACTAACGTTGGCTGAGGGGGTTACGAATGAATCCAGCGAGCGGTTGAGAATGTCCAAGAAACCGTTGAGCTGGGCAAGTTGCTGTTCGAGTTGTTCGGTGCTGCGTTGCAACTCGCGGATCCGAGCCTGCAAGGTGTCGCGCGATTCGTTGATCTTGCGCAGCGATTCCAAGCGTTTTTCCATTTGTTCTTTGTGTTCCTTAATACGCGCCACCAGCGGCGCCATGGCGGCCTTACCCCAATTCTCGGAGTCTTGGTGGGCGTTAAAGAAGGTGTTGCGGGCGTGCGACACCATTGAAATGAAAAACTTTTTAATCACGAAGCTCTGCTCGGTCATGGTGGTGACTGGGCTATTGCGGTACGCCTCGGCTTCGTGCAGCAGGCGTTCCATGTCGCGCTTGTATTTGTTGATACTGAAGATCTTGGGTTTAACGTCGGTGTTGCCGTGTTCTTCGTTGAATTTGCGGTACAGGGCCAGCACCAATTGATTGATTTTGTCGGTTTGATCCGAAGCTTGTTTAATGGTATTGGCGATTACCTCGAAGAATTGCTTCATCGAATTCTTCAAGCCCACCGTGGTCCAGGTATCCGACATTTCTTTACGGGTGGCGGACATCAGGCTGTCCATTTCACCTAGGCTTAAGGTATTGAGTAATAGATGGTGGTGGTCATTGAACAGTTTACGGTTGGCCTGGAAGGCTTCGACACTCTTGTGGTAGATCACCTGTTCTTGGCGGGTTTTTTTCAATAAATGGGTGATGACGTCCTCGTTTTTGCCGCTTAAATTCATCAGTTCCTTGAGCTGTTTGCTGGTATCGGCCAGCCGCGAGGCGATCAAGTCGCGGGATTCCTTCACCATGCCACCGATTTCGTTGACCACGCTATCGCGCACGATCTCCTGTTTTTTGGGCAGGATGTCGGTGGATAAAATCGTTTCCAAGCTCAGGATGTTACTCTTGACCAACAAGGCTTGATCGTGGCGGATCTTGGCCAATAAACCCTTTTGCGCCGAGACCGGGAATACCGTGCGTGGATCGATCTCCAACATCTTGGCGGCCGAGCTGCACTGCGCCTTGATGGTGTTATTCACCGTAGCCTCGTCTTTGAGCTCATCCCACAGAGTGTCGATCTTATTGAGTACCACCAGGCGCGCATGGCGGGTATCGTGGTTGAGCGCCTTCACATGGTGCGACCACATTTCCATGTCGGACTTAGTCACCCCCGTGTCCGCGGCCAGAATGAACACCACGGCTTGGGCATTGGGGAGCATATTAATGGTTAATTCCGGCTCGGATCCCAGGGCATTGAGACCCGGGGTATCGAGGATCGTCAAACCTTCTTTGAGCAGGGGGTGCGGAAAACTGATGATGGCATGCCGCCACAGCGGGATTTCAATCAGTCCGTCAGTGACCTGGCGTGCGTCGCGTTCGGGTTCGTACAGACCCATGCGCTGGGCTTTTTCCACGGGGACTTTTTTCGTGCGCACCACTTCCCGGAAGGCCTCAGCCATTTTTTCCGAGGAGCTGGTGTCGAGGGTCATGGAGGTCCAGTTGATGGGATGTTTCTTTAATTCGGCGATGCTGGTGTCTTCTAAACGGGTTTCGATCGGTAACAGCCGGATATAACTTTGATTCGAGGCGGTGTCGTATAACAATTCGGTGGGGCACATGGTGGTGCGGCCGGCCTCGGAGGGCAATAAACGCCGATCATACTCGGAGAAGAAGATGGCATTGATGAGTTCGGTCTTGCCGCGGGCAAACTCGGCCACAAAGGCAATCGTTAGCCGGTCACTGCGCATTTGCTCGATGAGTTCAATCAACCGCAATTCCAGCTCGGCGTCGGTCATTTTATTTTGTTCGAGCCAGTGCTGATAACGCAAAATGGCTTCCATGACCTGGGTTTTCCAGCGCCCATAGGCCTGCATCTGATCGGTAAAGCGTTCTGTCGCCATATATTTTAAAATTCCCAACGTAGGAGGGGTAAGCACTTATTTATTAAAAAGTTTATAGCAAATAAGTGTAGCCTTGACTATTAGGGATACCTAGTAGGGTTAGCCACCATTAAACCGCTTTGTTAACGGCATCACAACCTAGGAGGTTTAGTCGGGCTTAAGGTTTTTAGGGCTATTTAACACCTGAGGGGTGGCACGGGGCAATCGGTTCATAGATAACCGTGGGGCAGGGCGCCTTGGTCGATGAGCGGGGCCGCCACTAAGAAGTGGATGGCCATGAGGATAACCATGAATAAGATGGGGGATATATCCAGCCCATTAACCATGGAGAATTTACGCCGCAAGGGCCGTAGCAACGGCTCATTGAGCTGCAGCAACATCACGCCGATGGGTTGATGGTAGGCCATGGGGTTGATCCAGCTGATAACCACTTGGATAGTGACGGTAAAGAAATACAGCCATACCACGTGGTCGATCAACAACCCAAGGACTAATAAAAACAAGCCGGGTGGCATCACCATGCTTCGGTTAGGCAACAACCCGATGATGGTCAGCTGAATCACTTGCAAAAACACCAATAATATAAGCGCAGCCAGGTCAATTCCGCCCCAGCCGGGAATAATGCGCCGCAGCGGGCGCAACAACGGATTGGTGGTGACGAGTAACATTTGCGCTACCGGGTTACGAAAGTCCGCCCGCACCAGTTGCAATAAAAATCGCAGCAAGACCAAAAAGATGTACAGGCTAAAACCGAGGCTAATGATAAATTCCAGGAAATTCCCGATATAACTTTGAGCCATCCGCTTAATGCTCCATTTGTTGGGACAATTCTACCGCACGATCGCGCGCGGCGGTCAGGGCCTGATGGAATAATTGGATGAAGTGGTGGGCTTCTAACACCCCTATTGCAGATTCGGTCGTGCCGCCGGGTGAGGTTACCCGCTGGCGGAGGGTGTGCGGCGATTCTTTTATCTCCAACGCGAGTTTGGCGGATCCAAACGCGGTTTCGATGGTCAACAGACGCGCTGTCTCCGCAGGCAACCCCAGCGAAATGGCCGCCCGTTCCAAGGCTTCCATGACGTAGAAAAAATACGCCGGGCCACTGCCAGACAAGGCGGTAACCGCGTCCAGTTGCTCTTCCTGGTCCAGCCAGAGAGCGACACCCACGGCGCGCAAGATCGATTCCGCGGTTTCGCGTTGTTGCGGCGAGGTATTCGCGGTGGCATAGATGCCGCTGGCACCGGCCCGGACCAGCGCCGGGGTGTTGGGCATGGCGCGCACAATGGGATAGGCCCCGCGTAACCAATGCTGCAAGCTGGTAGTGCGTATGCCCGCGGCGATGGTAATGAACAGCGGGGCGCGGTCCAAGGAGGGGATTAGCAATGCACGGGCCACGGATTGCAGGGCTTGGGGCTTCACGGCGAATACCACGGTGCCACATTGATCAATAATGCCCTGGTTGCTGTCGACGATCTGCAGCGGATACTCCCGTAGCAGTTCACTGCGCCGCTGCGGGTCGGGCTCATGGCAAAACACGCTGTGGATGGGGGTGCCACTGGCATACAAACCGCCGATCAAAGCCCGCGCCATGTTACCGCCGCCGATAAAACCGATCTGTTTGAGATTTTGCATGGGTATAAAGTACCGTAGCGCTACGCAGGCCGCCAGTGGAAAAATCCAAAAAAAACCAACCGGAAAGCTCGCTAACGCGGGCCGAAAATCGCCGTACCGACGCGAATTAACGTAGCGCCTTCGGCGATGGCCGCCTCTAAATCCTCGGACATCCCCATCGACAGGGTGTCCAGGGCATAGCCTTGGTGTTGAAAGGATTCCAAGCAGTCACGCACCGCGCGAAAGGCGCGGCGCTGTGCGTGTACCACCGGGGTTGGGGCGGGGATGGCCATGAGGCCGCGTAATCGTAAGCGGGGTAGCTCGCTCAGCCGGTGGACCAAGCTTGGCAAATCCTCGGGAGTAACCCCGGATTTACTGGGCTCAGCACTGATGTTGAGTTGGATACAGACATTCAGATCAGCCAAATGCGCCGGCCGCTGCGCGCTGAGGCGTTGGGCGATTTTTAATCGGTCGATGCTATGCACCCAATCAAAGTGCGCGGCGATATCCGCGGTTTTATTACTTTGCACCGGCCCGATGAAATGCCAGTGAAGTGGGCTATCCTTCAACTCAGCCTGTTTCATCAGGGCCTCTTGCAGATAACTCTCGCCAAAGGCCCGCTGCCCGGTGGCAAGAGCGGCGCGGAGCGCGGCCAGCGGCTGGCCTTTACTCACGGCCAAGAGCTGCACGCTCCCGGGTGGGCGGCCACAGGCAATAAGCGCAGTGTTAATCCGGTCATGGACAGTGGCCAGGCGTTGTGCGATGGTGATCATAAGTGTGAGCGTTGAGCCTAATATAGATTACAGTTATTCTTCAAAACCGAACGAGATCAACCGATAACAACAACATCCACCCCCCATTCCACCTTACATATGAGTCGTCATGGATATTAGTGAGTTGCTTGCGTTTAGTGTTAAAAATAAAGCCTCGGATTTGCATCTTTCCGCCGGTTTGCCACCGATGATCCGCGTCGACGGTGACGTGCGCCGTATCAATGTACCGGCCCTGGATCACAAGACCGTGCATTCGCTGGTCTACGATATCATGAACGATAAACAGCGGAAGGACTACGAAGAGTTTCTTGAAACCGATTTTTCGTTTGAAATACCCGGAATCGCCCGGTTTCGCGTCAATGCTTTTAACCAGCATCGCGGCGCGGGCGCGGTATTTCGCACCATTCCCTCGAAGATTTTATCCTTGGAAGAATTGGGCTGCCCTTCCAGCTTTAAGGAGATTTGCGATGTGCCGCGCGGCATTGTATTGGTCACCGGTCCGACCGGCTCGGGTAAATCCACCACCCTGGCGGCGATGCTCGATTACCTCAATAACAAGGAATACGGGCACATCTTATCGATCGAAGATCCGATCGAGTTCCTGCACGAGAGCAAAAAATGCCTGGTGAACCAACGCGAGGTGCACCGGGATACCCACGGTTTTAGCGAGGCGCTGCGCTCGGCCCTGCGCGAAGACCCCGACATCGTGCTGATCGGTGAAATGCGCGATTTGGAAACCATTCGCTTGGCGCTCACCGCGGCGGAGACCGGTCACTTGGTGTTCGGTACGCTGCACACCAGTTCAGCGGCCAAGACCATCGATCGTATTATCGACGTGTTCCCGGCCGCTGAAAAAGGCATGGTGCGCTCGATGTTGTCCGAATCGCTGCGCTCGGTGATCGCCCAGACCCTGCTCAAACGCATCGGCGGCGGGCGGGTGGCGGCGCACGAGATCATGATTGCCACCCCCGCGATTCGGAACCTGATCCGCGAAGACAAGGTGGCGCAGATGTACTCGGCGATTCAAACCGGTCAGGGGCACGGGATGCAAACCTTGGATCAATGCCTGCAAGATTTGGTCTCCCGCGGTATTATTAGCCGCCAGGACGCAAAGTCGATGGCGCAAAACAAAGAGTCATTTGGTTGATATATGGATTTTAATTCGCTGCTCAAATTGATGGTCCACAAGAAGGCCTCGGATATGTTTATCACCACCGGGGTGGCGCCAAGCCTGAAGATTAACGGTAAGGTGACCCCGGTGACCCAGACCACGCTGACCCCCAGCCAAGCGCGCGAGATCGTGTTTAGCATCATGAGCCCGGAGCAACGCCAGGAATTTGAAACCACCCACGAATGCAATTTTGCGATCTCGGCCTCGGGTATCGGCCGATTCCGGGTCAGCGCCTTTCAGCAACGCAACCATGCCGGTATGGTATTGCGTAAGATCGAAACCAAGATACCGACCACCGAAGAATTGAATCTCCCCCCCATCGTCAAAGACCTGGCCATGACCAAACGCGGCATGGTGATCTTCGTCGGGGCGACCGGATCGGGCAAATCCACCTCCTTGGCCTCGATGATCGGTTTTCGCAACAAGAACAGTACCGGCCATATTATTTCCATCGAAGACCCGATCGAATTCGTGCATCAACACGAGGGTTGTATTGTCACCCAACGCGAAGTGGGTTTGGATACCGCCACTTTTGAAATCGCCTTGCGCAATACCCTGCGGCAAGCACCTGACGTGATCCTGATCGGTGAGATCCGTACCCGTGAAACCATGGATCTGGCGATTCAATTCGCCGAGACCGGGCATTTGTGTTTGGCGACCTTACACGCCAATAACGCCAATCAAGCCATGGATCGCATGATCAACTTCTTCCCCGATGATCGCCGCAATCAATTATTGATGGATCTATCCTTAAATCTCAAAGGCATCGTCGCGCAACAATTGATCCCGGCGCCTGACGGCCAGTCGCGGGTGGTGGCGGTGGAAATTTTGCTCAACACCCCCCTGATGGCCGATATGATCCGCAAAGGCGAAATCCATTCCCTAAAAGAAATCATGACGAAATCCAGTCAACACGGCATGCAAACCTTTGATCAGGCGCTGTATGAATTGTATAAAGCCGGCAAGATCACCTACGAAGATGCCATCAACCACGCCGATTCCGCCAACGAGTTACGTCTGATGATCAAACTGGGAGATTCCCGTGGCGATAGCGGGGTTTTGGCCACGTCGCTTGATGGCGTGACGATACAAGAAGCGCAGTAACCTCGTACCTGCCTGGGTGCTGACCATAAATTTAGGGTTTCTAAAAGGGCTTCTAAAAAAGTGGAGCAGGGGTAGATCCTAAGAAATCAGCGCAGTAGCGTATGGTGCGGGCCACCTCCGTGGCTATGACGGCACAATAAAAAATCCAGTGTGATTCGCAACGCAAAATTAGTATCATGCGCCCATGACAAAAACAGCATTGATCACCGGTATCACGGGGCAAGACGGGGCGTATCTCGCCGAGTTTCTGTTACACAAAGGGTATATCGTGCACGGTATTAAGCGACGTACCTCATTGCTCAATACGGATCGCATCGATCATCTCTACCAAGACCCCCACACGAGCGATCGGAATTTTATCCTGCACTACGGTGATATGACCGATACCAGCAGTCTGGTGCGCATTGTCCAGGCCGTACAACCCGATGAGATCTATAACCTGGCCGCGCAAAGCCATGTGGCGGTCTCGTTCGAGGAGCCTGAATACACGGCGGATTCTGATGCGTTGGGTGCTTTACGGTTATTGGAAGCCATTCGTATTCTTGGTTTGACGCAGAAAACCCGTTTTTATCAAGCTTCGACCTCGGAATTGTTCGGCAAGGTGCAGGAAATTCCCCAAAAAGAAACCACCCCGTTTTATCCGCGTTCCCCCTACGCGGCGGCCAAGTTATATGCCTATTGGATCACGGTTAATTACCGTGAAGCCTACGGCATCTATGCTTGCAATGGGATTTTATTCAACCACGAATCGCCGTTACGCGGTGAGACTTTCGTTACCCGTAAAATCACCCGTGCCCTGGCGCGGATCTATTTGGGTTTGCAAGACTGCGTGTACCTGGGCAACATGAATTCCAAACGTGACTGGGGACACGCCAAGGATTATGTCGAAGCCCAATGGTTGGTGTTGCAACAAAAACAGCCCGAGGATTTTGTGATTGCCACCGGTAAACAATACAGCGTGCGTGAATTTGTCGATGCCGCGGCGGCGGAGCTGGGCGTTACCCTGCGTTGGAAGGGCAAGGGCATTAAAGAACAGGGCGTGGTCGAGAGCATCGCCGCCAATGCAAAAACCACCAAACTCAAAAAAGGCCAGGTCATCGTGCGGGTTGATAGCCGTTACTTCCGCCCCACCGAAGTGGAGACCTTACTGGGGGATGCGAGCAAGGCGCGGCGCAAACTCAAATGGAAGCCGAAGATTTCGTTTAAAGCCCTGGTAGAAGAAATGATGCGCGAGGACCTGGTATTGGCGCAACGCGATGAACTGGTGCGCGAGCATGGGTTCTCCACCTACGACTACCACGAATAAACAAATGTTAACCTCGAGCAAAATATATGTGGCGGGACATCGCGGCTTAGTGGGGTCGGCCTTGCTGCGGCGCTTACAGCACGGTGGCTTTGGCAATATCGTTAGCCGTACTCACGCCGAATTGGATTTAACCGATCAACGCGCGGTGGAAACGTTTTTTCAAACCGAACAACCCGAGTATGTGTTCCTCGCCGCCGCCAAAGTGGGCGGTATCCATGCCAATAATACCTATCGGGCGGATTTTATTTATCAGAACCTGGCCATGCAATGCAATATCATTCATGCGGCTTACCGGCATGGCGTAAAAAAATTATTATTCCTGGGTTCAAGTTGCATCTATCCCAAGCATGCCCCGCAGCCGATGAAAGAAGACTACTTGTTATCGGGCAAATTGGAACCGACTAATGAACCCTATGCCATCGCCAAGATCGCCGGGATCAAGATGTGCGGGGCGTATAATACTCAGTACGGCTGTAATTTTATGAGTGTGATGCCGACGAATTTGTACGGGCCTAACGACAATTATGATCTGCAAACCTCCCACGTCATCCCCGCCCTGATCCGAAAAATTCACCAGGCCAAACAAACGAGCAACGACACGGTAACGATTTGGGGCAGCGGCAAACCGCGACGAGAATTTCTCTACAGCGATGATTTGGCCGATGCTTGCTTATTCCTGATGACACGTTATACAGCCGCCGACGTTGGCGAATTCATCAACATCGGCATAGGCCAAGACAATTCGATCCGCGAAATCGCCACCCTGATCGCCGAGGTCGTCGGTTACCCAGGGCGCTTCGTCTACGACAGCAGCAAGCCCGACGGCACGCCACAAAAATTACTCGACATCTCACAACTGGACAGACTCGGATGGAAAGCCACCACGGGATTTAAAGACGGATTAGCCAAGGCCTACAAAGATTTTCAAACTAAACTGTAGGTCGGCTTTATCCCCATTAGGGCGCTTTTGGCCGATAAAAAGCCTGTCGGGCCGAAGTACCCTAGCGGGTATAAACTGGAGTTACCCTAACCCCCTTCTCCCTGGGGGAGAAGGTCAGGACGAGGGAAAGCACGGTCCTCTTTCTTGAGGTGTTCACGATAAACCCCCTCTAACGCTGCTTCAAACTGCCGCGTAAACCTCTGTGGATCACACAAAATCGACTTGCGGATCCCCACCGCCACCCGCTTGCGTAACGTTTTCAACGCCTCCAGATTACTCGCGAAATGCTTGGCGATACCCACGAACTCCTGTTCACTGTAGGCAATCGTATCTTCAACGCCGATATTCTTGAGAATGGAGTAGCCCACACGTTGGCGATGTACTTGCCCTACCAGCGTCAGTACCGGCACGCCCATCCATAGGGCTTCACAGGTCGTTGTTGTTCCATTGTAAGGAATAGGATCCAGGGCGATATCGATATTATTGTAATATTCCAAATGTTTTTCACGTGTATCAATCATGGGTGAAAACTGTAACCGATGCTCGTCCACCCCATGTTCGCCAAAAATGCGTTTAATATTTTCTTTAACCAGATCGTACTTTAGGTCGCCGGATTTTAATAACAATCGAGCATTGGGTACGGAGTTTAATAGCATCGACCATATACGCACGGTGGTCGGTGACAACTTCGCAAGATTATTGAAGGAACCAAAAGTAATAACCCCTGCGTCAACCACGGGGGGTTGGGTTGCAGCTTCACAGTCCGCGAATGCCCCAAAACAGAGAAATGACTCGGGAAGACGCAACAATTCCTCGCTATGGAGTTGGTCTTCATCGGTATGAGCATAGGGGTCGGTGATCCAATAATCGATAAAATCCGCTCCGCTGGAATTGGGGTAACCAAGGTAAAGAATTTGAATCGGCGCCGGTCTGCTGGAAAGTATCTGTATGCGTCCACCAAGCGTATGTCCCGCCAAGTGTATTAGTATGTCAAGATGATCAGCATGAATACGTTGAGCAAGTTTCGCATCGTCTAAATCTGCAGCAGGAATAAAGTGATCGCATGTTTCCATGATGGAATTAGTAAGTGCATCCTGTTTTTTTGAAAGCGAATAACAGTAAATTTCAAATTTGGATTTATTATGCGAGGGAATAATATTCCTGATGAAATATCCGACGGGATGGTGACGAAAATCAGGAGAAATATATCCGATCTTGATTTTTGTATTCTTCCGTATTAATTTTTGCGGCGGGTTGGGGTTCATTTTTATTTGCGTGGCTAGTTTTCCCCACGCAAGGTGATATTGATATATCTCGTACTCAGAGAACAAGTCGGTGTAGTTTAGCCGTAATAGAAAATTATCAAGAATGTCTATCGATGAATCTAGGTTGAATAGGTCACTAATGCCCATGTTTATGGAATGTAGAAACTGCTTAACTTCACTTAGTTCATTTGATAACTTATGGTGGGCACACGTGTCTTGCAAGACGCCAGTTATAATTCCGCCCGAGAAAATTCGTAAAGAAGTTGTGTCTGTAACATTTAGAATGTACTTGTAGGCCTCATCGGTTTTCTTGGAATTGACAAGTGCAGTCAAGTAATAGGCGCAGATTTTCATCATGCCAGGATGTTTTGACATAGCCGCTTGATAGTTTCTAATCGCCTCGTCTTTTTTGTCTAAAGTCTCGAGTAATACCCCTAGATTTAAATATGCTGCAGGATAATGTGAAACATCAATTGCTTGTTGGTATAAACTCAGTGCTTTATTCTTATCGCCTAGCCATTGATAGGCCAAACCAAGATTGGTAAGCAATTGGGGATTGTTCCGTTCTAGTACATTAGCTCGTTCTAAATATTCTTTGGCATGCGCCCAGCGTTTATCTTTTATCATGATGCCACCAAGATTCACAAGTGCCGGCGCAAATGTCGCATTTAGCTCGATGGCACGTCGATATAATATTTCAGCTGCCCTCGAATCATTTTTATGTTTATGCAGCGCCACACCAAGATTATAAGTAAAAACCTCATTTTCTGGTTGCAGCGTTATTGCGGTTTTAAAAGCGATTATAGCTTCATCAACATGAAGCATCTCAAGAAGAATCTGTCCTAAATTATTATGGGCATCCGCCATGTTGGATTCTAGTTTTATAGCAAGAAGCACCACCTTCTTTGCGTCGACGAGGCGCCCACATTGTAAATATGTAAAGGCCAAATTATTTTTTGCCAGTGCATTGTTAGGGGCAAGGCGTACGGCTTTCTCAAGATATGGCAGTGCTGCTTGTATACGGTTCATTTGCAACTCACTCAGACCCAGTAAGTGATGCGCATCAAAATTTGATGGATGACTAGAAATGATCTCTCGGCTTATGCGTGCGCAATCGACTAATTCGCCTCGTTGAAAATATTGATAGGCAGATTGTAGGGAAAATTCAAAGTTAACAATTGGGTGACGGTTATTGGCTCCGCAACATTTTTTGTATTTTTTGCCACTTCCACAAGAGCATGGATCATTTCTATTGGTCATAGGGTAGCGTTTACTGTATGGTTCTGCCATATCTGTTCATAGGTTGTTTCCAGTTGTTGTGTAAATCGCTCGGGATTACACAAAATAGAATTCCTGAGCCGTGGTGGTAATTCTGTTCGTAGTTGAAAAAGTTCGGGTAATTGTGTCGCATAGTGTACCGCGCAATTAATATACTCATTTTCAGTAGTGGCGATGGTTGCATCCATCCCAACATTTTTGAGAATCGACAGACCTGTACGCTGGGAATGCCTGGCTCCTACTAGGGTGATGACCGGCACCCCCATCCATAACGCTTCGCAAGTCGTTGTGGTGCCAGCATAGGGAAAGGTATCTAATGCGATATCGATGGAGTGGTAATGCGATAAGTGATCTTCGGTATGGGTGCTCCAACCCAGGAGGATAACGCGCTCTGAGCCCACGCCATAACGGGCAAAGGTATTATATAGATGATTTTGTACAATACTTTGTTCGGCATGACGCGATTTGATCATAAGCCGTGAATTGCTCACTTGTTTTAAGATTTCTGCCCAAGCGTATATTGTTAGTTCGGTTAATTTTGAAAGATTATTAAAGCAACCAAAAGTAACATAACCACACTGGAGCGCAGGGGGTGAAGGATCGCTTGATGGCTGTGGGAATTCTCCAAAACATAAAAAACACTCAGGAAGACGCAAGAGTTTCTCGGTATAACGTGTACCGCCCTCGCAATCCACATAGGGATCGCTGATCCGATAGTCAACCGTTGAAAGTCCGGTGGTGTTTGGGTAACCCAGATAAGTAAGCTGCATGGGCGCAACCCGGCCGGCGAGCACGGCCAAGCGGCCGCCTTGGGTGTAGCCCGCCAGGTCAACGAGGATATCAATATTGTCATTACGGATATGCTCGATTAATTCTGGTGTCTCAGTTCGAGGAAGATGCTTAAAGTGTTCAATGTTTTTACGAAACCTTGACGTAACAGCATCTTCTTTCGTACCGATGTGGTAACAAGTAATTTCCAATCGCGACCGATCATGCCGCGTGATGACGGGGGCGACAAAGCGTGCTACAGAATGGTGATTAAAGTCTGGAGAAAGATAGCCGATTCGCAAGCGGCGGTTTTTAGCATTGTGAGAGGTCGGGTTTTGTTTAAACGGTGCGTATTGCTTTTCTAAAAGCTTACCGGTAATACAGTGTAATTCAAACATTTCATCCATCGAGAACCGTGCGCTGTAGTTGCAGTTTAACATGCCGGGGTCAAGTACAATGCTATCTAATTTACCCTGTCGCGCTAAGTGGTGGAATTTTTCGAGTAATACATCGCGTTGTTTAAAGTCACCTATAATCCCAAATACCCGTAATGCCGAGGCAATTGCGGTGTGGTATTTTTCTGGATCGTGAATTACTTCACAGGCCAAACCATACGCTTGTGAGAGGTCCAACAGATCTTCATAGAGCAAGATGAGGTTATTCAAATTTAGTGCTCGCGCGGCGGGGTCTAATTGCAAACCGTGTTGCAAGTGCAATAATGCTTGTGAAAACTCACCGCCACTTCTATAGGCCAGTCCAAGATTAAGGTGTGCCTGGGCTCGGTGGGGATCAAATTCGACAGCTCTGTGCGCATGTATAATCGCTTTTTGGTTTTGTCCAAGTAACAAGTACAGTGTACTTAGATTAGTGTGGGCTGGAACAAAATTGGGATTACAGTTCAGTGAGTTAAGCTGGGCGGTTACCGCGGCGTTGTACTTATGTTGTGATTGCAACACCATCCCCTGGTTATAGTGATAAGCCGCGACCCTAGGGGCAAGATCAATTGCCATTTGATAATGGAGTAAGGCGAGTTCGTAATTTCGCTGCCGGCTTTCCTGGTTGCCTAGCTGGTTATAGTGTTCTGAAGTTGCTATCGCCCTTGGACTACTGAGGATCGCACAGCATTTTTTGAATTTTTTGCCACTGCCACAGGGACAGGGGGAGTTCCGGTTGACCGTAGGTTTCATAGGGCTAGGGTATGGTAGATAACATATTGATATTGATAGTCGTTGGGTGATTTTTAGGGTTTGACTCTTAAATTAGTGCCAAACATTAATCTGAGTTTTAGCCGTTTGTAGTAAAAATACAACATATTGCCTCTGTATGTTGTAAAAAACAGAAAAAACTGTTGCGTCGACATCGCCGCTAGGGTATAAAACCGCTCGGGATAATAACCTAACCAAACTCACACACATAAGGAGAGTTTTGTATGAAGATGAAATTTATTGCAGCCGCGGTTTTAGCGGGCCTGGCAGCTCCAGTAGTTCACGCCGCCCCGGAAGTATACGGCGCTATTCATTTGTCGGTAGATGGCTTAAATAATGGTAACAGTACCGACAGTAAAGTGACAACGTTATCAAGTAACAGCTCGTACATAGGGATTAGAGGTTCAGATGACCTAGGCGATGGGATGAAAGGGATTTACGGCGGTGAGTTCCAAATTGGTTTTGATACCTCCGCTGCTAGCGGTAATCCCTGGATCAACCGCAACGTATTTGCCGGTTTGTCAGGTGGTTTTGGTACCTTCCGTGCCGGTAACTACGATGATGTTGTGAAACAAATTGGCCGCAAGGTTGATATGTTCTGGAGTGAGCAATTGGGCGAATCCCGCTCTTTAACCCGCGGTGGTAATGGTAAGAACATTGGTGACGAACGTTTAGCGAACAGCTTGAACTATGAATCCCCGAGCTTTTCGGGCGTTACACTTACGTTAAACATTGGTTTAGAAAATACCACGACTGAAAACACTCCCACGGTAACGAATAAATCCAAACAGACCGCGGTCGGTGCTCAATTTAGCCAAGGCCCTATCTACGCTGGTTACGCGCACAAGAAAGTGATTCTTGCACCCATCACCCTTTCGGCTACTCAAGGTGATTCAAGTACGATTGATCGCGTATCCGCCCAATATACAATGGGTAATATCGTTGTGGGTGCCTTGTATCAAAAGGTTAAGGATGAAGGTGGCCTTGCAGGCGCCAATCGTAATACGATGGGAATTGGTGGTGGCTTCACCATCGGCCAGGGGATGATTAAAGCGCAATACTACAAGGCCAATGATAATGGCAAGACGACCACGTCGGCCGGTGCCGGTGGTGCTAAGTTAACAGCGATTGGTTATGACTACAACATGAGTAAGTCTACAGCTGTTTACGTAGTGTATGCCAATGTCAAAAATGACAATGCTACTACAGCTGCAAATGGAGGCGTCTATTCCGTCATCGGCGCTGGCCATGCTAACCCGCAAGATGCGACCTACGGGGCCACTACCGGTGGTATGGATCCCAAAGGTTGGTCAGTGGGTATGAAAGTGAAGTTCTAAACCTTTTCCGGTTTAGTTTTAACAATAATAATCTGTGATGTACTTGAAACGGGGCCTTCGGGCCCCGTTTTTTATGGGCGAGTGTTTTTACTTGTTGTTCGTATCCCATGGTGTGTCTGATGTAGAATAATCCCACCCAAGCAGCGAATCCCCCACGTCCCCCAAACTCCGCGAAATCCCCTATAACTACACCTCCTTCTCCGACCGGGAGATCGTCATGCGTTTTCTGGGCGAGGGGATGTGGGAGGTGTTGAATCAGCGTGCGGAAAGGGTGATAGGGCAGAGGTAACATCAGGCTTGATTCTACCTACGGCAATGCCGTATATTTGTTATGCTTACCGTGGTGGAAACTCCAACCTTCACCCGATTGGCCGGTGTGCGCGAGAGTATTCCGGCACATGTTCTCAAAGCAATTCAAGCGCAGATTGACCATGGTTAAATCCAAAAAATCACCGAGAATCCCTTCCTTGAATATCGGGGCGGAATTATTGCGATCGGTTAAGGAAATGAAAACGCGTAAAAAAGGCCGCGTCACGCGTGTGAAAGTTTCGTGGATTGTGGAGCTGCGACTAAAAACCGGTTTATCGCAGACTTTATTTGCAAAGTTACTGGGGGTATCGCCGCGTACCTTACAGGATTGGGAACAGGGTCGTCGTCAACCGTCGGGAGCGGCGAAATCGTTGTTGAAAATTGCACAGAAATATCCTGAGGCGCTGGTTGAATTGGCTGCTTAGCTAACACAGTTTCGAGCAATCCTCATATCAGGCTGAAGCAATCTCCTTCGGTTCATGCTAATGTATATACATTGTATACACTATAGGGCGGGTTATGAAATTAAAGGTCAGTACGTGGGGTAATAGTCAGGCGGTGCGGTTACCGTCAGCGGTGCTGACGCACTTGAATGTCACGACGGGTGCTGAGTTGGAGGTATGTTTCACCGATGATGGCGCGATTCAAATAACCAAGGCGGCCCCGAATCAGGATACGGTGCAAAGGCACGTTGAGCAGGCCATTGCGCAGGTTCAGGCAATGACGGCGGAGGTGACACCCGTGGCCAATCCCTATGTCGAGACTTCGGTTGATTATTTGGTTGTAACGATTAATCCCCTTGCGCCGATGATCCGCGAGGTGCCCAAGGGTACACCCGGTGCGTATGCTACGTTGGTGGCCGCCAAGGATGCGGCGCGACAGGTCATTCAACATTCCTTGCAACAGGCACAACGCGCCCTGGCCGAATTACGGCAAGTAGGCGTGGAAAAGATCACTTACATTGCCTTATGAAGGAATCGCTGGATAACCTGCAGAAGTCGTATGAGCTTTCACGGCAGTCAAACAATGACGTTATTAATCCGTTACAAGTAGCCGCGTTGTTCGAACAAGAGCAGATTAGCTATACACTGATAGGCGGACATATGCTGTCCTATTATACAGGGGTTACGCGTGCGACAGTGGATGTTGATTTTCTTATCAGAAATGCTGACTTTTCCCGCGCGGTGAGTTTGATGCAACAACACTACAGCCAATTTGATTACAAGGACAAAGTATTTCACGTTACTTTTGATGCACGTGACCAGTCGTCAACAGAGCCAGAACGAATTGATTTGGTCAAAGATGGTTTTGCCTTGTTTCGGGAGATTGTCAATCGCCACTCGGTAACGCGGCATGCCGGTAAACACAAGATTCGAATACCAACACGTGAGGCCGCGATTGCGTTGAAGTTCGCAGCCACGATATCACCAAACCGCCAGGAAGAAAACAAATCCGTTGATCTGGCCGATTTGATTCGACTTATTAAAACGGCAGCGGATTTGGATGAGGCTGTCATCGTCAATTTAGGAGAACTTGTGTACCAAGGTGGGGGGCGGGAGTTAATTGATGTGGTTGTTTCGGTTCGATCAGGCAGGCCAGTAAATTTGTAGCATCTCGAAAAGACAGGTAACGTCTGTGTTAAAATAAAGACTGATTCCCCGTTCTGCTCACCCCCATGACCCCCAAACTCCGCGAAATCCCCTATAACTACACCTCCTTCTCCGACCGAGAGATCGTCATGCGTTTTCTGGGCGAGGGGATGTGGGAGGTATTGAATCAATTGCGCGATGAGCGGGTGACGGGCCGCTCGGCGCGGATGTTGTTCGAGGTGCTGGGGGATATGTGGGTGGTGAGCCGTAACCCGATGATTCAGGACGATTTGATTGAGAACCGCAAACGGCGGTTTTCCTTGCTCACTACGCTCAATGAGCGGCTCAATCAAATTGAACAGCGCTCCGAGGGCAATGCGCTGGCGTTGCAGTTACTGCAGCGCAGCCGTCAGGCGGTCACCGAGTTTCAGCAGTGGTTTGCGCGGCAATACGATTTGCGCAAGGCGATTTTGCAGCGCTTAAAGAAGGCCACCCGCGCCGATAATATTTGTTTTGATGGGTTTGCACGGGTGTCGCACGTTACCGACGCCTCGGACTGGCGGGTGGAGTATCCCTTGGTGGTGATCTCGCCGGATTCTGAAACTGAGGTGCAGGCAGTGGTGGCGGCCTGTCTGGATTTAAAACTGGGTATGATCCCGCGCGGGGGCGGTACCGGTTACACCGGCGGGGCGGTGCCGTTACACGCCGAAATCGCGGTGATCAATACCGAAAAACTCGAACGCCTCGATCCGATTCAGATAAAACAATTGCCGGGCGTGGATACACCGGTCGCGACTATTCGTGCCGAAGCCGGGGTGGTCACCAAACGCGTGACCGAGACCGCCGATGCCGCCAAATTAGTCTTTGCCGTCGATCCGACTTCGCAAGATGCCTCCTGTATCGGCGGCAATGTGGCGATGAATGCGGGCGGTAAAAAAGCTGTGCTGTGGGGCACGGCGCTGGATAATCTGGTCTCCTGGCGCATGGTGACGCCGGATGCCAACTGGCTGGTGGTCGAGCGGCTGAACCACAACCTCGGCAAGATCCATTTGCAAGACCAAGTGGTGTTTCGCCTCAGCCGTTATGCGCCCGATACGACCACCTTGCTGGGTGAACCCGCGCTATTGCGGATTCCCGGCAAGTTATTGCGTAAACAGGGCCTGGGCAAAGACGTCACCAATAAATTTTTACACGGCCTGCCGGGGATTCAAAAAGAAGGCTGCGACGGGATTATCACCTCGGCCGAATTTGTGTTGCACCGCGGATTCAAATTTATCCGCACGGTGTGTTTGGAGTTCTTTGACCCCGATCTGACCCGTGCGGTCCCGGCGATTGTTGAAACCAAAGATTACCTCGATGGGTTAACCACCGTGGCCCTGGCGGGGATGGAGCACCTCGACGAACGTTACGTGCGTGCCGTGGGTTACACCACCAAGTCGCCACGCCGTCAGTTACCCAAGATGTTGTTGTTAATCGACATTGCGGGCGATAGCGAGGAGCCGGTGGCCAGCGCTGCCGCCGAGGTGGTGCGCCGGGCCAACGCACGGGGTGGCGAGGGCTTTATCGCGGTGAGTCCCGAGGCCCGGCACCGCTTCTGGGCGGATCGCGCCCGCACCGCCGCGATTGCCGCGCATACCAATGCCTTTAAGATCAACGAAGACGTGGTGATTCCGCTGCCGCGTCTGGCCGAGTACAGCGACGGCATTGAACGGTTCAATATTGAATTATCAATTCGCAATAAACTGCGCATTTTGGACGCGCTGCAGGACTACTTCAACAGTGAGCCGAATGAATTAAAGGATCCGCTGGCCGCCGATCTCGGTGGTTCGGATGCTGAATCACAGCAGATCATCACCGCAAAAGTTCAATCGACATTGGAATTGCTGGACAGCACACGGCAACGTTGGCAACAGGTGTTGCTCAACCTCGATCACAACCTGGCGCAATTACAGGCGGCGTTGCCGGGGGAAGAATATGCCCGCCTTCAACCGACGGAGAGTGTGTTTCGCGTTTATCAACGCCGTGAGCTGCGCATCTCGTATCGCAAATCGATCGCCCAGCCGCTCAAGGGCTTGTTTGCCGGGGCGGAATTTGAACGCTTGCGGGTGCGTTTGGAGGCAATCCATGCCGAGATCCGTTCTTCACGTCTGTTCATTGCGATTCACATGCACGCGGGCGACGGTAACGTCCATACCAATATCCCGGTAAACTCCAACGACTACGTGATGTTGCAGGAGGCCGACCAGGTGGTGGCGCGGGTGATGGCCTTGGCGCAATCTCTGGGTGGGGTGATTTCGGGTGAGCACGGTATTGGGATCACCAAGTTGCAATACCTCGATCCCGCCAGCATCGATGAATTCAGCGCCTACAAGCGTCGAGTCGATCCCCAGGATGTGTTTAATCCGGGCAAGTTGCAGCACAAGGCCGATTTGCGCAACGCCTACACGCCCTCGCTGCGCCTGGTGGAACGTGAGGCGTTGATTCTAGAGGCCAGCGAGCTGGGCGAACTCAACAACGCCGTGAAAAATTGCCTGCGCTGCGGTAAGTGCAAACCGGTCTGCAACACCCATATTCCCCGCGCCAATTTACTGTATTCCCCGCGCAATAAGATCCTCGCCACCGGTTTGATCGTCGAGGCGTTTTTGTACGAAGAACAAACCCGCCGGGGTATTTCCTTGCGGCATTTTGCTGCGATGAACGATGTGGCCGATCATTGCACGGTCTGCCACAAATGCCTCAGCCCCTGTCCAGTGAAGATCGATTTTGGCGATGTCTCGGTGATGATGCGCTCGATCCTGCGCGCGCAGGGCAAAAAGAGCCTTAATATCGGCACGGCGATGTCCTTGTTGTTTTTAAACATCACCCGGCCGTGGATGGTCAACACCATGCGCACGGTGTTTATTCGCGCCGGTTATCGGGCGCAACGCTTGGCGTCCAGTGTGTACCGGCATTTCTGGCCACAACGTCCACAGCAATTACCGGCGGCCACTACCGGTAAGACCCCGCTTCGCGAGCAAGTGGTGCATTTTGTGAAACGGCCGATGCCCGCGGATTTACCGCTCAAAACCACGCGCGCGTTGTTGGGTTTGGAAGATAACCAGGTCATCCCGATCGTGCGCGATCCGGTCAAGACCAAGGCCGATAGCGAGGCGGTGTTTTATTTCCCCGGTTGTGGTTCCGAGCGACTGTTCAGCCAAATTGGTTTGGCCACGCTCGCTATGTTGTACGAAGCCGGGGTGCAGACCGTGTTGCCGCCGGGCTACTTGTGTTGCGGTTATCCGCAGGCCTCCAGTGGCGATAAACAAAAAGGCAAACAGATCTCGGTGAGCAATCAGGTGTTGTTCCATCGCATCGCCAATACGCTCAACTATCTCGATATTAAAACCGTATTGGTATCCTGCGGCACGTGTATCGATCAACTGTTGACCTATCAGTTTGAAAAGATTTTCCCCGGCTGTCGGCTGATGGACATTCATGAATTTCTGATGGAAAAGGGCATGCGTTTGAACGAGGCCAATGGTCGGCAATATTTATACCACGATCCCTGCCACAGCCCGATGAAGTTACATAATCCCGTCAAGGTCGCCACGCAGTTACTCGGCGCCAAGGTGATTCAAAGCGATCGTTGTTGCGGCGAGGCCGGAACCTTTGCCGTGGCCCGGCCGGATATCGCCACCCAAGTGCGGTTCCGTAAACAAGAGGAATTGAATAAGGGCCTGCAGCAACTCATCGGCAAAACCCGCAGTGAAAATAACGAAGTGAAGATACTGACCTCTTGCCCGGCCTGTCAGCAGGGCTTGTCACGTTACCGCGATCAAACCGGCATGCAAACCGATTACATCGTGGTGGAGTTGGCCAATGGGTTATTAGGCGAGCATTGGCAAACCCACTTTGTCGAGAGAGCCACGCAGGGTGGCATTGAGCGGGTGATGTTATAGATTCGGTTGGTAGATCGGCCTTCAGGCCGACAATACAGAGATACAATCTAACGCCAACCCTTAGCAGAGTTCTGCGCCATGTGGAAGAGGAAGTCCTCCACCTACACCGCTACTCACCGATTATTTAATCGTTTTCACCCCATCCTTCGTCCCCAACAACAACACATTCGCCGCGCGACGCGCAAACAGGCCGTTGGTGACCACGCCGGTGATGTGATTGATCGTTTCTTCCAGCTTGGTGGGTTCCATGATCCGCAAGTTATGCACGTCAAGGATCAGATTACCGTTGTCGGTGATAAACCCCTCGCGCCAGACCGGTTGTCCACCGAGTTTGGCCAGTTCGCGGGCGACGTAGCTGCGGGCCATCGGGATGACTTCGACGGGGAGGGGAAATTTGCCCAAGACATCCACCCATTTGGATTCGTCGGCGATGCAGACAAAACGTTTACTCACCGCGGCGACGATTTTTTCGCGGGTGAGGGCGCCGCCGCCGCCTTTAATCAGATGCAGGTGGCGATTGACTTCATCGGCGCCGTCGATATACACCGAAATTTCATTAACGGCGTTGAGGTCAAACACGGGGATGCCGTGTTTCTTTAAACGTTCGGCGCTGGCGTTGGAGCTGGCGACGACGCCTTCAATCTTATGTTTAATATCAGCCAACTGGTCTATAAAGTAATTGGCGGTAGAGCCGGTGCCGATGCCGATGACCGTCCCGGTTTCGACATAGTCTAGGGCGGCCTTGGCGACGGCCTGTTTCATTTCATCTTGGGTCATGCGAACTCCTTAAGGTACTACGTCAGTATACTTACAGCAGGGTTCCCATTATATTAGACGGGAGCATTTTGCAACACTTGTTGAGCCGACCAATACAGGAAGCCGAATAAAATATCATGCCCAGCCGTTATGTTGAAATGATTTTACGTGCTCCGGTCTACGATGTAGCCCAGGAAACCCCGCTCGAACGTGCTAAATCGTTGTCGGCCCGCCTTGCTAACGAGATTTATCTCAAACGGGAAGACTTACAATCGGTTTTTTCTTTCAAACTGCGTGGTGCCTACAACAAGATTATCCATTTAACCCTCCAGGAACGGGCGCGCGGGATTATTGCCGCCTCGGCGGGCAATCATGCCCAGGGGGTTGCCCTGGCGGCACAGAAATTAGGGATCCGCGCGGTTATTGTCATGCCCAAGACCACGCCGGAAATCAAGGTTAAATCGGTGGTGGCCTATGGCGCGGAGATTGTATTGCATGGCAATGCCTACGACGATGCTTATGCCCGTGCTGCGGAGATAATCAAGGCCGAAGGTTTGATATTTATTCATCCTTACGATGATCCGCTGGTCATTGCCGGGCAAGGGACCATCGCGGTGGAGATTTTGCGCCACCACCCAGAGCAGATCCACGCTATTTTTGTGCCGGTAGGCGGGGGTGGTTTGATTGCCGGGGTGTCGGCGTATGTGAAGGCCTTGTATCCTCAAATTAAGATTATCGGGGTAGAACCGGATGATGCGCCCAGTATGCACGCGGCGTTACAGGCGGGCGAGCGGGTGATCTTGGATCAAGTCGGGATTTTCGCTGACGGCGTGGCGGTGCGGCAGGTGGGGGAAGAGCCCTTTCGTGTCGCACGGCAATGCGTCGATGAGATGTTGTTGGTGAGTACCGATGAGATTTGTGCCGCCATCAAGGACATTTTTGAAGATACCCGCTCGATCGCCGAACCCGCTGGAGCCCTGGCGGTGGCAGGGTTGAAAAAATATATCGATCGTACGCAATTACGTGACCGCATGCTGGTGGCGATTGATAGTGGCGCCAACATGAACTTTGATCGTTTACGCCACGTGGCCGAACGTGCTGAGCTGGGCGAACAGCGCGAGGTGTTATTCGCCGTGACAATTCCGGAACGGCCCGGGAGTTTCCGGCAGTTTTGCGACGTGATTAGCACACGCGGAATTACAGAATTTAATTACCGCTATTCTGATCCAACCCGAGCGCACGTATTCGTTGGGGTACAAATGTTAGCCGCAAGCCACAAAAAATCGGAATTATTCGAGGCCCTGCACGCCCAGGGCTATGCCGTTGTGGATATGACGGATAATGAAATGGCCAAGCTACACGTGCGTTATATGGTGGGCGGACGGGTAGGTGGGGTCGATAATGAACGGATCTTTCGCTTTGAATTTCCGGAACGGCCCGGTGCATTGCTACGTTTCCTTAATAATATGGGGAAACGCTGGAATATCAGCTTATTTCATTACCGCAATCACGGCGCAGCCTATGGCCGAGTATTGATTGGGATGCAGGTACCGGAAAGCGAACAGGGTCAGTTTCAAGAATTTCTATTAAACATTGGTTATCCGTACTGGGAAGAGTCAAACAACCCCGCTTATGGGTTATTTTTAAGTTAGTTGTATCCTCAATAATCGGTGACTAAAACAGAAAAGGGCCTTTCCAGGCCCTTCTCTTTATATACTGGCGTGCACCAGTTTACATCACTTTCTTCTTCCGGCGACCACCGCGTTTCTTCTTACGGACTACGGTTTTCTTCGCGGCTTTCTTCTTGCCACGACGTTTGCCACCTTTCTTTGCACGTTTCTTCTTTGCTGCCATTTGTATTGCCTCCGAGTTAACTGAACACTGAGTTTACGCGAGTATAGCTAAATGAAAAAAAAAATCTAGCAGCAAGATTAATTATTTGTGTTTTTTAATAGAAATTCGTGTTTTAGAGGGTTCAAAACACAAAATTTTGGAATTTTTTATAAAAAAATCGCTATTGAGAGAAAAATTTTGTGTTGTGAAAGGTTTGCAAACATGATTTTCACATCGTGATCGGATTTTTTATTGCTGCACTGTAAATTTTTAGGTGTAGTGATGCACGAACAAGTGTTGTGATCGGCAGGTTTTACAGCGACACAGGTTAAAAAATTGTTGTACAGCGCGATCAGCGAAGTAAATTGGCTATGCAAACAAGCGCAAACACGCTTGAACAACCCAAAAAACATGTTTGTGCAGTTGCAAACGTTGCTAAAGGTTAAATTTCAGTGTGCGTCGATGAAAATATGCGATTTAGGAGTAATCATACCGTCGCACAGCAGACTTTTTTTTACCCTGGGGTGGCTTGGCTGATGAATTTAATTGGCTGAGAAGCGTTTTAAAAGCGTTTTTGTGTTATTTTTTTGCTCATCGGAGTGTTTTTCATGCAGTGACTAGTCAAAATGGATCAAAAAATTGATTTTTGCACTGAAAATTTGTTCTAAACAGACATTTGTAACGTTTGTTTGTCTGTAGCGAGTTAAAAATGCGCGTGTCGGTAGGCAAAAATACCCTGGCAGCGTGTATTAATCG
The DNA here is from genome assembly GCA_016194635.1 of Gammaproteobacteria bacterium. GTDB lineage: Bacteria > Pseudomonadota > Gammaproteobacteria > UBA6429 > Thiohalophilaceae > JACQBC01. Next base: position 39,218 of record JACQBC010000035.1, on the reverse strand, counting down.
TGTTGTCGCGCTAATTTCAGGATAAATTTCCATTCCACCGGGCTGACGGGCGTGATCGATAAACGATTTCCACGTTGCAAGATAGGCATTTTTGCCAGTGCTGGGTGTTGCCGGAGTGTCTGCAAGCTGATAACTCGGTCGAATTTATGCTCCAATTGCACATCAACCATGTACCAGCGAGGATTCGCTGCGGTGCTTTTAGGGTCATAGTGCTCATTGGAAGGTTCTAAGGCGGAAGAATCGGGGTAGCCGTCGGACACAATGCGGATCACACCCGCGATTCCCGGTACGGCGCAACTGGAATGGTAAAAAAAGGCCCGATCGCCGCTTTTTATCACATCTCGGATCATATTGCGCACTTGGTAGTTGCGTACACCGTCCCAATGCTCGGTTTGATGTTTACGTTTGGCCAGGTGATCGATGCCAAACACATCGGGTTCGGATTTCATTAACCAATAGCGCATAATCTAGGCCTCAGAAAAATATTGGATGCCGTATTCGGTGGTTACACCGTCGAGGGCGACATCCAAGCTATGCGGTTCGATATGGGGTAATTCCTGTAGTGCGTAAGCGATGCCCATAGAGTATGGACGCCGCCAATGAGAAATATCTCGACGGCGATGCGCCAGACTTTTATCATAATAACCCGCGCCCATGCCCAGCCGCTGACCTTGCTGATCAAAACCCACTAAGGGTACCAGCACCAAATCCATCCGGCGCAACGGCCGATGGCGATCACGGGGTGCGTGAACCGGTTCGGCAATCCCAAAACGGTTCCAGTACAACGGATCGCCGGGTTTATACGGTACAAACCATAATTTACCGCTGTGACGTAGCCCCAATACCGGTAAATAGACCTGTTTGCCGTGTTCCCTGGCGTGTTGAATCAAATAACTGACGTCTACTTCAGCGTCGTTTGCCAAATAAAATGCAACATGCCGAGCGTGTTGATAACGGCGATCGTGGGCTAGATGGCGGCAGATCGCATGCGATAATTGGGCGCGTCGTGTTGCCGAGAGGGCGCGGCGTTGCTGGCGTAACTGTTGGCGTAGTTCTTGGCGGGTTTTCATTGTTGTTATCCTCTAACTAGGGTTAAGTAGTTAGTATTTTTATCATCATCGCTTGGTGTAAGATCACAGTCTGACGGACCTGGCTCCGCGTGACTCGCCGTAAATACGTCCCTGTAGGCTCGACGGCGGCATCCCTGTCGCCGACGGTCACGCGGAGCCAGGTCCATCAGACTGTGATCCTTTACCATCGGTGCGTGCTTAAACAAACCTTCGCCGGTGACTCCCTATGGTGTGTCCATATGAAACTCGTACTTTCTTTGGTTGGTTTTACTTTCGCACCAACCAACAGGTGACTGGCTTAAGAACAGGCCGTAGGTTAAGTTAGTTTTAGCGAGACCGTCGGCGGCAGGGATGTCGCCATCGAGCTTACAGGGATGTATTCATGCGTGTCACGCTAAAACTAACTTAACCTACGGCCTGTTCTTAAGCCAACCGCATCCAACCGCCAGGAATTTATAAAATCAAGGGTGGGTGTTCCCCGCAAGTACCGTGGCCAACATCGTTCTTGAACCTAGGGCTCAAGGTGGGGGCAGCACCGATACATTAGGCTTTCCGCGCGGAGCGGACTTGCACACCGTACCGCGAATATGCTCCCAGGGGATTAATTTAAGGCTCAAGAATATCCCAGCTGGACACACGCATACCGCAGGGAACACCCGTAAACTTTGGTGTATGTCCCATCCTCGTCTTCCATCCTTCGGGGACAAGCTCTCTGTGAACAAGCCACCCAAGGAAAGGGATCCGAGGTGTCACACTATATCAAAACTCCAATTGCCGGCTGCGAAACAGGGCGTCTTCAATCTTAGTTTGCAGATTGCGGATACGCCCTTCAACCTCATTACTAACATTAGTTACCGGACCGGCCTTTTGGTGCAATAATTCGTGGGCGATGTTCAAGGCGGCCATTACAGCGATGCGATCGGTGCCAATGACCTTACCTGCATCGCGTATTTCGCGCATTTTTTTGTCCAGATAATTGGCGGAGGCGAGCAGCTCGGTACGTTCGCCTTCAGGGCACGCGACCATGTAGTCCTTGCCTAAGATGCTAACCGGGATTGCCTTGGCTGTTTCATTGCTCATCTTCCATTGTCCTTAATCGTTGGATCATGGATTCCACACGTACCCGCGCTTGTTCAGTCTTGGTCATAAGTTTATCACGTTCGGCGACCAAGTTGGTCTGGCTCTGGCGCAGGGTTTTATTTTCGCTGCGTAAACGTTCCACGGTCTGAATCAGTTCATCCACCTTGTCTTCGAGTTTTTTGAGGTCCAAGCGGGTTGCTCCGGTGGTCGGTTAGTAGATACCACATACATGCCATTCAATATAGAGCGAGTGCCCACAAGGGTCAACGGTTTCAACCCTGTATATAGATTATTTCATGGTATACTGATTTTACCCATGTCTGAACTCGACTACGATACCATTACCGATGCGCTACGTCATGTACTGATCCCAGCTGACGCCGCCGAGATTCACGGTGCAATCACGGCCAGCTTGTGCACACTGGGTGCCGCTGCCAAGACCCGTTGGCAGCTGCATAGCCTGCCGGAATTGGCCAAGGCGCTTGCAGCGGGTGATGCCTTGGCTGAAGATACACAACGGTTATTGGAATTACTTTTTACACAAACTGCATCGGAGTTGGCAAGCGGCGAATTCATATTTACCCCTTTATTACCCAATGACGATCGGCCGTTAGAACAACGTGTTATAGCATTAGGGCATTGGTGCCAGGGATTTTTATTGGGGCTCACTATCGGGGGTATTGTGAATGCCCAGGCCTTAGCGGAGGATTTAGCGGAGTTTTATCATGATCTGGCCGAAATTAGCCAAATCACCACGCTCGAATCTTCCGAAGAGGATGCCGATGAGCAAGCCTATGTGGAACTTTTTGAATACCTAAAGGTGGGGGCGATGTTGTTTTATGAGGAGTTTTACCTACGCTCAGCCGCCCAGGCCGATCCGGTTCACTTGCACTAAACCGGTAAATACGTTATTCACTTTATAAGGTTTTATTCCTGAGCCAGAAACGACATGGAAACGACTGAATTCGCCCGCCGCCGCAAACACCTCATGCAGCTCATGGGGGATAGTTCTGTGGCGATTCTACCCGCGGCGCCCCTGCGTATACGTAACCGCGACGTGGAGTACGCTTATCGACAAGACAGCGATTTTTATTATCTGACCGGGTTTCCTGAGCCACAAGCGGTGGCGGTCATTATTCCTGGGCGTAAACAAGCGGAATACGTGTTATTTTGCCGTGAGCGGGATCGTGACGCCGAGATCTGGAACGGCTTGCGCGCCGGTCAAGAAGGCGCGGTAAAGACCTTTGCTGCGGATGATTCCTTTCCCATCGACGATATCGATGACATCTTACCCGGAATGCTGGAAAATAAACAACGGGTCTTTTATACCATGGGCACGCACCCTGATTTTGATCAACGGCTGATCGGCTGGGTGAATCGGTTGCGCAAACAGGCGCGGGCGGGTATTCATACTCCCGGTGAGTTCGTTGCGTTGGAACACCTCTTGCACGATATGCGGTTGATCAAAAGTCCGGCGGAAATTGGCTTAATGAAACAGGCCGCCAAGATCTCCGCCGAGGCGCATCGCCGTGCCATGCGCTGCTGCCGTCCTGGCATGAAAGAATATCAAATAGAAGCCGAGATCACCCATACCTTTATGAAACACGGGGCGCGCTTCTCGGCCTATAGCGCTATTGTCGGGGGCGGTCCCAACGGCTGTATCCTGCACTACACCGAGAACAACGATACCCTCAAAGACGGGGATTTATTATTGATCGATGCCGGTGCAGAGTATGAATATTACGCTGCGGATATCACCCGCACCTTTCCGGTGAATGGCAGCTTCAACCCTCAGCAACGTGTTTTATATGAAATCGCTTTGGAGGCGCAGGCCGCCGCCATCGAGCAGATTCGGCCCGGTCAACATTGGAACGTACCCCATGAAGCCGCGGTGGAAGTTATTACCGATGGCTTGGTAAAACTTCGCTTGCTCAAAGGGCCGACCCGTAAGGCGATCAAAGACGAAACCTACCGCAAATTTTATATGCACCGCACCGGCCACTGGCTGGGGATGGATGTCCATGATGTGGGGGATTATAAAGTCGGTGGTGAATGGCGGGTGTTTGAACCCGGCATGGTGTTAACCGTCGAGCCCGGCATTTACGTTCCCGCGGGATCAAAAGGCGTGCTAAAGAAGTGGTGGAATATCGGCATTCGCATCGAGGACGATGTGCTGGTCACGAAACAAGGTTGTGAAGTGTTGACCAAAGCAGTGCCGAAAGATCCGCTGGAGATCGAAGCCTTAATGTCAGACCCGGCCTGATGGACACGCCACACTACGATGTGGTGATCATCGGTGGCGGGCTGGTGGGGATCAGTTTGGCGCTGGCCTTGAGTCAGATGCGGCCTCAACCACGGGTTGCCTTGGTTGAAGCGCATGACTATCAGCGCTTGCCGCCGCCGGGGTTTGATAGTCGAACAGTGGCACTGTCGTATAGCTCGCGCCAAATTTTTACCGGTTTAAAGTTATGGAATGATATCGCCGCGGCCGGTGTGGCGCCGATTCATACTATCCATATTTCTGATCGCGGACATCCCGGTGTCACCCGTTTATCAGCCCTTGAACAAGGTGTCGATGCCCTGGGCTATGTGGTCGAGAATCGTGTCTTAGGCCAGGTGCTGTGGCATGCTTTACAGGCTAATACCCACTCGGGGGTGAGCATATACACCCCCGCGCAGGTCACCGGTCTGGTGTTTTTACCGGATCAGGTCCGGATCGCGTTACAACACCACGACACGAGCGTGCTGAGCGCGAGCCTCGTGGTGGCGGCGGACGGGACTCAATCCTTTGTACGCCAGGTGCTGAAGGTTAAACACTGGCAACGGGAATATCAGCAGCAGGCCATTATTGCGAACCTCGCGGTGGATACACCGCATCGGGCAATCGCGTATGAACGCTTTCATACGACCGGACCCATGGCCTTATTACCACTGCCGGCTTATGGCGATAATCCACATCGCTACAGCTTGGTGTGGACGTTACCGCAATCCCAAGTTGAAACAGTTTTGGCCTGGGATGATGCAAAATTCTTACATCACTTACAGGATCAGTTCGGCACGCGCGCCGGGCGGTTTGAATATCTGGGCAAACGTCAAGCTTATTCCCTAACAATGATACAGCTGCGGGAACATGTGCGTCCGCGGCTTGCATTTATAGGCAATGCCGCCCATACCTTGCATCCGGTCGCGGGACAGGGTTTTAACTTGGGATTGCGCGACGTGGCGGCGCTGGCGCAAGTGATCCGGGATGCGTATACACGTCAGGCCGATATAGGGGCCTACGCGGAATTACAACAGTATGCCCGTTGGCGGCGCCGTGATCAGTGGCAAACCCTAGTGTTCACCGATACTTTGGTGCGGGCTTTTTCAACGGATTTTCTGCCTATGGTGGTGGCTCGCAACGCCGGGTTAATGGCGTTGCAATTATGTACGCCATTACGTAAACGCGTTGCCCAACAGGCCATGGGTTATATCGGGCGTGCGTCGTTACTGGCGCGTGGACTCGGCTTATGAATTCATCAGGTCACCGGTTTGATCTGATCATCGTCGGTGGCGGTATCGTCGGTACCACCTTGGCAGTGGCATTACGCCAAAGCGGTTTACACTGTGCGTTGTTGGATGCGACCCAGGTTTTCACCGCAACAGCACCAACCCTGTATGATTTGCGGGTCAGCGCGCTTAGCCGTGCCTCCCAGCAATTATTCGCCCGCTTGCAGGTTTGGCCCGACATGCGACAGCAACGGGTGGCCGCATTTCGCGAGATGCATGTGTGGGAAACCCGCGGTGAAGGCGAATTGCATTTTGACAGCGCCGAGTTAGGCGAGCCGCAGTTAGGCCATATCGTGGAAAACCGGGTCATGACCACGGCCTTAATGAACGCGCTACAAGCGACTGACACTGTCCAGTTATTCTTGGGCACACAATGTCAATCGTTGCGACATGACGCGGGAAGTTGGCGGTTGAGGTTGGAGAGCGGCGAAGAGTTGCAGACCCCTTTCGTGGTGGGAGCCGATGGCAGCCATTCTTGGCTGCGTGAGCAGGCGGGCATACGCGTGCGTGGCTGGGATTATGACCACACCGCCCTGGTAACCTTTGTTAAAACCGAACTTCCGCATCAAGAGACCGCCTGGCAGCGATTCACCCCAACCGGGCCGTTGGCGTTTTTGCCGCTGACCGAGGGTTACAGTTCAATTGTCTGGTCGACACGCGATGCCCATGCGCGTGCCTTATGTAACCTGCCCGATGCACAATTCAGTACTGAATTAGCCGCCGCGTTCGAGTCGCGTTTGGGCGCTATTACCGCCGTGGGGCCACGGGTTATTCATCCGCTGCGGTTTTTGCATACCGAACATTACGTCCAAGAGGGTTTGGCCTTGGTGGGTGACGCCGCGCACACGATACATCCTCTTGCCGGCCAGGGGTTAAATCTTGGATTAACCGACGTCGCTTGTTTGACCGATGTTATTCTGGACGCCAAGGCACGTCGCCGTCCTATCCACAGCTTGGCAACGCTGCGCCGTTACGAACGCTGGCGGCGTGCCGGTAATTTACCAATGTTGGCGGCGGTGGAAGGGTTCGCACGCATCTTTGACACCCAACCCGCATGGGTTAATTGGGGGCGAAAATCCACACTGGGAATCTTGAATCACATCACACCACTGAAGAATCTGATCATCGATTACGCCATGGGAAATCGGATCGACTAGCCAAAACGATCATTTTTCCGTATCGTAGCCGCTTCAAATTAAAGCACCAGGCAGCGGCATGATCGTCGTTCATACATCGGCCATATTACTTACCTTAGTCGCCTTGTCGGGCTATCTCAACTATCGTTATGTGCGCTTACCCAATTCCTTAGTGGTATTGATCGTCGCCGTGCTGGCGTCGCTTGCGATGTTACTGTTAGGCAAGATTAGTTGGGATTCGCTGGTGTATCAGGTCAATGTGTCCTTAGGGCTGGTGCATGATTACCCAATCCGCATGCAAACCGTTTTGAGTTTGCTGTTATTCGCTGCCGCGATTCAAATCAATCTACAAGAATTTAAATTGCAACGCCTGCTGATTAGCAGTGTGGCCCTGATTGGCAGCGTGGTTTCAATGTTTGTGGTGGGTAGCACGTTGTGGCTGATACTGCAGGCGTTTGGCATAAATATCACCTACGGTTATTGCTTATTGTTTGGTGTGGTGACGGCCCCTACCGATTCCACCAGTATGGCCGGAGCCTTGCGTGCCATACGCCTGGCACGTAGCCACGAGACCACCATCAGCGGTGAATCCATTGTAAACAATGCCATAAACTTGGTGTTATTTTTTGTGGTAATGGTGATGAGCGATGTGGCACCGGCGGGAACCAACAACGCGTTATGGCTGGTTCAACATCTCGGTGGTGGTGTGGTGTGGGGCCTAGTCTTAGGCTGGGTCATGTACCACCTGTTAAAAAATATCGAACAACATATGCCCTTAGCCTTGTGGTTGACCTTCTCATTAGCGATGGGCGGTGGCGCGGGCGCTTACTGGTTGGATCTCTCCGCGCCGTTGGCCTTATTAGTGGCAGGATTATACGTGGCGCGCGCCGACGCCTTACCCGAATCAAGCCGTGAACAGATCAAAACCTTTTGGGGGGTATTGGCGGAAATATTGGTCGTGGGTTTAGTCATTATCTTAGGCCTGGAGTTGTTACGTATTTCGATCCGCGCCGAGTATTTATTGATTGCGCTGGCCGTGATCCCGATGGTATTGCTGGCGCGGTTTGCTGGCGTGGGCATACCGCTGTTGATCTGGCAACGTTACCGACGCTTTAGCTCGGCGATCCTGCAGACCATGACCTGGGGTGCCCTGCATGGGGGCATGTCGGTGTCGTTGGTGCTGTCGATTCCCGAAGGGCCTAGCCGGGACATGTTGTTAGTGCTTACTTACATTGTGATTATCACCTCGGTGATTGTCCAGGGCTTGGTCTTGGCACGGATTCTGGACGAGGCGGGCTAGACCCGACACCATATATATAGGCGGCGCGGGGACTAAGATTCAGCTTGGTTTTGGCAGGGAAGCTCAGTACACTTAGCGCCGCAATTTAGGCCGTGATGGGAGAGATCTCCTCGTGAGACGCCGAAGGCGCAACCCGCCCGGAAACGCTCAGGCAAAAGGACCGTCACCGCTACCATACTCTGGAGAGACTCACGCTTTGACGTGAGCACCGAAGGGGCCAAACTCTCAGGTTCGTGGACAGAGGGGCGATGCGCAGCGGCCAATGCTGGCGGTGTTTGCGCGTCCCTACAACCGAGCGGTAAGAGTCCTTGGCATGAGCGAAATTCCCGTGTTTGATCACTCTGCAAAACCCAATGTGGGCCGAATGCCCGCTTGGATCCGTCAATCGCTTGGTCGAGATCACTACGCAACCACCCAGCACGCGATTCACGGCCAGTCCCTGCATACCGTCTGCGAAGAAGCCCGTTGCCCCAACCGCGGTGAGTGCTGGAGCCGCGGCACCGCGACCTTCATGTTACTTGGGGATACCTGTACCCGTGCCTGTGCCTTTTGCGCGGTGAAAACCGGCCGGCCGTTGACGGTTGACCACGATGAACCGCGCCGTGTCGCCGCGGCGGTACAGCACATGCAATTAACCTACGTGGTGTTGACCTCGGTTAATCGTGATGACCTTGCCGATGGCGGCGCGGGGATTTTTGCCGCCACCATTACGCAGTTACGCCAATCCAATCCTCGGCTCGGTATTGAATTACTCACCCCCGATTTTTATCGTCAACAAACTCATGCACAACACCTGATATTAGAGGCGTTACGGCAAGCCCCAGGCATTGCGCGGCTGGTGTGGGGTCACAATATCGAAACCGTACCGCGTTTATATCCGCAGGTACGTAAAGGCGCGGATTACCCGCGTTCACTGCAATTGCTATCGCAGCTGGCGGCGCAGCCGGAATGTGAGGTTAAATCCGCGATGATGCTCGGGCTGGGAGAGCAGCCCGCCGAGGTAGTGCAAGTATTGCACGATCTGCGTGCCGCGGGCACAACACGGATCGCGATTGGACAATACCTGCGGCCGACACGTTATCATTTGCCGGTAATAGAATACGTCACCCCCGAGCAGTTCACGGACTATGGGCATATTGCCCGTGAGTTGGGGTTTACATGGGTCAAGGCTGGCGCGATGGTACGCTCGTCGTATCACGCCGAAGAATAATTTCACGCGAGGATGGGTATGGGGAAACGCACTGCTTTGTATACAACACACGTCCAAGCGAACGCCAAGCTGGTGGATTTTGGCGGTTGGGATATGCCGCTGAATTATGGCTCGCAGATCGAGGAACACCATTGGGTGCGACAACACGTGGGCTTGTTCGATGTCTCCCACATGACGATCGTGGATATCCACGGGGAGAATAGCCGGACGTTTCTGCGCTACCTATTAGCTAATAATGTGGATCGTCTAAAACAACCCGGCAAGGCGCTGTATTCTTGTATGCTCAACGAACAAGGCGGAGTGATCGATGATCTCATCGTGTATTTCCTGACGGATAATTGGTTTCGGATGGTGGTCAATGCCGCGACCCGTGACAAGGATCTCGCCTGGATCACTACACACGCCGACAAGTTTAACCTGCAGATCAAGGTCCGTGATGATCTGGCGATGATCGCCGTACAGGGACCGCGGGCACGCGCCTGTGTGCATACGGTGTTGGGCAAGTCCGCGGCCAAGGTCGGTGAGCTGGGCGCATTTTTTATGACGATGATCGGCGCTATGGCGCTAGCCCGTACTGGGTATACCGGTGAAGATGGTTATGAGGTCATGTTACCGGCAACCTCGGCGGCGGACTTCTGGCAACAATTGATCGATCAAGGCGCGAAACCCTGCGGTCTGGGGGCCCGCGATACCCTGCGCTTGGAAGCGGGAATGAATCTTTACGGGAGCGATATGGATGAAACGACTACCCCGTTGGAATCCGGATTAACCTGGACTGTTGCCTGGGAACCGCCGGATCGAGCCTTCATCGGCCGCAAGGTGCTGGACCAACAAAAACAATCCGGTGTTAAACACAAACTGGTGGGATTGGTGATGGATGACAAAGGTATGCTGCGTAATCACCTAAAGGTGATCATCGATGGGTTGGAGTCGGGCGAGATTACCTCCGGAAGTTTCTCCCCCACCCTCGGCAAGGCGATTGCCTTTGCGCGTGTGCCCGTCAGTATTGGTGAACGCGCTAAAGTGGACGTACGTGGTCGCCTGGTGGATGTGCGGGTGGTCAAGCCACCGTTTGTACGTAACGGTAAGGCCTGTATTTAACTATTAAATAATAGAACGCAGTATTGTGGAGAAAACCATGAGCAATGTACCCAACGAATTACGCTATACCAAAACCCATGAATGGGTGCGCAAGGAAAAAGACGGCACACTTACCATCGGTATCACCGATCACGCCCAGGCCTTACTCGGTGATTTGGTTTATGTAGAAGCCCCCGAGGTCGGCGGTAATTATGAAACCGGTGAAGATTGCGCCGTGGTGGAATCGGTAAAAGCCGCGTCGGACGTTTATGCCCCGCTGGCGGGTGAAGTGGTGCAAGTTAACCCAAGCCTGGCGGATACGCCCGAAACGATCAACCGCGATCCCTACGGCGCGGGATGGATCTTCCGGATCAAACCCGAATACCTGGGCGAGTTAGATGACTTGCTCGATGCAACGGCGTATTCGGCGCAGATCGCCAACGGTTAAAATTCAGGATCGCACGCATGCCGTTTATTCCACACACTGAAGCTGAAGTGCAGCAGATGCTCGCTGCAATCGACGTCCCGACGATCGAGAGCTTATTCGATGAAATCCCGGCTAATTTACGCCGCCGGGGTCTAACCACCGTGCCTGATGGCTTGCCGGAAATGGATATTGGGCGTTTAATGCGGCAACGCGCCGCGCAAGATGAACGTACCTTGTGTTTTGCCGGCGCAGGCGCCTACGAGCATCATATTCCAGCGGCGGTCTGGGAATTGGTGATACGCGGTGAATTCTATTCGGCCTATACACCCTATCAGGCCGAGGCTAGCCAGGGCACCTTGCAATTATTGTACGAATACCAAACCATGATGACACGCTTGACCGGCATGGAGGTTTCTAACGCGTCATTGTACGACGGTGCGTCCGCGCTCGCCGAGGCGGTGTTAATGGCGGTGCGGGCGCACCGCAAATCCGAGTCCAAACGCATCCTGACGCCTCGCAGCGTACATCCGCATTATCAACGGGTGGTCGAGACCACGGTAAAACATCAGGGCATCGTGTTGGCAAATCTCGATTACGATCGCAACAGCGGTTGTATCGACCCGACCCGTTTGCCGACGAACCCGGGGGATATCACGGCGTTGATTATTCCGCAACCGAATTTCTTTGGGGCTCTGGAAGACGTCGATGCCTTAACGGACTGGGCGCATCGACATAATATGCTGGTGATCGCCTTGGTTAATCCGACCTCGCTTGCCTTGCTCAAACCACCGGGTCAGTGGGGTGCGCGCGGTGCGGATATTGTCTGCGGCGAGGGTCAACCCTTGGGCGCGCCGTTGGCTTCGGGCGGCCCCTATTTCGGTTTCATGTGTTGCCGTAAAGAATTCGTGCGGCAGATGCCGGGCCGAATTATTGGCCGCACCACGGATCGCGATGGCAAGACCGGTTATGTATTAACCTTGCAAGCCCGTGAGCAACACATCCGCCGTTCCAAGGCCACCTCCAATATCTGTACCAATCAAGGCTTGTTGGTGACCGCGGCGACGATTTATATGAGCCTGATGGGACCGCAAGGTTTACGCAATGTGGCGGTGCGCAGTCATACCAATACGCTTGAGTTAGTAAACAAACTCGGCAAAGTCCCCGGCGTGAAAAAATTATTCTCGCGGCCATTCTTTCATGAGGCGGTGTTTACGTTTGAGCTGCCGGTAACGGAAATTATGCGTGCCTTGGCGGCGCAAGGTATCGTGGGTGGCGTGGCATTACAAAGTTATTACCCGGAACTTGGCAATAGCTTGCTGGTGTGCGCCACCGAGACCAAACAAACCGCGGACATTGATTTTTACGTCGAACATATTGCCCGGATCGCTGGGCGCTTACAGGCGGCCAAATGCCCGGTACAACCGAAGATGAATTAGTTCAGTAGACCGACCCCGCTTTCCCCGCGGCAGGGGGGGTGAGGGAAGGGAGAGAGGATAACTGCAACACCGAGTTATGCCGTAGGCGGGTCGTTGCTTGCGGCAGACCGCATTCATGGGGATTGACGGTTCACGATCAAAACAGGAGAACACATATGGCTACGATTACATTGAAAGGAAATAAGATCACCACCAATGGCGATTTACCCAAGGTTGGCGGCCAGGCGCCGGAGTTCAAGCTGACAAAACAAGACCTCAGCGATGTGGGGTTAGGCGATTTTAAAGGTAAAAAGAAATTATTAAACATTGTGCCGAGCTTGGATACCGGTGTGTGCGCGACCTCCACCAAGAAATTCAATGAAGCGGTCAAGGGTCGTTCTGATTCGGTGGTATTGATCATTGCGGCGGATTTGCCCTTTGCCATGGGTCGATTTTGTAGCGCCGAAGGGACCAACGATGTTATTACCCTATCCATGATGCGTAGCAAGAATTTCGCCAAGGACTACGGCGTGCTGATTCAGGACGGCCCCTTGGCGGGCATCACCGCGCGGGCCGTGGTCGTGCTCGATGCGAAGGATAAGGTGGTGTATACCGAACTGGTGCCGGAGATTACGCAAGAGCCAAATTACGATAAGGCGTTAAAGGCATTGAACGGTTAACTATTCTGTCCACCCTCTCCCTAAGGGAGAGGGGATACGCGTGTGTAGGCCCGGGTTTGACCCATCGGCGGTGTATAACGGCCGGTGTGGTTATGCGCGGAGTGGGATGGGGCGAGCAAGTCGTTACCCGTTAGTTTTTTGCAATGATTATTATGATAAATTGAGGGTGCCATGCTGATTTTTGAACATGCGGTGAGGGGTCGAGCCAACGGCGCGCAATTGGTGACGGCCGATAAAGAGGTGCAGGATATTCCAGCGGCGTTATTACGCCGTGATTCCCCTGGATTGCCGGAGGTGTCAGAGTTGCAGGTGGTGCGCCACTACACACGGTTGTCGCAGAAAAATTTTTCTATCGATACCCAGTTTTACCCGTTAGGCTCTTGCACCATGAAATACAACCCACGTGGCTGCAATACCCTGGCGATGTTGCCTGGCTTCGCCAACCGCCATCCCTTAAGCCCGGAAAGTATGAGCCAGGGGTTTCTTGCCTGTATGTACGATCTGCAAGAGATCCTTAAAGACGTAACCGGCATGCGCGGCGTATCGCTGATGCCGATGGCCGGGGCGCACGGTGAATTCGCCGGGGTGGCGATGATCCGCGCGTATCATGACGCACGGGGTGATCGGGCGCGTACCGAGATTTTGGTTCCCGATGCCGCCCACGGTACCAACCCGGCGACCGCCACGATGTGCAATTATAAAGTGCGTGAAATTCCTACCGATGCCCAAGGTGACGTGGATCTTGACGCGTTACGCGCGGTGGTCGGCCCGCAAACGGCCGGTATTATGTTGACCAACCCCTCCACCCTGGGGGTGTTTGAACGCAAGATTGAAGCCATTGCCCGTATCCTGCACGAGGCCGGCGGTTTGTTGTATTACGACGGCGCCAACTTAAATGCTATCTTGGGCAAGGTACGCCCGGGCGATATGGGCTTTGATGTGATTCATATGAATCTGCACAAGACTTTTTCCACACCGCACGGCGGAGGCGGTCCCGGTGCCGGCCCGGTGGGCGTGAGCGAACGGTTATTGCCCTATTTACCCATACCCATCGTAACCAAAGAGGGTGATAATTACCGTTGGTTAGCCGAACAGGATTGTCCTGATTCGATCGGCCGTATGTCGGCCTTTAACGGTAACGCCGGCGTTTTGATGCGTGCCTACATCTATGCGCGCTTGCTCGGGAAACAGGGCATGCAACGGGTCGGTGAATACGCCACGCTCAACGCCAATTACCTCATGGCGTGTTTGCGGCAAGCCGGGTTTGACCTGGCCTTTACGCAACGCCGCGCCACCCACGAATTTGTTTTAACCTTAAAAAAACAGGCCAAGGATCTGCATGTCAGCGCCATGGACTTCGCCAAGCGTTTGCTGGACTATGGTTATCACGCGCCGACAACTTATTTTCCACTGTTAGTACCGGAATGTTTCTTGATTGAACCTACTGAAACCGAAACCAAGCAAGAGTTGGACGGTTTTGTCAGCGCCATGATCGCCATTCTCAACGAGGCGCAAACCACACCCGAGACGGTGACCAACGCCCCGCATAGCTTACCGGTGAAACGTCTCGACGATGTTAAAGCCGCCAAGGATCTCGATTTGGCGTGGCAAGATTAGGCGGGACAAACCCATGGGGAAATCAGGTGTTAACGGGGGCACGCGCCTTATCCACGCGCTGGGTTATTCGTTGCAAGGTTTGCGCGCGGCGTTGCGGCATGAACCCGCTTTTCGTTTGGAAGTTGTATTGTTTATAGTGCTTTTCCCGTTTGCTTGGTGGTTGGGACAAACCCTTGTGCAACAACTGATACTGATCGGCGCTATGGTCTTGGTCTTGGTGGTTGAGCTGATCAATTCTGCGATTGAAGCGGTGGTGGATCGCGTCGGCAATGAGCCGCATGAGCTGGCCGGGCGCGCCAAGGATATGGGATCGGCGGCGGTGTTGCTCAGCGTGGGCAACGTGATTTTTATCTGGGCGATGATCGCCTGGCAACGCTTCATGGGCTAGGAAAAAAAACAATGTCGACCTTGATCTGCGGTTCGTTTGCGTATGACACCATCATGGTGTTTCCTGATCGTTTCAAAAACCATATCTTGCCGGACAAGATCCACATATTAAACGTATCGTTCTTGGTGCCGAGTCTGCGGCGTGAATTCGGCGGCTGCGCCGGGAATATCGCCTACAACCTTCAATTATTGGGCGGCGATCCCTTGCCGATGGGCACGGTCGGTCAAGATTTTGCACCCTACGCGGCCTGGATGGATCAACATGCCATCCCGCGTCGCTGTCTTAAGCATATCGATACTAGTTATACCGCCCAGGCGTTTATCACCACCGATCAAGACGATAACCAGATCACGGCTTTCCATCCCGGAGCGATGAACCATGCGCATGAAAATCATGTCAGCAAGGTGCCGGGCGTGGTGTTGGGGATCGTCGCCCCCGATGGACGCGAGGGCATGTTGCAACACGCGCGCGAATTCGCGCAGGCCGATATTCCCTTTATTTTCGACCCCGGTCAGGGATTGCCGATGTTTAATGGGCAAGAATTATTGGGCTTTATCGACCAGGCCAGCTATGTCACCGTCAACGATTACGAAGCGCAGTTATTGGAAAGCCGTACCGGCTTAACCACCGCGCAAATTGCGCAACGGGTCAAGGCGCTGATCGTCACCCGTGGCGCCGAGGGTTCGGTGATCTATGCTGCGGGTAAGACCATCATGATTCCATGCGCACGCGCGGCGGCGATAACCGATCCCACCGGTTGTGGGGATGCCTACCGTGCTGGAGTCTTATACGGTTTGCGCCATGACCTGGATTGGGACACCACCGGCCGCATCGCGGCGTTGATGGGATCAATTAAAATCGCCCAGCACGGCACGCAGAATCACCGCTTTTCCCCTAAGGAATTTTCCGAACAGTTCGCGCAACACTTTGGTTATCGTTGCGACGTGTAACCCGCGTTTCCCCCCGGCTTGATATTATTGCCGCACCAAGGTATAAAATATTATAACTATCAATAAGTTATAGCACAGCTGAGCCATCAGCCCGTGGTGCTATTCGCCCATCCTGCCCGCACTAGCCCTATAGTTTTTTGCCTGCCTGACGATAAGTTGACTGTACATAAAAATCAGTGGGGGATTCCGATGAGTACTAGGGTAATAGGAATGCGTCAAATATGAGTGTGTTGTATATCATTGTGGCACTTTTAGGTGTGATGGCGGGTGCTATTGGTTATGAAAAAATACTGGCGCGTAAGCAACGTCTGGCGTTGGAACATCAGTTGCAGCAGGCCCGGGCCGAGCTACGCGACAAAGTGCCGCTGGATGAGCTTGAGGCCGCTAAGGCGCACTATACACAGCTGCTTGCACAGCAGGCGCGCGAATTGAAAGAACGCGTGCAGCAAATAAGGACGGAAAAAGATGGCGTGCAACAGGAATTACAACAAGCCCGTGGCGATTATCAGCGTGAACACGCGCAATGGCAGGATACGCAGGAAAAACTCATCGAAAGTATCGCCACCACAAAGAAACAATTAAAAAAAGATGTCGCGGATTTATTAGAGTTGCTGTCGACTATTAACCGCTGGGACGACGGCATGATGAAATTGATGGAACATAACAGCTACATGCAGCAACGCAACAGCGAATTCTCCGGCATTGTGAAACAAATTATTATTCTAGCGTTAAATGCCGCGATTGAAGCGGCCCGCGCCGGTGAGGCGGGGCGTGGGTTCGCGGTGGTGGCGGACGAGGTCAAAACCTTGGCAACGCGATCCGGTGGGTTGAGCGATAACTACAAAGACAATTTACACAAGAATGATTTGATCACCACGGCGACATTCCAAGACATACAGGCCAGCGGCAAGATGATCCTCACCTCGATCCACGCGCTGGATGCTAAATTGGAAAAACTGGTCGTGAATAGTTAATCCTATGGTAACCCAAGAAGCAAAAAATAGTCTTGAGACGCTGCTGCAGAAGTGTCTGGATGACACCCTCAAAACCGTTGCGCACAAAAATTGGAACATACGTAAGTTGGACAAATTCAACGCGGACATGCCTGCGCAGTTCGTTATGTTAACGATATCGTCCTATGCGTTTCGCATCTTTATGTTATTACATTTTTCCAAGAATACCTCGACCACGGCCTATGTCGCGAGGGCATTAAAATTAGACGTGGATAAAATAGGCGAGTCGCGTTATTACGATTACCTGGGCGAGATGGGTAATACCTTTGTAGGTGGTTTTAAGCGCGATTTAGGGATTTATTTTCCGCATTTGGGCATGTCCACGCCCAACCGCCTGGCCGCGGCCAGCATGCAGTTCTTGAGCGAGATGAAGTTCGATTATTCATCGCACTTCAAGGCAAGCCATGGGGAGGATCTGAATTTTATCGGCAGTATATACGTATCCGCTTATAGAGACCTAAATTTTCGTGTCGAGAAAATCCACAAGACGCAATCAGAGGCCGAAATCGGGGCGTTAGAATTATTTTGATCACAACCATTTAATATTTAGAGGTCATATGAGCATATTATCCGCCAGTGGGCCGTTAAACCTACCTGAGAATAGTGTTAATAACGACATTGTTTGTAAAGTGTTGGTGTATGAACATGATAAATCGGTCTCGGCGTTGTTAAAGGAATTTTTCACCCACTCCAATTTGGTTGGTTATGCGGTACGCAAAGATAATTTGGTGCGGATATTAAACTCCAATGTCGATCTGGGCGGGGTATTCATAACCGAGAACGATTCCCGCGGCCATAGCAATTTGGGTTTGGCCATTGATGTCCATAAGAACCGGCCGGAATTACCCATATTCCTGCGCCGTGAGTCGCTCCATCATATGGAGGATTATCCGAAAGAGTTGCAAAAGATCTTCGCCGGGTTTTATTTAAAAACCGACTTGTCTCCCTTGAAGGAACTCACCGATACTTTTTTATTCACCCGTCACTACCCGAATGAATTCGTGCATGAGATCCGCTCCAAATCCCTGGAGGCCATTAAGAGTTCATTTAAGAATATGCTGATTACGGTGGAGCCGCCGTATATCGTGAAGGATAAGGTGATCTATGGCGAGTTGTTCAGTCTTATGCCATTAGAAAGTTCGTGGTGCCGCGGGTATATGATGTTGCAGTCCGAGGAAACCAATGTGCTGGATGTGATTAAGGCACGCAAGACCACGCTGAATCCAATCGAGCCGAACTTCCGGCATGTCAACTCCGTGTTTGGCGAGCTTTCCAATATGATCTGGGGCGCCTTTAAAAATCTCTATGGCAGTGCTGGGATTGGCAACGGCCTACGTGTCGAGGTGCCGATCATTGTTAATCACGCTCGCAAGTATATTTCCTTCGGTTCCGAAGACCCGCAATTGTGTTTGAAATATACCCTATCGGATCAAGATGGAACATTGCAACCGATTGTGATTTATCAAAAATTTATTTTCAGTCTAGCTTGGTCCCCGGAGAAATTCGCCGAGAGCCAGAAAAAAGTCGAAGCACTGGTAAGCACCGGTGAGTTGGAATTGTTTTAACAGCACAGTATCGTCGTACTCTAGGAGGCGCAATGGCACAAATACTCGTCGTGGATGACTCGGACGCGGTTCGCAGCGAAGTCAGTGGATTCTTAAGCGGTAATGGCTTTTCGGTAAAAACCGCGGTGGATGGCAAGGATGGTCTGGATAAAGTTAAAGGTGATGGCGAATTAAAGCTGGTATTCGCCGATGTTAATATGCCGAACATGGACGGCCTCACCATGGTGGAAAAGATCCGCAATGAACTGGGCAATAAAGGCGTGAACATCATCATGCTCACTACAGAAAGCGACGCCAGCATGAAGGAACGCGGTAAGGCCGCCGGCATCAAAGGTTGGATCGTCAAGCCGTTTAACGGACCCAATGTACTTGACGCCGTGAAAAAGATGGTCGGTTAGACTGTTCGGTTTGGTGCCTGTTGCGATGGCGGATGACGGTTGTTATCCGCCATTTATGTTTTATGATAAGGTGGGAGGGAGCTAAAATAACATAACGGGAACAGAATGAGCATGATCGCCGAATTTACTTTGTATCAACTTATTCTGATTGCCCTGATCTTCGTCTGGACCGGCTTTGTGCGCAGCGGCCTGGGTTTTGGCGGGGCGGCACTGGGCTTGCCCTTCATGTTGTATCTCAACAACCAGCCCATCTATTGGTTACCGATCATCGGTACACATCTGTTGTTCTTTTCCAGCCTCACCATCAGCACACAGTTACGCCAGGTGGACTGGCGTTATTTGAGTCGCTCCGCGTTATGGATTATTCCAGCGGCCTTGGTGGGCGTGTTCGGTTTATTGAATCTGCCCAACCGCTGGTTACTGAATTTTATCTATGCGGTTACCCTTATCTATGGAGGGATCTGGATATTCAACCTGGCCATCAAGAGTAATACCGTATGGTTGGATAAAATCTTTCTCGTGCTCGGGGGTTATATCGCCGGGACCTCTCTCACCGGCGCACCATTAATGGTGGCGGTATTCGCGCGCAATGTGACCAAGGAAAAATTGCGCAATACGTTGTTCGTATTATGGTTTGTGCTGGTGGCGATCAAGATGAGCACCTTCGCGATACTAGGTGTGGACCTGCAGCTGGCAACGGCGTTGCTATTATTGCCGCTGGGGGCGGTAGGGCATGTGGTCGGTTTGCGGTTTCATCAGCGTATTTTACAAAATGATCTGCTGTTTAAGCGGATGTTGGGGGTTGTGCTGGTAGTGGTTAGCGGTATAGGATTGTGGAACTTGTCATAGGCTTTTATGGCGTTAGATTCCATCCATGCACAACCCCACCGAAGGTTATCGCGATAGTATCAAGCAGCAGCGTGGCGCCGCGCCGTCAATTTCCTGCGTCGTGCCCGCGTATAATGAAGCGGGCAATTTGCCGTCCTTACTGCAACAGCTCAGCGCGCAATTAATCGAACTCAGCCACGCCTGGGAAATTGTAGTGGTCGATGACGGCAGTAGTGATGCCACCTTTGCCGTGATGCTGGAATGGACCCGCTTAGTGGGAATACGTTATCTCAGGTTATCGCGTAATTTCGGCAAAGAGGCGGCGCTTACCGCCGGTATCCAACGGGCGGTGGGCGAGGTGGTGATCCTTATCGACGCCGACCTGCAACACCCCGTGTCATTAATTCCGCGCATGTTAGAACAATGGCGCGCGGGTTATGATTGCGCCTATGCGGTGCGCGCAACCCGCCATGAGGAATCCAAACTCAAACGTCTGGGCACGGCGGTGTTATATAAATTGCTGAACATTGGCGGGGAGCTCAAAATTCCGGTAAACGCCGGCGATTACCGCTTGTTGGATCGCCGTGTGGTGAATGCCTTGCTGGCCCTGCCCGAACGGAATCGGTTTATGAAAGGCTTGTACGCCTGGGTCGGGTTTAACGCCATTGCCGTGCCGTTTACTCCGCTGCAACGCGCCAGCGGTAAAAGCAGTTTTTCGTATCGACGTTTATCGCGGCTGGGATTGACCGGGTTGACCGCGTTTTCGTATTTACCGCTGCGTATCTGGAGCGGCGTGGGGGCCGTTGTTGCGTTGATTGCCTTTGCCTATGGTACCTATATCAGCCTTGACCACTTGTTATTCGGCAACCCGGTGCCCGGTTGGACCACCTTGGTGGCGGCCACAATGTTTTTTAACGGCATCTTATTGTTGTCGATCGGGATTTTAGGGGAATACATCGGGCGTATCTTTGAAGAAGTTAAACGCCGGCCGCTGTATATCGTGGCGGGTGAAATCGGCACCGGGCATATTCAGGCCGCCACAGCGTCCGCAGTGCAGAATCCCACCGCGGTTGTCGATCTTGCCCCGTCGGCCCGGTAATCCCGCGCATGTTAACCACGGCACGGGTTGTTGCAATATGCGCCGACGATTATGGTTTGGCTCCCGGCATCTCCAACGCGATCCTCGATTTGGTTCAACAGCGGCGGTTGACCTCGGTATCCTGTATTACCAACAGCGCTGATTTTAGCCGGGCCGCCACCCAGCTGCGGCCTTGGAGGGATCAGATCGAAATTGGCTTGCATTTTAATTTAACTGAAGGCAGTCCGTTGCAGCCGGCATTGACACAACGCTGGCCGCGATTACCGTCGATCGGCCAATTAATAGTGGCCACGCACACCGGTTTGATTCCACGCTCGGCGGTGGCCGACGAACTGCAGGCCCAACTACAGGCGTTTCGGTGTGGCTTCGATCGCGATCCGGATTTTATCGATGGTCACCAACACGTGCACGATTTGCCCGGAATCCGGCGATTAATTATCGCGGCGGCCAGTGCGGCAGCTAATCGACCCTGGGTACGCAACACGGGAAAGATTACCGGTCCGGGTTATAATTTCAAACGCCGGGTGATTGAATTCACCGGCGGCCGGGCGTTACACCGGCAGTTACAACAACAGACCATACCGTGCAATACGGTTTTAGCCGGTGTCTATGATTTTACGCCAAGCCATTACCGGGGATTAATGCAGTCTTGGCTGGCGCGTTTGCCTGCTACTGGCGGATTGATCTTCTGTCATCCGGGTTTACCTCCTGAGAGTACAACCCCGCAGGGTATGGCGTATTGTCGCGCCAACGAATGGAAGTATTTTAGCAGTGAGGAATTTACCGCGGATTTGCATCAGGCGCGGGTGTTATTACTACCATTACGACCACAGCAGCGTTAAGGCGAGGGTTTATACCCTTTAGAGCCGCTTCTTAGTCGGATAGATGATCCAGGTGATTTAGAATAATCAACAACACCAAGGTGGAGACAAACATCCACACCGGCCCGAATAACCACATCACCACCGGTACCGCAAAGTAATAACTGCGCATGCCGATACTGTAATAACCCGAGGTCCGGTCCAGCATCTTCACCACTTTCTTCAGCGTGACACCGTGTTGTTCGGAATTGGCCAGTGGCACATTGACTAAATAACCCGCGTGGTGATAACCGCGCACTGCCAGGGAAAAGCTGAAGAAGGCGATGAAAAAATCCACCATCAGCAGCATCAACTTGAAGTTACGCACTCCGGTATCGTGCGAACCCCAGGAATTAATACTATGAAACGCCGGGCTGATCTTGTCGGCGCTGGCGAGGATGTTGAATATTCCAAAGATCAGCAGTACCGCGGTGGACGCCATCAGGGTCGCGGCCATGGTGGAATTGCGAAAGGTTTGCACCGCCATGACATCGCGGCCGGTGGTCATCACGTGTTCGATCCACGCCGCGCGGGCCTTGGCGTTCATGCCTTGGATGGTGGCCTGCGGGTTGTTACGGATATGGCGTCGTAACCGTAGTTGATATACGGCCAGGATCACGGTGCAGAGCACAAATGTCAGGATATCAAAAAAAGCATGCCAGCTGGTAGGGATGTCGAAGCTCATAAACCTAGGTTGGGGTTAAAAGATTTAGTTGCGCAGATGATAACATATTATTTGTCACAGTGGTGTAGAGCGGCGCGTCAGAAGCTTTCTCCATTCACCCTCAGTCGCTGCTCGAAGAACCGCGGAATACCGTATTGGGTATTTAAACCGGTAATGGCTCCCACTGGCTAATCGGTGCATGGCATTGCATGCCTTGGCAGATGTAGGCGACGACGGCGGCCTTGGTCGCGGCTTTGGAGTGTAATGCGGCGGGTAAATTACCGATGTCGCGGTTTAGCGCAAAACACAAACGCCGCGGGTGATAGCCGTGCCCATAATGCGCCTGCCAGGCAGGTAATGCCTGGGCGTCGCCGCGCAAAATAATCAGCGTCGGTGGCTGGAGGTATTCCTCCAAGGCATGCAGCAATGCCGCGTGGGCCTGTGGGTAGTGCTGTATATTATCCCAGGCGCAACGCAGGGTGGGCTCCACCGCGTTGAGATAACGCGGCTCACTGAGCAGCAGGCCCAACCGTTGTAAGGCAAAAGCGGCGATGGCGTTACCGGCGGGGGTGGCTTCATCACTCATGGGTTTGGGACGATGCAAGAGTTGTTCGTGGTCATGGGCGGTGAAATAAAATCCACCGTGGGTGGTATCGGCAAAATGGCTTAACAGGCATTCCGCCAGGGCGATGGCGAATTCGAGATCTTCACTGCGCCAGCTTGCTTGCAGGGATTCGAGCAGGGCATCGAGCATGAAGGCGTAATCGTCGAGGTAGGCCATGAGTTTGGCCTGGCCGTCTTTATAGGTGGCGCACAAGCGTCCGTTGATAAAGAGTTGCTGGCGGATGAAATCCACGCCGCGCTGTGCCGCATCGATATAATCCGCGCGTTGCAAGCTGCGACCGGCCACCGCCAGACCTTTGATCATCAACGCGTTCCAGGCGGTGAGGATCTTGTCGTCGCGTCCCGGACGTGGCCGTTGTTCGCGCGCGCTCAAACAGCGTTGCCGGGCGCTCAAGACTAAGGTTTCGACCGTTGTTTCTGCTAACCCCAGACGCTGGCTTAGCTCGGTGGTACTCAGGTAACCGTGTAAATGCCAATGACCTTCAAAATTGGCGGGGCGATCCAGGCCGAAGCGCGGCGCAAACACGCGGTATTCTTCGGCGCTTAATAACGCCTGTAGTTCGTCCACGGTCCACACATAAAACTTACCTTCGTGACCCTCGCTATCCGCATCCAGCGACGAATAGAACCCGCCCGCGGGGGAGAGCATTTCACGCAGCACCCAGTCCGCGGTATCCTCGACGACACGGCGGTACATCGGCTTCCCGGTTGCCGCAAATGCATCGGCGTACAGCGCCAACAACGGGCCGTTGTCGTACAGCATTTTTTCAAAGTGCGGGATCATCCATTGATCATCGACCGAATAGCGGAAGAACCCGCCGCCGAGTTGATCAAACAGACCGCCATCGGCCATGGCGCTTAAGGTAGCATTAAGCATCTGCAGCGCCGCCGTGTCTTGCTGATCGCTGCTGGCCCAGTGGCGCAGCAAACGTTCTAAAGAGGTGGGGTGCGGAAACTTCGGTGCTTTACCAAACCCGGCATGGGCAGGATCAAAATTCGCGGCCAATTCCGCGCGCGCTTGGTGTAAGGGAGCGTCTGACACATCCACCCGTGGGTCCGGTACTGCGGTCATTTTCGCAAAGGCGTCAACGAAGGCCTGATGTTGTTGTGCCATCTCGTGTTGATGTTGCTGATAAAAATCAGCGACGCGCACTAATAATTCTTTAAAGGCGGGCATGCCATACCGCGGCTGCGGTGGAAAATAAGTCCCGGCGAAAAACGGGGTGTGATCGTTGGGGGTCAATATCAGAGTCAGCGGCCAGCCACCGCCGCGTTGATTGATGAGCTGATGCGCGGTTTGATAGATTTTATCCAAGTCGGGACGTTCCTCCCGATCCACTTTGATATTGATGAAGTGTTGGTTCATGATGGCGGCGGTGGCTTCGTCTTCAAACGATTCATGCGCCATCACGTGACACCAATGGCAGGCCGAGTAGCCAATGGATAATAAGATGGGTTTATTTTGCGATCGCGCCTGTTGTAACGATTCGGGGTTCCAAGGCCACCAATCCACCGGGTTATGGGCGTGCTGCAATAAATACGGACTGGTTTCAGTGTTGAGGCGATTGGTTTTAGACGGGGACGGTTTTGACATGGTGTGATTTCCTTAGGTTAGGCCGGACTTAAAGAACACTTGAAAATATCCACTACCCTACCATGTAGGATCTCCCTCACAAAAAGCCCTCAGGGGCAGGACTATTGAAACGCATCCGGCGTGGTGTTTTGTGGCATGATAGCCCTCTGCTTACGCCAGGGAAAGTTGTTTAAGTAAAAACCCCCATGAGTAAATCCAGCTTGCCAGTATTGCGCCTAGCCAAAGGCGCGGAACGTCGTATAAAACTCGGGCATTTGTGGATCTATAGCAACGAGGTGGACACTGCCGCGACACCGCTGCGGCCATTCACGCCGGGACAATTGGTCAACGTGGAATCACACCAGGGCCGGCCGCTGGGCAGTGCTTATCTGAATCCTCACAGCCTGATTTGCGCGCGTTTGTATAGCCGTCAGGCGCACCATCCCCTGGACGGTGATTTATTGCGGCGGCGGCTGCAACACGCCCTGAGTTTGCGCGAGGACTTGTACCCCGCCGCGTATTACCGCGCATGTTTTGCCGAGAGCGATTTTATCCCAGGGCTGGTGATCGATCGGTTTGGCGATTATCTTAGCGTGCAGATTAGCACCGCGGGCCTGGAACACTATAAAGCGTTGCTGCTACAAATCGTGGTGGACCAATTCAAACCGCGCGGGGTGATTCTACGTAACGATGCGCCGATTCGCGAGTTAGAGCAATTACCGTTGTACAGCGAAGTGGTGTATGGCGAGATACCCGAGGTCGTGGTGGTGGAGGAAAATGGCGCGCGCTTTAATATCTCGCTGCACCACGGGCAAAAAACCGGTTGGTTTTACGATCACCGCGATAACCGCGCCCGGCTGCAACAGCTGTGTCATGGCAAGCGGGTGTTGGATGTATTTAGTTACCTTGGCGCATGGGGCATCGAAGCCCTGCTGGCGGGGGCGCGTGAATTATACAGTGTCGACAGCTCGGCCCCTGCGTTAGCGCAGTTGCGTGCCAATACCATTATTAACCAGGTTGAAACCCGGGCCGTGGAAAAATCCGGCGATGCGTTTGAGGTATTGCAAGCCTTGGTTGAAGAAAAACAACGCTTTGACATTGTGATTGTGGACCCCCCCGCGTTTGTAAAACGCCGCAAAGATCTAGCACAGGGTTTACATGCCTATCAACGTATTAATCACCTCGCCTTGCAATTATTAGCCCATCAGGGTTTGCTGGTCACGGCCTCCTGTTCGCAACACGTCGAGGCTGCCGTTCTGCTGGGCGAGGTGCGTCAAGCCGCCAAACATTTACCCCTACGCCTACAGGTGATCGCCCAGGGGCATCAAGCGGCGGATCACCCGGTGCATCCCGCCATGCCGGAAACCGATTACTTGAAGTGTTTTATCTGTCGCGTGATTCGTGAATAGAAAAATCACCCACTTCCGATTAGAATAGGACGATGTCAAGCCACTATCTGGTCAAATTCGATCCCGTCGCGTTTAGCGTCTTTGGTTGGCCTATCCATTGGTATGGCTTGATGTATCTGGCCGGTTTTCTCGTCGGTTGGTGGCTGGGACGTTGGCGCGCGCGGCAAGCCAATTCGGGGTGGACCCTCGTCGAGGTCGATGACCTGGTGTTTTATGTCGGGATGGGTGTGATCCTCGGCGGCCGCATCGGTTATTTATTGTTTTATGATTTCAAAAATTTGATCGCCGAGCCAAGCCTGTGGGAGATGTTCAAACATATCATCGCCTTTAATAAAGGCGGCATGTCATTTCACGGCGGCTTGTTGGGTGTGCTCACGGCGCTGTGGTTTTTCGCGCGTAAATACCACAAGACCTATTTCAATGTTGTGGATCTATTGGCCTTGTTGACCCCGCCGGGATTGTTTTTCGGCCGCATCGGCAATTTTATTAATGGCGAATTATGGGGTGGCCCGACCACCTTGCCGTGGGGGATGATTTTTGACAGCGCCAAGGATGGCGTGGTGCGTCATCCGTCGCAGTTATACGAAGCGGGCTTGGAAGGGATTGTGTTGTTTTGCGTGTTATGGTGGTTTGCACGTAAACCCCGTCCGACCATGGCTGTATCGGGGGTGTTTGCGATTGGTTACGCATGTTTCCGCAGCTTGGTGGAGACCGTACGCGTGCCAGACAAGGGTATTGATTATTTGCTCGGGACGAATTGGCTGACGATGGGGATTCTGTTGTCGGTGCCGTTGCTGTTGGTGGGGCTGGGGTTGTTGTGGTTGGCGTATTCTAAAAAACAGCCGTAGTTGATATTTGATTTTCTGTGAGAGATGAAGTCAGAGAACTTATTGATGTGACCCGCTGTAAATACATCCCTGTACGCTCGGTGGCGGCATCCCTGCCGCCAACGGTCACATCAATAAGTTCTCTGACTTCATCTCTCACAGAAAATCAAATAGTGATTATAGAAGGTGTGTTCGCATAAACTCAGCGGTTAACTTTGTACCTCAATCTTTTGCGCGCATCGGTTTTATCAGATCCTAAAGACATTTCTGATGGTTGCGCTTTGGGTTTGCTATATAATCCGCGATCAAGCTGCGGGTTACCGGGATGCTCGTAGCCGTGACCGTCGGCGGCAGGGACGATGCACGGGGAGGTGTACGTGTCGCGACAGGAGCGATGCTGCGGTGAGCGACTGCCGCCACCGAGTGTACATGCGCCCAGGGAGGTCGAGGTAGACAACATTAAGCTGTCGAGGGATGTATTCACAGCGTGTCATAGCCGTGAATATTTCGGCAGCCGCAACATAATGAGGTGCTAAGCCATGCAGCAATACCTGGAGTTAATGCGTCACGTCCGTGATCACGGGGTCCGCAAGATGGATCGCACCGGTACAGGTACGCTCAGCGTGTTCGGTTATCAGATGCGGTTTAATTTACAAGCCGGTTTTCCGCTGGTGACCACCAAGAAATGCCATCTGCGGTCGATCATTCATGAGTTATTGTGGTTCCTGCGGGGTAATACCAATGTGCAGTACTTACGTGATAACCAGGTTACTATCTGGGATGAATGGGCGGATGATAACGGTGACCTCGGCCCGGTGTATGGTTCGCAATGGCGTTCTTGGTCGACGGCGGATGGCCGCCACATCGATCAAATCAGCGAGGTGATCGCGCAGATCAAGTCCACGCCGGATTCGCGTCGGTTGATTGTCAGCGCCTGGAATGTCGGTGAAATCGATCAGATGGCCTTGCCTCCCTGCCATGCGTTTTTTCAATTCTACGTCGCCGACGGCAAACTCTCCTGTCAGTTGTATCAACGCAGCGCCGATATTTTTTTAGGCGTGCCGTTCAATATTGCATCGTATGCCTTGTTAACCATGATGGTGGCGCAGGTCACCGGGCTACAAGCGGGGGATTTTGTCCATACCCTGGGGGATGCGCATTTATATCTCAACCATTTGCAACAAACCGACCAGCAACTCAGCCGCCGGCCGTACCCACTGCCGCGGATGAAAATTAATCCAGCGGTCACGGATATTTTTGGTTTCGTTTTTGATGATTTTGAATTGCTGAATTACCAATGCCATCCTCACATCAAGGCACCGGTGGCGGTGTAATTAAAAGAAGGGGCAGCATTATTCTAGTATCGCTCATCAGCGCCATGGCCGAGGATCGTGTGATTGGTATTCAAAATCGACTGCCGTGGACATTACCCGCCGACATGAAATGGTTCCGGCAACATACCTTGGGTAAACCAATTCTGATGGGGCGTAAAACCTTTGAGTCGTTTGGCGGCAAACCCCTGCCGGATCGACGTAACATCATCATTACCCGTGACGCCAATTATCATGTGGCCCTTGCCTATGTGGCGCATGACATCGACGCGGCGCTGATCTTGGCGGGCGATGCCCCGGAAGTGATGGTGATCGGGGGTGAAAATCTTTACCAACAGCTGTTACCCCGCGCGGATCGGTTATATCTCACCTATGTAAAGGCCAAACTAGCAGGAGATGCTTGGTTCCCCGAGTTCGCGCGCAGTGAATGGGAACCGATCCAGCACGCCGAACATCCTGCTGATGAAAAGAATGCGTATGCAATGCGCTTTGTGGTGTTGCAGCGGGTTATTGATCACCGTTCTCGCCCTGTGCGGTGACGCGCAAAACCGACATCCCTGTCGTGCTCGACGGCCGCATCCCTGCGGCCGACGGTCACCGCACAGGGCGAGAACGGTGATCAATAACCCGCTCCTACCACTGCAATGGTTTCACCGGCGCTTCCATCCACTGGGTTTCGTTCGCCCAATCCACCCGTGGATCATCAACAAACAACTCCACTTCATTGCCGTCAGGATCACGTAAATACAAACTCTGGCTGACGGTATGATCAGCCAGGCCATCGATATCATAACCGCTGGCCTGGATATGCTGATACAGAGTTTTTAATTCCGCCAACGAATTTCCGATCTTCCAACCGACGTGATACAAACCCAGGCGACGCCCTTGCAAGGGACCCGGGGCATTGCCCATTTCGATTAACAATAATTCATGGTGGGTACTGCCGCCGGATAACACCGCCGCGCGATCGCCGAATATTTTTCCCTTTAACGATAAGCCTACCGCGTCGGTATAAAAGCGCAACGAGTGATTTAAATCGCGAACATATAACACCACATGGCCAAGTTCTGTCATGAACGTTCTCCTCTATCTCTATGCCACATGACCTTTTCCTAACCCCCCCATCCTACCCGCTCCCCAAGGAGAGGAATCACGGTAGCGCGCATTGTTCACTCTGGTGCTCCGGGATGTTTGCCGGCGGGACAGTCAACCTGAAATAAGCGCGGAGGGGTCACATCGATCCGCAGTGCGCTGAGCTGCCCACCCCAGACGCAGCCACTATCGAGGGCATAAACATTCTTTCCGCGGTGGATCCCTAAAGTTGACCAATGACCGAACACGATGTTGCCCTGGCGTGGACGAGAGGGTGTGATTTCATACCACGGAGTATAGTCCCTGGGTTGACTGCCCGGGGGACCTTTCAGATGCAAGGCCACCCGTCCCGCCGCGGTGCAATAACGCAGGCGCGTAAAACAATTACAGATAAATCGCAACCGCTCCCAACCCTGTAAGTCATCCGACCATTGTTGCGGTTCATCGCCGTACATATTCGCTAACAACGACGGATAATCCGCGCCACGTAATACGCTTTGCAGTTCATCCGCATAGTGTTGTGCTTGGTTAATCGTCCACTGCGGGGGCAGTCCCGCGTGGATCAAGGTGTAGCCGAGGTGGGTATTCTGATGTAAAAAGGGCCGGTGGCGTAACCAATCCAGTAACAGGTCCCGATCGGGGGCAGTTAAAATAGCAGCTAAATCGTGGGCTTTATCGCGGTGCAAGCCGTTGGCGATGGCAAGCAAATGCAGATCATGATTGCCTAACACGGTGATGGCCTGTTCGCCCAGTTGTTTTACAAAACGCAGCACCCCCAACGAGTCCGGACCGCGATTGACTAAATCACCGACGAACCATAATTGATCTTGGTTGGTGTTGAAGTTTAATGTGTGTAACAGGGCCTGCAGCGCGGCATAACACCCTTGCACATCACCGATCACATAGGTGGCCATTACTGATCATTACCCGGGGCGTGTTTTTTTCTCTGACGCAATGACATGGGCTAGACAATCGCACTGAATACTTGCGGTGTCAATCAGGGTGATGTTCGTGGTTACCCGATGAACCGGTGTGGATGACTCGCCGTAAATGCTTCCCTCGACAACTTGTTCCCGACGTTGTCTACCTCGCCCATCCCTGGCCTCGTGTACGCTCGATGGCCGCATCCACACCGGTTCATCGGGTAACCACGAACATTGCTAATTCTCTGTTATTAAGCCAAACCACTGTTTTACAGCGGGGGCGGGCATTGCCACCTTACAACAAACTTATCATGAGGTAATAATATAAAAACCACGAAACCAAGGGAAGGGTGAAGCGCTAACATTGGTTTCATGCGCTGTTTTTAAGCTCAAACACCACCCTGTATGCCGTTGGCGGTTGCTGGGTAGACGGCTGCGGGGGACCGTGGGCGGCAGGGATGTCGCCCCCGAGCGTACATGGATGTATTTACAGCGAGTCCCCCGCAGCCGTCTACCCAGCAACCACCCACTCATCGCGCCTAGACGATGGAGTGGTTTTTTTGATCTGTTAATGCAAGATACGCGGCATCGATAAAGTAAACGGCGCGATGTTGGCTTCAAACTCATTACCATCATCGGCGATCATTTGGTAGCTGCCGTGCATACTGCCCACCGGCGTATCCAACACCGTGCCACTGGTATAGCGGAATCCCTCGCCCGGTTTAAGATGCGGTTGTTCACCCACTACCCCTAGCCCACGGACCTCGTTCACCTTGCCATCGGCATCGGTGATGATCCAATGCCGCGAGAGCAATTTCGCGGGCACTTGGCCTTCATTGCGGATCGTGACCGTATATGAAAAAGCATAACGACGGTTATCGGGATCGGACTCCTCGGGCAGATAGGCCGATTCGACGGAGACGGTGGCTAAGTAACGACTCAAGGTTTTCATGGGGTTATTGTACTACCCCAGACCCCTGCGGATAAATGCCCCGTATTGCAGGGGTGACACCAGCGTGTGATCAGCGAGAGCGGGCCGAGGCCGGGGTGGGCAAGCGGCGGTGATTCAATACGTAATCCACCGCCAGGCTAACCGCATTGCGTACCTCGCGGTCGATCCGTTCCCGCTCGTCAGGGGTCATGTAAAACACCATGTCTACCTCATGACGGACATAACGCGCAGGCAAGTGATTCAAGGCCACACAGGCCACGTCGCAGAGGAATTCCGCTTCGGATTCGATGAATTCTGCGGCCACCATTTCGTTGAGGCGGTGAAACACCAGTTGTTCATAATAATTGTGGATGCTATCGAAGCTCATATCGTGTGTCCTATGCGTCATCGGTTCGTAACTGCCAGCGAGGTTGGCCGTCAGGAGCGATCAGTCCTTTATCCAGCAGCCATTGGCGGGCGTCCATGGCGTCCTGTTCAAACCAGGATCGGGCCGAGCCGAGCCGGAAACTGTAACCCCAGCTATCCATATCGGCCAGCAGCTGGATGGGGTTTAGGGGTGGCATCCATCCTGCGAGTACCACCTGTAAATAACAAACAGCGTCTTCCTCGGCATAGTTTCCCCCGGCATTGGTGTGCAAACCCTGACGGCGAGCCTTGTCCATACAAATGTAATGGCAGGCCTCGTGCAAGGCGGAATGCACCGGCGTATCGGCCCGCACATACAACCTATCGGTGACCAATCCGGCTTCGGATTCACCCCAAAAACTGCCGGGGATAAGGTCGACGGCTATTACTTCCACCACCGTAAGCCCATACGGAGCTACTAAGGTTTGTAACCGCTGAATGCCAAGTTCCCCGCAATACACCATAAACCGTTAATCCAGATAAATACCGGCCCGCAGTGTACACCTCCGGCCTTAGGGCGAGGGGTTTTTGATAATGCGCACCCGGTCACCGGGGTAGATCAAATCGGGATTTTTAATCTGCGACAGACGCGCAAGCTCCGGGTAACGGTAGGGGTTATTCACGTACTGGCGTGCAATCTGCCACAAGGTGTCCCCCTTCACCACCAGGTGTTGAATTTCAGTGGGGCCGGGGACGGGGTGATTCTGCATAAACACAGGATCTTCTCTGGGGCTGTTTAACACGATGGTAATCCCATGGTTGTCAGGGCTGATCGCGGCTTGATAGCCCCCGGCAGAGGGATCCGGCATGCCGGGCAGCACGGGTTGCGGACTTGGGCCGAGGGTTAATCGCGCAGAGGTGTCTTCGGTCACTAGTGGATCGGTGGTGGGGTTTGTAAGGTTCAATGCGAATGGCCGTGATACGGCCGGGCCATCGTCATACCACCATACACCGAGGCACAGTGCGGTTGCCAGGGAGACGGCAATGCTCAACAGACGGCCTCCCTTTTTAGCGCGTACCGCCGGAGTGCTTGCCGGGGTGGTCATTTGCAAAGGGTTGCAAAGCGCTGGCGGCCGCGGTGCCGTTGCGCGCCGTGGCGGTGAGGGTGTGATCGCGCTCGGTGGGGTGCGAGGCGAAGGAGCGGGTTTGTCGCGGGGAATGGACGAGGTCGCCGCGCGGCGCGGCGCGGCCGCCGGCAGCGGCGTTAGTGGCGAGGCGGGTTTTTGAGTTGCAGCGACGCTAGCGGCCGGGGGAGGTGGGGCTAACGGGGCTGAAACCGTGCTGGTAGACAAAGCGCTACGCACCGGTGTCGTGGCTGCGGGTACGGTGGCCGTCACGGCGGGGGTTTGCGCGTGGAGTTGTCGCAGATAGCGGCGTAAATATCCCTGGCCGCGCAACGCGGCGAGCCGCTCAAAGTCCGTATGTAAATACAGCTGATGGTTAAGCACCAGGAGCTGATTGAATATCTCGCGCGGAATCAGCGCAGGCAGTGGACTGAACCCCGTGCGGGGCATCTCCCGGACTTCGATGATCTCATCGACAAAAAATCCTACCTGCCCAGGGGGCAAACGCGTCACAATCACACGTTGAGCGGCGGATGCCGAAGACTCGGTGATACCAAACAAGCAGGACAGATCGCGGGTGATCACGAGGCGGCCCGCGTGGGTAAAAATACCCGGGGTGTTGCTGCCAGGTAGCCGTGTTACCGGCGGTGACGGGAGGATAGTCACCACCGCAGCCGCGGAGGCGCAGCACCGGATCGGACCTACCCGGAACAGCAGCAGCGCCTGAGAAGGGGGTATGTTCATGGCCCAAACGTAAAAAACGCGTGTTGTGTGATACGGGGATTAGCGGTCTACGCCCGAGGGTGTTGAGGGGCGCAGCGCAATTTTGTTACAACGTCATGGCTTAAGCCGTACTCACGGGCAGGGTATTGGCCAGCGCCGCAAACTCCACCAGCCCCAACATCTCGGGGCGCAGTCCCGGGTCAATTCCCAAGGCTTGGATCTGTTCTGGGCTGAACCATCGTCGCAGCGCATTGCGCAGGGTTTTGCGACGTTGCGAAAAGGCATGGGTGACCACGGTTTGCAGATTGTTTGGATCGCAGTTTACCGGTGGCCGGGGGTGGGGCACGAGCCGTACCACACTGGAATATACCTTGGGCGGGGGATTAAACGCGCCGGGGCCGATATCGAACAACGGGGTTAAGGCGCAGTGGTATTGCACCATGACGCTCAACCGTCCGTAGGTTTTACTGCCCGGTGGCGCCAGCATCCGATCCACCACTTCTTTTTGCAGCATAAAGTGCATGTCGTCGATACAGGTTTTCTGGGTGAGTAAATGAAACAGCAACGGCGTGGAGATGTTGTAGGGTAGATTACCGATCAGCCGCAGCCGTTCTTGCGGGGAATGGCATAAACCGCAAAACTCAAAACGTAAGGCATCCGCGGCATGTAGCGTGAGTTGCTCGGGGGCCTGTTGTCGCAGGTACGCAATTAAATCGCGATCGATCTCCACCACGTCTAAGTGCGCAACCCGCTGCAGCAGGGGAAAGGTCAAGGCCCCCTGGCCCGGGCCGATTTCCACCAGGCGCTGCTGGGGCTGGGGCGCGATGCCTTCGATGATGCGGCTGATGATCTGCGGGTCGTGGAGAAAATGCTGGCCAAAACGTTTGCGAGGGCGGTGCGGCATAAGGGGGAAAACATCCAACGTGTCATCAGCCCCATACAATGACATATCACAAGACAATGATAAAGCTCGCGTGATTTTGTGGCCTTGGGTGATTGGTTCCTGCCTTTTCCTGGTTTAACTCTGCAACTTGCTCCTCACCATAGAATTTTTGCCACCAATTTCTCTCGATCTGGAGGACTCACCATTGTAATAGACCAATTCATTTGAGGGTTTTGTGCATGCGTTGGTTTAAGGCGTTGATAGGCATAATGGTCGAGTAACCTGGCCCTGTGGTATCCCCACGAAAAGCTGATCAAAAACAGCGAGTTAACGAAATAGGTCTTTATCTTTATTTCTCAAACTTCAGGATATCCTCGTCGTTTTCTGCGTAATATAAAAAGCCAAGCTCATCTGTCTTAATCATTACGCCACTTGATAACTTCCCACCACCAACAAGTTCTTCTCTTGTAAGCCAGCTCTCATAACCCTCAAGGCACTGCCACGTGTCAACGTTACACACAACGATGCCATGAACATTCCCCTCGACCAATACGCTGTCACCGAGGGTTATTTCTGTACCATCATTTTTATAACGCATATGAGTCATGCTGCCTAATTCACGAAAGGTTCAATAGGAATCCACAATGGCAGGATTTCGTTAGGTTTTGCTACCCCAGATTGCTTTGCCCAGAAGCAGTCGCACTTTGGATAAGGAATAGGTGGTGGTGGCACCTCTACGGGAGGTGTGATGTCTTCTTCTACCACGCCAAGTGCTTCGACCGGTAACGCTTCTTCCGTAACCCGCGCACCAAAACGTCAGCGCATCGATCGGCGCTTCACACTCACGGTCTTTAAAACCCAGAGCAATCCGGTCTATCACATCCTCAGAGATTGACTCTCATTGACTACAATAATAGAAAATCTCCTGAGGATAAACATACAAGAGCAATGCCGGGAGCCATTGCTAAGGGATGCACGGTGCCGGTGCGCCGGGAGGCAGCGCACCGGCGACGGGGGCGTGCAACGCGGCAGGCGCATAGTCACTCAACAATAATTCCACCGCGTGCTGAAACGACACGGCTTCGATCAACATCACCCAATCGATCACACTGCCGCCGCGCTGGCACGCGCCCAGGCAGTGCCACAGATTTTTACTCGGGGTGATGACGAGCGACGGATCGTGATCAGCATGAAACGGACATAACCCGAGGAGGTCTTTGCCGTGCGGCGTTAAGGCAATCCCGGCCGCTTCCACCACGCGCGCCAGGGACACTGTGGCCTTGGGTGGTTGAGGGTCGCATCGGGTATCCGCGCCATGAGTTTTGTCCTGGGGTAAAAACCTGTCAAGAAGGTTATGCACCCGATGTATACTGTATTTAGTGTTCAAAAGCTTATACAATGGATGTATATCCGTCGAGCCACCCGTACCGGCCCATGACAAACCCGACTTACACTACCGCGCAGGCACCTCACACAGGTACAGCGTCGATGCCCCGCAAGATATCCGGCCATGCCACCGACTTTGGCGAGCGCCTCACCGCACTGCGCAAGGCCGCCGGGTTTACCCAGGTGGAGCTGGCCAATGAATTGGGCGTGACCCAGCGCATGATTTCCTATTACGAAAGCCATGCCGAGCATCCCCCGGCCAATCTCATTCCGCGCATGGCCAGGGCGCTGGGCATTAGCGCGGATGAATTACTGGGGATTAAACCCGTGAAAAAATCACGCCAGCCCGACACGCGCCTGCAACGCCGCTTGCAGCAGATTGAAAAAATGGGCACCAAGGAAAAACGCCGCGTGATGCAGTTGCTGGATACGTTTATCGAGAATGAGCAGTTAAAACGCAAGGCCAACGGCTAAAGGAGACATCATGGCCAAGAGTTCCGATCAGCTGCGCAGCTTGCTGGACAAGCTCGGCCAGTTGCCGCCGCCGCAATTGGCCGAAGTAGAAGACTTTGTGGATTTCCTGCGCTACAAAGATCAGGATCGCCCTCTCACCCAGGCGGCGACGCGGGCCGCAGAGCCCAGCTTCAAACAGATATGGGATAACCCGGACGATGCCGTCTATGACACGCTGTGAATTCGGCGATGTGGTGCTGGTACCGTTTCCGTTTACGGATCAGTCCGCCAGTAAAAAACGCCCCGCCGTGGTCATCAGCTCTCCCGCCTACAACGCACAACGGCCATGATCTGATCATCATGGCCATCACCAGTGTGGTGCCTCCCACCCCCCATGTCGGAGATGTCATCGTCAGTCAGTGGCAAGCCGCTGGCTTGCTCAAACCCTCCGCGATCAAACCCGTCATCACCACCATCGAAAAAAATCTCGTGGTCAAAGGGATGGGGGCACTCACCAGTACTGATCAACAATCCCTGCGCCACGCGCTGCGGGTTATTCTGGGGTGATCGCTCGCAAAGTAGTGTTGGAGCTTATTGCAGGCACTCCAACCTACGCGTGCTGGCCAAAGGCTTTTACGATCTCATCGTATTGCAATTTCTCTGCCATTTCAAATGGCGTTAATCCATCCGTGTTTTTTATTAGAACAGAAGCTCCTCTTTCTAGTAAGAACTTTACTAAGTCAGTTCTATTCTGTTCAACAGCTTCGTGCAATGGTGTATAGCCATATTCACCTTTAATGTTTAAATCTGCCCCAGAGTCTACAAGTGCAACAATTTCTGACATTTCACCTCTCATTACAGCCACATGCATTGGAGTATTGCCAAAGTTACCGCATAAATTAATGTTTTTAAGATCAAGACCAACAAACTCAGGCAACTCACTATAACGAGTTAAAATACTTTCTACCGTTTCGTTTTCTATTGGCATCATAAACAGCTCTGTCCGCAGTTCATTCTAAGAAATTCTTCTAAATCTTTTATAGATTTATCCAGATTCCTAATTTCAGCCTGATGATTTGCTTCGTTATCGCCATACCATTTATTGCCAAAATTCGTCCGCATTTGTTTACAATCTTTATTTCTCTGTAATTTCCATTTTGCTTCTTCACAAGGTGATAAACCTGTGGGAGGTGACTCAGTGCACCTCCGCTTATATGCTTTCCTTTCACGACTCTTATCTGCTACATCACTAGCATCATCTGCAGCGTCTTCATTAGGGGTTACCATTGGCATTGCATTTGGTATACGCAGTTCCCTCATCAATTCTGCACATCCAACTGGATTACGAACGCAATACGCGTCAACAGATGTTGCTAACCCTTCTGGATCTGTATTTCCAACAGGATTCCCCCCGACATACCCGTACGTATTCAGTCCACCTTCCAGTCCAATCGGATCACTGGTGATATACCGCCCCGTCTGCGGGTCGTAATACCGATGGTAATTGTAATGCAGCCCCGACTCCGCATCGAAATACTGCCCGGGAAAACATTTCCCGGAGGCGGTCGTCGTACTGAAAACGATTTTCTGCTTTTAATTCCGTTCGAGCCCTGTTAATAGCAGTACGCCCCGTTGGATCAACAACTCCCCTCCCACGCCGTAGACGTAGGGGGTGGTAACACCGTTGAGGATTTTGCGCATGCGTTGGTTTAAGGTGTTGATAGGCATAATGGTCGGGTAACCTGGCCCTGAGGTATTCCCATATTGATCCCTTAGGTTACGCAAGCAGACGCTCGCTTGATGAATCACGAAAACTTAGCTTAATTGCATCTATTATCGCACTGAATACTAAACGGTAACCCCTAAAACGGTTGATGAATCCGTACCGTCCTGACATTAGAAGTGTAGCAAGCCTGCGTTTTGCAAATACGTGTCCTAATTTTATGGCTTGCTCAAATAGTGATCGCGCCTTATCGGTTTGTCTCTCAACACCGGTACCATCGTTATACATTTCTGCTAAACAATAGATGGCTGGTGAGTAATGTAATTCAGCGCCACGGGTAAATATTTCAAGTGCTTTTGAATATTCTTTTTGTTTTAAATATAGATGACCCAGATAATAAAACCCTAAGTTCAGCTTATTATCTATTGCCCGCTGATACCACACCACGGCTTCTTGCCAATTTACGTTTACGCCATAACCTTTTTCATGAGCCCATCCAAAGTAAAGCATACTGTATCTCGAACCTCTTTTTGTCAAATCCAGTAATGTAGAAATCGCAAGTGCAGGCGCTGTGTACAATTGATCGTATGCCTGACTTAACTTGGTTTTATCCGGTTCATTTTCAAAGTTTTGAATGTTCAAGTAACTCGACACCTTTGATCCGGTGGTGCTACATTATAAATACCAAGTGGAAAGGTTTTTTATTCTCACTCCAATGTTTAACAGCACCTAACCAAGTTGTAACAAATCTACCTAATACATGCGGGTTAATGGCCCACGCCTTCGCTGCATCTCGAAGTATCAATATATATCCATGAGCAGGTAACCAATCAAGATCGGCCAAGCATTCATCAAGAGCATCCCAGTTGTTTCCAAAATAATCTGGGAATTTCATGGCTGTGGATATTACGGAAAATAATTCCTTGTCACTTGTTACCTCACCAA
This sequence comes from Gammaproteobacteria bacterium, assembly GCA_016194635.1. GTDB lineage: Bacteria > Pseudomonadota > Gammaproteobacteria > UBA6429 > Thiohalophilaceae > JACQBC01. The sequence goes on along the minus strand of JACQBC010000035.1, from coordinate 576 downwards.
TTGAGGTTTCAATCACCTTCAATTCGTGTTTACTAAATAAGTCAGCACCTAAGTCACTCGATAATATAAAGTGGACTGCAACAAATGATGACTTGTTAAGTTCAGAAAGGCTTAGCATGTGTCTAGTGTCTTATTGGATTAATTTGTATAAAATTCTGGTAATGATCATCGGTATAGTATGTTCTTCCACTGTTAATATCTTGAACGATCCGTCGAGCACCGCGATTGCCGACACCTGGAGTATCTACTGTGTATTCACGATAATCACCATTTGGCAGCTTCCCTTCTGCATTTCTGAAAACACTTCCATCTTGTCTATAGGGGTAAGGCCCATTCGATTCGATACGATCTAGTGTTTTACTGATCTCATTTAAACGGTCCTGGTCGTCGAATGGAAGTTTTCTACCCTGGCAAGGTGTGAGTTCCTTGCATTTGCATACCATGAAGTATGTAAAACCCCAATTATCTTCAGTACACACTTCGACAAGTTTACCAACACCATTGCATCCCTCGGCACAAAGCGCTGCTGAAGGAGGAACGCAAGGTCTTAATCCGTAACGATCAGAGTAGCGTAAT